>NZ_SPPC01000010.1 GCF_004570975.1 Barnesiella sp. WM24
ATAATTGGACACTATAAATTTACGAATTTTTCGCGATAATACCAAGAAAATCAGCCACTTAGTTTTATACTAAATGGCTGATTGTTTTATTGTTGGACAGCAGAATTATTATATCGAACTCACGTTAATTACAATTGCGGGAAACATAGTACTCCATCTTACACCTGCACAAATTGCATGGCAAATGGTGGTGCTATTGGAAATTTTAGTTATAGAGCAGTTAAACCTGGAAATACATCAATCTCTTTTTCGACGACAAATGGTACTACAAAAACATTTGACGTAATAGTTGTCGAAGCTAAGGTCAAAAGTATAGAATTAAGTACTGATTTAGATTGTGTGTTCCCGGGAGAGACAGTTCATTTATCTGCAAAGGTATCTCCTGAGAATGCAATACAAACCGTTAAATATGAAGTGAATAATGGATCTCAGTTAGGATGGACTGACTTGTGTGACGATAAAATTGAAGTCTCGCCTGAATGGGACGGCAATGTAAGCACAATAAGAATTCGAGCCAAATCAACTGATGGTTTTGATGTTACATCTGGCATTTGTGATGTTCGTATTTGCAATGTGAATAAAATGCATTTTTACACGGATTCTTTAACTGTGGGGGTAGGAGATACCAAAAGTAATTCTTTATATTTCGGAAACATTTCGCCATATACTGTACTCCATTACAAATCTGAAGACGAGAATATTGCAATAGCTGGTGATGAAGCTAAGATTACCGGAGTCTCTCCCGGTCGCACTACCATATCTGTGTATCGAAAAGGATGCAATATTCCGATAGCAAACTTTCCTGTTGAAGTATATGTACCGGTAAAATCAATAGAACTTGACCGATATGAAATTCATGTGCCTTTTTACACGTATTTTACTATAAATGCAAAAGTTCTCCCTGAAAACGCTACTGACAAACGAATCTCATTCTATAAGACTAGTGCTATTAATGGCCATGACAACAAATGGTATATTTCCCCACCATTTAATAATGGCGCTGAGATTGAAGCTCATTCTGTAGAAAATCCTGACATCAAGGCGGTATGCAAAGTCTACCAAGAAACATTCCAGTATGGATTGTCTAATTTAGACAGTGATAAAATATACTTGTCGCGAGGTGAATCAGTTACAGTAGAACCATTTATCCGGCCTGAGTATCAGAACGATCGAACTTGGGAATATTCTTCAAGCGATTCCGATATTGCTGAAATTAATCAGAACGGGTGTATCACAGCAAAGAATATCGGCACAACAACAATCTGTGTATCAACAGATACTGATGGTTGGAGAGCTGTTATCTATAAAGATGTCATAGTGATAAATAAAGTATCTTCAATTTCATTAAATCCATCTTCAGCAGAAGAAAAAGAAGGAGAACAGATACAGATTAAAGCTACTGTACTACCCGAAGATGCGACAAACAAAGTGCTTGCCTGGAGTTCGTCCGACGAAAGTGTGGCATCGGTCGATAACAACGGACTTGTGTCTCTTTTGAAGGAAGGACATGCATTAATAACCGCTTATTCGACTGATGGTTCCGATATCGTTGCCACATGCAATATTTCTGTCATTAAACGAGACGTTTTAGTATCTTCTATCTCATTGGATTCTTCGTATGCCGAGGGAAAAGAAGGAGAACAGATACAGATTAAAGCTACAGTTCTTCCGGAAGATGCGACCAACAAAGTGCTTGCCTGGAGTTCTTCCGACGAAAGTGTGGCATCGGTCGATGACAATGGCCTTGTGTCTCTTTTAAAGGAGGGACATGCATTAATAACCGCTTATGCGACTGATGGTTCCGATATCATTGCTACATGCAATATTTCCGTCATTAAACGAGACGTTTTAGTAGCCTATATCTCATTTGATCCTTCGTATGCCGAGGGAAAAGAAGGAGAACAGATACAGATTAAAGCTACAGTTCTTCCGGAAGATGCGACCAACAAAGTGCTTGCCTGGAGTTCTTCCGACGAAAGTGTGGCATCGGTCGATAACAATGGCCTTGTGTCTCTTTTAAAGGAGGGACATGCATTAATAACCGCTTATGCGACTGATGGTTCCGATATCGTTGCTACATGCAATATTTCTGTCATGAAACGAGACGTTTTAGTATCTTCTATCTCATTGGATCCTTCGTATGCCGAGGGAAAAGAAGGAGAACAGATACAGATTAAAGCTACAGTTCTTCCGGAAGATGCGACCAACAAAACCATAGAATGGAGTTCATCTGATGAAAGTACCGCTACTGTGGATGATTTCGGCTTGATTTCGTTGCTCAAAAAAGGTACAGCAGTAATAATGGCATCGACAACCGATGGTTCTGGCATCTCCGCTGAATGTGCAGTGGTCGTGAGTGAATTGTTAGGGATTGAGGAAATCTTGACCAATGAATCCTCTTATGTCAAGATCTTCAATCTCAGCGGAATTCTCGTCTACGAAGGCATCTATTCTGATGCTAATCTTGTCCCTGATTATTATATCGTAGTCTGCGACGGCAAGAATGTGAAAGCAAAAATCCTGCATAAAAATGCCACGAGTATGACCAATAGACAATAATAAGACGATTGCTTTTTATCGTCATAACCAAGAGGCTGTCTAATTTAACGGCATTCCAGAGGATTGTTTGTCGGCAAGCGCCACGTCAGTCAACATGCCGCATGTCGACTTCCTCCAAATGGGAGACCGCATAGTCCTTGCCTCAGAGCATGATAACTCGACAGAACTATGGGAACTGGATTTGGTGAAAAAAGAATGGAATTGGCTGAAAAAGTTGGACACATTACTTTCAAGTTACCGCTATTATTACAAAAATAGATTCTATGGAATTAGCTCTGAATCTTCAATTAGAGAAGGCATTGACTGGTATGACCCCTATGCAAAAGAGGGAGGCTTTCTGAGATATGAGAATCCGGTTCCGGATTATATGAATGTGCATACCACCGATGATATCAACTACGGATTCTTACGTTTCTCCGGCCGCAACACTGCCAATGGGGATGAGGAAGAGATTGTCATCGATATAGAAACCGGAAAGATTCTGAATCATTCATCTCAGGCTGTAGAGTGGAAATTCCAGACAATTATAAGCCTCAACTGATTGCTGTTACGGCAATAAATATATTGACATGAACCATTGTTCTGCCGACTATAACTGATAAGTCATAGAAAGAGTAAGGAGGCGGTGTCGTAATTAGCGTTATGATCCGCCTTCTTTTTGTTTCAGACTGATTTTGTGATCATCCAGTTGCATCAAGGCTGCAGGGTGTCGCTGTACTTCGCAACGCACCGATGGACGCCGTTAGCAGTCTCCCTGCGGGCATCTACATCATCCATCAGGGGCAGACCACCCGCAAGATCGCCGTGAAATAACAGCCCGTCGCTTTCGATATTCGTAAGCTGACGTTGACCTATTTTATGCGCTCATATCAGTGTGTCAAATGGCCACTTTTTCAAAATATCATTTGGATGGGTGAGAACTTATGGTTAACTTTGCAACAGCGGTTACAGTAACAGCCGTTACAATAGCATGAAGTTCTACGACAGAGAGATCGAGTCTGAGACATTGAGGCGTATAGAGAATACTTCCAAGGAGTATGCCCAGATGACTGTAATAACCGGACGAAGGCGCATCGGCAAGACAACGCTAATCAAACATGCTTACGAAGGCAGAGAGATGATCTATTTCTTTGTGGCTCGTAAGAGTGAGGCGCTGTTGTGTCAGGAACTTTCCGATACGATACGTGATGTACTTGGCGAGGATTTAGGCGACTTTTCAAGTATGGCACGATTGTTTGCATCGGTCATGCAGATTGCGAAGCGTAGGCATTTCACACTCGTTTTTGACGAGTTTCAGAATTTCAAATATGTCAACGAGGCATTTTTCAGCGAGATGCAGAATATCTGGGACAGCAACAAGAATGAGGCACAGATAAATCTGGTGATATGCGGTTCATTATATTCAATGATGACCAAGATATTCGATGATAAAAATGAACCTCTTTATGGCAGGGCAACCTCACGCATCCGTCTTCGTGAATTTCCACTTTCAACACTCCGTGAGATAATGCGGGACAATAATCCCGATTACACCCCCGATGACCTGCTTGCAATGTATATGATCACTGGCGGAGTCGCAAAATATGTGGAACAGATCCATATCCAGAAGGCATTTACAAAAGAGAAGATAATGGAATCCGTGCTGTCATTCGGCTCCTACTTCATTGACGAGGGAAAGGAGTTTCTCTCCGATGAGTTCGGCAAAGACTATGGGAATTACTTTTCCATTTTGTCTGCAATCGCCGGAGGTTTCAATGAACGCGGAGAAATCAAATCCTATACCGGTGTGGAAGCGGGAGGTTATCTCGACAAGCTGGAGAATACCTATGATCTTGTGTATCGTTACCGACCTTATCTCGCGAGTGAGAACAGCCGCAACGTAAAATACGGTATCAAGGACAACTTCCTCAATTTCTGGTTCAGATTCATATATAAATACCGGAGTGCGGTGGAGATTGGGAATCTTTCCTATGTAAAGGAAAAGGTGCTTGCCGACTATTCTACTTTCTCGGGCTGGATTCTGGAACGCTATTTCAGACAGATGTACCGTGAGGCCGGTCTATATAACATTGTTACAAACTATTGGGAGAAAGACGGCAACAATGAGATTGACCTTATCGCTGTCAACGAGGCCGACCGTGAAATAGTAATCGGCGAAGTCAAGCGCAATCCACGACGTATTGACCTGCATGATCTGGAGCAAAAATCACAGAATATCATATCAAAGCGCAAAGGCTGGCATATTGAATATGCCGCACTGTCTCTTGAAGACATGGGGCACTGAAGGTACTTACAGCACAAATCTCAAAGTGTGTTTACTTTTAAGCCAAATTAAACATTAGAGACACGAAAACCCTCAACCAGAGTGTTGTAAGGAGAAAAGAGTTTTTATCATGCATATATCTTCCGATATATGGCCTTTATGAGGCAAGTATTTTAGTACTTCGCAGAATTAAATCATAAATGGAGAATGAACAGTGATAATTTCAATTCCATTGGCTCGGGTGCATGCCATAAAACCTTGCCACCCGAACCAAAGATTTAACCTGATTTTAGATTTGAGCGTGGTGACCCGGCGAAATTTCCTTTCGGCATGGCGAAAGCGGCAAGCCGATGAGGCTGAGGTCTCCACATTTGACTCGGACAAGCCTCGCCGAACTAAAGGTTTTATCGCCGGAATATGGTTAAGGTCTGTTAAAGTCTGGGGTTGCGAGGCGATGGTGTGGGGTTGAATGACCTGAACAGATTTGTGTAAATTTGAAATATATACTGACTATCAGCATATTAAGCCGTAATAAGAAAAGATATGTACCTATCGTAACACGCATAACAAGCAATATCTCAGCGCATTAGCATGAGCGTGGTGACTTATGGCTCGTGCCCTCGCCGAGCTGACGGTTGTGGTGACTCGGAGAGGTGTGGTTGAATAAAAGACAGCTAACTCATTGAGAATTAGCGGTCTTCAGTGGTGCAACCAGCACCATTTTTAATGAATTATAATGAATCGTGGCGAATGACACTAAATGCTATAATCTTATATATCAATGCAATTAAACTGAACTGAATTTGTTTTCAGGCGTTAATATTCAAGAATTATAGGTAACTTTATAGGTAACTTTTGAGAAGTTTACTATATTTGCGATCGGATTGGTTCGGTTTGAATTTGAACCACAACCCAATCCTGTATATCAGACAATTAAACGAATTTGAATTATGGCAAAGACTCTCTCCAGATTCTACTTCCTCAAAAAGGACGAGAACAAGGATAAAGCAACCCTCTTCGTGAGGGTACAAGACCCCATACGCAAGATTGATGTTCAGTTCACAACGCGGCTCCGTGTGTCTGTGCCGGAGTGGAAAGTGGCTGTTTCGAGCGAGGACGCATTAGCCCGTCATCGCAAGGAGTATCCCAGACTGCATGACAAACTCGGTCGCATCGAGGTCATGCTCAAACGAGAAATGGAAGCTCCGGAATTTGACCGCGAAAAGGTCAAACAGGAAATAATGGCTATTGCAGACCCGGAGAAATCAGAGATAGTACGCCGTCAACAAGAGGCGGAAGTTATCGCAAAGGAAAAAGAAGAACGACAACTACGGGAAGAAGCGGAGAACGCTCGCATTGCCGCAGAAGCCGAGCGGGCTAACATCTGGAATTTCCTTGACCGCTTTGTCGAGGAAATAAAATCCGGCAAACGTCTCAATGGTAACAACCGTTACACTGCGGGTAGCTGTAAGGCGTGGAGCAGTTTCCGAAAACTGTTTAACGGATTCGACCCACGCCACAAATTGACATGGGCAGATGTTGACCGCTCGTTGGTGACGAAATTTCTTGACCACCTTCAGAAGCTCGACTACATGGGCAGTTCGGTCAACAAATACCTTGTTTCATTCCGCGCTATGGTTGGCTACGCATATGAGGACGGACTGCACAATAACGACCGTGCATTAAGTTGCTTCTCCAAGCGTAAAGTGGAAGAAAGTGACAAGGCTGCTGAAATCTATCTTACCGAAACGGAGTTGCAGGCATTGGCAGAAATGGAACTCACCGGATTGAAAGACCAAGTGCGAGATATTTTCCTCGTCGGTTGCTATACCTGTCAGCGCGTCAGCGACTACAACAATATCCAGCCGGAGGACTTTACGACAACAGCGAAAGGCACTCCGATTATCCGTCTTGTTCAGCAGAAAACGCGCAACGAGGTGAAAATTCCAATAATGAATCCCAACCTCCAAGCCATCTGCGAGAAATATAATTATCACCTCCCCTCTGTAGTAGACCAGATTCTCAACCGCTATATCAAGGAGATACTTAAAGACCTCTCCGAAAGCGTGCCGACACTTGCTGTCAAGGTTCCGACAAAGCTCACCATGAAACAGAAAGAGAGGGAGAAATCCGGAGAACTGGCAGTAGAACGTAACGAGAAAGGAGACGTGATGATGCCGCGCTATGATTGTGTCACCACCCATACAGCCCGGCGCAGTGGCATTACCAACATGTACCTCTCCCACAAATTTACGATTGTCCAGATGATGCACGTCAGCGGACACAAAACGCAAAAGACCTTCATGGACTACATCAAGCTCTCATCTGATGAAATCGCCGACGAGATAGACGCAATAGTCAATGGCGCAAAAGAAGAAGTGTTCTAAAGGTCTTGATGTCTGACCTGTATCCCGACTTGTGCGTTTTGCATAAGTTAGTTCCCCAATGTAGTGGATTAAGATTTTTTCTTTTGCTCAGTCGTATATTAGGTTTGGTTTATCGGGCATATATAAAGCCCGAGCTAAACCAATCCGACTTATAACATCCATCACGGTGCCAAATGTGCATAAAAAGTATGCGATTTGGCACTCTCGTGGAATTTCGTTATCTACGATTATCATACCCCTCCATTCCATCAAGCTTCCAAATGTGCTATAAAATCTTAGATTTGGAAGCGTGACGTAAGAGTTCTATAATTACACTCCTCCGAAAGTGCATCGAAGAATATGGCGCGGCTATCTGAATGAGCAGAAATACTGCGACAGCCCGTCGCAGTTATTGGATGACGGTATAATTTTGAACTTTCTTAGCCTATTGCTGTTTTAATTTTGTAGAGTTAGAAAAAATCGCTAACTTTGCACCGTCATCGATCGAAGAACGAAAGACTTGGTTGGCCGCATTACCGTAAATGCGGTTTTTTTATGCCTTGTTCTGAAGCTTACGCATATAGTATGCGTGATTGGACTGGTCAACACAGAAGCCGGTAATTAAAGCAAAATTGGGATTTATATATTCCACGACAACCATATAACCTTTTGCGCGATACCAAAAATATTCGCGTTCCCGACCGGAATTTTCAATATATCTGAACCGCGTGATACGTTTGTCGGAGGCGTTCTCTAAAATGGGCTTTATCCAATGGACGCGCACAGCTCGCTCTGAGCGAAACTCTCTCACCGTTTTTGCTGTTTTACGCCTATCCTCTTTGGCATCCCGCGTTATGACATGGACGAACTTCTCAAGCAGTCCGTCAAACCAATCGGGCAACCCATCCTTATGTGAGCGATTGTATGGATAAGGCTTTATTATCAATTCGGCACCATCAAGATTTACCTTCTGGATTAAGACATCATCCTTGAATCTCTCATGCAGCTCTAATATCTTGTCCTTGTCATCAACCGACAATTCGCAATCAAAATATGGCTGCAACATTCCGAGTATATCGTTATCAGCCATTTCTTTTCTTCGGTTGAAAATCGTAAATCGCGAACTTGTCATCTCCTGGCTCAGTCCCTTCATCAAGATGGTAACCCGACAATTCTTCGATAAGTCTTACAATGTGGGATTTTGCCTCGCTCCCATTCAGACCTCTTGACCTGTATGTGATAGCCCCGATTATAATATCAGCAAGCTGGATAAACTGCGATTCATGTGAACGGATATTCTGCAACGACTGTATTTTATCGTTCGTCCTTATCATGTTTGTCAGTTCACTGTGTATTGAAGCAAGTTTGATTTTACCGTTATTGTCTTTAAGGTCAAGGAAAATTCGGTAAGAATTGGCACTGTCGGAATTATGCCGGATAGAAAACCGGATAAGGCGTTCAATGACTGAATAATAGAACCGGTTATACTCATCACGCTTCAAAGAATGAGCCTGAATATTCGACTTGTTCTTGATAAGCACACTGCGGAATACCATTGATGACTCAAAAAACAAACGCAGAATCTCGTCATACATGGCAAGATGCGTGCGGCTTACAGTATTCCATTTCAATTCATGGAGGATGCCATATTTGCGTTTTATGCGTTTAAGTTCGACCTTATAAGCGTCAAGGTCTGCATCAGGCACAATTATTGCCCCAATGCACATAATGTCGCTGTTATCAAATTGCAGATAACAACTCTCATCGCAAAATATTGAATATGCCTTTTGCAGTTGCTCCATACTGCAAAGTTACTACAAATCCGTGAGATATGAAAACCTTGTCCGTTCAAAGAATATAACTCCGCTGGGATTTTTCTTTTCGCCCTCCCACATATTAGATAGGTTTAGTTTGTCGGGCATATATAGTGCCCGAACCAAACCAAAATCGATGCTTAGATAAAGATAAACAGGCACGGTTAGCCGTTTTGTCACCGATTTTTTGTAATTTTGCATCTTGGAATGGCGGCGTAATAGGCTGTCATTGAATATGGATACAAAGAAACTCCTACATAGATACCCATTACTGATAATGCTTGTTGCGTTTATCGTAGCAAGTGTGGCTGTGTCGTGTGGTAGCAATCCGGAAATAGACCGTCAGTTGACCAAGGCGGAGGAAATTATGGAGCAACACCCTGATTCAGCCTATATGCTGTTGGATGGTATTGACAAAGAAACTCTTTCAACCAAGAAAGAGAAGGCTCGTTACGCCTTGCTTATGTCAATGGCTCTGGACAAGAACTATATTGACACCACGACCTTTGATGTCCTTCAGCCGGCAATTGACTATTATCTTGACAATGGTACGCCCGATGAGAAATTAAGGACATACTACTATCAAGGGCGGATATTTCAAAACAGAGGTGACGAAGACAATGCAATCAACACATTTGCAAAAGCTCTTGATAATACGGTCGGAGCAAGAGACTCGTTGTGTATCGCCCGTACTCTCGTTGCTCAGGGCGGTTTGTATACTAATCTTTATGATTTTGGAACATACACAAACTGTTATTTGAAAGCTGCAAAAATATATAAGAAATACTCATACGACTATTATGAGTTTGACTGTCTGATGAATGCACTTAATGGTGCAACTGTTCTGAAAAATAAGATGCTTGCCGACAGCATATATAATATCTGCACCTCGTTCACTCCGGTTGATAAATATCAAAGTCGAAACTTCAATGGGCACAAACTGACATATATTATCAATCTTGGAACCAAACAAGATCTGTCTGAAATTATTGGTAAGCAGAAGATTGATTCATATGATACAAATGGGTTGCTTAATCTTGCATTAGGATATAATATACTTGGCGACAACATACATGCAAAACAACTCCTTGATGAAGTGTATGAAAGTGGCAATAAAATAGACACTTTGAAGTATCAAGCAATCTTGGTTACTGTTTTGCGTGATTTAGGGGATTATCAAAAAGCATTTTCGACTTATTGGGATTACTCCCATAAACAGGATTCTATTTTTAGCATCCAATTTGAACGTAAACAAAAGTTTATAGAGGAAAAACATGATTTAGAACTTCAAGCACAAGAGGCGGAGAGACAGAAGAGCCAAATTATATGGGGTAGCATAGGCATAGTGATGCTACTTTGCATCATCATACTTTCATATTCGTTATATGTAAAACGGATAAAAATCGAACACGCCAATGATTTAGTCCAAATCAGGAATTTGCGGGATAATCTCTTTGAAACCGGTAAACAGCAAGAGGAAATGTCGAACAGAATTGAAAAACTGTTTGGCACTCGCTTCAAGCTGCTTGATGGACTTGCCTCGTCATATTTTGAATGTAGGGAGACCGGACAGGAACAGAAACGTATATATGCCGATGTCAAAAACTCTCTCAACGATTTCAGTTCCAATACCGCCACGCAGGAGCTGACGGATGTGGTCAACGGATACAAAAACGGACTGATGGAACATTTCAAAGCTGACTACCCCAAATTGTCGGCCTCGCAATATCGCCTCGCGCTTTATCTTTTCTGTGGATTTTCACTGCCGTCGATAAGCATATTCATCGGCACAGACCTTCGCAATATCTATGTCTATAAATCCCGCCTGAAATCAATAATTTCAAAGAGCGAGACACCTCGCAAAGAGGAATACCTCAAATATTTCGCCTGATGCGGAGCCTTGTTAGGCAATGTTAGATTTTATTTTCGGGCGTATCTGAATATCAACACCTTACATCGGTCGATGTAAGGTGTTGTAGTTTGTAGTCAGGCTGATTGGACGTAATTTTGCATCGTAAATCAAAACCAAATAGTATGATGCAATCGTTCAAATACGGACTTACCGCGACTGTGGGATATATGGTACTCCTTACAGTTTTGCTCGCTCTGACAGCATGGATTGAAGGGAACGGAATGAGCTACATCTACTACGACCTTATCTCTCCTTTCAATGCAGTTCTGTCGGCAATATGTGGTATAATTGTGTTCTTTACCGGATACTGTTTTCCTCGAATCTTTTCGCGCATGGTTGCAGACTATAAATCGGAGTATCCCGATGTGCCCGAAAAATATGTTATCCAAATCTGTCGGGGAAAACTGATGAAAAGGTACTCATAAAATATCGCAACCGGCTGTTTTCTTGCAAGTCTGTTTATCTGTATCGGAAAACGTCCTCCGATTATCGTCTGGTATCTTGTTGCAATCGGAACACTGTCCTTGATGGCATACATACGATATGGGCAAAAATATAAGAATCTATAATCACAAAACGCTATAAATATGAGACCAATATTCATTTTCATTATCACTCTGTTCTGTGCTTTGTGTGCATTTGCACAGACAGAAACTCCTGACAGCGTGAAGGCACGGGAACTTAACGAAGTTGTGGTTGAGGCTCAGATGCAACGTACCTCTTCCAATGTCACGACCTATTATCCTGACAGGAACAGCAAGCGTACTGCCCAAAATGCAATAGATCTTCTTAGCAGTATGGCTATACCTCAGATAAACGTAAATCCGATTGGAGGCACAGTGACGACACCAAGCGGTGACGAAGTGTCAATTTATATTGACATGGAGCCGGCTACGCAAGAGGAAAAAGATGCCTTACGCCCGGAGGACGTCAAAAAAGTGGAATATTTTGTTTTTCCAACCGATCCGCGTTTCAACCATGCTTCAATGTGATAAACATCACATTGAAGCATTATAATTACGGAGGATATGCCAAGGTATCCGGTACCGGCAACATAATGGCAGGTTCCGGCAGTGGCGTTGCTTACGCAAAGATGTCATATAAGCGCATGACATACGACATTAGCGTGAACGATAAATACACCGACCGTCATCACACGGGGAATGAGCAAACACAGGTGTTTCGATTTCCCGATAATAATGGCGAAATCAATGAAATAACCCGCAGTAATCTACTTGACGGCAGCCGCTTTCAGCATAATCAATTCGGAGCCTCGTTCCGAGCCAAATACACATCAGACAAGGCTGTAATCTCCAACAGTTTCTTTTTCACTGCACTAAACACCCCTAACAGTTCTTATAACGGTAAACTGGTGTTTTCTTCAGATGCGTTTGGCAACAGCGACTACACAAACTCGTTAAACTCGACATATCTCTATCCTCGGTGGAGAGGTAATTATTACTTTGACTTAGGCAACGGATTCAAGCTAAATGCCATCCCTTCATTCTTCTATCAGCACACTGAGTCTGACCGCAGATATGCCTCAGACAATACTGATATTAGAACTGACGCAACAGAGGATGCAGTAACCGGTGAATTGCAGATACAGCTTAACAAGTCTTTTGACAGATACCACACTCTTGACGTTAACATATTGGGCATTTATTATAATAATCGAGTGAAATACACAGGTAATACTGTGGCCACACCGGAATTCAACCAGTTCGCTTATGGCGGCATTGTCGGATACACTTTCTCAAAAGATAGTTTTTACGGACAGTTGTCAGCAGGTGTTGCCGGGGAGTCTAACAAAATCAGCGGAGTGCGTACAAATAGTTTTATTCCTCTTGTAAATCTTAACACCCAGTATGCCTTTAATCAAAAAAATCAGATCAGTCTCTCGGCTATGCTGAATATACGCCCCGTTGAGGCATCTGAAAAAACACCTGACATAATCCAGGAGAATGAACTGCTGTACAAGACAGGTAATCTTCATCTGAAAAATGTGAAAGTAAGTAAGGTCACTCTTGATTACACTTGGCTACCCAACAATAAGTTTTCATTGTCGGCATTTACAGGCTGGAGTAGAGATTTCAACCGCATAGTGCCTGTTTTCACGCCTGATGGTCCAGACGGTCTGATGATTCGCACTTTGGAAAATGACGGATATTATCAGGATTTCTATTTCGGAACGTCATTAACAGCCAAACTGCTGAACCGCTCACTGGTACTTAGAGCCACTCCGCAGATGTGGTTTGAGAAAATATCCGGAATATATGCCGATACGAACAGTTATCTGTCGCTTTCACTTAACGCTACTTATTATATCGGCAAATTCTATGTCTCGGCGTATTATTCACCTGCTTTCAGGGAATTGGTATCACAAAGCCTTACTGCAACCTCGGTTAAGCGTAAGACTCATTATCAACTGAAAATCGGCTGGAGCAACGGCTCTTGGAATTTCACAGCTGCCGCTGTCAATATTTTCCGACGTAACTGGGTGGCAGAGACATCAAGACTCGAGAGTAAATGGTTTGACCAATATACTACCGAATACAGTGCGTCAAGCCATCAGTTTGTTAGCCTTACCGCAAGCTACACATTTGGTTTTGGAAAGAAAGTTCGGCGTGGCGATGAAATTCAGACCATGGGAGCAGGAAGCTCAGCTATCATGAAGTGAGAGTAACAGCTTAATCATACATAGACAAAGACAGGCACCCCCGGCAGTGATTGTCGGGGTTGTCTGTCTTTAAGTTAGCAGGGATTATTCGTAGCCGTCGGGTAATTCCGGTTTGGCGTCTTCGGGGATATGGGGATTGGCTCGCATATCCTTAATTGATTGGATTTCTCCCCGAGTTAAGCGGGAGCGTTGCTCATGAGGTAACGGCTTCGGCTTTGATTCCGCCTGAGCCTTGGATTGTTCGGTTTCCTCGGACTTAGGTGGCTCCGGCGGTTCGGGTGTCCAGTCATCGACTGGTCGGAAGTAGAGGAACTGCGGAGCGTTGCGCTCCATATTGAAGATTTTGGTCTTCATGCCGTTTCTTTCCTCTTTCTTCCCATCGAGCATACGGCGTTCAAAGTCCTGATATTCCTCGGTGTCTGTCCTCCCGATGCGGCTCCAGCGGTAGAGCCATTCCACTCGTTTGAGGTGCTCAATCTCGCTGTCTTGATGGAGGAACATGATGCCGAATGCGATGAAAATGACCGCGTTTATTACGAACACTATTTTGAAGGCATTTAGTTTGTTGCGCAACGCGGTTTCGTTATCAGAGCTGTTCTGCCGTTTCTCAATTCTTTTGAGGATGGCATTGTTCTCTACGGCTTTTTTATCGGTATTCTGAATTTCATCCTTGACAGCCTTTCGGATAGCCTTGTCATACTCCACTTTTTCAAGTGCGTCCAATGCACTGACAGTCACCGTTACCGACTGCGGTATCGGGCGTTCTCCGGCATTGCATTTGCGGGTAATCTTAGTCACGGCTTCCTCTATGTCGGACTTTCTGGCAATATCGTCAGGAAGCACAACCTTGACCTCAGACGGCATCGTCTGTGTTTGTGACGGTGGCGTTGCCTTCGCCGTGGTTTCGAGGGTCTCGATGCGAGTGGTGTGGTTGGTAACTGTCTTTTGCAGGTCGTCAATCTGCTCACCTTGTTTCTTGACGTCATCATATAGCTTTGACATATTCAGATTCTTCTTGATTTGCGTTTACGTCTGGCTTCTTCTTTCTTGATGGCGTTTTGAAACGCCTGTTCCTCCGGGTCGAAGCCGGGGCCGAGAGTGAACAGATTTCCGACCGCTCCTATGGTTGCGTCCAGAACGTCCTCCACAAGAGATGGCTTTTGTGACGGTGCATATTCGACCGTTACTTTCGGTTTCTGCTGGATAGAATCTGATTGCTCAAATTCCTGCCTGCGGTTGAAATCAAAGAGGTTGTTCAGGCGACGATATGTGAACGCACGGTCGATTTTAGACCCGTTGACCGTTATGTCTCCGTCTGTAAATTTCACCCCTATGTGTTTGCCTGTGTTGTGATCGTCATGAAATTTTACCTCAATTCCTGCACAGGCGAGGCGGCGCGAGAACTCATCCCACGACTTACAGCCATAAATCGCCTGACTGATCCGCTCCTTAAATACTGGAATTTTGTCCTCGTATTTCTGTTTCAGCGGCGAGTATGTGAGTCCGTATTTGTCCTTGATAGCCTTTACAACACGGTCGCTGCGCCTGAAATTGTTGCGCTCGTCGACTGCCTTGCCTGACATATCCACACGGTTATAGACGATATGGAAATGCGGATGCTCGGTTTCCAGATGGCGCACGACAAGATACTGGGTGTTCTTGATTCCCATACCTTCCATATACTCTTTTGCGAGCTGAGCCATGAATTCATCGGTCAGGCGAGGCGCATCGGCGTTGTCAAAACTGATTGAAATATGTCCTGCCGGATTCTCCTTGCCGGGCATAAATCCATGTATCGCTTCAAATGACTGCACCATTTTCGCATAGTCGGATGTGAAAATATTTTCGCTTCCGATGATGCGCCATGTGTCGGATGGATACTCTTTCGGGTCGTGGAATTGGCGCGTCACATACCCCACGACATCGTGAAACGTGCCGCTTTTAAGTATTCTTGCAAACATAATCAGTCTCTTTATTGGGTCTTAATTTTTTGAGAATGTCAAACATCTTATCGACAACAGCGGCTAATTTATTTGCCGCGCTGCGAAGTTTGAGCTGATGAAAACAGGTCATTGCCTGATTGAAATCGGAACTGAGATTTAGTATTCCTTTGGCAATTTCCTTTTCAATCCCGCTCAGGCGACTGACGATAGTGAGCCGGAACGCGCTGTGTCTGACATACTCCGCCATCTTTACTCCGGCGGTTTTTGACCGCTCCAGAAGGTCGGAGTATTCGGCATCGTTCAGTTTGATTGTCACCACATGGGTGCGCTTCTCATCGGTCGGTTTAGAGGGACGACCGCCCTTCCTGACAGTTGGTTTACTCATAGTAGACATTGTTGTGGTTTATGTGGATTGGGGAGGCAAAGAGCAGCTTATGCTGCGCAGTTTCGGGAAGCATTTTCGGAGAAAAAGAAATCCCGAAACATATCCTTGCCTTCCCAATTCACTACGTTCATCGGGAAGCTGCCCCACGGTGTACCGGGTGCAGTGGTATCCCGACATTATTATTTCAGAGCTTACGCCATATTTCGATGTCGTCGGCATAGAGATTCAGATGTTCGACAAGGACGGCGTTGATGTAGCTGCCTACGGTGGTGTCACGGTCACTGAGGATACGGGCGATGCGTTCGAGCTTCTCCCATACGCTGCCCTCTATGTTGACCGGATGACGCTTCTCCAACTTTGCCGGCGTGAGATAGGTAGCCTTGAAATCGGCGTAATCCGATTTGCGCTGCTGCTTGCCGATGCGCTGTTGCTTGGGTGGTTCGGCTGTGTCGGTTGCGGCTGTCGCACCGATTGCCGTCTGTTCGTTGCCAAACAGATTGTCTGTGTTGGCAGGAGAAGTGCTGTTGACAGAGTTGACAGGAGTAGTTGAGTTGATGGAATTATCTGGTTGCATAATTATTTGTGGTTTGATGGTTGATACTTTGGATTCGGGTGCATCGGTCAACTCGGTTGACTTGGATGCGGCGGATTTATTTGCTTTCATTGGAAAGTGTGTTTTTTGTGAAACTTTGAGTTACAAGAAACTCGTTGAGGTCGTTGAACTCGGAGTATAGAGTTGAGCTGTCAATCATGGTTGAGCCATATATGGCTGTCAACTCGGTGAGCGCTGTTCGTCCGGCAGTGTCGTTGTCAAGATAGCAGTTGATAGCGGTGTAGCCTTTGAGATATGGCACAGCCTTGTTGACATTGACAACCGAGTTGAGTATGATTGCATCGGCTCCACTGATTATTCCGAGTGTGAGCGCAGAGAGATAATCAATAAATCCCTCGAACACGGCACACTCTGTTGACGGGCCATCTCTCGCCCACGGCAAATATGAGATGTCCTTGTGTCCTCGGCAACCTTTGAAATATCGGTTGCGCAGTTCCCAGCCGCCACTGATATTCTCGAATGCCGCGGCAAAATAAAATCTGCCGTTGACACAGTAATGTGCCTCCTTGCATTTCGCTTTGGCGATGTGTGCCGGGATACCACGCTCTTGGAGGTATGCGACAAGTGCGCGGTGTTTCAGTGGCACGACCTCAAATCGCTCCATGCTCGGTGCGGAGTGTCGCTGGGGATAAGAGGAAGCGACTGTCTGCACCGATGGCGCCGGGCAACTGTCAGCGATGCAACGCATGAGATAGCTCAGGTCGGTTGACCGATATATCTCGGCTGCAAGGTCAATGATGTTTCCACCTCTACCAAATCCGAAGTCATACCAGCAGTTGAGCGTTGTCTCGACCTTGAACGATGGTGTCTGTTCCTGTCGTAATGGCGACTTATACCATAGCCTCGTTCCTTTTCTCACCGTCGGTTCATGTCCGAGCTGAGACAAGAAGTAGGCTAAAGGGATTGATTTAATCTCTTTGAGCATATCTAAAATTTGTGTTGGGGATTTGGTTCGGGTTCAGCTCACATATATACACCCCGTACTGAACCGAACTTAAATCAGTAATAAAAATCGGGGTTGTATGAGTATGTGCCGTTTTCCCGGATTACCATCCGTTTGTTCATTAGAAAAGATTTCAGTTTCGTCACCTTGCCGTCACCATATGGGAACCCACAGGCGGCATAGGCTCTCTTGATGCTGTCCTCACAGTTCTGACACCCTTTTATAGCGCCGTTGGCAAATGCCATTTCAAGAGCCTGTCGGTGCTGTTCGGGTGAAAGCTCCGAGTATGAGAAGGTCTGAACCTTTGACTTCCCGGCAAAGGTGTATTCAGTGGCAATCTCCGGCAGTCCTGCCTCATTGACGATGAAAGCAAATGGCGGGAAGTCCATCGAGCGGATACACGATGCCGAAACCTCCGTCACTTCGCTGTCGGTCGTGCTTTTGCAGACTTGCAGAACCGTCTCCGCTTTGTTGTTGAGTTCGGAGCCGACATGACCGCTCACGTTATCATCGCTCTTGTTAAGGTGCAGAACCGTGTGTATGTGTATCTGATACTTGTCAGTCCACTCCATGAGCTTGCCTATAAGTCGTGACGATTCAATGGCATTGTTGATGTCGAACATAAGGTCGCGGATTCCGTCAATAATCACCAGTCCGACATTGGGTGTGTTTGCGATAGCATTGTCGATAAGTTCAAGGCGCAAATCGGGCGTAATGGCGCGGAGCTGGGAGAATATCAGATTTTCCGGATGGCTGTCAAGAGGTAGCCCGGCGAGCTGAAGCGCACGTCGCATGATTCGCTGGCAATGGTGTGGACTCTGCTCGGTATCGAAATACAGGATTGTACGCTTGTCATCGGGAAACTCGGCGATATAGCGCAAAACCTCTCCATTGGTAAGTACAGCCGCAAGAATCGCACTCACGTTGAACGTCTTTTTGCTTTTCGCCTTTCCGGTCGATGCCGAGAAGTTACCAAGTGTGCCGATAACCGATCCGTTGCAAAAGAGAACCTCAGGACTTTTGGCTATCTCATCGGTCACTCTGAGCTGATATGACTGCCAGAGCTTGTTCAATTCTTTCGCATCCATCATTTTCTATCCCTTTCAAGTATCAGACGTTCGACATCGCTCTGACGATAGCACACCTTCTTACCAACCTTCACTGGGATTAGAATCTTGTTCTTGTTCCAGTTCCAGAGGGTGGTGTGGCACACGCCGAATTTCTCCATCACCTCCTTCTTGGTGAGCAGAACCTCCTGTGCCGCGCTGACCATGGCGGGAAGAAGCTCGGCTTTGGCTGCCTCGATTGTCTGCTTTATCAGTTCAATGAGGTCAGCAAGTTTAACATTGACCGTGACATCGGTCACACCGCTGTTGATTAACTCTAAAAGATTTGTCATAGGCAAATACAATGTCGCCGATTGTTAAACGACCAAACGACTCCGGCGACTTTATGAACCGTTCAGCCACTGTCCCGGTCGGAACAGCGATGCAAAGATAAAGGACAACTGCCCGCTTTGCAATAGCTAAAACGCTTCATATCAGCCATATAAATTCGTTTAATTTCGTTGGCGTAATTAAACGAATTAAACGAACTGAATAGCCGCGAATCACAACTGCCGAAAATGAAAAAAGCCACCCGACCGCAAAGGTCAGATGGCTTCAATATGGTGAATTTCCGGCGTTATGCCGCCTCAAAATGGTTTCTGATATTGTCGAGATTCTTTTTATCCTGCCCCATATCAATCATGCGCTTGCCTCCCATCATCGGAGTGGTGAGCTGCTGGTGGGCTTTCTGCACTCCGCGCAGACCGACAAACTTGTATTCAGGATAATGTTCCGACAGGGCATCGTGGAATGTGGAGATGTCGCAACTGCGTATGTGCGAATCCTCGTGAAGATAGATATACAGCATGGCGAGGTCATTGCCGCTCGACCGGAGTTTCAGGAACTCCGATATTTTCCCCTTTATACGGTCTGTGTCGTCGGGAATGAGGTTGTCAAGGGTTTCGCGGATTTTTTTCCTGCCACGTTTCTTCGGCTCTTTCTTTTCATCGGTCACTTCGGATACTTCATCATCAGTCAGAGCAGCCTCCGGTCTTTCTTCCTCCATTTCCTCAATGACGGTGTCGGTAACCGGCACAATGCTTCCCATAGATTTCTGAATTTTTCGGAATTGCCGCCAATCTTCTCTTGTGCGGTGTCCGTTGACTATGCTCATTTGGATTGTCACAAGAATCATAAAGCGTGCTTTTATACGGTCAGACAGACCGGTATCCTTGTCCTGTATCATTTCCTCGTTGTATGAAACGACAGTTTCCCAGCTGTTGCCGAAATACATCCATGCCAGCATCGCAGGAACAATGGAGTCAGGCTTCTGCGACTGGAACCCATCGACAAGAGTAGAGGCTATGTCGGCATCTCTCAAAAATTTCTCTATTGAATCCAGATCCTTAGGATTCTTCTCCGACATTTTAGCCATGACAACGTTGGCATAACCCGGAGCTGCTAACTGAGCATATTCAAATATCTGTATAAAACCGGAACGGTCGCGCCTGCTTACTTCCTCGGCAAAGGCGCAATATTCCTCTCGGTGGGTGTCAAGCCACTCCTTGACCATTTCCTTGAATTTCTCGTGCTTGATTGTACGGGGTTTAATTTTCATATTGTGATGTAAACGGCGGGACTTCATTATCCCGCAATCTACAAACCGACAACCCGATTGAATGGTTCACTCGCCGTGCTTTATTAAAAAATGTAAACAGATTTATTTTACGTTCATTCAGTTGCGTCAAGGCTGGTTCAGCACCGTCCAAACGCCTCTCTCATAGGTAACTTTATAGGGAACTCGGCAAAATTAGAGTGAAAGTAAAATAGCCAAGTAGTTGAAATTCAACTACTTGGCTATTTTGGAGGTGGTGCCACCAGGAATCGAACCGGGGACACAAGGATTTTCAGTCCTTTGCTCTACCAACTGAGCTATGGCACCGTTTTTGTTTTGCGTTGCAAAGTTACGAAGTTATTTTGGGTTTTGCAAGTGTTTCGGTGATTTTTTTGAATGTTTTTTTGAGGATAGTTTGTGGTGATGGCGTAAGTTGTTGAATTGCAGTGCTGTTGCGCTATTGCGTGGATGGTGATGTGGCTTCTTGGAAGCGGGGTAGGGAAAGCCCCTGCGGCAGGGCTGTGTCGCAGGGGCTTTGTAGGGTTGTCGGCAATGGCGTGGTTAGAGTTTTGCCTGGATTGCCTTTGTTGCTTCTTCGTAGCCGGGCTTTTCGAGTAGGGCAAACATGTTGCTCTTGTAAGCCTCTACGCCGGGCTGGTTGAACGGGTTCACGTCCAGGATATAGCCTGAGATGCCACATGACAGTTCAAAGAAGTAGATGAGCTGTCCGAGGTATTCTTCAGTGAGTTCGGGGATTGTGATGCGGATATTGGGCACACCTCCGTCTACGTGGGCTATGCGTGTTCCGAGTTCTGCCATCTTGTTTACTTCGTCGACACGCTTTCCTGCTATGTAGTTGAGTCCGTCGAGATTGGCTGCGTCGGAGGGGATTGCTTTTTCGTGGGCGCTCTTTTCGACTGAGATTACGGTCTCAAAGATAGTGCGTTCGCCATCCTGAATCCACTGTCCCATTGAGTGGAGGTCGGTAGAGAAGTCTACGGCAGCGGGGAATATGCCCTTGTGGTCTTTTCCTTCGCTTTCGCCATAGAGCTGCTTCCACCATTCTCCGAAGAAGTGGAGCTTGGGGTTGTAGTTTACGAGTATTTCAGTCTTTTTGCCTGCGCGGTAGAGGGCGTTGCGGGTAGAGGCATAAAGCTCGCATATGTTGTCGTCGCCTGAGTTGAGACACTCGTGCTGCATGTCGAGCGCGCCCTTCACAAGCTTCTTGATGTCATATCCTGCTACGGCGATGGGAAGCAGACCCACGGGGGTGAGCACTGAGAATCGGCCGCCCACGTTGTCGTCAATCACAAATGTCTTGTAGCCTTCCTCGGTGGCAAGCTGGCGTAGGGCGCCGCGTTTTGCGTCGGTGATAGCCACAATGCGCTTGCCGGCCTCTTCCTTGCCCACCTGTGACTCAAGCTGCTCCTTGAGCAGGCGGAATGCGATTGCCGGCTCTGTGGTGGTGCCTGATTTTGAGATTACGATGATGCCGAATTTCTTGTCCTTCAGAAATTCCTGAAGCTCGTAGAGGTAGTCTTCGCCGATATTTTGTCCGGCAAACAACACCTTGGGGCTTCCCGGCTTTACGGGTGCATAGGCGTCAAATGAATCGGCGAGAGCCTCGATCACAGCCTTTGCTCCGAGGTAAGAGCCTCCGATACCTACCGATACGACATAGTCGCAGGAGTTGCGCAGGTCATTTGCCACGGCGATGATTTCGTCGAGATGATGTTCGGGTGTTCTTGCCGGCAGGTCAAGCCATCCGAGGAAGTCGTTGCCTTCGCCTGTTCCGCTTTTGAGCTTTTCGAGGGCGGGTTTGGCGGCTGCTGACTCAAGGGCGTGAATTTCGTTTTCAGGTACTGTCGAAATCACAGAATTGATGTTTACTTGAATTTTTTTCATAATAATTATTGTGAAGATAATGTTTTATGTCTCACTGTTTATTTAAACTTGTTGCTCATCTCTTCGATTGCGAGCGACACCGGGGTCTGCTTGTAGAGCACGGCATACATCGCGTCGAGTATCGGCATTTCCACCTGCGGCTCGCGGTTGATTTCCCAGATGCATTTGGTGCCGTAGTATCCTTCCGCTACCATTTCCATCTCCATCATGGCGCGTTTCACAGCCGACCCCTTGCCTATCATGGAGCCGAAATTATGGTTGCGCGAGAAGCGGGAGTAGGAAGTGACGAGGAGGTCGCCGAGATATACGGAGTCACATATGTTGCGGCTGCTGCCGACCATCGTCTGTATAAACCGGTCCATCTCCCTGATGGCATTGGAGAGCAGGATTGCCTGGAAATTGTCGCCTGCCTTGAATCCGTGGACCATGCCCGAGGCGATGGCGTAGACATTTTTCAGCACGCCGGCATACTCGATGCCCCTTACGTCGGTCGACACGAGAGTCTTCATCGCCTTTCCGTTGAGCGCCTTGGCAAAACACTCGGCAATCTTTAAGTCGCTGCTTGCGACTGTCAGATAGCTGAGGCGTCCGAGCGCCACCTCTTCAGCGTGACACGGGCCTGCCACGACCACTATCCTTGCCGGGTCGACGCCATAATAGCTTTCCATGTAGTCGCTGATAAGCTCGTTTTCGTCGGGCACAATGCCCTTGGTCGCGATTACGATGTTCTTGTCAGAGATGTCGATGGTGAGCTTGGCGAGATGGCTCTTGAAGTAGGGCGAGGGCATGGCCATCAGCAGCGTGTCGGCGGCGTCACAGGCAGCGTTAATGTCGCTGTAGAAGTTGATGCGGTCAATCGGAAACTCCACGTCGGAGAGGTAGGCGGGATTATGACCGAGGCGCCGAAACGACTCGATGCGGTCGTCGCGGCGCATATACCATATTATCTCGTCGCAATTCTGAAGCAACAGCTTGGCAAGAGCCGTGGCCCATGAGCCGCCGCCCATGACGGCTATCTTTCCATATGTTTCAGAGTTTTGCTTCATGACTGCTTTTCTTCGACGGCGGCTATCCAAGCCTTTATGTCGTCTTGCGATGGGTTTTTGAGTTCAAGTTTATACTTCTTATTTAAACCACACAGGTCCTGGAATAGTTTGCCAGGATTGGCTCCTGCGAGCTGGCTCACGGTCATCACGCCTGCTTTCTGCAGTGGAGCCACCCATTCCTCGGGCACTCCGATTGCCGTGTAGGCCTCCGCCTTGTCGCGCGGCTGGGTCTTCTCAGGACGCATCTGCGGGAAGAGAAGCACCTCCTGGATGGTGGTCTGCCCAGTCATCAGCATCACGAGACGGTCCATGCCGATACCCATTCCCGATGTGGGGGGCATGCCATATTCAAGGGCGCGAATGAAGTCCTTGTCGATAATCATCGCCTCGTCGTCGCCTTTCTCGGCGAGCTTCATCTGCTCCACGAAACGCTCATACTGGTCGATCGGGTCATTAAGCTCCGAGTAAGCGTTGGCGAGCTCCTTGCCGTTGACCATTAGCTCGAAGCGCTCTGTCAGCTCCGGGTTGTTGCGGTGGCGCTTTGTAAGCGGCGACATCTCGATCGGGTAGTCTATAATAAATGTGGGCTGGATATAGTTGCCCTCACATTTTTCACCGAATATCTCGTCGATAAGCTTGCCTTTGCCCATGGTCTCGTCGACCTCAATGCCGAGAGAACGTGCGGTCTCGCGAAGTTGTGCTTCATCCATTCCGGCGATGTCGATGCCGGTATGCTCCTTTATGGCGTCAATCATGGTGATGCGCTTAAACGGAGCCTTGAAGCTGATCACGTTGTCGCCTACCTTGACCTCGGTGGTGCCGTTCACGTCAAGACATATCTTTTCAAGCATCTTCTCGGTGAAGTCCATCATCCAGTTGTAGTCCTTGTAAGAGACATATATCTCCATACAGGTGAACTCGGGGTTGTGGGTGCGGTCCATTCCCTCGTTGCGGAAATTCTTGGAAAATTCATATACTCCCTCAAATCCTCCCACGATAAGGCGCTTCAGATAAAGCTCGTCGGCGATACGCAGATAGAGCGGTATGTCGAGCGCATTGTGGTGGGTGATGAAGGGGCGCGCGGCTGCACCGCCCGGGATCGACTGCAGGATAGGGGTCTCGACCTCCATGTAGCCGTGGTCGTTGAAATAGCTGCGCATTGAGTTAAACACCTTTGTGCGCTTGATGAAGATGTCTTTCACCTGGTCGTTGACCACAAGGTCGACATAGCGGCGGCGGTAGCGCAGCTCCGGGTCGTCAAAGGCGTCGTAGGTCACTCCGTCCTTCACCTTCACGATAGGCAGCGGGCGCAGCGACTTGCTTAACACTGTAAGTTCTTTGGCATGAACTGAAATCTCGCCGGTCTGGGTGCGGAACACAAATCCTTTTATCCCGACAAAGTCGCCGATGTCAAGGAGCTTCTTGAACACTACATTATATAAATCCTTGTCTTCGCCGGGGCAAAGGTCGTCGCGGCTTATATAAACCTGGATTCTGCCTTTAGAGTCCTGTAGTTCCATGAACGATGCCTTGCCCATGATGCGGCGGCTCATGATTCTGCCGGCGACACACACCTCGCGTGCGGGTTCGTCATCTTTAAAAGTCTCCTTAATTTCTGTCGTGTAGGCATCCACCGGGTAAAGGGCTGCCGGATAGGGGTCAATGCCGAGACGGCGCATTTCGTCGAGGCTGCCGCGGCGTATAATCTCCTGTTCGCTCAGTTCAAGTAAATTCATAAACAGATATAATTAATCAAATATCCGCAAAATTAAGCAATTCATGCCACTTCTCCACTATATTATATGTAGAAATGCTTGCCGGTACATTAATTTTTCAAAAAATACTTGATTGCAAAATGCCGTTTTTGTGTGACTCTTTGTTGAAAAAAGCTTTTAAAAAGTGAATATGTCATGACAATAATTGAGTTATATTTTGATAATATAAACTTTTTTAATAATTTTGCGTTTTAGTTACGTATTAGCAACTATTGTTAGGTTAAATTTTTTTAGTTTTTACATTTTTACAAGTATGAGAAAGCTATGTTTCTTGCTCTGTACTCTTGTTTGCTTTGCAATGGCGTCGGCGCAGACGCGCACAGTGAAGGGTACAGTATTGTATGCCGGGGATGATGAACCGCTTGTAGGAGCCACTGTGCTTCCTGTGGGCGCCGGTCAGGGTACGGCTACTGACATCGACGGAAATTTCTCGCTGAACATTCCGTCCACAGTGAATAAGCTGAAGGTCTCTTACGTGGGTATGAACACTCAGGAGGTCAGCATTACAGGTACCCCCCCCTATAATCTCGTCATCAAGCTTGCCGATTCTGAAAACAAGCTTGACGAAGTTATGGTGGTGGCATACGGTACAGCCAAGAAGAGTGCCTATACAGGCGCCGCTTCTGTGATTGACGCCTCAGTGATTGAGGACCGTCTCGTTTCCAACATCACCAATGCCCTTTCAGGTACGGTAGCCGGTGTGCAGACATTGAGCGCCAACGGTCAGCCCGGTGAGGCGGCGAAGGTGCGCATCCGCGGTGTCGGCTCGATCAACGCCTCTATGGCTCCTCTCTATGTGCTTGACGGCATGCCCTATGACGGTGACATCACCGGTCTTAACCCTTCCGACATCGAGTCCATGACAGTGTTGAAGGATGCCGCTGCGGCAGCCCTTTACGGTGCCCGTGGTGCCAACGGTGTGATTCTTATCACCACCAAGCGTGGTAAGGAGGGAAAAGCCAAGGTGACATTTGACGCTCGCTGGGGTGCCAACTCTCGCGAAATCACCAACTATGATGTCATCAAGAGCCCGGCACAGTATATGGAGCTTGCTTATCAGGCAAAATATAACAACGGTAAATACAATCTCGGCTATTCACCCGATGCCGCTTACCGTTATGCAGCTGCCAACCAGCTCTTTGACATGACCGGTTACCGCGTGTGGACCCTTCCCGCCGGACAGTATCTCATCGGTCGCGACGGAAAGCTTAACCCCAATGCGGTGCTCGGCTACAGCAACGGCACCAACTATTTCACCCCCGACGACTGGGCTGAAGGCGCTTACCGCAACGGTCTGCGTCAGGAATACAACGTGAGCGTGTCAGGCGGCAACGACAAAATGAACTTCTTCGTGTCAGGCAGCTACCTGAAAGACGAAGGTATCATCCAGAACTCTTCCTACGAGCGTCTCTCGACCCGTGGCTCACTGGAATATCAGGTCAACAACTGGCTCAAGATAGGCAGCAACATGGCTTATTCATTCGGTAAGTCACAGTATCCCGATGACATGGATGAAAACTCAACCAGCTCGTCAGGCAACGCCTTCTACATCGCCAATGCGATCGCCCCCATCTATCCGCTCTATGTGCGTGACGCGGCGGGCAATATCATGTACAACGAGGCTTACGGCAACCCCGTTTACGACTACGGTGACGGCAAGAGCACAGCTTTCAGCCGCCAGTTCATGTCGCAGGCCAACCCTATGTCACAGCTCCTCTATGACAAGACCGAATATCTTACCGACCTCTTCAACGGCAAGTGGTTTGCCGAGATTTCTCCCGTAGAGGGTCTTAAAATCACCGGTAGCGTAGGTCTTACCGTGCAGAACCAGCGTCTGCATCAGGTGCTTAACCCCGTCTACGGTCAGTTTGCCGACATGGGCGGTCAGGCTATCCAGGTTGCTGAGCGCACCAAGGGTCTTAACCTCCAGGCACTTGCCAACTACAACCGCACCTTCTGGGAATATCATACATTTGACTTCCTGCTCGGTTATGAAAGCTACGAGTGGAACAATGAATACACCCAGGCTCTCGGATCAGGTCTTTACGACCCGATGTCATGGGCTGTCAACAACACCCTCGCCAACAATGACCGCAAAGGTTACGGCGCATATCTCGATTACGCTACACGCGGTATCTTCGGACGTCTTAACTACGACTTCGACAGCCGCTACTTCTTCAGCTTCAGCTACCGCCGCGACGCTTCTTCTCGCTTCGCGCCCGATAAGCGCTGGGGCGACTTCTTCTCTGTGTCGGCTGCGTGGGACATCGCCCAGGAGCGCTTCATGGAGTCTACCACTACATGGCTTGACCGCCTGAAGCTCCGCGCTTCTTTCGGACAGCAGGGTAACGACAACCTCAAAAGCGAAGACAGCACCAACAACGGTTACTACTACGCTTATCTCGACCAGTACACCATCAGCGGTGCCGACAGCTGGAGCGACGGTACACTCTACTTCAAGGGTAACCCCGACATCACCTGGGAAAAGTCCAACTCATTTAACGTAGGTGTCGATTTCAGCTTCCTCAAGAGCAAGATCTCAGGTAGCGCCGAGTATTTCAACCGCGAGACTACCGACATGCTTTACAACAAGCCCGTGGCTCCATCGCTCGGTTACGCCTCAATCCCGATGAACATCGGCTCTATGCGTAACTACGGTTTCGAGCTTGAATTGACTTATCTGCCTATAAACACCCGCAACATCACCTGGAGCATCACCGGCAACATCACCTTTATCAACAACAAGGTGCTGAAGCTTGCTCCCGAGCTTGGCGGAGAACTCAAGTCGGGTCATCGCATCTTCCGTGAGGGCGAGTCAATGTATCAGTTTGACATGGTGAAATACGCAGGTGTGGACGCCGCTACCGGTAAGCCGCTCTTCTGGGCGTGGGAAACCGACGAAAATGGCAACCGCATCCCCGGAAGCGACTATCCTACCTCTACTTATTCTACCGCATGGCGCCAGCCTACCGGCGACCTTCTCCCGACAGCCTACGGAGGTCTCTCCACCACTTTGAAGGCTTACGGATTTGACCTCTCTATCGCCTGCGCTTATCAGTTTGGCGGTAAGATCTGGGACCAGGGCTATCAGGAATTCATGGGTTCGGGTACATCGGCATCCTACGGTCATAACTGGCATGTGGACATCCTTGACGCGTGGACCCCGACCAACCAGCACACTTCTGTGCCCCGTCTTGACACAGGTGACAGCTTCACGTTCTACAGCAATGTTACCGACCGTGCTCTTGTGACATCAAATTATTTCTCGATCAACAATATCACCCTCGGTTATACTATCCCCGAGCGTCTTACCAGGCGTATCGGCATCGAGTCAGTGCGCGTCTACGGAACAGCCGACAATCTCGCCCTGTTCAGCGCCCGCAAGGGTCTTGACCCGCGTCAGAGCTACACCGTGGCTACGACTTCACTCTACACCGCTATGCGTTGTATCTCAGGTGGTCTAAAAGTGGTATTCTAATCAACTGTGTTCTCCTATCAGAAAATTGTTATGAAATCATATAAATTATTGACTATAGCCCTTCTGGGCACAATGGCGGTAGGGTGTAACGACCTCGATACCTATCCTATCGGCAACAACATCACCACCGACCAGAAGGAAGGTGTGTTGAAAAATGACCCGGATATGGCTGAGGCGGGCGTAAACGGTATCGCTACCCTGTTTTCAGTCTATGGTAACTCTTCCGGCAACCCCGACGCTCACTATGACATCGGCTATCCCGGTGTAATGCTCGCAACCGACAGCCGTGGCTACGATATGGTGGCGCTCAACACCGGCTATAACTGGTACGGCTCTTCAACCATCTGGAGTGACGTGACCAATACCTCATCCTTCACCAACCTTATATGGCGCACGGCTTACAACCAGATATTTGCCTGCAACAACGTGTTGAGCAGCATCTCTGCCGACACTGAGGACGAGACTCTTCTCTACTACCGCGCTCAGGCGCTCGCATTCCGCGCATTTGACTATCACGTGCTTGCGCAGTATTATCAGTTCACCTATCTCGGCAGCGAAGACAAGCGCTGTGTGCCTGTCATCACTGAAGAGAATGCACTTGAGGCTGCCGCAAGCGGTCTTGCATGCTCTACCGTAGAGGAAGTCTACGCTCAGATTCTCTCTGACCTTGACGAGGCTATCAATAACCTGAACGCCACCAAGCATGTGCGTGTAGGTGCCAAGAAGTTTGTCAGCGAGGCTACCGCCCGCGGTCTTCGCGCCCGTGTCTATCTCTGTATGGGCAAGTGGCAGGAAGCTGCCGACGACGCTGAATATGCCATCGCCAACTCCGGCTGTACTCCTTATTCCATCGCCGAGGTGTCGCGCCCCACTTTCTGGGACTGCAACGACTCTGCATGGCTCTGGGCTGTTGATGTAGAGGAAAGCGACCGTGTCGTTACCACCGGTATCTGTAACTGGCCTTCTCACATGGGTACATTTACCTACGGTTATGCACAGGTGGGTTCATGGCGCAAGATTTCCAAGGCGCTTTATGACGAGATTCCTGACTCTGATGTGCGCAAGGGATGGTTCCTTAACGAGGAAGGCGTGTCAGCCAACCTTACCGAGGCTTACCAGGAATATGTCGACGAGGCTATCAGCGAGGATGTAGGCAAGGCTTATGTACAGGTTAAGTTTGCTCCTTACAAGGACGTGCTCGGACAGACCACCAATGCCAATGATATTCCGCTGCTCCGCGTCGAGGAACTTTACCTTATCCTTGCCGAGGCACAGGCGATGATCAGCCCGTCGACCGGAGCTGCCACTCTCGGTGACTTCGTGCGCGCTTACCGTAACCCCGCCTATGTCAATCCTACCGGTACAGCCGATGACATCCGCAAGGCTGTCTACTGGCAGCGCCGCGTGGAGCTTTGGGGCGAGGGTGTGTCTTACTTCGACATCATGCGTCTGAAGACCGGTGTTGACCGTCGCGGTGCAGGATTTGAGCCCTCGCTTGTGTTCAACATCGCTCCCGACGATCCCGTGCTTCTCTACCACATTCCGCAGGGCGAGTCTAACGCCAACAAGATTCTCGGGTACACTGATGTCGCTACTCCCGACCCCAGACCCGTTGCTGATTATTAATAACTGACTGAAAAAGATTCATCCAAGAATATTATGAATAAATTAGCTATATTCGCGGCTCTTGCCGCACCGGTGATGCTCTCTTCCTGCAGTGACAAGGGCTATTGGGAAGAGTATGTCCCCGCAAGCGTGGAGTATGCGATTCTTTCCGCCGACCAGTCCTACACGCTCAATCCCGATTCAAAGACCATAGCGCCGGTTTCACTGCTTGTGACCCGCGGCACTACGGTAGGTGATGTGTCAGTGCCCCTGACAGTTTCGTCTGACGTCGCTTATCTTACCGCGACTGCTCCCGCCTCTGTCGACTTCGCCGATGGAAGCAGCGAGACTTACATCACCGTTAACCTGACTCCCGACTTTGACGCGGCTCCCTGGTTTAACCCCGCGGGAACAGTGACTGTAGCCCTCGGCACAGAGAGCATAGCTCCTTCTGCAAAGGGCAAGTGGACTGCAAACGTGCAATTTGCCAACTCTGTCTCTGTCGGCACCGCCGAGCTTAAATCTCAGCTCCTTGCCTACATCAAGAATGGCGGCAACCCCGGCGACGCTACCGTCGACACCACAGTGACTATATGGGCACGTGCGATTGACCCCGCTTATCTCATGATTGAGAATCCTTACGGAACAAAGGCGCTCCCCCATTCGCTTGACCTCGTGCTTGACGAAGACTGGCAGGAGATTGACTGGGCTGCTACCTCGGCGCTGTGTGACAATCAGGTAATCTTTAACACCGGTTCAGGCAACGCTCCCGTCTATCTTAACTGGGGCGGACAGGACTCTCAGGTGACTGACAATGGTCTTGACCTGAAGTTCTACACCGTTAGCAATGCCGACGGCACAGGCTACTGGCCTACTCAGTATCAGTGGGTGGAGACCTATAAGCTTCCTGAAGGCTGGAATGCGGTTAGTGAAGAATAATAACTTTTTTAATGTAAACAACAATGAATAAGCTATATAAATTATTTGCCGCAGTAATGGTCGTTGCCACTGCCGCAGGGTTTGCTTCCTGCTCCGATGACGACAACGACTATGTGCCTGCTGAGGTGCCCGGCAATGCCCAGGTCTATTTCAACAACGCTCAGGAGTCGACCATCAACATCGTTGAGGATCAGGATGAGTTTGACATATTGGTGCTTCGTCAGGACACTATCGGCGCGCTTACCGTCAACATAACCGCCAATGACCCCTCGGGAATATTCAATATCCCCTCTTCGGTGACTTTTGCCGACGGTAAGGCTACCGCAATGCTTCATGTGACCTACGACTTCTCTTCAATCGAAGGAAATGTGCGTTATCCGATCTCGCTCAAGCTTGACGAGAAAGACGCCACCCTTTACGGTGACTCAAGCACTTCTTTCGTAGTGCTTTATGCTCCCTGGAAGTCAATCGGTATGTGCAAGTACACCGACGACTATATCGCATCTGTGTTTAATGCTGAGTCTGTGACCTATCTTGTAGAGGTTGAGGAGAGCATGACCCAGCCCGGACTTTACCGCCTCGTTAATCCTTACGGCGCTGATTATCCTTACAATGAACCCGGTGATTATGACCCGGACAATAACTATTACCTCACTATCAATGCCGTCGACCCCACAAAGGTTTATATCGAGGAGTCGCCGATGGGCTTTGACTGGGGATATGGTGAATTTACATTCTTCTCTGTAGCCGGTCTGCGCATCGCGCAAGGCAATCCTGCCGCTGCCGAGGGCAACTATGGTAAGGTGACAAACGGTGTAATTACCTTCCCCAAAGGTTCGCTTCTTGTCGCGATGGGTAGCGACGGCTGGTATACCGGAAATGCCAATGGCAAGTTCAAGCTTATACTTCCCGGTGGTGTTGACGGCGATTACAGCGTAAGCGCTCCCCTTGCAGGCATTATCGACTATGTAGGTGGCGTCAAGAAAGCTGTGACTGAGGTTACTATGGGCAAGGATGTCAAGACCGTCAAGGTTGCTGTCATCTCCGGAGCCGACTCTGATTCAGCTGTCGAGGCTATCGAGGCCGACGAGCTTGAGGGTGTTGTAACTCTTAACTACTCTGAAGCGCCCCAGACAGCCGACTTCACCATAAGTGAGGAAGGAACTTACACTATCGTGGCTGTGGCTTATGACAAGGCAGGCGAGGCGCAGGAGACTGTAGCGACTCTGTTCAGCTATTATGATGACGCTAACTGGATCTCTCTTGGCGTAGGTGAATATGCCGACGGTATGCTTCTTCCGCTCTTGGACGGTTTCGAGCCTATGAGCTGGCAGGCGGGGATTCAGAAGCATAATGATAAAGAGGGTCTTTACCGCGTGCTTCAGCCCTATTGGCCGCTCAATGGAGAGGCTGACGGTGCGCTTGTCGTAGATGCCTCTGACCCCGACCATGTATATGTGCCTTTCGCTTCGTCAGGTCTTGACGTATCCGGTATTCTTGACTGGTACAGCGATGCTGCAAATTATATCGACTGCGGCTACACGATTGATGACATTGTAGCTGCCGGAGAGCAGGCAGGCGTTGTGTTCGGTACAATGGCAAATGACGTGATTACTCTTCCCGTTGGAGCTTCGTTCGTGATGTTTGACGGTGACCTCTCGTCGGCGATGAACTCACGTTATGAGACTGTGATCACTCTCCCCGCCGGTGACGCTCCTGCTTCGGTGAAGGTGGCTAAGTCCAAGTCATTGAGCATGGCAGGCTTTAATCCTGCCCGTAATGGCAAGAGCCACACGTTCCGCATGCGTCCCAATGTTAAGAGATTAGGCAATATGTAATATTGACCTCTTAGGTTTTGACCCCGGTTTCGACAGAAATCGGGGTCTTTTTTTATAAATTCGCTAATTTTATTTGAAATTTATTGGAAAATTGTTGGAATTATTAAAAATATGTTATACATTTGTATTGTTAACGATGAAATTCGTATGCAAATGATAAATCACATCCCTGTATACACTTTACAACATGTCAATAGGGCAGTGTCGTGAGACACCGCCCTATTTTTTCGCCACCAATCCACCGTCAACACACATGCATCCTACGCGCGAGGCATGTGTGTTGAATTGTCCATACATGCAGTGTAGGGGCGACTGGAAGGTCGCCCGCGTTTCTGTCGGGCGTGTATGCGCCGCCGTTTTGTGTATGTGTTGCGTGTATTTCGGGCGAGCTTCCACTCGCCCCTACAGCTACGCGGTGACGCATTGCCGGTATTTTACAATGCATTGTGTTGTATGTACATGCAATGTACGGGCGGTGAGGCATTGCTGGTGTTTTGCAATGCGTTGAATTGTACATACATGCAGTGTAGGGGCGACTGGAAGGTCGCCCGCGCGTCTACTGGGCGTGTCTGCGCTGCCGTGTTGTGTATGTGTTGCATGTATTTCGGGCGAGCTTCCACTCGCCCCTACAGCTACGCGGTGAGGCATAGCGATGTTTTACAATGCGTTGTATTGTCCATACATGCAGTGTAGGGGCGACTGGAAGGTCGCCCGCGTTTCTGCCGGGCATGTATGCGCTGCCTTGTTGTGTATGCGTTGCGTGTATTTCGGGCGAGCTTCCACTCGCCCCTACAGCTACGCGATGAGGCATTGCGATGTTTTACAATGCGTTGTATTGTACATACATGCAGTGTAGGGGCGACTGGAAGGTCGCCCGCGCGTCTACGGGGCGTATATGCGCTGCCGTTTTGTGTATGTGTTGCGTGTATTTCGGGCGAGCTTCCACTCGCCCCTACAGCTACGCGATGAGGCATTGCCGGTGTTTTACAATGCATTGCATTGTCCGTACATGCAGTGTAGGGGCGACTGGAAGGTCGCCCGCGCGTCTGCCGGGCGTGCATGCGCGATGAGGCATTGTGTTGAATTGTACATACATGCAGTGTAGGGGCGACTGGAAGGTCGCCCGCGTGTCTACCTGCGCCCGCGCATATGCCTGCGCCCGCGTGTCGGTATTATATTGAACAGAATGACATAATCATTATCGGCACAAGGATTTCCAGAACCACGCCCTGCATGATTGCTATGGGGACGGCTTTTTCGCCACATGTCCTTGCAATGACCGGCAGCACGACATCTATGGATGCCACCCCTGCCGATGCTATCGGGGCATACCATCCGAAGTATCTGCGGAAAAACGGGGCGCAGGTCAATGATATTATCTCGCGTATCATGTTGGAGAGCAGGGCTATCGTGGCAAGCTCGGCAGCTGTGCCGAGTCCTGCCGATGCTTTCTTGTACTCCATTATAAGGACCGATGACAGCGAGTAGTAGCCTGTCGCACTGCTGACGGCAAGATAGTCTTGAAGCGGAAACGAGCGCAAAATCATCCATGCGGGGATGGTGAAAAGCAGTGTGCCGCCAACGGTGAAAAAGGGTAGCATCAGCGACACGGAGTTAAGTCCGCGTATAGTTGCGGCAAGATTTTTGTAGCCAAATTCAAATCCGATTATCGCGATAAGCAGATACAGCACATATATGGAGCATCCGGAGATCTCCTCCGCGTCAGGGATGATGCCGTAGTAACCGGCGGCAATCCCCGCGATAAAAAAACTTATTACAATCAGACTACCCTTCATCGTGATGATTGCGAGTGGTTATTTTATACAACAGGTAGGCTGCGAGCACACTGCCAGCCGTCGCAAGCCCTCCTATGATGAGTGCGCTGACTCCGTAGCGCGACAGGTTGTCGATGACATTGCGGTCGGAGCCTACCGACAGCCCCAGCAGGAAGAGCAGCAGCCATATCACGATGTTGAACACCGCCGGGGGTAACAGCGTAAGGCGTCGGCGACGCAGTAGGAAGCCGGCGAGTATACTGCAGAAAAGTACAATCAGCGGAGTCATGCGCGGTCAGTGAAACTGGATTTCGGTCACAACCTTGGCGCCTACAGCCTTGTTAAGCTCGTCAATAAGCTTGGCGCGCAGAAATGACAGCTCATTTTTAAGCGATGCCGACGAGATGTAGATGTGGAGCACCCCGCGGTCTATAAACCGCCGCGTAGTATAGCGGTTGACTCCGGGACCTACCACCTCCTGCCACAGGTAGAGCACACGCTGCTCATTGAACTGCGGTTCGATACCGTCGGTCATCAGTTTCTCCTTTATTATGTCGGCGAGTAGCTGTGGCTCGGGGCGTTTCATGTCGTTAGCTGTGGTTGATTATGTCAAGCGCGCCCGAGTCTACGAGCCACATGCGGTAGTCGCCTGTCGTCCGCGACATTATTTCGTCAAGATGGGTGCGGTTGGTGTCGGTTATGAAAATCTGTCCGAATCCTTCGCCCGTTACAATCTCCATTATATGCTCCACGCGCGAAGCGTCAAGCTTGTCGAAGATATCGTCAAGCAGAAGCATGGGAAGCATTCCGGAGGTGTCGCGCAGAAACTCGTATTGAGCCAGGCGGAGAGCGATCACAAAGGTCTTGCACTGCCCCTGTGAGCCGGCGCGCCTCATTGCCATTCCGTCAAGCAGCATGTCGATGTCGTCGCGGTGAGGTCCCACTGTTGTGTGACACACCGTCTCGTCGCGCCGCCGCGAGCGGTCCAGCGCGTCGGTGAGCGATTTCATGCCGTCGTCGGCAAGCGAGCTGCGGTAAGAGAGCGTGACATGCTCGTTATCGCCTCCTATGGCGCGGTAATAGCGGTCAAATATCTCCGACAGCGATGCTATCCATTTGGCGCGTGTGGCGTGCAGGTAGGTTGCTGCCGCGTCCATCTGCATCTCCACCGCCATGTAGAGCGCGGGGTCGCCCACGTGGTCGCGCAGCATCTTGTTGCGCTGTTCAAGCGCCCGGTTGTATCGGATGAGCCTGTCGAGGTAAGTGGCGTCGCCCTGCGATATGAGCATGTCGATAAGACGCCGACGCTCTTCACCGGTGCCGCGTATGAGGTCGATGTCGTGGGGTGATGACAACACGAGCGGAAACGCACCGATATGGCTTGACAGACGCTGGTATTCCTTGCCCATTCTCTTGAGCGACTTGCGCCGTCCCTTTGCCATGCCGAGCGACAGCTCCTCCTCCACGCCTCGCCGGTCGTAGCGGGCGTTGAGCATCGTGAACTGCTCGTCGCGCCTGATGAGCATGGCGTCGGTCATCCCGGTGAAGCTCTTGCAGAAACTCAGGTAATATATGGCGTCGAGAAGATTGCTTTTCCCCATGCCGTTATTGCCGAGAAAGCAGTTGACCTTTGGCGAGAAGTCAAGCTCGGCGTCGGCGATATTCTTGAAATTGCAGATTTTAAGATGCTTGAGAACCATCGTTTTCTTGTTTGTTCTGTTTGCCTGCAAGCATTCCGCAGGCGGCGGCTATGTCCTCCCCGCGCGATGTGCGTATCGTGGCGGTTATGCCAAGGTCATTCAGCCTGTCGCGGAAAGCGGTCATGGTAGCTTCGTCAGAAGTCTTCAGGTCGCTGTCGGGTATTGCGTGAAACCTGATGAGGTTTACACGACAGTCAAGCCCTTTCAGCAGGCGCGACAGCGACTGGGCGTAGCGCAGGTTGTCGTTGAGTCCGCCCCACATTATGTATTCCAGCGAGAGCCGGCGTTGATGGGAGAAGTCATAGCCCCGCAGTAGCGAAAGCACATCCTTGAGCGGATAGGCGTTTTCGACAGGCATCAGCGAGGCGCGCTGCTCCGCCACGGGTGAGTGTACGCTGATGGCGATATGCACCTTGGTAGTGTTAAGAAGCGTCTTCAGCTCCTTAATTTTACCGATGGTCGACACTGTTATGCGTTTCGGGCTCCATGCCAGTCCCCATGTCGCCGTAAGTATCTCCAGCGCGGGCAACACGGCGTCGAGATTGTCCATCGGTTCGCCCATGCCCATGAAGACTATGTTGGTGAGCGATTGGCTTTCGGGTATTGACAATATCTGGTTGATGATGTCGGCTGTCGTGAGGTTGCCGTGAAATCCCTGCCTCCCGGTCATGCAGAAGCGGCACCCCATGCGGCATCCCGCCTGTGACGACACGCAGAGTGTCGCGCGGTCGCGGTCGGGGATGTAGACAGCTTCGATGTCGCGTCCGCCTTTTCCGTCAAACAGATATTTTACCGTGCCGTCGACTGACCGCGCCTCGGCTTTCGGTGAAAACCGCCCCACACAATATGAGGCTGCCAGGCGCTCCCTGCCTTTGAGCGAGATGTTGGTCATGGCGTCAATCGACGTAACGCGCTTGACATATAGCCAGTCGGCAATCTGTTTGGCTGCAAAACCGGGCAGTCCGCACCCGGCGGCTACTTCGCGGAGCTGCTGCAGGGTCATCCCTATTAGAGGCTGTAGGTCGTTTTTATTCATCAGGATTCAAGTAAGTTGCTTACGGGGTGAATTTCTATACAAAGTTACTGACTTTTTGCAATTTTAGGGCGTTGGCGGGATGTAAATTCAATAATTTTGATTATGTTTGCATGACAACCGCCGCCTATCGCAATGGAACGACTGATGCAATACATCTGGCAACATCGCCTGTGGCCTGTAGCCGAAATGACTACGGTCGACGGCGAGCGTGTAAGCGTGATTGACCCCGGCAGGCTGAACACTGACTCCGGACCTGACTTTTTCAATGCCAAGCTCTCTATCGGAGGGCAGATGTGGGCGGGTGACGTCGAGATTCATGTCAGGGCGACCGACTGGTATCGCCATCATCATGACCGCGACAGGGCTTACGATTCGGTTGTGTTGCATGTCGTCGGTAAAGATGACGGGAGGGTCACGCGCCCCGACGGCAGGGTGATACCGCAGCTACGCATGAACTGTGCCGCTGACTTTCATCATCATTACCGGGCGCTTGTAGCCGGCGCGGCAAGCGAGCTGCCCTGTCATGAGGAGATTGCGGCGATGCCGCCTGTACACCTGCGCTCCTGGATAGACTCTCTTGCCTATGAACGCCTGTATGCGAAAACAGGGCGCATAGAGAGATACCTCACCCACTTTTCGGGCGACTGGGAGTCGGTGTGTTTCGTGACTCTTGCCCGTTCGCTCGGGTTTGGCACCAATAGTGAGCCGTTTGAGCGTCTTGCGCTCAGTGTGCCGCTGAAGTTTCTCTGCAAGCACAGCGACTCGCAGTTGAGTCTTGAGGCTCTCCTTTTCGGGCAGGCGGGACTTCTCGACAGCGTGGCGGAGACTGACCCTTACATCACTCTGCTGAAACGCGAATATGCTTTCCTCGCCCATAAATTCTCCTTGCCTAAGCCGGGCTGTCTGGGATGGAAGATGTCGCGAATGCGTCCCGCCAATTTCCCTCACAGGCGCATCGCGTTTCTTGCCCTTATGGCTTTCGGCGGCTTCCGGATGATGAGCCGCATCGTCGGACTCCGTAAGGCTGAGGATGTCGCGAAGCTTTTCAATGCCGAGCTGATAGGATACTGGAGCAGCCACTATACATTTAACTCGCAACTTGACGGCAGCCGTGCCGTGGCGCTCGGGCGTAATGCCGTCGACGTGTTGACAATCAATACGGTGGTGCCGCTGCTTCATGCCTACGGCTCCGCTACGGGCGACAGCATGCTTTGTGATGTGGCGGTCGGTATGCTTCAGGAGATGCGTGCCGAAAGCAATTCGGTGGTGACGCTTTTCGGCAAGCATGGACTGAAATGTGACGATGCGTTCACCTCGCAGGCAGTCCTGCAATTGCGTCGCGAATATTGCGAGCCACGGAAATGCCTGTATTGCCGCATAGGTCACAGAATGCTTTCCAAAAGGGTTAAGAGCCGTTAAGATTTATTATCAGGGCAGGATATGCCGAAGTTTTGATAATGATTACAAATTAAATCATTATCTTTGTCTAATAAACTGAATTTTCAAATGATTAGAAACATACATTTCATTTCTTGCCGATATATATTCACGGTGTTGACTTTGTTGCTGTTGTGTTGCCGTCCGCTCGCTGCCGGAGAGATAAAGGTGGGGGCTGAACGGACTTCAGTCTATGTCCCGATGCTTAAAGGGAAGCGGGTCGCGTTATTGTCCAATCACACCGGCATGGTAGGGTCACGCCACACACTTGACCTGATGCTCGACAGTTGTGTGAACGTGGTGACGCTCTTCTCCCCGGAACATGGGTTCCGTGGCACTGCCGACGCCGGGGAACACGTGAAGAACGGTGTCGACGAGGCTACCGGAATCCCTATATCATCGCTGTATACGGGCAAGTCAAAGGGTATCGCGCCCGAGGTCATGAACGCAATCGACGTGATTGTGGTAGACCTGCAAGATGTGGGCACCCGATTCTATACCTACTACATCACTATGATAAAGGTGATGGAGGAGGCTGCCGCCGCCGGGAAAGCAGTAGTGGTGCTTGACCGCCCTAATCCGCTTGGCATGACGGTAGACGGTCCAGTGCTTGACATGTCGCTGCGCTCCGGAGTAGGCAGGCTGCCTATACCGGTGATTCACGGGATGACACTCGGCGAGATTGCGCAGATGGCAAACGGCGAGCGCTGGCTCCGCGGAGGGAAGAAAGTGAATCTTACGGTGGTGCCGTGTGAAGGCTACACCCACGCGTCGCGCTATCAGTTGCCGGTGGCGCCGTCGCCTAATCTGCGCGACATGACCGCGATATATCTCTATCCCTCGCTTTGCTTCTTTGAGGGCACTACCGCGAGTGTGGGTCGTGGCACTGATTTCCCGTTTAAGGTCTACGGTCATCCGGCGATGAAGGGGAAAGAGTTCTCGTTCACGCCGCGCAGCGTGGCGGGGGCTAAAAATCCGCCGCTTCTTAACCGCCGGTGTTTTGGTGTCGACCTGAGAAGGGCGCGTGTCGACTCGGTCATCGACAATGGTGTCGACCTCAGCTATATCATTGATGCCTATAGGTCTATGCCTGAATTGGAGAAGACACGGTTTTTTACATCGTTTTTTGACAAGCTGATAGGCAATAAAAAAGTGAAACTCATGATAATAGACGGCGTGCCGGCCGACGAGATAAAGGAATCCTGGGCCGGTGAGGTCGAAGAGTTCAAGTTGTTGCGTGAAAAATATCTGATTTATCCCGAGTCATGAGCCCTGTAGTCGTACTCGTTACCGTCGCGGCTTACTTCCTGCTGCTCTTTGCCGTGAGTCATGTCGCGTCACGACGCACTGACAATACCGGATTTTTTACCGGCAACAGGCGTGCCCCCTGGGTTGTCGTGGCGATTGCCACCGTAGGCGCCGCTATATCGGGCGTCACGTTTATCAGTGTGCCCGGCATGGTCGTTGACAAGGGCTACAGCTATCTGCAGATGGTGCTTGGCTTTATCGTCGGTTACTGGATTATCGCGTTTGTGCTTGTGCCGCTCTTTTACAAGCGCAATCTTGTGTCAATCTACGGCTATCTGGGGGAGCGGTTCGGACTGAGTACCTACCGCACCGGGGCATGGTTTTTCATTGTCTCCAAGATGCTTGGCGCGTCGGTAAGATTTTTTGTGGTGTGCATTGTGCTTCAGGCGCTTGTCTGCGACCCGCTCGGTGTGCCGTTCTGGGCTAACGTGGCAGTCACGGTAGGCATAGTGTGGCTCTATACTTTCAGAGGAGGAGTCAAGTCGGTGATATGGACCGATTTGCTTAAAAGTTTCTGTCTGATACTCTCGGTTGTGCTGTGTATCGTGTTCATTGCCCGCAATCTTGACCTTGACTTTGCCGGAGTGGTTGATGCCGTGGGCGGTCACAGCTCTTCAAGAGTGTTTTTCTTTGACGATCCATCGAAGGGGGTATATTTCTGGAAACAGTTTGTCGCCGGCATATTCATGGCTATTGCCATCAATGGTCTTGACCAGGACATGATGCAGCGTAATCTTGCATGCCGCGATTCGGCCCGTAGCCGTAAGAACATGCTTGTGAGCGGGGTGATGCAGTTTTTTGTCATCGCGTTGTTTCTGCTTCTCGGCACTCTGCTGGTTGTATATATCGATGGCAATCCGTCACTGTCGATGCCTGAAAAGAGCGACGAGATATTTGGTCTTGTGGCTTCCCATGACTCGCTCCCTCCGGTGGTAGGCATCCTGTTTGTGCTGGGGCTTGTCGCTGCGGCATACTCGGCAGCCGGGTCGGCGCTTGTGTCGCTCACCACTTCCTTTACAGTCGATATTATCGGCAGGGAGGGGGCTGACGAAATCAGGCTTGCCCGGGTGCGCCGGCTCGTACATGCTGGCATGGCGGTGATGATGGGAGTGGTAATTATTGTGTTTTACGTAATAAGCGAGGATGATGCCATAAGCGCTGTCTACACCCTCGCGTCCTATACATATGGTCCGATACTCGGACTGTTTGCTTTCGGAATGTTCACGTCGTTGCGCGTCAACGACAGGATTGTGCCTTTTATATGCGTGGCTGCGCCTGCCGCGTGTCTGCTTACACGAAATCTGCTGTTTAGTCTGTGGGGCTATGAGATGAGCTTCGAGCTGCTGCTGCTAAATGCGTTTTTTACATTTGCGTTATTGTCAGTGGCTTCAGCCGTCAAGTCCGGCCGCCGGAAGCCTGTGACTGAATCTTCATTATAAACCTTAACCTACTTCTATTACTATGGCAAAAGACCTTTTCAGCCGTTATATATGGCTAATCGATACTATCAAGCGTTATGGCTCGATATCACGCGAGGAGATAAATAAACTTTGGGTGCGTTCACCTTACTCCAATGGCGAGCCGTTGCCAAGGCGCACATTTTACTCTTATCGCAACGCTATCGAAGAGCTGTTTAAGATAAATATAGAGTGCAACCAGTCTACCTTCGAATACTATATCGAACAAGACAACGAGCATGATGACAGCGTTATGAACTGGTTGCTCAACTCTGCATCGGTCGGTAATCTGCTCAATGACGCGCGTCATATCGGCGGACAGATTTTCCTTGAGGAAGTGCCGTCGGCGCGCGAGCATCTGCCTGTAGTGGTGGATGCCATGAAGGAGAAGCGTCAGGTTACGTTCAGCTATCATCCTTACTCGCGCATCAACCCTACCCACGACATCGTGGTTGAGCCTTATTTCTTAAAGATATTCAAGCAGCGGTGGTATGTGACCGGGCGCAATGTAAAGGAGGACACTATAAAGACCTATGCGCTCGACCGCATGAGCAATTCGCGGCTGCTTCCGGCTACCTATGTCATTCCCGACGACTTTGATGCCGAGGCATATTTCCGTGACAGCTACGGCATAATATTTGACGAGGGGATGGTGAAGCATGTGGCGATACGTACCGATCCGCGACAGGCAAAATATTTCCGGTCGGTTCCGTTACATCACTCTCAGACAGAGGTGATTCACGATTCCTACTCTATATTTTATTACAAAATAAAGATTACCCCCGACTTTATCCAGGAACTTCTGTCTTATGGACCGAAAATCACTGTACTCAGCCCGCCTGAAGTGTGTGCCATTATGGTCGACTCGCTCCGCACGTCGCTCGCCAATTATGAAAATGGCGGCTTTAATATAGGCTGATTTACCAGGGCGAAAAGGTGACGTCGGTGTCGTAGGTGTCGGTTTGCTCAACCTTTTTGAGCCGCTTGACCACGCGTATAGTCACCGGGAGTATCAATATCTCGTAAAGAGTCTTCAGAAGAGCCTGCGCTACGATCAGCTCGATAATGTCGGCTATTGGGAGTATGCCTCCGAAGGCTATCGGAAAGAAAATGACTGAATCTACACCTTCTCCCCAGAGGGTGCTTATGATGGCTCTCGCCGAGAAGTGCTTTCCTCCCGATTTTACTTTCATGCGGCTCATTACCCAGGCATTTGCGATGGAGCCGCATATAAATGCAAGAAACGATGCGGCAAGTATGCGCGGGACATTGCCGTATATAGTCTCCATCTCGCTCTGGGCTGTCCATGCTTCAGAGCCGGGTAGCAGGATGGCAAGCTGAAGCAAGAGTGTCACGAGCAGATTCATGAAGAATCCGAGCCATATGACGAGCCGCGCTTTGCGGAAACCGTACACTTCCACGAGGCAGTCATTGATGATATAGCTTATGGGAAATACCGCCATGCCGGCAGTGACAGTCACGATGCCAAGCGACACAGTCTTGATTTCTACTAAATTGGCGATGATGAGGCACACACAGAACAGTACCGTCAACAGAAGAAAGGGGAGCGAGAAACGCTCGGTAGTTAATTGTTTCATAATTCTTGTTTTTTACGAGGTAGCAAGCACTCGGTAGATTTTCTGCTGCAAAATTACTGAAAATCCGTCATAAATCAGCGGTGAGGCGCGGTTTTTAAGTTTTATTACCGCAGCTATTACCGCAGCCGGCTATAAATTGCAGGATGTGGCGGTGGGGTTAAACGGCTCGACGTGGATGTACATTATTATATCCTGGTGCCAGTGAGTCCTGACTGTGTGTTCGACACGCGACGCTATGTCGTGCCCCTGCGTAACGGAGATGTCGGGGTCTACTTTTATGTCGACGTCTATTATCGCGGAGTGTCCTGCGCGTCGGGTCTTGAGCTTGTGCAGACCGAGAACTCCCGGCACAGAGAGTATGATGTCGCGGATGTTGTCGACCTCTTCCTGCGGAAGGGCACGTTCAAGCAACTCGTCTATTGACGGACGGGCGATTTTAATCGCTGACCATGCGATGAAGATACCTATGAGAACTGAGGCTATGGGGTCGAGAACCCTGAACTTGACCCCGAGGAAATAAGCGCCTGACACTCCGATAAGTGTCGCCACCGATGATATAGCGTCGCTGCGGTGATGCCATGCGTTGGCGATAAGGGCTGACGAGCCTATCGCCTTGCCCTTTGCCGCTGTCATCCTGTATAGCCATTCTTTTGCCGCGATTGACATGATTGCCACGACGATTGTCCACACATCGGGGCGCGGCAACGCTTCACCGTGGTAAAACGACAGTATGGTCGAGACTCCTCCCCAGCCGATGCCTACAGCTACGGCAAGGAGGACGAATGCAATCAGAAGCGAGGCAAATGTCTCAAATTTGCCATGTCCGTAGGGATGGTCGGCATCGGCGCTCTTGTAGGCAACGGCTACAAATATCAGCACAATAAAGTCAGTGCCGAAATCGCTGAACGAGTGAAAGCCGTCGGCGACGAGCGCGTCGCTGTGACCCCAGAATCCGAAAAAGAGTTTCAGAATCATCAGTGCGGCGTTTACCCAGAATCCTATCCAGGTCACGTGCCTTATTACCGCTACTTCGCTTCTTGCGTTCATTCCGGTTGCTCGGGTCAGGACAGGATTGTGCGTAGTTCCTCGTCAGTGGCTGTAAGCCTGCGGCGGCACTCTGCGATCAGTTCTGTGGCGCGGCGGGTGTAAGCCGCGAGCAGGTCGATGTCAAGCGCGTCGCTCTGCATGCGTTTCATTATCTCTTCAAGCTCGGTAATCGCTTGATTATAGGATATTTCCGATACAGGGGTGAATGTGGGCTGTTGTATCATGTTGCGATATGTATGGTAGAAGTTAAATCATTGTTTTACTGAAGTGATTTCACCGTCGGCAAGTGTGGTTGTCATCACTGTGCCTGACGGTATGTCGGAGGCTTTCGTGACAATTCTTCCGTCGACACGTGTGATTGAGTAACCGCGTCTGAGAGTGGCTTGCGGCGACAGAGCGTCAAGCATCTGTGCAAGCGCGTCAAGGCGTGCCGAGCGCTTCTGTATGGCATTGGCAGTCAGTACGTTGAGCGATGACTCGATTGTGTCGAGAGCTGCCATGCGGGGAGCGATGTGACGGGATGCTATCTGCTGTAAGGCAAGTGAATGGCGTTCAATCTTGGCTTTGGCACGCTCAATCATTGAAGTGGCGAGTGTCGGCATGCGTCCCTCCATGAGTCCGAGCTGTTCCTTGCATCCGGAGAGATGCTCGCGCGCGATATTGGCTATCTGCTGTCCGAGCAGGTCGAGACGGTAGATGGACGCCTTGCCGCGTGAGATTAGCCATTCAGCTGCAGCCGTAGGGGTCTTTACGCGCACACATGCCACGTAGTCCAATATGGTTATATCGCGCTCGTGACCGATGCCGACAATCACCGGCAGGGGGAATTGAGCGACGTGTGCCGCCAGGTTATAGTCCTCAAAGCAGAGAAGGTCGCTTGTGGCGCCTCCGCCTCTGATTATTACCACGCAGTCCCAGTCATCCTGCTGCATGGCAATCATTTCGAGCGCCGATATAATTGTGGGCGCGGCTTTGTCACCTTGCATTACCGCGGGAAATAGTCGCGTGGAAAAGCGCAGGTGCAGCGGATTGCCTGCAATCTGATTCATGAAGTCGCCATAGCCCGCCGCGCCTTCTGCCGAGATTATGGCTATGCGCAGTGTCGGCTCTGTAAATTCAAGGCTGCGGTTGAGGTCAAGGATTCCCTCCTGTTTCAGGCGGGCGAGCATCTCGTTGCGACGGCGCAGGAGGTCGCCCATCGTGTAATCGGGATTGACGGCATTAATCACAAGCGACATGCCGTAGACGGGATGCATGGAGACCGATGCCCTGACCATCACTTTAAGCCCGGTGCAGAAGTCTTGTCCCGTGGCGGCATAGAAGTCGGAGCGGATTCTGACAAACTGATTTGCCCAGATGGCTCCTCTCGCCTTTGCCACGGTCGCTCCCGACGCGGGGTCTTTCTGTAGCAGTTCCATGTAGCAGTGGCCTCCGCGCACGGCTACATCGCTAAGTTCAGCCGTGACCCATATATTGGAAGTCGCGGGGGTCATGACAAGCGACGCTATGCGCTTGTTGAGCTGTAGGAGTGAGAGCGATTCCACGCAGGGGTCATTTAACTTTGTTCATGCGCTTTCCGTCCCATTTGTAGGTGATTGACGGCAACAGATAGTCGGCTACAAGCTGATAGACGTCGGGCGACAGGAATTCCTTCAGATTGTTGGTGAGTGAAAGGGTGGCGGTCGCCGGGTCGTAGACATACTCGGCAAGCATGAAGGGAACCATCACGGCTACTTCGCCGTCATTTTTTTTGCCGCTTTCCGAGAGCCAGTCATTCATGACCGGCGGCGTGAAATAGTTGCCTTTAAGCTCCTGCCATGACCGCGAATAGAAGTTTATGTGGCTGTCATGAGCCGGTGTGGCTACGGTCTGTATTACCGCGATGATGGTGTCGTTGCCCGATGGTAATATGGAAATCTGGTAGGCCGAAGCATCGGTCATTGCAATCTTTATGTCATCGGGTGTCAGCGAAGTTATCCGCGACTTGCCCTGCATGGCATTGGTTGACGCGGTAGCCGACCCGCTGTTGAAGTAGTCAATCATGTCAAGTCGGGTGTTTCGGTCAAGCAACGGAAACATTGATGCCGGAGCATCTGCAAACGCGCCGGCGGCAGTAATGCGGGCTACAGCCGCCGGTATACCGGCGGCTATCAGCAACATTATCGCAATAAATCGGGTCTGTAATGATTTCATGAGGATTGGGGGTATTGAGAGTGTTGAGAGTTTCAGCGGCGTCCTGTACCGCCTTTTTTCTTTTTCTTGAATTTGTCGAAATTGCCGTGTTTCTCTTTTTTCTCTTTCTTTGAGGCTTTTTCTCCTTCAGGCTTGCGGCGTGACGACGCGCGTGAATAGTCCTTTTCGGGATCGGCGATTTCGGCATACAGCTTATTGCCCACGAAGTCAGTGCCTGTGAGACCTTCGACAACTCTACGCGCATCAGCCTTTTTCACGTCAAAAAGCGAATAGCCGGGCATCAGGTCAATCCTGCCTACATCTATGCGCGGGCCATGAATAGCGTGGTTGAGTATGTCAATGAGATTACCGGCAAAAAATCCGTCATTCTTTCCCGCGTTGACATATATGCGTGCCATTCCGCGGTCGGCTGTGCGGCGGTCTTTCTCTTCCGGCGAACGGGGCTTTTCTTTTTCCCTGCGCTCCTTGCGCGGTTTCTCGTCGATGAAGTCAATCTCCGGAGCATCCTTGTAGTATTCGAGCAGACGGTTGAATTCCAGCGACAGCATGCGCTTGAGAAGGTCTTCTTCCGACAGCCATTCGAGCTTGCGGAGCACTCCGGGCAGATATTTCCCTATTTCGTCATCGTCGACTTTCACCCGTTCAAGGCGGTCAGCGAGATTGTACAGCTGTTTCTCGATGATATGGGCGGGGGTAGGCACCTCCTTGCGCTCAAATGTCTTGCCGATGCGCTTCTCGATATCGCGGAGCTTTCCGCGTTCGCGCGAGTGGATGATCGCTATCGACACTCCTGTCTTGCCAGCCCTGCCGGTGCGGCCCGAGCGATGGGTATAAGTGGCAATGTCGTCGGGGATTCCGTAGTTTATCACGTGGGTGAGGTCGCTCACGTCAAGACCGCGTGCGGCAACGTCGGTGGCGACAAGTATGCGTAACACCCTGTCGCGAAACTTCTTCATCACCATGTCGCGCTGAGCCTGAGAAAGTTCGCCGTGCAGGGAGTCGGCGTTATATCCGTCCTGTATAAGCCAGTCGGCGATTTCCTGAGTCTCCTTGCGTGTGCGGCAGAACACGATGCCGTATATGTTTGGGGTGTCGTCGGCTATGCGTTTAAGCGCGAGATACTTGTCGCGTGCGTGTACCATATAATAGATGTGGCGCACATTCTCGGCTCCGGTGTTTTTTGTGCCGATGACAAACTCCTGCGGATTGTGCATGTATTTTGCCGCGATTTTAGCAATCTCCTTGGGCATGGTTGCCGAGAAAAGGAGCATCTTGCGGTTTTCAGGCACATGACTGAGGATGTCGTTGATGTCGTCGACAAATCCCATGTTAAGCATTTCGTCGGCTTCATCAAGTATCACTGTGTGCACGTCACCGAGCTTTACGACGCCGCGTTTGATGAGGTCGATAAGGCGTCCCGGGGTGGCTACAATCACCTGCACTCCTTTCCTTAGAGAGCGAATCTGGCTTTCGATGCTTGAGCCTCCGTAGACGGGGAGGACTTTCAGTCCGTTGATATATTTGGAAAAATCGGCGAGGTCGCTGCCTATCTGCAGGCATAGCTCGCGTGTGGGGGCGATGATAAGAGCCTGAGGCACATCTCTCGATGTGTCAGTGCGTTGCAATACAGGGAGCCCGAATGCCGCTGTTTTTCCCGTGCCGGTCTGTGCGAGTGCGATTACATCGCCATCCTCGTTGAGCAGGTGGGGTATCACCTTCTCCTGCACGGGCATAGGGTATTCAAATCCCAGCTCATGTATGGCTTTAAGGAGGTCGTCTCTTACCCCCAGTTGTTCAAATGTCATAATTATGTATTTATTAGTAAAATGTCGCGCGTAAGTTTATTTTTCGCGCATAAATATGTTTATAGGTGTGCCTGAGAAGTCCCATTTCTCTCGTATCTTGTTTTCAAGATAGCGGCGGTAGGGCTCTTTGACCCATTGCGGCAGATTGCAGAAGAACACGAAAGTAGGTATAATCTGCTCTTTAAGCATGGTCACATACTTGATTTTAATGTATTTACCCTTGTTTGCGGGCGGCGGATATGCGCCTATCACTTCCTGCATGTAGGTGTTAAGCTGTGATGTCGGGATTATACGCTGGCGATTCTTATACACGTCTACCGCTGTCTCAAGCACCTTGAAGATACGCTGCTTTGTAAGTGCCGACCCGAAGATTATGGGGAAGTCGGTAAAGGGGGCAAATCTATTGCGGATGGCATCCTCGAAGTGGCGTATCGCAGCCTGTGATTTGTCGGCTACAAGGTCCCACTTGTTGACACAGACTACAAGCCCTTTCTTGTTGCGCTGGATAAGCGAGAATATGCTGACATCCTGACTCTCGATGCCGAGAGTGGCGTCAATCATGAGAATACACACATCAGATGCCTCGATTGAACGTATAGAGCGGATGACTGAGTAATACTCGATGTCTTCGTTGACCTTGTTTTTTTTACGTATGCCCGCAGTGTCGACCAGATAGAAATCAAATCCAAACTTGTTGTAGCGCGTATATATCGAGTCGCGGGTGGTGCCGGCGATATTGGTGACGATATTGCGGTCTTCGCCTATGAATGAATTGATTATCGATGACTTGCCGGCGTTGGGGCGACCTACGATTGCAAATCTCGGTATCTTTTCAAGATTCTGCTCCTCGGTGTCTTCTTCGGGGAGGTCTTTGACTATTTCGTCAAGCAGTTCGCCTGTGCCTGAACCGTTTGCCGACGATACGGGGAACGGTTCACCAAGTCCGAGCTTGTAAAATTCCGGTACATTGTACATCCAGTCGCCGGAATCGACCTTGTTGGCGACAAGGATGACCGGCTTTTTAGATCGGCGTAATATGTTGGCGACATGATCGTCAAGGTCGGTGACTCCGTTCATGGCGTCTACGACAAACAATACCACGTCGGCTTCTTCAATGGCAAGATGCACCTGCTTGTTGATTTCGCTCTCAAAGATGTCTTCAGAGTTGACAACCCATCCTCCGGTGTCGACTATTGAGAATTCCTTACCACACCAGTCAACCTTGCCATACTGGCGGTCGCGGGTGGTGCCGGCGGTGTCATCGACAATCGCCGTACGGGTCTGCGTCAGTCGGTTGAAAAGAGTGGATTTGCCCACATTCGGACGTCCTACGATAGCTACAAGTCTTCCCATATTACTTTATTTTGGTCAATCTAAACTGCAAATATAACAATTTCGCTCCACATATTGCCTATCTGCCGCGCTATTTTTTTGTCGCCGCTTCGGATTGCTTCCTTAATTGAAGTCGCCTGATACTCTTGTCCTCTCCATGTTGGGATGAGTTTTACAGGGACAGCGGCAAATGTCCAAATGAAGCTCGGAGTGAAAACATACACTTTTGGGTATGGTACGCATGGTGTTATAGTTCTAATTTTGCAGCAGATTAAACCAAGATATTATGAACAATATAGTGAAGATACTTTTGATGTTGTCAATTCTATGGATAACATCGTGTTCGAGCCCGAAACCCATTACATTCTCTAATGAAAAATGGTCATTCTCCGGAGTCGTAGGCGATATTATAAACTCCGATTCTACTCTAAGGTTCAGCTTTGGGCCCCATGCCCTTAATCCCGCAATGACTCTCATCAGTTGTGCCGATTCTTTATCAATTCACAAGGATGCAGGAAAATATATTACCCGTATTCTGAAAGTCTGCGGTCTTGAAAATAGCACTGTATATTTCTATGCCCCACTGGAAAATACAATGTGGGTGGAGTTGCCAAAAAATTATCGTGATGTCAAGCCTGCTGCTGTTTCCTTTAATCTTAATGATTCCATTCCGAGAACCTCATGGGTATGGGATGATGATATACACGAAGGCGATAGAAAACCTTATGAAATCTATTCCAATACTTATAAAGATAAAAGGAATGGTACTCTAATCGTTGTGGATAAATTGCATTATGGCTCAATACCTATGGCTTGCCTGCATATTTTCCAATCCACGACTCCTAAAACAACTTCAATGGGTTTTCAACCGTGGTATTGGACGAGCAAAGGCAATCTCCTTGACCATACTTATGATGATATTCTCGCTAACTGGATTGACAGTAGAAGGAATATTGTCTTTGACAATTACAGAGCCGGATTGCAAATTGAATATCGCAGGAAAACAAATGATATACGGGCTGAATTGAAAGAAATACTCAAATTGGATCAGGAACCCCGCAACAGAATTGTTACTGCTTGGCAGGAACATCCTCAGGACACCATTTTGCATCAGAAGATAGGCCGAGAAATATGGCATAATGACAGCATAAATCTTATACGGGTATTCGACATATTGGAGAACTACAATTTGGATTTTGGAGAGGAGAATGAAGTCCTTTGGGCTGTAATACAGCATAGTTCTCTTGAACTGCAACAAAAATATCTGCCTAAATTTATAGGAGCGGCACATAACGGGAAAATCCGTGGCGAACTTATAGCAGTAATGCAGGATAGGATTGCCTGTTGGTCCGGCAAGTTGCAGTTATATGGATCTCAAGGAAATATTGATGAAAATGGAGTATTTGTACCGGCTCCCATATTTGAACCTGAAAATGTTAATACGCGTAGAGCCTCAATGGGAATGTGTACATTACAAGAATACATCGATCTAATGAGTCGTCATTAAATACGCACCAATGACAAGCGAAGAAAGACGCCGGATAGCAGACTGCCGAATAGCAGTCGTAGGAGCGACTGAGTTTATTGACAGCATCAGGACCGAACTTCAACAGTTGGGCTTTGAGTCCATTCAAATAATATCTCGCTCTGATAAAATGCCTATGCCGAGAAATGTTGATGTTATTGCCGAGAATGTCAATGAAGGCAGTTTTTGTTTATCAAAGGCTGCGACTGTCCCTTTAATATTGCCATTCGATTTTGTAAATGGAGCAGGTGTTATCGTTGTTATGCCCGAAGATGAAAGAAATTTGCTTAGCAAACCTGAGCTTAGGCAATTGGCGGCAACATATATGGCAGGTTATTGTGCATTTTGGAATGTAGAAGGTTGCGAGTGGTTGCGTGATTCATTACCCGACATTAGAAACGGTTTGACAAGCCATGCGGCACTTAAAACCGCAGCGCATATATGCGCGCGGATTGCAGCCAACATCGCTGTCGGACGCGAGGTAAAGCATTTTCCACGATTTTATTTATGCAAGAATTTAGAGTAGCTTGTTGTTTGTAGCGGCAACTATGGCTTCGGAGATATTGCGCACATCCAGTTTTTCAAATATGCGCTGACGGTATTTCTTGATGGTGTCGGGTGACAGACATATTCGGTCGGCAATCTCCGACATGGTGTAACCCTGAATTGACAGAGTGAGCACAGCCTTTTCCCCATCGGTAAGAGTCGGCATTTGCCGATTATTCCATCTGCGGGTGTTTCGGTTATATTCAAAATAATCAGGCGAACCGGCACGGTGCATCTCAATATGACCGGGAGATGTGTGGGTAGATGCTGACACAACGCAGAGAGCAAGCCACATACGGCCGTCAGAGGTTGCGGCAAGAGGGGTAAGTTTGTGATTCACAAGTATCTTCTTTCCTTCGTTAAGTATATGAAAGTCATAAGAGATGTACCAGTCCTTACGCTCATTAACCGGAATCGTTTGATAAAATGAAAACCCTGCTTCGTTCAGATCTATTAGAAACTGCTGTTCATCTTCCGGCACATATTCCAGATAGAAACGATAGCCAAGTTTCATCATCTGCTCAGGTGTCAATCCACACAGGAACATCGGATTTGGCGACACATACAGGAAATTCTGCTTGAAATAGTCGATGATATAGACGCTCTGATATGTGGAGCGGGAAAAAGCCTCTGCCGAGCGGATATATTCATCCACCCGGCTGTAATCAAGTTCTTCGGGGAGCTTGACCTCATTATCGGGTATGAAGAAATCGTCTGTCGTTTTCATCTGTTTGCAATTCTCAAAATGCGGATAATGCAGAATCTCCTTGTGTCTAATTCAAGTACAAATAACATTCGCGAGTGAAACCTTAGCGCAGGTTGGCTGAAAGCCGGTGCGCAATGCCATTGCGCAAAGTTATTCACCGCAAAGATATGACAAATTTCTCACATAATCAGCTTAATAGGCGGACAAAAATCAACCAAGCTTCCGGAACGCGGGCGGCGGCAGGGCTGTGTCGGGTCACATGTTGTCGGGGTCGGGGGCGCTGTCGGAAAATTCCGCATTGAACAGTGCCGGAGCGTTACGACGGTTGTAGCGTTGTACCCAGTTGGTGATGTAGACGGTAAAGAGCGGAAACATCATCATGCCCATTCCCGCGAGCACTACACCGAGTATTTTCCCGACTACGGTCATCGGATAAATGTTGCTGCCTATGGTAGTGGCGTCCATGAACGCCCACCAAAGCGCCGCGCCGTAATTGGGCACCATGTTGTTGACGGGGGCTTCAAGCTCAAAAAATATGAGACTTCCGAAGTAGATTACCGACAAGGTGATGGATATGTAGGATAGCAGCAATGATGACAGGGCGTTGTCGGTCATGTAGCCGATTACAATCGCCAGCGCGAGGGCACCCCGGGCGAGCGGGATGAACCTGATGAAATATAGCGCTTCCGGCGAGAAGTCTATGTGCCACAGGTTGATGATGTTGAGGTAGGGGATGGAGAGCAAGAGGAAAAACCAGCGGTGGCGCACATACTTCCACTTGTCGTCGGCGAGAGCGAGCTCGACAAAGAAGTCAATCATAAACACGACGCATACCCACATCTGGAATGTCATGTAGTTCTTGTTTTCCAGAAAATTGACACCGGTGAATGTGTCGATGGAGATGTAGACTATGAGCCCCAGCGACAATCCAAGCACAAGGATGTACAATATACGCTTTATGATTTTTTTGTCCCTCTCTGTAAGTTTCATATGGATAGGTGTTTTAGTATTTATTATAACAACCTGCGGTTCATTTTGATTATGTCACTCCGCCTTTTGGCTAAAAGTGATTATCTTTGTATTGGTTAAACAAATAATGAATATTGAACGATTATGAAATATGTTGGAGCACATGTTGCAGTGGCGGGGGGAGTAAGTTCCGCGCCGCTTAATGCAAAAGCGATAGGGGCAAAGGCGTTTGCTCTTTTTACGCGTAACCCGTCGCGGTGGACAAGCAAACCTATATCGGAGAAGGAGGCGGAAGCCTTTAAGATAAATTGCAGGGAAAACGGGTATTTACCCGAGTGCATACTTCCTCATGACAGCTATCTGATTAATCTCGGATCGCCCGACGAGGCTAAGCTCAAGCAGTCGCGCGAAGCGTTTCTTGATGAATTCATGCGCTGTTCGCAGCTCGGGCTCACGATGCTGAATTTCCATCCGGGGAGCCATCTTAACCAGATTGACCCGGAGGCATGCCTCGACCGCATAGCCGAGTCTATAAACATCACTCTTGACGCGACTTCAGGCGTAAAGGCGGTGATTGAAAACACAGCGGGCCAGGGCAGTAATCTGGGATTCTCATTTGACCAGATCGCCCGTATAATAGCCGGAGTTAACGACAAGTCGAGGGTAGGGGTGTGTATCGACACGTGCCACACTTTTGCCGCCGGATATGATATTGCCGTCGATGAGGGCTACGAAGCCATGTGGGAGGAATTTGACCGCACTATAGGGCAGAGCTATCTCAGCGGAATGCACATCAACGACAGCAAGAAGGGCGTCGGCTCTCACGTCGACCGCCACGAGAGCCTTGGTAAAGGCGCGATAGGGGCGAGGCTGTTTGAACTTATCATGAATGACCCGCGCACTGACAATATCCCTCTGATTCTCGAAACTCCCGACGACACTATCTGGGCCGACGAGATTGCCTGGATGTATTCACTCCAAAAGTGAAAAATTGTGTATGTGGGGGATAATTTGTAATTTAGCGAGATAATTTGGATAATTCATAATGAAAGATAATAGAAAGATTAAGGTCGGCATCACGCATGGCGACATTAACGGCATAGGATATGAGGTGATACTCAAGGCGCTTGAGGATCCCCGCATGACAGAATTGTGTACACCTGTCATATATGGCTCGGCAAAGATAGCCGCTTACTATCGCAAAGGCGCCGACCTGCCGCAGTTCAACATGTACACTGCGGCTTCGGCTTCGGAGGTAAGGGATGGCGAGGTCAACATTATAAATGTTGTGCCCGAGGACACCCGGATTGAACCGGGAGTGGCGTCAAAGGCTGCCGGCGAAGCCGCTTTCATAGCGCTTGAGCGTGCGGTTGCCGACATGCGCAACGGCGACATTGACGTGCTTGTGACTGCGCCCATCAACAAAGACTCAATACAAAGCGACACATTCCGCTTCCCCGGTCACACGGAATATCTTGAAGCATCGGTGGGCGATGGCGACAAGAGCCTTATGGTGTTGTGCAGCGGTGACCTCAGGGTCGCTCTCGTGACTACCCATTTGCCCATAGCCAAGGTGTCGGGTGCCATCACCCGCGAGGCTATACTTGAAAAGCTTTCTATTTTCAACCGCTCGTTGCGCCGCGACTTCGCCATACAGGCACCCCGTATCGCGGTGCTTGCGTTGAATCCCCACGCCGGTGAAAACGGTCTGCTCGGCAAAGAAGAGCAGGAGGTTATAGCCCCGGCTATAGAAGAGGCTGCAAAAGGGGGGATGCTTGTGTTCGGTCCCTATGCCGCCGACGGCTTTTTCGGCTCCGAGGCCTACATGAAATTTGACGGCGTGCTTGCCATGTATCATGACCAGGGGCTTGCGCCGTTCAAGACAATCGCTATGGAGAGCGGAGTCAACTTCACTGCGGGTCTGCCCTTTGTCAGGACCTCGCCCGATCATGGCACAGGCTTTGACATCGCCGGCAAGGGAGAGGCGTCGGAGGAGTCGATGCGCGAGGCTATCTATATGGCTATAGATGTGTTCCGTCATCGCAATGACTACGATTATGCCTATCGCAGTCCGCTGCGCAAGCAATATTTTGATAAGAGCAAAGATAATGTTGTGCTCGACCTGTCCAAAGATGACAGCGACCACGATTAATCCTATATACACTCACTGATGAACTATGCTATAATTGCGGCGGGAGAAGGCTCCCGCCTTGCCCAGGAAGGTGTGCTGCTGCCTAAGCCGCTTGTACATCTTAACGGGACGCCGATGATAAAACGCCTCATCGACATCATGATGAAGTGCAATCCGGAGTCTCTCTCGATTATCGTCAACGAACAGATGACTGAGGTCAGGGAGTTTATAGAGAGCCTTGAACTTCCCGTCCCGTTGCATCTTGTCGTGAAGTCCACGCCAAGCTCGATGCACTCCTTCTGGGAGGTGAGCAGGGCTTTTCCCGACAATGGTAAATTTGTGCTGACTACTGTTGACACAATCTTCCGCGAAGATGAGTTCCGAGATTACGTGGAGGCTTTTGAGGCGAGCGGTGATGCCGACGGCTGCATGGCTGTGACCTCGTTTATCGATGATGAAAAGCCGCTTTACATAGATGTCGACGACGATATGTACATCACTGCGTTCCGCGACGCCGCATTTGACGGGGTGAAATATATCTCCGGCGGTGTCTACGGGCTGACACCTCCCGCGCTCGATGTGCTCGACCGCTGCATGAACGAGGGTGTGAGCCGCATGCGCAATTACCAGCGGGCGCTTGTCGAGTCGGGGCTGCGTCTGCGTGCCTATCCGTTTAAAAAGATAGTGGATGTGGACCACGCGGGTGACATAGCGACAGCGGAGTCATTTATCAACGGTGACTGATTCAGTGATTTTCAAAACCAATCATCAACACAACAATAAATATGGCTGAAATAAAGATAGCCGGCATAATGAGGGCAGGGGCATACTCCCCTAATCATATCGGCAATGATGCCGCAATATTCAATGCCACTGCCGACCATCTCCGCAAGCGGGGATGTGAGGTCAATATCTACAGCGAGGACCAGTTTATCGCCGGAGATGTCAAGGAAGATATTATTATCAATATGTGTCGTGAGATGAAATCGATTCATCTCCTTCAGAAGCGTGAGGACGAGGGCGCTCTCGTGATTAATTCAGGCTACGGTATAGAAAACTGTACGCGTGAGCGCATGACCCGCATACTTCTCGGCTCCAATATACCTTATCCCGAGAGCCTGATGGTGAACACTGACGAAGGGGTCACCGCTCTGCTGAAAAAGTCGGGATTCACCCAGTGCTGGATTAAGCGCGGCGATTTTCACGCCATGCATAAGGAGGATGTCAGCTATGTGCGTCATCCCGAGGAGGCGCAGGAGGTGCTTCAGGAATATTTTCTCCGTGGCATCAGGCGCGCGGTCATCAATCGTCATCTTGTCGGTGACCTTATCAAGTTCTATGGTGTGCAGGGCACTCCGTTTTTCTTCTGGTTTTATCCTTTCGACGAGGGACACTCGAAATATGGCCACGAGGCTATCAACGGCAAGTCGACGGGCATAAAATTTGACGAGAAACACATGCGTGACATCTGCCAGCGTGCAAGCGAGGTGCTTGATGTCAAGATTTACGGCGGCGACTGCATAGTCAGTCCCGATGGCGATATACGCATCATCGACTTTAATGACTGGCCCAGTTTCGCCCCCTGCCGCATGGATGCAGCGCCCCATATCGCAAAGTGCATACTCTCGACAATAAAGGACCGAAAATAAATCGCTGATGGATAACGAAATAAAAGCTACCGCACCGGAAAATGTGAGCTACCGCGACACATTGAAGTCAATGGACACCGAAGAGCATATCGACCTCGCCTTCTATCGGCCGATAGGCTACATGTGGGCTTGCCTTGCAAAGAAGCTTGGCGTCACGCCCAATGCTATCACCATAGCCTCGATATTTCTCGGCATAGGCGCCGGGGTGATGTTCTTCTACCCTGTCATGTGGATGAACGTTGTCGGTATGCTGCTGCTTGTGTGGGCCAACTCGTTTGACTCTGCCGACGGGCAGCTCGCGCGTATGACAAAGCAGTATTCGCGCATAGGAAGGATACTTGACGGGCTTTCGGGCGATATATGGTTTGCCACCATATATGTGGCGATATGCCTGAGGGAAAATATGACCTCCGAGTTTTTCTCTTCCCATCCCTGGGTGATATGGGTGGTTGCCGTGGTGACAGGTATCTGTCATGCGAAGCAGGCGGCGAGTGCCGACTATTACAGGCAGTTTCATCTCTATTTTCTTAAAGGGGAGGAGGGCAGCGAGCTTGAATCTGCGCGCGACCTCAAGGAGAAGCTTGCATCTTTGTCATGGAAACATGATTTCTGGAAGAAGCTTACATTGACATTTTATACCAATTACACTGTCAATCAGGAGTCACATACACGTCGCATGCAGGAGCTGCGCGCCGAACTCCATAATCGCTTCCCCTCGGGCAAGATTCCTCAGTCATTCCGCGATGCTTTCCGTAAGGAAAGTCTGCCTTTGATGAAATATACCAATATCCTCTCGTTCAACTGGAGAACTATCGCCCTGTTCACTTCGTTGTTTCTGAAGATGCCCTGGCTCTACTTCGCGTTTGAGCTGACGGTGCTTAATATACTCCTTATATATATGTGTGTGCGACATGAGCGCATATGCCGTAATTTTACAAAGCAGTTGAAGGATGGACTCTATTAAAGATATAAAAGGTATAATATTTGATTACGGCGGGACGATTGACAGCCGTGGCACCCACTGGAGCGAGGTGATATGGGCCGGCTATCAGGCTTCAGGCGTGGAGATTGACAAGGAAGTGTTCAGGGAGGCTTACGTATTTGCCGAGCGCGAGCTTGCCAAGACTCCCCATATAATGCCCGATGACAATTTCTATGACCTGCTTTACAAAAAAATGGTCATAGAGCTGACTTGGCTTGCCGACAACGGCAAGATTGACCCTGCCAAAATCAAGCTCCTTGCTCCCGACATAGCGATGTACTGCTATGACGCGGCAAGAGAGTGTGTGGAGGAGGCTAAGCCTGTGCTTGACGAGCTTTCGGCCCGTTATCCGCTCGTGCTTGTAAGCAATTTCTACGGCAACGTGGAAAGCGTGCTTGCCGATTTCGGACTGCTGAAATATTTCCGCAAGATTATCGAGAGTGCTGTTGTCGGGGTCAGGAAGCCCGACCCGCAGATATTCAGGCTCGGTGTCGAGGCTCTCGGCATGAAGCCCGAAGAGGTGCTCGTGGTGGGCGACTCTTATAAAAAGGACATAGTGCCTGCCGAGACTATAGGCTGCAAGGTCGCCTGGATCAAGGGTAAGGGCTGGACTGCCGAAGAAGACGCTGTAATGCATCCGTCTATCATCGGAAAACTGTCAGAATTACTTGAGGTAGCGTTATAGTCTGTTAACATAAAATTGGTCTAAAAGGTGTAAAATTTAGCTATTTTGGCTAAAACCGATATTTTTTAGCTAAATTTCACAAAATATAAAGAAAGTTAGTTGAAAAATCTTTTCACATCTCAAAAATAACAACTACTTTTACACGTTTTTCCCTTGAATCATCGGGGGATGTGACAATTATTCATCAAGAATATAACCGTAAAAAAATAGAAACAATTTAACTATCACAATCATGAATCAAAGTGACGTTAAGAAAGCCGAAGGTAAATTAGGCATTCTCGTGGTAGGACTTGGTGCAGTTAGTTCTACCTTTATGACTGGTGTTTTGATGACTCGTAAGGGACTTGCAAAGCCTGTTGGCTCAATGACCCAGTACGACATCATGCGCGTGGGCGAAGGTGCCGATAAGAAATATCTCAAATATAATCAGATCGTGCCTATGGCTGATCTGAACGATGTTGTATTCGGTGCATGGGATGTATATCCTGCCAATGCATTCGAGTCGGCTATGAACTGCGAGGTTCTTAAAGAAAAAGACATTCTTCCCGTAAAGGACGAGCTTGAAAAGATCGTCCCGATGAAGGCAGCTTTCGACCACAACTATGCAAAGCGTCTTGACGGCGACAATGTTAAGGACTGCAAGACCCGCTGGGAAATGGTTGAGGCTCTCCGTAAGGACATCCGCGACTTCAAGGCTGAAAACGGCTGCGACCGCGTGGTTGTGCTCTGGGCGGCTTCTACCGAAGTTTATGTGCCGGTTGACGAGAAGGTTCACTACAAGCTCGCTGACCTTGAGCAGGCTATGAAGGATGACGACCGTGAACACATCGCTCCCTCTATGTGCTACGCTTACGCTGCACTCGTCGAAGGCGCTCCCTTCGTAATGGGCGCTCCCAACACTACCGTTGACATCCCCGCTATCTGGGAACTCTGCGAAAAGACCAAGATGCCTATCGCAGGTAAGGACTTCAAGACCGGTCAGACTCTCGTTAAGTCAGGTTTCGCTCCCATCATCGGTGTACGTTGCCTCGGTCTCGCAGGTTGGTTCTCTACCAACATCCTCGGTAACCGCGACGGTCTCGTGCTTGACGAACCCGCCAACTTCCGCACCAAGGAGGTCAGCAAGCTTTCTACTCTTGAGTCAATCCTCGTTCCGGAAAAGCAGCCCGACCTTTATACCGACTACTACCACAAGGTGCGTATCAACTACTATCCCCCGCGCAATGACAACAAGGAAGGATGGGACAACATCGATATCTTCGGCTGGATGGGCTACCCCATGCAGATCAAGATCAATTTCCTCTGCCGCGACTCTATCCTCGCAGCTCCCCTTTGTCTTGACCTCTGCTTGCTCATCGACCTTGCAGCACGTAGCGGACGTTACGGCATCCAGCGCTTCTTGAGCTTCTTCCTCAAGAGCCCGATGCACGACTACACTACCGACGAAGTGCCCGTCAACAACCTCTTCGAGCAGTATGTAATGCTCAAGAACGCTATCCGTGAAATGGGTGGCTATAAAGCTGACGAACTTATCGACTAATCTTTTCGTAATAGATAGTTTGAGCGTGGTTGCCTGCCCGGCAGCCACGCTTTTTTTGCATAAACGCAAGCCACACCGGCAATGGGGGCGTATTCTGACATTGATTCCCTCGCGTAGCCGATTACGCTGCTACAGCTATGTGGTTCCCGGGCAATAAACCTGTGGAAGCAATGCAGGGACGGTTTTTTAACTATGTTATTAAGGTTTGTTAACATGTGTGGGGCGGCTAAATTTTAATCATTTTTATAACTTTGCAACGCAAACCGGATATGCTCCGGTAGGAAGATTACATCACCTTGGCAATTCGCCCGGCTGTATGGCTGTGGAGAAAGTGATGGGACGGCTCTTCTTCCTTTATAATTAGATTTTTATGATTCTCTGTGTCCCGTCTTGCAGAGCTGCAATTTGTGTCGCCCTCCTTATCAGGCGATGCAGATGAGGCTTTACATGTCGGGAATTTCTATCTTTTCATGTGACTGATATTCATTCTGCCATGACATGGGCCGGGCGGTAGATATGGCTACTTTATTAATTAATTAAATATCAGTTTTTAACAATGAAAAAGTTTAAATTTTTTGCAGTGATGTTGGTAATTGCCTGCTGCGCGGGTTTTACCTCTTGTGGTGACGACGATGATGATGCCGGTTCAAATGCCCTCGTCGGTACTTGGGTCGGTACATTTGACTACAATGGTGGCTACAATGGAGATGACGTTGTCACAATGACATTTACTGCCGACGGCAAGATGACGGCTAAAGGCGAGGATGCTAACTACCCTGAATATAGCTGGTCGTTCAGCGGTACTTATAAGCTGTCATCATATGATTTTGATGAGGATGACGACTACGGCTATGGGACAAGAGTCTTTCTTATTTCAATTGTGGGTCGATTCGCTGATGAGCCCGATGAAATATATGATGATGACATCGAGCCGGAGCCTTGCTATATTGATGGCGACGAGTTGGTTATCTCTTTTGACGGAAGTGACTACCGCTTGAAGAGACAATAACTCCGGATAAGAAAAAATATACTTTCACCAAGACTAAATGATAAACGGTAAATAAGTTTTTTTGAAGTATAAATTAGCAATCGCGGGCGTCCCTTAACAAGGGGCGCCCGCGTATTTTATTTAGAACCAGGTGGTTTACTCGATAGTGAGTGTCACGATTGACATCGGTGGAAGTTCAGCGTCAAGCTTGCCCTTGCTGATTTTAGCCTTTGTGAATGGCTTCAATGTCACTTTTTCAGGCGAATCAAAGTCGTTGAAGTCGCGTGCGTCGGCGGCGGTCAGTATTTCACCTGTCACCTTTTTGCCCTTGATAGCTCCGAGAGGGATTGCCACGTCACATCCTTCCTTGAGGTCGGTATTGACAAGCGATACAGTCACTTTACCATCCTTTTCCGAGGCGGTGGCGCTTACCACCGGCACGAGGCGTTTGTCTGATGTCTGGCGGTAGGTGGTGTTGACTGTAAGCGGTATAAGCTTTGCGCCCTGGTGAGGTATATACATCTTGAACGCATAGTAGCTCGGGGTGAGCACCATCTTGTCATCTTTGGTGAGCACCATCGCCTGCAGCACATTGGCAATCTGTGCGATGTTTGCCATCTTCACGCGGTCGGCGAAGTTGTGGAACGTATTGAGCGATAGCGCCGCTACCATCGCGTCGCGCATTGTGTTCTGCTGATAGAGGTGTCCTGGATTTGTGCCGGGCTCCACGTCCCACCATGTTCCCCATTCGTCGACGAGCAGAGCCACCTTCTTGTCGGGGTCATGCTTGTCCATGATGTCGCAGTGGCGGCGCATCACGTCGCCAATCTCAAGACACTTGCCGAGAGTCCAGTAATAGTCATCGTCGCTGAACTTGGTAGCCGCTCCCTTGCTGCCGTTCCAGCCGATCACAGTGTAGTAGTGGAGCGAGATGCCATCCATGTTGTTGCGGGCGCGGTCCATCAGCACTTCAGTCCAGTTGTAGTCATAGTCGCTTGCACCCGAAGCGATCTTAAACAGGCGGTTGCCGTCGAAGTTGCGGCAATAGGTCTGGTAACGGCGATACACGTCGGCATAATATTCCGGGGTGAAATTGCCTCCGCAGCCCCAGCTCTCATTGCCGACGCCGAGATATTTCAGTTTCCAGGGCTTTTCGCGTCCGTTTTCTTTACGCGCCTTAGCCATAGGCCCGTCGGCGGCGGTGATGTATTCGACCCACTTTGCCAGCTCTTCCACCGAACCGCTGCCTACGTTGCCGCTCAGATAAGGCTCGGTGCCGAGCATCTCACACAGGTTGAAAAACTCATGGGTTCCGAAACTGTTGTCTTCCACTGTTCCGCCCCAGTTGTTGTTGACCATGCGCGGACGGTTTTCTTTCGGTCCGATTCCGTCGACCCAGTGATATTCGTCGGCAAAGCATCCTCCCGGCCATCTCAGCACAGGGATTTGTAGAGCCTTGAACGCTTCAAGCACGTCGTTGCGGTAGCCGTTGGTGTTGGGAATCGGGGAGTCTTCGCCTACCCATATGCCGCCATATATGCAGCGTCCGAGATGTTCGGCAAATTGTCCGTAAATCTCCGGTGAGATTACCGGAGCGGAATCTTGCGGGTTAAGCGAGATGGTAAAATTTTCCTTTGCGCCCACAGGCATGGCAAGTGCCGCGATTATCGCCGCGCCTGCCCATGTTTTTAGCATGTTGTTCATGTCGTTTTGGTTGATTGGTTGTATCTTAATGTCATTTGTTGGATGTAAATCGGTAGATGGCAAATGTCTTTGCCGGCAGCACGGTCGTCCAGTCGGCAGCGTTATCAACAGCAATCCGCTCGATAGCCGGCTCGATGAGTTGGGGGCGGTCAAGGGTGTTTTCCGCGTCATCGTCGGCATGCAGGGTTGTGACGGTCACCGAGTCGGGGGCAACTCCCTTTTTCAGCCCCTTTACTTTAAGGTTAAGGTCGAGAGGCTTGTCGCTCACGTTGACTGCCTTTATGATGTAGCTGCCGTCGGCATTATCTTTGACTGCCGAGGCATAGAGTCCGTTGTCGCCTGTCGCGGGCTTTCCGTCGACGGTAAGTTTTGCGGTGTGAGTGCCTTTGTTGTCGGAATACAGTTTCTGCACGTGGTAGCTCGCTGTCTTTACGGAGCGCAGGTTGTCATACCATATCATGTCGGGTCGCCACTGCCATCCCTCCACGTGGGCGAAAAGCGGTGCATAGGTCGCCATCTCCACTATGTCGGCGTTGCGTTCAAGTCCGGTCATGAATGCCGCTTCCAGTAGGGCGGCGTTGAAATGGTTGCGCTTCTTTCCGTCGCCGTGGCAGGCATATTCACCGGCAAATACTTTCGGCCCTTTGCGCGAATAGGAGTCATAGCGGTCGGCTGATGAGACAAACCATTTTTCCGGACGGTAGAAATGCTCGTCTACAAGATCGGCGCCGAGGCGTGACATCTCTTTCCACAGCATGTCAAAGTCGCTGCCGTCGGGCGACGGTCCTGAGGAGCCTACTATCTTTATCTCGGGATATTTATGGCGTATAGCCTTGATAAACGGATTGAGGCGAACGATAAATTCCTCGCCCCATTGTTCGTTGCCGATGCCTATATAGCGCAGTCCGAAAGGAGCGGGATGTCCCATGTCGGCACGCACCTTGCCCCAGACGGTAGTGGTGTCGCCATTGGCAAATTCAATCAGGTCGAGGGCGTCGTCAATATAAGGCTGAAGGCTGTCGACTGCTACGTGACATGCCTCGTCGTTGTTCTGATACTGGCAGGCGAGTCCTACGCTCACTACCGGAAGCGGCGCCGCACCCATGTCTTCGCAGAGCTGGAAAAACTCGAAAAATCCGAGTCCGCCGCTCTGGTAGTAGTCGGGATAAAACCTGTGGGCAAAGGTATAGTGCCAGCGGTTTTCGTTGAGCGGACGGTTTTCTACGGGACCTACGGTGTTTTTCCACTGATAGCGGGTGTTCAGGTCGGTTCCTTCCACAATGCATCCACCGGGGAATCGGAACACACCGGGATGGGTGTCGGCAAGAGCCTGTGCGAGGTCGGCGCGTAACCCGTTTTCGCGACCTTTCCATGTGTCGGCGGGCATGAGCGATATGTGCTCAAGGTCGACGGCTCCTTTCCCATGGCATAGAAACACCCTCAGCCTGCCTTTTTCAACAGTCGCCGCCGGTGTCAGGACAGCGGTGTATTTCCTCCATTCACCCGGGGCTACGGTTATCACCTGCTGAGCCATGACGTGGGTTTCGCCGTCGGCTGCAGGGTCGACAAGCTCTACGCGTATTTTTGTGTCGGTGTCAATCGCGCGCGCCCATACTGAAAACCTGTAGTCCTTGTCTTTTTCAAATGACACTCCGAAATAGCCTTCGTTTTCAAGTGCGGTGTGCTTGTGGGGATGTCCCGACTGATTCAGCCTCACATAGTGGGGATTCCGCTCAAATGGCCCGTCGGAGAGCAGTTCCACATTGCCGGCTACAGTCCATCCGGTAAAAGCCTGTGGAAACTCAAACGAGCGGTTTTTGACCTTTTCGGCATATAAACCTCCGTCGGCGGCATAGTTGATATCCTCAAAAAACAATCCGTACATTGTCGGTGCAATCGGTGAGCCCTTTTTCCCGAGGTCTATTTCGATGTCGGCTGCCGTTGCATTTATTCCTGTCAGGCACATCGCCGTGGCAAGAATACGTGCTGTGATATTCATGATAAAAAGTTAGTATAAGCTATAATATTTGCAAATATAACTCAAAATCAACAAAATCCACAGCGCTGGATGTAAAAAAAGAGAAAAAAGTGTAAAAAATACACTCTTATTCTCCCTGTAGCCTGAAAATTGCCTTATCGTCTTGCCGGTGACGGTTTGATACATTGACTTTATGCTGCTCAGTCAGGTTAAATATGATTAAATAGCTGTGAAATGAAGTAAACCACTTTGCTTGGCGGGGGGTTATACATATTGATTGATTTTATTATTATGCGAATAAGACTGTTCACGTTTCAGCTATTAGCGGTAATGGGGGCTTTTTGCGCTCCTTTCGTTTCCGCGCAGACGGTGTTGAATGATTCAATTCCTGACCACTGGTCATATAACGAGCATTTCAATCAGTCGGTTCCTACCGACGACAATTGGTGGAGCCACTTCGATGACCCTGTGCTTGACTCTCTTATAGCTGAAGGAGTGGAAAACAATTACAATGTCATAATGGCGGCGAGACGCATTAACATGGCGCGTCAGTCGCTCAATTCGGTGCGTGCCGGATATTTCCCCAATATAGGGCTGAATGTCGGCTGGACTAAAAGCCGCAGTTCAGGGGCTATGGGCGAAGTGATGACCGATGCCGTTGTCGACGACTATTTCACGCTGGGGCTTGACATGAGCTGGGAGATAGATGTGTTTGGCAAAATCAGGGCGAAGGCAAAGCAGCAGAAGTCGGCTTATGATGCAACGCGAGCAGAGTATGCCGCGGTCATGACATCATTGTGTGCCAATATTGCGAAAAACTATATACAGCTTCGTGTGTGGCAGGCTGAATGGCAAGTGGCGATGGAGCATATAGCTTCCCAGGAGAAGATATTGAAGATAACCGAGGCGCGCCATGAGGCGGGACTTGCGTCGATGCTTGACGTGACTCAGGCAAAAATTGTCTATAATTCAACGAAATCTTCCGTGCCCGGACTCGAATCGGCGATACACCGCACTATCAATGGCATAGCTATACTGCTTGGCGTGTATCCCGACTCAATCTACAGCCGTCTTGAGCCTTCGCGCAAGCTGCCCGACTATAATCAGCTTGTGCCTGTGGGTGTGCCTGCCCAATTGTTGAGGCGTCGCCCCGATATAGTCGAGGCTGAGGCGCAGCTCGCCGGCTGTGCCGCGGCTCTCGGCGTTGCAAAGAAGGATTTCCTGCCTACGCTTACGCTCAACGGCTCGATAGGCACGAGTGCGCGCCGGCTTGACAACACGTTCAAGAACAACAGCCTTACATATTCAATAGCCCCGACTCTTAGCTGGACGGTCTTTGACGGTCTTGCGAGAAAATATAATGTGGCGTCGGCGCGCGAGCAGATGGCTATAGGCATAGACAATTACAATCTTACGGTGATGACGGCTGTCGAGGAGGTCGACAACGCGATATCGACCTACCTGTCCACGCTGCGGAAAATAGAAGTGCTTGACACCGTGGTCAATGACAGCCGTAAGTCGCTTGACCTGTCGCTTGACCTTTACAAAAGGGGGCTTAACCCGTTCAACGATGTAGTGACGTCGCAGCTTAACCTTCTTGAAAATACCAATTCGCTTGTCGCGGCGCAGGGCGATGCGATAACAGCGCTTATATCGCTTTATAGTGCGCTTGGCGGCGGATGGAGTGTAGATGACATGAATGGAAATAATTAAAATCTGCATAGAATTATGAACAACAGCTATTTATCAGGACTTATCATCGCCGGTATTGCTCTCGGCGGTGCTACTTCATGCAGTAATAAAAAGCAGGCGAAGGAAGAGGAAGGGATGCTTACTGTCGATGTCGCGTTGCCGGTGACCGACTCGATTACCCTTTACAAGTCTTATCCGGGCTATGCCGGTGCAAACGCGTCAGCCGATGTTGTCGCACGCGTAAACGGGCAGTTGCTGTCAAAAAACTATGACAGCGGCAGTCTTGTAAAAAAGGGAGCCGTCTTGTTTACGATAGAGCCGACCAAATATAACGACGCCGTGCGTCAGGCGCAAGCGGCTCTCGCCACAGCAGAGAGCGAGTATGATTACGCGTCAAAGCAGGCTCAAGCCATGAAAAAGGCTTTTGAGAGCGATGCAGTGTCGCGCATGGAAGTCATCCAGGCCGAAAGCAACATGCAGCAAGCTGAGGCGGCTATAAAGAATGCCCGCGCCGAACTCAGCACCGCCAATGTCAATCTCGGCTATTGCACCGTAAGGGCTCCATTCACGGGACATATAACCTCGTCGACAGTCGATGTAGGCAATTACATAAACGGAGAAGGCTCGCCGTTCACGCTTGCGCGTATATATGACGATTCCTCCCTTGTGGTGGCGTTTGCCATAGAGGATTCGCAGTATGAGCGTATGATGGGGTCTAAGAGCAATCCTGACGTGGCGGCGTTGTATCATAAGGTTCCGCTTGAATTTGAGGAAAAGCTCCCTCATGAATATACCGCCGACCTGTTTTACACGTCGCCCACCATTGACAAGAAGACAGGTACACTTAACTTGAAAGTCACTGTCGATAACCCTTACGGTGAATTGCGTGACGGCATGTATGTCACGGTCAATCTGCCTTATGACACTGACTCCGCCGCCATCCTTGTGAAAGACGCCTCAATCGGTACCGACCAGCTTGGAAAGTATCTTTATGTGGTCAATGACTCTGACAAGGTGGTTTACACTCCTGTCGAGGTAGGGGGTGTATATCATGATTCGTTGCGTGTCGTGACCAAGGGCATATCACGAGACTCGCGTTATGTCACGTCGGCAATGCTTAAAGTGCGCGACGGGATGCAGGTAAAGACAGTCATGACAAAGTAAAAATAAAGCTGATGTTTTCTAAATTTTTTATTGACCGCCCGATTTTTGCCACAGTCCTTGCGATTGTAATGGTGTTCGCCGGTCTGCTTACCATAAAGTCATTGCCGGTGGCTCAGTATCCCGACATCACTCCGCCTACCGTGAGCGTCATGGCTTCATATCCCGGAGCAAATGCGGAGACAGTGGCGCGTACGGTCGGAGTCCCTATCGAGGAACAGGTCAACGGAGTGGAGAATATGCTTTACATGAGCTCCAACTCGGGCTCTGACGGCAGTTACATGCTGACAATCACCTTTGAGCTTGGAACTGATGTAGACCAGGCGGCAATCAATGTGCAAAACCGTCTGAACCAGGCGGAGGCGACTTTGCCTACCGCTGTCAAGGAACAGGGAATCTCAGTCAACAAGGAGTCGACCAATATAGTGCTTTTCTGCTCGGTCGAGGGTGACAGCACCGGTCGCTACGACGCGTTGTATCTTACCAACTATGCCAACATAAATCTTGTTAACGCGCTTTCGCGAGTCAAGGGCGTAGGTGGAGTTGAGGCGTTCGGCGGTGGTGAATACAGCATGAGGATATGGCTCGACCCGGAACTGATGAGAGTGAGGGGGCTTACGCCTGATGATGTCTATTCGGCAATACGCTCGCAAAATATGGAGGTCTCGGCAGGTGAGGTGGGAGCCGCGCCAAATGAGAGCAAGGATGCGTTTCAGTTTACTCTCACGTCGCGTGGCGGGCTGCAGACCGCCGATGAGTTTGCCAATATCGTAATCCGCACTGACGGTGACGGAATCCTCCGTCTTCGTGATGTGGCAAAAGTGGATCTCGGCAGCCAGAGCTATACGGCTACCACACTCGTGTCGGGAAAGCCGGCGGCATTGCTTGGCATAAAGCAGTTGCCGGGCGCCAACGCGCTTTCCGTATCAAAGGCTGCGCGTGCCGAACTTGACCGCCTCAGTCAGTATTTTCCGCCGGGGGTAAAGTATAATGTCGTGCTTGACACGTCAGATTTTGTCACCGCGTCAATCGAGGAGGTGCTTGTCACCTTTGTGGAGACTGCACTCATAGTCATGGTCGTAATCCTTATATTCCTGCAAAACTGGAGGGCGGTGATAATCCCGATGCTCACAATCCCGGTATCGCTCATAGCCACGTTTGCCGTGATGAAGCTTATGGGATTTACCATAAACACCCTGACTCTGTTCGGACTGGTGCTGGCGATAGCCATTGTGGTCGACGACGCGATAGTGGTGGTGGAGGATTGTGCCCGTCTTGTCGACGAAGGGAAGCTGTCGCGCCGTCAGGCCGCTGAAAAAGCGATGCAGGAACTTACAGGCCCGGTGATAGGCGAGGTGCTGGTGTTGCTCTCCGTGTTTATCCCCACGGCATTTGTCAGTGGCATTACCGGACAGCTTTACAAGCAATTTGCATTGACAATCGCGGTGTCGACGGCATTTTCCGGATTCAACGCGCTTACGTTTACTCCGGCGATGTGTGCGCTTTTCCTGACGCCGCGTAACAAGAATACTAAAAATCCGGTCTACCGTATATTTAACAAAGGATATAATGCGGTGGAGAATCTTTATAAGAAAAGCATAGGGAAGATGCTCCGTCACGCGGGATGGTCGCTCTGCCTATACGTGCTTATTGCCGTGGCGGGAGTGGTGGCATTTCTGATGTGGCCTACAAGTTATGTCCCGCAGGAGGATCAGGGATATTTCATGTCGTCTATACAGCTGCCCGAGGGGGCTTCGCTTGAAAGGACTCAGAAGGTGGTTGACGACCTGTCGGCTCAGATAAGAAAGGAGCTGCCTGAAGTGGCTGACGTGATGGCTATTTCCGGATTTTCATTCATGGGAGGCGGCGCATCATCCAACATGGGTTCGCTTTTCGTAGTGCTGAAGCCGTGGAAGGAACGCAAGAGTGCCGGTCAAAGTGTATTTGCAATGATTGACAGCGTAGGGAAGATTGCCTCGCGCTATCAGGAGGCGATTGTATTCTCGGTCAACCCGTCGACGATTCCCGGTCTCGGCATGTCATCGGGCCTTGAAATGCAGTTGCTTGATATAAATAATCTCGGCGCATCGGAGATGATGAAGGCGATTGCAAGTATACAAGAGGCTGTGAAGGGCGATGACCGCATAGCTTCAGTGACAAGTCTGTATCAGGGCGTTGTGCCGCAGTACAGGCTCGACATCGACCGTGATAAAGTGAAATTGCAGGGATTGATGATGGAGGATATATTCTCTACCCTCGGAGCCTATATGGGCGGCAGCTATGTAAATGACTTCACGGAGTTTGGGCGTGTTTACCAGGTCACCGTGAAGGGTAATGACAATGCACGCGGCAACATAGATGATGTGTTGAGGCTCAGTGTTCGTAACGCTGACGGTGAAATGGTGCCGTTTGCATCGTTTACCACCATTGTGCCTGTCATGGGCGAGCCCTCGGCGTCGCGCTACAACATGTATGGCACGGCATCCATCACAGCCAATCTTGCCAAGGGAGTCAGCTCAAGCGACGGCATAAAGGCTATGGAGGAGATTGTCGACAAGACTCTCGGCGCCAATTACTCCTATGCCTGGACCGGAGAGGCTTATCAGGAGACTCAGGCAGGCACCACGGTCACTCTTGTGTTTGCCTTTGCCATCATATTGACCTTGCTCGTACTCGCGGCACAGTATGAAAGCTGGACCGACCCCGTAGCCGTGGTACTGTCAATGCCGGTGGCTATCCTCGGTACGGTTATCGGCTCGATAATCATGGGGCAGAGCATAAGCATATACACTCAAATCGGTCTGATACTTCTGCTCGGACTGTCGGCAAAGAATGCCATCCTTATTGTCGAGTATGCTACATATTTCCGGCGCACGGGTGTTGACCTGCGTCAGGCGGCGGAAGATGCCGGAGTAATAAGATTCCGTCCGATCATGATGACTGCCATAGCTTTCATCTTCGGAGTGATGCCAATGATGTTTGCCCACGGTGCGGGCGCGGAAAGCCGTGTCGCACTCGGCTCTGCTGTGGTCTTTGGCATGTTGATGAACGCTCTTCTCGGCACTCTCTTTGTCCCCAACTTCTGGGAAATCATGCAGAGATTTCAGGAGAAGGTGCTTGACAAGCTGTTTAAAGATGTCGACACGGTGCCACCCGGTGACAATGATAAGATGACCTCAGTGTGACATCCGCCTCATGCATAAAGACGAAGAAGGCGCGCCCGGGATGAAAGGCGCGCCTTCGACTTTTTACATGTGCAATTTCATAGATTAGCAATTATCTAAATATATGGGTCAATGTTTGATACTATAACAATAATATCGCCGATTATCCTTAGACAAGCGGCGATATTTGATGATTCTTAACTGATTGAATTAATTTTTACAATTGACAGGTCATGTGCTGTCAATATGTTACCTTGGGTTCAAGAGCGGCTGCCTCGTCAATCATCTTCTGAAGCTCTGTTGCCGACGGTGTGCGTCGGGTAAGATGTTTCTGCTCGTTGACCTCAGCCATTTTTGCTGCGAGATTTTCCGCATTGCGGTGGCGCATCTCTTTTACTGTGTCTACGCCCGACGCTTCAAGCAGTTCGGCAAACTGCGGGCCTACGCCGTTGATTCGGAACAGATCGGCATGGTTGACCCAGCGCAATATGAGTTTTTCCGATATTCCGGTAGTCTCTGCGATAGACTGTCGTCCCTTCGCTGTCGCTCCTGCCTCAAGTAGCCCGTCGACTGTGGTTATGCCCGCGGCTTTAAGCTTTTCGGCATAAGAGTCGCCCACGCCCTCGATGTCAATGATGTTGTATTTCATGTTTTTGTCAATTAGAGAGTTTCTAATGATTACAACACCTGATGACAGTAAAGAGTTTATAACGGGGTCTTAATGCGCCTCAAGCCAGTTGGTGCCCGTGCCTGCCGACACGACGAGCGGCACCCTTCCGGAGTAGGCGTTCATCATGTCGTCGGTCACAATCTTCATTACTGTGTCCAATTCTGCCGGCACTACGTTGAATATAAGTTCGTCGTGGACCTGCATTATCATCTTGGAGCGTAGTCCCGCTTTCTTGAAGTCGCGCGCCACATTGACCATGGCAAGCTTGATGATGTCGGCGGCTGAGCCTTGTATCGGGGCATTGACGGCATTGCGCTCGGCATATCCTCTCACTACCGCGTTTCCGGAGTTGATGTCGGGGAGCATGCGCTTGCGCCCCATGATAGTCGATACATATCCTTCGCGCTGGGCCTTTTCTATGGACTCGCTGATATACTCCTTTATGTGGGGATAGGTGCGGAAATATCCGTCGATAAGTTCCTTTGCTTCATATCGCGGTATGCGCAGCCGCTGTGAGAGTCCGAATGCCGAGATGCCGTAGATTATGCCGAAATTGGCTGTCTTTGCACGACGTCGCTCCTCCTCGCTTACTTCATTAAGCTGCTTGTGAAATATCTTTGCGGCTGTCGCCTGATGAATGTCGGCTTCGGAGAGGAAAGCGTCAATCATGTCCTTGTCGCCGCTCATGTCGGCTATGAGTCTCAGCTCTATCTGTGAATAGTCGGCGCTCATAAGCAGGTCGCCGTTGTCGGCGATGAAAGCCCTGCGTATCTCTTTTCCTTCCTCGGTGCGGATAGGGATGTTCTGCAGATTGGGATTTGCCGACGAGATTCTGCCTGTGGCTGTGACTGTCTGGTTGTAGGTTGTATGTATCTTGCCTGTCGCGGGATTGATCAGCTGTGGCAGCGCGTCGATATAGGTGGTCAACAGCTTGCGCATGCCGCGTATGTCAAGGATGAGGTCGACGACAGGATGAACGCTGCGGTATTTTTCAAGCACCTCTTCTGTCGTCGAGTAGGCTCCGCGTTTTGTGCGTTTTGCCTTGGGGTCAAGTTTCAGCCTCTCAAACAGCACCTCTCCGACCTGGGCGGGGGAACCCACGTTGAAGGGACCTCCGGCAAGCTCGTAGGCACGCTGCTCCATTTCATGCAGTTTTGCCGTGAAATTGCGCGACAGTTCGGCAAGCGCGTTGATGTCGATTCTCACCCCTGTCCATTCCATGTCGGCGAGCACCGGAATGAGAGGCAGCTCGATGTCAGTCATGAGATGTGACAGCCCGTTTTCGCTGATTTGTCGTGACAGGATGTCGTGGAGCTGTCGGGTTATATCGGCTATTTCACACATCCTGGTCGTCTCTTCACCTGAAGGAAGCGCTTCGCCTTTTTTGCGGAGTCGGTCGCCTTCGCTGTAATCGAGTGTGTGATATTCAAGGTAGGCGGCGGCAACACGCGGCAACGCGTGGTTCATTTCAGGCTCAAGCAGATAATGGGCTACTGAGGTGTCGTAATATTCCGCCGTGAACTCAACGCCTTCACGCCGCAGTAACAGAATCTCTCTCTTGATGTCATGGCTCACGACTGTGGCTCCTGACGTGAAAAGCGGAGCGAGCATGGCGAGGCGCTCACGGCGCTCGTCGGGCATTGCCGGAATTGCGACATAAAATGCCTTGCCTTTTTCGGCTGACCATGCGAGCCCATACCATTTTGATGTCATGTCTTCAGCGCCGACTGAATAAGCGGCGACACCGATTACGGCATGTCCTGCGGCTTCTGCCACTGCCGCCCTGATTGCCTCGTCGTCGGTAAGCTCTGTATATTCGTGGCTCTCCCGGTCGAGAGTCCTGAGCCCGGCGGCGGGCTCTGTTGCGAAATCATCAAATAGTGACCCCATCAGCGGCTGACTGCCGGAGGTTGAGGCCTCCTGCTGTGATGACTCCGATGCGGGAGCTTTCGGCAGGCGCTTGAGCAGGGTGCGGAATTCGAGTTCCGTATAGATTGCCGATAATCCCTCGGTGTCAATCTCTCCCCGTTCGAGCGATGCGATGTCGATATCGACCGGCACGTCGGTGCGTATTGTCGCGAGAAATTTTGAAAACCTGATTTGTTCGGCGTTCTCAGTCACCTTCTTTTGGAGGGCTCCCTTCAGGTCCGAAGTGTGGGCAAGCAGGTTATCTATGTCGCCCCACTCATTGATTAGCTTTATGGCTGTCTTTTCTCCTACACCCGGACATCCCGGAATATTGTCGACCGCGTCGCCTTCCAGCGCGAGCAGGTCAATCACCTGCAGCGGGGAGCTTATGCCGTATTTGTCACATATCTCCTTAGGCCCGCGTATCTCTATTTCGGCACCTTTTGTCGACGGGCGGTACATGAACACCCTGTCGGTCACCAACTGTCCGTAATCCTTGTCGGGCGTCATCATGTAGGTCGTGTAGCCGGCTTCTTCCGCCTTGCGTGACAAGGTGCCTATCACATCGTCGGCCTCAAATCCCGGTATCTCTATTATGGGGATGCCGAAGCTGCGTATTATGTCCTTGATATAGGGGATTGACTTGGTTATGTCCTCCGGCTGCTTCTCGCGCTGTGCCTTGTATTCGGGATATGCCTCGTGGCGGAATGTCGGCCCGTGGGGGTCGAAGCACACCGCGATGTGGCTCGGAGTCTCTTTTTTCAGCACTTCTTCAAGAGTGTTGACAAAGCCGAATATAGCCGAAGTGTTAAGGCCCTTCGACGTGACGCGCGGCGAGCGTATCAGCGCATAGTAAGCGCGGTATATCAATGCGTAAGCATCAAGCAGAAATAGTTTTTTCTCAACCATGAATCTCTATTTTGGTTATTATAACAAGAAATTACACCATAAATTTAGATATAAATTATAACTTTTACTAATTTTGTACCACAAATTGCCGACATGACCATATTAGACGACATACAAAAGACTATCTCACCTGAAATCATGCAGCTTAACAAATGCATGGCTGACACGCTTGCAACGTCCAATGCAATGATGAATGAGATTGTCAATAACTATCTGAAAACCAAAGGCAAACAGATAAGACCTATATTGGTCATTCTGAGCGCAAAACTGTTTGGCGGTGTGACTCCAAACACTATTTCCGCCGCTGCGTCGATAGAGATGCTCCATAACGCCTCGCTGATACATGACGATGTGGTCGATGACACGGATATGCGCCGTAACCGTCCGACGGTAAATGCCATATGGGATAATCATATCGCAGTGCTTGTGGGTGATTTCTTTGTCTCTTCCTCGCTAAGGCAGGCGGTCAACACCGGCGACCTTCGGGTAATCGACACCATATCCGATCTTGGATGCACTCTTTCGCTGGGTGAGATTGACCAGATTGACAAGGCGCGTGGTCATGACCTTGACGAGAAGTCATATCTTGGCATTATCGGTGACAAGACGGCGTCGCTGTTTGTCGCTTGTGTGAAGATGGGCGGATATTCTGTAAACGCTTCCGATGCCGATATAGAGCGCTTGAGCCGTTTTGCCTATCTGTTCGGACTCTGCTTTCAGATTAAGGATGATATATTTGATTACTTTGAAGATACCGCGATAGGCAAGCCTACCGGCAACGACCTGAGAGAGGGGAAGGTGACGCTGCCGCTGCTTTATGCGCTGTCGCTTGCCAACCATCCTCGCCATGCCGAGATGAGGGAGCTTGCATGCCGCGACATGCTGTCGACATCGGATATCGCGACGCTCATCGAGTTTGCAAAAGAGGCAGGCGGTATTGATTATGCTTACCGGCGCATGGAAGAGCTGCGTGCAGAGGCAGTGGAAATCATATCGGATTTCCCTGATTCCGAGACACGTAACATATTTGTCTCGCTCTTTGATTATGTCATCTCACGTAAAGTGTGATTTTTTTGAAAATATTTTTTGCCGGAAAGTTGCATGTTTCAAAAAAACGATGTAATTTTGCATCGCAATTTACGGAGAGACGTAAATTAATAAATCCAATAATGCTTCAATAGCTCAGTCGGTTAGAGCATCTGACTGTTAATCAGAGGGTCGTTGGTTCGAGTCCATCTTGAAGCGCAATATTGGGAAGGAGATTTAACTACAAGCTTCAATAGCTCAGTCGGTTAGAGCATCTGACTGTTAATCAGAGGGTCGTTGGTTCGAGTCCATCTTGAAGCGCAAAACCCCTTCCCCTTATGCAGCTCCACAATTTGTGGGGCTGCTTTTTTTTTGTATTATATGCTGCCGCGTGATTGCCGGCTGAATATGGGAGTTGGCGTGATGGGTCACGCAGACTTGGCGGGCGATTCCAGCTGCGTGGGTGTTACGGGAGTGCTGTTGCCACCGAAATGTATCTTGTTCATTTCAGCCGGTTTAAGTCTTATTGCCGTGATATTTTCCGGCTCAGGAATTTTTTTCATGATCTGGCAGGTTTTTAAAGGTTCTCAGTGTCTGATTGATAAACAAGACTGTAAATATATAGACGGCTATCAGCGTGATGAGGTCGACGTGAAGCGGAAATGATTTCGAGAGCCATCCACCGCCGAGATAGCTGAAAAACAGCAGCCATAGTGTCGCCTGTACGCCGACACAGAGTGTACACCAATGGTGGGCGCGGAAGCGTTGATACCAGATGCTCCACAGGGTGTAGGGCAGGCAGCACACATTGCATAGCGCAAGCTGAGGCAGCAGGTGAGGAAAGAGAAGCAATGTGGCGAGTGAGACACCGAAATATCCGAAACCTACCTCGCTCCATGAAAAGACGCCAAAGAGTTTTGATACCTTCATCTGCATTATCGAGTCGCAGCCTCCCTGTTCGAGAATGCCGCATACCCGCTCCGATGCGGCTGTGTGGATATTCAGTGACTTCTGCAACAGGAGAAATGAAAAATACAGCCCGGCGCAGTCAAGCATAGTGAGAGCCACAGTTGATACATCGGCATAGAGACGGTGGATTATAAAGAAATATGCCATCACAAACAAAGCCGCTGCGGCAAGGGCATATTTAGATATTGAGGAGATAAATTCCGTGGCGCGATGGGAACGGTAGCCCGGTTCGCGCGAGCAGTTATTAGGAAATGCGAGCAGGGCTATGCCGTTCCACGCGTTGATGAATCCGTCAAGGTCTATATTTAGTGTTTCACCCCGCGAGTCATACTGCACGGTGCGGCTTTCCGGGTCGATGTCAGTGACGATTACAAAGACTCCGGAGTTAGTCTGGGCGAGAAAGGGGGTGGAGAGGTGGGTAAGTTCCGACTTGTCGGTAAATCTCAGTCCTTCGTTTTTTATGCCGTAGGAAGTGAGCAGGTGTGACAGTCCGTAAAGTGACTTGAAGGTCATTTTATGGAACTCACTGTCGGAATAGGCGTCGGTGTGAGGGACGCCCATCCTTGTGAGAAACCGGGAGAATATCGTAGGCACTCCCATCGCCTTCTACATGTAAGATTGTACTTTGGCAAGAAGGGCGTTGCCGTCGATTTCACCGCTGTGGCGCCATTGTTCTTCACCGTCGCGGTAAATTATAAATGTGGGCACTCCCTCTACTTCAGCCTGACCGGCGAGTTGCCTGTTTTCATCAATATCAAGCTGAATGACGGTCGCGTCGCCGTCAAGAAGTTCCTTGACCTGCTCGACCACAGGCATCATCTTGCGGCAGTGGGGACACCATGTCGCGAAAAACTCTACAAGTGTCACAGGTGTGGCTTTAATTGCGTCATCGTAAGTCATAGTAATCTCTGTTTTTTGTTATTTTCTCAGATAACAATTATTGTAGCCGCCGAGATGTTAAACACGACATAAAAAACGCTAAATAAAAAAGCCCGGAAAGATTCCGGGCTTGGTAAGGGTCACATATAATCTGCGTCATTTCAATCGGTGAGTTCCGGGGGCAATACAGGCATCGCGCCTTGCTTGGTACATACATAGGCCGATGTCCTGACTGCGCGTACATGAGCCTCGGCAACCGACTTGCCTTTCAGGATACTTGCGATGAAAGCGGCTGTAAACGAGTCGCCTGCGCCAACGGTGTCGGCTACTTCCACTTCGGGTGTGGGCTGAAACGATACATTGCCCGGGGTGAATACATAGCTGCCGTTGATACCGCAGGTGAGGATAAGCATCTTCAGGTTATACTTGCCGAGAAGTATCCAGCACTTGTCCTGAAGGTCGATGCCGGGATAGCCAAACATGCGGCTTGCCGTGACAAGCTCTTCGTCGTTGATTTTTAAGATATTGCATCGCTCCATCGAGTTGCATAGAATCTCTTTGTCATAGAATCCCTGGCGCAGGTTTACGTCAAACACCACAAGGCTGTCACCGTTCTGCGGCATCGCGTCAAGAAAGCGGTTGATGGTAGTGCGTGACACAATGTTGCGCTGTGCGAGAGAGCCGAAGCACACCGCCTTTGTACGCTCTGCAAGTGATTCAAGATGAGCTGTGTAGGGAATGTTGTCCCAGGCTACATTTTCCTTGATGTCATATTGCGGCACTCCTGCCGGGTCGATTTCGACCTGTACCGTGCCTGTCGGATAAGGCACTTCGGCTATAAGCTGGTTGAGACCTTTGGAGGTGAAGTTGTCGACAATTTCCTTGCCGAGAGCGTCGCTGCCGACGGCGCTGACCACACAGCTGGGCAGCCCGAACTGTGATACGTGATAAGCGAAGTTGGCGGGTGCGCCACCTATCTTTTTCCCTTCGGGGAGTACGTCCCACAGGGCTTCTCCCATTCCTACTACGATGTCATTCATGATGTTATGAATTTAATGCTTGTGTTATTTTGATGATTTTATTTTTGCGGTATAATAGAGGAGATAGATGACTCCCGCAGTCATTACAGCAACAGCGCCTCCCTGACCTACAGAATCAGCTGCATAGCCCATTGCAAGCGGGAACACGGTGCCTCCGAAGAGTCCCATAATCATGAGGCCCGACACTTCATTTTTCTCTTTGGGAGAGGAGGTGAGCGCTTGGGCGAAGATTACAGAAAATATGTTGGAGTTGCCGAATCCAATCATGCCGATGCCTACATACAGCAGTGTCAGTGACTGTGCCGCAAAGAGGATGACCATCGCCGCGAGCATGAGCAGGACGCTGAATCCGAAGAACACTTTAGGTGACATGGAGCGGAGTATGAAGGCTCCGAGGAAGCAGCCTGCCGTGCGGAATATGAAATAGACGCTTGTCGCATATCCGGCTTCTTCAAGAGGGAGCCCGAGGCGTTCCATGATAATCTTGGGTGCTGTGGTGTTGGTGCCCACATCTATGCCGACATGACACATGATGCCGAGGAAGCAGAGCAATATGAAGGGGCGTCCGAGCAGTTTAAGACATTCACCTACTCCCGAAGCCTTGTCTGGGCGTTCCTCCTCGATAGGGGTTGCGCCGAGCACTGAAATCGACAGGAAGCTTATCGCTGCATAAATGAGGAAAAGCATTCGCCATCCGAGACCGAAAGTAGGCATCAGGGTTGTGGCTCCCCATGCCGCGATTATAGGCGCGAGAAATGAAGCTATTGCTTTGACAAATTGTCCGAAAGTGAGGGTCGACGCAAGCTTATCGCCTGTAATCAGGTTGGTGACAAGCGGGTTGAGCGATGTCTGCATGATGGCGTTGCCGATTCCGAGCAGGGAGAATGATGCGAGCATAATCCAGTAATTGTCGCCGGTGACCGGCAGAATCAGCGACACGGCAGTCACTGCAAGGCTTATGAGAACGGTCTTTTTTCGTCCGATTTTGTTCATGAGCATGCCGGTCGGCACAGAGAATATGAGAAACCAGAAGAATACGAGTGACGGAAACAGATTTGCCTGCGAGTCGGTAAGACCGAGGTCTTTCTGTACATAATTGGATGCGGTGCCTACGAGATCTACAAATCCCATAGCGAAGAAGCATAACATCACGGGGATAATCTGCATCATCGAGCTTTTGCGGGTCGCTGCCATGGCTGAGGTATTTTCCATTTTGATATAACTGTAATGCTGTATAATCTTATTTTACTTTAATAGAGTAGACTTCAATGCCGTCGACACGTGCCTTGCCGCCTTTCGCGCTGACTGATAGCGAAGAGTAAGGTTTGGTGGGGAATACGAGGTTGGTCATTGCAAACTTTCCGTCGGATTCAAACACCTCTATGCTTGACCGGTCGATGAAAATGCGTAAGCAGAGTTTGCCGTCGCTGTTGAATGTCGGGGCGGTCGTGACTGCGGGAAAGTCGTGGCTGAAATCGGTCACGCCACTGTTGCGGCGGTCAAATGACAGTGAGTTTCCGCTTACGTTATAGGTCATCACTACTTTTTCGCCTGCCTCGTTTTGCAATTCAAGGTCTATGCTGTCGGCTTTCTGTCCGTTGAGGGTAATGACGATTTCACATACACCGTCGTTTTCCGATGGAAGGGCTATGCGGCGCGGCTTTGACCCGATATTGAAACCACGGCTCTTTGTGACGGCGCGGTCACGCAGGGCGAGCAGTTCGGGTGATGGCGAATAGGAAGCATAAATCTGCCCGTCGCCGGCCTTGAACAGCCCTATTTCACGAGGAAGAGTGTTGGCGCTGCGGAACTGCAGGGTGGGGACCTCTGCCGCATACTGCCAGTTGCTCATCCATCCGATCAGGGTGCGGCGGTTGTCGGGCGCGTCGCTCCAGCTTACTGCCGCATAATGGTCTTTGCCGAAGTCAAGCCATTTGGTAGGGATGTTGCCTTCTGCGTCAGTGTCGGCGGTGAATGTCTTGCCGTCGAAGTCGCCTACGAAATACTGGGTTGCGCTTCCTCCGAATATGCCGCCCGGGTTGAGGTTGCAGAGAAGCACCCATTTCTTTTCGCCGGAGCCGTCGACTGTCAGCTCAAACAGGTCGGGACATTCCCACACGCCGCCTTGCGCTCCTATCCCTTTGCCGAAAGCGCTTTCAAGCGTCCATGTCTTCATGTCGGGAGAGGTGAATATGAGCATTTCATGTTCAAGTGCATGAGCGAGGGTCAGCACCCACCGGTTGTTTTTTTCATCCCGGAACATGTTGGGGTCGCGTGCCTCCGATTCAAGAGTCAGCACCGGATTGCCGGGATAGGTAGTGAATGTGGCGCCGTTGTCATCGCTCCAGGCGAGGCTCTGAATCTGGCTTTCGGCAGCCGAGGTGTACATGGCGACTACGGCATCCTTGCCAAATCCGGCGCTACCCGTCCTGTCAACGGCGCTGCTGCCGCTGAAAATCATTCCGAGCCCGTCGGGTTCGAGCGCTTCCGGCTGTTGCTCCCAGTTTATAAGGTCGGTTGATGTGGAATGTCCCCATGAAAGGTTCTGCCACTTTGACCCGTAAGGGTTATGCTGGAAATATAGATGCCACACACCGTCTTTGTAGAACATGCCGTTTGGGTCGTTCATCCATCCCCAAAGCGGGGTGTGGTGAAAGAGCGGACGGTATTTCTCACGATTGGCGGTGTCGAAGGTGTCGCTTATCGTGAGATTGCTCCAGCAGGCGTCATCCTTTGCCTCGCGCACTGAGCTGCGGTCCTGTGATGTCACTACTGTAAGGACCAGGTCGTGACCTTTGTAGGGAGTAAGGTCAAAGGGCACGTAATAGTCGACCTTTGACTTTGCAAGCCTTACATTTATCGTCTTGTCGAGCTTACCGTCGACCAGTACGTTGATTTTCGCGTCATCATTGGAGTCCTGGACGGGCAGAAGCAGATATTTGCCTGCATCAGGAACCCGCACAAGAGTGTTCCTCGTCCCAAGGTGTTCGATTTTCACTTCTTCTGCCGCATTGAGTTGCATCGGTCCAGAGAGAGCCGCTGTGATTGCGATGGCTGAAATTGCAGTCTTGCTCAGTTTTTTCATGTCGTTATAATAACATTAAATGGTTAACAATTGAGATAAATCTAAAAAAACAATCTTTTTTACACTTGTCGAAATCCGTACCGTGGTTTATCCGTTTTGGTATTGCAAAACTAATATAATGATAAGGTAATGGTTATAAAAAATCGCTCATTATGTATCAAAATTGTTGCAATGACCGATTTTTATAACGAAATGCATTCTTTTTCATGATATTATGAATATCTTTACGGTGTAAATCAATACCGAGAAGTAATTATGAGAAAATATCTGGTGTGGATGGTGCTGGCTATGTTGACAGTCGCCGTTGCAGCCTGCCATGAAGAAAAGGTATATAAAATAGGTGTTTCCCAGTGCAGTCAGGATGACTGGCGCATGAAGATGAATGACGAGATTAACCGCGAAGTGATGTTTCATGAAAATGTCGTGGTCGAGATTCGTTCTGCTGATGACAGCAATCAGAAGCAGATTGACGACATACGCTATTTTGCCGACAATAGCTTCGACATCATAATCGCCGCGCCTCTTGTAGCCGATGCTATAACCCCTGTGATAAAAGAGGTGTACGAATCGGGAATCCCGGTGATAGTCTTTGACCGTAATATCAACGGCGATTATTTCACGGCATTTCAAGGTGCTGACAACAAGGCTATCGGTAAAGCCGCCGCCCATTATGCCCGCCATCTGGTAAATGACAAGGCGAAGATTATCGAAATCCGCGGACTGAAAGGCTCGACGCCTGCTACAAGCCGCCATGACGGTTTTGTTGAAGGACTTGAAGAATCGGGCAGCGCTGGTATTGTCGCCGAGGCCTATGGTGACTGGAATTATGATGACGCTTCCCGGGTCGCCGACTCATTGTTCAGGCTGCATCCCGATGTTGATCTTGTCTACGCCCATAACGACCGCATGGCGATAGGGGTGTCGGAAGTGGCGGCGCGCCACGGGATAAGACCCCGAATAATAGGTATTGACGCTGCGCCTGAGATAGGCATAAGGGCGGTCGTCGATTCGGTAATAGACGCGACATTTCTGTATCCGACTGAGGGACACCGGCTTATACGCACTGCGCTCGCGATACTTGACGGAAAGCCTTATGACCGTGTCACATCGTTGCCTGTGGCGTCGCCGGTAGATGCAACTAACGCCGATATAGTGCTGCTGCAGAATGAGTCGCTGAAAGAAGAGACCGGCAAGATTAAATTGCTTAAATCACAGGTGGATGACTACTGGTCGAAACATTCGGCTCAGACTTCGTTGTTTTATGCCGCCGGAGTGATTCTGTTGCTGCTTTTCGGATGGATATTCCTGCTGTTGCGCTCTTTCTGGCTGAATCGCGCTCATCAGCGTCAGCTTGTGGAGCAGAACCGTCTGCTTGAGGATCAGCGTGACATGCAGAAGTCGCTCAACGAGCAATTGCGTGTGGCAACGCAGTCAAAGTTAGTGTTTTTCACCAATGTGTCCCATGACCTGCGCACACCGCTCACCCTTATTGCAGAGCCGGTCGAGCAGATGGTCAATGCCCCTAATCTCACTCCGCAGCAACACTCTCTGATGCAGATTGCCAATAAAAATGTCAAGATATTGCACCGGCTTATAAATCAGATACTTGATTTTAGAAAATATGAAAATGGAAAGCTTGATGTGAATCTTGCGGAGGTGGACTTCAGCAAGATGATGACTGAATGGTCCGAGTCGTTCAGGTCGATGGCAAGAAAACATGACATACGTTTCATCGTGGATATGCCTGAAGAAGAGATGGTTCTGGCGATTGACGCTGAAAAAATCGAGCGTGTGTTTTTCAATCTTGTGTCAAACGCTTTCAAGCACACACCCGACAACGGCACAATACGCGTCTCTTCATCCATCAGAGACGGTGAATTGACTTTTTCCGTTGCTGACAATGGTCACGGCATAAGCAAGGAAGATCTCGACCGCATATTTGAACGCTTTTATCAGGTCGATAAGATTCATCCCAAAGGCTCCGGTATCGGGCTCTCGCTTGCCAAAGCTTTTATCGAGCTTCATGGCGGCACGATATCAGCCGAGAGTGAACTCGGCAAAGGCTCTGTGTTTACAGTCAGGATTCCGGTAAGGCATGTCGAGGCGTCAGCCGTGACGCCCTGTCCGCTTATCAATGAGAATGATGTGAGTGCGGAGCTTGGCGCTGTCGACAGTGTAGAGATTGTTCATGATTCAGAAAAGCCATTGTTGCTTATCATAGATGATAACCGTGACATACTCCGGCTTGTCGGTGAGCTGATGAAAGATGACTACAACATCATAACCGCTTCCGACGGAAAAGAGGGTGTAAGGCTCGCCACTAAATATGTGCCTGACATTATTATATGTGACGTGATGATGCCTGTGCTTGACGGGCTCGAGTGCTGCCGTATCATCAAGGAGGAGATTTCCACCTCCCATATACCGGTGCTTATGCTTACCGCATGCTCTATGGACGAGCAGCGCGTCGAGGGCTACGACAGCGGAGCCGACGCCTATGTCGCGAAGCCTTTCAGCAGCGCAGTGTTGAAAGCCCGTTGCAAGAGCCTGATTGCCAATCGTAAGCGCATAAAGGAAATATGGCATTCCGGACAGGAAGCCCCGGTTGCCCCCAAGCCGTCATTGCCTGCGCCGGGAGTGACGGGCGCGTCAAATGACATTGATAATGAGTTTTACAACCGGTTTATCGAGTTTTTCACTACGGAGATGGGCAATCCCGACTTGAGTGTCGACACTATCGCCTCTGAAATGGGGCTCGGCAGGTCACAGTTTTATCGCAAGATAAAGGCGTTGACCAATTATTCGCCTGTCGAGCTGTTTCGCAGTCTGCGCCTGAAGCAGGCACGCGCTCTCCTTACAGGCACCGACAAGTCGATAAGTGAGATAGCCTATGAGGTAGGCTTCTCGACCCCGGCTTATTTCACCAAATGTTATCGTGATGCCTTCGGGGAGACACCGTCGGAGTTGCGCGATAAACTTTCCCGATAAAACATGAAGCCGGCTGACCGGTTATGACGTTTCCTGTCAGCATGACATCGATTTCCCCGGTCAGGATTTAACTGAAATATGTTAAATCCTGATTATGTGTTGGTGACTGTTGGTTTCAATCATATATTTGCGGATATAGATTGTGGGACTATAATTTTTATTGCTTTTTATATCAAAAATCGTGCATCGAATCAATTTTGATAGCCGATGCAACAACCATTATAGCTGATTGACTGCGATAACCTTAAATTTGCGATAGAAATTTTAACTAAATCAATATCAAAACAAACATGAAAAAATCACTCCTTGGCGCAATTTTGCTGCTCCTTACAGCAATAGCCGCGCAAGCACAAAACATCACAGTGCATGGGACGGTCATTTCAAAGTCAGATGACGAACCCCTGATTGGAGCCTCGATTCTGTCATTGGCTACCAAGGCTGGCGTTTCCACCGACTTTGACGGTAGATTTGAACTTGTCGTCCCTGAGGGATCGGAAATCTCCATATCATATGTGGGGTACAATACCGTGAAAGTAAAAGCACAGCCCGAACTTACAGTCTATCTTGACGAAAACTCGGCAATCCTCGACGAGGTTGTGGTCGTAGGTTACTCTGCTGAAAAGAAATCTGACTTGACGGGTTCGGTTTCAGTCGTGAAAATGAAGGATGTAGCCGACACTCCCACCGGTAATGTGATTCAGTCGCTTCAGGGACGTGTGGCAGGTATGAACATAACTACCGATGGTACGCCGGGCGGTCTCAGCACCGGTACATCAATCCGTGGCGCTTCATCATTCCGAGGCGATGCTAACGGACCTCTCTATGTGATTGACGGAGTGATGACCCGTGAAAATCCCGGTACTATACTTAACAGCAATGATGTCGAGTCAATCCAGGTGTTGAAGGATGCGGCATCGGCATCCATCTATGGAGCCCAGGCGGCCAACGGAGTCATCATAATCACTACCAAGCGGGCGAAAAAGGGAGAAAGCCGTGTTACGTTTGATGCCACGCTGACTCTTCAGACTTACAATAGTGGTCTTGACATGCTTAATGCCGACCAGTGGGGTGATGTATATTGGTCAGCATATAAATATACCTATGGCACAACTCCTAATTCGGAATTGTATGGCAACGGACCCACAGCAAAGCTCCAGCCCTATACCAATCTTAATGGTGTGACGGTGAATCCGCAGAACACCAATTGGGAAGATGAGATTCACCGCACAGCCTTGATGCAGACTTACAGTGTCGGGCTTTCAAGAGGCGAAGAAAATGGCTCCACTTCCCTGTCGCTAAGCTGGCTCGACCATGACGGTATAATAAAGGGGTCGGACTTCAAGAAAGCAAACGCCCGTTTCAGTTCCGATTATGGATTTATTAACAACCGTCTGCGTGCGGGTGGAAATGTCACTGTCAACTGGTGGCGCCAGCACAACGCTCCCGGCGGGATAGAGGAAAATGCCATCAAGATGCATCCGGCACGCACTGTATATGACTCTGAGGGTGTATATAATGACCAGGTGGCATTTGGACTGAACGATACCCCCAACCTTGTGCGCCAGATTGAAGAGGAGAGCAACAACACTCATGAGTATTGGCGAGTGTTTGGAAATGTCTACCTTTCAGTCGAACCGGTTAAGAATCTTATCCTGAAGACAAATTTCGGTCTTAATTACTATAACGGCAGCGACAAGGTGTTTACTCCCGCCAATCTCCGTGACAACACGAACAATCTATATCAGTATTCAGGCAAGACTGTTGACTGGGTGTGGACCAATACTGCCCAATACAACATTGACTTCGGTAAAAACTCCATAATGGCACTTCTTGGCGTCGAGGCTAAACGCAATCATTTCGAGGATATGTTTGGTGAGGGCAAAGGTCTTGAAATAGAAGATCCCAATTATCTTTATCTCGGTAATGTGACCGCCAACAAGAACACCGGTTCCGGAGCTTCCAACTATTCGATGTTCTCAGTGTTTGGAAAGATAAATTATGCATGGGACAACAAGTATCTGGTTTCATTCACCCTGCGCCGCGATGCATCATCGCGACTGTCTACTCAGCATAACTATGACTGGTTTCCCTCGGTATCGGCAGGATGGCGAATCTCTCAGGAGAGCTTCATGGAGGGTACACGTTCATGGCTGAGCGACCTTAAAATCCGTGGTGCCTATGGAGTTAACGGTAATGACATCATCGCTAACGACGCGTTTTATGCCAAGTATGCGATGGATCTTGACAGGGCGGCCTATGCCATAGGAGGCGGTAATGTTCTCGCTCCCGGTGCGCTCCGTTCACGAAGCACCAATCCTGACCTGACATGGGAAAAGACTTATCAGACCAATGTGGGTTTTGACGCCTCATTCCTGAGCCACAAGCTCGCGCTATCGTTTGATTACTTCCATAAGAAGACCAATGACATGCTTGTCGAGAAACCCTACATCGCTACAATCGGGGAGGGCGGATATTGCTGGTACAACGGTGGCTCGATGGTAAACAAAGGTGTCGAGATTACTGCCGAGTGGCGTCAGTCATTAAACCGTGACTTCAGCTACAGTGTAGGTCTTAACGTGACCGCGATGAAAAATGAGGTCACCGGTCTAATGGAAGATATATATTATACATGGGGCGGCGGTAACGGTATTGACAAGAGTATTGTCGGTCAGTCGCTCGGCTCCTGGATGGGCTACAAGACCGATGGCATATTCCGCACACAGGAGGAAGTGGACGCCTATAAGGAGAAGTATAATGTGAGTTTCGGTAATCCTGCTGTAGGTCGTGTGCGCTATGTTGACACTAACGGCGATAACGAAATCAATGACCGTGACCGCACGTGGCTCGGCACTGACCTGCCTAAAGCACAGTTCGGCTTGAACCTGGGTGCAAACTGGAAGGGATTTGACCTGAGCATGTTCTTTAACAGCATCATACGTGACGCATGGAATAATTCAAAGTTCTATACCGACTTCTTCCCTCTTTGGACAGGAAACCACGGCACTCAGCTTCTGGAGGCGGCTAACGCTTATGAGAAATATCTGGAGACAGGATATTATGGCTCAAACGTCCCGGCGCCGTCGGTTGACAATTCCAACAGTGAGAATGAAAGTTCTGAATACTTTATCGAAGACGGCTCGTTCATAAGACTGAAGACTCTCTCAATTGGTTACTCACTTCCGGAGAAGATACGCACAAAACTCCATCTTAGTAGTGCGCGTGTCTATGTACAGGCACAGAATCTGTTCACAATAACTAAGTATAGCGGTGCTGATCCCGAAGGTCTTGGCTATCCCTACGCTCTTCCGCGCCAGTACACATTCGGTATACAGTTTGGTTTCTAACTTTCTTAAATCTTGATAAAAATGAAATTTAAAAATATATTTTCCATTACGCTTGCCGGACTGGCTCTGACCGCATGTAGCGATGATTTTCTGGAAAACAAACCTCAGGGCCCGCTATCAGAGGCTAACATGAATGACCCGGAGGCAGTGGACTTGCTTGTAAACGGTGCATATGCCACATTTGGCTGCCGCTATGCCGATTCCAATGACCCGCATCTGTTTCCTGTCACCAACTGGAGTTACGGTGAGGTGCGCGCCGACAATGCTTACAAAGGTGGCGGTGGCGAGACCGACCTTTGGGAAGTCCATGATATGGAGACGGCTAAGATTCAGCCTAACAACGGTTTTCTTGACGGCAAGTGGTTTAATGTTTATTGCGGTATTTCCCGATGCAATTCAGCTATCCGCGCGCTTCGCAAGGTTGACGAGAACATAATCAGAGAGAAGAGCGTCCGCATAGCAGAGATTCGCGTGATTCGCGACCATTGGTATTTCGAGCTTGTGCGACTGTTTAACCGTATTCCTTACATGGATATAGATCTTCCTGAAAACGAATACCAGTCAGTCCGTAATGACGAGTTCTCCCGGGAGGAACATCTTGCACGTATCGCCGAAGACCTGTTGGATGCGGCAAATGACCTGCCCGACACTCAATCGGAAATAGGACGCGTGAATCGCCGCATAGCCCTTGCCTATGCTGCCAAGGTCAAGCTTTATCAGGCTTATGAACAGGATTCTCAGACTAACGCTGTCATAAATGTCAATAAAGCTCTTCTCCAAGAGGTGGTTGAACTGATTGACCGCGTGCAGGGCTATGACTTGCTTGACGATTTCCAGCAGCTGGATATGCTTGAATATGAGAACGGTGTTGAATCAGTGTTTGCCATTCAGTTCTCCAAGGATGATGGCTCGGGAAGTGTGGGACGTATCAACTGGAGTATGCTTCTTAATTCAATGACAGGTCCCGGCTGCCCCTGGCAGGGAGACGGATTTTTCCTTCCCTCTCAGGACTTGATTAACGCCTATCAGACTGATGCCAACGGTCTGCCCCTCTTTGACTATCAGGAACGCCCCGACTATGGCGCGGTGGAATTTGACTCTAACGGCGGCTATGCTCTCGGCAATGTAAACGGTAATGTGGATCCGCGTCTTGATTTTGTGACCGGTCGTCCGACCATCCGCTATAAGACTTATTCAGAGCGTCCTTGTGGGCTCTGGGTGCGTAACAGCGACACTTATGGCTATAACAACACCAAACGTTTCTGGCTGTCGCCGGAGTCATCTCAAGCCACTCAGGGATGGCCGTGGGGCGCGTCGGCTCTCAACTGGCAGATAATCCGTTATGCCGACTTGTTGCTATACAAGGCTGAGGCTTTGATTGAAATAGGAGGCAATGGACTTGATGAAGCCCGCAACTTGATTAACCGTGTGCGTCAGCGTGCGATGAACAGTGATTATGTAAAGGATTTCGATGACCCTTCAAAGGATGCGGCAAACTACAAAATCGGTCTTTATCCTTCGGCAGGATGGACTCAGGACTATGCACGTCAGGCTCTTCGCACAGAGATGCGTCTTGAAAAGGCTATGGAGGGAGAGCGCTTCTTCGACCTTGTGCGCTGGGGAATCGCCAAGGAAACAATGAACAGGTTTTTTGCAGCTGAAAAGGACAACAGGGTCTACTATCAGAATGCCACATTTGAAACCGGTGAAGAGTATTTCCCTGTGCCTGTCGCACAGTATAATTTCTCAGGTGGCATATATGTCCAGAATCCGGGTTATCCCTCATTCTGATTGGATGATGTCGTTATGACATCTCTCCCCACTCTGAACAAAGTGATTGATAATTTTTATAATTTATAATAAGGATGCTCCGCCACGTATCAGGTGGTGGAGCATCGTGAAATTGCCTCGGTAAATAAATTGCATGGCGTATCATGGTTGTCGTGATGCGCCATGCCTGTGTAAATGGTATTAGATTTTAAAAGTTGCTTACCAGCCTTCGTTTTGGGTCAGGTTGGTGTTTCGTTCCATTTCTACAAGTGGTATGGGCCACATTTCGTGACGTGACTGATAGGAGCGGGTGTACATCAGGTCGCCGAAAATATCGGTCGCATTTTTTACCGACGACTGTAGCAAGCCCCAGCGTTTCAGGTCCCAGTAGCGCTGTCCTTCACCGGCAAGCTCGTAGGCTCTTTCCCTGCGTATGCGGTCGGCCATCTCTTCCTTGGAGCCGACAGCGAGCCAGGAGTCGCCGCTGTTCAGTCCGGGCATGCCTACACGCTCGCGCACTTTGTTGACCTCTGTCACCGCCTTGTCTATGTCGCCCGACTCATTGTAGGCCTCGGCAAGCATGAGCAGGACGTCACCGAGGCGTATCAGCGGAAATTCGTAGGGGGTGCGGTTATATTCGCCCCAGTAGCCGTCAAGGTTGCCTGTCGGAATCCATTTGCGCCAGAAATATGAGTTCCATCCTTCGGAGTTGCGTATGAATGCCATCGCTTCCATCGGCGCGCCTCCCTTGGTGGGGTCGGCGAGGACAAACTGCTTGTCCATAGGATTGGAGCCGGCGTCGGTGCCAAGGTAATGGGAGTAGGGGGTGATGACGTTAAGGCAGAGGCGCGGGTCGCGGTTGCGGTAAGCGTCCATCACTTTGGTGGTGTCGCAGTCGAGGGTGCTTGTCACGGTAGTGCTGCCCTGGTCGATAGCCACACACATATACTTGCGGCGTAGCTGCGAGTCGCCCTCGTTGAATCCGGGAAATACATCGTCCCAGTCAAACTGTGATCCGTCAAGATTCTCATACATGTCAACAAGTGTGGTCGACGGCACGATGCGGTTGCTTGCGATAAGCCGCATCGTGGATTTGTTGCCGAAATAGGATACAATGTCAAGCGCGTAGCCTGCGGTATTGCCGTCGATTGACTGGATGGAAAATATCATCTCCGGGCTGTGGTTGCCGTTGTAGAGGCGGAACAGCTCGTTGTAGTCGGGGTGCAGTGAATAGCCGTAGTTATTGGTCTTGTTATACACGATTTCTTCAAAGTCGGCGATAGCCTTGTCCCACTCTTCGTTGAACAGATATACTTTTCCGCGCAGTGCGTATGCCGCGCCCTTTGTTGCGCGTCCGAGATCGGCGGCGTCCCAGCTTACCGGCAGCTTTTCAATGGCTTCGGTGAGGTCGTCGATGATATGGCCGCGCAGTTCCTCGGCTGAGCATCGCGGCGACTTCAGGTTGGAAAACTCCTCGTTTATGTCGCAGCTCTCGTCGTAATAGGGCACTCCTCCCCAGCAGTTTAGCATACGGAAATATGCCATCGCTCTCAGAAACTTTGCCTCGCCGGTCACCCGGTCGATGGTCTCGCTGCTTATGGGCATGTCTTTTACATTGCGGATGACAGTGTTGGAGCGGTGAACAAGCTCGTAAAGATATTGCCAATGGTTCTGGACGCCGCTGCTGTTGGAGGCAAACGAGGTGCCGCGTGAGATGTCGGCAAGCGGCGAGGTGCCGTCGGCAAGGTCGCTGCACATGTCAAATGTAAACTCAAGCCCGAAACACCATGATGATTTCATGGCGGCATACATTCCTACTGCTGCCTGTCGGGCATGGTCTTCGGTCTGCCAGAATACCTGTCCCGACATCTGGTCGCCGGGTATATAGTCAAGACTTTCGCATCCTGTGGCGGCTATGGTGACGGCAAGGATGCCTGCGATGTATTTAAGTTTCATGTCGGTCATTGTTTAGAAAGAGATGTTTAATCCGATTGAATACTGGCGTACGGTAGGATAGCCTACATTTGCGCCCACTTCCGGGTCGAGCCCCAGAAACTTGGTGATTGTAAACAGATTGTCGATACTTGCATATACTTTCAGGCTTTCGACAAAGAATTTTTTAGTGATGTCGGAGGGTATTGTGTAGCCCAATTGTATATTCTTGCAGCGTAGATACGCGGCATTGTGTACAAAGGCGTCGCTTGCCACATTGTTTTTGCTGTTGGCGTTGTTGCGGAGTATCGGATATTTGGAGTTGTAGGGATTCTCCGGTGTCCAGGCGTTGTCGGTTATGTCTTTTATCAGTGACTGCCCCATGACGGTGACAAAGCGGAATGCCTGATTGTTGTAATATACCTGATGGTTGCCTACACCCTGAAACAGGATGCTGAAATCAAAGTTGTTCCAGCTTGCGCCGAGGTTGGCTCCGTAGCTGAGTCTCGGGACTGTGCCGTGGCCTATCTCTACGCGGTCGTTGGTGTCGAGTTTGCCGTCGCCGTTGGCGTCGCGGAAGAGGAAGTCGCCCAGTTCGGGACGCTGGTAAGTGGCGAAGTAATCAGGATTCTTGTCGACAAGCGACTGCACGTAGTCGAGGTCGGCCTGGTCGCGTACGATACGGTCGACCGTTATTACATAGAGCTGATTGATGGGCTTGCCTTCCTGGGTCTTGTAGACATCGTTGATTGACGCCACGTCGCCCTGGAACTTGGTCACCTTGTTATTGACAAAGCCGAGATTCACGCCTATGTTGTAAGACACTTTTCCTATGCGGTCGTTCCAGTGCAGGTCGACTTCAAATCCCTTGTTGTTGACCTCTCCGGCGTTCTGGTTGGGGACAGTGCTTGTGCCGTGTTCAAGCGGTGCGGGCAGAGAGATAAGTATGCCCTTGGTGTTTTTGTTATACAGGTCGATTGTACCGCTCAGGCGGCTGTTGAACAGGGCGAAATCAAGACCGATATTGGTCATGTAGGTTTTTTCCCATGTAAGGTCGGGGTTGGCAAGTACGGTCTGGGCGAGTCCGCCGGTGATGTTTCCGTTAAGAATATAGTTGGCAGTGGCAAACAGGCTCTGATACATGTAGTAGCTTGTAGTCGCGTTATTGCCCAGTGAGCCGTAGGAGGCGCGCAGCTTCAGCTGGTCGAGCCATCCCGCCGAGGCTTCCATGAATTTTTCCTGCGACACTCGCCAGCCTACCGATACGGAGGGGAAATATCCCCAGCGTTTGTCGGGCGCGAATTTTGAAGAGCCGTCGGCGCGGAGGTTTGCCTCAAGCAGATACCTGTTGTCCCAGTTGAGGTTGATGCGTCCGAAATAGGAGCGCATTGCCCACTCGTTGTAATTTCCGGTGATATTGCCGTTGGTGGTTCCGGCGTCAATTGCTCCCAGTGACGGGTCTACGAGGTCATATTTGATAAAGAAGTCGGTGTCATATTTGTTATACTCCTGGCTCATGCCGGCAAGCACCGATGCCTGCAGGCGGCTCACGCTGAAATCATAGTTTGCCGTCACTTCCGATGACCGGTAAGTGTTTTTGTAATTGTAGCGGCGTATGTAGGTGCGCACTTTTCCTTCACGAAGCAATACGGGACCGTCGAGAGTGAAACGATACAGGTTGCGGTCGGTCAGGTGATGCTCTATGTTGCGTTCCCAGTAGTTGTAGGCAAATGACCCTTGTATTGTCAGTCCTTTGACAGGGGTGAGGCGCGCGTTCAGCTTGATTACCGACCTCTTGGTCTTAGTCGGGTATTTGGTGTCGTAAAACCATTGGCGACGGTAAGGGTTGAAGTTGCTTACGTTTTCTTCCTCCGGGTTTTGTACACCGCCATATAGCCCTGTGGCGGGGTCGTAGAGTGTCATTCCCGGCACGGTGTTGAACGCTCCCGAACCGAATATCACGTCGCCGCCTGCCGCTGCGTTTTCCGACGACGGGTTGTTTTTGTCAATGTAGCCGAATATGTTGGTTCCCACGCTCAGCCAGGGCTTTATCTTCACTTCGAGGTTGGAGCGCAGTTGATAGCGCTGATAATCGGTATAGTAAATCATGCCCGGATTGTTGACATATCCAAGCGTGATGTTGTATCTTACTCTTCTGGAGCCGCCGGTGATTGAAAGGTTGTGGTTCTGCACGACCGACGGGTTGCGGTAGATATGGTCCTGCCAGTCGGTGTTGGGGTAGACTGTCGGGTTTTTGCCGCCATCATTGCGCCATTCGTCAATCTTGCCTTGGGAAAAGCGCGGGGCCTGTCCGTTGGCTATCAGTCCCGCATTCTGAATCTCCATGAAGTCGGCATAATCGGTCACAAGGTTTAACCGCTTGGCGACTGTCTCAAATGATACATTGCCGCTGTAGGTGACCCTTGGTGCGCGCTCGGCTCCCTGGCGGGTTGTGACAAGGATTACACCGTTGGCGGCGCGTGAGCCGTAGATTGCAGCCGAGGCCGCGTCTTTGAGGATTGAGATGCTTTCGATGTCCTGCGGGTTGATGTCGCTGATGGCTATGCCGGTCATTCCGTCGACCACTACGAGCGGGGCGGCGTTGTTGAGGGTGCCTTGACCTCTGACAAGTATGCTCTGCGATTCATAACCCGGAGTGTTTCCACCGGAGTTAGTCACGGTAAGTCCGGCAGCGAGTCCGGCGAGTGCGCTTGTGGCATTTGTCAGCGGACGGTCAGACAGCGCGTTGCTGCTTATTGATGACACGGCGCCTGTGAGATCGACCTTCTTTTGAGTGGCATAGCCTACGACCACAACCTCGTCAAGCTGTGACATGTCGGGCTTCAGGACTACGCGGTAAGACTGCTCTCCATTTGTAAGTTTAATCGTCTCGTCGTCATAGCCGAGATATTCCACTTTCAGCGTCTCGTCGCCATTGAGTCCCGGGATTGAAAAAAGTCCGTTGGAATCGCTTACGGCAATAATATCGTTACTGCCTTTGAGAGATATGTTAGCTCCGATTACGGGCTCTCCCGATTCGTCAATTACCGTTCCTGTGACGACGGCAGGGTTGGCGCTTGCTTCGGTTCTCACCGAATCGCCTGATTCATTGATTGTGCCGGAAAAAGCAACCGGGGTTCCGGCAAGCAACATGAATGGAAGAAGTAAGTAATGCCTCATTTAAGTTTATTGTCAAATTTTTTGGTAAATTTAGCGCAGCGAGCATTACACTCAAACTAATCGTAAATAAACACCTTGTTTTTGATAATAAACGTAAAAATACAGCGAAAAGATTAAATTAAGTTAATTGTTTTCCGGAAATGTCTGTCATTCAGCGTGCAACCGTTAATCTTTATTGTCAAGACGGGGTATTAATCGGTCTGGATTACAAGATGATTGGACAGGCTCCAGAACACGTCGGGGTCTTCGATTTCCAATACTTTCCTGCCGTTGACGTCAACTATCTCATATGACTCTTCAGGGTGGTTGGTGAGTATTTTGGGCTTACGTGAATTTAGCGGCACGGTGGTAAGTGTGCGCTTATCGGCTGTAATGAAGAAGTTTTTGTCAAAGTTGCCTTTTAGCAGCTTGGTCTTTCTGAGAAATCCCGACTTTATTATGTTATGGCTGTTCAGCTCGTCTTTCCCCGCGATTATGTAGTAGCAGGTGTTTAGCTCGTTCTCAAGCTGGATGGATGTCTCCTTTGCTGCGTCGAGCTCGTCTGATACGTGTGCCACAGTAGAGTTTAGCGAGTCTACAGTGTTATTGAGTGTGCCTATGTGTTCGTTTGCCGACGAAAGCTGCTGCCTTAGTGATTCGATTTCCTTAAACTGGGAGTCAATCTGGATTCTTAGAGCATTGATTGTCTCGGTCAGTTCCTTGTTGTTGATGGTAGAGTTTTGCAGACTCGACTCAAGGTCGTCAAGTTGCCGGCGCCTCTGTTGTATCTGGCGTTTTATGGCGTTGATGTCGGCAAGGATTTTTTTCCGTTGACCGGTTGTCTCCTGCGGATTTGACGCCGCTATTGTCATGACTTTTTCAAGCTGCTTGATCTGCTCCATGCCCTCCGAGATTTCTTTGACCAGGGAAAGCAGACTGTCGCGTTCGGCAAGGGCTGTGGCAAGCTCCTGCTTTGACACTTCCATCAGCGATTGCGATTCTTTTTCAGGTGTTACCGTGCAGGAAATGAGCTGGGTCGACAGTGTAAGCACTGTGATTAGATGTCTTGTGGTCATGTTTTGTGAGGTTTATTTCTCCTCAAAATTACTAAATGGGATGTCAATCATGCAAGAGATGTAAATAAACTGTAATAAAGTGTCAATGAGTGAGTCGGCCCATGATTTGTCAAAATTATAAAGATTCAGTAAATTTGTGACATGAAGTCGTTGGAACACAAGACAGGGCTTATCTTTGACCTGTTTTTCTGCATAGTATTCATGCCCCTGCTTGCCGTGGTGGGGCCGGCGCGTTATTGGTGGAGCAGTTTCCCCGTGTTTGCCGTGCTGGCGGTCTCTTATCTTTATGGCTGTTATTTTGCCACCAAGCGTCTTGACCTGCCTAAGCTCATACTGTCGAAGTCATATTATAAGATTTCGGTGATAACACTGGTGTTTCTGGTGCTGACTTATCTCCTTACATTGTATCCTCTGCCGGAGGTGGATTTTGTGATTCCGTCGATGAGTGAATATCAGACACGTGTCAGAAATTATAATGTGGCGATAAGTCTGTGGTTCATGTTCTCGATAGTGATATGCTACTCGCTGACAATCTCGTTTGTAAAAGAGCTGTATGAACGGATGCTGTTGCAGAATATCGCCGAAAACCAGCGTAACAAGGCTGAGCTTGCCGCGTTTAAGGCGCAGATAAGCCCTCATTTCCTTTTTAACACGCTCAACTCGCTTTACAGCCTTGTGATCGGCACATCGCCGAAGGCTGAAGACGCGTTCATAAAGTTTACCGAATTGTTGAAATATTCTTATGTGACCACCGGCAACGAGTATGTCGCCTTGTCAGATGAAATATCCTATATACAGAATTATATCGACTTGCAGCTTATAAGGCTTGACAGCCACACAAAGGTGGAGTGGACATGCTCCGTTGACAATGAGGAGACGCTTATCCCTCCCATGATTTTTCTCACCTTTGTCGAAAACGCCTTCAAGTATGGCGCTTCTACAAGTCGCGACTGCACGATTTACATTGATTTAAGATTAAGCGGAGGTGAGCTTACTTTTACTACCGAGAATATGGTGCTTCGTCACAGGGATGAATTCCGCAAGGAGATGCCTGTCGGGCTGGAGAACTGTAAGAGCCGTCTGGCAGGACTGTTTCCGGGCAAACACAGCCTGACGACTACCGACGACAATTCGATTTTCAAAGTTTCGCTTACCATCGATTTGAATTAAAAAGGTTTACTTATGGCTGAGATTACCAGATGTGTTGCCATTGACGACGAGCCGCTCGCTCTCGACATCATAAAGCAGTTTTGTCACCGTATAGGTGGAATCGAGTTGACGACTTTTACCAATCCGTCGGAAGGACTGGAATATATCGGGGCAAATAACCCCGACATCGTGTTTCTCGACATTGAGATGGAGGATATAAACGGGTTGTATATCGCGGCGCGACTGCCGGAGGGTACCTGCTTTATCTTTACCACGGCCTATCTTCATTATGCGCTTGACGGTTATGACCTTGACGCGGTCGACTATCTGCATAAGCCGTTTTCTTTCACCCGCTTTCAATCGGCGTTCAACAAGGCGTTGAGGCGTCTCGGGCGAAAGCAGATGAGAAGCGGCGGACAGAGTATCGTGGTAAAGCAGGATTATAACAATATAAACATCCCTGTCGACGACATCATATATATAGAGGCGATGGAGGGCTATTCCAAGATTTTCCGCGTTTCGGGCGCGTGTGTGGTGACGCGTATGATTCTCAAAAATCTTGCGGCGATGCTTTCGCCCGATGATTTCATCCGCATTCACCGGTCTTTTATTGTGTCAAGATCAAAGGTAAAGAGCTTCAACAAGCAAGAGATTTATCTTAACAACGGCTCCACTCTGCCCGTAGGCCGACAATATGCGGCTGATATTGTGAAACAGCTTATGCAGTGACCCGACTCTTTTTATTTTTATATGTGGCGCCGGGGCTGACACGGTGTTTTATTTGCATATAAATTTTGAGGTATGGGGAAATTGGCTTAATTTTGCATTTTGGAATGACTATTATCCATATAAATTTGTTATATAAGAAAATTTTGACATAAAATGGCAGACAAAGATCAAAACAATCAGTCTACCGAGCTCGAAGAGCTTGCTAAGGACAATCAGAATCTGAAGAACAATGTGACCCTCGGTCAGAAGTATCTCATGTGGATTATAATTGCCCTGTCAGTAGTGGCAGTGGCTGTGCTCATATATATATTTGCTGTGCGCCAGCCGGGAGTCAAGGCTTCCAATGAAGCGATTTCTCAGGCTGACATCACGCTCGCTCAGGGAAATGACTCGCTCGCCCTTGCCCAGTATCAGCAGGTTGCCGCTGACTACGGTTACGAGGCAGGAAGCCGTGCCGCCCTTATGGCTGCAACTCTTAACTATAAGAAAGGTGATTACGAGGCAGCTATAGCCGACCTGAAAAATTTTGATGCAAAGGAAGCTGTCGTAGGTGCCGCTGCCATGTCGCTCGAAGGTGACTGCTACGTGAACCTGAAAAATTATTCAGCCGCGCTTGCCTCTTATGACAAGGCAATAAAGGTGTCTGACAACAATGCGCTCTATACTCCGCTCTTCATGATGAAGAAAGCGACAGTGCTTCGCGAGCAGAAAGACTTTGCTGCCGAGCTAAAGGTGCTTGAAGCGGTTAAGGCCGATTATCCCCAGTATCCCGCAACTTATCGCATCGATATTGACAAATATATAGCACGTGCCAAATATCAGGCAGGTGAATCGAAATAAAAATCTGATCTGTATATTTTCATTTGCACCCCGGTTCAGTTCAGAACCGGGGTGCAAATGTTTTTTTTACTATGGGATGAAAAAACGAAAGTGCACTTCTTCACAGAAGCACACTCCCTCATAACCAAAATTCAAGTATATATATTTCTTGTCGTCTAACGCTTAGGAACGGCAGCCGAGTAGGTAGATGTAGAATGAAGAGTGATTGTATGAAGTTGTTTTTACGACTGTGTTTTCCTAAGTAATGTGGCTTTCATCAAGCTTATGCAAAGTTACTGCTTATTAGCGAGATAGCAATGACCGGTTTATGAAATAAATCTAAAATAATCAAAAACCGTGAACTTATCGCTAACTCCTTTGTTGTCATCGGAGTTACTGAAAAATGGAGTGATGAAGGTGTCTTCACCACTCCATTTTTTAAGCAGAAATTAAGTTAATCGGGTGATTTCACCCTGTTTTTATATCATCATGGGGGATGGCGCGGTTATTTTTCTTCTTCGGTGGCGGGGAGTGTCACGCGGATTAGTTCAAGGCGCGTCGCCGATTTCTTGACGATGGTGAATGTCATTCCTGACAGCTCGAATGTGGCTCCCTGGGCGGGAATCTCTCCGAGGTTGTTTAAGATGAATCCGGCGAGAGTCTGGTATTCGTCTGACTCGGGCAGGTCGAGATTGAAGTTGTCGTGTAGGTCGCTTATCTCATATCGTCCGGAAAATTCATATATTCCGGGCTCGATTTCGCGTGCTGTCAGGCGGCGGTTGTCGTGCTCGTCCTGAATGTCGCCGAATATTTCTTCCACGAGGTCCTCAAGTGAAACGAGACCGGAGGTGCCACCGAATTCGTCGACTACAACCGCTATGGAGCGCTTTTCGGCAAGCAGGCGTCTCATCATCTTGTTGGCAAGAAGCGTCTCCGGTGCAAAGATAACCGGTTTTATCGCCTCTTTCCAGTCCGACTCCGGATTGAACAGCTCGCTCACATGGATGTAGCCGAGCACATTGTCGATGTCTTCGCGATATACAAGGATTTTTGAGCGTCCCGACGAGGTGAAGAGCTGAGAAAGCTCTTCGCGTGAGGTCTCGTCGATATTGACTGCCACAATCTCGTTGCGCGGGGTCATGCAGTCACGGATGTGGGTCGAAGAGAAGTCAATGGCGTTGTGAAATATCTTCACCTCGTTTTCCACTTTCGCTTGTGTCGCGGTCTCGTCGATGGTAGTTTCAATATACTGGTTCAATTCTCCTATGGTGAGCAGTCCGAGGGTTGTGTCGGAGTTTTTTATGCCTACCATCTTCATCAGAGCCTTTGAAATCCAGCTCGTAAACTGAGAGATGGGGTATAGTATCACCCAAAAGAAGAAGATGGGGAGTGAGAAATACCGTAAAGAGGAGTTGGGGTTGATACGGAATATCGTTTTCGGGAAAAATTCTCCGGTGATAAGGATGACGCCTGTCGAGATAAGGGTCTGCATCAGCAGGACAAACACTTCATTGTCATAAATCTCCTTTAGCCACGGGTCAAGCAGCGCTGCCGCGCCCATGCCGTAAATGACAAGCATGATGTTGTTGCCGACGAGTATGGTTGAGATAAAAAGGTCCTGGTGCTTGTAATACAGGTTGACGATGTGTCCGATAAGTCCGCCGCGTTTTACATCAATCTCGACTTTGACGCGATTGGACGAAATGTAGGCGATTTCCACTCCGGAGAACAGGGCGGAGAATATGAGCGACACGAGGGCTATTATGAGCCATTGGGTAGTAGAGTCCATTGTTTCAGACAGTTTTGTTGACCTTGACGTTTTTAGGAGCCGCAGGGGCTGTGCTTGCCGAGTCGGGGCTTATAGCTGTGGAGTCGTTTCCGCCACCGTTGCCTTTAAAGTCTGATACCGGGAATATGCCCGATGGTTTGTGTATCGTGTAGGTGGTCATACGCTCGTTGGAAGTGAAGCCGTAGCCTTCAATCACCCGGTCGTTGCGTTCGATATGTATAAAAGAGTCGGAGTAAACTTTCCTGTCGCGCTGGCTCCAGAACAGCTGCTGGGTGAGAAATTTCTCTCCGTTGGTGTTCAGTATGTTGACATCGCCGTCGAGTCGCCACAGGGATTTGTCCTTGAAGTATGTTGCCGAGTCGCATACGATAGTGGCGTCGGTGGTGTAGTCAGGAGCAAATTTTTCCATGAAAAGTCCTTCGGGAAATTTCCAGCAGGGCACTTTTGCCTCGTCATATACGAGCCAGAGCGGAGTGGTGATGCGGTAGCGTGTCACTCCGGAGTCGGAAATGAGGGTGGTGACGTCGCGAGTCATCATCGTCGGCACACTGTCGCCGTCGGTGGCGCGGTGTACCACATCGGTCTTGTCATCGGAGCATGCTCCGGCAAGCAGGAGCATTGCCCCCACTACCGGCAGGGCTCTCATGCCTAATCTACGGTTGTGGTTGATGCGTGATGACATGGCGGTCGGGAGTCTCCGTTTATCTGATTTTGTTCTGGTAGAACCAGAGTTCATTTACGTTGATGCCGAGGGTTATGCTGAGATAGTCTTCCTTGATGAGGGCATTGGGGGTGCCTTGGCGGTGTTTCCATTCAAAGCCGAGATTGACCATCGTCTTTGAGCCCGGGGCGGGAAGTCCGAATCCGAGAGACACACCATACTCCTTGACATCGTTGGCTCCGATTTTTATATAGTCGTTGCTGTAATATCCTCCGATACGGTAGCTGACGCGCTGAGCGAAATTGCCTCGGTGATAGGGCACATATTGCGCACCGAGTCCGAAACGCAGGCGGTTGTTAAACTCCATCATGCCGTTTTCCTGGTCAAGTTCGGCATATTTTACATTTTTCCAGTTCTGGTAGGTCACGTCGGCTTCCAGCATCAGTCGCTCGCGCCACTGGTAGTTTAATCCGAATCCCCAGGTGTCGGGCAGCGTATATTTGTCGCGCAGTGAAGTGTAGGCGACAGTGTCGGCGCTTACATCCGACGAGCCTATGTTGTAATAATTGACACGCCATGCGTGACCGAGCAGCGACTTGTATGGAGAGTAGGTGATGCCGGCGGTCAGCTTGTTGTCGCGGTTGAGGTCAAGGGTGTACTGCACGCCGAATTGCAGATGATAGTCCCTGACTTGGACGACGCGTTCAAAGAGCGCGTTGTTGGCGGCTTCAGGCACAGCGTAGATGTCGTTGATTGTGGTGCCGAAGAGGTAGCCGATGTTGGCTCCCACGGTGAAGCCCTTGAACGGGCGTCCTCCGACTCCGACATAGAGCTGGTTGAGACCGCCCGAGCCGGTGCGTGAGTCAGCACCGTTTTCCATCTTTGAGCCGAAAGAATATCCTACCGATGAATAAGGAAGCAGTCCGATGCTGGCTCCGAGATATTTAGTGATCGGAAATTGCATGGTGATGTAATCGAGACCGCCGCCGAAGTCTTTTCCGGAAGTCCCGTTTTCCTTGCTCCACATGGCAGTGGCTGTTATGCCCATGTCAAAAAGAAATGTCAGCGAGTCAATCGCCGCGTAGCTTGCAGGGTTCATGACATTGATCTGCCTGCCCGACTGCATTGCGTAGCCTACGCCGCCCATTGCGCGTTGTGCCGATGTGGCGTTGTCGTTAAGGATACCGTAGCCATACATGGAGTAGGGCGTCTGTGCGGCTGCTGTCAGGCAGCTTGCAAGCAGCAGTGCTATTGCCGATATTTTTTTAGAGATTTTCATTATATTTCAATATACTGTTAAGTCCTTTACATACAAGCATCGGGTCAACCTCCGCTTCACAATCAAGCAACGGGGCGATACGTGCGGCATCGCCTCCGGTAAGCATTACTATGGCGTCATCGGGCAGCAACGACCTGTAATAGGAAATCTCGCCTACGGCTCCTCTCACTACCCCTGCCTTTATGGCATTTACGGTGTCAGTGCCCCATAGAGGCACGTCGCCGCCGGTCTCGACATCCACATAAGGAAGCCTGCTTGTCATCGACCTCAGCGCCTCGGCGCGCATCCACAATCCGGGGGCGATATTTCCGCCGCTGAACTCTCCCTCGGCAGTCAGCCTGTCGTAGGTGATTGCCGTGCCTGCGTCGACCACAAGCACTGTCCTTCCCGGATGCAGCGCACAAGCGCCTGCAGCAGCGGCTATGCGGTCGCGTCCGAGTGTGGTCGGGGTCGTGTAGCCGATGCTTATCGGTAGCGGAAGCATTGATGTCAGCTCATATACCCTCTCCGCGATTGTACGCAGCGTTACCACGATGTCTTCGCCATGTTGGGTGACTGAGCAATATAGCGCCGCGTCGATGTGTCTGCCGTCGGCTATCTTTTCAAGATGAGCCGGCAACAGTCGCTCATGGCGATAATGCCCTATAAGCGTGTCACCCTCAAAAAGAGCGACTTTTGCTGTCGAATTTCCTTGGTCTATTACAAGATTGTAACCCATTGTGTGACAAAATTACTAATTCCGCGTGAATTAATGGCTTGCATCAGGTTATTTTTTGGTCGAATTGCGGTCTTTTGCCAATTCGCGGGGTATCATAATCGACGTGTAGACAAGTATGAGGCCGCCGGCAAGGATAAATGCAAACCAGTCGCGCCCGGCTCCGTAAGGGTAGAACATGAAAAACGCGGCCGCGCAAAAGAATATGGACGACCACACTTCGATGCGATACAGTCGCTTCACCCTAAGCACATTGCCGTCATAGCGGTTCATGATTCTGCCGATAAGAGTAATCAATGCGCCCGCCGAGAATATCCACCTGTAGACTTCCATGCTGTAGCCGAGCAAAGGCATCAACACCCCTGCTGCAATCAATAACATTCCGGCAGTGATTGCCCAGGATATTATTTTTTTATTTTTTTGATTCATGATGTAGCTTTATTCAATTATGTAGACATCCTCGTTTTCGCGCTGCATGTGGTACTGCTCTCTTACGATGCGTTCCATCGTCTCGCGGTCGGTGTCGAGATTGTGGTTAAGCCGGCGATAATACTCCATTGTGTCGCGGTTAGCCTTTATCTCACGTTTCAGCTCCTTGATGCGCTCGTCATATTCCATTGACTTTATAATGGAATTGTCATTAAAAAACAGCACAAGAAGAGTGAACGCGACAACAAAGATAAATGTCACCGAAAAATATCGGCGGCACCATGCCCAGCTCTTTTGTACCCAATTACTCATAATTGCTGCAAATTTAACGAAATCCCTTGTCACTGCCAACGATTTAACAATCTATTGCATTTTCTACTGCCGCAGGCGGCGGTGTCGCCTGCTATTGGTTGAGGTCCAGCGAGTATCTGAATCCCGGTTTTACGGTAAATGTAAGTGATGCCGAGCGGCTTGACGCTGATGAATTATAGCGCAGGTGGACGCGGGTGTTGGGCGGCAGGCAGTCAAGATAAAATATCGCGCTGTCGGGATATATGCCGTCGGGCGCCATCATGTGTCCGGCGACTACGCGCTCTTCTATTGTCACGTCGGTGCCGGCGACTGTCACCGCAAGGCTTACGGCGCCGTCGGCGTTGACCATTCCCTCCAGTCCTGACCGTGACAGGACTGCGCGGTAGCCGTCGTCGACCGCAAGCGATATTGACGGTGAGGCTGAGCCGGTCACTGTGAGGTCGCCGGAGTAAAAATATGTCTCGGCAGGGCGTCTCGCGCCCGGACGTATGGCGAGGGCAAGCACTGCCGCCGCGAGAATGAGCAGCAATACACATATCTCGACTTCGCCTATTGCAATCCAGAGTGATGTCATGACAGTCCAAAGTTAACCATAATTTGTCAAAACCAATGTATCATGTGGCGTGTTATTTATCTATGATTATTCACGTTCAATCTATTTATCGATGTCTCACGATTTATTTATGTCCCACCACCTGATTCCTACCCATAAGGTTGCCGCGTGGCTGCTTATGCAGATTGACAGGTTTCTGACGCGGCTCGGACTTGAACAGTCGGGTTCGGCTGAAGAGATAATTTATGCCATCATTGTGCTCGCCACAGCCCTGCTTGCCGGCTGGGTTGTCAGGAAAGTGGTTGTCGCTGTCGTGCAGAAGCTGGTGTATTCGCGCCACACGATATTTGTCGAGGAGTTGCAGCATGAAAATATCGTGAACAAGATGAGCCATGTGATTCCCCCGCTGGTGTTTCTCGGGCTGATACCTTTTGCATTCCAGACCGACAATCACACCCTTGCAATCATAGAGCGTGTCGTGCTGGTGTATTTTGTCGTGGTGCTTGGATGGACCATATGCTCCCTGTTCAATATAATATGGACCAACTATGACCGTAAGGAAAACACTAAGAACCTTCCTCTCAAAGGCATTCTTAATGTGGCAAAAGGGCTTGTGTGGATTATTATCGCGATTATCGCGGTGTCGATACTCGTCGACCGGTCGCCGGCGGTGCTGCTTACGGGGCTTGGCGCGTTTGCCGCCGCTCTTATGTTGATATTCAAGGACTCGATTCTCGGATTTGTCGCCGGGTTACAGCTGTCGGTCAATGACATGCTGAGGGTAGGCGACTGGATTTCCGTGCCTGGCACTATCGCCAACGGCATTGTCACCGATGTCTCTTTGACTGCCGTCAAGGTACGCAACTGGGATAACACCACCGTGACGCTGCCTCCCTATACGCTTGTGTCGACTTCATTTCAGAACTGGAACAAGATGAAGGAGCGTGGTCGCAGGCAGATTGAACGCTCGGTGTGGATTGACATTTCAACGGTGCGCCCCACCACCCCCGACATGCTCGAAGAGTTCAAAAAGCAGCCTTTCATGAAAGAGTATATCGAGCTGATGCAGGCTGACGCCGCCAAGGGACAGGCTACATGCCTGATGCACGATGACATAAAGGTAAACGGGTCTATCTCTACCAATCTCGGATGTTACCGCGCCTATGTCGGGCTTTACCTTCATCATCATCCTTATGTGGCGATGGGCGGGCCTACCTGCATGGTGAGGCTGATGCAGCAGACGGCAACCGGGGTGCCGTTGCAGATATTCTGTTATCTGAACACTACGGAATGGGTGTCATACGAAGGCATACAGAGCGACATCTTTGAGCATATCATGGCTGTGGCTCCCGCATTCGGGCTGTCGGCATTCTCGTCGCCGACCGGACGTGACGTGGTCAATATCGCCAATCCTAAGCCGGAGGCATTGCCTTATAACGGCGACTCTCCGGTGGAAATGGCTACCTATGACCCGATTACTAACTTCATGGTGCCGCCCAACACATCGGGCGACCACGGATTTGCCTACACGACGCAGCCGGTTTATCCTGATTCGATAGCGGCTGCCGTCAAGGAGGCAAAAGCCGCCGGCATACCGATGATGCCGGCATCGGAGGGCACTGTGCCTCCTCTCGTCCCGGGAGAATCGACATCATCGTCACCCACACCCGCCGACTGAGCGGCGGTTTGCCAATGTCGTTGATGTTGACTATCTTTGCATCGGTCGATAGACTATAACATTTATAATCATTGAAGTAATGAAGAAAATCTTGTTATCGGCAATTGCCGCGACAATCATGTGTTCTTGTGCCTCGGTAAGGACTGTCACCGGGATGGATGAATTTGTAGCGCGTTACAGTAACGGCTATATACTTGACTCCGACTGGGATGTAGTGGGCTATGCGCGCAACGGGTATATCATGACCGAGCGTAATGAGGTCGTGGGCCGGTATGCCAACGGCTATGTCTACGATTGCCTTGACAGCGTGATTGCCGTTTACGGCAATGGATGTGTCTATTCCGACCGGGCGTTGTGGGACATATATGACCGGATTGACATGTCCAATTATATAAAAGCTCAAAAGGGCAGGTGATAGTCGTGTTTCAGCTCTGACATCACAAATGTCGACTCTATCGAGCCGAGCCCCTCAAATGCGCCAAGCTTGTTTAGCAGAAATTCCTGATAGGCGCTCATCGAAGGGGAGTATATTTTCAGAAGATAATCGTAGTCGCCTGACACATTATAACACTCTGTCACCTCGGGCAGGTCGCTTATATAATTAGTGAACTCTGTGGCTATGGCGCGATTCATGTGGCTTAGCTTGACGCGGCAGAACACCATGAATCCCTGCCCCACCTTGTCAGCGTCTATTATCGCTACGTAACGGCGTATGTAGCCGTTGGTCTCAAGACGCTTGAGCCGCTCAAATACGGGGGTGGTCGAGCGGTGTACTTTTGCGGCGAGCTCCTTTACGGTAAGGCGTCCGTCGTCTTGAAGGGCGCGCAATATTCCGAGATCTATGTCGTCAAGCTGTTCGGTTAGCATTGTCATTTATTCTGTTTGACCCTCTTTTTTACGGTTGTTTCGTGATGAAAATTCTTATATGGAGTGCAAATATAGCCGATTATTCTGTAATAAGGTGATTTTGTTGTCAAAATTTTCTATTGGCTCTAACTTTGCAGAAAACAAAAACGAAATATTAACAATAAAAATCATATAATTATGGCACTCGACAGAAATCAACTTCATTTTGAGACTCTCCAGCTTCATGTGGGACAGGAACAGCCCGACCCGGCAACCGACGCACGCGCCGTGCCTATATATCAGACGACATCTTATGTGTTTCGTGACTCGGCTCACGCTGCTGCGCGTTTCGGACTGCAGGACCCGGGAAATATCTACGGCAGACTGACCAACAGCACCCAGGGGGTCTTTGAGGAGCGTGTCGCCGCTCTTGAAGGCGGCGTGGCAGGACTTGCCGTTGCCTCCGGTGCGGCGGCAATCACTTATGCCCTGCTTAACATAACCCGTGACGGCGACCATATTGTTGCCGCAAAGACTATCTACGGCGGGTCATATAATCTTCTTGACCACACCCTGCCTGCCTATGGAGTGACAACGACTTTTGTCGACCCCGCCGACCTTAATAATTTTGAGAAGGCTATACGCCCGGAGACAAAGGCTATTTTTATCGAGACGCTCGGAAATCCTAACTCCAATATCATTGACATCAAGGCTGTGGCGGAGATTGCCCATCAGCATCGCATTCCGCTGATAATCGACAATACTTTCGGCACACCGTTTCTGATTCGTCCTATTGAACTTGGGGCTGACATAGTAGTACATTCCGCGACTAAGTTTATCGGCGGACATGGCACTTCTCTCGGTGGTGTGATTGTGGACAGCGGCAACTTCGACTGGAAGGCTTCGGGTAAATTCCCGCAGCTTGCCGAGCCCGACCCCAGTTATCACGGAGCGGTATTTGCCGATGTAGCCGGTCCCGCCGCGTTCGTAACCCGCATCCGCGCCGTCCTTTTGCGCGACACCGGCGCCACGATAAGCCCTTTCAACGCGTTTATCCTGCTTCAGGGTCTCGAGACCTTGTCGTTAAGGGTTGAGCGCCACAGCTATAATGCTTCCCGTGTGGTCGACTTCCTGTCTAAGCATCCTAAGGTGAAGCGTGTCAACCATCCGTCGCTCCCCGACCACCCCGACCACACTCTGTACAAGCATTATTTCCCTAACGGCGGCGGCTCGATATTCACTTTCGAGATTGACGGCGGGGAAAATGAGGCTCACTGCTTCATCGATTCGCTTGAAATATTCTCCCTGCTTGCCAATGTCGCTGACGTGAAGAGTCTTGTAATCCATCCCGCGACAACGACCCACTCGCAGTTGACCGACGAGCAGAAGGCTGACCAGCAGATATATCCGGGAACAGTGCGCCTGTCAATCGGTACCGAGCATATAGATGACCTGCTTGCCGATCTTTCTCAGGCACTCGACAAGGTTTAGGGGAATATAAGTAATGGTTTTATGATAAGTGGCGTCACATCATTGTGACGCCATCTTTTTTTACCCCATTTCTGACCGGGCATCGCGGCGGGCTGTTGCAGGCGATTTGCAAAGTCAGAGTGATTTATGTAACTTTGTGAGTAATTAAACTAAATAATCAGAAGTTACGAAATCATGGACAAGCAATTTAAGCCGGAGACTCTTTGTGTGCAGGCGGGATGGTCGCCGGGCAAGGGGGAGCCGCGTGTGCTGCCGATATATCAGAGCACGACATTCAAATATGAAACGAGCGAGCAGATGGCGCGACTCTTTGACCTGGAGGATAGCGGGTATTTCTATACTCGTCTACAGAACCCCACCAATGACGCAGTGGCGGCCAAGATTGCCGCGCTTGAAGGGGGAGTGGCGGCCATGCTTACATCAAGCGGACAAGCGGCAAACTTCTACGCGGTGTTCAATGTCTGTGAGGCGGGTGACCATTTTGTGAGTTCTTCAGCCATATATGGCGGCACATTCAACCTGTTTGCCGTCACGATGAAGAAGCTTGGCATTGAGGTGACCTTTGTAAGCCCCAATGCCTCGGAAGAGGAGATTTCGGCTGCATTCCGTCCTGAGACCAAGGCACTCTTTGGCGAGACTATTTCCAATCCGTCGCTTGAGGTTCTGGATATTGAGAAGTTTGCCCGTGTAGCCCACAAGCACGGGGTGCCTCTGATTGTCGACAATACATTTCCCACGCCGATTAATTGCCGTCCCTTCGAGTGGGGCGCCGACATAGTGGTACATTCGACCACAAAATATATGGACGGACATGCGACAAGTGTAGGCGGCGCTATAGTGGACAGCGGCAATTTTGACTGGGATGCCTATGCTGAGAAATTCCCCGGACTGTGTTCGCCCGACGAGTCTTACCACGGGCTTACGTATACCAAGGCGTTTGGCAAGGGAGCATATATAACAAAGGCTACCGCGCAGCTTATGCGTGACCTTGGAAGCATCCAGTCGCCGCAAAACGCTTTTCTGCTCAACATAGGTCTGGAGACCCTGCATCTTCGCGTTGCGCAGCATTGCAAGAATGCGCAGGCTGTAGCCGAATATCTTGACGCCAACGACAAAGTGGCTTGGGTCAACTATTGCGGGCTGCCTGACAATCCCTATCACGCCCTTGCCGAGAAATACATGCCCGGCGGGTCGTGTGGCGTGATTTCGTTTGGGCTTAAAGGAGGCAGGGATGTGGCAATCAGGTTTATGGACAGCCTGAAGCTTGCCGCGATTGTCACCCATGTCGCCGACGCGCGTACAAGCGTGCTGCATCCGGCGAGCCATACCCATCGCCAGCTCTCCGACGAGCAGCTGATGGAAGCCGGTGTGCGCCCCGACCTCATACGCTTCTCTGTGGGTATTGAAAACTCTGACGATATAATCGCTGACATAGAGCAGGCTCTTGAAGCCGCTTATGCGTGAAAATGTTTATATAAATTAGATATAGAAATGTTCTCTGGAATAGTTGAAGAAGCCGCCAAAGTGGTGGCGATAGTGCGTGACGGTGGAAATGTACACCTTACACTCACCTGCTCTTTTGTCGATGAGCTTAAAATCGACCAGTCGGTGTCTCATAACGGAGTGTGTCTCACTGTTGTGGCTCTTCCCGGCGACAATACTTACACCGTAACTGCAATTCAGGAGACGCTTGACCGCAGCAATCTCGGCGATTTGAAGCCGGGCGACCTTGTCAACGTCGAGCGTAGCATGGTGATGAACGGGCGTCTTGACGGGCATATCGTTCAGGGACATGTCGACTGTACTGCAGTGTGTGACGACATAGAGACCGTTGACGGCAGCACATATTTCCGTTTCCGCTATTCGGTTGAGCCGGCTATGGCTAAGCGTGGCTACGTGACTGTGGAGAAAGGGTCGGTGACAGTCAACGGTGTCAGCCTTACTGTCTGTGACTCCGAGCTTGATTCTTTCCGTGTGGCGATAATCCCCTATACGTTTGAACACACTAATTTCTGCCGTATCGCGGAAGGTTCGCGTGTAAATATCGAGTTTGACATAATCGGCAAGTATCTTGCGCGTCTCATGGAGGTCGGCGAGTGATATGGATAATTCGCTTGGAATAGTGGTGTATGGTGCTTCAAGCGCCGAGATTGACAGCCGTTATTATGACTTTGCCCGCGAGGTGGGCAGGGAGATAGCCCGGCGCGGTTACCGTCTTGTCAACGGCGGAGGCAGGGCGGGGCTTATGGGCGCCTCTATCGAGGGCGCACTGGAAGCCGGCGGCGAGGTGACGGGTGTGTTGCCTGATTTCATGATTGAGCGCGGGTGGAATCATCCGGAACTTCACGAAATGATTTCGACTGCATCCATGCACGAGCGCAAGGCTACGATGGCGCGGCTTTCCCGCGGGGCAATCGCGCTTCCGGGCGGAGTGGGCACTCTTGATGAACTGTTTGAGATTATCACCTGGCGCCAGCTGGGACTGTATAAAGGAAATGTGGTGATTGCCAATGCGTTCGGGTTTTATGACCTGCTGCTTGAGCATCTGCGCCACACTGACAGCGAGCATTTCATGCGAGCCGCCGATCTGTGGCAGGTGGCGGTGTCACCGGAGGAAGCCGTGGAAATGGCGATAGCCCGGAGTGAGTTTTGCCTTGACGGCGAGAAGTATTAATCTCATTTTGTGAGTCAGTTATGCGTGGCGATTTGTTGAGTCATATTACCGATGCTCCTTTTGAGGTTGGCGGCAGGGTGTTCAATACTGTGGTCACGCCTTATACTCAAGGCATGCCGGTGGAGTTGCGACCCGAATTGCTCGGATACAATTCCGACATCCTGTGTGTCGTGATGGCAATGTTGCTGCTTGTCGTGTTCAACATCCGGCAGTATCCTAAGTTTTTCAGTGTCACGTTTCATGATCTCTGGAGCCTGAAGGAGCGCAATCATCTGTTTGACGCCCGTACGGTCAATGAGACACGTGCATTTGTCGTGTGTGTCATATTGATGTTTATCTGCGAGGCGCTGCTTGTCGTCGCGGCGATAAACACCGCTGTCGTCATCCCTTCGTCGCGGCTGCTCCTTGTGGTAGGGCTGCTCACGGGAGTGGCGGGATGCTACTATCTGTGGCAGGTGGTCGTCTATAAATTCATCGGCTACGTGTTTTCCGACAAGTTTTCAACATCGCTGTGGCTACGGGGGTTTAATGCGAGCCAGACGATTCTCGGTGCGTTGCTGCTGGTGCCTGCGCTTGCCATATTGTTTTATCCCTCAGCTACAAAATGGTTGCTGACTGCAAGTGTTTCATTGTATTTTTGCATCAGGTTAGTCTTCATATATAAGGGATTTAGAATTTTTTATAAGAATTTTGCCTCTCTGCTTTATTTTATTTTGTACCTTTGCAGCGTGGAAATTATACCGCCCATTTTACTATTTAATGGCACGGTTTCACTTTGTTGTAACTTAATTAGCTAATCTACACAAGTCGATAAGAGAGTGAAAGTAAAAAAAGTACTTGTTTCTCAACCGAAACCTACATCAGATAAATCGCCCTATTACGAAATTGCGGAGAAATACGGAGTTGAAATTGAGTTTCGTCCTTTCATCAAGGTGGAGGGGCTTAGTGCAAAGGAGTTTCGCCAGTCGCGCATAACTCTTTCTGACTTCACGGCAATAATATTTACAGCACGCACTGCTGTCGACCATTTCTTCCGTCTTTGCGAAGAGATGCGATATACAGTGCCCGACACTATGAAATATTTCTGCACGACAGAGGCTATCGCCAACTATCTGCAGAAATACATCGTGTATCGTAAGCGCAAGATATTTTTTGTGAATACAGGCAAGCTTGACGACCTGTTGCCTTACCTGCTAAAGCATAACAAGGAACGCTATCTCTATGCGGTAAGCAGCGTGCATAAAGAGGACCTGAACGTGCTTGACCACAATAATATCAATTACACCAAGGCGGTGATGTATCGCACGGTGAGCAATGATTTCGGTCCCGATGAGCCGTTTGACTACGATATGCTGCTGTTCTTCAGCCCGTCTGGTATCGACTCGCTGTTGAAGAATTTCCCTAAATTCAAGCAGGATGAAATCAAGATAGGCACCTTCGGCTCCACTACCGCCAAGGCTGTGCGCGATGCCGGTCTTCGTCTTGACATGGAGGCCCCCTCGGTGAAGGCTCCTTCAATGACCGCCGCCCTTGATCTCTTCCTCAAGGAAGATGCTAAAAACAATTGATTCCGATGGCTGCTTCGGGGCGTCTGTATAAGCGCGAGAAGCTGTGTTCGGTCACTGCTATAGACTTGCTGTTTGATCGTTCAGGCGGCTCGGCTGCCTCTACGTCTTATCCGTTGCGGTTTGTGTGGCGCAAGAACGCCGCCCGGCAGTCGGGTATGCAGTTCATGATATCAGTCCCCAAAAAACGCCTCCGTCATGCGGTCGACCGCGTGACGGTGCGTCGTCGTGTCCGTGAGGCATATCGCCTGAACCGCGCGATTCTCGGCTCTGTCGCCGACATGCAGGTCGACATCGCGTTTATATATGTCGCCGACAAGGTGCTGCCTTCTGCGCTGATTCACGCGGCGATGTGCAAGGCTCTGGAAAAGGTGAGAAATGCTTGTGCCGCCTCCTGATGAAAAGGCTTATTGTAAATATCCTTATCTTGCCTGTGCGCTTCTACCAGCTTGCCATCTCCCCGATGCTACCCCCGTCGTGCCGCTATGTGCCGACATGCAGCCAGTACACTATCGAGGCTCTGCGCAAGCATGGACCCGTGAAAGGGCTGTGGCTTGCGGTGAGGCGTATATTGCGGTGTCATCCATGGGGTGGCAGCGGTTATGACCCTGTGCCATGACAGTGACAGATGTCCACACCCACCATCATCACCGCCGTGATGCCGTGATTAATCTTGCTCCCGGCGAACTGCCTGAACCGGGATTTCTGTATTCATCGGGGGTGCATCCCTGGGACACCTTGCTGCCTGATGACGAGATTGAGCGGCGCCTTGAAGAGGTGAGGCGTCTGTCGCGTCTTCCGGAGGTGGTCGCAATCGGTGAGGCGGGCATCGACAGGCTGCGAGGCGCGTCGATGGAAAGGCAGACCGGAATCTTCCGCCGGCAGGCGGATATAAGTGAAGAGGCGCAAAAACCGATGATACTTCATGTCGTCAAGGCATTTCCTGAAATAATCAGGCTGAAGCGTGAACTGAAGCCGTCACAGCCTTGGATAGTCCACGGTTTCCGAGGAAAGCCGGAGCTTGCAGCCGAGTTGCTGCGCGCCGGATTCTACATATCGCTTGGTGAGAATTTCAATCAAGCCGCCGCGGCGGTTATCCCCCCTGACAGGCTCTTTGCCGAGACCGACGAAAGCACCCTTACGATAGGCGAGATTGCGGCACGCCTGCCTCACATGCCTGCTGCAACGCTCTGACGGCATCCGTGGCAATGGGGTGCAACCGTTGTTTCTGATAGCCAGCCGGTATCGGGCTGTGTCCCGACAAGGTGAATATATGACCCGTCAGGCGGCTTTCCATCGCCGCGAGTGCAGGTGCCGCGCCCTGCCTGGGAGTGGAAATGACGGGGCGGAATAATCTGTCGCTCAGATAGTCGATTACCTTGTTGTCCATCGTGATAATGGCTGAGTCCACGATGCCCGGGTCGGAGCAGTTGACTCTTATGTGGCGGTGACGCAGCTCGGCTGACAGGTCAAGGGCGAAATGGGTGAGCATAAGCTTGCTGCGCCCGTAGGTCGTAAACCGGTGGTGGTGACTCACAGCGCGCTCGCGCCAGTCGTCACGCAGGCGGGCTATGCGGCGCGTCATCGAAGTAGTGAACACAATCGCCCCGTCATCCGCCATGCAAGGGAGCAGAAGCCGCGTGAGCAGCCCTGTGGCGAGAAAATTGGTCTGGGTCGCCGATTCATAGCCGTCGGCGGTGAGAATGACGTCGCCCGGCATCGTCCCGGCGTTGTTAAAGAGCCCGTCTATGCTTAGGCCGCTCGCCGCAATCGCCTTGGCAAACCGCCTCACGCTCTCCAGCGACTCCAGGTCGACCTCCATTGCAGTCAGTTCTGTCATCCCCGGCTGCAGCGATTCGATAAGTTTCCGGGCTTTCGCGATGTTGCGGCATGCGAGTATCACTCTTGCCGCGCCGCGTTCAGTCAGCCCCTTTACGATGGCTTTGCCTATGCCTCCCGTGGCACCGGTTACGATATAGGTCTTTCCGCTCATTTGTCGGTCTTTTTTTGACGGTCGAGCCCTATGCGTTTTATCATCAGTCTGCCACGCTCGGGAAGCATCGCGACTGCTACGATTGCCATGCGGTTTAGTCCGCCGTTGATATACTGGGCTTTGCGCCTGAACATCTTGCGCATGGCGCGGCGCACAAATGTGTGTGGCGTCACCAGCACCCCGATTCTCACGGCAAACCGCTTCCACTTCTCTGGCAGTCCGAAAAGTGATGTCGATATGCCGCCGGGACAGGCGACGGTCACTGACACTCCGTAGTCTTTCATCTCTACTCGCATCGCGCGCGAGAATGTGCGTATGTAGGCTTTAGTCGCGCTGTACATCGCTATTCCCGGCATCGGCATCCAGCATGACATCGACGACATGTTGAGGATATAGCCGCCGTTTGACTCCTGTGCCATCATCATCGCTATCTCCGTGGTAAGCATCGTCACCGCCCTTACATGCAGGTCGATATACACTTCGATGCGCCTTTTACCGAGCTCCTCCACTTTTTTGAAGTCAAATATCCCGGCATTGTTTATAAGCACTTCCGGCACAATCCCGTTGGCCTGCAACACGCCCCTGACACTCCCGGCGGCATCAGGCGCGGTAAGGTCAATACAGTGGGCTATCGTGGCTACCCCGTAGCGTTCATGTATCTTTTCCGCCCATGCCACGAGCTCATTGCTCTGGTTGCTGACCATGAGCAGCGAGTAGCGGCGTTCGGCGAGCTGATGGGCAAATTCCAGACCTATCCCGGAAGACGCCCCGGTGACAACCGCCCATTTCATGACTGTTGACGCGCTTTGATGTTGGCAATCTCGCGCTTCAGCCCGGGGGTAAGGTCGCTGACACACTTGTGGCATGCCATCTCGCGCGAATACATCCTTCCTATGCAGTAGTTCACGTGGTCACATCCCGAGCTTTCAAGCTCCTCTTCCCGCATGCGTCTTACGAAGTCGGGCATCGTCAGGAGCGAGCGCGCCATCTGCACAAATTCAAAGCCCTCGCCAAGCACCCGCTCTATCGAGCTGCGCGTAGAGCACCCGCCCACATATATCAGCGGCATCTTCAGCTCCTTGCGGAATATCTTGGCGTCGTCAAGGAAATAACACTCCTTGTAGGGGACCGTGGGCACCATCATCTTGCCAAACATCCTGACACCATATTTCAGCCACCAGCAGTCCATATAATGGGTCATCGCGCCTATAGGCATCTCGCCGCGCATGACATACATCGGTGCCTTGCTGACAAATCCGCCTGACAACACGAGCGCATGGGCGCCGAGTTGCTCCAGCTCGCGCGCGATGAGCAGTCCCTCGTCGATTTCTATGCCTCCCTTGAAGCCGTCGCGCATGTTGGTCTTGACGATGACGCCCATGTCGCTTCCGGCGGCTTTCATCACCTCCTCCATACACAGGCGCATGAAGCGCATCCTGTTGTCGAGCGAGCCGCCCCAGCGGTCGCGGCGGCGGTTGGTGTAAGGCGACAGAAACTGGCTTATCAGATAGCCGTGGCCGGCGTGAATCTCCACGCAGTCCATCCCGGCGTCGCGCGACAGCCTGACAGCGTCGCCAAATGACCGCGCCATAGCCGTGATTTCATCGTCGCGCATCTTTCTGACCGGTGTCGGTGAGTAGATATTGAATCGGCCCGAAGCCGAGATCGGGGTCTCGCCGGCTGTCGACTTGTGTGACATGTTGCCGCAGTGTCCGAGCTGTATCGACGCTTTGGCGCCTGTGGCGTGGATGGCGTCGGTAATGTTGCGCAGTCCCGCGATGATTTCAGGTCTCATCCAGAGCTGACGCGGAAATGAAAGCCCGTTGCGGGTCACGGAGGCATAGGCGAGAGTCGTCATGCCCACACCGCCTTCAGCCACCGAAAGATGATAGTCTTTCAGCATCTGCGACGGGCTGTTGCCGGGACACATCCCCTCAAATGCCGCCGAGCGTATCGTGCGGTTGCGCAGGGTCACGGGTCCTATCTGCGCGGGGGTGAATAATATCGATTGTTCGTGCATGGTGTCAGTATATAAAGGGTAAGATACTTTTTAGATTCAGGGTGCTGAACTCGTCGCCAAACTCCAGTCGGTAGCGGCTGTTGATTTTCCGGGCGCGCGGGGCGAGATTGGCAAAGGTCCAGAGGGCAAACACGGCGCCCGCCCACGACCAGGTGAGTATCGCGAAGCCGGTCCACTCGACCACCTCGCCGAAATAGTTGGCCGACGATACGTAGCGGAACATTCCTCCGCGCGGTATATAGTGGCGCGTGTCGCCGGGACGCCGCAGATTGCGGATTATATGGTCGCTGTGCAGGTTGATTGCCATGCCGGCAAAAAATATCGCTGTGCCCGCGATAAACGGTGCCGACTGCAGCCAGTCGGCGGGATAGCGTCCCGCAGGCGAGATGTAGAATATCCAGCCGCCCTGCATCACTGCGTTGATGAGGTTAAACGTGACGCCCATGACAATGATCGACAGCGGCATGCGGCTGTTGCCTTTGATAAGCAGCGGGAAGATAAACGAGCGCTGGAAATAGTGGAGCATAAACAGCAGCGCCATCACGACAGGGGCTGTCTCGAGGCGGCGCGGGGAGCAGAGCCAGAGGGCGAGCATCGCGAAAAACACCGGCGACTCCATCAATACCCATCCGAGACGGTTGTTGACCGAGGCGCCCCAGCGACGTGAATACATGATGCCGTAGCCAGCCTCTACAAAGTGTAACGCTACAAACACCACCACCGCTGTCACCGCCATTCCGGCAAGCAGCCAGTCAAACCATACATCCGGATTTTCCATTGCGCACAAAAAAGTGTTATCGCTCAAATGTAATTAAAATACTTGAAACGACAAAATTTTTGTGTCGCCGCAGCGTCCGGGGTGGTGGCGCGTCAGTCGTAGATGTAGTCAAATGTTCCGCCGTCGTTCATCGGGGCTATGGTAGCTGTGAAATAGGGATTGGTTGCGGCTTCCTCCGGAGTGCCGGCGCCCGCGCGGTCGATTATCGCCGTGACGTCGTAAAAATGATTCCTGTCGGCGCGATACAGCGGCAGAATCTCGTTGTACAGCACATGTTCAGAGAAGCATTGACGGTCATTGTACTTATACAGGCGGTAGTTGACCGGCACTTTGTAGAAATAGCTTTTCCCGTTGAACGGTGCCTGGACTATCGCATAGACCTGTCGCTCCGCCACTATGGGCTCGCCCGCCGAATAGCCTCTTACGATAACCCTGTCGGTGCGCTCTGTCCCGTCGGGGTCGGTGTGTTGCGCGGCAGAGTGCGAGCTGTTTGTACAGCCTTTGGTGACATAATTGTCTTTATGGTTGTACCAGTCGGTAGGATAGGTGTAATACACGTGTCCGCCATCTTTCACCATCTCTGCGGGATGAGGTTCGGTGATGTCGGTAAGGCTTTCCCACTCGCTATTGTCGATAAATTCCGCAGGCACGCTGTTGACAGCCGTCAGGCGGTTGGAGGCGTTCCAGCTGTAGATGTCATAGCGGTGAGACAGTCTTGCCTTTCCGGCACAGTGGAGCATCATACTTGTAAACGCCCCGGCGTCCATCGCTGCGTTGTCTTTGTCGCGGAGATTGATTCTTACCTTGGCGGCGACTCTTTTCAGCGGTATGTTGATATTATAGGGCGTGGTCTTCATGCTCTCGGTAAGCTCCACTTCCCCGGTCATCACAAAAGCTTTGCGGCGGGTGAGGTCGGCGGTCGCGGTGATGTCGGCGTCGAGCACCTCGTTTAGCGCGGGGTTGCTCCCTTCCTCTACGGAGAATGTGCCGGGATAGTTTGCCACAAGATATATCCTGTCGGAATCCTTGATGCGCTCATGGCTCAGCTCCACGTCGTCAGTGACAAATGCGTGTCTTGTGTGGCAGTCGGTGGAATTGGGCGCGTCATCAGGATATTCCTTGCTCCAGTGGAGAGTCACCTTGTCATCCTTCACGAGAAACAGGTCAAGACTGTAGACCGAGTTTTCATTAAAGTCATCCCAGCCGTCGTCGGTGGTTATTCCAGAGGCTCGTGAGCCGGAATAGCCGGTGGTGGTGTAGCTGATTTCTACTGCCGCTGTCTCGTCGGCGGGTACATCGACACTGCTGTCACTGCATCCTGCAAGGAGTGACGATAAGAGTATTGCCGTTGTTATGTAGCGTTTCATTGTTTTCCGGTCGATTAGTTGTTACGGTTGAGTGTAGCCCATCGGTGTGTCCCACCATCCAAAGCGGTTGTCGCCGATGACTCCTTCCATCAGCTCCTTCGGTCCCGCTTTGTAGTCGCCCACAAGCACCTGGCGTATCTGTATCGCGGTTTTGGTGCCGGGATAGGTGAGGTCGCCGAAATATTTCGCGCCGTCGGCGGCTGTGTAGGGTGGATTGATTACGAGATTCTCGGTAAACTGCTCGCCGTCAAGCGACACCTTTATTGCAAGATAGACTGTCGGCACTTCTCCTGCGTCCCTGTAGCTTGTCGCGAGAGGGCTCAGCACGTCATCGTCCGACCCGTCAAGGATGATGGGCAGAGGGATGTCGTAGCGGTCCGACCCTTCCGATTTCGCCACAAACAGTTTTTCAATAGCCGCATAGGTTATGTCACCCGTATTCTCGTCGACTTGTGCCGGATATTCAAGTTTACCCACATATGAGTCTTTTATCCAGCAGTTTCTGTTGACATCGATGGCTATATTGTAAGGCTCGGGGCGCGCGATGCCGGTTCTTACAGCCTGTTGGTTGTTTTCGTTGTTGTTGCCGTCGGAAAAGCGGAAATACTTGTAATCATGCTCTATGGTACATTCCTTGTCGTCATAAAGAAATGCTTTCCACACAGCGCCCTCCGGCTTGGAGATTGTAAACGTGAAGTTGAGCTGCGACGAGCTGTTTTCAAGAACCTTGATATCCACTTTTTTCAGCGCTCCGTCAACAAGCTGATTTATACTTTTTGACGCAATGCGCGGGTGAGTGATGAAGCAGTATCTTGAGTCGGGTTTACTATACCGCAGATAATGTTCATCGTTTTGGTTGATATCCCAGCCGAGGGTGGAGGGGATGTAGTCCCAGCAGTCGACGTCGTAGGTGAGTGTGCCGAAGTGGATGCCGTCGATGGTGAAGAGGTAGTAGTGGTTGCGCACAATGTCGGTAGCCAGGCGGGTGGCGTCGCCGGTCGTGCCGCCCCCGTTGACATTGGCGTCGTTGAAGTGGATTGCGGCGGGATAGGTGAGGGTCTGACCGCTCGCCTCATGCTTTACGGTGACGTCGATTGTAGCCTCTCCGCCGGCTGCCTCGGAAGAGTCATATTCGGGCAGATAAAACACTATCGAGCCCTCTTTCTCGCCGGTGTAGATGCCCGGGGCGAAGTCATGACCGCCTACGGGGGTCTTCACCGGGTTAAACGAGTGTCCGTAGCTCAGAGTGCCGTCGAGAGTGGCGGTAGCGGTCTCCCATCCCGCGGGGAAGGGGTCTATGTAAGAGTTGGCGGCGCTCATGCGGGCGCTTACGAGCCTGTAGCCCTCCATCTTTGCAGGGTCAAGCTTGATTTCCACCTTGGCTAAGGCGCGGAGCAGGTCGATGGAGCCTATCTCCTCGGGTGAGTCTTTTTTGCCGGTAAATGTAAAGTCGTGGGTAGTCATGCCCCACATGGGGATGCGCACTCCGTTGCGCGGAGAGCCGTTGGGGCTGTACCACATCACGTCGGCTATCGTCGACTTCAGCCCGTCGAGGGTGGTGGCGCTCATCAGTGCGGGCCCGCAGTTGGCGAGCAGCATCACGCGGTAGCTGCCCGGCTCCCAACCCTCTTCGCCTAAGTCGATATTGCCGATAAAGGTGTAGCCATCGGCGTCGGCGTCATACATGTATTGGCGCAGGTCGACATGGGCGAGACTGCCGTCGTTGCCTATCAGCATCACGTGCAGACGGTCGACCTCGGAGTCAAACCGCGTGCCTATCTCCTCCTTGTGGTTGTTATTCCACACGCCGCCGCCATCGGCTCGCGAGCCGTAGCCGTCGAGCTTCAGCGTGAACCTTACCGGCACGCTGCCTTGCAGACGCTCCGTGTCGCCGCATCCCGCCGGGCTGTCATCGTAGACACAGCCCCCCGACATAAACGCCAGCACCACGGCGCATAAAACTGTTATATGCCTGATTATATCTCTCATTTCTCTGCTGCGGATTTAGAGATTCTTACATTGACAATTTTGGAGTCACTTTGTTGTGAAGTATATCTCGGTTGATTACCGGGTGATTTTTTTGAAATATTTTTTATGCTTTGTGTGGCAGCAGGACTATCCTCTTGCCCTTTAAATTTCAAAAGAAGTCTCACAGGTAAAAATACTCGACTGCACCCTTCTATATATGGGAATTGATCAAGAGATGATTCTCCGACAATTGCAGAAAACCCTGAATCTTTGAATACATCATAACATGCGAATTTAAGATATTTCAGTTTCCCTTCTGTCTTTCCGAAATTATCTCCAAGCCATAATGAACATTCCGACCCAAAACCAATCCAGTCAACGTGGGGAAGACGATAACCGTTAGTCCTTAAATTGAAACCTGAAATATTGCAGGCAAAGGAGTTATATGTCGAATTAAAAATTTTGTTGTTGGAAAGTGCTTCTTTTTCGGTTTCAAGTTCCAGCACTCCACCACTGGCTTGACTTCTTAACGACACATCAGAGGTCATAAGCTTGGCTGCAAATCTCCAACCAAAATAGCTTAATGTCTCATTAAAAAGATCTTCAGTCGGGAAGATTACAGTGAGTCTGTCATCTTGCGACGGTGGAATGAAATTTTCATCTTTTACTGCATAATAGCTATATAGATATGGAAATTTGTCCGGGTTTTCATGTTCAGAATACACATCTAATGCGCTACTATGGGGATATAGCATTGATGGGGTTTCGATAAAGTCACTGGCATTGTCGTAATCGACCCAATTATCATGACCGTCTGCGGGCGTGGAATTGCGGCAGATTACTTCTTGTCCGTTATTCATCTTTTTAGTGCGCAGCGACTTGCTCATCCAAAAGTTATTGTATCCGATTTTTACTAACGGATATTTTTTGTCATCACCGTCGCGGTTATCTTGCAATACGTGAGGAACAACTTTACCGATTATGCAATTGTTGTTGTCATATGAGGTTTTGTTTTGACTATTCTCGGTAATTGGCGAATAAGAGACATATGGAGTGCCATTTTCAGGGATGGCAATATGTCCGAAGTTTGCCGCAGTTATGTTGTCAATTTTTAAGTCGTCATCAATTGTAAAACTGCTGATATGATAAAAATCGCCCGTGTCATTGGTCGTTTTATCCCATACTATTTTGCCTCCATGCATATAGTAGTCGGTATACTCTTTTGAACTGTCACCATGTTTTTCTTCTTCGTTAAGTACCCATTCATGACCGTGGCGAGCTGCAAACAGACCATCTGCTGTTACACCGTCGTAGCCATAATGATGAGGCAGGGGCCAACTGTTGGATTTGGCATCACCTGCGACACCATGACTATTTGAACCGATGATGTCATATATAAAACGAAGAACTGTACCTTCTTTGAGGTTTGGTAATGTTGTGCCGGGAATTAGATTATAGAATACCCATGCTTGTGACGATATTGTTATTCCGTCATCCGTGCGTTTTGTTCTTACATCGGGAGTGGACAAAGAAGTATTACCCGGTTGGTAACGAAGGTATTCGCGACATAGCAAGCCTACAATTTCTCCTGATTCGGGGTCAAGTACGTCAAGTACCCACGAGTCGTCGTCGCCTACATCGGGGATTGCGGGTTTTACAGCCGAACTAAGCGTGAACATGTAGTAGTGACCGTCTTTCATCGACAGGTCTTCTCCAAGCTTGTAAGTTACAGTTTCGGAGTTGCCGTTTCTGTCATAGAGAGTCACGGTAAATATTTCTTCATCCGCCTTTTTCGTAGTCCATGCAGGCACAGCAGCGCGATAAATCATATATTCGCCTGACGTTCCTTGACAATACATTTCGATGTCGCTTTTTGTATTGGTGGCTACGCTATATCTCATGTCACCCGACTGTTGCCTTTCAAAACTTATACCTGTTGCATTTGTCTGCATATTTTTCAGGGTAATTCCTTTAGGCTTGCCGGTTACGGGATTTTCCGAGGTGTCGATGCTGTCTTTGTGGATTTTAACAACAATGTTTGCCATAAGATGATGCATATTTACAGTCTGATATGCAGCATCGGGGTCAGGCGTGAGATAATTCCAAAGAAAATCTGATTTCTGATAATTTTCTTTTGTAGACTGGTCCGACTCAACATTGTAAGAAAATCCCGTGCCTTTCGTCATATCACTTAATTTCCATTTCTCATTCATAGGGAAATAGAATATGTAATTTGGCGGCGGTGTCTGGCTCCCCGGATCGGGAATTTCTGTGTCAAGGTCTTGGGTTACATCACCCTTTGGCGGTGCAAGCACCTGGATTAGCTCGTTGCTTTCCATGTTTCTCGCACTGAATACATCATTCTGAATCTGCCTTTCGGAGTTAGTGGCAAATACACCTATGCGGTCGCCGGTTTCAAAAACCGAGCTGATTTCATTTTCATAAGACACGCGCGATTGTGGCGCGTCGTTTACGAGCACGAATTTGTATTCTCCGGGCAGCAGGATGTCATTACGGAGATTTTCTGTCTCAAATTCATCCGTGCATCCACTCGTCGCTACGAGTAAACCGAATAATAAGCTAATATATTTATTGACTCTTTTTTCCATAAACATCAGTTTTAGTCGGGACGTGTAAGAGTTGTGTTTCCTCCTTCTTTCCAATCATCAATCGTCAGATGCCAGCCGGTATCATCTCCTGTCTTGGAAAAGCGTAGCCGGTAGTAGTAGCCGCCCTTTAGCTCTGTAAGTAGCGGATTGCGGGCTATGTGTTTGAGGGTATGTTGTACTCCGTTTGTCTTGAACGTGAAATCGCATGACGATTCTTTCCCTTCCCAATCTTTCCCTATCAGGTCGCTCGCGCTTTGAGGCGTAAGAATAACCCTGTAGACCGTGTACTTAACCTTATCCTCGATTACGGGGTCTATTTTTCCGGGATATATATCTTTGTTATATCGTGCGTTTGACTTTAACTGGTCTGAGGAGTATTGCTCATAAGGTGCCTCGCCATCAAATTTGCCTGTAAGCATGTTGAAGTACCTGATTCTTACCATAGAGTGATTATTGTTAGCGCTTGTCGGCTTGAAGATGACCGAACCTTCATCCGGAGTTTCCGAGAACAGGAAGTCCATAGTCACCATCTGTTTCTGTAGGGTGACGGGTATTTCTGATTTGGCGTTTTCTGCGTTTAGTGGTTGCTCATTTGGCATTTCGGTAACTGCGCCATACATGAAGTCGGAGTTTTCAAGTCTTTCTTGTCCTGTCCCCTTGGAAAAATCATCGAGAGGGATTACCGGATATTGGGTCCAGGGAGCAAGCTTGGTTGTTAAATCTGCCTCACTATTATTGCCGACATAGAAAGCAAGCGTGTTTTCAACCGCGAGTCCCGTCCATTGGTAAAGGGTATAACCGTAATCATCGGATTTCCCATTGGCTTTTGCTACTGCAGTGGTGAGGACTTCGGCGTCGACGTAGGGGTAGTAGAAGAAGAAGGCGTAGTCGGCGGTCTCGTTGAGTAGCTTGATGTAGTAGAGGGCATGGGGGTCGGGCTCCGCGTCGGGTTGCTGTTCGGCGAGCTCTTCGGCGGTGAAGTGGCGTATAAGGGTGTTTTCGATGGTGGCTTCGTCGGGCTTTACGGCGTGGTAGACGAGAGAGTTGTCGGCGTCATATAGCTTGTGGAGCAGCAGCCCGTCGGGGTGCCAGGTCCAGCAAGAGTTTGCCTGATAGGCATATCCGCCATCAGCTTCGGCATCCTTGAACGCGATGACACACCCTATCATAGTGCCCTCGGTAAACGAAGTGTTAAGCCCGTCGTAGACGAGCGAGCGCGATGCCGGCTCTACGGTAGCCGATGACAGGGTGAAGGAGAGCGGACGCGCTGCCCTGTCGGGCGAGGGCGCGACTGCGGGCACGGGCGTGTCGGTGCAGCCCGTCATTATGGCGAGTATGAGAATCAGAATTATATGTCGTAATTCAAATTTCATCATCATTTTTCCGGTCGGTAGTGGTGGGTTATTGTATGACAGTTTCTTGTCGCACGATGCGCCATGAGTTGATATAAAGTCCGAGGCTTATGTTCCATCGGTTGTTGTCGTCGAGGATGAGCATCATCGAGTAGTCGTCCTGGCAGTCGAGAAACTCCTGGTCGGTCATGTGACGGTTGGCTGAGCCTTTGATCATCAGCAGATAGGAGATGAGGTCGAGGCGCGCCACGGAGTGCTCGTTGCCCGGCTCGGTGCAGTGGACCTCGATGACGGGGCGGCTTGTGGTCACGAGCCTTGAGGTAGTCATCTCGGCTATTACCGAGCTGATGCTTGTGACGGTCCTTGACTGGCGGGCGGGGGCTTTGCTGCCGGCTACGTGGTCGGGGTCGGGCATCTCTGTGGCTACCGAGGTGACAGCCCAGGGGCGGTAGGTCACGACGTCGGCCGACGCGGGGGTGTTGGTGTGGTCAAGGGCGGTGTTGGTGTCGGTGATCGAGAAGGTGAACCACTCGGGGTTGACCGGGTCGCCGTCGGCATGCTGGAGGATCACGCGGATGAAATTGGTGTCCTTAGTCAGGTCGATCGTGTAGTCGTGGGTGCCGTAGAGGGCGGGCATCTCGGCGTCGGCGAGAGAGCCGTGGTAGAGACGGTGCAGGTCCTTGTCAGAGACTACCTTACCGGCAGCTTCACCGGGGGTGGTCGAGAGGGTGCAGAGCAGGTCGGTCTTTGCCACGGGGGTGTCGCCGCCGGCGAGGGTCCATCGGGCGGCGTCGGGCTCGCGCGATGTGCCGCCACACCATGCCACGATGTCGTAGCGTCCCGGCTCGAGGTCGAGATTGACGTAATTGTCGGCGGCGTGGAGCTCTTCGGCTGTCCTGGTGACCGCCGTGGCGAGGTTGCCGTCGGGATCAAAGGCATAGAGGGCCACGTGGGTCACCTCTACGGGAAAGGCGTCGGCGCCTTTCATGTTTTTGGTGTATGTGAGCTTGACGCGGTATGTAACCGAGCAGTCGCCCTCTTCATCGTAGATGGCGCTGTCACATGCCGTGAATGCCGCGACAGCCGCGAGGCTGATCAGAGTCTTTTTTATTAGGTCGGTCAAGGTCATTTCGGGTTATGGTTTATAAAGTTGTCAGTCAGTTTTTTTTATGTCGTGGACCCGGGTTTAGGGGGTCTCGTGATAGTCAGTGTTAAAAAGGTTGAGGTGAGAGATGCGTTGTGAGGAGTGTCGGCGGCTCGTGGACGAGCCGTAGTGGTGGGGCGGTCGGCCCCGGGGTAAATGTTGGTGACAGGAAGCCGCCGGGGAGGGCGGGAGACGTGCTCCCGCCCGCGCCTCGCAGCTATATAATAGGTTGATTACTTATTCTCGTTACTCGCCAAGAATTACACTCTGGGGAACCAAACGCCATGTCAGCACTCGCATTTCTGCCTTGACTGCAATCTTGTCGCTCGGGTCGGTCGGAGGAACGATAGGCTCGTCAGGGTCATGCACTCCTGTACCGAGTGTGGCAAATGAAAGGGGAGCCCAATCGGTTACTGTAATATTATAATGATGGTTACGTACGATGCCATAAGAACCGGCTGAGACAGTTTCAGCGTTTACCGGAGTTTTACCAAGGTGCTGGATAGGAATGTTGAAGTAAGCGTATCCGTTTTTGTACTCATAGCTAAGACCGCAAATTTCATATATTTTCTGGTTTACAGCCTCAAAATTTGCCTCAGTGATTTCAACGGCGTCGGTATTTTCATCGGCTTTATACAATATACCGGCAGCGTTGGCATCAGCCACACTTGACAATTCAACTGTCACACGGTTTTCTTGTACGCCTTTGCTTTCGTCGCCCGACACTGGTTTATCCGGATGAACTATGTTGAAGAGTTGATCAGAATAATTCTCGCTATTAAGCGCATTATTGTCCTTATCGATAAGATAACCTCCGGCGATATTTGCCATCTCTTTTTTGAAATCTTCTTCAAGGTAAATTCTGTCGTTTCTTACAAAGAAGGTCTGCTGTGCTCCTTCTACTTCATAGTGACCTACAACCACGGCAGCTACGAGCGCAGAGTTGCGATAATCGCAGCTTTTCTGATAGAATGCACTGTTTACTGTATTCTCAAGTGTATATACAGTGGCTCCGGGGAGGTTGTGGTTTTCACCTGAGAGAATTGAATTGAAAGACACATAATTGAATTTAGAGTTATCTGTTACCTGATCAGACACATAAGGGAAGTCTACACCTGTATTGTTGTCGGGCTTTGCGTAATCAGGAGAAAATGCCCAATAGCTGCGGTGACGTGTCGGATCATTCCAATAGAAAGAGCTTAGCAGATTGTTTAATGAAGGGTAGCTTTGGGCAATATCCATATTATAAATTTTAGACAAGTACATCTGCTTTGCAGTGGCATTAAGACCCCATCCTTCAACAACGAATTTAAGGTTCTTACTATCAAGCTTGCCTTCACGGTCAGCTATTGAGTTGTCGTTTGCTGCACCTGAAAGAGTTACTTTTCCTGCCATTCGCTCAAGCCATACCTTTATTACATTATCGCCGGTTGCTGTCGCTGCCTCTTCTTTAGATGAGAAAATCTGGTCGGCTGATACAGGCACCTGACGGTGTATATTACCCTCTGTATCAAAATATACAGAATTATTCATCGTGAAGAAACCTTTGTTGTCATTGTCCCTATATGCTTTTCTTATCTGTAACTTCACGGCATCAATATCCTGTTTGATATTTGCTGTGCTGATAGGATTGGCAAATGCCATCATGTATTTTGGCTCGATGCCGCCAAGAGACACTTCAGCTACGCTTGTTCCGTATCTTTCAACGTTTTGTTCAGGTACATCCGGATTGCCGTCTTTCATGGTTATGTCATCTTTGGAAAGAAGAACATCGCCAATGTATTTACGATTAACGTCATAGAATACAAGAAGCACAGAGTTGATTGTGTTTTCGTCAACAGGAGTTTTTGTTCCGTCTTCAAAATCTGTTCCATCAGGCTCTTCAGCACGGCTGCCGGGTGAGGTGGTCATGACAGATACCTTTACGTAGGCTTTTGCTCCATCGTTGACCGGGTTTACCGGTTCATTTGTCTTGTCGTCGGAGCAGGCGGCGAATGCCAGCAGTGAAAGTGCTCCTAAGAATAGCTTACTTTTTTTCATAAGTATGTGTATTGATTAGTTAGTTGAAAAAAATCAGGTGAATTATTAGTTAGGGTTATTGGTTGATAGTCAGGTTAAAGTGTAAGTTGTTGCGTTGGTATATTATTTATGATCGGGTGATCGTCTTATAATCTCTTCGAGCTGCGCCTTTGCTTCGGCAGCCTTGACTATTCCTGCGGCGGCAGCGCTGTCAAGCAGCGGGAGCGCCGCGGCGTAGTCGCCACGCTTGGCGGCGAGGATGCCCCGGGCGTAGGATGCCTCGGGCGAGTCGCCGGCGCGTTCAAGGTAGCGTGCCGTGCGGTCGAGGTCGCCAGCTTGCAGGGTGGCGAGGGCGGCGTTAAGATTGGCTTCAGGCTCGGCGGGATAGAGGCGCACGGCGGTCTCAAACACTTCGTTGTATTCGGGCGAGCCGGGCTCGAGGGTCTGGGCGAGCAGATACATCTCGCGGAGCGACAGCTTGTAGGGCGCTGTGGCAAATACGCGTGCTATCTCGTCGGTAGAGGTGTAGGTGCGCACGGAGTAGCGCACAGTGTAGTCGGTGTGGCGCAGTCCGGGGTAGACTTCTTTCAGGAGGAAGGCATACTGCCTCGGGTAGCGGCTCTTCAGCTTCCACTCGCGGCCGTCGTCGTTGCCGTCAAAGGCGGGGTCGGTGCATATCGCTATCATGGCGTCGCGCTCGGGGAGGTCGCTTGAGCGGAGGTAGGCTATGAGTCCTGCCCAGTCCTCGGCTTCCCACTCGGTGCTGAGCAGGGAGGGGGAGAAGTCGTAAAGACCGCGAATGTAGTCGCGGAGGGCGTCGGTGCGTCCGCGGGCGAGGCGCTCATTGTTGGCGTAGGAGCCTTCAGGAGAGGCATATCCCTTGAGTGTCAGCCCGGTGATAGTGTAGTCGGGGTCGTTTTTGATAAGCTCGATGGTGTCGCGTATGGCAGCGAGCTCCACGGGGTTGCGCCTGTAGTCGGGGTATATCTCGGTCTTGTTGACGGGGAAGTCGATATAGGCGTGTCCCGCCGCCTCGCGTATCTTTGCCGCCTCGGCTACGGGGGCTATGTACTCATACTGCGGGGCAAACACGCGCGGGCGCAGGTCGAGGGTGGCGAGCAGCATGGAGCCGTCGGTGAGCGGGGAGCAGTTGCATCCCGAAAGGGAGTCGGTGACTATGAGGTCGGCGTCGAGCATCCAGTCGGCTACTGCCACTTCGGCGTGGTAGGGGATGGCGTCGGGCACATCGCCGGCGCGGTAGACGGCGAAGCCTGCGGGGGCGGGGATGGACTGTCGCGCATCGCGGATGGCGCGGTTGCGTCCGGTGACAATGACGCCGGGGAGCTCATGGCGCATGTCGCCGCTGACGAGGGCGGTGGTGACTGTGAGCTGCTGCTCGCTCTTGACCTTGATGTCGGCGAGGCGCAGCGTCATGTCGATGACGATTGATGACTCAGTGTGAGAGATGACCGGGTCGTAACCCCCCCTAACAGAGTCGGTTACGGTGGTCGTGGCGGCGTTGGCGCCGCTTACGGCGAGGAGTAGTGCTATGATGGATGATAGACGTTTCATGACTGCGGCGGTGTTTAGAAGACATAAATCAGGTTGACGGCGGCTTTGGTGGGGCCTATATAATTATTGTGTCGGCCGGAGTCGATTTTCTTGCCGCATCCGGCACACTCGTAGATGTCGTAGCGGGAGTAGACGTAACCGACGGCAATCTCCGCCTCGATGTTCCAGTGGCGGGAGAGCAGCCAGGAGTAGCCGTAGCCTATGCCGGCACCGCCATACCATCCCTGATGGCGGAGGTGGCGGAAGTCATTGAAGTTGGAGCCGAGGAAGCTCAGGAAGTCGAGGTTGACGTGGCCTACATTGTATTGTCCGCCAAGGAGGTGAAATGCAAAGAAGTGACCGCCCATCTCGCGGCATGTCCAGTAGCGGAGCTCGGGCTGCAGGAGCCAGTGTTTCCAGCGTTTGCCGTCGGAGAAGCTCCACGCGTTGAAATTGCCTGACAAGTCGATTGACCATTTGGGAGCCACGGCGACCTCCGCTCCGACATTGACAGTGGCGGTGAGGTCATACAGCAGGTTGGTCTTTATCGCGACATCCTGTGCCTGCGACTGTAGCGATATGACGATAAACAGTAGTGTCATCGCCATCGAGAGCCTGCTTTTCATTGTTTTTAGATCCATAGTCATTTTAAAAATCACTTTTCCTTTAAGTTTTAGTGTCGGGCGTGTTTCGTTCGGCACAATTAAACATCACAGCTTAAACAATAGCTGAAGTAGGGTTGATTAGGTTAATCCGTTTTAGTTAGTAAATGCAAAAATAGGTGAATTTTTGTAGGTAACAAAGAAAAGTTACAGATAAAAGAGTTAATTAACATACGTTAACGGGGGGGGGTAAATCCCCCTATATTTCAGATGATTAAGTGTAATTTTACACTTTTAATCGGGCTTCGCGGTGACGGCGGCAATGGATTTTGATAACATCCAAACGAATTAACCAATTAACATTTGTTGAAAATCCCGCCCCGGCATCGCCACGCGGATTTGTTGCGGCGGATTTGCGCGCGGTGGGTGTGTTGCGGCATGTACAGGGGGTGATGTGTTGGCATATACATGCAGTGGGTGTTGTGGCATGTACATGTATATGCAGTGTAGGGGCGAGTGGAAGCTCGCCCGCGTATCGTCCCCTGTGGTGGTATTGTTGTGTCGCCGGCGGGGGAAAATGGGTGCATTGCGTGTGTTTCGGGCGAGCTTCCACTCGCCCCTACAGCTACGCGATGGGGTTTGCATGCGGTGGATTTGCGCGCGGTGTTGTATTGGCATATACATATATATGCAGTGTAGGGGCGAGTGGAAGCTCGCCCGCGTATCGTCCCTGTGGTGGTATTGTTGTGTCGCCGGCGTGTGGAAATGGATGCATTGTGTGTGTTTCGGGCGAGCTTCCACTCGCCCCTACAGCTACGCGGTGGTGTTTGTGCGCGGCATTGTACATGCAGTAATATGATGTGTTGGCATGTACATGTATATGCAGTGTAGGGGCGAGTGGAAGCTCGCCCGCGTATCGTCCCGTGGTGGTATTGTTATGTCCCCGGCGTGGGAAAATGGATGGATTGCGTGTGTTTCGGGCGAGCTTCCACTCGCCCCTACAGCTACGCGATGGGGTTTGCATGCGGTGGGTTTGCATGCGGCATTTACGTGCAGTAATGTGATGTGTTGGCATATATATGCAGTGTAGGGGCGAGTGGAAGCTCGCCCGCGTATCGTCCCCGTGGTGGTATTGTTGTGTCGCCGGCGTGGGAAATGGATGCATTGCGTGTGTTTCGGGCGAGCTTCCACTCGCCCCTACAGCTACGCGATGGGATTTGCGTGCGATGGGTTTGCGCGCGGTGGATGTGTTGCGGCATTGTACATGCGGTAATGTGATGTATTGGCATGTACAAGCGATGATGTGATGTGTTGGCATATATATATGCAGTGTAGGGGCGAGTGGAAGCTCGCCCGCGTATCGTCCCCTGTGGTGGTATTGTTGTGTCGGCGGCGTGGGGAAATGGATGCATTGCGTGTGTTGCGGGCGAGCTTCCACTCGCCCCTACAG
>NZ_SPPC01000011.1 GCF_004570975.1 Barnesiella sp. WM24
TATAAGAGACAGTTCCTGATAGAACACGATGGCGATGAACCAACAAAGATTCATAATTCTTTTGAGGACTTTCTTCGTACCATAATCGCTTGCTATAAGGGAAAAGTCTATTTTTTGGATGATGACGGGTATCTTGATATGGACTTTGACGAAGAACAACTTATCAGCCAAAAGTATAATCCCGATATTGACTACTGGTTTGAAGATTAAGAGCAAAGTAGGTCTCTCCCAAAAAACTGATGAGAATTTATCAACCGAGAGAGTCGATGCGTCCGTAAGTGTGCTATTACCTGGTGCTGGAAAGCGATGTGGACGGTGCCCATGCCTCTCGCTTCCTTGGCAAATTACAGGATGTAATCAACGATGACGAAGGTCTTGCAAATATGCGCAACCTCGGCGAAAACATGGCATGGTTGCTAAAAACATTATCCAATGAGTGAAGTAAGAATCGTTAATTTAAATAGTCATGCTTTGAAAAAGCCTATGGCTTTTTCCATTTATCTTCCCGATACATACCCACATAAGGGATTGCTGCCTGTACTATATTTCTTTCATGGTAGAAATGGGAATGAGTTATTTCTCAAACAGCTTGATATTCAGAACAAGGCGGACAAACTTATCAAAGAGGGTCTAATAAAACCGATGGCGATAGTCTGTCCTCGTATGGACAATACCAGAGGGCTTAACACTTCGGATAGTTCGGGTAAAATTACCAATGAGGGAATAGCTATTGATACAGGGAGATATGAAGACTATTTTATTCATGAAATCATCCCATATATAGAATCCAACTTTTCAGTATTATCTGACAAGTCAACAAGATTTGTGGGAGGAGCATCTGCCGGTGGATATGCTTCGGTTCACTACGGGTTAAAGTATCCTGAACTGTTTTCGCGGATTGGTGGACACATGCCTGCAATAGAGAAGCGGCTAGAACTTGACGATCTGCCTTACTATGGAACTGAAGAAGATTTCATTTTGAACGACCCACTTAGATTCAAGCCGTTCACAAATCTACATAAAGAACAGTCATGGTATCTTGATGCTGGTGATTGTGATGAGGGAGGATTCAACGAATCGGTATGCATCTTATCTCAATTGTTAAGTAGTCACGGTATATGTTGTGAGAGCCATATATTCAAGGGACATCATAACAAGGAATATATTGATAGCAATCTTGCAAAGTATCTTATCTTTTATGGCTCTGTTTAGAAGAAATAAATCTGATACTATTTAATTATTACAGCTTTATATCCAATGCGGTTTTGTGCATTATTTCACTGAGTACAAATGAACTTTGCATCTTTACGATACCATGGACTTTGGTCAGTTTCTCGAAAACGAACTTATTGTATTCATCTAAATCCTTCAATACAACCTTCAAAAGAAAATCGTAGAAACCGCCTGATAACATCAAAGGGACCCGGAACAACTCTTGAATTTGCACTTGTGCCATGTACAGCCTGACGTAATCTGAAGAAGCTGAGAACTCGCCTCGTATGGCGGACGCCATACCTGCCCTGTGAAATGTAGTTGCGGATATATCATATCTCGATTATTTTTTGTAACTTCGTAGTGCAAAATTAGATGATTATCAGCGTGGAATCAATGACTTACCTAAGGGCTTGACCCTTACCGAAAAGTTTGCATTGCTCTTAATCAGTCTTTTTGCAACTCAGGCTATGGCTAAAAAACTTGACTACGAATATTGCAAGGCTGCTCCGATGCTTGAATGGCTCGGCAACAAGTGGGCACTGGTTGTTCTCGTAAAGATTTCAGAGAACGGGCCGGTACGCTTCAACGAGCTGTACCGCAATATCCCGTCGGTCTCGGAGAAAGTGCTTTCGCAGGTGCTTCGTCAGCTTACAACCGACGGCATTATCCGCCGCGAACTCTTTCCGGATGTTCCTCCACGCACCGAATATTCGGTGACAGACTTTGGCAAGACACTGCTGCCTCATGTCGAGGCTCTGCTCAGCTGGGGGCGCGAGAACTTTGAACAGATAATTAAAAACCGACAAAATACAAAATAAACTATGTTTATCGCAATTCTGACCTACAAAAAGCCGCTTGAAGACGTTGACCGCTTTCTTCAGGCACATCGTGAATATCTTGCCGAGCATTATGACGCAGGCGACTTCATTGCATCCGGTCCGCAGACTCCCCGCGTGGGCGGCGTAATATTGATGAAGGCCGAAAGTCGTGCGGTTGTTGATTCTATCATCGAGCAAGATCCGTTCAACATCAATGGCATTGCTGACTACCGGATTGTTGAGTTTACACCGACAATGTTTGTAGAACCGAGCCTTTCCGACATTTTAAAATAAGGATTATACTAATGGAGAATAAAAGAGCTATAATTATTTGGCTGTCAGCCACCATCATTGTGATGCTTGCATTGCCTTTTGCTGTTGCCGGGCTTGCGTCTGAATGTTCCGGAATGGCACTGTGCATGATGCTTTTCTTCATTGTGAATCCAATTTATTCTGCGATTCTTGGTTATCGCTGCGGGAAAGACATAAAGAAAATGTGGAACCTTCCATTGGTGTCAGCCTTAGCGTTTCTTGCCGGCACATGGATTTTCTTTGATATACATGAATTGTGGTTTATCGTCTATGCAACAATATATCTTGCAATAGGCTGGACTGCAATGGCTATAAGCAAGCATATAAACAGTCCCAATAAGGGTAATGATATTTTCCCGTTTTCAGACGCTCCAAATACGGCTGTTTTCATATGCAGTCATATCCTGGATGGTAGAGAAAATATATTATTTGTTTCACACGATGCGGATGATGGAGCATGGCAATTCCTTTGTGGTAAAGAACACGACGAAAGCGATGCAAGGATAGTTTCATTAAAGTATGTATTGGATTTAGACCCGACTATCGTCAAGCTGAAAGATTTACCTCTTGGCTATTGTGCAGAAAGGAAATCCAAGAATGACAAGTGGGTGCTTGTAAAGAGTTAAACAATGTCATACATATCAATCGAAAGCATCAGACTGACTGATGAACATAAAAACACAGCTAATTGAAAATGAGCAACGAATCACACAGTATATTCCCGGGAATTAAAGCTCGTAAGCCGCAATATGTGCTGGGGACAGAGAATGGGACCAAACGCACATCAAACGTGACCGAGGCAAAAATTGTTGATGCCGTGTCTGACATAGAAGACAATGTGGCGATATACCTTGAAAAATGCGTACCGGTGGTATTGGTCCGCTATGCCGAAGCATATTCTATTGATTATTATAAGGACTGCAGCATTGCGGTGTGTTTCAGAGTCAACGGACATATGCTGCGCATGTGGCGGTCGGATGTAGATTGTGATATGGCGGCGGATATTATGTGTAACTTCTTCCGCACTGCCTCGCTTCCCGATATGACAGGCTGGCACTGTCAGAAAATCTATCCGGAGCAAGAGGAGCCGGAGACGAAACTATGTGTGGACGGCGAGGATTTCCGATACTTTGACATGGCTGACGTGTTCTGTGCATTGGAAAATATCATAGAGGGCAAATCGCTATGGATGCTTTATGATTTCATTAAAGGCGATGGCGGATATGTCAACATCCGCAGGCGCGACAATGATGCGGCTCCGACCGCCGTATATAAAGTTGAATATGTCAGATGGACTAAACCGACTCCGACCGGCTTCAGAGGTGTCGTTTCTGATGACGGACTTATGCGAAGCTGGCTGTGGAGTCTGATTGACAGCGAGAGGTTGCCCGATCCTTTGGATGATTGGGAGGAGTTTGACGTAAACAACCACTTTGAAAGACTGATGTTCAGATTTTTAGACGAAGAAAAAGATGAAAGGTAAATATAGCAAGCCGGTGAAAACGGCTGTCAAACTGATTTGGTCGAGTTTCGACCGTGAGAAAATACGCCAGGGCTATGCGATGCTCATGCAGGCAGCGCAACAGGGCGATGCCGATGCTCTGGCATTCATAGCCCGTTGCTTCATGGGCGAGGAATATGTGTGGGCACAGGCAGGCTTCACAGTTGACGATGCCAATGCATCGAAGCTAATGCAGAAGAGCGCGATGATGGGCAGTGCCACCGGCGTTCTATGTGCTGTGCGAAGCGCAAACCTCACACCCTCGGTGGAAAGGGCAATGCCGTTTGCTTCGTTTAAGGAAGCATTTGAGGAGATTCTCGGTCAGGCTGAGCGTGGCGACGCTTTCTGCTGCTACATGGTCGCCAACGTGTATTTCTGGGGCGACTATCTGCGTGTCGAGCCCGACTATGCCAAGCAATTCAAAGATGAAAGAGATTATAACGCATGGGCGTGGCCGATAGCAAAGGTGTGGTACGAACGTAGCTTCGACGGCGGACTTTGTGCCGGTTGGGGCAATTACTGCGACATACGCAAATCAGGTCTGGGCGACATCAGCCCGGATGTCTATGAGAGATACTATCAGATGCTGGCTGACATCTCGCCGATAATCTGCACTAACTACGGCTATTATCTTCGCAAAGAGAAGGGTGATGCATATGCCGGTCTGCTGCGTTATGTGGAAGCTGCCCGCAAGGGCGACCCTCAGGGCGCATACAATGCCGGGCACATCTATGAGGCAGGCGAGGAAGTTGATGAGAATATAAGCCTTGCCTGTCAGCTCTTTGAAATGGCAGCCAACGGAGGACTTGCTCAAGGGCAATTCGAGATGGGATATTACCATTTTGAAGGCTGTGGCGACTTAGAGCAGGACTATGCCCAGGCTGTGGACTGGTTTGAAAAGGCCTACTGGAATCCGAAGTGCTCTGAGGTTACCAAGGCGCAGTGTGCCGCCTATCTCGGCATCTGCTATCAGGAGGGGCTGGGAACGGTGCAGGACGACGATGTGGCGTTCGAGTATCTTCATGAAGCCGGCGATGGTGTCGATCATCTTTGGGATTCAATAATCGTCAGAGTACTCACCGCACTCGGCGTGGCTTATGCTTTCGGGCGTGGCACCGAGGCGGATATTGAGTTGGGATACCAGTATTTTGAAGATGCAGTAAAACTCGGTTCGGAAGAAGCCAAAGAGTATATCAGCTACATCAACTCGCCCGACTTTGAAGCCCGCGAGCGGAAAAAAGAAGAACCGACGACTCCCGTGGCTCCGTTCTGGCAGGGAGTGGCTGCAATGATCAGTGATGCGGTTGAAGCGGATCTGCGCGAAATTCTTGACCGCATAGACGATGAGCGCATTTACACAGTCGCTTTGGTCACCGACAGGTATTGTTGCTCGCTATTTCTTGCAGTGAACACCCTGGAGTATCTTGAAAGTGAAGACGAAGAGCCTGATGACGAAAGCAGATGGCATCCTGATGAATGGGGATATTCCGACGGGCATGACAGCGAACTGGTGAAACTCAGCAAAACTCTGTGGGAAAACCACAATACTTTGCCGGGAGAAGCCTTTTTCTTCAATGCAATGATTTCAGCGATGAAGCAGGTCAAAGATTCCGGAATATTAGGAGAACGCACCGATGAAATCACACTATTCATCTCGATATCAGACGATGAAGATGCTGAAAACCTCGAAGACTCGTCGGCTATGACGCTGAACAGCCCCGAACTGGCTGCCGCTTTCCTGGATAGAAACAGATAACATCATATTATGGCATATTATACTGTTTACTGGCCTCATGACTGGTTGGACGAACTAAGAAAATCAGATGACAACGGGCCTATAAAAGTAGTGTTTGGCAGCATCCACTCAAGGATGCCGTCAATAGCATCGATAAAAGTGGGTGATGTCGTATTCCCGGTCTCCCTTCTTGACAGGCACCTCTATATAATGGCAAGACTGGAAGTGACTCATAAGGAAAGAGCCTTCGACTATTGCATAAGAGAACTTGGGTCTCCTTACAGGTCTCTTATTCCAGAAGGCGTTGTCGTTAAGGCATCTGACACATTCTTTTGTGCAAAAGACGCTTCTTATAAAAGTCTCAAGAGTGTGCCTGAGAATCTCACGATGATTATTCCCGTTGACAAGCCCCATTGTAAGCATCAGGAACCGTTTAACTGCTGTGCCGAATGGGCAGTATGGGGAGACAATGGCAGCGTTATCCAACCGCGCCTCATTCCTGATGAAGTTGTGCCGCTTCTTAGATTCGGCTATCCAAAGAGTAAAGAAATGCCATTACGAATCAATTCAAAAGGAGTCGTGTTGGCTCAAAGCATTGCTGCAACCCGTCGTCTGTCGGAGGAATCCGCAATGGTTTTTGAAGAAATCATTAAAAAATCATGATAAAGTACACGAATAAATATACCGACACATCGTTCGATATCGCCAAATGTCGTGAATCGGCTGAATCGGGCTCTGTTCCCGCACAATATCAATTCGGTCAATGCTATGCCGATGGACATGGCGTGGAGCAGGATATGACCGAGGCTGTACGCCTGTACAAGAAAGCGGCGACCAACATAAATGAGAATACCGGATACAACGGACACGCCGGAGCCATGCGCTGCCTTGCCGACTGCTATGCCAACGGCGATGGCGTCAGAAAAAACGCGAAACAGGCCGCCGCATAGTATGCAAGAGCGGATTCCGCGAATGGCTGATGAACTGTCGTGAAGAAGCTGCAAAGTCGCCTCGTATGGCAGACGCCATATCTGCCCTGCGAAATGTCGTTGTTGATATATCATGTCTCGACTATTTTCATTAAATTTGCGGTGAGTCAGAGCGCTTTGCACCGGCTGCGCCGACATGCGCTCTAAGCTCAATTGGGGCGTGAGAATTTTAAACAGATGGAAAACCAACAAAATATTACTAACTATATGGATATGAAATTTTGTCAGAGCTGCGGAATGCCGCTCACAAATGATGTCATCGGCACGAATACCGATGGTACACCAAATGAGGATTACTGCATTTACTGCTACAAAGACGGCAAGTTCACGCAGGACATGACAATGGAGCAGATGATTGACCACTGCGCTCAGTTTACCGATGAGATAAACAGGAACTCGGGGCAGAATCTCACCGTCGAACAGATGAAAGAGCAGATGCGCCGGTTCTTCCCGCATCTCAAACGTTGGAAAAAGTAACAGACGATTATGAGTAACGAAGTTCTATATATACTCCTGCCGGACTATGCGGCGCATGAGGCGGTGTTTCTTTCGCAGGCCATTGCCTCTGATGAATATGCGATGAAGAAAAATCCGAAGTATGTCAATAAGGTGGTCGCCCCTACATTGGAGCCGGTGAAATCAATCGGCGGGTTCCGCACAATGCCCGATTATTCGTTTGATACGATGCCCGACGATTATGCTGCGCTGGTGCTGATTGGTGGTTTCGGATGGAGTACGCCTGTTGCTGAACGGGTTGTGCCAATTGTCAAAAAAGCAGTTGAAGGAGGAAAGATTGTAGGTGCGATATGCAATGCAGCATCGTTTATGGCAAAGCATGGTTTCCTCAATGCGGTGAAACATACCGGCAATGGTTTGGACCAACTGAAAATTTGGGGTGGAGAGAACTACACTAATCCCGACGGGTATATCCACGCGCAAGCCATAAGCGATGGCATCATGGTGACAGCCAACGGTTCTGCAACCCTTGAATTTGCAAAAGAGTTACTTACGTTGCTCGAAAACGATACACCGGAACGAATTGAAATGTACTATCAGTTCAACAAGCAGGGTTTCTGCAACCTTTTCTCGATCGAATGAATTATCGCGCAAGACCCGTTATATCAACGGCATTGCCGATTATCAGATTGTGGAGTTTACTCCGACAATGTTTCTAAATGATGATTTGAAAAATATACTTTCATAATGGACACTTACAGATTGATATTGAGACCTTGGCAGGAATCCGATGCCGAATCACTTTACAGATATGCGAGTGATCCCGACATCGGACCGATTGCCGGATGGCCTCCGCATGCCAGTGTTAGTGATAGCCTTGAAATCATACGCACTGTTTTTGCCGCTCCCGAAGTCTACGCCGTTGTGTTGAAAGACACCAACGAGCCGGTTGGCAGTTGCGGAATCATGTTTTCCAACGGTCTTCACTCGGCCAACATGACGCAGCGTGAAGCCGAGATAGGCTACTGGATTGGCAAGCCTTATTGGGGTCAAGGCCTTATTCCTGAAGCAGTCAACGCTTTGCTTTCACGATGCTTCAATGAGCTGGATCTTGATGCTGTGTGGTGTGGTCACTACGATGGCAACGACAAGTCTAAACGCGTCATCGAGAAAAGTGGATTCAAGTACCATCATACTGAGCATGATGTCGTTTCACCTCTTGGAGACAAGCGCACCGAACACTTTTACCGCATGACAAAAGAAGACTACAATGCCCTACATATCAATCGAGAGCGGCAAACTGACCGCTGAACAGAAGAAGCAACTTATTGAACGACTGACTGCAACAGCCTCCGAGATAACCCATATCCCGGAGCAGTTCTTTACCGTTACGATCAAAGAACTGCCCGATGAAAAGTTCTTTGCAAAGCAAAGCGCTAAAGCGATGATGGTATCGGCGGCAAGTCAATCGACGAGATTAAACAGAATTATAACGGTAAAAAAGTTTAGGAATGGCGTTTGACTACAAGAAAGAATACAAGAGTCTGTATATGCCCAAGGTTAATCCGACTATTGTGGAAGTGCCTAAGATGAAGTTTATCTCTGTCAATGGCTGTGGAAATCCTAATGAGCCGGACGGAGAATACCAGCAGGCTTTGGGCATTCTTTACCCGGTTGCTTATGCTTTGAAAATGAGCTATAAGACAGATTACCGTATCAATGGTTTCTTTGAATATGTTGTGCCGCCGCTTGAAGGTCTATGGTGGACCGACAATGCTATTTCAGATGATTTCACAGATAAGTCTGCTTTCCGATGGACTGCAATGATTCGCGTTCCAGATTTTGTGGATGAAGTTGACGTGGAATGGGCAAAAAGAGAGGTGTTCCGTAAGAAAGGGCTTGATTGCTCCTCTATTTACCATATGAGTTTTGAAGAAGGCCTATGCTCACAAATCATGCATATCGGGTCGTATGACACAGAGTCGGTGTCTCTTGACATTATCGACAAGTATATTGAATCAAACGGATACATGAAGGATATAACAGCTGCCCGCCGTCACCACGAGATATATCTTTCTGATCCGAGGAAATGCACTCCCGATAAAATGAAAACAGTTCTTAGAATCCCTGTTGCCAAACGCAAATGAGCCTCACATTACGCCCATATAAGCCGACGGATGCTGTGATAATCACATCTTGGCTGAAAAGCGAATACCTTATGCGCCAATGGTGTGCGGACAGGTATGAGCATTATCCCGTAACGCCCGAAGATATGAATTCATATCACGAGCGGTATATTGACGGCCAACGCTCGTGTGCCCTGACAATGACGGATGTCGACGAGGTTGTCGGTTACATCACATTGCGAACTCCGGCAGACGATACGACAGAACAGCGACTTGGATTTGTCATTGTAGATGATTCAAAGCGTGGTCGCGGTTTAGGGAAAGCTCTTGTCTCAATGGCGGTAAAATATGCTTTTGAAACGCTTGGAGCCACAAAAGTGTCGCTTGGTGTCTTTGAAAATAATCCGTCCGCCATCCATTGCTATGAAGCGGCGGGATTTCATCGTGTTTCACGGCAGGACACTGAGAGCTACCCATGTCTTGGTGAAACGTGGAACTGCATTGAAATGGAACAATATACAGATGCCATAATTCGCGATATTAAGTCAGACGAGATACCTCTGCTTACCGAGTTTCTTTATGAGGCGATATTCCAACCGCAGGACGCACCGAAAGTTTCGAGAATAGTTCTTCAGGAACCAATGATATGGGCTTATGTGAATGGATTCGGATTGCTCACCGGCGATTTCTGCCGTGTGGCAATAATCGGCGGTGTCATTGTCGGTGCGGCATGGTCAAGACTTGGGTGTTCATACGGTAAAGTGGATGCCTCCATTCCGGAATTGGCAATTTCACTATATCCGGAATATCGTGGAAGAGGTATAGGCAGCCGACTATTGGAATCCTTATTGAACACGCTTTGCGAGAATGGATATAAAAAGGTTTCATTGTCAGTCGATAAGACCAATTATGCAGTAAGTATGTACCGCAGATTCGGATTTGAGACTATCGTAGAGCGAGAGCATGATTATTTAATGGTCAAACATTTGAATCGCAAGTGTATAGACTGATAAATAACAATAGAAAGTGATCTTCCATGGGTGTCATTACGAAAGAAGCCGTTTTAGACCTGATAGACAGGATGCGTACCCCCGACCCGGAGGCAAAGGGATTTTATGAGGAGACAGTACAATGGTCAGCGTGGCAAGAAGCCCGGAATCTGACGGATATGTCGCTTATGCCGGTGCTGGAAGATATTATCCGTGAACATCCCGGCGATGAAGGGAGAGATGTACGTAAAACGGCTTATTTCATTTATCAGAAACTCCTTGGGCATCGGTTTGACGAGGCGGGATTCGTTTTCCTGCTTGGACGACTCGACAAGGAAATCACAAAAGGAAATGCCATCTGGTGGGTTGACTATCTCGAAGATATAGACGTTCAACCGGAAACATCCGTGCATACTTTGCTTTCGATAGCTATGCGCGGAGACAGAGATGACCTGAAATGGATAAGCCGCATCATCGAGGAATATGCCGGAAAAGGCAATATCGAAGCACGCAATGCACTGCCTGATTTGAAAGAGCGGATAAAGGCGGCATCTAAAACAGCGCGTCAGGCGACAGCCGATATTCTGAAAGAACACGGAGTTGTGTCGAAAGCCGATATGCAGCGGTTGCGGACGAGGATGGAGCTGTGCTTTATGAGGCATTGAAAGCAGGCGTCATGGAGGAATACGGCATCAGCCACAAACGGCTGGACAAGCTCATCGGAGAGATTCTAAAGTAAGTATTGGCTTAATTTTGAATGAAGAACTGATTACAGTATGGCTATTACACCTGACGACATTCTGAAATATTGCCTTGACAACTTTGAAGGGCTTGTAGAGGTAAACAGCTGGGGCGAGCGTGGGATTTTCTACAATCCCGGTGGTGTGCTTAAACGTGGTGTATATGTGTTGACAATCAAAGAAAAGGATGGTGACAATGACCGGGCTTCCCGCCTTGACCGCGAGGATGTGTGGCGTGTGAATATAGGAGTCAGAAAACAGACATTCCGCATTTTATTCGCCGAATTGCCACGACGCCCGGATAAAGGTTGTATTGTGGATATGCCGTATGACTTTACTGCAAAGGATGTCATTATGCCGCATCCGGTCTATGCATGGATGGGGTGGATTTGCGCTTTGACTCCATCTGAAACGACATTTGAATCATTGAAGCCTTACATCCTTGAATCTTACGAATACGCGAAAGAGAAATTCAGTAAAAAGATGACCGGGACAGTGAACCGGTTATCTGAGGACAATGACAGAACCTCTACCATTAAAGAAGCGATAAGGCGCTACAACGAAACTATTGAAAGCAACGAGCCTTTCTGTATGAAGGATGAGGCTTGGTATATGATGGGGCTTGCCTATCAGGAACTGTTCGACTATAAAAAAGCCTTTGCTTGCTTCAAGAAAGCCTCAGAGATGAATTATGACGAAGCCTTTGTCAAGATAGGAGATGCCTATATGGATGGGCTGGGAGTGAAGCAGAATCCGGTCATGGCTTACCGCTGGTATCGCAAAGGTGCTGACATGGGAGAGATGAACGCCATGCTGAAGTTGGCAGACTGTTATAAGCACGGTACAGGCTGCAAGGTCAATTATTCAAAGGCGATGGAGCAATACCTCTATCTGGCGGAACGCACCGGCCGCTATTGGCAGAAATACGCCGACGGCATAGGCACAGCGTTGTATGAAATCGGCAACATGTATCTTGAAGGCTTAGGCGTGCCGGTTGATTTGAAAAAAGCCTCCAAATATTTCCGACTTGCCGCCAAGAAAGGCAACCGAGATGCCGAAAGTATCCTTAATACCGAAAAATTTAATTACTTTGAAAAATAAAACATACTGCAATGAACCAACTGACAGAATATTATAAAATCTTACAACGCTTCTCCAGTCTGTACGCCGGGGAGGGCGACGACGAACTGGCGCTGCAGGCCGTCAATGCCATCACACCCTTAGCCGAAAAGGGCAACACCAAGGCGCAATATATGCTCGGACGGTATTACTCGTGGGGTTATCATCATCAATGTGATAATCAGAAAGCGATTTACTGGTTTGAAAAAGCTGCCGACAAAGGGAGCGACAAGGCTGCCGAGGCGTTGGCAAATCTCTATCGCTACGATTTTGGCGACGATGAGACGATCAGTGCGCAGGCTAAAAAAGACTTTACACACAAATGGCATTACCGCTGGATTGAGATACTGGAGGTAAAAGCCGTCAAGGGTGTGGCAAGCGCGGCTCAGGCTCTGATGAAACTCTATGCCTATGACTGTCCCGCTGACATCGACCGCGAAGAGGGAGTGAAGATTGCCTGCAAATGGTACTACTGCTGGGTTGAAATCCTGAAAGCGCGAGCCGACAAAGGCGATATGGCGACCAAGAAGCGTATTGCCGATATTCTGTCATGGGGTACAGGTGTTCCCGATGAAGTGTTGGAGATTGTCGAATATGATGATAATTACGAAGATACCGCCGCTGAGTTGTATACCGAAGTGGCTGAAGAAGAGAAGGATGCCGACGCATGGTTTAACCTCGGAATGATATATTACAGTGAGGCGACTGAAGAAGCTCTTCGGAAGTCATTTGACTGCTTTATGAAAGCCGCCGAAATGGGCTACAAAGACGCTTACCACTGCATCGGCGGCGCATACTTTGACGGGCGCGGTGTTGAAAAGGACTGGGGCAAGGCACTCGAGTGGTATCAAAAAGGAGCCGAAGCGGGCGATGTAATGTCGAAACTACATCTTGCCCAGTGTTATAAAAGCGGTATCGGCGGAGAAAAAGACTATGCCGAGGCTATGAAGCTCTATCGGCAGATTGCCTCCCGCCGCAACTTATACGGAAAATACAACCATGAAGTCAGCGTGGCACAGTACGAAATCGGCAACATGTATATGAAAGGGGTTGGCGTGGAAACCGACTTCCGCCAGGCTTTCGACTGGATTCGGCTTGCCGCTGAAAACGGCAACATCGCCGCCGAGAATGCGTTGAACAACAAGAAATTCAGAGATTTCAAAAGATCATAGCTGACGCTTTCAAGGGCAACATCAAAAGTCTGTTAGGTGAATTACATCATGTGCCACAAAAAAAAAGGATATGGAAAAAGAATTTGAAGGTTTTGATTTTACAAACTTCTGGGATGATAATTACTATGCTCGTGAAGAGTATATAAGTGATGCCCCCACTGATGAACTGATAGCCGATGTAGAGAAAGAATTAGGATACAAGTTGCCGGCGTCCTATATATGGCTGATGAAGCAGCATAATGGAGGCATCCCTTTCAATACTTGCTTCCCTACTGATTCACCCACAAATTGGGCTAAAGACCATATTGCTATAACCGGCATTTATGGTATAGGTAGGGAAAAGGACTATTCACTATGTGGTGAAATTGGCAGTCAGTTTATGATTGATGAATGGGGGTATCCTGCTATTGGAGTTGTTATTTGTGATTGTCCGAGTGCCGGGCATGATATGGTTTTCTTAGATTATCGAGAATGTGGTTCCCTCGGAGAACCCAAAGTTGTGCATATCGACCAAGAATCTGATTTCAAAATAACTCCTTTAGCAGAAAATTTTGAGGACTTCATACGAGGCCTTAAAAGTGCTGAAGAATACGAAGCAGAATGATAAATAAGGCACATAACAAGCGGATAAATCTCCCCAAAAGGTCGATTATCCGCCGGATATTATCGACCACTTCAAAAATATGGAAATGAGAAAAGAAAAGGTAATCAAATTATTAAGAAAAAGCGATGTTGGTTGGAGATTCTTCAATCAACATCAAGTTATTATTGATGAATATAGTCTTGAAAAAATCTTCATCAACAATAAAAACGACTCAATAAGAAAATGGACTGAAATAACAAATTCTAAGAAAGGTCACTTATTTAGATTGCCTGATTCGTTTTGGGATGGTCTGAATAAAATATCAACTCTATCTGTTGACTGGGACAAAATCAATTATCCTATAAGTTTATCCCCTTTTTTAGAAGCCAATGATAAGATTATATTGTTTTGGGGTAGTAACTGTTCGATTATCACTTTTGGTGATGTTTTTCTCACGTATTGGACTGATTTCTGCTACCCAGATGATGATAATATATTGATTGCTGTTCCTGCAAAAAATGTTTTAATTACTTTTGTAGAAGAGAATTTTGCATTTTATAATAAAAAGTCAAATGAGGTAGATAACAAGCTGCTCAACATCCCATAAGGAGTAGTTGGCTTCCGAACATTTGCATCATGTTGTATCACGAAATAAAAATTGAATGGAAAAAGAAATATCTTGTTTGATAGATGAATTTATTAGTCTATCTGATGAATTAAGGCCGGGTTATTCCTTGAGTATTGTAAAGAACAACGAGTTGCCCTTAATCCTTCCGGAATCATTAAATATATTGTACTCTAAAGTAAGTGGTACATATTACGAGAATGAAGATCAACGACTGATGGATTTCTTACCCGGTTATCTTCTAATCAGGGATGCTGAATACGAAAGTTTTATGCAGACTATAAAGGAAATGATTCCTAATGGAGAAGACAAGTATTATCCAATCCTTGTGAATTATTCCTCAGACTTTTACGCATTGAAAGTATCGGGAGGTAAAGAAGTTGGAATATTCCTGATAGATCACGATGGCGATGAACCAACAAAGATTCATAATTCTTTTGAAGACTTTCTTCGTACTGTAATCGCTTGCTATAAGGGAAAAATCTATTTTTTGGATGATGACGGGTATCTTGATATGGACTTTGACGAAGAACAACTTATCGGCCAAAAGTATAATCCCGATATTGACTACTGGTTTGAAGATTAAGAGCAAAGTAGGTCTCTCCCAAAAAACTGATGAGAATTTATCAACCGAGAGAGGAGTTGCGACCTTATGTGCGCTATTACTGGGTGCTGGAGAGCGATGAGCCTTTCAGCGTCCTGACATTTCCGATCGGTTGTCAGCAGATAATCTTTCATAAGAGAACTCCGCTTTATATTCCGGAACTCGACAAAAGCCAGTCGCAGTTTACGATTAGCGGTCAGGTGAATTTTCCTGCGCATATTCAATCCGGCGGAAGGCTGGAAATGATAGTGGCGGTCTTCTACCCGCATACCATCGGGATGTTTATCGACACTCCGCCCTCGACATTCTACAATCTTGAAATCTCCGGCTATGATATTGAGAATCGACAACTAAACGAAATAGCGCAAAGGATTTTCAACTGTGAGGATGACAGGGAGTGCATAGCTATTCTTGAACGGTTCTTGATGTCAAAGATAAATCCGTCATTGAATATCAAGAGGATAGGGAAATCAATAGGCACAATGCTTCGCAATCCCTCTACGCGTGTTGACGCTCTTGCCGGCAGAGCCTGTCTTGGCAGACGGCAATATGAGCGTGTATTTCGCGAAACGGTCGGGATGAATCCTAAGGAATATGCCCGCATCGTGAAATTTCAAAAGGCACTGTGGCTGATGCAACGAGGAGAAAGCAACTATGCCGGAATCGCTGCCGAATGTGGTTACTCCGACCAGTCACACTTTATAAGGAATTTCAAAGAACTGAGCGGTTATACTCCTGAGGCGCTTATAAAGCACTGCGCACCATACTCCGACCTGTTTACCAATCCGGTATAATGTCGCATTTATTCTATCGGGAGCGAGCCATGAGGTGTAATTTTGCATCAAAAATGATTATGCAAGAAGTAAATCCGGCAGCGACAACTCGCGCCTACGCCTATGAAATGTGGATGAATGCCCCGATGCCGATGGTGACACTGATAAAAACCCTTGATGTCACACGATTGCGTGCTATTAGCAGAAAGCGCGGTATGAAATTCAATATGCTGATGTGTTGGTGCATCTGTCGTGCCGCAACGCAAGTAAAGGAGTTCTATATGCTGCCTGTAGGTGATAAGCTAATCAAGTATGACGCGATTGCTGTCAACACAATTGTTGCCAACTCGGAGGGAGAGGTAAGCTCATGTGACATCCCGTTCTGTGATGACCTCAATAGGTTTAATGCCGATTATCTCCGCCTGACACGCGAAGTTGCCGATACATGTGAGAATCATGACATCACTGACAGTATGGTAATCGGCACATCAGCGTTGGCTCAATACGACATAGACGGTGCAGTCGGGATGTATAGCGGCATATTCAACAATCCCTTCATGATATGGGGTGCATACCGTCGCCGGTGGCTCAAGACGCGACTGACCGTATCATTCCAGTTTCACCACACCCAGATGGATGGAGCACACGCCGCCAGATTTCTTGGCAAATTGCAAGATGCCATTAACTCCCTTTAGTCAAATTGCGTTTGACCTCCTTCAAGTTATTGCGTCCCCATTCCGAGAGTTGATTGAGTATCGGGATTAGAGTCTTTCCTAAATCCGTCAACTCGTATTCCGTGCGAGGGGGAACTTCGGCATATAGAATACGCGTTACCAGCCCGACTGATTCGAGAGTCTTCAGATGTCCTGACAATACCTTCGGTGATATGTCGGGGATTGCCCTCGACAATTCGTTGAAACGCATTACGCCGAACTCGTCAAGTATGACAAGCAGGAGCATCGACCACTTGTTGGCGAAGTGAGCAATCACGTTTCTCATCGGGCATGATGCGATACAAGAATATTTTTCTGAAATTTTTTCTGCTTTCATATTGCTGATACTGACTAAAAGTGAGTTTAAAGTAAGTGGCTACTATTGAAGTAACCTCTTGTATGGTAATGTTTTGATACTTAAATTTGCGGTGAGTCTTGATGGCTTACGCCACCGCACACCGGCTTCGCCGACATGCGCTTCAAGCTCCCTCGCGAATGGGTATTTGCACTATCCGAAGGGTAGCTGTTATCCTTTGTAAAGTTAACAAAAAAGTAATAAATCTACAAATTATGACTGAAAACATTATCAGTATTCCGGTATCGGCAAAGCCTAAGGGAAAGGCTTCATTCGTGATGCTCGGAACTGGCTTCGATGAAATCGAAGCCCTTGCGCCCGTTGATGTAATGCGACGTGCGGGTATGGACGTATTCACTGTCTCCATGACCGACAACCGTCTTGTAAAAGGCGCTACCGGCAATAGTATTGTAGCCGACATGTGTGTCTCCGATTTAGACCCCGGACAGATTGACTGGCTCATATTTCCGGGGGCTGACAGTGAAGAGGCTGCCGTTAATCTTAGCGATAGCCTTATAATGCTTGTAAAAGAGCATTGGAATTGCGGTGGAAATATCGCGGCTATCTGTGCGGCTCCGGCACTTGTACTTGGACCGCTCGGGATTATCAGCGGAATAAAAGCGACAGGTTATCCGTTTCTGAAAGAAGAATTCAGGAATCACGGCGGTATCTATTCCGACGAGCCGGTAGTCGTCACTGACCGTCTGATTACATCAAAAGGGCCTGGCACTACTCTTGATTTTGCCCTCGCTATTGTCCGCAAGACAAAAGGAGAAGAGACAGAAATGGCACTCCGCGAAGGAATGGTGATACCATAAGCCGGATTGTAGCGACAAAGTATAAGCACTGCCTGCTGCTTAATAAAAGTTGCTGTGTCGCAAAAGATTAATTTAGATTGCGACACAGCAACTTCCCGGTATTTTCCCTGACAATTAATCCTTTTTCTCAAAGCATCCATTTGGACAGACAGAGACACATCTGTTGCACCCGACGCAACTGTAATAAAGTGGTTTTGCGTGTCTGTGCCACAGAAAGCGAATGCGAATTATAGCTTCATTAGGACAGATATCCACACATTTCCAGCACGCAGTGCAATTGCGGGACGAGAATTTAGGATGTTTTACTTCTTTTCTCATAAACTACAATGCTCACATAAAATTGTCTAAGCATGCAGGTGGAATTATTTATACGAAATCAATGCGTCATACAGCTCATGGAGTCTCTTGCGCAAGAACTTGACAGCATAGTGTTTTCTTGAAAGCAAAGTTGCTACAGATATGCCGGTTGCCTTTGAAATATCCTTTACCGGTATTCTGTCGAATACGGTCATGCAAAATACCTCGCTCTGCTCTGACGGAAGTTCAGACAGGGCGGCATCAAGCTCTTGCCACACCAGACTGCGCAAATATACTGTCTCCGGTGAATCCTGCAGCGGAGAGAAAAGAGTATGGGCTATCTCTTCACACAGGATGTCCTCCGTGTCAAGAGAGATTTCCCGCTTTTTCCTCCAGAAGTTCAATATTGAATTATGAGTCACGCGATAAAGCCACGATGACATACGCTCGATATCGGAGCCTTGCTCTGCCGATGCCCTGGCAAGCTGATAAAACACATCCTGAAGAATATCTTCCGCATCTTCAGGAGTGTTGACCTGCGAGCGGATGTAGTTGAACAGACGCGGAGTATATTTGACAACTATCTCGCCGATTTCATCATTCGGTCGCATCGGAATCAGCCGTCTTATGATTGCGCAATCCGAAATGCTCTCTTCGACGGCGCTCTATAAACTCGCGTTTCTGTTCCAGGGTCATGTTATGCCAGTGGGAATGCCAGTCGTCGGTATGATAATGGATTTTATGCATGATTCCGCCAACGAATAAAAACAGGAATATAAATCCTCCGGTCATGATTTGTCCAAGCAGAAACAATCCTGTACCTTGCCAGAAACATATTTCGGAAAAGCCGCATGTAGTGGCTATTATTGAATTCCAAAGCGGTGTTATTGCAAGCCCGGCAAGCGATGGTATAACTGCGATAACCACAAGAAGTGCTATGATTGTCTTAATTACTTTTTTCATAATTACTGCGTTAATTTATTTTGAGCGCTCTATTTATTAAGACACACAACGCTTAAAAATATTTTATCGCCTATGAAAAATTTCATTTTCGTTTCTGCTATCCTTTTCTTGGAATCTTGGAAACTATCTTATATTGCCAAATTTATGAAGTTGTGTCCATAAAATGTATTGCATATTTTGTGGAATCGTAAAATATATATAATTTTGCGTAATTAATTACGTAAATACATACATATATGGTCTTGTTTGAGAAATCAGGAATATTGACTATAGGCAGCAGGTTGCGCTGGCTTGCCGATGTGATTACTCACGATGCGGCAGAGATATATCAGCTCTACGGCATTGATATAAAGCCGAAATGGTTTCCGGTGCTTTATATGCTTTTCCATGGTGATGACGCTTCGGTCACCGGTATTGCAAAGGCAATCGGTCAGTCTCATCCATCAGTCAGTACGATTGTGAAGGAGTTGAAAGCAGCATCTCTTGTCGTGTACGGCAAATCGGATGATGACCGCCGCGCAACAGTAGTTAGACTTACTGACGACGGAGCAAAACTAAAGGAAAGGCTGCATGATGTATGTGAAGATGTCGAAAGGGTAGTGACGGCTATTGATTCTAAGGCGCCCAATAAGCTTTGGGCAGCACTCGACTGCTGGGAGAATGCATTGTCGGAGAAATCCTTGCTTAGACGAGTGAAAGACGTTAAATCATCTCGTGAAGAACAGAATGTCGAGATTGTAGATTATGAGCCCAAATATCTCATGACATTCAAAAGGTTGAATATAATGTGGATAAACAGCCATTGGTCACTTGAGCCCCATGACCTTGAAGTGCTGAATGACCCTGAGACATCTATCCTGTCTAATGGAGGACATATATTTGTGGCTCTCGTCAATGGCAAGCCGATGGGCGTAGTTGCCCTTTGCCCGATGGAAAATACGGAATATGATTTTGAACTCGCAAAACTCGCTGTCGACCCTGAATCACGCGGCAACGGAGTAGGGGAAAAGATATGTCGCACAGCGCTTGAATATGCACGGCGCAAAGGTGCGAAAAAGATTTTTCTTGAAAGCAACACCCTGCTTAAACCGGCGATAGGACTATATCGGAAACTTGGCTTCATGGAATTGAAAGAATATCATCCGGCATATGAACGCGGAGATATACAGATGGAATTAACCTTAAAATAAATTGATATGCAGAAGATTGTAGTAAAGAAAGAAGACGCATTAAACCGTGTGTTCAAAGGCGTTAATCTTGATTCGCTCGCTGTCGGCGAAAAATCAATGGTAACAAAAATGAATTACGTCAAAGGTAATTTCGCCACACTTCACAGTCATCCTCATGAACAATGCGGATATGTGATTTCAGGCAGCTACCGCCTTATAGTAGAAGCTGAACCGAGAATAGATGTGATACTTGCCGCGGGGGATTCCTATGCAATTCCCGGCAATGTGTCTCATTCGTTTGAGGTGCTTGAAGGGGGAGAGGTTGTCGATGTGTTCACCCCACAGCGAGAAGATTACCTATAGAAGGCGTCCGTTTCTGATCAGATTAACTCCATTGACTTTGCCAGACGGCAAGCTTCAATGGAGTTTTTTACTTGGAGTTTGGCAAGGATTTCTTGACGATGGCGATTTACCGTGTGCCTGCTGATGATGAGACGATCAGCGATTTCCACGCTCGTCAATCCTTCATCAATAAGCGACAGCACCTGACACTCGCGTTTGCTCAGTACAGTATTGTTGGTCGATGAAGTCAATTCCTCGGTAGTCCCGGTAAGCATATTGACAATGAGGCTTTTTCCCGTGAAGTCAAAAGGAAGCGGACCATAGAGGCATATCGCATACAAGACGTTTTCCTTCTCATCGTCATAGATGTAATACATGCGATGTAACACATTGACTCTTTTACCACCGGGCAGGCAGAATCGTAATTTGCCGATTAGACAAAAGTCACTTCGTTTCATCTTCGGCACATGACGCAGGAAATGGAAAAACCGTAACTCTGCAATGATTTTTAATTCTTGTTCTTCCTGTGACATCATGGAGAATATTCGGTTCTCCCATATTGAATCTTCATGAATATAGTCTTCAAGCCCGAGCATAGATGCAAAACCGCCGGCAATTATCCGGCTTCTTCCTTTAGACATATCGCTGACCACGGCTATGACGTTTTCCACGTTTGCTATTGCCTGAGCATAGCCGATTGCTTCTGAAAAGCGGCTGTCATCGCCGGCAGAATCACGCGACAAGAGCAGACTATCCAGCTTTTTTCGGTTCTTTATTGTCGATAAATGGTTATTTTTAGCCATTGCAGATTATATTACAGGTAATTAACTTTGCAAAGTTAAAACAAAAAGTGGTTATTAGCCCCATGTATGTAATTGATTAAGACAACCTGTAAAATCAAATTATAAAATAATGAAAACAATACTTCTCACATCTCTGTCAATGATTGCATGCATTTGTGTGTCAGCACAGACGAATTGGTTTAATGAACCGTCGGATTGGACCATATCTGACGGGAAACTCACAATGTCGGTAACACCCAAAAGTGATTATTGGCGTATATCACACTATGGATTTACCGTTGATGACGCTCCATTCTACTATGCTGAATATGGCGGAGAGTTTGAGGCAAAAGTAAAAATCTCGGGTGACTATAAAGTGCGTTTTGACCAGGCGGGCTTGATGATACGTATAGACCATGAAAATTACATAAAGACAGGAATAGAATATGTAGACGGGAAATATAATCTAAGTACGGTTGTGACACATAACACGTCAGACTGGAGTGTGATAGCACTGGACCGTCCCGTACAATCATTATGGATTAAGGCTGTGCGTCGTCTTGACGCTATTGAAATCTTTTATTCTTTCGATGACAAGGAGTACACGATGATGCGTAACGCATGGATGGAAGCAAATCGCCCCGTCAAAATAGGAATGTTTGCCGCCTGTCCTGACGGTGACGGATTCAAGGTCAACTTCTCTGATTTTAAGGTCACGCATCTCCCTGATAAGATAAGAACCGAATGGTTGAAAAGCAATTCAGATTAATCGCAGTTGCATAGCCGGCAATTTATCACTAAATTTGCACCGCCGATTATAAGCAGTAGTGTTTTGTAATCCTCATCGGAGGGCATCATACAATGCCGGATAAGATGACCGGGTAAAACCTCGATTCTTATTCGGCAATAATTATGTTTAACCCTTGATGTTGAGACAAAATGCAACGTGATTCAATTGACTTGGGGACAGTAAGGATTCCCCGGCTTTTCAGGATTTATTTTATACCTACATTACTTGGGATGCTGTCGCTATGTGCCGTAACAGCAACCGATGGCATTTTTGTAGGTCGTGGTGTCGGCAGTGACGGGCTTGCGGCGGTCAATATCTGTATTGCTCCTACAATGGTGATAATAGGCATCAGCCTTATGCTCGGAGTGGGAGCGTCGGTAGTGTCATCAATACATCTCGCCAACAATAACGTCAAGGCGGCGCGGCTAAATATCACGCAGGCTTTGATTGTCGCTACGATTATCGTGACTTTGTTCTTGATTGTGACATTATCGTCGCCTGCGGCAACAGGCAGACTGCTTGGCAGCTCAGAATCGCTTCTGCCGTTGGTAGAGAACTATATGCCTTGGATATTTGCCTCGTGTATGTTTCAGGCATGGTGTGGAATCGGTCTGTTTGTCGTCCGTCTTGACGGAGCACCAGGATATGCCATGTGGTGTAATGTCTTGCCGGGACTACTTAATGTGCTGCTTGATTACATTTTTATTTTTCCTCTTCAGATGGGGGTGAAAGGTGCCGCGATTGCCAGCTGTATAAGCTGCGCTGTTGGCGGTATAATGGTCATGTGCTATCTTGGCATTTTAGCAAGAAATCTGAAACTGATAAAGATTAAGCTGAGCCGTAAAAGCCTTCGGCTTACAGCAAGAAATATCGGCTATCAATGCAAGATAGGTATATCCGCTCTATTGGGAGAAGCGACAATGGGTATGTTGATGCTTATGGGTAATCTTACATTCATGCGTTATATGGGAAATGACGGAGTAGGGGCCTTTAGTATAGCTTGCTACTACTGTCCGTTTGTTTTCATGATCGGTAATGCGATAGCCCAGTCGGCGCAGCCGATAATAAGCTACAACTATGGACTTGGTCAAAAAGGCAGAGTTGCAATAACCGAGCGACTTGCTATTTTATCGGCAATCATATGTGGACTTACAGTCACAGCCGCATTTGTATTTGCCCCTGCCGCTATGGTGCGCCTGTTTCTTGACGGGGATGTAGCTGCCGCAACGATAGCCATCGGCGGATTCCCCATGTTTTCAACTGCATTTGTATTCTTTATATTTAACCTCACGGCTATCGGATATTTCCAAAGTATTGAGAAGGTTGTACCCTCAATTGTTTTCGCTCTGCTGCGAGGTGTAATATTTCTTGTGCCGGCGTTTATTTTCATGCCGCTATTAATTGGCGATTGTGGTATATGGCTTGCGCTATTTGTGTCAGAATTGCTCACATCGCTATGTATAGCAGGATATTATCTATATAACCGGCGGAGATAAGACAGTAAAAAAAATAAATGTCAGCTGCCGAAATGCAGCTGACATTTATTTTTACATGTAACGGGGAATTAGTCTTCTCCGTTTAGAATCTCAAGCATCTTTATTGCAGATACCGGGATACGGGTACCGGGACCGAATATTGCCGCAACACCTGCTTTATAAAGGAAATCATAATCCTGGGCGGGAATAACACCTCCGGCAGTGACAATTATATCCTCGCGTCCGAGCTTTTTAAGCTCTTCGATAACTTGAGGCACAAGAGTCTTGTGGCCTGCTGCCAGCGATGACACACCGAGAATGTGTACGTCATTCTCCACAGCCTGACGGGCGGCTTCAGCGGGGGTCTGGAACAATGGTCCCATATCCACGTCAAAACCACAGTCGGCATAACCTGTGGCAACAACTTTTGCACCACGGTCATGACCGTCCTGACCCATCTTCGCAATCATGATACGGGGCTGACGGCCTTCTTTCTTCGCAAATTCCTCACACATCTGCTGAGCGCGGATGAAGTCAGGGTCTTGCTTGGTTTCGTTGCTATACACGCCTGAAATAGTTCTGATTACTGCTTTATATCGACCGACAACCTCTTCACAGGCATCGGAAATCTCTCCAAGAGTAGCTCTCAATCCGGCTGCTTTGACAGCAAGGTCAAGCAGATTGCCCTTCTTGGTGCGAACACACTCGGTGATGTCGGCAAGCGCTTTCTTGACAGCCTCCTCGTCACGATGAGCCTTCACGTCGTTAAGACGCTCAATCTGCTCTTTACGCACTTCAGTGTTGTCAATTTCAAGGATGTCGATGGGGTCTTCATGCTCAAGACGGTACTTATTGATACCGACGATTGTCTGGCGACCTGAGTCAATACGGGCCTGGGTACGTGCCGAAGCCTCTTCTATACGCAGCTTGGGAAGACCGGTCTCGATTGCCTTTGCCATTCCGCCGAGCTTTTCGATTTCCTGAATATGCTCCCACGCACGGTGAGCTATTTCATTGGTCAAAGACTCAATATAGTAAGAACCGCCCCAGGGGTCAACCTGCTTGGTGACATAAGTCTCCTCCTGAATGTATATCTGAGTATTGCGGGCAATACGTGCAGAGAAGTCGGTAGGCAACGCAATAGCCTCGTCGAGAGCATTGGTGTGGAGTGACTGGGTGTGACCTAATGCAGCGCCCATCGCCTCGATACAGGTTCTGCCGACGTTGTTGAACGGATCCTGCTCGGTAAGAGACCAGCCTGAAGTCTGGCTGTGGGTACGAAGGGCAAGTGATTTGGGATTCTTCGGATTGAACTGGCTTACAATCTTCGCCCAAAGCATACGCGCAGCACGCATCTTTGCAATTTCCATGAAGAAATTCATGCCGATTGCCCAGAAGAATGACAGACGCGGAGCAAAAGAGTCTATGTCCATGCCGGCGTTTACACCTGCGCGAAGATATTCAAGACCGTCGGCAAGAGTGTAGGCAAGCTCGATGTCACAGGTAGCACCCGCCTCCTGCATGTGATAGCCGGAGATTGAAATCGAGTTGAACTTGGGCATGTTCTGCGATGTGTATTCAAAGATGTCAGCGATTATGCGCATTGAGAATTCCGGCGGGTATATATAGGTGTTACGCACCATGAACTCTTTAAGGATGTCATTCTGAATTGTACCTGCCATTTCTTCCAGTTTGGCACCCTGTTCGAGACCGGCATTGATGTAGAATGCGAGCACGGGAAGTACCGCTCCGTTCATGGTCATGGAGACTGACATCTTGTTCAAAGGTATACCATCGAAAAGCACCTTCATGTCTTCGAGCGAGCAGATAGATACGCCGGCTTTACCGACATCACCGACAACGCGCTCATGGTCAGCGTCATATCCGCGGTGAGTGGCAAGGTCAAACGCTACCGACAGACCCTTCTGTCCTGAAGCGAGGTTGCGGCGGTAGAACGCATTGGATTCAGCTGCGGTAGAAAATCCGGCATACTGACGGATAGTCCAGGGGCGTAGCGGATACATGGCGCTGTACGGACCGCGCAGGAAAGGAGGAATACCTGACATATAATTAAGGTGTTCCATGCCTTCAAGATCCTCTTTTGTATATATAGGCTTAACGGGAATCAACTCCGGAGTGAGCCAATCTTCACCGTTGGCAACGGCACCATGCTGAGCGCCGAAAGCATCTTTTGTTATATCAATTGTTTTAAAATCGGGTCGCATTGTGTTTCTTATTTAAGAAGTTTGGCATTGAATGATTGAAGAGTTTCGAGTACATTGCAGCGTACATGGATGAAGTCATTTATGCCGACGGCTTTAAGGTCATCCATGCAAGCAGGAGCACCGGCAACGACAAACATTGCACGTCCGTCGAGATATTTGTATGCTTCCGGAGCAAGAGCCGCATACTCATCATCACTTGAGCAGAGTACAATGACATCGGCGTTCTTCTCAAGAGCTGCATCAACGCCTTCCTCTACGGTGTTAAAACCGAGATTGTCGATAATTTCATAACCTGCGCAACCGAAGAAGTTGGTTGAGAACTGAGCGCGTGCAAGACGCATTGCGAGATTACCGATGGTAAGCATAAACACCTTGGGACGGTGAGATGACGCTTCTGTCGCAAGACGAAGAGCCTCGAAGTCGCTTGCCGCGCGCTTTGATGACAGTCCCTTGTTTTCTGACTCTCCTTCACCGTGATGACAACCGCAGGAGCAGCCTGTGGTCTCAATCTTTTGGGCAGCGGTCTCGTTGATGTTAGGATACTGGTTTGTTCCGAGAAGAATCTCTTTACGGCGAGCCACGTCGACGTGACGCTTTTCAGCAGTGGCATTAACCGCATCCTGGATGGAATTGTCGTTGATGCAGGCAAGGAAACCGCCCTTTTCTTCAACGTCAAGGAATAGCTTCCATGCTTCCTTGGCAAGCGACACGGTAAGAGTCTCCACATAATAAGAACCGCCGGCAGGGTCAACCACCTTGTCAAGATGGCTCTCCTCTTTAAGAAGGAACTGCTGGTTGCGGGCTATGCGCTCCGAGAATGCATCGGGCTTCTTGTAAGGCACGTCAAAAGGAACGGTGGTTATTGAATCAACACCGGCAAGAGCCGCCGACATAGTCTCTGTCTGAGAGCGTAGCAGGTTTACGTGAGCGTCGTAGATAGTCTGGTTAAAGCGCGATGTGACAGCGTGGCAGAGCATCTTTGACGAAAGCTTTGATTCAGGCTTGTACTGCTCTACAATCTGCGCCCATACCATGCGTGCCGCACGGAATTTTGCGATTTCCATGAAATAGTTGGACGATACACCCATGTTGAACTTGATGCGGCGAGCCACATCATCAGCCTTCACGCCGGCGTCGGTAAGCATAGATAGCCATTCAGCCCCCCAGGCAAGGGCATATCCGAGTTCCTGGAAAATATAGGCTCCTGCATCACAGAACATGAAAGAGTCTACGGCAAACACTCGAAGTTCAGGCACAATCTTTACTACGTCAAGAAGCTCAAGAGACAGAGCCTTGATGTCGCCGGGGAACTCAGTGCCATGTTTCAATGCACGACGCATCGGGTTGAAGTCGATTGAACCGTGGAAATCATTGAGAAGACCGTTATTGCGGAGATAATCGACAAGCACCTTTGCGAGGCTTACCGCCTTGCGGGGGCAGCACTTGAAGTTTAATTCAAATTTCTTTATGTCAATGCCGTCAAGAAGAGCCTTTACGTCAGCCTCCGACTCAAGAGCGACATTGAACCCGAGAGAGGTGATGCCTTTGGTGATAATCTCCTTTGCTATAGCATTGGCTTCTGCCGGGGTGTCGGCAAGGACTTCCTGACGGATAAGCCAGTCATTGTCAGTGCGTGTTCCGCGCACGTAGGGATACTCTCCGGGGAGTGTATCGACCGTCTTGAAGTCAGCAATGTTTTCAGCGCGGTAAACCGGCTCTACATTGAAGCCCTCATTTGTTCTCCATACTAATTTCTTGTTAAAGTCGGCACCTTTCAAATCGGCTTCGACTTTGGCTCTCCACTCTTCGTAAGAGCACTCAGGAAACATGTCGAACAATTTTTCTTTTTTTTCTGCCATGATCTTGGTATTAATTGGTATAAACTTTTAGTTTTTTAGTAAAGATGGTCTTGATTGTTTGGTTAAGACGGTAAATATCAGTCTACCGTCATACAAAGGTACAAAAACCGTGGCGATTAAAACAAATTTTTATAAGATAATAAATCCGAAATACCGAAAAAATTCCATAAATGCGCGTCGACTTAACGACACACACGCATGGTTGTCATTTTCTCGGATTAATTATGCGCTCGCCAAGGTATTTTGCAAACTCTCCGCGCAAGCGTTGCAGTCTCACATGAGCTTCCATAAGAGCGCGTATTTCCTGAGGATCGGCCCCGGGAGAAGAGGCAACGCGTTTCAGGTCGTCATGCAGTTTTCTTATGCGACATTCAAGTATCGCGTCTTTGTATTCAAATATAGCCCTGGGCACCAATTCGCCAAGGCGTTCTTCATCGGTCTCTATATGAGCGTATTTTGTATGCACTTTGCTTAACACATGCTTGTCGGCGACCAGTTCGAGCGTAAGATTCCGGATTGCGGAGTCGGGATGTGACGACAAAGACTTTTCTATGTACAGCATGGCAAAGTTATCCATGCCCTCCTGATACATGCTGTCGGCTGTCTCCATCAGCAACTTTTCTTTTCGCTCTATTGTGGCTATATCAGTCTCGCTTTCACGCAGGTGAGCCACGCCCTCCGCTATATATTGAGCACGCTTTTCTGTCAAGATTGCTTCGTTACGGCTTCTGTCGCTTTCCCAGTCCTCTTTGCTTGTCTTTATCGCCTCGTTAAATGTCGACAACACATCGGGGTTAGTGAACGTGAGGTCGTCCATGCGAAGCTCGTCACATATATAGTCGATCACCTTGACAGGGGAGATATTTCCGTCGTCATCCACGCTGTCACAGAGGTCAAGCATCCCGTAACGCAGCACATAACGCAAAAGCCCTTTCTCGAATTTTCTCAAAAACGCACTCGGACCGGAGGAGTCTTCGGCATTTCGCAGAGCGGTCTCGATATCCTTTTCTCTACGCGAGGTCTCTTCCTCCTCCTTTTCTTCAAGTCGGTCAAGCGACTCCTCAGCCGATTTTTTAAGACGTTTCTCCGCCGCTTTTTCTATAAGCGACTTTACCTGCTTGTTTACCTCGGCGCTTACAATGCGCTCGTCTATATCAAATCGGCGGGCACATTCGGTGATATATATATTACGGGTGACCGGCTCGGGAATCACAGCAATTGACCTGACTATGTCGGCAATCACTTTCGACCTGGCAATCGGGTCGTTTTCAACTCCTTGAAGCAATATGCCTATCTTGAACTGGATAAAGTCCACTTCATTGTTTTTGATATATGCTTCAAGTTCTGAAGATGTATGTTTCCTTGAAAAGGAGTCGGGGTCGTCGCCGTCAGGCAGCAACAGCACTTTTATGTTAAGACCTTCGGCAAGCAGCATGTCAATGCCTCGCAGCGACGCCTTGATACCGGCGGCATCACCGTCATAGATGACAGTTACATTCTCCGTAAACCGGTGAATCATCCTTATCTGACCTTCTGTGAGAGAAGTACCCGATGAAGCAACGACATTCTCCACGCCTGACTGGCTCATTGAAATCACATCCATGTAGCCTTCAACCAAAATGCATTTGTCATGCTTTACAATCGAAGGTTTTGCCTGATACATTCCGTAAAGCTGATTGCTTTTATGGTAAATAAGCGACTCGGGAGAGTTGACATATTTAGCCATGTCCTTTTTCAGGGTTCTGCCGCCAAAAGCTATGACTTTGCCGGATACAGAGAACACAGGAAATATCACTCGACCTTTAAACCGGTCATATACGCGCCCTTGGTCGGTGCGGATACACAACCCGGTGTCAACAAGGTATTTCACATTATAGCCTTTTCCGGTGGCAGCACGCAGGAGGTCGTCGCTCTGTTCCATCGCATATCCGAGATGAAACTTCTTGATGGAGGCGTCGGTAAGCCCACGGTCATAAAAATAGGAGAGACCTATCTCTTTTCCGTCGGAGGTGTCATAAAGATTGCTTTCAAAATGAGACAAGGCAAATTCATTCACGGCAAAGAGACTGGCACGCTCTGATTCACGTTCGCGCTCTTCATCGCTCATCTCATGCTCCTTAATCTCGATATTATACTTCTTGGCAAGGTAGCGTAGAGCCTCGCTATAGCTTATCTGCTCAATCTCCATCACGAAATTGACAGGCGACCCGCCTTTTCCGCAACTGAAGCATTTACATATATTCTTTGACTTGGATACCGAGAAAGAGGGTGTGCGCTCATTATGAAAAGGACACAATCCGAGATAACTCGACCCGCGTCGTTTCAGATTGACGTAATCGCTTACTACATCAACTATCTCAGCGGTGTCAAGAATGCGTTGGACTGTTTCTCTATCTATCTTTTTCACATTACAAAATTAGCAAAAAAAAATAAGACAGCCTCACGGCTCCCTTATTTTTCGCTTGTTGCTTGTTGAATATCTATTCTGTCTTTTATTGGAAAGTTACGTATGAAAAAGTATTCTATTATTACCTTTTTAGTTTGTGTCGGTCATGATATAAATTCAGATTAGCTAAGAAGTCTAACGGGCGGTTGTTCATCAACCGCATTACAAAGTTAGTAAATATTTTCGCAATCTAAATATATAATATTATATGTTTTACAACATATGTTGTGCATGTTGCACGAAAACCGCCTTATAAAATTATAATATTTAACATTAACTTAGTATCAAAATATAATAGCTCATAATTGACGCTCGGTTGCTTAATAATTTACAATAGTAAAAAGATGTTAAATCAAGTCAGACTATGATTATAATGCAATAAAAAGCGGCGCAAATCAAGTTTACGCCGCCATATTTGGTTGCATTATGTCAATCAATATAAGATATAAGATGTAAGCGGCTGCATCTTGCCTTTTATTACACCATCATTTACTTCAAAAGTCGCACCATGAACCTTATCGGTATATTTGCCTTGCTTTAACAAAGTCGGCATATCGATGTCTACCGCTTCCTCGCCAATGTTAATCAAGGCTACACCTTGCTCACCACGACACACTTCAATCACTTGACCGTCGCTGCTGACCTCTATTTTCTCCGGTTGTCCATGCATGGCGCTGCGGAACTTGTTGACTGCAACTACCTCCGGATTGAAGAACTCATCGTTGCCGCGTGCGCCCACACGGTTATTACCCCAATAATTCTCGCGTGTGCTACCGGCCGGACGGCTGAAGAACAGGGGAGTGCCAAATTGTCGTGCGGCAAGGAATACATATCCTTCGCGTATCTTCGCGTCGGAAATATCGGCCGATTCATGTTCATTTGCATATGTGTCGTGTGACTCCACCCATGTGACAAGCTTCTGCGGGTCAGCTGGATGATGCCATGAGGCAAGGCTGTCGGCATAATAATTGCCGGCACGCAGCACGTTGCGCAGTGCATGACCATAGCTGCTCGCTGTAAGCCCCATATACTCCGAATACTCCTTTTCCTTTACATTCTTGTCTTGAAGCACTTCGCCATATATGAACAGGCTGTCGGCAGGCAAGGCAAGCTTGAGTCCTTTTACCGCTTCACGACCTGTCGCCACATCCCAGAAGTTGTTGCGCTCTGCCAGAGAGTCAAGCGGGTCTGACGGAAGTCCTATGTGTTTTGCCGTGTCATAACGGAATCCTCTTGCGCCACAAGCCAGGAGGTCGTTGACATATTGCATGTAGTAATATTGAAAGTCAGGATTCTCTGTGTTTACATCGGGCAGACCACCCATTTTTCCGGTTGTACACTCATATCGGTCGTTGTAGTCTTTGATGTCTACAAGCCCATTGGCATGAAACAGCTTGTCATGACCGCCTACCGCGCTGTCAAGAGCTGCAGTCACGGCTGTGTGGTCTACTGCTGTGTGGTTAGGAAGCACGTCCACAATGACCTTTACGCCATACTTGTTTGCACTGTCACACATCGCCTTGAACTGGTCACGGTTGCCAAGAAGATAGTTACCTATTTTCCAGTCGATAGGCTGATAGTAGTAATACCACTTGCCTTTAACCGAGTCATCGGGAGTGCTGAAAAGTGCCATTCCGCCGCCTTCGCCAACGAAGCATGTGTTGGCAGGCGATGTCTGCACATAATTGAAGCCTGCATCGGCTATCGTCTTCATGTTTGCCGCGATGGTGTCAAATGACCATGACCAGGCATGCAGAATCACATCGTCATTAGTAGGGGAGGTCACATTCTGTGATTTCTTGTCACCGCATCCGCTCAGCACACCGGCAGCAGTTGCAGCCGCAGCCAAAGAGTAAATAAGTTTTTTCATTTTTTTTGAAATAGGTTAAGAATTATTTTACGCACTGCCAAAGATACAAAATCCTTAAATAATCTCAAAATTTGCTCTTGCCTCGTCTTGAAGATGCGATATTGGATTTCCCTTTTTTATGAGGATCATGGTAAGCCGGATAAAGACGGCGCAGCAAGTCGGGGCGATGTAGTCGGGTGAGCCCCTTTACGATGTCATCGCGGTAAGCGCGGTCATACCAAAAGAAGTAGCGTCGCTGTGCCAACTTCTCCTCCGGAGTCACTGCGCAATAAACCCGCTCTCCCGTATAAGGATGATAACCGGTGTAGTATATTTCCGTGGCGACGGTCATTGGCGTCGGTGTAAAGTCCTGCACCTGTTCAAGATGCATGTTAAGGTCTTTGGTCTCGACCGCAAGTTCAGCCATATCCACCTCCCGACAACCCGGATGGGAGGAAATGAAGTAGGGGATGAGCTGCTGTTTCATGCCACATGTGCGGTTTACTCTGTCAAATATTTTCTTGAAATCATAAAACATGCCAAATGGCGGCTTACGCATTATGTCAAGAACCTTATCGCACGTGTGCTCGGGTGCCACTTTCAATCGTCCGGAAACATGGTGCTCTATCAGCTCTTCGTTATAACGACGGTTAGCAGCGTCTATGCGTCCGTTGCCTGACTGGTGCATCGAGAGGTCATATCGCACCCCGCTGCCGATAAATGACTTTTTCATGCCCGGAAGATTGTCGACTGCATGATACAGGTCAAGCAGCGGCGAGTGGTCATTGTTTAGATTTCGGCAAGGCGACGGGTGCAGGCAAGAAGGGCGCATACATTTCTCGCATATGGATAGGTCTTTGCCTCCCATGCGGTACATATTTGCCGACGGACCGCCAAGGTCACTTATATATCCCTTGAAATCAGCCATGCCGATTACCTGCCGGGCTTCTCGCAACACAGATTCCTTGCTCCTTGAAGCGATGAATTTGCCTTGATGGGCGGAAATAGTGCAGAACGCACATCCTCCGAAACATCCCCTATGTAGATTTATCGAGTGCTTTATCATCTCCCAGGCGGGAATCGTCTTGCCCTTATATCTCGGATGGGGCAGACGTGTGTAAGGCAGGTCAAATGACGCGTCAATCTGCTCCGTTGTCATCGGGGGCAGCATAGGGTTGATTTTTACTGTCTTGTCGCCATGTCGCTGCCATATCGTGGCTCCATGCATGCGGTTGGACTGCTGTTCGACATGCTTGAAGTTAGCCGACTGCTTTTTCTTGTCACGGCGACATTCTTCGTAGGATGACAAGATTATATTATTGTTATCGGCGGCGGGCATTTCATCGGCAGGGAGCAGCAGTGCCGTCTGTTCAAGATCCCTGATTGACGAAATGTCAACACCGCTGTCAAGCATATCGGCAATTTTCACAATAGGAATCTCACCCATGCCATAGACCACCATGTCCACGGGCGAGTCAAGCAATATGGATCTGCGTAGACAGTCTTGCCAGTAATCATAGTGGCTTACTCTGCGTAGAGACGCCTCAATACCTCCTGCAATCACCGGGACATCGGGATACAGCTTTTTCAATATCTCGGAATAGACTATGGTAGGATAGTCGGGACGCATGCCGTGCCTTCCTCCGGGAGTGTAGGCGTCATCGCTTCTTCTACGTCGTGCGGCGGTGTAATGGTTGACCATCGAGTCCATAGCGCCTGCCGACACCCCGAAAAACAGCCTCGGACGTCCAAGCTTTTTGAAGTCCCTGAGGTCGTCACGCCAGTTGGGTTGCGGCACTATAGCCACTTTGTAGCCATGAGCCTGTAGCGTCCTGCCGATTACGGCTGCACCAAATGACGGATGATCAACATATGCATCACCCGAAAATATAATTATATCAAGTTGCTTCCATCCAAGAGCTTCCACTTCTTTAGCTGATGTCGGAAGCCATCTGGAAAAATTGTTGTCGTTGTTCATGTCTGTGTGTATTTTCATCATTCAATAGAGTTTAGGTGATCCTCCATTTTCATCAGCTCGTCACGCATACGCGCCGCTTCCATGAAGTCCATCCTTTTTGCTGCCTCGACCATTTCTCCGCGTAGACGCGTGATGGCACGCTGAAGTTCGTTTTTGTTCATGTAAGGTATTACAGGATCGGCGGCTATGTTTACCTTATGAGTATATTCCTCGATATAAGGAATATTTTTCTTTGACGCCACACCTTTATTGCGAGAGACGTTATTGTCGCGCATAACAGGTTCGTCGGTCTCGTCGACTCCGATTATTGCCTGGCGCGCCTTGACGATTGCCTGTGGGGTTATGCCGTGCTCCTCATTGTAGGCAAGCTGGATCGCACGCCGGCGTTCGGTCTCGTCAATTGTCTGCTGCATGGAGTCGGTAATCTTGTCGGCATACATGATGACCATGCCGTTAAGATTTCGTGCCGCACGTCCAACCGTCTGCGTCAAAGACCGGTGACTGCGTAAAAATCCCTCTTTGTCGGCATCAAGTATCGCGACAAGCGACACTTCCGGAAGGTCGAGTCCCTCACGAAGCAGATTGACGCCTATCAATACGTCATATATGCCTGCGCGCAGGTCGTCAAGAATTTTTATGCGGTCAAGGGTGTCGACATCGCTATGTATATATGCCGCCTTCACGCGCAGTTTAAGCATATACTCGTTAAGTTCTTCAGCCATTCGCTTGGTAAGGGTGGTCACAAGCACACGCTCGTCCTTCTCAATACGCAGCTGTATCTCTTCAAGCAGGTCGTCAATCTGATTTAGTGACGGTCTTACACTGATAATCGGGTCAAGAAGTCCCGTAGGACGGATTATCTGCTCGACTATCACACCGTCGCTCTTTTCGAGCTCATAATCAGCCGGAGTTGCGCTTACATATATCGTCTGATTTGTGAGTGCTTCAAACTCATTGAATTTCAGAGGGCGGTTGTCAAGTGCGGCAGGCAGCCGGAATCCATATTCGACAAGATTCATCTTTCGTGACACGTCGCCACCATACATGGCTCTTATCTGCGGTATCGTGACATGGCTCTCGTCTATGATTGTCAGGAAGTCTTTCGGGAAATAATCCAGCAGGCAGAAAGGACGCATGCCCGGCTGCCTTCCGTCAAAGTAGCGGCTATAGTTCTCGATACCTGAACAGTGACCGATTTCGCGTATCATTTCTATGTCATAGGTAGTACGCTCATACAGGCGGCTTGCCTCGAGTTCCTTCGCCTCGCGGCGGAAATAGTTGACCTGTTCGCCAAGGTCTATCTCCATGCTTGCAATCGCCTGTCCGACACGTTCACGCGAGGTCACAAATATATTTGCGGGATATATGTTAAAGCAATCGTGCTTGCCGAGCGATGTACCGTCGTCAGGATGCACCGTGGAAATCGACTCGATCTCATCTCCCCAGAATATTACTCGCAAAGTTATTTCCTCATAGGCGAGGCGTATGTCAACGGTGTCGCCTTTGACACGGAATGTGCCTCTGGAGAGCTCAATCTCGTTGCGGCTATAGAGCGCATCGACGAGCTTGCGCAGAAATACGTTACGCGCGATTTTCTGTCCGACCTTTATACTGACTACGCCGGCATGGAAATCTTCCGGATTTCCGATACCATAAAGACACGAAACCGACGACACTACAATGACGTCCTTTCTGCCGGAGAGGAGTGCCGATGTGGTGGCAAGCCTCAATTTATCAATCTCGTCGTTAATCATCAGATCCTTTTCGATATATTTATCCGATGACGGGATATATGCCTCCGGCTGATAATAGTCGTAGTAGCTCACAAAATATTCCACGGCATTGTTCGGGAAAAATTGCTTGAACTCGCCATAGAGCTGCGCGGCAAGAGTCTTGTTGTGGCTGAGTATCAGGGTAGGGCGGTTAACCTGCGCTATGACATTTGCCATAGTGAAGGTCTTTCCAGAGCCGGTAACACCGAGAAGCGTCTGTGCCTTGGCTCCGGAGTTTATGCCCTCCACAAGTTCTTCGATAGCCTGTGGCTGGTCGCCGGTGGGCTTATATTGAGATTCCAGTTTGAAATCCATAGTCAGAGATTGAATTGATTAACCTGCAAAGGTAGTGATTTGCCGCCACAAAACCATGAATAATAATCTTAAACGAAGTCAATATAGCCCTGTGGATTGATTCCTCGGAGAAAATCAGATGTCGACATTCGGCGTTTTCCTTCAAGTTGCAGTTCTTTAATCTCGTAGCCGCGGTCTCCGCCACATCCGGCATATAGCCTGTCTCCGTCAATTTTGAATTTTCCGGTAGCCACATTAACGTTGTCGGCAGGAGTTCCTGCAAATACCTTTAGTTGCAGTTGCTTGCCATCAACAGTGGTGAGTGATGTCCAGGCGGCGGGATAGGGCGACAATCCCCTGATGAGATTGTGAATCTTTACAGTATCTTCATTCCAGTTGATGCGACAGGTGTCCTTGAATATCTTTGGTGCCGGAGTCGGCTCTACGCCTTTGGTGAGTTCATCCTGGGAAGTGGTGGTCAATGTGCCGTCAAGAATCTTTGCGACAGTCTCCATCGTGAGTTCTGCACCCAGCACCATCAGTTTGTCATGAATGTCGCCTACATTTTCATCATCCCTGATTTCGATTTTCTTTTGGTCGATTATGTCTCCGGTGTCAATGTCATGTTTCAGGAAAAATGTGGTGACACCTGTTTCCTTGTCGCCGTTGATTACAGCCCAGTTGATAGGGGCCGCCCCACGATATTTCGGCAGCAATGATGCATGAAGATTGAATGTGCCGAGTCGCGGCATTGACCAAACAACTTCAGGCAACATGCGGAATGCGATGACGATAAACAAGTCGGCTTCAAGGCTGCGCAATTCATCGACAAACTCTTGATTTTTAAGGTTTGCCGGTTGCATGAGATGCAGTCCGTTGGCAACGGCATATTGTTTAACCGGCGACTGAAGCAATTTATGACCTCTGCCGGCAGGCTTGTCGGGCATAGTGATTACACCGACGATATTGTAACCACCTTCGTGAAGGCGTGAAAGGCTTTCAACAGCAAATTCAGGAGTGCCAAGAAACACTATCTTAAGATCTTCTTTCTTCATCGCGTAACTAATTTTGAATGTTTATATGGCAAAGTTACGATTATTTGCATAATTTTGCAGCGTCATGAATATAAAAACCATTATAACCGGATTGATGCTTATTCCGGCCATCATCACCGGCACCACAGTTTATGCGCAGGCACCGGTTGACTCGGTCGAGACAATGACTTGTCAGTATCCCTGTCAGGATAACACAACCCGGTTTAAGCCTACTCAACTCATTTTGCCGGGTGCGCTTATTGCAGTTGGTGCGTTCGGTATCGAAAACGGCTGGTTCTGTCACCTGAAACGTGATGTAAGAAACGAGTTTCAACATATGAGCCACGGACATCAGATAAAGGCAGACAAATATCTGCAATATCTGCCGGCCGCCGGCTATCTGGCAATGGGAGCGCTTGGCGTAAAGTCAAAGCACAACTTTAAGGAACGCGCCATCGTCACTGTGACTTCGCTGGCATCATATGGTGTCATTGCAGGCGGCATGAAGCTGTGTATCAACGAGCGCAGACCACAAGGCGACGAAAACAATTCATTTCCATCGGGCCACACGACACTTGCATTCATGGGGGCTGAGCTTATAAGAAGCGAATATCCTCTTGGAGTAGGTATCGGTGCATATGCTGTGGCTTGCGGTGTCGGTTTCATGAGGTTATACAACGACCGGCACTGGCTCAACGATGTTATAGCCGGTGCCGGTGTGGGCATTCTATGTGCGCGTATCGGATATTGGATGTTGCCGGTGTGGAAAAAGGTTTTCCGTCTTGACCGTCCCGGCTGTAACTCCATAGTGGCTGTGGCTCCCTTTTACAATATGGAGTACAGAGTTGCCGGAGCATCGTTTGTAGGTTATTTCTGATTTGTCGGATTAATAATACGAGTGACGGCGACGAGACCGGTCACGACATCGTTGGACAAAGTAGTCAGAGTGACACTCCCGATTTCACGGTGACGGTCAACCGGCATGCAGAGAATAACACCCGCTCCACCGTCGATGCGTCTGCCATACACTTCTTCAATGCCGAGAAGACCCTCAAGGTCATCGCTCACCTGCATATCCTTTAACGTATAGCGCAGTGGGCGAGGAGTGACCACCTTAAACGCATAGTCATCTATATAATAGTCCTGCTCTATCGGACACCAGTTATACGGTGGACGTAGAGGCAATGTATCATTTGTGCCATCTTTGTATGTGACCGTAATCCTGGCGTTATCCATGTGGCACTGCATGTGATTGGTGCTTCCGGCGAGCATAAAGGCAAGAGCATCGGCTTTTCCCGAAATATTGACCGTGACACTGTCAGGGTAGTTGTCAAACAGCGATGTGTATATCACATTCTTGCCTGTGATATTGCCTTTAAACGGGATTCCTTGCGGAGTAGTGAACGTCCCGTCGTTTTCCGCCAGAGCGTGTCGGAGTCCGCTGTCATCGATATTGGCGCTGTCTACCGGGTGACACCACTCTCCAATACCGTTGACCGGAATCTGTAGCGTAGTCGTTGCGGGGCGTGGTGACAGATACTTGTTGTTGAATATATCAGGAATCTCGGAGTTGTAATAATCTGTCAGGTCTACAGGCTCGTATATGCTTTCGGGGGTGTTAAGCATCGATATGCCAAATTCCGGTAGCTCTCGGGGACGATATGGCTCGGAATTCACCCACCATTTCATGTCACATTGCGCATACTCCGTGAACTTGCCGTGGATTCTCCCCGAGGGGACAGCCTTATCCAACGTGACTTCATCACCGTCCCATGCCACTTCAATCGCCAGGTCTCCGTCAATCTCAGTGTCGATACAGATAAACGGACGCCCTACGCTGTTGTCGTCAAGGCTCCAGGATACATTTTTGCCATTAACAATGACACTTCTGATTTTTTCATGTGTCGCCGGCAATAAAAATGACACACTACCAAAAGCATCTGACTTCAAACCAAGACGATAGGAGTCAATATTGCCGTCGCGACGAAATGATAATGAAAAATCAGGATGGGTTATTGATGCATGGTTCCAATCCGACGGAAATCCGGGCTTCACCTCAAGCCGGTGATTAATCGCGTCAGGTCTAAAACCAAACAGTCCTTCTACCACGGCGCGTGACATTACGCCTACGGGATCGGCAAAATCGCGATAACACTCTCCGCGTGCCGCGTCATAATAACTTATCTGCCCGATATTGCCGGGACTCGTGCCAAGATACATCCCATCAAGCACCGCGCTTTTAAGTAGGTTATATGCTTTGTCATATCTGCCTGCATTCCAATAAGCGAGCGAGGTATGCAACACTTCGGCAAACGCCACATTATTTATGCTCCATGCATATGGCAGCCAATCTGTAGTAGACAGTGTATGATACTCGCCATCCGGAATGCCATCGGCTTTAATCGGTATGTGAGGAATACAATTGTCTATGTAACTTGTGGCTGAATATTTCTGAAAAGCATCTCCCGTATCGCTGTCAATGGCATGGTATATGGTCCATAATGCAGGATGGTCATGCAGCCGCTTGTGTCCGAGGCTTTCTTTAAACTCTGCCCACACACCCGCATCGTCCATCCACAGGTTGCTGTTCATTGCATCCAGTATCAGCTGTGCCTCTTTTTCATATGGCTCAGGATCTTCGCCGATACGTGACGCTATCGCCGCAGCCGATTTGTTGGCAAAATAGTTATATGCCGACGAATGGGTCACACCTCCGCCGCTGTAATAAAGAGCGTCACTTGCCCATATACAGCAATATGCGTCATAAAGACCGTCATTGTCAGGGTCAAAATTGCGTTTTTCCCAGGCAAGATGAGACTTTATCACGCTCCACATCTTGCGGGCATAATCAAGGTCGCCCGTCCACGACAAGTGGCGCATAAGCTCATCGATGTAACAGAGATTCATGTCGTAATGGTGCATTTGGTTGTTGCGACCCGGATTGCGGCATATGTATCCGTTGCTATACATTTGTGTCCCCCAGCGCTTTTCCGCGCGGGCAAGTCGCAATGTGCTGTCTTGGGCAGGATGGGGGATTGTCGGCTCTACATCGGTCACCTGGGAAGTGGCATAAGCGTCAAAGTGAGCCCTGGCTCTGTCATGCCAGCCGAGACAGTCGCCCGTATAGGCTCCTCGCCAGCCGCTTAGAGGCATGCGCCAGCCTACAGCTCCATGTTGCCATGTCGTGCCGTCCCAAATACCGTCACCGGCAGCTATAAGCGTACTCCCAAGTGTGTTTATATAAGGGTCAGGAGTGTCAACGACCAATCTGTTCATAATGCTGTCGCGACAAGCCATAGTCTTTTTGTAATAGGCTGCAAGACCACCGGGGGACTCGGCAGAAAGTACACGGTCGTGATATTCCAGATATTTTACGGTCTTATTGCCACCGATTTCAAAGCTACAGGAATTAAGCGGTGCCTTATACTGGTCGGCGGCAAAACAGTCCTTAGGGTCCACACCGATGTCACCGCTGCGGCTTATCTTCACTTTTTTTGTCTCGCAGCAATTTGCGGTCATTATGGCTCCGGAAGGCATGTTCTCACTTACGATTTCCCATAGACATCCCTCTTTGTCGAAAGTGGCGACCGCTGTAATCCTTACCTGACCTTTGCCCCAGGAATGATCGGTCAGCACATAGCTCCTTTCACCTCCACGATAATAAGATTTGCAGTCACTGACAGAATCAAGTCTCACTTCATGTCCATTGCAAGTGATTGAAAAATTGATATTACGATTATCTTTCTTATGATAAGCTGCAAATACAGGCTTGTCGCTCGTCTCAATGCGAAACAGTGAGTGACCTCCATATAAAGCACGTGTATAGTTATTGTTGCCGTTATGAGACATTATGTAGCCGTCATCAGTAGGCTTATAGTTTAACTGCCGCTGAGCCATAAGCATAACAGGCACAATCGCAGCAACGAGCATCCAGGTTCTTTTCATGAATAAAATCAATTAAGGTTAAAGTCATTTACCATCGCTTGGTCATTCAATTTTAGCCGGGGCGTGGTGCCGGGCTATCTGCACAACAAAGATAGCTATTATACCATAAACATACCACACACCACTCCGAAAATCACCATCGGCACCCACATCACTATCTGTGAAATCAACAGAAACAGGAATATCTTCCATAAAGTTTTCAGACGCGTGGGCTGCGGAAATGCTTTATCAAGCACAATACCACCCATCACAAGCTCAAGCAAAACCCACAAGGCTGTGCAAACGTCATTGGACACAAAAGAGACCGGCAGAAGCACAATCTCTGTAATGATTACAAAATCAGCCATGTAAATCATAGCTACGGTATACTCCGCAATATTGAAGCGACGAGCCCCCGACTTGCGGTAAACCATCATAACCGCAATCATGTAAGGAATAAACATTGTCAACGCCTGAAATACCGGAGAGGACGTATAGAAATGCAGTATGGCGTTTATTATTCGTTCACTCATCATCTCGCCGGGCAGCATTGCCGATTCGGCATCTAAATAAAACACATTTTGTACCCCGAGGATTTTAGGGATTAAAGTCCCGAAAAGACATAGCACAATCAACATGGGAACCGGCGCGGTATAAATCACACGCTTACCATGAATATAATTGCGTATGACCGCCCAGGGTTCATATAGCAGATGATAAGCGGTATAACCGAATCCACGGTTGACACGCAGAAGGCTCAAAGCGGCATTGGTGAAAAAATCACGGGAAGCAAGGCGCCCCGTTGATATATGTTGACCGCAATTGTGGCAATATGCTCCCTTATATTCAGTATTGCAATTTAGACATCTTTTCTCTCCGTCACCGGGAGTCGATTCATTTTCCATTCAAGTATATTTATTAAAGTCAATCCGACTTAGCTACATTTAAAATCGGCATCACACTATCAAGACGGCATCACAACCATCTTGTCGCTACAAAATTACACCTTTTTATGGCTCACGACAATAACCTTGACTAAAAAATATCTTTACCGTTCCAAACCAATAAACATATGATTGGCAAATGAGAATGTTAATATAACAATACGGCAGGCATATCACTTAACCGTACTGATATGCCTGCCGTTATTGAGTCTTCTGAAATAGTCTTATCTGAAGAGCAGCGGTGCCATTTCTTTAAGGCTGCGCCGCCATGTGAGGAACTCATGTGCGGTGTCGTCTGAGATGTAGGATACCGCATTGAATCCGGCCACATTCAGGGCGTCTACTGAATTCCGGACCCTTTCCGGGTTTTCTTTTGCCCCGCAGGAAGTAAAAATCAGTTTGGGCTTGTTGTTTTTAAGTTCATCGGGAGAATAGGTGCCACCGCTGAACAGTCCATAAAACCCAAATACTTCGGGACGGCTGAGAGTTATGTTTTTAGTTTCCATTCCGCCCATCGACAGTCCTGCCATTGCACGATGATTCTTGTCGGGAAGGGTGCGGAAGTTTTTGTCTATAAACGGTATTAACTCGTCAACAAGCACAGTCTCAAAATCTTTGTAGTTAAACGAGCCGATAGAGCCGAAACGCGCGGTATTGGTCATGCCGTAGGTCATCACAATGATAAACGGTTTGCATTTGCCCTCGGCAATAAGATTGTCCATGATAAGATTGGCACATCCTTGATTATGCCATGCTGTCTCGTCCTCTCCCCAACCGTGCTGCAGGTATAGTACAGGATATTTCTTTTTGGGATTGGCCGAGTATTCTGCCGGGGTATATACAAACGCCCGCTTCTGCTCTCCTGTGCTTGGCGAATCAAAAATCACCTGCTGCACATTACCGTGAGGCACTTTTTTCAACGCATAGAAATCACGGTCATGAGCCGGTATCTCTATCCCGCTTTCCCAACGCGCCGAGCCAAAGTAATTTTTTGCTCCCGGGTCATTTACTACAGCACCGTCGATTATGAGATGGTAGTAATGGAATCCTTCATCCATCGGGCCCTCTGTCGTGCCTACCCACACCCCGTCTTTGTCCTTACGCAGCACTGTGCCGCCACGACCGCCAAGTCCCAAGCTGACGATAACAGACTTGGCTGTGGGCGCATCAATGCGGAAGCGCGCATATCCTTCAGAATTGACCATCGGATACTCCTGACCGGGCTGATTTAATTCACTTGGCACAAAATCTTCCTTTGGAAGAGTGTTGTCGAGCGTGGCATTGAAGTTTTTAACTGCATAGTAGGCTTTCTTCGGCTTTAGGTTCTCGTCAAAAACAAGCGGATGATTGTTCAGGCCGAGCCACGAATCGCGGTCACTAAGATTCCACATCGTCACATTGTCGATTACATCCTTGTGCTTGCGAAATACCCGGAACATACGTGCAAACTGATCTTCGTGAAGAGTGGACACATAAGAGGGCATAGCATTGTTTTCACCTTTGGAGAAGTGTAGCTGTCCACCCATCTCTTCGTTGCAGCGTATGTCAAGTTCTGTGATGTGGATATGGTCAACCAATTCCGAATATTTGGTAATGGCGGAATCCACATCTTCTTCCGACGGACCATATATATTATAATGACCTTGCATTCCTATACCGGTGATGGGCACGCCTGCATTCTGCATCTTTTTTACCATGTCATATATGCGGTCGCGCTTTGCAGGTGTTGCCGCATTATAGTCATTATAAAACAGTATGGCATTGGGGTCGGCTTCATGAGCATACTCAAATGCCTTTGCAATAAACTCGTCGCCGCAGAGCTGATAAAGCCTGCTGTTGCGATAGGGGTCGGGGGCTTTGCCATTCCATCCGCGCCCGCCGTCAGACATCGCTTCATTTACTACATCCCAGGCATATACAATGTCTTTGTAGCGGTTGACAACTGTGTGGATATGTTCGCGCAGACGCTTGTAAAACACCTCCTTGGATACGGGTTTGCCATTTTTGTCATTGAACATCCAGTCACAGAATTGAGAATGCCACACGAGGCAGTGACCGCGCAGCTTAATCCCGTTGGCACGACAGAAATCAGCGATTTTGTCGCCACGCTCCCAATTCCATACACCTTCTGCCGGATGCAATTCACCGGGCTTCATGTCATTTTCAGCGGTGATGCTGTTAAACTCTTTTTTTATCAACTCAATCTGAGTCGGGTCGGAAACATTACGCTGATTCACGGCAACTCCCATGGTGAAGTAGCCGTCATAAGCATCTTTCAGACTTGCAGGACCATTGTCCACAGGCTTGCCAAATTGGGCAAACGCCGAGCCTGCAATAAACATAGAAAGCAGACCTGATAAAAGTGTTCTGTTCATTTACTAAGATTTTTAGATTGATTTATTAAAAACTCTGTACGTGTTTTCACACTGCATTACGCTCGTTAGACTAATTTCTGTATAAAAGGTTTAATAAAGTCTTATTATTTTTTTCACAATCATGCGAAATTTAAAACAGTAATTTCGCAACGCGGCAATTGAAACCGCCGATTATCACGCTGCCGATATAAGCGCTGCAACGTAGGCTATATAACATACTGTCAGAATTATACCTTCAGACCTGGTGATGGTGCGTTCTTTGAAAAACCAGCCAAACAGCCAGAACAATATTGAAGCACCGGTCAAGACAAGCAAATCAAAGTTGCCTATGCCGTTGAATTTTAACGGATGAACCGTAGCCGAACAGCCAAGCACAAGAAATATATTGAAGATATTGCTTCCGATAACATTGCCCACTGCTATGCCGGTCTTGCCCTTGCGGGCAGCGGTCACTGATGTCGCAAGCTCAGGAAGCGAAGTTCCTGCGGCAACTATGGTAAGGGCTATTATGGCATCACTTACACCGAGACTTGACGCTATGCCTGACGCACCGGCGACAAAGCGATCGCCGCCAAATATCAATGCGGCAAGTCCTCCGATCACCCATATGACGGCTTTCCACATAGGCATCTCCTTCTTTGTCGCAGCTTCTTTCTCGGCAGGATCCACTCCCTGCGTCGATTTAGCCGAGGCAAATGTGTAACGCATGAATATCATGAAAAACAGTAATAAAACGATACCGTCTACCCTTGAGAGGACCATAGACTCAGCTCCGTCAAGCAGCGGGGCGTTTCCCATTGCAAGCAGCGCTATTGACGACAGTATCACAAGAGGAATCTCGTTTGTCATTATACTTCGTTCCACTTTTATCGGCGCCACCATTGCAGTGACTCCGATTATGGCGAGCACATTGAAGATATTGCTTCCCACCACATTTCCGATGGCAAGCCCGGTATTACCCTGCACGGCAGATATAAGGCTGATAACAAATTCAGGTGCAGATGTGCCAAACGCCACTACGGTAAGTCCGATTATCAGATCAGACACGCCCCAACGGCGAGCAACAGATGAAGCGCCGTCAGTAAGTATGTTGGCACCAAAGAGAATAAGCGCTAATCCTAATACAAGAAAGAAAATGTCAATAATCATAGAGTATATCTGCTTTTTATGTGGATACAAAGTTAACAAATCTCAACGCATTAAGTTAATCCTGATTATAAAATTAAAAGAGTAGGGCGATGCTTAGGATGACCGGATTTTTATTGAAAAAATGTAGTTGTAGAAAAGTTTTATTAAGGAATTTGCGAAGTATTAAAATTATTGCTTACCTTTGTACCGCAAAACCACAAGGAGTGGTGCTCGAGTGGTTGAAGAGGCACGCCTGGAAAGCGTGTGAGCAATTTAGCCGCTACAATAAGGAAAGATGCTCGAGTGGCTGAAGAGGCAGACCTGGAAAGTCTGTAACGGCCGAAAGCCGTTCGCGGGTTCGAATCCCGCTCTTTCCGCTTAGAAGCCTGGTATTTACCGGGCTTCTTTTTATCATTTACGTCTCTGAATGCTATTTTGACGTTCTTTAGGCATTGGGAGTTGGTACTTGATACTCGCGGTATGGTCGTTGTCTCACTATCCGTACTCGTTCTTAAAAAAAACGGTAAGTTTGCACTTTTTGGGTGTATTCCGATTGCTTTGGATTAAACCTACCCGCAAATTACCCGCAACTTTGAGAACTATGGTAACCACCAAATTGTATCTTGACCGGCGGGCAGTCAAGGATGAAACAAAACCGGCCCCACTGAAGATTGCCATCACGAAACGTGGCTCAACCTCATATATATCTCTTGGCATATCTTTGTTAGCATCGCAATGGGATTCTAAAGCCAATAAGGTTATAGGGCATCCCAAAAAGCAATTCTACAACACTTATATAAAAAAGCGTAAGCTTGAGGTCGACGAAATCGTTCTCTCGATGATTGCGAATAAGGATATTGAGGGGACAATAACGGAAATCAAAAACCGAATACTTGCGGTTGTCAATCCGGAAGAAGCCGAGTCTGTTCCCAAAAACCTTTTTTGCGTATGGCTGGAGAAATTTGCTGATAATAAAGGTGGTCGGACTAGGCAGATTTATCTTGCGACGCTTGAACGCATAAAAAAATTCAAGCCTAAGGAGTATGCTGCCCTTACGTTCGAGGAAATGACTTTGGAATGGCTTACTAATTTTGACCTTTTCCTTGCTAAGACTTCGCCGGCAAAGAATGCTCGCAATATACATTTTCGTAATATTCGTGCCGTTTTCAACTACGCAATCGACAACGAGATTACTGCCGCCTATCCATTCAGAAAATTCAAGTTGAAATATGAAGAAACAAGAAAGAGGTCTATGTCCGTTGAATCTTTGCGAAAAATAATGACGGCAGGCATAGAACCACATCTTGAGAAGTACCGGGATTTCTTTATGCTCTCGTTCTACTTGATTGGTATGAATGTTGTAGATATCTGCAATGCTACAGGTATAACAGATGGTCGTCTGCAGTACCGTCGCGCAAAGACGCATAAACTCTATTCGATTAAATTGGAGCCTGAAGCTGCGGCTATCATAAGCAAATATGCCGGTGAGCGGCACTTGCTTAACTATCTCGACCACCATAAAAGTTATCGGACATTCTATAATTGCCTTGTTCGCGGACTCAATAGCGTAAAGGTTGCGCTTAATAGCATAGACGACGGTATCACTTTTCAAGAGCTTACTACTTATTGGGCCCGTCATACATGGGCTACAATTGCATCGGATCTCGATATTCCAGACGCGACCATTGCGGCTGCTCTCGGACACTCCTATGGCAACTCCACCTCTGCAATATACATCAATTTCAATATGCGTAAGGTGGATGAGGCCAACCGACGCGTCATCGACTATGTTCTGGGGCAACTGTAAGGTCATCGCACAAAAAGAGCCAGGAGTTTCCTCGTGGCTCTTAAATCTTGCGCCCTCACGGGTTGGGATTGCAAATATGAAGTATCTTAAAGCTGGGAATTCCAAAATCGCAGGATTTCTTTTCCCAGATATATTTTCCTCGCGGTTTCCCGCCTGAAACTGCATTTTATATGACCTTCTTCAGTGTAGCGACGCAGTGTGTTACGGTGAATTCCGAGGTGTTCGCACGTCTGCTTCACTGTATATCGCCCGGTTGGGGCTACTTGGGGTTCTGTTGCTGTTACCATTACGCTATCTTATTATCGTTCTGCGAGCTTATATAAAGGAATGTGGTTGATATTCATGCTTTGGGTAATAAGACCATCTTCCACAAGGGATGCGATTGCCTCATCGAAGTCTTTGCAAATAACGGCCATTATTGCCTGCTTTGTAGCAACGACCGGTGCTACATGAGCATCTTGAACACGTTTTATCTCTTCCTTTATCAGTTCGTAGATATATGGTTGGAAAAAGTCTGCCATTAGTCGTCGGTTATTGTGAGATGATTCTCAATGTATTTATCTGTTATCGAGTTAACATCATCGATGTAATCCTCATTATTTACGATAAAATCAGACAACCCGGCAAAATTAGGATGGCAAACTATGCTGGCAAATTCTTGAGCCCGTTTTTTGATGTCGTCGAGCAGCGGAATTAGATGGTTTTCCTGAACTCCGAGCTTATCGAATTTATCCTTCAAATCGTAAGCGCAATCTGCGAGATAGTCTGCGGCCAAGTGTACTTTTACAATGGCATTGTTTATGCCGGACTTATTGAGAGTTTCTTTGTCAAAAAGCTCTGATAGTTTTTTTGGCAAGTAGCTTTCAGCTTCCTCTATTGCGGCTTCGACATCTTGGATTTTACCCATGGTGATGTTTGCCTGATATAGTTTCCCATTGCGCAACTGCTCGTTTAGTTTAGCGCGCAGTTCAGCTTTTCGTTTTTTGAGCCGGTCTAATTTTGAGTTTACGCTCATAAGAATTGGATTTTAGTGTCGGACCGGCATCAATAGCCGATCCGACATGATGGTTGGTTTCTTACTATGCTTTGTTCTTTTCGGGAATGAAGCAAAAATCTGCGTAAATCTCGATGAATTGTTTGGCTGCATACTCAGCCAGCTTTTCGCTTTTGAAGGCGAGCCGAGAGCCGTAGTTCGAGTACGAAGAAGCGAAATACGCGTCCGAGTAGACGAGACCGCCACTCGCGTACGCATAGTAGTTCGACCGACCGACGCACCGGCTCTTCTCTTCGTCAGATAGAGCTTCGTAGTCTTCCTTGCTGATAAGGTCGTACCACCCGTACCAACGGCGCTCGCCATCGACAAACTGAGGTTCCCAGCCCTCATTTAGGGCGGCGGTGATGATGCGAAGTTGGAAATATGCTTTGATGTCGGGCATTAGATCGCGGAGGCTCCATTCCACGGCACGATAGGCTTTTACTGCTTCGTGTTCTTCGCCAAGTTCTTCGATGGCATCTTTGATGGTTTTCACACGATCTGTTACGGGGAGTATCTCAGAGAGCTTTTCTCCTATCTGTTCTTTGATGGCCTTTCGACCGACGGCGTTACAGTTGCCATATACAGCTACTAACGTCTCTTTGTTTAATTGGATTGCTTCCATTTGTTTGAGTTTTTTGATTAGAATGTATCTTATTTGCACTTGCAAATTTAATCGAAAATAATCATTTACGCAAGTTTTGGGGCGATTATTTTAATCATATACGCAATATTTATTAGTGTAATAATCATTGTTACTATGTTTTGCCTAATTAGAGGGCACCGCATACTGCGATATAATATTCGGCATCTATGGCATCGCAATTTAGCAGTTGAACTCCGATGTGTTTGCAGAGTTTGCTAATAAGCTCTATTCGATTCTGTTTTCGATTCTCAGACGCAATGCAAGATGAGGTTCTGTAAATCTCGTCAGCTAAAGTGCTGAATACAATTTGAGCCTGGTCGGTTGACATTTCTATTTTCATGTTTATTGCTAACTAATTAAGGATTCATACTCATTCTTCCTATTGGCTTGTTCGCACCCTTGTTTGCCATATGCAGGCGTAATATTGGCGTAGCAATACACGCAGCTATGCCCGCAGGTATTATATGTTCCAATATCTTTGCTGAGGACGCAGCCACATGCAGCTCTTTGTCCGGGGTCTTTGGGAAAGGATTCTGGAGTACCGAACATATCCGAGTAGCCGAGCCATGACATTAGCCTTTCGTCGTCTTTGAATAGTCGCGTCATTAGTAAGGGGTCAACGCAACGATTCTTTGCTACGCCAAACTTACTCAAGTCTATTTGTTCTCCGCAAGTTGCGAGTTCATATCCAAGCGATTCATTAATTTTGGATAATTCAGTTGCAAAATCACACATGCTTTTTTGTGTGAAATCTACATACTTTATTCCGCCTTGGTTGAGATTGTATTGCACTTTACGATAGCTTGTGATGTCCGCGAAGCTGAATACTAGTTTCTCACAATAGTCTTTGAGTTCTCGACCGATCTTCTCTATTCTTTCAAGATGGTCTGTTATCTGAAGATTGTCTGTCAGAATAACTGGGTCATATCTCCATATGACAGAACCAACGCCTAAAACATCAACGAGGCGTTTGAATGTATCGATGCGCTGGTTTAGCGGTGGAATGCTCGGTTCAAACCCTTCGGCTGCATAATCATTGAGAGTAAACTGGATATAGCAGTTTACATTGCGACTGGATAGCTCTAGCATTCGGTCTATGAGTGCTATGGGGTTTTTAGACCAGAACACTACCACTCTAGTATTCTGAAACGAAACAAAAGATTGCTTTTGGTTAAATGGATTTACCCACGAGCAATATCCTTTCTTGAGTCGGTTGAAGAACCAATCCAAATGAAATGCTGGAATGTCAGTGCTCCGACTTGCCGATATGACGATGGGCGCGATAGCATCCACACACTCTCCAGTTTCGCGAATAATGCTTACCTTTTCGTGCTTATACATTTTCATTTCACTTCAACAATATATTCAATTCCGGAGCCCAGATATTCACGCAATGAAGTTTTGTCGACTGCATAATACTCTGCACATTGTCCATACCGCTTTACTACAAATTTCTTTAAGATATCGTGGAATGTGAAAGCCCAACCCTGCAAAGGAATGGCGTTGTTAAAGTACGAATTGGAGTTTACTTTGTGAGTAATCCAATTCTTTTGTGCTCTATTGAGTTTGATGCCGGAATTGATAAGTTCCCTTATTTTATAGACAATGCTGTCCTTGAGGGCATCTATGGGTTTGGTATCCCATGGAACAAATTTAAATACAGTCGCTGTCATCATTGGAACCAATATAATCTGACGAAGTCGTTATTGGGATCGCTGTTTTCAAACCATGTTTCCAAGCTCGATATAAGTTCTTCTACCGAAAACTCTGCTTCGCCCTCTTCGAGGTATCTGGCGTATCTCTCTCGACATTTCTTGACCTTCTTAATCGCTTGCTCAAATTCGTCTTTAGGTATTTCGAGTGTGTCTGCGCTCTCGATATACTCGCTGTTGCACCACAATCCGGGGCATAGGTCGTTGAGTAAGCGGTTTATACAATCTTGTTGGTATGACATGAAGCCATGATCATATTTTACGTCGTACTTGGTAGCGACGTGGCATCTGTACCCCATATTTATTCAGTTTTTGTTTCGTTGATTATCTCTTTTTCAATCTCGCAGAGGAATATCTTGAAGTCTTTCTTGTGATGGAGAAAGACCATTTCTATTTGAGCTTGCATTTTAGGAAGTCTCGCGAGCCCCATGCATTTTAGGAATTCGCTCACTAAAAACTGTTGGTCGTTACGGTTAGTAACTCCAATTCCGGAGCAAAGATCATTGATAGACTGTCTCGCCCGTCTTTTGAGCTTTTCTTGGTTCGGCCAATAGGTGCCGTCCGTTTGGCTCCTTGGATAACCGCATGCTTCGCCAAGATATTCACCGGTTATGGCATCCAATGTACCGTCGAGCATCATTTCTGCTATTTCCCCCATTTTATATTTGTCTTTTGAATTTGCGTTTGCAGGCAGAAGGGATGATGACATCTATCGGCCCATGCACCATTTCTTTAATTGAATCTACGCTTTTTTCATCGCCACGTTCTGTGGCGATATTTATGGCATCCGCTATTGCTCGCTCTTTGTCAAGGGCACTGTAACCGAATACTTCCTTCCGTCTTTTGTCGGAGAATTCTGGGAAAATGGCGGTTCCACAGCCGTAATATCCAAAGGTGGAGATGCGATAAAATGGCTCATAACATCTGCGAAAGACTTTCCCATCAACTATCAAGTATTCGCGACTTGTGAGTTTTAGATATGCGACATATTCCGCCTTTGTTGTGTACTCTCCGTAATTGGGGTATTTTCTGAATACGCTTTCCCAAGGGATGGCATCGAATTCATATTCTTCGGAGCGTTTGCCGTTATAGAATGAGATTCTAGCTTCTTTGTATAACTGGTTCTTGAACAACCGGACCTCCATCATCCGCTCCCTGAGGCTATGGACAATAAACGCAACCGGGGCCTCGGTTGCAGATGCCTCTCTTATTCTAACCTTGACCTTTTCTTTATGTCCGATTGGTCGCGGTTTTCGGCATCTTGGAGGAACCTCATTCTCATGGAATTCAATCTCAATCTCAATTACCATCGGTCTCTGATTTTATAAGATTGTCGAAGAAGTCTTTAATTTCAGTGTATAGAACTTCTTTCGGTGTGCTAATTGCCCTCCTACCCTCGAAGAATCTGCCGCCAATCTTGAAGCAGAATGGGTATAGGTCGTACTGGTAGCATTCTCCGACAAAGAAGGCGTTATGCAACATTCTTGCCGGCGGAAGACAATCCATAACATCGTAGTAGCGTTCTTCGTCTATTTCCTCGAATGGAGCTTTGTTGAGCATTGCTCGATGCTCGTTGACGAGTTCTGCGACTCTTTCAGGGGTTACGGCTATGAGATTAGGATTATCTTTGGCCTTTTTCAGAGCTTCGAGAGTTTCGCCTCCATAGTCGCTGTGGATGTCATCACTCATGCTTGTAACGACTGTTCCTTCAAAGGGGATAGTGGGGTCTATGATATATTTCATATTGCGTTTTCGTAAATTGTGGGTTCTGATGATACATTATATATAAAGGAGCCACAGCGCACGAGAAGAGCATTTTTACCATAGTAGAGTTTTCTCATACCAGTTACACTTCCGGACGCGCTGAAGTTGGGAAAGCGGTGTATATCCACGCGCTCTCCCTCTTCTATACAGATTCGTTTTACTCTTGGTGGCCGTGCCATAGCTTCTGTCCTAATTTTGACACTTCACTGACATCGTAAGTTCCGTTGGGACCACCGAGAATGACGCGGGCTGCACTATAGCATGCATTCTGCGTAAGCTGACGTTGCCAGCATGCATTGTTTCTAGACCATCGCCAGGCTTCTTTCTTGAGCAGGCTGATGACCTCTGGTGCCGGCTTTCCTTCGTGGAAGATTTGCAGGCGGTCTTCTTCGTAGTTCTTGACGATAGTGCAAGAATACATTTCGAACACTTCGTTTTCGCGGTTCGCGTTCTCGGTTTGCTTGGCAAGGGTTTCCTCTGCCTTCTCTACGAGTTTCCAGAACTTGTGGCGATCAGTGAATATCGGTTTGCCACCGGCGCTTTTGAACTTCGCATTGAGTTCTTTGATGAACTCGCCGGCTCTGCGGAGCATTTCGACTTTACCATTCTTCGCAAGGGTTTCCATTCGGTTGTAGAGGTTCGACACAAAAAGTGTTCGGTTATACGGCTCATTACGGGTGTCAATCCCGAAGATACTTCTCGCAGTATCCATTATTCGTGCCTTTACCGCTTGCCACTCTTCCTCTTCTCTTTGGTCTTGTGGCTTCGCGGCTTCCATGCGACGCTGGACTCCTTTGAAGAATCGGTCACGCCACTCTCGGAAGTTTCTGTAGGCTGTGTCGTAGGCGTCGCTGGCACTTTTGTTTCTTTTAGTCGGGAACTTCGCCGGCCCGACAATCATTGCGCTCATAACACGAGAGTGCTTGCTGAACAGCGTGGCAACCCATTCGCGGTATTTCTCGATGTAGGCTTCGTGTTCTGCCTCGGGGAGTTCCTTCAAGTCTTCCACAATTTCTTTCTCATAGTCACGAATGTACTGGACCGCCCTGTCTTCGGGAGTATGGCTTGTTCCGGAGAACGCTCTCACACCTGCATCGTAGAGATTTTCGAGGCTGACTTCGTAAAGCCAACTTGTGACTGCCCATTCTTTGAGATTGTAGTTGGAAATTTCGATTTCTTCGCCTGAAGGTGATGTAACTTTGTGGGCGTAGTTACAATACATGAATCCTTGGTGCTTGGCAATTGCCCGATAGTCGAAAGTGTAGTCGGGAGAGTCTGGCTGATTGACCGGGCGAACTGTCTTTGCTCTATGGCAGTTCTTGATTGATAAAATTGTTTCCATTAGGTATCTTATTTGCGTTTGTCTATCTTATTTGCATTTAAGCGAGTTTGTAAGTATTGATTTGGCCTAACCAGCGGCCTAATTGTTGAGCAACGATTTTCTCGCTGATTGCCACGCTGTACGTGAGCCATTTATCGTTGCCCCATTGCACATTTATATGGTAGTCGCAGTCGCCTCTTCCGAAGTGAGAGCCGTCAGTATTCAAGGCTTTTTCGTAGTGAATCTCAAATCTCCTTCCGGCAGAATCAATGATTACTACGCATGGTTCGGCACTGGGGAGTTTAGATTTATCTATTTTGAAAGAGCCTATTCCCAATAATTGGGATAACGTGTCTTTGAATGTTTCATAGGCGTGTTTCGCGTTTTCCTGACGCTTCGAGCGTTGTCTTTTTTGGGCTTCTTTTTCTCGGACGTCTTTGTCGATGACTTCCTTGCGAGAGGCATTAGCGATGCTTAGTAGGTCTTGGCTCATATCACGCGTTTTCTTTTACATCTTCAATATCGAAGAGTACGGGAACTTCCCCGAAAAATTCCTCAGTAATTTCTTTCATCGCTTTTTCGTTTGTCGATATTGCGATGAAGATGAGTGGGGCCCAACCGGGAACTACTGTCTTGCTCTTGTCTCCTTCTCCGGCAAATATAACTCTCCGGTCTTTGGTGGTTTGGCCGAGATCATTCTGATGATCGGCTACATCGTTGGCTTCCTGTCGGCTTTCGAGTCCTACGATGATTTTCTTGATGTACTTCATATTAATATTGTTTAAGCGTTATACTTTGCTACGAGTGCGGCGAGAGCCGAGCGATAATCGTGGCTTCCGAGTTCAGCGAGATCGATGAGCTCTTTTTCGCAAGCATCGAAGTTCAGGCTCTGTTCTTTAGAGGGTTCCTCGTAGAGCTTTCGGAGGCCTTTGCTTCCGTCGAGATATGTGATGAGAACTTTTTGCCCTTTGTTCGTCTTTACCAATTCGTATTTGGCGACTCCGCGGGCCTTGTCTTCAGCCGTTATAGAACGTCTGATTCGCTGTGCTTCCGTGAGAGCTTTTTCTATTTCGCATTCTTCGGTTTTTGGCTCGGTGTAGTAGAATTCCAAGGTTGCGTTCCAGACGTCGCACATTGCTTGGTGAAGTTCCTGGTCTGCGAGAGGGCGGATTGTGGAGAAGTAACTTCTCATTTGATTGTCGAACTTTGCATCGTAGCCGTTGTTTTCGTACCAGACCTGCTCCATGTCGAAGTTGGATTTTTTCTTCACACTTTTCAGGATTTCTATCGCTTTCTTTATGGTTTCTCTTGTATTCATATTGGTGGTCTTTTTTGATGTTTTTTATCTCATTTGCATATACAAAGATAATCAAAAATAATCATATATGCAAGTTTTAGGGGTGTTATTTTAATCATATCTGCAATTTATTTTGTCAGATATAATCAATATGATAATATTAAAGGCAACCCAAGCGGATTGCCTTTTTACAATGAAAAAGAGTTTAGAAAGTGATTATGTTGTAGGAAATTCCTATTCCAATATACGGCTGAACTCTATTCGGTATCATGCCGCAACCGAGTTGGATTCCGATTCCCCACTTTTTATCTTTGGTGGGCGACCTGATATAGACGGTCTCGGTGCGTTTGAAAATCTCAATGCTATCCAGAGCCGGACGATAACCGCTCACGTAGGCTCTGAAAGTGCTGTCTTCGTATATCTTTTGGGTAATAGGAATTACGACTTCTACACTATCCTTCGGGGACTCGTAACTCATCGAATCCACGATCGTTTCAATCGTAGCTGTCGGCGGACTGGGTTGTCTTGCGGCTGGCAGTCTTTCGGTGACATACCGAAGTATCACGCTATCAACGGGGACTGGCTGGCGATACGGGATTGTGTCGTAGATTGTGATTACCTTTTCTTCTGTATCTATGGGACCGGCTCTGGTCCAGAGCATCACATTAGCGAGAACGGATGCAAGCAGCAAGATTAAGAGAATTGTTATTGCCTTTTTCATACTGTTGGAATTTAGAGACTCTTGTATTCGGTGAGAGCATCAAATGACGGGCAAGCCTTGTTCGCAAACTCTCTATGACCGTGAATTGTTGACTTGGGATATTTCGCCTTTAACCCTTTGAGAAGTTTGACGAGAGCTGTTCTCTGCGCCGGCGTGCGTGTATCTTTGGGAACATGGCTACCATCGGCGACTTCACCACCAATATAGCATACCCCGATGGAGTTTGAATTGTGGCCCACGCAGTGTGCGCCAATTTTGGATTCTGCGCGGCCGGCATGAACGCTGCCGTCTCGATATATAACGTAGTGATACCCTATATCTGAGAATCCGCGAGCAAGATGCCACTCTCTGATTTGAGCCGTCGTGAAGTCCTTACCTTCAGGAGTCGCCGAGCAATGCACGATGAGTTCTGTGATATTCCGGGAATTTGTGGTAATAATGCCTAATTTTGCCCATGTGTTGGTGCCGACAACACCATCGACAGTAAGTTTGTTGGCTTTCTGAAATGCCCTGACAGCTTCGTCCGTAATCGGGCCGAAGATGCCATCTGCAATGAGATTGAGCCTTGTTTGCAGGGTCTTTACATCATCGCCCCTGCTTCCGAGTCTGAGTATAGTCATTTTATCGTTATTTATTCCGTGGTGTCACAGCTTTCTGATCCAAGTATCTGTTCAATTGATTCATAGCAATCCGCTCCAAGTTTCCTGTTAAGTGCGTCGAGAACACGTTTCTTAGCTAATTCATGGATTGAATCTTTTAAAGCATCATCGCCAATCCATTCGGCTATATCTCGGATTGTCTCAGGAATTTTTGCTGTACGGCATTTACGGCGTCTAGAGTGTTCAAAAACACTCTTGCCTTCAATCACTATGATGGCGACAGCAATAACCATTGACACATACGGCCATTCGTACCAAGTAAAGATGGTACCCATCAGTCCTAAGATGAATCCCAAAAGCTGGATTAACCAATACCATGAAATCTTCTCTACGGTCATTCTGAGCTTGCGAGAACGAAGAGGTTCTCCGAGTTTCTTGGCGGTATATATGCCACTAATAAAATCTATAATACATACAGCTACAGTCGAGAGAAACAGAATGAAGCAGACTATTAGGTGGCGGTATAAATGGCCCAAATCGTAGTTGCTGAATGCCATGGAGATTATTTCGTTCATCACTCTGTTTGTTTATTCGAGGTTGAAGACTTTCTTGAGTTCGTCCACGAGGTCAAGTTTCTCCCATGTGAACAGTTCGACTTGCTTATCTCCTACATTTTCGATTGAAGGGATGCGGCCGAAGTGTCCGTAGGAAGCTGTTGCTTCGTAAATGGGGTTGCGGAGTTTGAGTCTCTTGTTGATGCCAGCGGGAGTAAGGTCGACAAGCTGGGAAACGATGTTGGCGATTTCCGAGTCGGCATAAGGAACATGACGGCGGACTGTGCTCACACAAAGACTCACAGGCTGGGCCACGCCTATGGCGTATGCAACCTGCACAAGAACTTGATCCGCCACTCCTGCGGCTACAAGATTCTTGGCGATGTGGCGGGCGGCGTAGGCTGCTGAGCGGTCGACCTTGCTGGGATCTTTACCAGAGAACGCGCCACCACCATGTGCACCATGACCGCCGTAGGTGTCGACAATGATTTTGCGCCCTGTAAGGCCGGTATCTCCGTGGGGGCCGCCGATGACGAACTTGCCGGTGGGATTGACATGAAGAACGAGATTGCTGTCAAACAGAGCTGCGACTTCGGGCTGAAGCTGAGAGATAACTCGCGGGAGCAGAATGTTCTTCACGTCTTCACTGATTCTGTTAAGCATGAGGGTATCGGCTGCAGATTGGGGGAGCCCATGCTCGGCCTTGATGAAGTCGTCGTGCTGTGTTGAGATTACGATGGTGTGGATTCTGTTCGGGCGGTTGCTCTCGTCATCATATTCCACAGTTACCTGGCTCTTGGAGTCTGGGCGCAGATAGGTCATAACCTTGCCTTCGCGACGGATGCAAGAAAGTTCCTGGAGAAGCCTGTGGCTGATATAGAGCGACAGCGGCATATAGGTTTCGGTTTCATTGCAGGCGAAGCCAAACATCATACCCTGGTCGCCGGCACCCTGTGCCTCTTCTGATTCACGCACAACGCCACGGTTAATATCCGGACTCTGACCGTGCATGGCGTTTAGGATGCCGCATGATTCGGCGTCGAACTTGTAGTCGCTCTTGTTATAACCGATTCGGTTGATGACGCGGCGGGCGATGTCTTGAACATCCACTTTTGCGGTTGAACGATATTCGCCGGCGATGATAACCTGGCCGGTAGTAACGAGGGTTTCGCATGCAACTTTTGCGTCGCCGTCCTGTGAAAGATGGGCGTCCACGATGGCGTCTGAAATCTGGTCGGCCACCTTGTCGGGATGTCCCTCTGACACGGACTCCGAAGTAAAAAGGTATTTTCCCATTATTGTGATATTTTTGATTGATTTTCGTTTACTTGCTCAAAGTTAGATATATTACGTGCATCTACTTAATAAAATGCGCCCGACAAACTGCAAGTGGCTATGCAGTCGTGCCGGGCGCGGCGAACCTATTGGGAAAACGGTTGTGGTAGGCTTGTTATCGTTGTGAACGTATGCGGGCAATCTCTTCAATGTTTTTTCTTACCTCAGCCCACAGTTCTGCAGATGTTGTATCGATTGTAGTTTCGTATTCGGTTACATCGAGATTGTCGCTGACTATTTTGACAGAACCGATCAGGTCTATGGGGAACGCGACCATATAATTGAGTTCCATGTCGTATATTACCGGGGAATCGCTGGTGCTTTCCGTAACGAAGCTATTGCTTGTGTAGCATGGGTACCCGTCCAGGCCAAATTCGTATCCGTTGCGGTAGTCGTCGAATTCAACAGTATTATCTACGAGGCGGTATGATTTGGATACTTTGGTTACTGTTCCAATTGGTAATCTATTGCTACCGCAGAAACCGACATTGATAAAGCTGTGTTCCTTTGAATACAGCTGCGTCATCGCGCTCAGCGTCTTTATAACATTTGACGCGCCCACGCCGGTCTTGAATACGGAGTAATTGGTCAAATGCTTCTTTGCCAATTCGTACTCCTCTTTCGTTGCTGTGAGAATATGTATCATACTATTGTGTTAACTATTGAATATTTTACCCATAAGGGTTGCATCTACTTCCTTCCTTTTTTCGGGAGGAAGGCTCGCGTAGTATTCGTGGAACGGAATATCCTTTTTTTCGGTTGGAAGTCCAGAGCCGCTACTGCCGAGTCCACCCCCTCGGCTCTCGCAGGAGAGTTTGTCTACAATTTCAAACTCTGGTGAAAGAACTTTATAGAATGTCATTTGGGCGATGCGAGTACCACGTTTTATGGTGAACTCTTCGTCGTTATTTTTTACAATGACATTGATATTATCAGTGTATCCGGGGTCAATTTTACCGACAAGTACATCACAATCCCAACGATATATACCGGTTGTGTGCTTCCATGGGAAAAAGATATTTGGGATAATACCGAACAGCAAATTTGGCTCCTTACGTGTTCCGTGCCCTTCCATACCATACAGCTCAAAGCCGCTCCTTGGCTCAATCTTTCCCTCGATATTTTTGGGTAAGTTTATAGCAATGTTAAGAGGTATCTTACATCTTGATCGAGCCGGCACAACGGTATCTTCTGGCACGGTTAGATCAAAGCCGATGCTCCCAGGCTTGGCTTTTTGCGGAAGTATATAGTGTGCGCCGAAGTGGGCGACTTCTAACACAATTGAATCTCTTTTCATTTGTCAGTACGGTGGCTGCGCCAACACTTTGCATGCCGACGCAGCCTTTGTTTTATTTTGCGAATGTTACTTTTACGGTTGTGGTCGATGTTTTGGCCGGTGCATAAATGGTCGAAACTTCTCCGGTATCTTCGTCTACGATAGTTTGCTTACCGGGGATTCCTCGGAGGAATGTTTCGCGGGCTTTGAGTTTGGCATCCAGTTCGGCCTTTCGCTTTGCAAGGTCGTTCCACTCCGGGTCGTTGCAGGTGCTGAAGTCGTACTTAACGCCCGCCTCCGCTATGCAAAGATTAGCCCCGTTGTAGTTGGCTCCGTTTTTGCCATACTTTTCGCATGCGCTGATGGTTGCATCGACAACCTCTTTGCTTTTGAGGAAGATAGATAGGCACTCTACCATTGCTTTTATGGTTGAGAATACTGTAATGGGGTCGGCATCGCCACCGACGACTTTCGCGACGAGGTTCTGAGCCGTCGTCTTTTGATTTTCTTTCGTAAAGGGTATCGCCTTTCCGAAGATTTGGACTAAAGCATTTTCGCTCATATTGATATTATTTTGAGTTTGGGGTTTGAACTTTCTTGAAGTCGTTGCGTAAATCTATCCATGCGAGCCGCCACAGGTATATTGATACGGCAAGCATTGCGATTGAAAAGATGGCACCGTATGTATTCATTGTTCCTTTAATGATGTGCGCTACGGGCCACATGATGGCTATGATGAGCATGATTGCTCCATAGACTGCTTGCTGAACCGAGAAGAATCTCGAAATTGAATTTGCTGTCATTTTTTATTTGATATCTTATTTGCATTCAGGTGGGTTAAACCTGGTTCTTAATAGTATATTTCAGGGAATCCTTGGTTTGGGTCGGATTTGGGCGGTTGCCCTCCGCAGTACCATCCCTTTTGCCTTGTCAGCGACGGATGTAATATATTTGGATTGTCGCCTTCGGGATATTTGCTATGTCCATCTGACTCCAAACCAAAGGCAAGATTTATTCCGGCATCGCGATTACTACCCATACCATTCATTTCGGCAAGGAGTTCGTAATAGTCCTTCCCTCCGAATTTCCCATATCCTTCGTAGCAATTCTCTTCGTATGAAGAGCCATGGTTATCGGTCATATAGACTGTTTTATATTCTCCAGCCACAATTCTCTCGCCGGTATCCTGGCAGCACCATGAAAATTGTCCCATACTTTTTATTTATTTGATTTAGTATCCGAGAACTTTCTTTGCGTTGGCCTCGATTTCTGCGAGAGACTGCTCAGGAAATTGCTGGTCGAGGATTTCGCCGGCTCTCTTGATAAAGTATTTGAACCTTAACTCAACTTCAGCTTTCTGTTCCTCATCGTTCATGTTCGCATACTCTTGAGTATTCTCGTTGTCAGGGCAGAATCCACCAAGTTCAAGCGCGCCGGTCATTTCGGGGCCAGTCGCAAACTCGCAATAACAGTGTTCGGCGAATGATAGTCCAGCTTCTTTCGTTTCTTCGTTGTAGAAGTCCCAGAGTTCCTTGACGTATGGTTCGTAGATGTCGAGTTCTTTTTTCATTTCTTTGTGGTAGTTTTGGATTATTTTTATCTTATTTGCATACGCAAAGATAATCAAAAATAATCATTTATGCAAGTTTTAGAGTGATTATTTTAATCATATCTGCAAATTATCGTCATTATGATTAGAAATGACTGTGCGCTGAAATGTATTCTGCACCTCTTTTTGCATATTTGATTAAATGGACTGGCAAAAAATAGACCCCACCATTATATTGGCAGGGTCAGAATTAGTTATATGAAATTACCGGAGTTTTATACTCCAAGTACGATAGACGGAGATATATTCAGTTTCTGGCTGATTGCGCGCGCTTGCCGGAGGGTAGGCTCTTTTTCTCCTGAAAGATATGCACATATTTTCGTTGGAGCTATACCGAGAAGTTTGGATAGGGACGCTTGTGTAAGCCCCATTTCCTGCATTCTTATTTTGATGACATCGACTAACGATGGCTCTCCAATTGAAAAATGTGAATCAGAATAATCCGCCACCAATCCAGACAGCAACTCCAACTCCATGCTGTGCGGGTCTGTCAGAGGCGTGTCGTCTTTTACATACGGCAAGAGTTCCTCTACTCTTTGGAGGGCCCAGCGATATTGAGCTTCATTCTCTATCTTTGTCATATATAAAATATTAGATGGTTGAACAATCTATTTTATCATATTCTGCATGAGTACCGATAAATCGGATGTAAACCCACTTTATTGTAAATTTGATAACAACGACAAGTCGGTGGTGGTTGCCTTTGATGTTGAATACATAGTGCTGGTTTCCCACGTTATCAACGCTATTGAAGTCTCTTTTGACATCGGCGAAATTTTCCCAACGGGCAGCCTTGACAATTTTCAGCCACTCTTGTAATGGTGTCTTGGTGTCAGGGTGCCTGGAGATATATTCTTTCAGAGGCTCTTCCGTGATAACTCTCATATCATTGTAATCATTTGTGTTATGCAAAGTTACAAATAAATAATCATATACGCAAATTAAGGGAGGATTATTTAATCATAACTGCAAGATTTACAAATTAAAAGGAGCGCCATTACTGACGCTCCCGAACATTGAACGCTCTTTCGACGCTCACGCGCCTGAGGAACTGCAAATATGAAGTAGTACAAATAAATTCACATAGATGTCGACGAGAATACCGGCTTCGAGCCAGAAGACAAATTTGCGCCTGAGCACAACCCCGATGATAACACCCAAAATAGTTGCATAGGGTATTCCTGATGCAATTATAATCCAAGTCAGTGCAGACAAACCGAGAATTACGACCGCTCCGGTATGGACTTTTCCTACGAGTTCATCTTTGAACGCTGGGGAGGCGGCTACGAAAACAATGGAGCCACAAATCAGGAAAGCGAGATACTGGATGTTTTCCGGAGTAACTCGTAAGAGTGGCACCCATGCCAATGCCGCGCAGAGTGCAATCACGGCGGGGAAAAGGAATTTCGATTCTGTGTGGTAGTATGTCACGCTGATAGAGGTTGGTAGTCCTCTTGAGATAACATATGCAATCAGGTATATGACGATGATTGCGAAAGAAATAATTGCGAGTATTGTTTCAGTCATAACGATTGGTGTTAAGGCAGCCTGCGGCCGCTGTGATTTTAATAAAGGAGTTTGATGGCAATGTCGTACCAAGTGTAGTAGTTTGCGAGGAACGCAACAACCGATCCGCCGAGACAGCCCACCTGGTCCCATGCAAGGTCCCAAATACAGAAATGGTTTCCCTTCTTCTTGCTATCCTTTATCTCTTTCCAAATACCGAAGGCAAGAGCCACGGCATAGGCGATGCCAGCCGCTATCCATGCTGATGGAAAGTGCATGAATGATACAAGCACACCAATGATGGTGGCGATAACGAATTCACAGAAGACGTGGAGCTTCTTATCGGCACCAGTCTTGTCATTACAAATCTTTGTCATATAGGCGTATTTAGTATTTATTGACTTTCCGAGTATTCCTCCATGCTGCCGAGAGCCTGGATAGCCATCCATTCCTCTTTACTAACTTGCGCACGATGGGCGGCGATACCTGCTGACACCGCTCCGAGTTCTTCAAAACTAGTGAATGAATGTATCTGCGGAGTACCGTCAGGCTTGCTTCCAAGATTTACCTCTACCGGGAACTGCATAATGCCTCCCTGGATAGCAACGAGCATACCAGTTAGGTCTGTTTTCAGAGCTTCGGAGTATTCCACGGTCATGCCGCCCCATTGGTAGCCGTAACGAAGTTTAAAGTCGCTCTCAGCTTTGATCTCTGCTACAATGTCAGCCTTGATTTCGTCAAGTGTCGGCCGATGGTCGTAGGTCTGATACCAATTGTAGCCGGTTTCGTCGTCTTCGGAGTCTTTGCCGAAACCATAGAAAACAGCCCACTTCTTTGTGCCTATTTTCTCCAGGCCATTCTGCGGGCCTGACGCGCCGTATCTTTTTTCCATATTAGAAGTATTATGAGAATGAATAAATTCTTAGTGCGCCGGTGCCCTGCTTCTGCACGATTGTTGTCTCTACCGTACCAGGGAGAAGCCCACGTTCTTTCATCTGGTCGAGTAAAGACTTCATTTCTTCGCTGTCTGTGAAGAATTTATACTCTGTTACATCACCTACAAAGTGGAACAGCACGACATATCGGGATTCTCCCCAACGTGTCTTGATGTCTTTCTCGTAGTCCAGAAGTTCGATAGGTCTGTTGGTTATCAAGCCAAGCGACATGTGCTGGCAATTGAACCGCTTCTTGCCGTCTGCTGGAGTATATTTCAACCCTAATTCGCTGAATTTTGCCATATGTTGTCCTGTTAATTTGAAGTATAGATGTTTGCAATCGGCATGGCAGGCCATGCCCTTGAATGAGCCTATGATCTGCTGTCGCCGCTTTCGGGATTTTACTCGATGTAATGCTCTTGCCGCTTTAACTTTTATTCTTTTTCGGATGAGCGAATAGATTTCTCCAGTTTCTGCATCATAGAATGTTCTATAGCCGAGAAAATCTACCCCCTCTGTAATGGGGCGTATAGCAAAAGAAACTTTAATAGTCAGTTTGAGGTTTTTTGCCTCAGCAACAAGGACTTCATATATTGCCCAGGCTTCTTTCTTATCATGTGCAAAGAATACGATGTCATCGCAATATCTGTAATAATGAAATCGAATAATCTTGTCGCCCTTACCAATTATTAACCCCTCGCCGGAATATACCGGAGCCTCAAGCTCTTCGAGATAATGGCATCTGACAACGCCACACATTTTTTTATCGAGCTTGCTGAGGAATAGATTAGCAAAGCACTGTGATGAGCGTAGCCCTTTAGATAGCCCTTTTGGCATCACGCAAATAAGATTGTCAATCATCGGCAGTACCAGCGGGTCGCTGATATATTCTCTAGCGCACTCCATCATTAAGATTTGGTCTATCGAATCATAGAACCCCTGGAAATCACTCTGTCCGAAGAACATCATATTCTCGATGTCGGCCCGCAGGTCGTTCACCATTACATGATGGAGCCAGTGCATACCACGCCCTTTGATGCTTGCGGCAGTATTGTGGATGAGCGTAGGATATACATGGCTTTCAACGGGCCGCATAATTGCCTGTATCCCTATACGCTTGAATACGGGTGGTGCATGAACAATCCTTGCTTTTGGACCGTCCGTAACCTTCATTTCCCGTAGTTCTTCCCGGTAGATTCTAAAAGACCCATCGCCAAGTTGTTTTTCGAGGAGATTAAGAAACTCTGACTTTTTGGGCCAAAAGTGTTCACGCTGATGTTTGTTTTCAAGATGACTTACTAAGTAATCGAAACTTTCGGACAGATTATTTGGGTCGATAATCTCGCCGATGAGGTTATCGAGAGGGAATACGTCTGAGTTCGCCCCGATTATCTGCCGGGACGGTAACTCCACATCCATGAACGGTATTTCTACAATCTTATCCATTATTAAAGCCTTCAGGACTCCTGTGATGTTTCCGCTTTCCAGACTTTCGTCTGCTGTTGCCGAGGCTCGTATCCCTCGCAGAAATGCAATGACGGACACGCCGCCGAGCAGGGTCTTACGATTCTGTTGACGGTGAGGGAGCACCGTTTTATCCTTAATGTGAGCCGAGAGCTGTTGTTCGTGTTCGAGTTCGAAGAAGCGTTATTCGCGTTCGAGTAGACGAGACCGCCATTCGCGTTCGCATTGTTGTTCGACCGACCGACGCACCGGCTTTGGGATACTCTACCTTTTTTGAAAGTTTCTTTTCCTTGTTATCTCTTGGGGTTATGAGTTTGACAATATGCAATGGGCTTCGGCCTCGGGCTTTGTTGCCCGAAACCGAAGCGACGCTTTTCGTTATGCCGCGCTCTCCGCAGATTCAACTATTTCGAAATTTCCGCTGAAGGCGAGCCGAGAGCTGACGCTCGTGCTCGAGCTCGAAGAAGCGTAATACGCGCTCGAGAAGACGAGACCGCCATTCGCGTTCGCACTGTAGTACGACCGACCGACGCACCGGCCCCTATCATTAGTATAATAGTATCCGTCAGAATAGTTCTTATTCCACTTGCTGTTGTCGGTAGTCACTCGCGAGGCGATTATGTCGCAGTATCTGCCAAATTTAACACGACCGATGCAGTATCCAGAGGTGTTTAAGCCTTGGATAACGCTTTCCTCTTTCGTCTGATAGTTGCGGACAACATGGTACTTTGCATCAAGCGGGTATGATGATGTCGCAATACGCTTGTCTTTCTTGTACTGAGCGAATGAGGGCACATTGGCGGCAATGAAGTCCATGACCTCCCAGTTGCAGCCGACAAAGTTCTGTATACCGAATATAATGTTGCCGATGTTTGAACCGGAATATTTTCTTGTAACCTTTCCATAGCTGTTGAAATTATTCTGTCCGGTAACGTACTGTGAGCCACAACCATATCCAGCGTAAGCCTGAATGTCGCGGGTTCCAGTCAACGCCATCACAAGGTTGGCGATGTCCTTGCTTATCTCATAGCTGATACCGTGGAAACCCTTGCCGCGCATTTCGATAAGATTTAGTATGTCGGCATAGGTATAGTTCATAGTAGAGGTGGGAACAGAAGTATTCGTGATGTTGCCCTCGTTGTCGTACTTCCAATCGGCATTTGTTACCGATGTGCCGGTACCTGTGCGAGTTTTTACGCCACTGATTGAACGAGGTCGCATAAGAGCGTCAACACTCATGCCGTAGATGCCGACGAAACGCATAGGCACCCATACCCAGTCTGGTTCGATGGCCTCGATAGCGGCACTGTCAACTGCAATAGCTTCAAGGTTATCAAAGCCAGTAGGCGATGTGAACACAATCTTCTTGGCACCGCTTGGCACATCGCAGAACACATAATCACCGATTGAGAAATCGAATAGTGAATGACTTACGGCCATATTGAATGTACCTACCACTTTGTCGTTTTCGTCTACGAACACCGCGCCAATTTGTGCGTTGTTGAGCCCGGGCCAGCGAACCTGCTTCATGCCTTCAACTTCGAGTTCATAGACATTCATGTTGGCGTTATCGACTATCTCGTAGTCTTCGCCCTTTGAGAGTGCCGTCCCGTTATTGGATGTATAGACACAAGAGTACGCCTTCACAAGAATATCAGCCAGTTTCTTTCGATTGGTTTTCATTGCCGTGGAGAGTGGCAGAGAGGCGAAACTGCAAGCAAACAGATATTTTTTCTGATTCTTGAAGTCATTAACGCCTTTATACCAATATAGGCCGAAACCGAGCATCACATCAAAGCCCTCGCCTGCTTGGTCTGTCGGATCATACTCGGTGCCGTTTGCCATCAGATTGTAGTTGGTATCCATAATCTGACGTGCGAGCAGCTTGGACTCTCGGGAATCGTAGGTGCATCGGTACGGGTGGGCTGCATCGAATATCTTGACAAAGTGACCGCTTGGCTCATAGTCTTCCTTACTTGTGCCGTTATCGAGATTCGTGATATTCTGACAGTCGTCGTCGGTATCATCGAAACGGACGCACGAATACTGCGAGTTAAAAAGGGTTAATTGCGGGAAGTATGCTGCAAGGCTGTTAGGCTTGGTTTTGTCAAGTTCGGTGTCATCAATGAGGTCTTCCATAATCCAACGACCCGTTACGCCAGAACACTGATTGCTTTCCTCATAGGCACTCCCCGTGGGGTCGAGACCTATAGCACCGCTTGCGCGGAGAGATTTTAGGATAGATGAGGGAGCCGTAATATTCACGTCCGGCAAACGGAGGTAACGGAGGTTAGACGAACCTACGATGCCGCTGATGAGTGTGTACGGGTCAACATTCGGACAGCCGGCTAGCATGAGGCGGTTAACACTTGACATGCCTGCGATTGTCAAACCTCCGGGATATGTGAGATTCGGCAGGTTGATAAAGTTTAACTCCGTCATAGTTGCTGGCAACTCCAAAGTGCTTATCGGAGAGGTTTCGGCAGTGCTGATGTTTGTCAGTTCCGAACCTGATGCAAGCACACTTTCCAGTCGAGGACATTTTGCGGCGTTGATAGATGCCACTTCAGTAGTTCTTACATCGAGGTGAGTGAGGAACGGTAGGTCGCCGAGATTCATGTTGGTGAGGAATCCGGTGTTGCCTGGAGATAGTCTCCAGGACTGACGGTGGTTGGTCGAGCCGATAACGATTTTCTCTGCCAGTTTCATCTGCGAGAACTGGAAGTTCGGGTCCAAGGAGATTTGCGAGAGGTCAATTTCGCTCATCTGGTCGGCCTGATAGATATAGAGAAGAATATTATCGCCGTGCTGGAAGTTGGTGAAAGTGCCCTGCTCGCCGGCCTTGAGGTACATGCCCTGCGTTACGTTGCCACCATCGTTACCAATACCAAAGTAGCCGGACTTGGCGGCACGGAAACGAATTACAGCTCCTGTCTTGGCTCCGATACGACCACCAAGTACGTGGCTTGCATCCTTGAAGTCACCGGTTTGGTAATAACCATCGCGGATGCGCCAACGTTGCTCAATAAATCGGGGGAGCGACTGACGGCCGGAACCATGGAGTGCGTAATAATAGATATCTGTGTATAGCTCAGAATACTTGATGTATTTGCGCTCACAGTCGAACGTACAAACTACCTTGGGCCAGAAAGCAATTCGCTTCTGCACGAAGTAATAGTTCGCGCCTTTAGGCGAGAATGGGCCAGCACCGATACCGTCGACCTCAGGAAGATTACGCATGAGGTCCACAACACCGGGAAGAGTGAGGGTACCGCCCATAGCATTTGCAACCATTTCCTGATTGTCGCAGCGACGGAGATTGTTCCATAAGATAGAGCCACGGCCGGCGTAGCACTTGTCGTCTTCAGCAGGATCGAGCTCAGCAGGAATTGTGTTACCGCCATCGTTATCTTTACCGTTGCATGTATCACAGTCGTAAACCTTATTGAAGTACATGCGTATGGGCTCCATCGCCGATGGGGAATGGTATTCTCCATTCTCCACCCAGCAGCCATCTTCGAGGAAGAACATGGGCTGCATGTTTTTGGCTTGCTGGTCCACAGCGGCGAGATAGTCGGTGAATGTGTAGTAAGCCAGAAGCGACTGAATGCTCATATAACGCCATGCGTTATCCCTCCACAACTGTTTCCATGTTGCAGAGAGTGCGGCCTTGGAATAGTCGCAAGAATCACAGAACTTGAGTACATTGAACAGCTCATATGGAACCTTGCGGCCCATTGCGAGGTCTTCCTGCAGTTGGTCGTCGTCAATCATGCACTCGAAATACTGCGTCCATGCCGGGTATGACTGCTGTCCGAGGCTGAGTTTTGACACCCATGATGACTGCGTTTCGACGGGTGCCATCATATCGTCGATTGATCCGACGCCCATAAACCAGTCCATAGCATCGTATGTGATAAGCTCATAGCCAGACACTGGATTGAGGACATCTCCGATAATCTGCCACTTGCCGTTGACCTGCTTCATAGAGCCGGTACAGCGGGCCCATTCGCCACCGCTGTGGCGCATGAAGATGTAGTCACGTCCACAATACTGCGAAAGCAGATATAGCTTGCTCGTATCAAGTCCTTCGGTGGTTTTGAAACGAGCCATAATCTCCGTGAGTGTTTCCTGGCTTTGGAACTTGCCGGCGGAATTGAAAGTTGCCTTGCCGAAGAATTCAACAAAGTCGCCATAGTTGCGACAGCCTTTGTTGTAGCCTGATGTGTCTTTGAAACCGAGTGCCACCTGCTCACCCTTGTCTTCTTTCCAGTTGCCACGGGCATGGAACCAGGCATCACTAAGTGAATCGTTGGTTGCACGGAAAGCGGCAATTGGGTGGTTGGCAGTCGAGTGATTCATTTGCAAGCCGGTTACAGATATACCGCTCTTACTCCACGTGCCGTCGAAGGCCCTCTGCGCTGGGGTGATATAATCGCTTCCGAGGGCACGGAAAGTGGCATTCATCATATCACACACGCCGCAGTCGTTCGCCATGGATGAATCGGAGTAGTCGACCTTAACTGTGAGGATAGCTACTGGTATAGAGTTCTCGATCACACGCACATATCCGATGCTGAACAGTTCGTACGTCTTGAGTGCATCAGCATTGGTGTAGTCGGGATTGAGTGCGGTAATCTTCCAGTTCTTTTCTTTGCAGAGATAGAAGCGGTCGTTTTTGATAGGACGCTTGGCTGAGGTAGTACCCTGACGACGCCAACGCACGTTTTCTGCCTTGAAGGACCTCCACGGCAAAGTTGGGTGGAAGTAATAAAGCGTACACAAGAAATTTGTCTTGGTGTCGATATCCGAGTCAAAGCTGTCGAATGTAGCTTGGGGGGCTACTACAACGTAGTAAGGGAAACCTTTCTCCTTGAGCAGATCCATCGAGGGGCGGTTCTGATTATCGAGGACATTCTCTGCGTCAAACTCGGCAATCATAGCATTGGTGTCCGTGAGCTTGCAAAGATAGTTTTGGAATGCCTGAGCCCACTCGTAATAGCTATCGTATGCAAGTGTATAGTAGAGGTAAAAGTCTCCGTCTGTGCCGTCGAATGAAATCTGCTTTTGGTTGAGAATCGCGCCGGAATTGGAAACATAGCCAATAGCACCGATTTCTTCACCGTCGACATATAGTTTGATGGTGGAGTAATCAGTGGAGCCACGATTGACGGTTATTGTGGACGGTTCCACAACAATTCCTACTGTAACTTTTTCACTGCATCGGAATGAGCGTGTAATCTGCGAGGGCGTACCGTTCTTGCAGCACACCACAATCTTGTTACCGCAGATATAGAAGCCAGCACCAGAGTTAGGATCGTAGCACTCCATGAGCTTCGCGTCTTCATCCTTAACGTTATTTGTTGCAAAGGCAAACTGGAACGCCATACCATTTGTGCGTTCAGTGGCAGCCGAGCCAAACGGGGCGTAAGGGATACGGGCTTTGACATTTTCGGCAATACGCAGGCAGTTCTCGTTGAGGTAGGTTGCAAAACCATTCGACGACCAGTTAGCCCCAATAACGTCCATAGTATAACCGTTATTGGTAATTGTGTGATCGGCCTCAGAATTCGAACGGCTGGCAAAGTCGTATCCAAAGAGTGCTCCTTCCTTAATGATGGCAGAAATAGCAGATCCTACTACGCGCACCGATATAGGACTGGTTTGGCTGGCTCCGCTCTTCGCATAGAATTGTATTATTGTGGAGCCGTCGGTATCGTAGCCCTGAATCTGCTTGCGTATTGGATAAGTCTGGGAAATGTAGCAATCGTTGGAGATAATTTCCTCTCCGTTCATGTATACTTCTACTGTTGTGGGCTCCTTACCAGGCGTGTATGCTGCAATCTCCAGTTCGAGATTATCATACAGTCGGACAATGCCATTGTTAACATCGTTGTAACGGAGTGCCACAATGGGTACGTTAGACTTTGAGTCAACGCACATTATTGTAGAGTAAATTGTGTTTCCTTTAACGCCCGACGCAACATCCTCGCCGGATATGCGAATTGGATAGGAGCCGTGCTCAAGACGCTCTCCGCCTCCGAGCACATTGCAAGGATCAATCGAGATTGAGTGCGAATAGCTATCTGTGATGGTCGCCTCGCCGAGTTTCTTCCATTCGCCGTCAAGATATATCTCGGTCATGACTTTCACACCTTGCTTCGATACGTTATTGGCGAACTTATACATCAGCAGGTTTTTAGACGAGCCGCCTACTTCTAGTACCGAGCTTGAGGTATAGTTGATAGTCTGCACGGAAGTACAAGTTACATCGACGGCTGTTACCGTAACGGTACGACGCTTCACGTTGCCCTCTGCATCGTAGGCAACGATAGTGAAGTCTCGCTGGGCCGCTTCTGCGAAGTATGGAGTGAAGTCGAACTTGAACGTGTAGTTTGTCGCTGAGGTCGATGAATTCTGATTGACATTCTCGCTCCATAAGGAAAGCCCGGTTGTTGCGTCGATGATTTCGAGACGACGGATGACGCCCAATACCTCTGTATCGCCATCGAATGTAACAGACTTAATGGCAGCATTTGCTATGATGTCAGAACCAAACGCTGCGTATATGGCAGGGTTCTCGAGGTATATAGAGAGCGTGGAGCCACTTGCGGAGCCCGAACCGGTGCTTTTGGGGAGCATGATGGGATCGCCCATTTCGTTGCCTCGCTTGTCAACAGCCTTGATTATATGGTTGTCGGCATCTTGGTCGAGGTCAAGATGGTCGAAAGCTGATTGTTGCATTTCGTAGGCCCCCCCTGTTGAAAATGCGTCTTTGCCACCGTTTTCGGGCTGGTCTGAGGTTTTTACAGCACCGCCGCCGCCAAACTCTTTCCAGAGTTCTTTGTTGGCAAAGTCGGTTACTTCTCCGGTAAATTGGTAGGTTTCCCATTTGTATTCTTCGGCACGAAATGTCAATATAAGACCACTCTTGGCGTAAGTGATGCCGGAAGACTGCTGTGTCGAGAGTATTGCATCAATGGCACTGTCTTTCGTGTAGTAGCCGGTTACGGTTCGGGGGCAGAGATTATCTACATTGATAATAGCCTCTGCGCCGGCGGACATCCCTGCAAGGTCTATCCAATTCTTGGTACTCTTGAACTGGGCCTCGGTCACGTTGGGACCGACATATTGATATGTTTTCCAAGAGCCAGCACTAATGGCGAATGTAATCTGCAAACCGAGCAATGCTTTGTCGGCTGCAAAAACTGCATTGAGGACATTGTGAGTTTGTGTTTCAGCCATTATGTCCGAGTAATACTCTCCGTCTGGGAGGGGTATTTCTACCGTGGCGTTGAACGTATTGCCGACAGCTGCCCCACCTCCGCCAAATGGTTTCCATTGGGTGACGTCATTCCAATCGGCATCTTCGTCGAACACATTCTTCTGCCACTGGTATGCTACCCATTTGTATTTCTCCTCGCCATTACTGCCGAGTTCAGCCATGAGAAAGGTAACTACTGCACCATAGGCTTGGTAAGCTTCATCAACTGAGCTTACTGCACTCTGGAGTGTGTAGAATGGTTCGTCTGTGTCATAGAGCGCATTCAGGTTGAGGAACAGCGTAGCCATGAGCTGGTGGCTATGGTTCGACAACTGATTTCTATTCTCGATTGACTGCTCGTAGGCCTCTTTACCCTTGTCTCCGGGGAAAGCAGTGTTTGCGGTCTCTCCGAGCGCGAGGTCATTTCCGATTATTACGAGTTCACTACTACTCCAACGAAAGGTCTTGTTGTCAGAGGTGCTGATATAAACTTTGCCAGACTCTGGGGTAACACCATCTGCTGTAACTACCCCAAAATTTTCCTTATCGGCCCAGTCAGAATAATACTTGAACACCGCCATGTTGAGTTCGAGGTGTCCTTCTTTATCAGTCCAGTAATCACTGAGTCCGGGACGGAGTATGCCACCAGGAATCGTAGGCGTTGACATTTCGACATCATCTGCCTGCACCGACGGAATGTCTGCCACCGTAGTTCCTCGGAGGGGACGCAGAACGCCGCCCCAGTCTATAACAGAATCTTGAGCATAAATCGTACTTACTGCAAGTATGAACTTGTTTGTTTCCTTGTTATACACAAGCATTGCACCGGGCGTGGTTGACTTTGCGCCTGTCGGAGAGTCTTGGATTGTGATACCTTCGACCATAGCGTGAAACTCAACAACATCGTCAACGAAACCAGGAAGGTATGCTGCCGGCACTTTTGCGTTGGCATCGAGAGGAGCAATGCCGCTTGGCATACCTTTGGAATCGGTAACTTTCTTAGCTGCTTCGGCTGTACTTTTAGCTGTGTCGGCAGTAGACTGGGCCGCTGTTGCTTTTGTTTTTGCATCTTTGGCCTCATTGTATGCAGTAGTAGCCGTGTTTGATGCTACTGTTACAGCCTGTTGAAGCGTGTTGTCTTTAGATGCTCGTTCACTCGTTTCTGTGGAAAGCGATTGGTCGACGTTCTCGATGATGTCAACAAGGACTTTTCCGACTCGCTCTGCCGTGTTTTTGCCCTCACCGTCCTCATATCTGATAAGGTCGGCTTGGTTTTTGAGATTGGTTTTATTATTCAGACCCATAGTAAGATTGTTTTTTAACTTCCTATTTTGCGAATGGTGCAGCCACCAGCGGAGATCACTCGACGGTTACGTCCTGATTGGAAAAGATTTTGAGATTTACAAAAGGCAACACACTCGTTGAGATAGTGGTGTGCTACTTCAAGAGCGTTGTTGTAGCAATCTGACCGCTCTTTACTCGAAATTTCACGAGAGTAGTCGCCTTGCTTTACGACAGTGCCGAAGCGGGTACTTTGGAAGTCTCCTGTCATTACATTCTGCGCATACACATAGTATGAGAGTGCGACTTTGAGACCCATAAAAGACCGCATTTCTCCATTACAGTCATTGTATGTGCCGCCATTAAGCAGGAGCTTGTATATGTCGTTACTGTCGCCTTCGGCGAGGATTTTTAAGAACAACGCGTCTCCGAGTGCCGGCTTAATATTCATTTGCTCAGCTTCGGTGATGTATGCGAGTAATTTTGAATCTTCGACCTTACCGATGGGTCGGCCAAGTGTTACTACTTCTTCAGGGCTTATTATGTGCTCCATCGCTTTCGTTTGATTGGTTGCTCACATAGACCAAAGGCTGAATCGAGTAGTCACCGTTTGGGTTGACTTCTTCATACCAGTGGTCGAATATCTTTTTCAGTGCTCGAGATATGGCACGTCTCTCTTTGGCGACATACGAGTTGTAATACTCGTAGGCTTCTTTGACTGCCGTTCCACTCCAACCAGTCTTGCCAGTGCGTATGAGATACCATGGCTCTTGGCCGAAAGCTGAATAGATTCGCTCGGTCGTACTTTTTTCCGTAGAGTCGAACTTATCATCAAAGTTGGTGGATTCAAACGGAACAAATTCCGGCTTATCTTCTTCAGAATTATAGGTTACATCTATGATGGAACAGGCATTTACATCGCCTTGGAATGCATCAAGGCTCTTAACGAAGTCTATGTCGTCAAGAGTCGATTCATTCCTTGTATCTCCATTATCATCAAGGCCGGTCGCCACCCCCTTTTTGTGCATGAGCATACCTGACATCAGGAAGTTATTTCGGGTGTTGCGATATTTGACGTTATCCAGTCCTTCGTCTGTCGAAAGATTGGTCACCACTTTGTCGTAAATCGGTTTAGGATACTCGAAACGACCATCCATGGAGTACCAAAGAATTTGGCCCTTATATTTGTCAATACCGCCGGATTTGACGATTTGAGCAAGGATTACTTCTTTAATGGGATTGAACGTGTATATTTTATCCACATGTCCCTTATCCACAAGGATTTTATTACCCTTACGCGTCTTATGGCCAGTCCAGTCCGGATGTATATTTATGTAAGTTACCGATCCGCTTTCGGTTTCTTCCTCAAGACGACAGTTTTGGAACGGTATATGGTTAAGTTCTACGATTTCGCAAGCAAGATTGTAATTGACATGAAGTGCGAAACCATGATATAATGCCATATCCTGAGCTATAAGTCCCAATATATCGTCGACTGTATCTCCGGCTCTATTTACGACATATTCTGAAAAGTTGGTGTCGTTTAATCCGTTACCTTCTATGAATGTCTGATAGCGGTCACAACATCCTCCCCCTGTCGGACTATTCAATATCAAGTCTAGCATACGCTGAGGATATAGGTTATCCTTTCCGTATGCCTGGATATTGAGAGTACTCCAGTAGGCGGTTGTGAGACGCTTGGGAGAACGTTTGACGCTATTTATATTCATCGAGTATTACTCGGTGTCCTTGGCACCGTTGTTTTTGAGCCGGGTGTTGGCTGCTTTGAGTGCGCGGTTGTCGGTTTTGAGGGTTGCGATTTCTTCGTTGGCTGCATCGAGATCGGCTTTTGCTGTTTCCAGTTCCATGCGAAGCAGAGCCACATCTTCGGACTCTACACCTTCTCCGTCCGAAGCCGTTTGATTGCCGGTTTTGGCATTGAGTTCTTCGATGCGCTTTTCGAGGTTGGTATTTTCCTCCTCGAGTTCTCTGACTTTGTTTTCAGCCTCTGTGCGCAATAATTCAGCTTTTGCGGCTGCTTCCTGCGCTTCTGTAAGTTGGACTTTAAGGTTTTCAATCTCTTCGGAATTATCTGCTGCCGGAGTAACTTTCTCTACTTCCTCATGAGTCTTTTTTGCTTCGATTTCCGCAACTTTCCGTTTTGCGAAAGCGGCGGCGCGTGCTTCCCAATCGTCAGGATAATGGGCATACTTGTTGATTTCATCGGGGAAATTGCTTAGGTGTTCCTCAGCCACTTCGTCGGATATGGGATTTGTATAAAATTTTGATGTGCCGAATGGGTGGATTAAGGCTCCGCCTTTGAGCACATAGTTTGGCGTCTTGGGCATGGTCTTTGTTTTTTTAAGATGGTTGACAATGATGACGTAAGCGTCACGGTAACAATCGCTACAGCCGGTTTTGGTAATGTCCTTACCGAACAGCTTCCTGTGTAGCGAGTCAAGTAGCAACCTGTCTGAAGAAGAGAAGCCGCTCTGGAAACGGCTTCTCATTTCAGACAATCGCTGCATAGTATCTTCGTAACTACTCATATGGCAGACTATGAGCCGCTGACGAGAGATTCAAGGGCTGTGCGGGTTGCTGCAAGGCTTTCGGCATAGAGGAAAATGCCTGATGTGGGAGCATTCTCTTCCTGGAGTGTGGCAAGCCAACCGCCTTCGGTATCGTCAGAATACTTGTCGTCATCTAGGGCTGTAGCCGTGAGACCGGCTTCAAGTCCATAGATTTCAAAAGTATTCTTGTTGTCGGAGCCTGGGAATTTATTCTCCAGTACGACAACGAACGTACCATTGGCAAGCTGGTCTATGATGTTGTGGGACACATCAGGACCATTGTCCAGGATGACGATTGATACGTCTTTGTTGAATCGGTTTCGATATGTTCCGGCTGACAGAGTTTTCTTCGTGCCAGTGTAGGGACTCTTGCCGGGAACATACATTTTGTAGGCCTTTTTACCAGTCTTCAAAATGAGTGACTTCACGATGTTGGGATTCTGAGCGTCACGGGCGGCGGCCTCAAAATCGATGTCGTTGTAGTTCATGATGAAACCATACGACTTGATACCTTTTACCGGCTTTACGGCACAGCTGGCCACCAGGTCGGCGGCCAACTGGTAATCACAACTTTCTGTAGCCATATCTCCGAGATTTAGATTGCAACCTGGACGAGCGCGTCTTCACCTACGAGAGTACCGATCTTAGATGCGGCGTAGATGTAGTTCTTGCGGTCCACGTCGTTGAATGTGACACTGAGGTTTGCGATTTTGTCCTTGTCGTTCGTACCCACGAAGAGATTCTCAGGGGAGCAGACGATAGCACGGTGCGGGCAGTTCAGGGCTGTACCGGTGTCCTCGTACTTGGCAATCATGCGGTCCCAGATGTCAATAGCATAGATGGGACGACCGTCATACTGCGAGAGGGTGATGCCGGCACCTACGTTCTCGAACGGCATTGTAGTTCGACCATAGCGTTCCACGATGTCGGTGCGGAGGGCCTTGAACAGCGACGAAGTGCAGAATATAGCGGACTTATCGTCATCAAAGATGCGGGAATCTGCGTCAGCCAAAAGATTGTCGAAAATTTTGATTGCGGTGCCCGCTGAGAGAATTCCGTCTTTCTGTTTTGCATAGGTGGCCTCAGCGTTGGCTGCAATTTCTGTTTGCTGCTTGCTGTTTGCTGCGATAATCGCCTGAAGACGCTTCCACAGACCGTCACACATATTGAAGAGGGTGGGATCCACTCCGGCTTTGAGAACACCTCCGCCGGCAATATTCTTGGCATCCTTGTCTCCGAACCACACGATACGCCAGAACATTTCGCGAATAGCTCTCTGGAGAAGTGGCATGAGCAAAACATCCCAATAGGGAGTGTCCTGAAGATAAGCACGTTCTGTGCCAGTGTTGAGGGAAGATTCTGCGATGGTATCCTCAAGGTCCTGATAGCAGATTTCCTTGGGGATTTCCCAGTCGCCGAGTTCCCATTCCTTCTGAATGCCGGTGATGTTGACTTTGGAGTAGGTCGGGTCGCAACCGCCACCTTTCTGGCCAACGTCGCCGAGGTCGTTGATGTAGCCGAGCTTTTCACCGTTCTTTACACCAGTTTTGGTGGTTACAGTCAGGTCGATGTCGGGATCATCAAACACCGTGAGGAAGAGCAATTCGCGAAGGTCCGTGATTGCCCCGTTGTCTACGGTAAATTGACTCCAGTTTATCATAATTTCTGGTTAAATGGTTACACGATTGGTTTACTTTTTACCACGTTTCTCGCGTTTTGCGGTGGTAGCCTCGCGGCGTTCACGGATAGCCTTCTGAGTCTTTGACTCAGTGGGTGTCGCTTGGCCTCCACCGGCGGGTGCTCCATGAGAAACGAAGCGGCGGTTGGTAGGGGTGAAAGATGAGCGCATGCCGATGGTTGCGTCAAGCCATGCCATGCCTCCGGCCTTGTTGACTTTAGCAACGATGGGACGGGCACTCTTGAGCTCTGTTTCCTGCTTTTCAATGGTCGCCTGCAGCTCTTCGACAGTCGCCTGCAGCTCTTCCACCTGTGGTGCATTCTCTTCGGGAGAGGCGTCCGGGTCGATTTCTTTGAGGCGTCCGGTGAGTTCAGCGATGATGGCGCGAATCTCGTCAGGGTCGTCCATAGAGTCGATGGGGTCGGGTTCGTCGTCATTCTGCTCGGGATCGATGATGTCGGTGATGATTTCACCTTCGACTACGACCTTTACGCCGTCGTCGAGAACATAGGTACCGTCAGGATAGGCAACGTCGCCAATCTGCGGATCGCCGTCTTCACGTTCTACCGTGAACTCATTGCCGTCGGCTGCAGTCACAACCTGGGCTTTCGCACGAGCGATGCCGGCTTTGGCAAGAAAGCGAGCGAAAGCAGAGGGCTTCTTTTCAGCAGGGCTACCTGCTTGGGGTTTGGGTTTAGCCATAGTTTTGTTATTGGTTTGAGATTTGATATTTCGTTTCCTAAGTCTGTGAGCGGTCGTGGGTACGAGAATGTGGCTGATAAAACCAAGTTCTTGGGCGCGGTCTGCGTCGATGAACGTGTTCTTATCCATGAGAGCTTGTAATGCTTTGCGATTGGCTCCAGTACGTTCCACATAGAGATCCAAAATGCGGTCTTGCTCTTCACGCAGTGCTTTTGACTGCACTTCGAGCTCAGTAATAAGAGCATCGAGCTTATCAGGTGTGTAGCGGAGAGGCAGGTCTGTCATCAGATACTCGTATGCTGGATTGTGCAAGCACATACGCATATTCTTGTTTGCGTACCGCCGTTCAGCAGGTGCTGCAAGAAGTATTACTGAGGCGATGGAGGAACATTCGCCCTCAACCGTTGCAGATACGGTCTTACCCGACCGGCGGAGAGCATCGTAGATAGCCCAACCCTCACCACAGTCGCCGCCGCAGCAATGAATTCGCACGTCGATGACGTTGTCATCTTCCGGTATAGCGTCGATGAACTCCTGCACGTCTTTGTAGCAAACCCCCTCGGGGCCGCCCATAGACACCGTGAAGGTCTTCTGTTCCTCGTCCACTATGTCGCTGTAGATTTTGAGTTTTGCCATTGCAGGATTGGTGTTGTTAGTATAATTCAATGTCAAAGTTAAGCATGGATTATGAGCTATAAATCAAGGTCTTATGAGAATGAGGTGCAATGATTGATGCAGTGCTTTTAGGGGCGATTATCGGACGCCAAATATTTATGTATCAAACACTTCGCAAGAATGGCAAATGTGTCGTAAGAATATCACCGGTGAGAGGCGGGCAGTCCTCGTCGAAACCACTATTTTCAGGTTATGGTGTGTTTCCAAAACAAAATGAAACAAAAAAGGCCCGGCGATATGCCGAGCCTTGTCAGTGAAATAACAGTTTCACTCGTTTATGTATTTTGTTGAGTTTATTCCTCTCCCGCTGGTGTGAATTTAAGTTCGCAATCGAACATTCCGATATAGTCGGCCTGATCAATTATTTCTATATCTCCGGTAATGGCATATCTGCCTTCGGATGTTCTTTCCACATCAAAGTATAATTGGTAATCCATTTCGTCAATGGCTACTGATAGAATTGAACCGTCCGCAGATGCAATTCGAGCACAGTAAACAGCTATTATTTCTTGGAGGGATCTCGTGGAAATATCTTTTTTGATTTCTACGAGCCTAACAGTCGCTGATTTTATGATACTATCGATGTCCATTAGAAAGTTGGGAATTGGTAATTGGCGAAGAGTGATACCCGCTTTGTCATGATGTCTTTCAATATGGGGATGAACTCGTTTAACTGTACCGCGATAATCTGAAGCCTTTCACAATCATCCTTATCGAGCATGCTTAGAGCGGGGTTGGACGCAATGTCGCATAGCCCGTTTCTGATGGCGGACAAATGGAGCAAAGATGTTGCCAAACACATTCTGCCTTGAGGCTCTTCGGGACTCATGCAGTTCGTAAGACCTTCGGCAAGTTTCTTTTGAGCTTGGTGCGCGGATATCCGTGTTATACCTTTACCCTCGCCGGGCCACCTATGAGCGTGTTGCTCGACGATATACGTTGTGCCGTCAGAAACAAGGTGTTTAGCTCCTACGATGGTCTTTTTGCGTGGAGCCCGGCGTGTAACTTCGGTGGTTACAATAGTTGTTGTAGTTTCTTTCATATGTTCGGATTTACATGTGCTTACGCTGAAAATGCAATGGGAATTCTAGCTTCGAGAGAATGTGCTGATACGCCCGGACTTCTCCGAGGGCAATGGCTCTGCGTTCGCTCTGGGTGCGTCCGAGGTCGATATCTCCGTTTTTAAAGCTCTCGGTGGATCTCGCATCCCAGATCTGCCTGTCTTTCTCGCTCTTATGGAGCATTTGTTTGATATAATCAAGCAAAGGGGCGTCAGCCTCTTTGCCATTTTGGTAAAGATAGATTTTCATGGTTTCACTGCACATCCATTGGCAATTGGATAAGTTGAAGCCATACTTTTCTTCGAGCGTAATGAGAAAATCTTCAAACGACTCATACTTTTGTGATTCTTCCACTTCTTCGGATGTGAGGTGGATGATATTAAGGATTCCTTGTGTGAAATCAAAAATGTAAACATAGTTCGTTTCCATATTATTCGTGATTATGATCTTCTGTATTTATCAGCTCCAATGCAGATTTTATGCCTTCACTCAACGCTTGCTCATATTTTGACATTAGAACGTTGCCTATGGGGCCGGGAGTCATAATGCCGATTTTGCTGATACGAATTATAGAATAGTTCCATCCTGTATGTCGGTAAGTTCTCTCTGTCTTTAAAAATTCACCTTCTGGACACAAGGCTACATCATAGCCTTTCTTCTCTCTCAACCACTTCTGAGCCTGCGCCAAAGTTGGAGCTGAAGCGCCAACTTCAATGTAACCACTTTTATTATAGTCAAAATAGGCGGTACAATCACAGTCTGCATTTTCATGCATTCCCTCTTCCCAAAGCTTACCATTTTTATCATATACATGATTTACTTCTAAATCAAACCCCGCCTTCTTCAGCGCAAGGGCGAGGGGGTAGGAAACGTAGTCTTCGGTGTTCATAGCCATTCAACTTTATTATCGGTGATGTAATAATGCGACTTGCAGGGGAGATTGAAACTGCCGACAGAGGGGCGCATGGTAACGCCTGACAGCCTTTCGGTCAGCGTCCAAAACATTCCATCACGGCGACCATATGGCAATACTACTACATTGCCACACCCGCAGGCGCAAAGATGCGCAGTGGTAAGATATACTCGGCTGATATACAGCACACCCTCTTTCATTTCTGATTTTGAGGGCATAGTGCCGACATATTCGGGCTTTAATTTATTTATTCTCATTATCTTTCTTCTTTTTGGGTTCGTAGTCGGGGCAGATACCTAGGCAGGGTTCACATATAAAATCGGGAGTAGCCCTGCGCGGACGATAGACAGCCTTGATTGCTATTGCGCATCTTCCTCTGCGCCAATGCACACACTGCTTTGGTTTCTGCGGTCGGTCAGTCGGGTTTTTCATATCTTAACTTTTTTCTGTAAATTCATCATAAAGCCAAATCTCGACATCGCCATTGCGATAATCGAATGACCGTATCACGCCTGCAAGCAGTGCCTTATCCCCGGCATCGAAATTATACAGTTTCTGCGGCAGCGTGTATTCGCCTTTTTGTATGGGACAATACGGAGAACCGTCTGTCGAACCATAGGAAAAGCCATGTTCGTGAAGCCATCCCTGCGCGTCCCACATCGCTCTGAATGTTTCGTCACAGCCGTTGAATACCTTTTTGAACTTAGGCACTTGTGGACGGTACTGTTTATTTCGTTTCCTCATTCCACACCTCCTTCCTTATGGCACGGGCAGTACCATTCAGGCTTCGGGAATCTGCTTGAAAAGGTTATTTCCTTAACGTCTTCCACAAAGTCGAAATCCTCCACCTCCGGCCATAGGCTTCTTATCTCATCTTCGCTTTCGGCATAAGCTATGAGAATAAAACTATCGGCATTTTCGCCAGAACACCAGTATGGGTATCTAATAGGCCATACGACCGGGCGATAATCATAGCCGCAAGCCTCTTTATCTAAATAGAATCTAAAACGTTTCATATTATTGGTTATTTGATTGTTTGTTATGGCAGGGGCAGTCGGGGTCGTGGGTGATGCCTGTTGAGCCGTTGGCATGAACCAGCACATAGCTGTGACCGCGATAATCAGCCTTACTGATATAATCTTGATTGTTGCTGATTGCGTAGTAGATGTTTAATCCTGCACCGACAAACCCGGCTATGATAATGACGGCTGCGAGGATGGTTGTAAGGTGTTTCATTTTATCAATTCAAATTCGTAAACAAATACATAGGGGTTGCTCTCAAATGTTCCTTTGCCGGATATGCGGTCTATCAAGGCGGCGTAGGCTTCGCGGGGAGTTCTCGGCATATCTCTCCATTCAAACATTTCAAAACCGTCTGCCATGTCATATTTGAATAGTTCTCTATCTTTAGTCCACTTGCAGACACCCTCGGCGATACAATCCTCATCGGAAATATCCTGCAAACGCTCCACACGAACGTTGGCGATGCGGATTTGGTGGGGCATGAGGTCGGCTCGGACAAATAGCTTATTAAACCACCCCATGTCAGCAGGAATGGATATAGGGTTGAGGATAAAGTCTCTATATCTTTGCGCCACGGCTACGACCTCGCCAACTCTGTAGGGCAGCTTGCCAATCTCCTCTACAAAGAAGTAATGTTGTAAAACATCTTTATCGTTTGCAAATACATCAAATGTTTCGTTGAAGTACGCTATCGCAAACTCACATGCCTTATCTAAGTCTTTTTGAGGAACTATCCGCCTCGTCTGCGTCTTCCGACCGCTCAACACGGCTTCGGTGAGTCCGAATTTATCTGAGAACATTATCTTTTTCATTGCTTCTTCTTCGGTTTAATGTTTTGGATCTTTCCCGCAGGTTGCGCACATATACCCGTCAGGATTAAGCTCTCCGCAATGCATACATTCCACTTTATTTAGCGCCCAATTAGAGAAATAGCGTCTGTATTTGCACAACTGCTCATATTCTTCACGGTCAATGGTCACTTCCTTCGCTTTCTCCACCTTGAAGTCAAGCTCGTAGGGGTGATAATGAGCGTTATCGCTGCTGTAGCCGAATATGCCAGGCGTAACCTCAATCACCTTGCCGTCTGATTTTCTTATTGCTTTCATATCTCTCTTATTTTACCATATTTGTGTTGCTCAAAATAAGGGCATTTCTCTTTGGGAGTCGGCATAGCTTCCCATTCTTCTTCTGTGAGTGCAATGTATGTGTCCTCGCTCACATGAATGTTTGCGAACAGTCTGCAATCCTTATCGGGGTGTGTGCATTTATTGGGATAGAATTGCTTTGTATAGCATTGTTCTCCAAAATAGGAATCAACCCATATTTTCACCTCCTCTCTATCGTCTGCGTTTTGATAAAATTTGCAGTCATAGCACAGCGGACGTACAAGTGGATTCTTAGTGCATTGAGGCTCATGCTTGCGGCAGTTGTAGTCACGCATGAACAGTTTGCCGCAGTGCTGACATCTGTATGCTGTCACTTGTTTCATACTCCTGTCATTTATCGGTTTCGTTAATGGTGTCAGGATCTCCTTTTAGAAGTCGTGAATTAGTCTAACGTAAACTCATCTTCGTAGACCCAAATATGCTTGCCGGAGCCACAGATTTCTACTTCCCACTTATACATCGTGGGCCAATACTCAATTAGCACTATATTTCGGTAGCCGAGGTACGGAACCTTGAGGGTTGCTGATTTTCCTTCCATATATTAGTTCTGGTTTGTGGTGTCTGCTGTCTGTTCCGATGATTGTGCCGTCAGCTCATCGGGCTTGAATGACGTTATGATGTCGATAATATTGTGAATCCTCGCCAACTCAGGAATATCTACGCGAGGACTGTCAGCTAACTCGGAGCAGATTTTGAACACTGGTACAGCTAGCGATTCGTACTGCTCAACTGTTAATTTCTTCATTCGTTGATAATGTCTATGAATGGTTTGTAATATTCTATTCCTTCGATGAGCACGACCTTTCCGGCCGGGGCTCGTTCGTCGCAGCCGTGGAAGAATCCAGCGAGGAATCCTTTCTGCTCTTCTTCGCTGTCGAAATCCATTGATTCTACTGATAGGTAGCTCTCTTCTGCAATATAATTGCGAAATCCGTCCACATCATTATCGTTGATAAGTTCTTCGGCTCTGCTGTCTTTGATAATGTAGATTGTATTCTTTCCCATAGTCAATAGTGGGGGTCTATGTAATGGTCCTGGTAGTGTAACAGAAGTCTTATCCCGTCTTTAGAATGCTGTCCTTCGAGAATCCACTTGCCGTTGGTTCGTTTCGTGAATATATGCTCTCCGCCCTCTAATTCGGGGAGTATTTCATAGTCGCCGGCATAGTATTCTATACATCTAACCTGGTTATATCTGACAGCAACTTTTTTAGGACTGATGACTTCAACTACAGTTGCAGCTCTACGGTCTGAGTGGAAGTACATGGTACAGGGAAGCCCAACGCGTGGAATAAGAGCTGATATAGCTTCGTTTTCCCTGCGGGTTTTGTTCTCTCGCCATACTGTATAACGATGTCCGATTTCAGCTCTCACTTCGGGATCATCATGGAAAGCTTTCCATTCCGCATTATCGCGGTCGTGAAATGGATATTCCTCTGCCTTTATTGCTTCGTAACGAGCAAAGCTTTCCTCGCTGGTCATATATTGTCTTCTACGAATTTGATAATCTCTGCCTCAGGCTTTTCTGCAACATCATCCGGTATGTAGAAGAATATCGACTCGTCAATATGTTCAGCCTCGGTATCTCGCCAATCCCAATCTGGCAAAAGCTCGGACTGCAGAGATTCAACGCTGATATTTACATTCTCCTTTTCTCCCTCGACTATTATGTCAAGGGAGAATACCGGGTACTTCTTTCCTCGGTATCCTATTGTATTTGTCGGTTCCATAATCACATTCTATAATACATTAAGCGGAAGTCGGATGCAGTCTCAGAGCAGAAGTCCGGTACGGTATCAAGGTCTTTTCCGTAATTAGAGCCTTCTTGATAGTAGAACTCTGCGTATTCTTTTTCCCATGGATCGAGTTTGTATCCAACTGCATTCTCGATTGCCTTGAAATTAACCTTTCCACTTTCGGGATTATAATATTTATTTGCCATTGCTCAGTTATTTTTTATGTTACATTCTGCGACCGAAAACAAGTCGGATTCAGTCTTTAGGATGGTGAATACTTTGAACACCTGGTGTTTCCAGAATTCATAATCTCTTTGGAACTCTTCAGGTTCTTCTACCCTGAATGATGTTCCGTTCTTGCGGTAGAACCATTGCGCAGTCTGTCCGACTTTCATTTTGTCTATAAGTTCAAAGTCGTCATAGATGTCGCTGAAGAATCCTTCCATTTTCGGACATGCCTCGTTCAGCATAGCCTTTTTCAAATCTTCGGTGGTGTATTCCTGGTCAATCATTTCCTTCGAAGTCTTTTGCGTAGTTATCTATATAATCGCCGGTCCATTTGATGTCCGAGAATTTGAGGCGGGCTATCGGGTTGAACGGTATTTCGGGATGGTCGAACTCAAAGAGATAGTCCCACCGGCCATCATCGCCTAATACGTTGCCGGTGATTCTGTGGCAGCCTGTGATGTTTTTCCCAGGCGCAAACTCGGTATCTTCTTGGAAGAATTTATTCGCTTCGTCCCAATCCTGGTCTTCGGGTACTATGAGACATAGGACTACGACGGTGTTGCTGATATCCATATTGCGGAGGTCAGCGAATGAAATTGGGGTTGTGTTCATTGTCTTTATAAATTTTGAGCAAGCCACTCTAAATCGTGGTTGTTGAGAGAGTAGCCGAATTTTATTTTGCGACGGATGACTTCTTTATCGCCAATTATCTCGGCTGCTTTTTCGTAAATTTGCTTCTTAGTCGATGAGTCAGATGAAGTGCTGGCTTGGTCAATGAGGAAATCAACCATCGTATCCTTCTGTTGTCGTAAATCCTCGACTTCATTTTCTCTTTCATCGAGCAAACCCTTTAAAATTCGGACCTCGGATCGAGCCTTGGTGGCTTCGTGGCAGTTCTCGAAAATGTTGACATCGCAGTCTATGGGGAAGTCCTTGCGGATATTCTCGCACATCGCGTCAATGGTTTCAGGCTTGAATACCTGCGCGAAATATGTATCACCTTTGAGAGACTGGAGCAGTTCGATTTCTTGTGTGGCAGTCATATCTTCATCGGGCGGCTATATTCAACAATTCTTCTTCCATTTCAGAAAGGAATACCTTACGCTCTGTTTCGCTAATGAATCGGTTTACCATGTAGGTCGCTCTACTGAAGACATCTAGCAGTTCCTTGATTACTTTATGCGAAGCCACTGCTATAACCGTTGAGGGATTAAGACCGTTTGCGGTCCATACTTTGTCGCAAGGTTTCCATCCGTGGCACTGGTGGCGAATCCCGAATCCGCCCTCTGTCGTTTTGAATATTATCACATTCTTACCTTCGAGCTCGTAGTTTGCCATGTCGAGCCAATCTTTCATTTCTCGGTAGTAAAGTGTTACTTTCTTGAGTTTCATTGTCGTTTCAGTTTTGATTAAAACATCTTATTTGCATATACAAAGATAGTCAAAAATAATCATATATGCAACTATTTGGGAGATTATTTTAATCAAATTTGCAATTTTAATCGGGCGAATGATTATTAAAAGCGAAAGGACGAGCCGCAGTAATATGACTCGCCCTTCGCAATTAAATATCAGTTTCATCGAAAGCCGGATTTAGCGGCTCTTTGGTGACAAGCAACGCTCCATTTTTAATGTCACATTGTCTACCGAAGCCATAATAGCCCGTAAGACTTTTGTAGCCCCAATCGGATACCACGCCTTTCTCAAGTAATTTGTCGGCAAACTCCGTGAATTTATCCTCGTCTGAAAAGATGCCGACAATTCTAAGGCTATCATTTGTGAGCCAAGGATCTCCGGATTGGAGAATGATTACTTCTTTTTGGTCCATATCTTGAAATATTCGTACTTGCCCTTCGGAGTCATTTTATCCCATTTGGTATCAGCTTCGAGGGGAGTTTTTGCGTCCATAATTTTGAGGTGCTCCTGCATGGTATGTTCCAAATACCAGTCGTTGGCCTGTTCTTCCTTGACAGCCCACTGATATTCCTTGAAATCATTTTGGAGCTTGTCGAAGTCAATGGTGCTCAGAACCTGAGCTATCTCCTCTATTGTCGGAGCTGATATCCACTGGTAGGTGGTATAAAGCTCGCTGAACTGTGCCTCGCCGTCGAGAACGAGGGCAATAGGCATATATCGGCTTCCTATCTCGCCGAATACTGCGAGGTGCCGGAAGTTTAGGACGCAAACTATGACATCGATTTGAACCGGGTCAATATCAGCGTGCTCCCAGGTTGTAAAGGTTGTTTCACCGACTGCGCGAATACGGAATAGACCGGTAAGAACAATCTTGTCATTACCTTCGAAGAGATTGGAGATAAAATCTTTGGCGGCCGACATTGGCGACATGGGGCCGGACAAAGCAATCTGGTACACTTCATTGTGGTGCCACTTTGAAAGTGGAATAAGTTCTAATTTCATACATGAAATATTAATGGGCGCGAGAACACTCTTACTGCTCCCGCGCCCGTGATATTATTCTTCGGATTTTTCCTGCTCCTTTTCTTCAGGAGCTTCTTCAGTAGCCGGCGCCTCTGCTTCGGGATTGCCTACGGCATCGGTTGAGTCAGATGCTCCTTCGTCGGCCGAATCAGGCTGTTCGTCGGTCTGAGGTGCGTTTGCGTCTGGCTCATCAGGAGCAGGAGCCTGTGGCGTGATTGACGCCTGAGCTTGAATTTCTTTCTCGTTCTCCTCGCGAAGCTCGTCAATCTTAGCCTGAATACCGGCCTTTGATTGATTGTAGCGGGCGTCGAGTTGCTTGGCGATTTCGTCCGCATTGTGGGCGTAGCGGTCTTCCATGATAGCCGAAAGCATGTTAGCCAGTTCGGGCGAGAAGTTCACACTCTTCTCAGAGAGAATCGAACGTATGAACTCGCGAACAATGGAGTTGAAGTTCTTTTCGAGTGCCTTACCGATGGACCGATAATCTCCGCCCTGCGTTTCGTCGCAACCTATAGACTCTTTGAATGCAACGGGGAGTCGCTTGAGGATGAGGGCACGGAACACGTCTGTTTCTACCGATGAAAGATCGGTGTTGAGGGTGGAATACTCGCAGGACTCCATAAACGCTCTCTGACGCTCTACGAAATCCTCCTGGCGGTGGTCGTTGGCCTCGCGCAGTTTGACCTTGAGTTCAGAGATTCTACGATTGTTGTCTGCGAGCTTGTTGCCGGCAAACGGCTCTTCATCGCTATCAGGTGTGTAGTAGACATACTTTGTCTCGCCACTGAGATGACCGCTGTAGCAGATTTCGTATATCGGGGTGACCGTGCCGTCCTTGATGTTATCATCGAACACAGCGCGGACCTTGTCGTAGTTGGCCTTTCGTGTGGCATAGGTCTCTTCGTCCTTATACTGGGCGCGGTCTGGAGCAACGGGCTCAGGAACATATTGGCGATTACCGAGACCAGACACATCAAGCCCGTACTCTTCGGCCGCCTGAAGAATAATCTCGTTCTCAGCGTACTCGCCGGCAAAGATGAGCTTGATTCCGTTCTTGGCTGCTTCCTTTGCCTCGCGGAAGATGGTCTCTCGCGCTTTAGCGAGGAAACATTCGCGCTTCATACAGCGTGGGGTGCTGACATCGCGGGCGTTGTCTGGATTGTTGGCGGTGTTGAGCGGACATTTCTCGCAGGCACACGCACCGGCCAGAGTGTCGTCGGAGAGGCTGAAACGCGCGGTCGGCAGTTGGTTCATAACATGTTCGTCAATCATTTCGTGCAGTTGAGGCATGTTGGGGAACTTGTAGGTCCATCGGGCTCTGCTTGCTTCGGTAAAGCAGGAGTCGAAAAGGGTCTGCTGTTGCTCGGCTGGGAGCTTGCAGATATCGAGAAGATGAGTCAGCACGAGAATACCCTCACGCATAAGTTGGACGAACGGCTCGATTGTGTGATGGAGCTGGATGCGACCAGACACGAAGCTGTTACTCTTACCGAGCATTTTTGCCATTTCTGCGACGGTCATTGATCCGTCATTGTAGAGGCGATTGAGGGCGGCGGCTTCTTCCATCGGGTCGATATCCTTGCGTTGAAGATTCTCGATTATCATACAAGCGAAAGCCTGCTTGTCGTTGAGTTCCTTTACGACAGCCTGGATATCTTTCGCACCGATGAGTTGACTTGCGCGGAAGCGACGCTCTCCACACACGATTTCATACTTGGCATCTTTCTTGTTGCCGATTTTGCGGAGAGTGATAGGCTGGATAAGCCCATTCTCCTTGATACTTTGGGCGAGCTCTTCAAGCTCTTCCTGGTTGAATGTCTTTCTGGGATTAAGTTCACTAGGTACAATCTCGGAAAGGGGGATGTTTCTTACTTGCATTTCTATTGATATTTAATTGTGAGTTTGTTGGGATTTAGAGCCAGGACATGGGGTCCTCAACGGTTTTAGGCTTCCACCCCTCGAATACGAACTGATTGATTAGGTTTTCGAGAGTCAGGCATATGGCGCAGTCGTCCGCACGAGGTGCGTCTATCTGCGTTTCGTCGACTGTCATTGGCATTAGGAGTGCCGATATGCTCTTTGATTTTATAACAGCCGGATTGCCTTCTGGTGTCTGGAACATTTCAGCGGACTTGATTTCAGGGGTTAGAGCGAAGAGATTGAGAAGCGTTGCGAGATACTTGATGGAGAGGCCTTTTCCTCGGATTACCACCATGTCTTTGTCCGTGAATCCGGGCTGACGTGTGAACCATGCGCAGGCTTTCTGCAACTGCACAAGGTCAATGCGAGGGCGATAGTGCGTCAGGCGCTCCTTTGACGGGAACACACGTTTGTAGTTTGGATAGGTACCGGGGATTTCCTCTCCGTTTACGTTGAGGATTTTCCCCGCGTGTTTGGGATTGGCGTGATTGAACACTACGAGCACATGTGTGTCGGTTGCGACACAACACTTCTCGTCAAAGAACACCCCCATCATTTGTGGATGGACGGTGTCCTTGCTCGCGATGGTTGAGTACATCGCTTTGATAATCTTTTTTTCCATGTTCGGATGATTATGTTGTTAATAAATTGGGTGAGTTTCGTAGTTCTCAGGATTATTATAAAACTCTTTGTTGCGAAGATAGTGGTCGGCATTGCGATATCGCCAATATTCTTCTTTGAATTGCTCGTTAGAAATTGGGAAAACTTGTTCAATCATGAATATCTCGTCATCGATATGATCTGTAGCGTCGGGGATATTTACTCTGTTGAGAAATTCCCTCACGCAGCGGAAATATTTTTCCTTTTCTGAGGTAGCATTCATTGTTTTTCTTAGCTTAGGGGTATATAGCATTCGGTCCCGCCGAAGCAGGACCTATATTGTGGATTTATATTGGTTAGAATTCGTTGTCGATTTCTGAGACAACCATGGTTGCTAACTCGGACTCCCTCATTCCGTGGTTTTTGCAGAAGTTGTAGAATTTCTCGGGATTGTGCGTATCGAGGATGTAGAATGTGCCGTAGTCGTAAGCGAATTTCACATTCATCGCCATGAGTAGGTTCGCCATACTCATCTTGGCTTTCTCGACTTTGAGGATTTTGTCTTTTTCTACCATTGTCGTTTCAGTTTTGATTAAAACATCTTATTTGCATATACAAAGATAGTCAAAAATAATCATATATGCAACTATTTGGGAGATTGTTTTAATCGCATCTGCAAGATTTTTAGTCAATTACGCGCAACAAAGCGCAAGCCAGCCTCCCGACAAACTTGCGCAACAGTAGCTGACATATTTACATATTCTCGCTTTCCTTATGAGTGCGTTGTTTTTCTATATATCGTTTGTAAGCCTCAGCGTGAATTTCTTTATCTATCTCGCTGCAGTCGCTTTCGTAGATTGTATGCGCCCTGAATAAGAAGATGATACCAGCCGGATGATTGCGGCCAAGCCACTTGTTAAATTCGGTTTCTTGCTCGTCGAGGTCTTCCCAAGTGGCACCAATGAAAGTTTGCACTTCATCTGAGTGATAGGGATCAATGGCCTCGTACCATACTTTGCGTATCATGATTTATCTTTTGGCTTATTCCGATTTTCTTGCACCCATTTAGAAAGTATTTCGGGGTTATCGTGAATGTTTCCGGCGACTTTCATGAATGGGTAATGCCGGAGCATATCGCCTAACGGACAAGTTCCCAATAATGGGCCTTCGGTGTGGGTGTGCTCGATGAGGCAGAATGCGCATTGCTCCTCGTTGTACCTCACTTCGAGAGGAATTGTGGCTACGGTGGGTTCAATGAGAATGTCGCCTTCGTAGATGTCAGTCTTGTCGAGTTGTCCGGCGATTTGACCTAATGTGGCGGGATTTACCTCGTGCCAATCCATCATATAGACTGGATTGTCGGGGGCGGTTGGAATGCCAATGAACAGTTTGCCGTGGGTTTCAGCGAGTGAGCCATACACCCACTCACCATTATCAAGGCGTTTGCCTCTGAATTTATATTTCCTCATAGCCGTCGGGATTTTCGGGACGCTTTACATAGATCGACGCTTCAATCGTATTTACATACGTGGCTCCGTCGTTGATTGTAAATAGTATGGTTCTACGCTCCAGAAGCTCGTACGCCAATAGTTGTGCCATTCGGCATCGAATGCGATTAAAGTTTAAGTATTGTGCATTCTTTGGATATTGGTAGCCCAGTTTCAACAGTTGGAGGTCTCCTACTTTTAAGGACAGCGGCGGCAGTTGCACAGCCTCCGTTGGGAACAGCCTATCGGCCCATCTGCGAAGAGTCTTCGCTATCGTCTTTTTTATTTTCATACTGCTTATTTTACTCTTGTGGTAGTCGTAGGCAACATGGTTAATAAATGTGCATACGACAAAGAATATCGCCCATCCATAATTACGGTGATAGATGTCATTGATTGCCAACCATGCGCCGAGCGATACGAACACAAGGTTGTAATACTTCATGAAGATGTGATATTTTATTTGATGTTGATTGTTACTTCACATTCTATCGGCTCTGACCGCCATGTGATTTGTGGGTAGGCTATGCGCTTCAACTCCCGAAACTGCTTTCCATGCCAATAACCGTGTCCTGGAAGTTGCCCAGTGCACCGTATCGGTTTTTCTGAGAACGCAATCAAATTTCCATCTTCTTCGCGGGCTATCCATATAGTGCCTACTTTATATTCGGCTTCAGGTATTGGGACACCTCCATTGCGAAAATCGAGTTCATTCGGGTAGTACCACAGACCCTGCTCGTCGACGTAGCCGTCATGCCCGCTTTGTCTCGCAGGATAGAAAACCTTGATTTCTCCGGTTGCAATTATTCTCGCTTTCATTCGTCTAATAATTTCATTGTCTTAATTAATCCCGCTATAAATGCGTCTTCAGGAGTATTGTAGAATTTCTCACTGGAGTATAATACCTCAAACTCCTCGATTTGTGCGTCGCTTAGTTCCCGGACTACCGGCACGTTGACCTCATCATCTATGGCGAAGTACTCACAATAACCGTAACTGTCCATTTGGCTGGCTACATCGCGGGCTTCTACGGCCCATATTAGCCGGTCTTCCTTTTCAGAGAGTGGGGTTAACAGATAGGGCCTGGGTACTATCCATGCGCTATACTTGTCGAGAGCCCATCGTTGCGCTTCGTGATAGCCTATTGGCATTTCTCCTTTGTAACCACGTGTTCGCATCATGACGGCGACGCTGGCCGGAATATGTTGTTTACTCATACGATTTTGAATTATTGAGTCTCTGTTCTACTTGTCGGTTGTCGGCTACGAAATCGTAGCAATCCTTGTCAGTTTCTCCGAATGTATCGTAGAAACAGTTTACGGAGTTCCAATTAATCCCGATAGAATGAATCTCCGGCATGCGTTGTATCAGAGATTCTATTGTCGCTATCAGATCCGTAAAGGCTTTCGTCACGCCCTCTCCGCCGTTTTTTCCTACCACATACTCTTCCCACGCATTTCGCACACTTGGAAAATCTGCAGCAAGGAAATAAGCCTTATCCATCATTGATTGCATGGTTAAACGTTCAGCCGGTGTCACTTTCTTTGAGAGTTGGAGATCCCATATCTCTTGCATAGGCATATCTCCTTCTCCATTCCAGAACATGGTTGCAGTGAAGCGAGAATTATACTCCTTAAGCGAATATGCTGAAGGGTACGACGGAAGATATTTGCGCTCCATATAGTGCATGAAACACATCCACGTTGCAATTGAACCCCTGCAAGGACGGTTAGCATCATACCACTTTCGGGGAGATTTATCCGTTGTTTTTGTATAGTATATCTCTATTGCCATGTTTATTGATTCAACGTTGTTTTAATTGATGCAAGAATCCTGATTAATTGGTCTGTCTGAAATTCAGCGTCTTCAATTGCTCTGTGAGTTTGCGGAGCTACATTGTCCCCGGCTAAATCTAGAATAGTCCTTAAATCACGGGGTTGCCAAAACTCCCACGGAAGAGGGATATTGATGGTTTCGTAGAGATCTTTAAGTACCTCTATATCCATATGTCCTTTGCTCCAAATATAACCGTCAATGGTTAAATGAGAGGAAACGAACTCATTTACATGTGAAATAAGCTCCGAGTATGAATGGCAGTTGAAGTCTGTGTCTATGTTCGGATTGGCTAAAAGCCAAATAACCGTTTCCCCTGAGAATGTCCTGCCGCAAGTGTTCCATACGTCTGGGGCTACTGATAGTTGTCTTTTGGATATAATAGTACCGTCAGAGTTAAATGCGACCAATCCAACCTCTCTTATAGCGGCATCATTTCGCCTGCCAAGAGTTTCTATATCAATCATTATGCTGCTCATAGTTTTTGGATTTCTGAGTTGTAGTAATTGAGAGCTCGTTCGATTGCTTCTCTGAAGATGCTTTTTACTGCTGTCGGTATCGGCATTTTATTTTCGTTGACGAGGAATGACCATTCGCGTTTTTCCCCCTCGATTGCCTTTTGCCTCATGTCGATGATTATGTCTCTCTCCGACATAAGCTCTGTGCATTTCAATGCTTTTAATAAGTCCATGTCGTTTTTATTTAGAATTGTTATCTAATATTTCTTTTCCGAATATTCTCTTGAGAGCATCCGAATAACCACGGCTATACTCTGTTGTACCTCCTTCTGCAGCATAGAAAAGTTTCTGTATCTCACCCTTTTCTGGCCCAGTGATCCTTTGAGCGAGAGATTGTGATAAAATATAGTTGACGGCAGCGTCAAAGCCGGCCTTAAAGTGGAGATAGCGGGCACTCCGGAATCCGTAGATTACAGTATTCCGATTCTTCTCGCAATAGTCTACGTAAATTTTCTTTCGAGTTTCTTCTGTGATTTCCATCTTCTATTTTACTTCCAGTTCGTCCAGGATTTTCAGCACTTCCTGATATCTTGTCAGACCTTGCCAATTCTCTTGTATGTCGTCATTCTCTCGGTCGTAATGTTCATCGAGGATGTATTCGTTAATGGTCTCTCCGAAAGCCTCATCTGATAGACCATAGTCCGGGTCGCAATCGTCATACATTCCGAGTTTCCGGGCAACAGCTTGGCATTCCACATGACAAATCCAGTCTCCGACTATTCCATCACAGATATTTGTCTGTCTCAAATATTTCTGACCTTTGTGGATAGTTCCATAGCAGAACATACATTTGTGCTCTTTGCGGGCCACCGGCGTTATTTCTTTGAGTATCGTCATATTACTACCTTGTCTTTTTATGTGATATACGATAGACAGCAATTGCACTCGCCGCATTCAATAAAGCTAGCACGACAAATATAGTGCACCAATAGTAACGATGAACCATTGCATTGGCGACTAAACAAGATATTGATAACATAACGCTCGCACAATTAAATATGATACAAAAAGTATTCATTGCTTCTTCTTCGATTTTATAGGTGATAGTTTGAGGATCTTATTTGCAAGCTCTACCTTTAGTACAACTCGTAACACATCACTCGTACAATACTTTCTGCTTTGATGCTGGCACGTAAGTTACATCATCCCATCGTTTATGGTCAGATGATGGAAAAAGCATACAAGCAGAAGTATAGTCGTTTTCTGATGTCGCTGTGCCATTATGGTCAAAACTTACTTCAATACCATCATAATTTTCAATAATAATGTTTCCATTTTCAATGCGTACAAATTTGACTTCTTTTGCTTCGCGGAGTCGACCCTTGTACCATCGTTCGTACCATAAAATAGTACCGGACTCGGCGGTTTTCAGCTTAGAAAGAATAGGATTCTCTGTCTGTTTATAGATATCCTGAAGTTGTTTGAGTTCCTGCTCCTTGCTGTATATTTCACATCTCAACTTGTAGTGGAGGTATGGTTTTATCTCACGGATGCGATAATCAAGATAGTCAGGATTAAACATCCTGAATGTTACTGAAATGGAAGCAGGTAATCCGATGTTTACACCCTCTTCAGTCAGCCCATACAATATGATTTCGTCATCAAATACATGGTGTTGATACGCTGGGCTATGAATGTCGATTTGAGTATAACAAGAGCACCCATTCTCATATTTCTCCAAGTCACTTTCTACGGGTCCCCATTGTTTTAGTAAATTTCCAACCGCTGGCAAGTGATATTCCAGATACAATTTTCGGGCATATTGATAGCCTAAAAACCACACCTCCCAAGTCTTCTGTCGTATAAGATTAAACAAAGCGCTTTTTCGGGATATTGAATCGGTGGTTTGATGTTCTTTTACGGTGTCTAAAATTTCTTCTGGTGTCATGCTTCTAATGGTTGTTGTGATGTTAATAACTAGATCCAAAGGCATCTTGCCCGGCAATCTCTCCGTCTTCCGAACAATTTTCAAAAGGCAAATAAATTCTACCTTTGTTCGGTACTTTCTTTAATGTTTCGGCTAACTTATCTCTAAGGCAGTTGTCAAGATCGAACCATTCAACATTATCTAACGCCCATTTAACGTAATTGGGATCGCTCTCGATAACATCAGAAACAAACTTGCCTTTGTGTTTCCCGAAAGTGAATTTATCTTCACGCATTATAAAGACTGGCATTTCTCTAAACACAGTATTATCTATCCCGAAACAGGCACAAGGTTGTTTATTGTCACTTTGCCAAGATTGCCAGCATTCCTTTGCCAAATCACAAAATTTACATGAATTGTGAGGACTATCCACTAACGCGTATAGTTTGCCATTCATTATTATGGCATTGTCTGGAAATACACTGCTCATTTCTTCTTTTGGTGTTTAAGGCGTGTTATAGCGTCCTTTTTAGAGTACGCCATAACCTTATGCCCTTTGATTGAAAATTCGCGTAACTGTCTGCTATCAACCGCTTTTATGGGTCTGTCGGAGAACTTAACTTTCGTTCTCGGAAGTCGCTCCATGAACAAAGCGTCAATGTCATATCCAAACATTATGTGTTACCTCCTTTCAGCGGCGGGATGGGGAGCCATGCTTTCACAGATATTTGTTTAAAATATACAGACATTGCATATCCTCCTTGGTACTTTCCATCTATCCACGGAGCAACTTCAACGATTAGCCGATCATTTCCATGTTCAAGCAATGTAAGATGACTCCCATCCTCCGGCAGCTCCACCTTCGGGTCTTTCCACTGCGAGGCGAGGGCTTCGGCGGCTCCGGCAAGGTAGGCTTGCTGAATATCTTTGGAGTCAAAATAAGGGGCAAGGTGGTCGAGGGGGTGAGCTGGTCTACTTATAGCGCGGACAAGTTCTTTCTCGGCATACGCTTTCGCTTTTTCTTCGTTTGTCATAGCCTGTTGAGTTTATAGTTGTTGGCGTTCAGCCATTCGATTGCCTGAACGCATACTTCGATGATGTCGGTGGAGTATATGCACATCAAGTTGTGGCATTCATCATATATGCAGTACTGATAGTCTATTTGCCAACCACTCATGAAGGGATAGATTAGCAGTCCATATTTTTGCACCTCATCATAAGGGCTTTCATCTACTTTTATCTCTTTCGGAAGAAGTCCGAGCAACGCCGATAAAGACCACACAAGCGTCTCTTTTGTCTCGTCAACTGGGAAATCTTGCGTCCTATTCAAAAGATTTCCCAAACGTGTTTCAATCATATCCGCCGTCTCGGGGTCAACTCCGCATTCAAGCAGCCGGCGGGACTGCGAGCAACAGGTTGCTATCATGGTTTATTTGAGTTGTTGTTTATTGTTATCGATGGATATGTATGTTTTGTTAATGACAATATCGTTATTGCGCTTTTACACCGTTCTATATTGCCCTCAAAATATCGTGTTGCAAGAATTGTGTATGCAATTTCAAAAATGTTCTTTTTTCTCCAAGGGAATGTATATACGTAATCTCGCCCATTTTTTTGAGACTCATGTGTAAACATATAGTACTTCTGATTTCGGGCATAGTTGATAGTACAACCGTACGTCCTCAGATTTAACTTTATTCTCTTAGATTTTTTCATTTCACTTGGGCTTAGACACACATTGTTAATTTAGAATGTTATTACTGCTAAAACTGGAGCCGAAGAGAGTCGATATCCACGAGAGGCTGCTTCGCACGCCATCGTCTCGTTATCTGTGACTTTGAGGTTTATGAGGATTTCCCGACGTTCATCGTTGGTAAATTCGGGCGTGCAGAAGATGTCCGACACGTCGTTGAATGTGCTTTCGTTGTTCACCATAACGATGCTGTTGAAAGGTGTCTCATAGAGGAAAGCCACGATTTTCACTGTTGTCTTTTGGACACGCTCTGCGTACTGGATTGCGGCTCTGACAAAGCGTTTCATTAGATAGTATTTCTTCTCTCGCGCATTGGTATGAACACACCCAGGAGCCAGACCAATTTCCATAAGTTCTGCTGTTGCTGACATTTTATTTTGAGTTGAGGGTTACCATTGGTGATTGCCAAGTTCTCTGGTGACAATGAACTTATTCGGCTTGTCTTCTGACATAGGGTTAGTGCTCATTTCTACGAGCGATACACAACCATGAGCGTCCATTACGCGCTGGTCGTATTTCCACGTTTCATAATCGTGTCGGGCCTCTTCGTAATCGTCGTAGAGTTCCTCTTCGTCGATGTCTGCGTGTATTGCCAGCACTTTCAGTCGATAAATTTTGTTGGGAGCATACTCAAAGTGTCCTAAATCTCTTGCCATATTGTGGTGATTATTTTTGATTGGGAATATCTTATTTGCGTGATTAGTGATCCGTTTCAGGGTGTCTATAGGTTTCTTATGTATAGTCATAACTTCAGGAATCTCTCAAAGCGAGTACCTACTTCTGTCATAACCATCGGCCACCCGTATAGAGCCACTAGCAGTATCTTCATGCCGACTTGAGGGATATAACCATCTGCACCCCCAACTTCTGCGTAGATGTTGGGGTACATTTTGGCATACTCAAAAGCTGCCTTTAACAATTTGTCTTTGCTTAACTGTAAGACTCTCCCGTTCTCAATGTCGGTAAAGAATAAATCCCTGCCGTCAAATAGACCTTCGGCTGTTGCTTCGTAGTAAGGGTCGGCCTCTATGGGATTCCCTATAGCCAACATTTGGCCGAGGTCGAACTGATAACCATAGTCCAAAGCACTCGTAATGAGAGATTGTAACTCCTGACAGTCTATTACCGGCATGTCAGTCAACTGTTCCGTTGCCATAGTACATATCGAATCGTTTCATTTCAGAAAGAGAGCGATACCACTCGTCGTATTCTGCCTTGACAGCATTGTCAGCAAACTTGAAATAGCAGCCGTTGCAGTATCGGTACGTTCTATTTGCGTTGTAGAAGTTCTCGAACAGCTCCTCTTTTGTGGAGGCTTCCATCGTGATTTCCTCCTCTATGGCAAAATCCCAATATTTGAGGACTTTCGCCTTGTAAGCTCTGGATGTCCCTACGGGAGTTCCGGTTGTTTTCTCCATTCAGCGGTTGGTTTTTTGATTATTTTTATCCTATTTGCATACGCAAAGATAATCAAAAATAATCATTTATGCAAGTTTTAGAGGGTTTATTTTAATCATATCTGCAATTTTTCAATGACATTTAGGCCGTTTCGGATATTATTTGTATCTTTGCACCTAAGTTGATAACTTGACAAGAGAGTCAGTAATACAACAGACATACAATAGCCTAATCGTCGTCGAACTACCACCTTGATAACTCCAGGCTATCGAAAGTTTACCCACTGGGCATTGTGGCTCTGTGTGCATATACGCGCAGGACACGACCTATTGGGTAAACGGCTGTGGTAGGCCGGACGACGTTAGGCTGCTGTCCTGCGTCTTTTTGTGGGTAGTTGCCAATAATGAGCAAATATGAAGTACAATGGTAACTATCAAGCATAACATCGACGAAATTCAATTCAAATATCTTTGGGCTAAGTATGTAAAGGGTTCCAATCTCGATCGACACTGCGCCCAATGCGTTCCGGGCAAGTTCAGCAAGAAGTTCTCCGGAGCCTGGAACAGCAATCTTCTTCAGCAGCCGGTTTTGAAAATGGATGAGGTCGCTGACGGAGAGTATCAGGCAATATATTTTTGCGGAGTATTTAAAAAAGGGTTCTCCACCAAGAAAAACTATCCTCATAACTTACACCTTGCGGTCATTCCTGAAGAGGGCCGAAGTGACGTCTTTGATTTCGAGAATTGGCATATTGAGATTGAAGGCGGATATATTTCACGCATCCCTGCTGAAGAGGAACTTGACGATAGATTCTTCAATGCTCCATACGACTATCACTATTACACCTGTCGAATATTCAGGTGGATGGTGGGCTTCTTTTACCCCGAACTTCTAAAACCTACTATATGAAACAAATTATCTTTACGCTCTTGTGTATGATTATCACGACTTCGGCGTATGCGCAGAAGATATTGAGCGATGACACAACCAATGGCACACGTTCGATTATTACGAGCAAAGAAAATGTAAAGTCCGGCAACGACCGCATTGTAGTTTATGCCGGCGTAAACCTCATGCAGTCCGGCGACACTCCGACGTACTTTCTGTCTCTCAAGCTGTCCGCGATGAAACATATGGTTATCAGCAAAGACGGGCGTATAATGCTCAAAGATTCCGAGGGCAATGTTGTTACGCTCACTACATCCCAAGGCAGCTACGGGTCGGATATGAAGAACGTAGGCGGTTTCAACTTATACGAAATCAATGTTGACTATCCAATCTCCTACGAACAGTTGCAACAGCTCGCTAAGGGAGTTGCCAAGATTCGTATTGAACTTGATAACGATGAGCCATTCAACAAAGAGTACAAGAAAGACAAGATTGGCAAGGTTCTCACGACCGATTTAAGCCTTATTGCCGGCGCGCTCGGCACTGACAAAAAGGCTTCTTTCTCGGAAGGGTTCTGAGAGTAATTGGGTCGACGGTTATATACCGCCGGCCCTAACTATATGCTGACGGTTGTGCGAAAATGGTCGACAATATTATATATGGTCCGCTGGGACTTTGCATACTTGTCTGCAAGGACGCATACACAATAGACCGTCTTGTGGTTCTGTTTTTTCATGGCGCAAAACTCTTCATAAATCTGGAGATTGTCGATGTCGTTCACACTAATCTGATTGTTTTTCAAGATTTGTAGAAGGCTTTCGTTGCTTTTGATTAGTTCGTAGCAGTTCATATCTATCAGAAATTATCTAAGTTTTCAATCATATCCACTCTTTCCTGGGCCTCGGTGATTTCTACCACCGATACCACGGGTTTAATCTCTCTGGCGGCTCTCTCGAAGGAGTCGGTCATCATTTCAGCACTGTCGACACTCTCGTAAGAGTTGGCTACCTGAATGGGAACGCCGGCACCTATGCTATTCATAGCAGCTAGCAGTGGCTCGAACATTCTCGTAGCGCGCGCTGTCATTACATACTCCCCATTGGAGAGCATTGCAGGTATGCTGTCGCTCGTTCCGGAGCCCGGTCCATTAACCTTACCACCGGTTGCAAACTTCGCGCTTTTGACAGTCGAAATCGCAGTTGCGACATTCGCGAGCACCGTGGCTACAGTGGTGGCTATTGCCGCAAGGTTCGCAGGGAACGGTAGGGCCGATGCGCTTGCGATACCTGAAGATATGGCTCGGCCGGTGTCGATAGCGATTTGAGCAAGGGTGATAACCTTTGCCATCTTAGCAAATGCTGAGTTTTCTTCGCCGAGGGTTTCGAGGAGACCTACAAGCCCATTAGTGACGGCTCGTACGGCCTGCTGTTTGGCTTGCTCGTTCTTAACATACGCATCATTGATGGCGACCTGCTTGTTTAACCATTCCTGCTTGGCGGCGTTTTGCTCGGCAAGCCATTCCGCGTCAGTCTGAGTCGATAGTTGACCGCGCTCGATCAGGGCTTCGTAAGCTTTTTGCGCACTTTCCTCTTCAAGCCGGAGTTTTTCAGCTTCAAAACCACCGATGGATTCAAGCTTACGTTGCCGATCAGCTTCCATTTCTGTGTCAGTCATCACACGGATGCCTTCACGATGTAGTTGCTTTTCTGTTTCGGCAATATCGAGCTGTGCTATTTCGTTCTGTAAAACTTGCTTTTGCCTTTCTATATTGAGGGTTCTGTATTCCTCATCAGCAGCTTCTCGCTCTTTACGGTACTTATCGCGAATTGCAGCTAAGGCTTCCTGCCTCTCGGTCTCATTCTCGTAGTCCTTTTCAGCTTGGGCGAGGTCGAGTTTTTCTTTCTGGTCTATGGAAGCAAGTTTCAGCTCGAGTTCCTGCTTGGTGCCTTCTTCAACAGCAGATAATTTCAGTTCGATTAGCTTGCTGTCGTGCTCGACTTGTTTTTTGATTTCTTCGGCATCAAATTCAGCAAGAGCATTAGCTTTCTGCTTCTCGATTGAAGATATAATGCTGAGTATGGCTTCCCGGCTTTTCTCTGTAAGAGTTTTATCTTCGGCAAGTTTCTTCTTGTAATCTTCAATCTGTCGGTCATATGACAACACCAACTGTTTACGGCGAGTTGCGGCTGCTTGAACGGTTATTTTAAGAAGCTCATCTTCTGCTTTTCGTAACAGTTCTGCCTCAGTCTTCGCCGGATCTGTGGTTGCAGATTTCGACGATGTCGACTTGGGCGTATTTTTTTTAGGTGTATTTCCGCTTTCTCCGGATTGAGAGTCTGTTACCGAAGCAGCCGCAGTAGATGTTTTAATCTCAACTTTTTCTAATTTCTTATCCATTTGCGCCCATGCCTCTTTAGTATTCTCAACTGTTTCATTGGCGATAGCACTAACTGCTTTTCGAGTAGCACTGCGGAATTGATCCCAACCGGCACTTACATCGTCCCAATTTAAGGTTAATGCCCCTTTTATGATTTTCGCGAGACCCATAATTTCATCGGCGATAAGACCGCATATGTTCTTAATTACAGACCATGCGGTTTTGAACTGGAGCGTGATTGATGCCACCCCAGCTCGAACGACGATAGAATTATTATATAGGTCGATGAACCAATTTACAACTTCTATTAGCCCCTTGACAATCGCAGTTATTCCTTGTGTGACAAATAATTTAGCATTGGCTGTCATTGTTTCAAAGGTACCTCCAGTTGTATCGAATAGAGCAGAAAGCGCGGCGTTCAATTCCGTCTGAGCCTGCACCTGCTCTTCCTGAATCTGTGCAACAATGCCTTGTTTTTCCACACATTCGTCGAGGTTGGTGTTGAGGTCGGCAATCGTTCCAATCATTTTAGCCCCGGCCTCTACGCCCTGCTGTCCAAATACATTCTTCAGCGTCTCGCCAACTACCTGTGAATCGGCGGGCATGTCTTTGAGTTTTCCGGCAACTTCCTGAAGCACGTCGAATGTAGTCTTAGAGCCGTCTGATATATCTTTCTGCACCTGCTTAGCGTTGATACCAATGGCTTTCAAAGAATCTGCGGTAGCCGTCGACATTTCACGAATGCGCTCGTTACCTTCTTTGAGAGATTCCAAACCTTTATCGCCCCAAAGACCAGTAGAAGTCTGCGAGACAATTGCCATATATTGCTTAGCCGACATTCCCATTTCGTTGAATGCGGCGGGCATCTTCTGAAGTTTGTCAAGCATGTCACCACCGATGTTTCCACCGGCTTCATAGCCTTCTTTTATAGTATCAAGTGCTTCCTGCCACGATATGCCAAACTGCGCCACCAGAACGTCTGCGGTAGCCAGGACGTCTTGAAAATCGTCTCCGAATACGTCGCATATAGCTGTCACTTGGTCTCGATAAGCCCTCATGTCATCACCTGCCAGCCCTGTGAACTGTTTTGTTAGTCGACTGGCTTCCTCAAGTCCTTTGTTGTAGTCATACCACGCCTTTGCAAGCATGACAGTACCGGCAAGACCTAAAAAGGCTAAAACATACGGATTGGAGAGCAGACCGAGTAGGGTTTTCCATAAGGCTTTGGCCTTTACATTTAGACCTTCCATTACGGACCCCGCTGAGTTTCTAGAAAGAGCCTCAAGGGAACTGCCAAATTTTGTATTTATTCCTACAAGTTCTCCGAGGGAATCAACAAGACCGGTACTCTGGTCCTCATGTTCTTGTATGACGGCATTGTTTTCTTCAATCTTCTTGTTGAGGGTTTCGATTGCGTCGGCCGCGCCTTCCGCAGACGGGTCTATGCTAGCGAGGGCGCGGCGGAGAACTTCGTTAGCATCCTCGGCTTCCTCTGCGGTCTTACACTCTTTCGACAGTGCTTCTATCAGTCCGTTGGTGGCATTAGCGGCCTGGCCCATGGCGTTAGGGTAGTTGCCTACATTGCGGAAGAAACGCTGCGTGCCCTGCTCGGCTTCCTTGAGTTTGGTGGTAAGTTCATTTATCTGGGCTTTCAGGTTCTCTCCGACTTCACCGGTTCGGTCCGCTTCACTCAGACGGTCATACTCTGCAGTCAGGTTCGACAGTTCTGCTCGCCATTGCACAAGAGAGCCGAGGTTCTCCTGCTGGGCTTTCTCCTGATTATTGATTTGCCGCGTGAGGGTATTTATGGCCGCGTTCTGCTGGTTTATGAATATGCGGGTTGTTTCTACCTGCCGGGCATATTCTTCCTGGCTGATATTACCCTCGTCAAGCTCCTTTTTGAGTTCCTTTTGACGAGCCATAGCATCAGCCACCTCTTTGCGGTACTTGGCAATCTGATCCAGGGCATCTTTATATCGCACCTGAATGTCCAATATTTTCGTTTTTACGTCGTTGTTAGCCATATTATTCTTCCTCCGGGAGTTTTAGCAGTTCGCATTTACATATACCCTTGCTGTCGCGAGTAATTGTCACTATGGCAAAAAAAGCACAGTATTTCGACAAGTACACTGGCGTAGAGTAGTCTAATATCCTCAAATCATGTTCATTTAAGCGCAGATTTTCTGAGATGATTACGGGGTTCTCCATTATTTTTGACAGGTATGAATACGATGAGTCGTTATTTATCCTCGGAAAATCATTCCATACCTCCATACCCATCCATATTATACCGGTCGGTGTTCCCGGTGAAGAGTATTGGATGAATGGTTTAATCATGCCAAAACAAGGTTTCGCCTCTTTGGTCTTCACTTCGTCATTTTCGACATACCAAAATTTCATGGTATCACCTGTCTGCCGTTTGGGATCTTTCTTGTTTTTTATATAAGGAGCGTAAAACGGAAGTTGAATGATGGTTTTGTTTTTTTCGATTACTTCATTTTGAACACGAATTATACCGATTCCACTTTCGTAGACATCTGTTTCGTCTTCGTCGGCGTCACTATCTACATTGTCGTTCTTCATAATGTAATAGTTATTTTGACCAAAACCATTTACGCTATAAGTTGTTTTACTTGGTAACGTTGCATACTCAGACGTAATCTTACTGCTCCAATCTAAGGAGTTGCCCGCAAGGAGTTTTCCTCTTATGTCAGTATAGAAGACCGGAATTATCTCATTGGCATTATTAATAGTAGGAAATGCTCCCATCATAAAGAATAGGGACTTCATTAGCGTCAAGCAGCTAATGTCGGGAAGATTACTCATTAGGTCCATTGGCATTGAGCCAGCTTCACTTTCAGTTTCATTCCATTTGATACTATCTATGGAATAGGTTGAATAAAGTCGAGTATATGAGTTTTCTAAAATTCCTGAAACGCTGAATCTATTAAGTCCACAAGTGAAAGCCATGAATACAGTGGCCCCCGACGGGAGTGTAAAGGTCAAGCGGTCTTTGCCATTCTTTTGGGAGAAATCAAAGACCCAGCAAAGAATTCCGCTAGAAGATACTCCATATTTCCCCTCTATTCCTGCGACCTCATTTGTGTCGATAAAAAATGAAAGTTTGGGAGAACTGCCTGCCGATTCGTTGAGCGTCACATCCCAGTCATATCGGTCAGGACGCCACATAAAATTGGCACAGAATTGGCTGTCGGCATCTATTTCTAGTGCAGATTTACTTATATTGGTAATGCTTATCACGCTTCCTGCGTCATTCTTATTTACTCGCAGGAAATTAGCATCAACAGTCCCGAAGGCATTTGTCGGGCTAACAATTACATTGCCAATACCATTTATCGACTGGCCGTTTACGAAGCCCATTAAGAGCGATGCTATTTCTTTTTCTTCTTCATCTGAAACATTTATTGCAGGAATTACCCCCATTTTGATAATGTCGTGAGTATCGGCCTCTTCGCCATAGACATAAGCTTTACCGAGATTGAATTTAGTTCCAAACTGAGTGTTTATCAATTCAATAAGTCGATAAACAGGAATGGCCGGTAGAGGGAAAAAGGAGTAGGTGTTATAGATATTTTTATTGCCGCCTTCGCTGATATAGGGTAGTCCTGCATTATATAGTGGTTGGACGTAGTTCAGGGTATTTTTGTAATCTCCAATCTTAGCATTACATGGGCCAAAAATTGGTTTGGCTTCTAAAGGCAACTCACGAATAGATATGTCATTATCTTTCAATGCTTGAAAGCCGTCAATAACCCCCCAAGTCATTACAGCATTAAAACATGTTTCGGTGCTGTCGATATACAGATTCGCATTTGAAAATAGAGGTATGCCATTCTGCATGTACTCTGCTTTCAGTCTCCTGCGGATTTTAGAAGAAATACAGCGAATATCATCCGCGTTATTGAGGATACGCCGGTTGTTCGCAGTCATTGGCAGCCTGAAAGTGTATGTGCGAGAGCAGGTGATCTTTGACAAATCACCAAAGATATTGCTCGCGAAATTTAAGGTTATTCCGCTCGGCATGGAAAGGTCTACTTTAAACCTTTGCCCGTTGTCTATGATATATAATTCTTCGTACATAGTCTATAATGACTGAGCGTTAATATCTGGTTGCGCGAAACTAAATTCCAGATCGTTCAAGACGTTGCCATTTTTGTATGATACAGTTCCATCTTGAATCTGTATGGGCTGCCAGATGGCGTCTCCGTTATTATCAACTCCTATATAGAGGTCAACTATCGGTGCCGTTAGAATTGTAACAACATATTCGTATATTTCATCAGGTAAGCTTACGGCGCAACACTTATGTGTAACGGAACATTCAATACTCCTACTTCGGTTGTGATTGGCAAAATACATACCGCCTATTGGATTGTCATTCACCACAACATCAGAGCTGAGCTTGTTTTTGTATGCAATCTGCCCCTTGCGGAATAAGAAGTATTGGAGATTTCCCTGCCGGTCAATCCATCGTAGATAGTAACCGTCGGTATCATTGCAAATCTGCATTTTTATCAACACGAGGTTTTCCCCGGTTTGGAAGAAAGTATAGTCGAATGTATTATCGAATACAGACATGAGTCTTGCTTCCTCTGATACACGGTATTTGATTGTAGCGTTGCGCTGGGCAGTCGGGAATACTTGATTCAAAGGAATATCCTCGAAACCTAAATCCGAGAACATACCACAATAAACAAGTTCGTCACTGATAAATCTATATCTCGCGTATCCGGTCGGAGTCTCAAGCAGATAAGTTACATTAGATAATGGCTTGTTGTCATTGGCACTGTTACAATAGTCCGATGTATTGCCAAAGAACTCATTTTCATCGCCGGTCCAGTTCGCATAGAATTTACCATCCTTTTTTACAACGAAACGTTTCTTCTGCGCGTAATAGACAACTTCAAAAGGCAAAGATACTGTACCAGATGTTAGGGAGGGAATATCAGGAGCCAACTTTTCCAGTTTCTCGAAGAAGCATACTTTTGTATCTTGGCATATTGGTTCGTTGCTATATACTCCGCCGTCGAACTTCCCGAAGAATTGTACCTCACGATTATACCTGAAAAGAGATACAGTGAACGGGAACTTCTTAAACCATATTAGATTCCTTTCGTAATAAGGCTTGTTAGCGGATCTGTTGAACACTCCGATGTTGCCGAACCGCTCGCCAAGAGCCAAATTTCCCCAAATTACCAAGGTCGAGAATGTGAACAGATTGAGGGAAGCCACTTTGACGGTCACTGAAACTTCTATGCATCGCTGATTTTGAGGGTCGTCAAACATCAACTCAAAGAGCCGACTGAGATATATCTTAGCTCGGCCCATATACATCGAAACCTTGATAGTTTGCTCGTCAACGGCAGAAGAGCCACTTATTTTTTGCACAACCACAGTCAAGACTCCGGCGGGCCATGCGGATTCTATCTCTATGAAATTGGGATTGAAAGCAAAGCAGACCTCATCGGGGTACTTAGCCACCGAGTCAGCTATGTTTACAAATTTGAATGTTTCGGTTCTCATTGCGTACTGTCATTTATGGTCGACACTTGGTCGAGCAGATTAATAGCCATAGCCTCGCTCATCTTATCAAGCTCTTCATTTAGCACTGTTGTGAAAATGTCATCATACTGTTTGGTGCGATGCAATTTGGTTCCTTTCTTCATGATATTAAAAGCTACCGCGCCGGCAAAAGAGCGCATAACAGATTCCTGGTTCGCATTCTGTCCGTACTTAGCCTTAGCAGATATACCTTTTGCCTGTGCCCACGCCATAATAATTTCAACGAAGTTCATCGGAACGGCACCAGGTCCTCGACCACGTTCCATAGCAAGAAACGCCTTAGAACCCCACAGAATAGCATGTCCGTCGCCTACCTCAACTTTGAGAGAAGCGACTGTACGACCACTGGCGTTACGCTTATTCATTGCCATGCGCTCCGCAATCTTGGTCTTGATATTGTTCAGGTGTTCCCTGAGAATTTCGTTGGTATCTGCCATAATCATTCAGTCTTGTCTGGAGATTCTTTGGGAGTCTCGTACTCGTCCTCACAAAGAGATACGCCCTCTTCCTCTTCGAGTATCGGTGTGATGACTATTCCGGTCACATTCTCATCAAGGTGGTCGTATAAAACCTGGTATGGAAGTTTGCCCTCAAGCTCCGAGAAATATCCACTATCGTTTATAGCTTTGATGAAACGATAGCACAGCCGCTTCATCTGCTCAATTAGCGCGTCGTTCTCTTCGCTCTCAAAATCAAATTCGGTCGAGCACAAGAACGCAATCTGCGCTTCGGGAAAATCTCGTATCTCTTGCCGGTTAGCATCAATGTAGAAATCGCCTGACGGGGGAAGAACATACACAATCGTAGGCTTCCTGATAGTATCCATTTCCACATTGAGTGTAGCCCAGTTATAGAAACGATACTCAACATCTGCTCCCATCTTCTCCACAATGCTGCGCACTTTGCCCTCTACCGTTCCGAGAGCCTTGTCGTTATCGAATGCCGGGTTCTTCATCTTCTCTTGGCTTGGTTCATATATTGTTTGTGGAGCCGTCGCTCGTAGTTGTTCTGCTCAGTATCATTCTTCATACAGTTGTAGATACGCACCCAGGCCACATCGCGGACCTCATTCTGATTCGTGATACCCATTCTGCGGGCATACCAGTCGAGGACGCCGAATGGCCCAAACTGCAAATCTTTCACACCGGCCGCAAGTTCGTCGGAAGAATAGTTTACTTTGAGCGACGAGAACAATTCGTTGATTTTCTCTATCTGCCTTCTGCAGAAATGCATGAAGCCAAACACGTCAAAAACATTCAACGAATAAGCCTCTTTTGGCGAAATGTCAAGCAATATTCGCAGGCACTCCACAGCGGGGTCGTCGGCACTGGCAGCGTTACGGAGCTCGTCAAGCTTGCCATAGCTGATGGCAAAGAGGTCTTTGGGGACTTCCTTGCCACAAAGGAAACCTGGGCATTTAGCCTTATCGAGCGTCGCTATCAATTCGTCTTGGTGCGTCTTTCTGCAACAAGGGAATAGTACGAGGAATTCTCCGTATGTATATCGGCGTTCTGTTCTCGTCCTTCGTTTTTTATATTTTCGGCTCTTTTTCATACACTCAAAGTTACTTACATTTGTTTGGTGGTATTAAGTTGATTGACATTACTAACTGCACGTTTCTATTCAGTGCTGTACGACTTTACATTCATCTTCGCTCCATTTGTCGGCTTAGTCCGGCGGAAGAACATATTCATCATAAGAGCGTCCATATAGTCAGGCGAGCGTCCGATGATGATTTTCATTGTTTCCTTAGGGATAATGCCCTTGCGACGAACATCATTGTCTATGTATGCCTGCTTGAGCGCTCCCAGCTCTTCCATCAACCTTTCTCTCTGATCCGGATTGCATATCACTCGGATTTTGCGCTCGTTGATAAGCTCAGCAAGTTTGAAATAGCACTCTGCTCGCAGGTTCTCGTACTTCTCACGATTGTTCGGGCTTCCGCCACCATGGAATTCTTTGATGCCAGGCAAGAAGCTCTCGAGATAGCTGCCTACGCCGTCTGCATCGACTATGGTGTAGGAGCGAGGAACTTTCTCTTGCTTCAGTACGTCGCGCAGGGTTTCGTAGACCTGCTTGCCGGGAGAATAAACCTCATCAACTACAATGCGGCATACATTCCCTTCCCAAACCGTTACGATGAATCGGTCGTGTCCTTTTAATGCAATGTCGGCCGAGCAGGACCGAGCAGGTTTCGGAAGAACATGCTCATTCGTAAAAAGGTCATTGATGGCATCGAAATCACACAGCGTCGCCGGGTCATCATCATACTCGAAGTTCCCAAAGTACAAGCGTTGAACTGTAACCTTATCTGCTTTGAGCAAGTTGTCGATGTAAGCCTGATCTACGTGAGGATTATCAAGAGGCAGAGACTTTATGAAACGGCGGTGGGGCGCAAGTGTACCCATCTTGGCTGGTTTCACAAAGTCCGTATAAATCCAATTGCGGCGAGGGTTACAAGTGTATAGTGCTTTCGGCATTGTGCGCCACTTCGTACCATCGGGATTCTTGCCATTCAGCACGGAGAAGCGACCTTTGAGTACGGAAATGGCTTTAGCGCATATCTGCTGAGCCTCGTCGATGAAACAATCAGTAATACCATAAGAACCGAGGCGGTCATACTCTGGGTCCGATGGCATCAATTTCAAGTCACGAAAGTAGATGACACTCCCGTTGGAGAAATTTGCTATCAATCGCGTTGAGTTAAATTCCACCACTGAGTTCAGGTGTAAATCGGTCAAAACCTCAAAAAACGTAACGACAGTCGTATCACGCAGCTTCACACTCTCTTCTCGACAGATGAAGCCTACCGATCCGGCCATCGTTATTCTACGCAGTATTTGCCATAGGCAACCGAGGTAGGTCTTACCGCCACGCGCTCCACCACCATACAAGACTTCGGACACCTCACTATCATCCGGAGATAGATAGTCAAGTGCCTGCGCTTGCTTGCTGAAAACGTGGACATCTACCGAACTCATTTACTGCTGGAAATTTGACAATATGCACCTACTTCATGGATACTGTAAAATTTGTAAATACTCGATGATAGACATCATGCCTTTACTCCAGCGTCAATCTCGGGCTTTTTACCCTGATAAGTGAACTTCGCTTTCGGCACAAGAGTGAGCTCAAGAGCCTCAAGAATAATGTCAAGATTCTCGTTGCTGATGGCGCGATTGCCAACGAGGAACGACGAAATCGAGCTGGGGTTGATCTTGGTTTTCTCGGACAGTTCCTTCACAGAAATACCGCACTCATTCATCTTGCCTTTAATCTTCTCTCTGAACATTGTCTGCAGGTTTAGAGGGTTTATATACAATATCAGTGCTGCCGAGGGTAAGGCCCAGCACCATACATATCTTTTCAAGCACATCGAATGGAATCGTGCGCTTCCCCCGGAGGTAGGCAGAAAGGTTTTGCGTTTTAATGCCAACCTTCTCGCTTAGCTCGGTTTGTTTAACATCGAGTTCCTTCATGCGAAGGAAGATTTTGTCTTTTACTGTAGTCATATTTCAGATTTTATGTTTTCTCTTGTAATGCTTGAGGGTGGCATCGACAATGCTTTCCTCTATGTCGTTGACAGCACCGGTTACTACACTTGAGTCTTCGCGCTCCTTTTGAATAATCTCCAGGATTCTCTCGTCAATGGTATTGCGGGCGAGAAGATAGTAGCAGTTTACAGCGTTCTTTTGTCCGTTGCGGTGTGCTCTACATTCTGCCTGCTCACAATCCGAGGCAGTCCACGGAAATTCTATGAACAATATCCTTGATGCTGCCGTCAGCGTTATACCTACTCCGCCAGACTTGTAGTTAAGAGCAATCAACTTGCAGTCTGGATTGTTCTGGAACTTGTCGATGGCCTCCTGCTTCTTTTCCTGCGAGTCAGAGCCTGTCACTGATACACAGCCGGGGAACGAATCCATTATCTCCTTCATCACTGATTTATGGAAAGCGAAAACTATAAGTTTGTCGCCACCGTCGATAACATCGTGAATGAATTGCTTCGCCTCGTTCATCTTGCCTTTGGCAGATATTTGGCGTAGATGGTTAATCTGCACCATTGCTGTAGCCCTGGCGGCACTTTTGAGTTTAGCGTCCGAAGCAGATTCATATTCGATGAGATAGCGGATAAGATCATTCTCGGCAAATTCATATTCTTTACGATTAGCGATGTCGACAGTGAGATATTGGCGGGTTTTCTCCGGAAGGTCTTTCAAAGCGATAGCCTTATCTCTGCGGAAGTAGCAAGATTCCCATAGACGGTAGTGTAACTCATAAAGATTGGATGATTTGTCGGGGCCTTGACAATAGCGTTCCCGGAATCTTGCGACTCCGCCGAAGTCATCGATACGACGCATAATCTTCAACTGCTGTATGAAATCTTCGTTGCTCGTTACCAAGGGGGTGCCAGTCAATAACCAGATGTACTCCTTGTTGGCGCATATAGCCTCAATATATATGGACCATAGCGCAGTATCATTGCAACAGCGATGAGATTCGTCTATGATTACAGACTTGAACATGGCGGCTCTCTTGTCGAGGACGATATTCTTAACAGTAGTCCGGCCCCTGACGCGACTCACGAAATATTTCTTCACACTTTCGTAGTTTGTGATGAATATATTGCAAGTGCCGGTTTCCATGTGGCGGTGCCAAGAATCTCTGTTCTCATTTGAGAGAATCATAGCCTGCTTGCCGATAAATCGCTGGAATTCTCTCTGCCACGTTACTTTCATTGTTGCTGGCGCAATTACGAGGCAGGGATAGGCTCTGGCTATGGATACGGCCGCAATGGATTGGAACGTCTTGCCGAGACCCATATCGTCACCGTTGAAGCATCGTTTGTGTTCAACCATATACTGAATACCCTTGCGTTGGTAGTCGTAGGGCTGGAGTTTCAAGTGGGTAATCGGGTACTGTAAATCCGGCATTTTGTCGGGGTAGCCCAGTACCTCCACTCTGTCACCTACTTCACAGACAGCAGACGCCAGACGCCGTTTCACAGCATAGTCGCAGAACTCGCGGACAAACAGCCTGTCGTGTAGTCCTACACGCCAACAACGGTCGCGAATGATGAAACGGGCTGATGGTATCTTTTGGATATAGTATGCCAAAGCAGGGCTATTATAAAAATACAATTCATAATAGCCCTCTTCACGTTTCTCTATGAGGTAGATTTCATTCACGCTTTACGTCAGGATCTCTTACAATGTTGATGACAGTTGGTAACGGATTCTCAAGATTTACGTTGACTGATTCGCCAAAGCCTTCGTCGCGGCCGAGTGTCGACAGCAGGTATCGCAACATTTGGCCGTCCGGTTTCTCTTTCCAACCAAGTATATGGCCGGTGGCCGGATCGATATGCGGAACGCCGAGTGCCACAATCCTGGCAGCGTCGAGGCATTGGTCAAACAGTTTCTTTCGAGAATCTTGTACCGCACTTTTGAAGGCGGTGTCTTCCCTTATCCAGTTGTGGACCGTCTGCCGGGTGACTCCGAGAATACCGGCGGTTTGCGATAGATTGCCGCCAGTCTTTCGGATTGCGTCTTCAAATTCGTCAAGAGTCGGTTTTCTCATAACGGATTGGTTTATTTATCGAATAGTCCTAATTGTTCTTGCGTTGGCGTTTGCGGAACTGTGGGGAGCGATGCCAGCATATTCGCGAACTGCCAATTCCTGCAAGTGTTGAAAAGGCGGTTGCGAGATTGAGGCAATCTCCAATTGATGTAGTTGGTGTCAATGTGGATTAGCCGGGCGTTCAGAATTTTAATATTGACGAACTCGTTGTCAATTACTATTTCCTGACCTACACTGCGGACAAAGGGGATGTGGAGATTTTTGTTCCAATTAAAGTCCTTGTCAACGCCGCAGAGGTAGTAAAACCGGCTCTCTTCAAGCTCCATGTTCGGAGGTAAAGAGTTTATGTATCCTCGGACACGTTTGTCATTGTGCCCGAGAAGACATTTCATGCAGTGGGTATTGAGGTCAACTCCGTAGACGTACCGCAACCAAAGGATTTTATACGTGTTGCGGAAATGAGCGTATTCAATTTCGACCATTTTATTTTGATTAAATTATCTTATTTGCAATTACAAATATACTGAAATTTAATGAATTACGCAAATTTCAGCACTGGAATTTAATCCAATCTGCAAGAAAAATTCTATCAGTCGGCAAGTCCAAAGAGCGGAAGAATATCGCCCTGGCGGTTGTATGACTGGTCGTTTGGAAGATTGAGGTTGAACTCGTAGTTGATGGCGGCGATATACTCCTCGCGTGTAAGCTCACGCACCTTGTGGGCACCCCATCCCCAGTAACCCGATTTGTTGTACTGCATGAATGGCTCAAAGCCGAAACGACCGAACATTGCCTGTACCTGCTCTTTCGTAAGGAACTTTTGGAAAAACCATTGGCCTTCCTGCATGAAAGCTGTCAGGCCATTCTCGTCGAAGAATTGCACTGTAGTGGTCGAGTCGACGGTGTTGCGCTTTGCCTTATACTGTTTCTCGGCTACTTCCTTTGATCGGCCAGACACAAATACCTTGCCGCCCATCTTCGTGAAAAGGTTGAGACAAATTAATACCGCATCCTCTGCGAACTGAGTGTTTACGGAATTGAGTACCGCATCACAAATAGTGTAGTCGAACACGCCACCGTCGTGAATTCCGTTCTCTTTGATGTAGGCAATGAAAGCGTCGATCATTTCGTGGCCCTTTGCGATGGAAATTCCTTTCAGGTTATGGTTGAAGAACTCGAGCCCTATTGCATAACGATATCCCAACTCGCGACGGAGCTTGTTGATGAACATTGCCTTGCCACAGCCGAAGTCGAGAATCTTGACCTGACGACGATCTTCTTTCTCCAGATGAGGCACCACCTCTCGATAGAGCACCGACCAATCTATGCCCTTATGGCGAGGGGGTTGGGCTCGGCCTTGCATGAAGTCTGCACGTTCAATGTGCTCGTAGTTGAATACACCGTAGTCCTTCTTGAAGTAGTAGTCGAAGATTCCTTTCTTCGCCGGGTCCAGGAAGTAGCAATGAACGGGATAGCCTATAGTGTCAGCAGCCTTGATATAATTATTGCCAAACACTACTTCGTTGCCACATACGATAGCGCAGAGAGCGTCGCCGTGCTTAACGATGAGGCGGCAAATGTCTTTCACGATAGATGGATTGCAGTCGGCAATCTTGAAGTCGCTTGCCGGCACGTCGTCGTGGAATGTTCCCCAATCTCTTGGAGCCAGGCACTCGCTGTTCTTTTCGGGTTCCAGTTCAACGCCGTTGTGAATCTGGTTGAAGAGGATTTCAGATTCGATGTCTACGCCGCTGATGAAGTATGCCGGGGCCTCCTCGATTCCTACAGCTGTTGCTGCTTTGGTACGCTGATGGCCGGCGACGATTGTCATGTTATCGCGGTTGACGATTATAGGAAGAATGAACCCCAAAGTTTTTAGACTGCCTTTGAGTTCGACGAACGCTTCTTCCGTAATCTTTCGGGGGTTGTAAGACGCGGGCTTTATGTCCGCAAATTTAACTCGTTCCATAATTAGTTGATGATGGGATTTATTGAGGCATTTCAAACACAGTGTCGTCGTTATCCGAATCGTTGGCATCATCTACGCCCGAGCTTTCAAGCAGACTTTTGACAAAGCCGAAGTTGACGCCCGTTTCGTCTACATAATCGTTGTAACGGTTAACGAGAGTATCGTATTCTTCCTTCGTCACTGACACGACATTTTTGCCGAACGTAAGCATATTGATTTTCTTCGGAGTAGAGCCCTTGATTTTAGTCATCACGGTATCGTCGTCATCAGGATTGTAGAACAGCCCTTCGTCGAAACCAAAGTTGACGAGATTGATTTCATCATATATCTGCTGGAGCTTTTCGTAGTTGAATTCGCCAAATTCATTATTATCCTTGATGATGAGCTCTTTTTCTTCCTCTTCGGTGAGGTCAGCTACCGTAACATCGATAATGGGGTTCTCAACCCAAACTTTCCAGTATTCGATGATGGCGTCGCGCTGCTTCTCGGTCATTTCCTGCCACTTCTCGTTCTCCTGAAGAATTACCATCCAGTCCATCGGAGTGGATGTGAGTATTTCTTTTAGTATGGTTGTACGCTGGTTGCCGGCAAGCACTACATTTTCTTTGTTGACGATGATGTCGCGATAGGTGAGCATTTTTGGGAAAAGCATTATGCTCTGCTGGAGTCGGCGCTTCTGACCGAGTACAATCCTACGGGGATTGATAGGATTTATCGAAAGTTCTTTGATGTCCTTTTTCATTTGCCAAGAAGTAATGAGGTTAAAAATCCGTCGCTGATGCCGTCGTGCTCTTCGAGATACTTCTCGAGGCGGGCGCACAGCCCTTTGAACTCTTGGTCGGTCATCTGGCACTCTACATAGCCGCACTTGAATTTCTCCGGATATGTCTTTGTAAGATCGAGATTCTTGTCGTTGATTTTATCGTCGTAATCGTAGAGATTCCACGCAACGGAGCCAAGATAATCGCCTATTGCCTCGCGCTCGAAATGTCGTTTCATAATCTCGATATCATCCTCTCCATAGTGTAGATTGTCTTTAACGAGAATTTCCTTCTCTTCCTCGGTCGACACATCGTCTAGGATTCTTACGAAGGTTACCGGCTTTTTCTTCCATTTGGCCCAAAACGCAAGAAGACCGGTCTTTTCCTCTTCGGACGCCATACGGAATTTTTTCTGATTGAACATGTAGTCCTCGATTTCGTTGTCATCGAGGGCGAGTATCTTGTTAAGACACTCAACTCGGCCATTACCGCCGACAATCACATCGTCCTTGTTGATAAGGATGGGGCGGAGCTCGAGCATCTTGGGGAAAACCAAGATACTTTCAATCAGCTTACCTTCCATAAATTCACTCATGGTGCGAGGATTGTCTGGATTGGCTTTTAATTTGCGTATGTCTTTTTTATTCATTGTAAAATTGATTATTTCTAAAGTGCAAAGATAATCAAAAACTGCGAAAAATACAATGTAATTGATGAAAAATAATCAATATGATTGTATCAAGCGGGCTGTTGTCGCCGATGTGCATATTTTCACCCTCAAATGGTTGATTATGTGAGTAATTTTTACTAACTTTGCAGTATTGATATTTAATTTGAGTCCCGGCACAGCCTTTTCGGGCTGCGCCTATTTGTGGATTTTTGATTAGATATCTTATTTGCATTTAGGCGAGTTTGCCCGTGAGGGTCGACTCGCTTTTTTTCTGAAAGCTTCGCTCCCCCAAATGTAGGGATTGGCTCTGCCGTCCATTGAATACTTGCCGCATTTCTTGGCGAGATCAGTAGTACCGCCAGCACATCGAGCGTCAGATTCCATATACTCCTTCCGAATAATGCAAATGGCTTCGTGTTCACAGAAACCGCAGGCTACATAGTCAATTTCGCCAATCATAGGTCATCAATGATATTGTGCCACAGATACGGTAGCCATACTTTCGTGAGCTTTATCCACAGCGAACATTTAACGGATTTGGCATAGAAGAATGTTCGCGCATATGGACCTCTTCGGATACAAACGTTATTGAAGTGTTTATATCCGAGTTCTTCCATAAGTTTTACACTTTCTGGCGCTACTACTATTGATGGAATGGTTTTATTATGACCACAACAACTAGCGGTGGTCTTTACACCTCGGCTAAGTAAGTGTATTACCTCATCTGCTATGCAGGCATCCACCCAAATGGGATGTAGGAGGCTACAATGGTCTATTTGAATTTGGTTGTCGAATGATCCCAATTCGACATTCTTACAGTTGCACATATTTGGTTTTTTGTTAAAAGTCGATTTCCCGCCGCATACTTTACACGACCTTCCGGGGCCATAGGTAACTCGTACTAAAATTGCACTGGCGAGGACTTATGTGATAGATCCATGCTCCGATGTTGTAGGGCAATCTCTACCGGTGGATTGCATGCGACTGATTTTTAGCGGGTGTGTCGACGATGGTTATTTAATTCATTTTGGGCGTGAGCATGGAGATTGCCTTGTCATCGCCATATTCCCATAATCCTAAGCTACCCTTTATGTTCATAATTGGCTCCTTAAATAGAATCGGTCTTGCCAACACCCAGTTATATACTCCTTCCTCAGCCCATTCTGACGGATGGTTCCGAACGCAGTCAACGATTTCGACACTTCCGATTATTGCACCACACAACATATCTCCCATAGAGTATTCTTTGATATCTATGCTGTTTTTAAGGGCCGGCAAAGGATAATTCTCTAAATGCCTTTGAGTGCATGCCAACTTTGAAGCGTGTATGAGAACTCGGCCTCGGTAGTTCGTCTTCCACGTTCTATTCTCAATATTCTTTTTACCGATTGCTATTAAATCGGCCCATGGTTGTTTTATAGTCAGGGCTTTCATTTTTCTGCGGTTTTAGGATAGAGTTTCTCCTGATCCGCCAACATCTTTTTATGAAACTTAATATGAGCGGCCGGCAATTTTACCACGGGTTCATGTGCTTCAGAGATAGGCTTTGATGCTGAGCAGCCACCGAGAATCAATCCCAGCAGAGCGACGGCAACGCCATACCCGCCGGAGCGTCCTAATTGATAGGCGATATTTTCTTTCATTTTAAAATAGTTTTAATTGTCTTGGTTTTTGGGGGGTCTTTGCATATATAGGGCAAATGGAAGCATAACGACATTCTCCTTGAGCTGCATCAATGTGTGCTTCATGCCATTCAGCCCAATCGGTCACGCGTTTTTCGGTGAGAAATTCAATCAGTTTCATGCAGTTAAAACCTCGCTCTTTGACTTTCTTTGAGGTCGTAACCTCAAACAGTCCGTTACTTTCCGGCTGTGCCATTTTTCTTGTGATAGTTAAAGATTTGGCCCTTAATACCTTCTCTGCGCATAATAGAGCATAGTATTGAAATACTTCCTAATGCGGCAGACTCCTGGTAGGCGGCTGTCCTTACAAGCCTAATCATCTTGCCATTTTCAACTGCTTCTGCCAGTCCCCAATCAGCCGGCAACTCTTCTTCTTTTATGATGCCCTGAAGTGCGTAATACCATCTAAAATTTCCAATTCCATCGATAGGATTCTGACGACAGTGTTTGGCTGCATCACACAAGAAATCGGCGCGGGAAGTCTTGACTTCTACTATTGCAGTTCCAGCTCCGTTTGTAGCCCATACATCGGGAATCTCTTTACCATATGTCATAAGTTCAATAGCCACGTACTTGAACGGGTGCCAGCCTTCGAAGCTGCCTTTATGGAGTATTCGAGCTGCTTCCTCACACATTGTACGGTGGAGAGAGTTTTTGGATTTGCTCATTATTCTTTATATTGCGGGTTTAAACTTTATCCCATGCCGTATGGCATTTTCCTCTATTTTGGGGTGTCGCATTTCCTCTGTTGGATAAAAATACAAATTATGGTCTTCAGGACACTCGATGTAGCCTTTCTTACGTAGGTTGTATCTGACACTTATTTTGCTTTTTGACTGTTTTACAAATCTGAATTTAGTTCGCTGTTCAAAGCCCCATACCAGGGTTCTCCTTCTGTCTTTATCATAAGTTTCTCGCCATGAAGCTTGTCTCTTTTTTTGACATTCCGCATACTTCTTAGGGGAAAGTCGGTCGCGATTGCTTTGACCTGGCTGGAAACGATTCTTGCTCGCATTTGGTATTATATATCCTTTCGGCGGGTATGTGCCATTTTTCTTATGGCTTTCGGCTGCCGCTTGCTGAGCTGCGTCCTGCGTCTTTCTCATAAACTGCCGCGTCTTGCTCAATCCATTTTCTCTTGCAATACGGTGTAGCATAGAATGGCTTATGCCAAACTTTCTCATTATTTCCTCATTGCGAGTATGCTTAAAATGATTGATAATCCAAACTATTTCTTTTTCGGTGAGATCTCTATTGCGAGGCGTTACTCGAGGGATTGGCTTTCCATATAGCTTATGCTCCAGAGATTTGCACGAACGGCCGATTCTAACAGCAATTTCGCATAGAGGTAATCCTAGATTCTTCAGTCTATGGAGTTCCTTAATTTCGTCTTGCGACCATATTCTATTCTTTGACATAAAGGCTTGCTTTGATTTATATGAAAATTTCCGGAAACATTCTCTTCAATGTAGAATGATTGGGAGCATACGAGGAATAAGAGGATGTCGACTCAATCAGCCGGAACCGATAGTTGTCATACGTCTTGCAACAATATTCCTCTTTATACATCACTCCTTGCATATCTACTGTACTATATCTGCCTCTTGACTTCTTTACATCAGATTCATCGACCTCAACCGTAATGCACACATCGAAATCTACAATTCCCGATAACCAATGCTTTGCTTCCTCTGGATCTTCCTTGAAAAAACAAAAGCCTACCGACGTGGAAGCACCGCCTCTTTTCACACTATGGTCCGTGTTATTCACAAGCAAGTCGCCACGCTGGAAGGCTTCAAATTCTTTGGCAGAACAAAATCTATGAAGTATCATAATTTCTTATCTTGTGGAAATTCATTGAACCTACGACAAATTTCTTCGCCTAACTTACAGGCATCTTCATAAGTTTCTCTGAAATCGACGTATAGTCCAGATGAATACAGCTTTATTTCTCCAATTGGTATGTTCCATCCGCAATCGGGTTCCTTCACACATAGAAGAATTTCACCATGATTATCAGAAGGGACTAAGACAAGCGAGCTTTCCTTCGTATCGAAGCTACCCGACACAAACTTTATTTTAGGAGTTATTTCCATTTTCTACGAGTGATATTTTCCTGTCGACCTTGACATCAACAGCAGCCATAATTATTATATCGATATTGGGTTCTAACTGAAATCTGGCCGGAGTGCAAGACTTAGGTAGATGTAGAATTTTAATAGAATCAAGACCAAGAGCATGCGCGGCCTCAGCCATTATTATTAGTTCATTGTTGCGGAAAGCCACTCCATTGATTGAAGTGTAAAGCCATTCGCGATAGAAATTCTTAGTCTTAACTTTACCATATCCATTGCAGATAGGACAATCAAAATATTTCTGATGTTCCTCTCCGTCCGAGTCTTCATAGGTCCACTCAACTTCGCCATTTCCTTCACATTCATCACACTCAGCAGCTTTACCTTCTACGCGACGTTCTTCACATTGGGGTATGCTTTTAAATGTTTCCACAAGCACACTGATAGGCAATTCAATATCACAAGTTGATTCAGGGAATTGCGGCAAGTTTTTAGGTGAATCTACGGGTTCATACACTCGTTTCAAGTCGTTATATGGAACACGCACCATAATAGTACGATTTGTAGCATATACAAATCCCTCCCTATAAAAAGGCTTCTTGATACTTTCGGGCCACTCAAACGTGTTTACAAACCGATTGAGAAATTTCTCTTCGTCTTTCATCTTCAAGTAATTATGAATTGAACATTGAGATAGAACTCACGTTGAAGTCGAACAATTTGCACATAGTCTTCCACTCTCTCGCCATACGGAAGAAAGATAACACGTTCTTTGGTATTTACGCGAATTCCTTTTTTCCGTAGGCGATAGATTAGACAGTGGGCTGCTGTACAAAGAGGCTTTGGCATCTATCAGCGGACTACCTCCCAGTCTTTAGCGAAGACATCACTGATTGACGGCACCCAAGAATCAGCACGGCCGGTGGTGTCATTATAGATCAGGCATTGACTGGTATAGTCGATAACCTCTTTACCTTCCATAATGAAGTCTTTTGCGGCTTGAGGAAGGGATTGCATATTGGGGATAGTCTCTGACGTGATATGGGTCGGCACCTGCTTGAAAACCACAAGACCTTTACCATTCCAACCTTCACGGCGAAGAACAAAGCCTTTTTCAAGCAGAGTAATAGCGATACCGAAAGAGAAGTAACCCATACCGCCTTCCCCCGTTTCCATAAGCGTAGTACGAGTTGCAAGGAGATTCATGTAGTCTCCCATTGCAACATTCTGGGCTACCAAGAGTGCCCGGATATCGGTTCCGCAACTGTTGAACTTGTCGCTCCTAATGAACGCATTGAGGTTACCACTTTTCTTAGCAAGCTCATCGTACTCGATATGCATTCTTTCGACAGGAGTGTCGGCGAGCCGGTAGAGATTTTCAAAAACCTCTTTGGGAAGCCATCCCTTGTCTTTAGAATCATCCTGCATGAGGTAACCTTCACTTTCGCTCAGTTCCTCGACGTAAGCAGAAGGAGGAATAATACCCTCCTTGAAAGCCTCTCCATAGGTCATAGGTTTGGCTTGCACTTCTTCGATTCCAATATACTGTTTCATGTGATTTTTGATTGGAGTTTAATTAGCCGCTCCAGGGCTGTTATAGTTGAAATAATTTTTTGAACCACGCAAACCGCTCATCCTCAAACCAAGTGTCGCGAGGGTCCGGAGTGTTATTTTGAATAAATTCGTTATAGCATTTAGGGCAAAACCACTGATCAAGTACTGCAACGTAATAGCCCGTTTTCGACTTAGACATACAACTGTCGCAGACTCCTATAGACCCTAATGGTCCTAATTTATCCATAAGTTCAGTTCGACTCACTTCTGCGACCTTGAAGCCAGCAGCTTCACTTACTATCTGTGCCATATCAGAGGAATATAGAAAGACAGGCAACGAGCCAACCAGAAAGAGCTATGAGTGCATAGGCATAATTCCACTTAGCTTGATTGTTCATTCTCTTGTTGTACTTGTTTATTGTGTCGACGTCGATCTTATATCGTGTCCGGATTTGATTTTCCAGCCACTTCTCAACGTGCTTGCTAATCTTTCGGCAGGCATCATAAGATACGGCGTACTTTACTTTATCGAATCCTTGCCCGGTGTCATAGTAAGAAGAGGATATATATACAACCGGCTTTATGTGGAACACATCTTCCCAATCTCTTCCGATATCGAGTTTAAGGTCTATAGATAGTTTGGAGTGCTCCTCTATACCTCGCGCAATTTCGGCTTCCATTGCGGCGCAGGTCATTTCAGCCTCTTTCTTGAGTTGCTGATACTCGTACTCTGTGAGCTGAACTATTTTATTCATGGTATTTATTCCTTTTCATATCGAGTTTTGAGATTATCCAGTGCCTGATTTGGCCCCACGCTATCAGAATATTCACGCAGATACTTTCAAGTATCGTTACCGGGAGTAGAATTGGCAAAAGGACAATCGATAGCAGAGACGCGATTACGCGCCCCCACATAATTGTAAACTTAGGTCTTCGTTTCATTTTCCTTTGAAGATATTATATGATGATTCAACGAAATGAGCTGGTAATGCTGAACGGTCAATGCCTAGGAAATCGACGAAACTATCTTTTAGGTAGAATTTACTTCCGCGAGTATCGTCTTTCAACATTTCGTACAAGAATTGCACACCGTCTTCATTGTATTCTTTCTTTCCACTCAACAATCCTATTTTCAGAAGATCGCACCACCCAGAAAGAGCATTTATCATGGCAAATGATGCGTCTATTTTTACGATAGGCTCAATGCTGGCAAAAACTTTATAACCTTCCTTATGAAGCTCAAGCATCTTCTTCACTCGCTCGATGTTAGGCGAGGCATAAGGCTCCAAATTATCGCAGCCCGTCAATGTGAATCCGAAGGCTAACAACTCTTTGGCTTTCTCAGGCTTGGGAATGGTTATCTCCAGTTCCCAATCGGCTCTCTTCGTAAGAATCTGCACAGGTATATCGAGAACCAAACAAGCTCTGACGGCGGCTTTAGTGAGTCCTATTGTTTCGGGCAACATAGGGTCTGTTGTAAAACTGAAGAGTAAGCCATTTTGCTGAAGTTCGACCAAATTCTTTGATGCCTCTTCGATAAATACCCGCAGCGCATTTTCTTCGTTTTTGAAACACTTTTTCAAATATGGAGTTGTGGCCCATACATGGCTCAATACGCCTCGCTTGCAATAACAATACTGACAACCATTTGAGCAACCATTATAGAAATTGCAAGCCCACGCCGAATACTCTCTAGCTTTGCCTTTTGGCTGATATATTGCTTTTCCGTTGAAACTCATATCATTTAATTTAGCGATATGCCCTTGCGCAGCTCGCGTTTTCGCATAATATTGACATAATCGCCAACCGCATCCACAAGCAGATTGGCGTAACACTGTTCCTGGAGCATCATGTTCACGAGCCCTCTTTTTAGTTTATTCGGATCGGTACATGAGAATACCTTTACCTTATCTTCTGCAGTAACAAGGGTGAACCAGTTGTCTGCAGAAATAAGCTCGTCGATAACCTTAGAGCGAAGTTTGTTTTTTTCGGAATTATATGCCATTATTTTGTCTGCCTGCCAGGGCACGCTTTATCAAGTTTATTACTGATTTTATTTATGAGGATTCCCAGCATTCTGGCTTCGTTGATTTGCTTTGTTGACACTTGGTTTCTTGTCCCAAGAGCCTGTTTCAATTTGCATAAATGTTTACCAAGATGAAGGCAAACTTGCTCTGCATCGGAATTAGACAACTGTATCATTTCCTCGCAATTTTTTGATTACCCAATGGGCAAAGGCATCTTGGATTTGTGTTGCAGCCTCCGGAGAGCCAGCGAAACGGGTTAAAGCCCCCCAACCGCGCACAGTAAGGAACTTCTTGCCGTCTAAGAGAATTTCAGGAGCAGAATATGATAATTGAGGAATTTTGACCGGCTTCTCTTCATCGTTAAGGATATGGCACATCCTTTTCAATAATGCGTCATTATCCCTCGATAAGTCGTTAGCCATTAAAGCCATATTCCCATTATTCGACCAAACGAATACTCCATCAGAGTAAAATGGCGGCTCGTAGAATGAAAGGAAATCCATAGCGACTATTGTTCTACTTCACAGAACCCCTGCGAAAGCAGATGGTCGTAGAGAGTGTGAACGGTGAGCCGTTCCGGATGCGACCAACCTTGCACTACAAAATATTCAACGGCATAGACATCAGGGGAAACATAAGGATATGCCACTCTTATTTCTTTACGGAGTTGTTCCGCTACTTTTATTTGCTCAGGGGTTAGAGTCTCCATTTTTTTCGTTATTCGTTTTTTTGATTGTTTTTATCTTATTTGCATACACAAAGATAATCATAAATAATCATATATGCAAGTTTTTGCGGGTTTATTTTAATCAAATCTGCAAATTCTGATGTATGCCTAATCATTTTGATTGTCGGTTGAATCAATTCTTTTTGCCACCTGACAGAAATACGGATGTGTTCTGACTTCTTCTTTCTTGTCTTCTGGAAGTTTCCTATACCAATCATCGAAAGAAATGCTATTTTTGAGGTTTTCTTCGTATTCGCGTTCGCGTTCCTCTTTTTCTTTAGCCTCGGCTTCTTTCCATATTTCATCGCGCCTATCTGAGCAAAAAGCATCCAGAGATTTCAGTATTCTCATTGGGTCGACTGAGCCATAGAAATCTTCGTACCGCCCGGACCGAAGCCGTGCGCAGAACAGAATAAACTCAAAGAGATTAAGATAACCATACTCCAAACGGATTTGGATAGCAAGCTCATCCAACTGCATATCGCTTAGTTTGGCTTTGACTCCCGCAAACTCATTAACTTGGAGTAGTTGATCCTGTATCCATTTCACGGCTACATCCTCATCATATGCCTGAGCAAGGTGAACTATTGCCGGAATGTTCTTGGCTTGATGTGCGCCCAAAATTGTGGGAAACGCAGCCATAATGCCGGCTTGTAATGTCGGATTATACGCTTTCGCCACCTGAGAGGGCAGGTAGTTCTTCATAAGAGACATCGCTAACGGACTCACGCCTTTCAAGGTATCGTCTGTCTGCCTCTTCGATATCTGCGAGGATAGAAGCCCGTTGACGATAACTGTCAGAGATGTCGGCTCCGATTGCCGACCGTCCTTGCGTTGTCGGGGTATTAGTGATTCTGCCATTGGTATCTAATTTTGATCGATTTCTTATTTCTGAAATGATGTTGTTGTACTGGCTATTTATGGTCGTCACAGAGAAGTTGTCCATAACCCAGCTTTTGTTGATTGTTTCAAGGAACTTACTTAGAGCGTCGAGAATTGAGTCGTCATCAACTGGAAGGGGATTTTCCCTATGCTGTCGACTGTATGAAATTTTTTGGAGAAGCTGTTTCATATTTGCACCATCTTTTGCTGTCCAATAGTACGGATTCTGATATAGCTGCTGGAAATGGCTTTCAAAGACTACTCTGGCTCGAGCCACGATGGTGGGATTTTTTTTCGCCCTCTCTTTTTGGGGCTTTGATGTTTTTTTAGACTTCCCTTTTTTCTCAACCCCAGCACTCTCCGCGCGCGTAAGAAGGCAAGAAGATTTATCTTCTTGCACGTCTCCGTCAGGAGACGTAACTTGTATATATATAT
>NZ_SPPC01000012.1 GCF_004570975.1 Barnesiella sp. WM24
CGCCGGCAGAGCTGAGCAAGCTCAGCTCCCCGCTGCCCCTCGACTTGCATGTGTTAGGCCTGTCGCTAGCGTTCATCCTGAGCCAGGATCAAACTCTCCGTTGTTTGTATTTAACTTAGTTTGTTTTTATACTGTATACGAAGCCCCCGACTCGTCGCTCGACTTATTTGGACTTGAATTGACTTGAGGCATTATTTCATTAATGCTCTTGTACTGTTTCTTGTCTATTTAATCATTTCAATGTTCTTGCGCTTTCGTTGCTAAATTTATTAGCGGAAAGGTTTTGCAAAGTTATGTCAAATTTTTGAACTAGCAAAATTTTTAACATCTTTTTAATTTCAGTTCCGATTTTTCATCAGCTGCAAACTCTTTTGCATTTCGTTGCTTTCCCAAAAGCGAGTGCAAAGTTATGCACCTTTTCCGAAACTTCCAAATATTCCAGGAAGTTTTTTCATAATATTTTTCGCCATTTTTAATATTTCGCTAATTTACAATAACTTATCAATAAAAGATTTTTACAGCAAAAAATCACAACAATCGGTATTCCCCACCAAGTTGATTTAAATTTGGGTATGTGGTGCTATTTTCGTATCTTTGTTATTATCGTAAAGCAATAATTATGATTAAACACTTTTTAACCGGATTTTTTATCACAACCGCTGTTACATGCAATTGTGCCAACCTGCATGACATAAGGTTTCATGATGAAAATGCCGACACAACAAAAATAGGCGCATTGCTTATTGAAGCGACTGCCGCCACCGAGGGCATGTCCCCGGAAGCGAGAGTGGCATATATAGGTAAAGAATTTCTCGGGACACCATATGTTGCAGGGACGCTTGAAAGCGACGAGGGCGAACGGCTTACCATAAACATGGAGGAGATGGACTGCACAACATACGTGGAAACGGTGATGGCTCTCGCATATACAATAGGTGAAGGAAGGACATCGTGGCGTGATTTCGCATATAATCTTGAGCGGCTCCGCTACCGTTCAGGCGAACAGAAAGACTTCGGGTCGCGCCTTCACTATCCGAGCGACTGGATTGTGGACAATGTACACCGCGGGAATTTCAAGGAAGTGACCGGCTCGCTTGCCGGCAGCGAACATCAGGTGAAATCGCTTGACTTTATAAGCCGTAACAGGGATAAGTATCCCGCCCTCTCCGATTCGATAAGCTATGACCGCATACGCAATACGGAGCTGGGATATCGCAACCACCGTTTTCCTTATATAAAGGCGCCGAAACTAACAATGAAGGACATCACGGCCCAGCTTCGCGAAGGTGACATAGTGCTCATCACGACTAAAACCCCGGGGCTCGACGTACAGCACATGGGAATAATTGTCATCGAAGACGGGACTCCAAAACTGATGCACGCCTCTTCAGCCGCCGGAAAGGTAATCATAGACAAGATGCCGCTGTCAGAATACGTAAGACGCAACCGCACCGCCACCGGCATCAGAATCCTGCGTCTTAACGAGTGAGCCACGCAGGAGCGCTTTAAAATAAAAAAAGTTGCTGACCCGAAGGTCGGCAACTTTTTTTATTATTGTTCAATGAACTATTATGCCTGGGGCATCTTGGTGCGCTTGCCATAACCATATTCAGCTGCGTCGCCGAGCTCTTCCTGGATGCGGAGAAGCTGGTTGTACTTAGCCATACGGTCAGAACGGCTTGCAGAACCGGTCTTAATCTGTCCGGCGTTGGTAGCGACAGCGATGTCAGCGATAGTAGCGTCTTCAGTCTCGCCTGAACGGTGAGAGATGACAGCGGTGTAGCCGTTACGCTGAGCGAGCTCAACAGCGCGGAGGGTTTCGGTAAGAGAACCGATCTGGTTAACCTTAACAAGGATAGAGTTAGCGCAACCAAGCTCGATACCCTTCTTGAGGTACTTAACGTTAGTAACGAAGAGGTCGTCACCAACGAGCTGGCAACGATTGCCGATAAGGTCGGTAAGAATCTTCCAGCCTTCCCAGTCGTTCTGGTCCATACCATCCTCGATAGAGTCGATAGGATATTTCTCAACGAGAGTCTTGAGGTATTCAGCCTGCTGCTGAGAAGTCAGCTTGGGAGCATCGGCACCCTGCTTCCAGGTATAGTCGTAAACACCGTCCTTGTAGAACTCAGAAGAAGCGCAGTCAAGACCGATGGTGACATCCTTTCCGGGAACATAACCTGCAAGCTCGATAGCCTTGATGATTACGTTAAGAGCGTCCTCAGTTCCGTCAAGCGCGGGAGCGAAACCACCCTCGTCACCTACTGCAGTAGAGAGGCCACGGTCGTGAAGCACCTTCTTGAGGTTGTGGAACACCTCAGTACCCATGCGGATACCTTCCTTGAAGCAGCATGCACCAATAGGACGGATCATGAACTCCTGGAAGCAGATGGGAGCGTCAGAGTGAGCGCCACCGTTGATGATGTTCATCATCGGAACGGGAAGAACGTAAGAGTTGCATCCGCCGATATATTTGTAGAGCGGGAGGTCAAGATAGTCGGCAGCAGCCTTGGCAACTGCGAGCGACACACCGAGGATAGCGTTAGCACCAAGGTTAGACTTGGTCTCAGTGCCATCGAGAGCAAGCATAGTCTCGTCAATCTTAATCTGGTCAAGAGCTGACATGCCAACGAGTGCCTGTGCGATAGGACCGTTTACATTAGCAACAGCCTTGGTCACACCCTTACCCATGTAACGGCTCTTGTCACCGTCACGAAGCTCAAGAGCCTCGTTTTCGCCGGTAGATGCACCGGAGGGAACAGAAGCACGGCCGAAAGCGCCTGATTCAAGAACTACATCTACTTCTACAGTGGGGTTACCACGAGAGTCAAGGACCTCACGTCCAATGATTTTTTCAATTTTCATAATGTTTCTAATAAAAATTATGCAGTGTATAAATTTTGGTCATTTAATTGCTGACAAAGATACAAAAAAAATTTGCTCTGTCATTAACAAAAACAGTTAATAAAAATCATAAAGTCAATAATATCACGCCGACGCGGAGAAATAGCCGCTTTCTTAATCGACACGCCGTGACAATACTTTCTGAACAAAGCAAAATGCCGCCACCGGATAGTTTTTCCAGTGGCGGCATGTAAGGTAAAAGTATCTTAAAGATATTACTCAGCTGCGGGAGCCTCGCTTGCGGGAGCCTCGGTTGCAGGAGCTTCTGCAGCGGGGGCAGCCTTCTCGGCGCTGCTCTTGCGAGAGCGACGGGTGCGGGTTGTCTTCTTGGCAGCTGTATCCTTCATCATGTTTTCATCGTAGTCAACGAGCTCGATGAAGCAAGTCTGCGCGTTGTCACCAAGACGGTTGCCGGTCTTGATAATGCGGGTGTAGCCGCCGTTGCGCTCAGCTATCTTCTGTGCTACCTCGCGGAAAAGCTCAGTGACAGCATACTTGTTCTGAAGGTGGCTGAATACAAGACGGCGGTTAGGAGTGTTGTCCTCCTTAGCGCGGTTGATCAGCGGCTCGGCATACATGCGTAGAGCTTTAGCCTTTGCAAGCGTGGTGAAAATACGCTTGTGCATGATGAGCGAGATAGTCATGTTAGCGAGCAAGGCATCGCGGTGAGCCTTCTTGCGGCCAAGATGGTTGAATTTTTTATTATGTCTCATCGTTTATTACTCTTTATCTAATTTATACTTTGAAATATCCATTCCGAACGACAGGTTAAGATTAGCAAGAAGCTCGTCAAGCTCAGTGAGCGACTTCTTACCGAAGTTACGGAATTTCAAGAGGTCAGTCTTGTTGAACACTACCAACTCGCCAAGAGTCTCGACCTCGGCGCTCTTGAGGCAGTTGAGTGCACGCACGGAAAGATCCATGTCCACTAGCTTAGACTTGAGAAGCTGGCGCATGCGCAGAACTTCTTCGTCAAATTCCTCGTTGCTATCGGTCTCGGTAGTCTCGAGGGTGATCTTCTCGTCAGAGAAGAGCATAAAGTGGTAGATAAGAATCTTTGCGGCTTCTTTAAGAGCATCCTTGGGGAGGATAGAGCCGTTGGTAGTTATCTCAATAATCAATTTTTCGTAGTCGGTCTTTTGGTCGACGCGGAAGTTTTCAACAGTGTACTTCACATTCTTAATCGGCGTGTAAATCGAGTCGATAGCGATTACGTCGATAGCATCGGCGGGATTGGCATTTTCCTCGGCGGGAACCCAACCGCGACCTTTGTTGATAGTGATGTCAAGCTGAAAACTTGCACCGGGATCCAAATGACAAATGACCTGGTCGGGATTGAGAACCTCAAATCCGGTAAGAACCTTGCCTATGTCACCGGCCTTGAACACCTCCTGACCTGACACTGTGATTGTAGCCTTCTCAGTTTCGGCATCTTCGACAACTTGCTTGAGGTCAACCTTCTTGAGGTTAAGGATGATATTGGTGACATCTTCCTTAACACCGGGGATTGTGTCGAACTCATGCTTTACGCCATCGATGCGAATCGAAGATATGGCATAGCCTTCAAGAGAAGAGAGCAGGATGCGGCGGAGCGCGTTACCTACAGTTATACCATATCCGGGCTCCAATGGCTTGAACTCGAATTTACCGAAAAAATTATCGGCTTCCAACATGACAACTTTGTCAGGTTTCTGAAATGCTAAAATAGCCATGGATCTACGTGTTAAAATGATTATTTAGAATACAACTCAACGATAAGCTGCTCCTTGATGTTTTCGGGGATATCCTCGCGTGTAGGCACATGAAGCATCTTGCCGGCCTTAGCTGACTCATCCCATTCAAGCCAGGGATACTTGCTGTGGTTAAATCCGGCAAGCGCGTCGGCGATTACTTCAAGAGACTTGGAACGCTCACGTACACCGATTACATCACCGGGCTGTACATGATAGGAAGCGATGTTAACAACGCCGCCGTTGACAGTGATGTGACGGTGAAGCACGAGCTGACGGGCAGCTGCGCGTGTAGGAGCGATGCCAAGACGATAAACGATGTTGTCAAGGCGTGATTCGAGAAGCTGGAGAAGCACCTCACCGGTGATACCCTTAGTGCGAGACGCACGATCAAAAAGATTGTGGAACTGCTTTTCGAGTACACCGTAAGTGTATTTAGCTTTCTGCTTTTCGCGGAGCTGAACGCCATACTCCGAAGACTTGCGACGCTTGTTTACGCCGTGCTGTCCCGGGGGATAGTTCTTCTTAGCAAGAACTTTGTCAGCACCGAAGATAGGCTCGCCAAACTTACGAGCGATCTTTGTTTTAGGACCGGTATATCTAGCCATTTTTGTAAAATCTTAAATTTTGGGATTGACTATGGTTCGTCATCTTAGTGCAGCCGCGACCACAGAGAGGTGATAAAAATTGTGGTCTATTCACATTCAATGCCGCTTCACAATCAAAAGCCTCAGTTGATAGATAAGTGAAAGTAACTTTAAATAAAGATCTTATTATACGCGACGACGCTTGGGAGGACGGCATCCGTTGTGGGGCAGCGGAGTAACGTCGATAATCTCGGTCACTTCGATTCCTGCACCGTGGATTGTACGGATAGCTGACTCACGGCCGTTGCCGGGGCCTTTAACATAGGCTTTCACTTTGCGCAGACCGAGGTCGTAAGCGACCTTTGCGCAATCCTGTGCCGCCATCTGGGCTGCATAGGGGGTGTTCTTCTTTGAGCCACGGAAGCCCATCTTACCTGCGCTTGACCAGGAGATGACTTGACCCTCCGAATTTGCCAGGCACACGATAATGTTGTTGAAAGACGAGTGTACATGAAGCTGACCGTTTGCGTCAACCTTGACATTTCTCTTCTTTGCTGCGACTGTCTTTTTTGCCATACTAATTTATTATTTTGTAGCTTTCTTCTTGTTAGCAACTGTTTTCTTGCGACCCTTGCGAGTACGTGCATTGTTCTTTGTGCTCTGACCACGCACGGGCAGACCGATACGGTGACGGATACCACGGTAGCAACCGATGTCCATCAGACGCTTGATGTTGAGCTGGATTTCGCTGCGGAGGTCACCCTCTACCTTGTAGTTGGCACCGATTACCTCACGGACAGCGGCAGCCTGAGCGTCGGTCCAGTCTTTAACTTTGATGTTTTTGTCAACTCCGGCTTTCTCAAGGATAGAGTTAGCGGCGCTACGTCCGATGCCGAATATATAAGTCAAGGCGATTTCACCTCTTTTGTTTTGGGGGAGATCCACTCCCACGATTCTAACTGCCATATTGATTGACTAAATTTTCTGCAAAAATACTAAAAATTATCCTTGGCGCTGTTTATACTTCGGATTTTTCTTATTAATCACGTAAAGGCGACCCTTGCGACGCACGATTTTGCTGTCGGGAGTACGCTTCTTAATTGAGGCTCTTACTTTCATATCTTATTGTTTTTTTCTTATTATTTGTATCTAAATGCAATTCTGCCCTTTGACAAGTCATAGGGAGACATCTCCACTCTCACCTTGTCGCCGGGAAGAATACGGATATAATGCATGCGCATCTTTCCGGAGATGTGAGCAGTGATTTCGTGTCCGTTTTCAAGTTCCACACGGAACATTGCGTTGCTCAACGCCTCCACTATAGTACCGTCTTGTTCGATTGCAGCCTGTTTTGCCATAAAATAAGTTTAAATTGCTTTATTACCTAATACCTGATCCACATAGTCAAAGGTGGTAAGGATCTCTGTTTCTCCTCCTATGACAGCCACTGTGTGTTCGTAATGAGCCGAAGGCTTGCCGTCACGAGTGCGGCATGTCCATCCGTCCTTTCCGATCACGATGTTTCGCTTGCCAAGATTTACCATAGGCTCGATTGCGAGACACATGCCATTTTTGATAATCGCACCCATGCCCTTGCGTCCGTAGTTAGGCACCTCGGGGTCTTCATGCATGCTCTTACCGATACCATGTCCACACATCTCTCTCACGATAGAATAGCCGTGGCGCTCGCAGTAAGTCTGCACCGCGTTGGCTATATCGCCTATTCTGTTTCCCTCCTTACATGCCGCGATGCCCTTGTAAAGCGACTCCTTGGTCGTCTTCATGAGAGCGAGCACTTCAGGCGCAACCTCCCCTACCGGGAATGTGTAACACTGGTCACCGTTGTAGCCGTTAAGCTCGACCACACAGTCAAGACCAACGATGTCGCCTTCACGGAGAGCGTAATTGGAAGGGAAGCCATGAACCACTACCTCGTTGACCTCAATACACAGAGTACCGGGAAAGCCGCCATAGCCAAGACACGCAGGCTTGCCTCCATTGTCCTGGATGAACTCACGGGCAATGGTGTCAAGTCTAAATGTCGTAACACCGGGAGTCACCCACTTGGCAACTTCACCAAGTGTGCGACTCACGAGATTACAGGCTTCGCGCATAAGCGCTATTTCTTCCGATGTCTTGAGATAGATCATTTATTGATGATAAATATCAAAAATTCAACTTAATCAATAAGCACTGCCGGTTGTACGACCCTTAATCTTGCCATCCTTCATGAGACCATCGTAGTGGTGCATCATAAGATGTGACTCAATCTGCTGGAGAGTGTCAAGCACTACACCGACAAGGATGAGCAGCGATGTTCCACCGAAGAACTGTGCAAAATTCTGGCTTACGCCAAACAGACGTGCAAATGCAGGCATTACAGCCACAATACCGAGGAAAAGCGAGCCTGGCAAAGTGATTCTCGACATGATCGAGTCAAGATACTCGACAGTCTTCTTGCCGGGCTTAACGCCGGGGATAAATCCATTGTTGCGCTTCATATTGTCAGCCATCTCGGTAGGACGTACCGTGATTGCAGTATAGAAATATGTGAATGCGACAATAAGGATGAAGTATGTGATATTATATGCCAGACCATTTATGTCGGAGAACTTGACAAAAATCGAGTTTTCCTTGGCTCCGAATCCTGCAAGAGTGATAGGGATAAACATGATAGCCTGGGCAAAGATAATCGGCATCACACCGGCGGCGTTTACCTTCAACGGGATATACTGACGTGCGCCGCCATACTGCTTGTTGCCGACAATGCGCTTAGCATACTGCACGGGCACCTTACGTGTACCCTGTACAAGAAGCACGGCACCTACGGTAACTGCAAACAGCAACACAAGCTCGACGATAAACATGACAAGTCCGCCCTCAGAGCCGGTAGAACCGGGGAGACGGCTGACAAATTCATAATACAGAGCCTGCGGCAGACGGGCGATAATACCCACAAGGATAATGAAAGAAATACCGTTACCGATACCACGGTCAGTTATACGCTCACCGAGCCACATGATAAACATGGAGCCAGCAGCAAGAATGACTGTGAGGTAAAGGATGGTCCAGAAACCCATTGACGCGTGACCGCCGGCACCATTCACCTGATATTGCAGGTTCATCAGATAGGCAGGACCCTGAAGCAACAGGATAATCACTGTAAGGTAACGGGTATACTGATTTAACTTCTGGCGACCGCTCTCTCCTTCCCGCTGCATCTTCTGGAACGAGGGGAGCACCATGCCGAGCAGCTGTATCACGATCGATGCAGTAATGTAAGGCATGATACCAAGCGCGAAAATCGACGCCTGTGAGAACGCACCACCCGAGAACATATCGAGGAGCTGCATAAGACCGCTTCCCGAAGTGAACTTTGCCAATGCATCAAGATCATCGGGGTGGATACCCGGAAGCACCACGTAACATCCCAACCGGTAAACGAATACCAGAAGGAATGTCACGAGGAGACGCTTGCGGAGCTCTTCGATTGTCCAAATGTTTTTGATGGTTTGAACAAATCTCATTATAATTAAACTTTAGCAATTGAACCACCGGCTGCCTCGATAGCCTTCTGAGCGGCTTCTGAGAAAGCATTAGCTTCAACAGCGATTGCACGTGTGATAGTTCCGGTAGCAAGAATCTTGACCAATTGCTTGCGTGAGATGAAACCGGCTGCGCGGAGTTCTTCAAGACCGATCTTCTCAAGACCCTTCGCTGCTGCGAGAGTTTCAAGGTCACCTACATTGATAGCCTTGTACTCTACACGGTTGATGTTCTTGAAGCCAAACTTCGGAAGACGGCGCTGAAGCGGCATCTGACCACCTTCAAAACCAATCTTGCGAGAATAGCCTGAACGAGACTTGGCACCCTTGTGTCCGCGGGTAGATGTACCTCCCTTACCGGAACCGGGACCACGACCAATACGCTTTTTCTTCTTATTTGACCCTACGGCGGGCTGGATAGTATTTAATTCCATAACTTAAAGTCCTGAATTATGCGTTGGTCACTTCTACGAGGTGACGAACACGGTTAACCATTCCCATCACGTCGGGGGTGTCTTCCTTAACCACCGAATGATGCATTTTCTTCAAGCCAAGCGCGTCAAGAGTCAGTTTCTGAACCTTAGGCGCATTGATACGGCTCTTAATCTGAGTTATTTTAATTTTTGCCATTGTTCAAGTTGATTTAACCGTTATACACTTTTTCGAGCGAAACGCCACGATTCTGTGCCACTTGAAGCGGGCTACGCATCTCACCGAGAGCCTCGATAGTCGCCTTCACAAGGTTGTGAGGGTTGGATGAACCCTTAGACTTGGCAAGCACGTCGGTAACGCCTACACTCTCAAGCACAGCACGCATCGCACCACCGGCCTTTACTCCGGTACCGTGAGAAGCAGGCTTGAGGATTACGCGTGAACCGCCAAACTTTGCCTCCTGCTCGTGAGGGATAGTGCCTTTGTGAACCGGAACACGGATAAGGTTCTTCTTAGCAGCTTCAACGCCCTTTGCGATGGCAGCTGTAACTTCATTTGCCTTTCCGAGACCCCAGCCAACAATACCGTTTTCGTTACCTACTACAACGATAGCGGCGAAAGTGAATGTACGACCACCCTTTGTAACCTTGGTAACGCGGTTGATGGCAACGAGACGATCCTTGAGCTCAAGGTCGTTGGTAGATTTAACTCTATTATTCTTATTTGCCATGATTCTTAAAATTTAAGTCCGCCTTCGCGAGCCGCGTCAGCCAATGATTTAACACGACCATGGAACAGATAGCCATTACGGTCGAAAACTACCTCAGTGATGCCGGCAGCAAGCGCCTTCTCAGCGATAGCCTTGCCAACCTTTGCGGCAACCTCAGTCTTGGTGCCGCCTTCGAGACCCTTTGAAGAGCAGGCAACGATTGTGTTGCCGGCAAGGTCGTCGATCACCTGTACATAAATCTGCTTGTTGCTGCGGAACACCGTCATACGGGGACGAGCGGCGGTGCCAGACACTTTACCACGGATACGTGTCTTGATTTTATTTCTTCTTTGTATCTTGGATATCATGATTCTGTCTACTTTAATTATTTAGCACCTGCCGATTTACCAGACTTGCGACGGATTACCTCACCGACAAACTTGATACCCTTACCCTTGTAAGGCTCAGGCTTGCGGAGCGAGCGGATCTTGGCACATACCTGACCAAGCAGCTGCTTGTCATCGCTTTCGAGAATAATAAGAGGGTTCTTGTTACGCTCGGTCTTCGCTTCAACCTTGACTTCCTTGGGAAGCTTGATAAATATAGCGTGGGAAAATCCGAGTGACAGCTCAAGCACCTGACCTTCAGAAGTAGCACGATAACCTACACCGACGAGCTCCATCTCCTTGCGGTAGCCCTGAGATACACCGACAACCATGTTGTGGATCAAGGCACGGTAGAGACCGTGCTGCGCACGATGCTCGCGGTCATCAGAAGGACGGGTGAGAGTCACATGTCCGTCTTCAACCTTTATTGTAAGTTCAGGATTGATTTTCTGTGAGAGTTCACCTTTCGGGCCCTTAACAGTAACTACGTCACCGTTTACAGTGACAGTCACGCCTGCAGGGATTTCAATGGGGGCTTTACCTATTCTTGACATTGCTGTTTCCTCCTATTATTAGTAAACATAACACAATACCTCACCGCCTACCTTGAGCTCACGAGCCTTCTTATTGGTCATGACACCCTTTGAGGTAGAAAGTATGGCAATACCTAACCCGTTCAAAACTCTCGGCATATCTTTGTAGCCGGTATACTGACGAAGACCGGGACGTGAAACACGCTTCAAGCTCTTGATAGCGTTTACCTTGTCGACCGGATCATACTTCAAGGCAATCTTGATGATGCCTGCGGGATTTTCACCATCTACAAACTTATAGTTAAGGATGTAGCCCTGTTCAAAAAGAATCTTGGTGATTTCTTTTTTCAAGTTTGAGGCAGGAATCTCTACTACTCTGTGCTGAGCCTTGATTGCGTTCCTCAATCTTGTTAAATAATCTGCTATTGGATCAGTCATTTTATTGATTTGTTTAAATTGATTCGGGATTATCCGAACAATATTTAATACTCGCGTTTATCTGGATCTCGTGATTTTTTTACCAGCTTGCTTTCTTAACTCCGGGGATAAGTCCGGCAGATGCCATTTCACGGAACTGTATACGTGAAATGCCAAACTGACGCATGTAACCCTTCGGGCGTCCAGTGATGCTGCAACGGTTGTGCAGACGCACTGAAGAAGCATTCTTGGGAAGTTTCTGGAGGCCTTCGTAGTCGCCGGCAGCCTTGAGGGCTGCCTTCTTCTCGGCATACTTCGCTACGAGCTTGGCTCTCTTAACTTCACGAGCCTTCATTGATTCTTTAGCCATAGTATATCTTAGTTGTTTTTAGCGTTCTTGAACGGTAGACCAAATTGCTTCAAAAGAGCATATCCTTCCTCGTCAGTCTTGGCGGTAGTCACGAAAGTGATGTTCATACCCATCATCTTCGAGATTGAATCGATGTTAATCTCAGGGAAGATAATCTGCTCGGTGATACCGAGGGTATAGTTGCCACGGCCGTCAAGCTTGCTCTCGATACCCTTGAAGTCGCGGATACGGGGAAGAGCAACGCGGATAAGACGCTCAAGGAACTCATACATCTTCTCGCGACGCAGAGTCACGCGTGCGCCGATAGGATTCTTCTTACGCACCTTGAAGTTAGAGATATCCTTCTTTGAAAGAGTTGCAACCGCCTTCTGGCCGGTGATGGCTGTAAGCTCGTTGATTGCAGTCTCGATAATCTTCTTGTCCTGAGTTGCAGCGCCGAGGCCCTGATTGATGACAATCTTCTCAAGGCGGGGCACCTGCATTACTGTCGAGTAGTTAAACTCCTTCTCAAGAGCGGGGACAATGCGCTCCTTATAGTCTTTCTTAAGTGTCGCTGTGCTCATTACTTAATCTCCTCTCCTGATTTTTTAGAATAACGTACTGACTTTCCTTCCTCGTTCTTGCGACGGCCGACACGGCAGGGCTTGCCGGTCTTGGGGTCGAGAAGCGCGAGATTGGAAATATGCACCGGAGCTTCAATCTTGATGATTCCGCCCTGGGGATGCTTAGCATTTGGCTTGGTACTCTTAGATACCATGTTGATACCTTCAACGATAGCGCGATCTTTGCTTACCTGCACGGTGAGCACGCGGCCGGTCTTGCCGCGGTCCTCGCCTGAGAGCACATAAACTGTATCGCCCTTTTTAATATTTAATTTGCTCATTGTGGTTTACTTCTTTTACTATGGATTAAAGTACTTCGGGGGCGAGTGAAACAATCTTCATGTTGGTAGCGCGGAGTTCGCGGGCAACCGGTCCGAAGATACGAGTTCCGCGAAGCTCGCCTGCGTTGTTCAACAACACACACGCGTTGTCATCGAAGCGGATATAAGAACCGTCGGGGCGACGCACCTCTTTCTTTGTGCGTACAACGACAGCCTTTGATACAGTACCCTTCTTTACGTCAGACGAGGGGATGACATTCTTCACCGACACTACGATGATGTCACCTACCGACGCGTAACGACGACCTGTACCACCAAGTACATGGATGCAAAGAGCTTCCTTTGCGCCACTGTTGTCTGCAACAGTCAAACGTGATTCAGTCTGTATCATAATTACTTAACTTTTTCGATTATTTCAACTAATCTCCATCTCTTAGTCTTGCTCAGAGGACGGGTCTCCATAAGTCTAACGGTGTCGCCGATGCTGCACTCATTATTTTCGTCGTGAGCGTGATATTTCTTTGTCTTGTTGACAAATTTACCGTAGATGGGGTGCTTTTCCTTCCACTTCACCATAACGGTGATGGTCTTGTCACCCTTGTTGGACGATACAACCCCAATACGCTCTTTTCTTAAATTTCTCTTTTCTTCCATTTCTTGGGATTATTTATTGTTTAGTTCACGCTGACGCAACTCAGTCTTCATGCGTGCAATCATTTTACGGTCACGTGTAATGGCTGCAGGATTATCGACCGGAGAAACGGCATGATTGATCTTCATCTGAAGATAATCTTTCTGTGCCTGCTCAAGACGATCCTTGAGGTCCTGAGTGCTGAGTTCCTTAATTTCTTCTTTCTTCATAATCTTTTACACGTTTTGAGTTGGGTCATAATCGCGGCGAACGATAAACTTGGTGGTCACAGGGAGCTTCTGTGCTGCAAGGCGAAGTGCCTCCTTAGCTACATCGAAGGGCACGCCTTCAAGCTCGATGAGGATACGTCCCGGAGTAACGGGCGCCACGAATCCTTCAGGGTTACCTTTACCTTTACCCATACGCACCTCGGCAGGCTTCTTGGTAATAGGCTTATCTGGGAATATGCGGATCCACACCTGACCCTGACGCTGCATGTAACGTGTCACAGCGATACGGGCTGCCTCGATCTGACGACCGGTGATCCACTTTGATTCCAAAGTCTTAATGCCAAACGAACCGAAGGCAAGCTGATTGCCACGCTGCGCGTTGCCCTTCATGCGGCCTTTCTGTTGACGGCGAAATCTGGTTTTCTTTGGTTGTAACATTGTTGTCTTGTTTCAATTCGTTAACGATTGTTTTTAGGTTTGCGGAAACGGTTTCCACGGGGAGCGCCGTTATTGCCGCCACGGCCTTCTTTGCCTGAGTTGGTGAACACGGGAGCAAGCTCGCGCTTTCCGTATACCTCACCACGGCAAATCCAAACCTTAACACCAATCACACCTACCTTGGTGTGTGCCTCTACAAGCGCGTAGTCGATGTCGGCGCGAAGTGTGTGGAGCGGAGTACGTCCTTCCTTGAACATTTCGCTGCGAGCCATTTCAGCGCCGTTAAGACGACCGCTGATCTGAATCTTGACACCTTCCGCACCACTGCGCATTGTACCCTGGATTGCCATCTTCACCGCACGGCGGTAAGCAATCTTGCCCTCAATCTGGCGGGCGATGTTGGCAGCTACAATCTGCGCGTCAAGCTCGGGACGCTTTACCTCGAAGATGTTGATCTGAACATCCTTGTCGGTAATCTTCATAAGCTCCTTCTTCAGCTTGTCTACATCAGCGCCGCCCTTACCGATGATAAGACCGGGACGTGAAGTGCAGATTGTGATAGTGATGAGCTTGAGTGTACGCTCGATAACGATGCGAGAAACACTTGACTTGGCGAGACGGACTTCAAGATATTTGCGGAGCTTGGAATCCTCGAGCAAATTATCACCGTACTTCTTGCCACCATACCAGTTAGAGTCCCAACCACGGATGACGCCTAAGCGGTTGCTTATTGGATTTACTTTCTGTCCCATCTCTTATTCTTTAGTAGTTTTAGTTTTATCAATTGTGTCCACATACAATGTCACGTGATTGGCACGCTTACGGATTCTGTAGCCACGGCCCTGGGGAGCGGGACGAAGTCGCTTCAACATAGGAGCGGGTCCTACGAAGATTGTGCTTACATAGAGCTCGCCGCTCTCTGCCTTACGGTCATTTTTCGCTTCCCAGTTTGCAACTGCCGAACGGAGACACTTCTCCAGGCGTGCAGCTGCTTCTTTATTAGAGAATTTGAGGATACCAAGCGCACGGAACACTTCCTTGCCACGAATCATATCGACCACAAGGCGCATCTTGCGAGGCGACGAGGGCACATCGAGAAGCTTGGCAAATGCCTGTGACTTACGGGCATCCTTCTTCAATTCGGCTGATTGTCTTTTTCTTACACCCATTGTATTTAATTTCTTTTCTTGTCAAAAATTTTTATATCAATGGCCCTTATTATTTTTTCTTATTACCGCCGTGTCCACGGAAATTACGGGTCGGTGCAAACTCGCCGAGCTTGTGTCCTACCATATTTTCTGTAACATATACGGGAATAAACTTATTACCATTGTGCACTGCAAAAGTGTGGCCGACGAAATCGGGAGATATCATGGAAGCACGGCTCCAGGTCTTGATGACCGACTTCTTGCCGCTTTCTTCCATAGCAGCCACCTTCTTCTCCAGCTTTACGCTGATATATGGGCCTTTTTTTAATGAACGACTCATAATTACTTAATTAATCAGATTACTTCTTTCTTCTTTCAATAATGTACTTTGAAGAATGCTTCTTCGGTGCACGTGTCTTAAGACCCTTTGAGTAAAGACCCTTGCGTGAACGAGGATGTCCTCCTGAGGCACGTCCTTCACCACCACCCATCGGGTGATCAACAGGGTTCATTACAACACCGCGGTTGCGGGGACGACGGCCAAGCCAGCGAGAACGTCCGGCTTTTCCTGAACGCTCAAGTGAATGCTCGCTGTTGCCGACAACTCCTACAGTCGCCTTGCATGCTGACAACACTTTGCGTGTTTCGCCCGAAGGTAATTTGATAATTGCGTAATCGCCTTCACGTGACACAAGCTGTGCGAATGTGCCGGCTGAGCGTGCCATGAAAGCACCTTGTCCGGGACGCAGCTCGATGTTGTGAATCACAGTACCGACAGGGATTGAGCTCAGGGGAAGGGCGTTTCCTACCTCGGGAGCTGCATCGGCACCGCTGACTACAGTCGTTCCGACCTCAAGGCCGTTGGGTGCAATTATGTAAGCTTTTTCTCCGTCTGCATAGTAAAGAAGCGCTACACGGGCTGAACGGTTGGGATCATACTCGATAGCCTTTACTACAGCGGGAACACCGTCTTTATTTCTCTTGAAGTCGATCAAACGGTAGGCACGCTTGTGACCGCCACCCATGTAACGGTTGGTCAGATGTCCTTCTGCGTTGCGGCCACCGGTAGATTTCTTACCGACCACAAGAGATTTCTCTGGTGCGTTTGCAGTAGTGGTGCGTACGATTGGCTTCTTGGTCTCCTTGTCGAAGCCTACCAATTCAGTGCGCTTGAACACACCAATAACTTTGTGTCTTTGCCCCGGTGTTGTGGGCTTGAATTTTCTTACTGCCATTTCTTATTATATATTGCTATAGAAGTCAATGGTTTCGCCATCAGCTACAGTGATGATGGCTTTCTTATAGTCCGATGTGCCGCCTTTGATGATGCCGCTACGGGTGTAACGTGACTTGTTCTTGCCACGAACGATCATAGTGTTCACCTTAACAACATGAACGCCGTAAAGCTTCTCAACAAGATCCTGAATCTGATACTTGTTAGCTTCGGGGGAAACACGGAAGGTGTAGCGATTCAGCTTTTCTGTAAGCATGGTCGCTTTTTCAGTGACGATAGGTGTTATTTCAAATTCCATTGTCGTAAAAATTTCCTCCTACGTTTTTAAATATTGTTAATTACATCAAGGCTACCCTCGGTCAAGATGATAGCTTTATTGTTGAGCAAAGTATAAGTGTTTACATCGCAAGCACTTATTACCTGAGCTCCGGGCACGTTTCGAGCCGACAAATATACGTTTTTATTTTGGTCTTTTAAAACCAAAAGCACCTTTTGTTCAGCTACTTTAAGATTTTTAGCAAAATTTACGAAATCTTTAGTTTTCGGAGCCTCGAAGTTGAAGTCTTCCACGACGATAATCTGATTGTCCTGAGCCTTATAAGTCAATGCAGAGCGACGTGCAAGAGCTTTTAGCTTCTTGTTAAGCTTGAAGCGATAGTCGCGGGGACGGGGACCGAATACACGACCTCCACCGACAAGCACGGGTGAGTTGATATCACCGATACGGCTACCGCCGCCACCCTTCTGCTTGTGCAACTTGCGGGTTGAACCCGACACTTCACTTCTTTCCTTTGACTTATGAGTACCCTGACGCTGGTTAGCGAGGTATTGCTTCACGTCGAGATAAACGGCCTGCTCGTTAGCTTCGATGGCAAACACTGCGTCGTTAAGCTGTGCCTTACGACCGGTGTCTTCTCCTTTGATGTTGTATATTGCGAGTTCCATTATTTCTCAATTAATACGATTGAACCTTTAGCTCCGGGAACAGAGCCTTTTATCAGCAATAGGTTGTGGTCAGCGATCACCTTCAGCACCTGAAGATTCTGCACGGTAACGCGCTCGTTACCCATTTGACCTGCCATGCGCATACCCTTGAACACCTTAGCGGGGTAAGAACAAGCACCGATTGAACCGGGCTTGCGGAGACGGTTGTGCTGACCGTGGGTAGCCTGACCTACTCCACCGAATCCGTGACGCTTTACAACGCCCTGGAATCCTTTACCCTTTGATGTGCCCACGATGTCGACGAAATCACTTTCAGTGAAGAAGTCTACATTGATGGTGTCACCAAGCTTGTACTCTCCGTCAAATCCTTTGAACTCGGCCAAGTGTCTCTTGGGAGTAACTCCGGCTTTCTTGAAGTGACCCTGTTCGGGACGGGTCGTGTGCTTCTCCTTCTTGTCTTCAAATCCAAGCTGGAGTGCATCGTAACCGTCAGTCTCAACGGTCTTCACCTGAGTAACTACACAAGGACCTACTTCGATAACAGTGCACGGTACATTCTTACCGTCGGCACTGAATACGGATGTCATTCCGATTTTCTTTCCTAATAATCCTGGCATTTCTCTTGATTGTTTAATAATGTTGATTTACTTTCTTTCTAAAATCTTACACTTTCACCTCTACCTGTACTCCGCTCGGAAGCTCAAGCTTCATGAGAGCGTCAACGGTCTTGGCGCTTGAGTTGTAAATGTCGATAAGGCGCTTGAATGATGACAGCTGGAACTGCTCGCGTGACTTCTTGTTGACAAAAGTCGAGCGGTTAACTGTGAAAATACGCTTGTGGGTGGGCAGAGGTATAGGTCCGCTTATCACCGCACCGGTAGCCTTTACAGTCTTTACAATCTTCTCTGCCGACTTGTCGAGCAGGTTGTGATCGTAAGATTTTAACTTGATTCTGATTTTTTGGCTCATATTCTTTTTGATAAACTGTTATTTCAATAAGTCAACGCGACCCTGACACTCGGTAAGCACATTCTTTGCGATTGAGCTGCTCACCTCTGCATAGTGAGAGAAGGTCATTGTGCTGGTTGCACGTCCTGAAGTAATCGTACGGAGAGCGGTTACATAACCGAACATCTCTGCAAGAGGAGCCTTAGCCTTTACTACACGTGCACCGCTGCGGCTTGTTTCCATGCCTTCTACCTGACCGCGACGCTTGTTCAAGTCACCGATCACGTCACCCATGCTCTCCTCGGGAGTAACGACCTCAATCTTCATGATAGGCTCGAGAAGCACGGGATGTGCCTTTTCTGAAGCCTTCTTGAACGCCTGGATAGCACAAAGCTCAAATGAAAGCTGGTCGGAGTCAACCGGGTGGAATGAACCGTCGATTACGGTAACCTTGAGGTGCTCTACGGGATAGCCGGCAAGCACACCGTTCTTCATCGCGGTCTGGAAGCCCTTCTGGATAGAGGGGATGAATTCCTTAGGAATGTTACCGCCCTTAACCTCGTCAACAAACTGGAGGTTGCCCTCGAAGCCTTCGTCAACGGGTTCAACGCGTACGATGATGTCGGCAAACTTACCGCGACCACCGGTCTGCTTCTTGAATACCTCGCGGAGTTCAACGGGCTCGGTGATTGCTTCCTTGTAAGTAACCTGAGGACGGCCCTGGTTACACTCTACTTTGAACTCACGACGAAGACGGTCGATAATAATGTCAAGGTGAAGCTCACCCATACCTGAGATGACAGTCTGACCGGTCTCCTCGTTAGTCTCAACACGGAAGGTGGGGTCCTCTTCAGCAAGTTTCTGAAGACCTACGCCAAGCTTGTCAAGGTCCTTCTGAGTCTTAGGCTCAACTGCGATACCAATCACGGGATCGGGGAATTCCATTGCCTCAAGCACGATGGGTGCATCTTCGGCACAGAGGGTGTCACCGGTACGGATATCCTTGAAACCTACACCTGCACCTATATCGCCACACTCGATTTCCTCTTTCGGGTTCTGCTTGTTAGAGTGCATCTGGAAAAGACGTGACACACGCTCCTTCTTGCCTGAACGGCTGTTGAGAACATATGAACCTGCCTCTACGTTACCTGAGTAAACGCGGAAGAAGCAAAGACGTCCTACATAGGGGTCAGTTGCAATCTTGAACGCAAGAGCACACATGGGTGCGTCGCTTGACGGCTCGCGGGTAAGGATCTCATCAGGATTGTCAACAGCGTGTCCTTCTACCGCACCGGCATCAGTCGGGCTGGGAAGATAAGCACATACGCTGTCAAGAAGACACTGAACACCCTTGTTCTTGAACGAGCTACCGCAGATCATCGGAACGACGTTCATGCTGAGAGTAGCCGAACGGAGAGCCTTGCGGATCTCATCCTCGGTGATTGTGCTGGGATCGTCAAAATATTTAGCCATGAGATCATCGTCATATTCTGCGATTTTCTCAAGCATCTTGTCGCGCCACTCTTCTGCTTCAGCAAGAAGGCTTGCGGGGATTTCCTCTACAGTGTAGTCGGCACCCATTGACTCGTCATGCCAGTAGATAGCCTTCATGATTACAAGGTCAACTACTCCCTTGAAAGTCTCCTCAGCACCGATAGGTATCTGGATGGGGCAAGGGTTAGCGCCAAGAATCTCCTTGAGCTGACGCACTACCTCGAAGAAGTTTGCGCCTGAACGGTCCATCTTGTTGACATAACCGATACGGGGTACATTGTACTTGTCAGCCTGACGCCATACAGTCTCTGACTGAGGCTCTACACCACCTACAGCGCAGAATGTTGCCACAGCGCCGTCAAGCACACGGAGTGAACGCTCTACCTCTACGGTAAAGTCAACGTGTCCCGGAGTGTCAATCAAGTTGATTTTGTACTTCTCGCCGGCATACTTCCAGAAAGTGGTGGTAGCGGCAGAGGTGATGGTGATACCACGCTCCTGCTCCTGCTCCATCCAGTCCATGGTAGCGGCGCCGTCGTGTACTTCACCGATTTTGTGGGTAAGACCGGTATAGAAAAGAATACGCTCTGATGTAGTTGTTTTACCTGCATCAATGTGCGCCATAATACCGATGTTACGGGTATATTTTAAGTTTGCGTCTTTAGTTGCCATTATCGGATGATAATTAATAGTGAATCATATTTTTAGAAACGGAAATGGGCGAATGCGCGGTTAGCCTCTGCCATCTTGTGCATATCTTCCTTACGCTTGAACGCACCGCCTTGCTCGTTATATGCGTCTACAATTTCAGCTGCAAGCTTGTCGGCCATGGTCTTGCCACCGCGCTTGCGTGCATAGATGATAAGATTCTTCATCGAGATAGACTCTTTGCGGTCGGGGCGGATCTCAGTAGGAACCTGGAATGTGGCACCACCCACACGACGTGATTTAACCTCTACCTGGGGAGTCACATTCTCAAGTGCCTTCTTCCAGATTTCGAGGGCGGTCTTCTCTTCGTTAGGCAATTTTGACTTCACAGTCTCAAGTGCGGTATAGAATATTGTGTAAGAAGTGTTCTTCTTTCCGTCATACATCAAGTGGTTCACGAACTTTGACACTCTTACGTCATGAAAAACGGGATCGGGCAATACAATCCGTTTTTTAGGCTTTGCTTTTCTCATTGTTTAATTAAGTTGTGTTTTTGGTTGCTTGGCTGCGTTTTATTCTTCAACTCGGCTCTCTTGCCTCGTTTACTCAACCTAAATTGCTGTCCAATAAATCAAAAACGAAGTTGTAATTAACTGGGTTTTGTTTTATCTCTGCTGCTCTTTGAGCGGGGGTTTATTACTTCTTACCCTTTGCTGCGGGGGCTGCTCCCGGTTTCGGACGCTTAGCTCCATACTTGGAACGACGCTGTGTGCGGTCCTTCACGCCACTGGTATCAAGTGTACCGCGTACGATGTGGTAGCGTACACCGGGGAGGTCCTTAACACGACCACCGCGAACAAGCACGATTGAGTGCTCCTGAAGGTTGTGACCTTCGCCGGGGATGTAAGAGTTAACCTCTTTTCCGTTGGTGAGACGAACACGAGCGACTTTACGCATTGCAGAGTTAGGCTTCTTGGGGGTAGTGGTGTAAACCCTCACACACACGCCACGACGCTGCGGACAGCTGTCAAGCGCAGGCGACTTACTCTTATCCTCAAGAGCTACACGTCCTTTTCTTACTAATTGCTGAATTGTAGGCATCTTAGTTGTTGTTTTTACTTAAATGTTTATTATCGTTGTTTCTATTCGTTTATCCTCAGCATAACGACACAAGCCACCTATCATCTTGAATTTCAAATCCATAGACAGGACAACTTGCGCTACACGCTCAAAATCTCCGCAAAGTTACTCACTAAATTGCTATTTTCCAAATATTTCAGTGTCAAATTCACGCTTTTTCATGATATTTATATCTCGCCATGATTTCGCCACACCTTTTCTGCCTTTTTAACAGATTTCAAAAGCTTTAATATATTTTAACTGCATCCGCTCCCCCCTCTACAACTTCTCGGACACACCTTACACACGAAAAAAACAATGACAGAACGTCCACCTAAACCAGACCGCCCCGCTCAAGCAAATTCCTGTCAGCAAAAATCTCATCAGTCCTGCCGTCGGCGACCACGCGCCCGCGCGACATCACGATTGTGCGCGGACACAGCTCCTTGACCATCTCCATATCATGCGTGGCAATAATGCATGTGTGCCTGAATCCTGCGACACGGTCAATCATCAGCCGGCGTGCATGGGGGTCGAGATTGCTTGACGGCTCGTCAAGCACAAGTACGTCAGGCTCCATCGCGAGCACTCCCGCTATAGCCACACTGCGTTTCTGACCGCCCGACAGCTCATACGTAGGGCGCGACCTGAGATCATATGCGCCTACCGCCTTCAAAGCCTCCCCGACACGACGCCTCACCTCTTCCTCAGGAAGCTTCATATTGAGCGGGCCGAATGCCACATCTTCCTCTACAGTAGGCATAAAAAGCTGGTCATCCGGATTTTGAAACACAAGCCCCACCGTGCGCCTTATTATCGGCAGCGTCTCTTTAGTAATCGGGACATCGCCTATCACCACACCGCCTTTTTGCGGCATAAGCAGCCCGTTGGCATGCAATATCACCGTCGACTTTCCGGCGCCGTTCGCACCGACAAGTCCCACCTTCTCCCCATGAGTGATGAGAAACGACACATCATCAAGCGCCTTGAATCCGTTAGGATAATCATACGACACATGGTCAAATTTCACATAGTGATGGCTCATATCCGCATATGGTTAAATATCAGGTTTACATCGAGCAGCCGGCACGCGGCAAAGAGCAGCACTCCCGCCGCCACAAACACAGTATCGGAGAGGCGCCAGCGCATGCTCCCCATCGACGGCAGCCCTCCGCTGAATCCGCGCGACAACATGGCGAGATGTATGCGCTGCGCCCTGTTCACGGTCCTTATCAGCAGCTGCCCCACAAAAGTCCCCCACATCTTTAGAGAATACCCTTTCCTGCCATAACTGCGCGACTTACGCGCGCGATCCATGTCAATCGCCTCCTCGACAAGCACATATATATATCTATATACAAGGAGCAGCTGCGTAGTAAAGACCGCCGGCATTTTCATCTTACCAAGCCCCCGGCACACACGGTAAAACCCGGTTGTCATTATAAGCACGAGCACCATCTGAACCGAAAGCAGCCCCCTCACCAGTATCGACACAAATTCAACCCACCCCCTGGATATAGCCACGCTGCCTACATACAGCTCCGGCTCTCGCTGAAAGAGAGGGTTGAATACCCCGATAAACGCTATAAACGGCAGCGTGTAAAGCGACTTCTTCAGAACCTCGCCATAGCTTATGCCTCCCATCGCACAGCCCACGATAGGAAACACCCAGAAGAGCAATATCCCCTGAAGAGCGTCAAGCCCGACCGACAGTACGGCAATAATGTAAAGGAACACGACGACGGTCTTTGCCCGAGCGTCAACCGAGTGCAACAGGCTTTTCCCCTGTGCAGCATGTTCAACCTCCTTGAACTCAGTCAATGCCTTCTCCAGAGCCGTCATGGCAATACCTAATTATATACTATTATATACAGAAGTTATGCTGCATGTTTTTTAGTAAACAACGCGCACACCACCCACACGAGCGCCACGACAATCGCACACCCGATTATACCCGACCATGTGCTTTCATAGTCAGGAAGGAGCGAAGTTGACTTCTGGACGGAAGCAATCGTATGGGCTACAGCAGCCCCGGTCGCCGGAAGGTCGGTAGCTCCGGTAATTTTGGAAATAGACCATTCGAGCCCGTCAGGATAGGAGGAGGCAATCCAGGCAAAAGCTACTCCGAGCACCACAGCAATGCCGAGAAACACCAGAGCCGCCTTCTTATAATTACCCGCGCCAAGCCCTTTCTCAATCCTGTATCCCGAGAGCAATGCGGGCTGATAGAGCCTGACAAAATAAAGCACGGCAGCCGTGGCAATGCCCTCCCCTATTCCTATAAAGAAATGTATTGATGTCATCAAGCCCAGGAATTCCTTGGCGGGAAGCGCCGTCACACCCGACAGTTCTGTTTCAGCCGTCACCAGGAGAGCCCCAAGCTCAAGCCCTACTATAGACGCAGCTATCGCACCGGCAACTATCCGCCACGCCTTCTGTCCGCCACCGGCTATCGGACGATAGACAAGCGGATAGGCAATCAGCGTCGAGCAGACTCCCATGTTGAGAAGATTACACCCGAGCGCCATCAACCCGCCGTCGGCAAATATCAGGCATTGCACCACCAGCACCGACGCAAGCGTAAGAAACGCCGCCCACGGACCGAGAAGAGCACCAAGCAGAATACCCCCCACGATATGTCCGCTCGAGCCAGTGCCGGGTATCGTAAAGTTTATCATCTGGGCGGCAAAGACAAAAGCGCCCATCACACCCATCAGAGGCACAAGATTTTCATTAGCGGACTTTTTTACTTTCCGAGCAGAAACCACGAGCAGCGTCACTGACACCGCGGCGGCGACTCCCGCCACTCCGGGCGAGACAAGAGCATCAGCCATGTGCATATAACCTGTATTTTTTCAGTTAAACGATATAGCTACTTAACACATTAGCCGGCAATTCAGTTTACGACCACCCCAAGCATGTCAGGTTCACTCATAAAAACACTCCATGTTACAACTTCCCAACACCCATTCTGTTAGAAGAAAAGCCAATGTCACACGATTCGCATTTATATGTAACAAGAATGTAATCAAAGTTTAAAAAATCTAAATGTTGATTATCAAATGTTTACATATTTACAAATGTTAAAAATAAAAAATTATCTAAATTTTTATTTGTATTATAAAATTAATGCGTACATTTGCATCGTAATCGTTTTGTAACACAATCGCAAAATGATTGCAACAACCAAAAAAACATAATAAAACCAACAAAAAACATTTATCGATTATGGGTACTTCTTCAAACTTCCAGACAAAGCTTATCGGACTGCAAAGCAACCTGCTTAACTTTGCCTACATGCTCACCTCAAACCGTGATGACGCCTACGACCTTTTGCAGGACACCACGCTTAAAGCACTCGATAATCAAGACAAATATGTCGACAATACTAACTTCAAGGGATGGGTATTTACCATAATGCGCAATATATTCATAAACAATTACCGCAAGATTTCCCGTGCAGCAACAGTTGTTGACCAGACAGAAGATCTCTACCACCTCAACCTACCGCAGGATTCAGGATTCGAGACTCCCGAAGGCTCAATCGCCGCTAAAGACATAACAGCAGCAATCAACTCATTCAGCGACGAGTATCGCATACCGTTCTCAATGCATGTTGCCGGTTACAAATACAACGAAATCGCGGAACACATGAACCTGCCGCTCGGCACAGTGAAGAGCCGAATATTCTTCGCCCGCCAGCGCCTCCAGGAAACACTAAAGGACTATCGCTAAAACTGATTTGTGATTCTTAATTGAAATACCCTATAAACGAGTCAGCGAAGGCGGTCAAAAATAAATCGACCGCCTTCACTGTTTTTCTCCGTTAAACCTACATACCGTAAAAAAAGACAATTAGCCCCTGACAGCAACTTGCCGTCAGGGGCTGACCACTTTAAATATCTTAGCTGTCAACGTCTGCCACGACGCGGCGGACGCGGCGACCTGCGTTGACGCGCAGGCTTTTTGCCCTTCTTGCCTGAAGTTGACAACGCCTCTTTCACCGAGACATCATTGCCGGCGACATCTTCCTTAGGGCGCCCCTTGTCGTCAATAAGTGCAAAGTCGACCATCTTACGCTCAACGTTGGCACGCGCTACCTGAACCCTAACGCGGTCACCGAGCGTATAGCGTGTCTTGTTTCGCCTGCCGACAAGGCAGTAGTTGCGCTCGTCGAAGTCATAATAATCATCGGCAAGGTCACGGACCGGCACAAGCCCTTCACACTTGTTCTCATCAAGCTCGACATAGAGCCCCCACTCCGTAACACCGGAGATAACGCCGTCATACATCTCTCCAAGCCTGTCGGCAAGATACTCACACTGCTTGTACTTTATCGATGCGCGCTCGGCGTTTGCCGCGAGCTGCTCCATGCTGCTTGAATGTTTACACTGCTCTTCAAGCTTCTCGACATTGACACTCCTGCCTCCTGCAAGATAACGCTCAAGTAGCCTGTGGACCATCATGTCAGGAAAACGTCGTATCGGCGACGTGAAATGAGTGTAATACTGGAATCCAAGCCCATAATGACCGATGTTGTCAGTCGAATAAATCGCCTTAGCCATCGAGCGTATAGCAAGCACCGACAGGAGATTCTCTTCTCCCTTTCCTTTGACATCGGCAAGCATCTTGTTAATGGAGCGGTTAATCTCCGCCGCCGAGCCCGAGGTTTTTATTTTATAACCGAAAGTACGGGCTATTGACGCGAGGTCGGCAAGCTTGGTGACATCAGGCTGGTCGTGTATACGATATACAAACGCCTTCGGCTTCTTCTTCCCGACAGGCACCCCTATCGTCGCGGCGACAGTACGGTTGGCAAGGAGCATGAACTCCTCTATAAGCTTATTGGAATCCTTAGACTCCTTGAAGTAAACCTTAACGGGATGTCCGGTCTCGTCGATTTCAAATCTCACCTCTTCCCTGTCAAAGTCCACAGAACCGTTTTCATAACGGCGCTTGCGGAGTATCTTTGCCAGACGGTCGAGCGTCAGGATTTCATCGGCATAGTCGCCCTTTCCGGTCTCAATGACCTCCTGCGCCTCCTCATAGGTAAACCGGCGGTCAGATTTAGTCACCGTCCGGCATATCTGCGACTTTATCACATGCGCCTCGTCATCCATTTCAAAGACGCAGGAAAATGTAAGCTTTTCCTCGTCGGGACGAAGCGAGCATATACCGTTGCTCAGATGCTCTGGAAGCATCGGAACCACCCTGTCCACAAGATAGACAGAAGTGGCGCGGCGCTGCGCCTCCTTGTCTATTATAGTGTCAGGGCGCACGTAGTGGGTCACGTCAGCGATATGCACGCCCGCCTCCCAGTTGCCGTTAGGCAACTTGCGGAGCGACAGCGCGTCGTCAAAGTCCTTGGCGTCACGCGGGTCAATGGTAAAAGTGGTGACATCGCGCATGTCGACGCGCTTAGCCACCTCCTCGGGTGTTATACCGGCACCAATCTTATCTGCCGCCGCCTCCACCGAAGCCGGATAGCGGTAGGGCAATCCGAACTCGGCAAGTATGGCATGCATCTCTGCATTGTTTTCGCCATTCTTTCCAAGCACGTCAACGACTTCTCCTGTAGGATTTTTTGCATCCTCGGGCCAGTCGGTGATGCTGACAATCGCCTTGTCGCCCGTTTTACCTCCGTGGAGCTTGTTTTTAGGAATGAATATGTCGGTGGCAAGAAATTTGGAATCGGTCGACAACGTTGCAAAATGCTTGTCGACAGTAAGAGTGCCTATAAACACCTGATCGTTGGGTTCAAGAATTTCAAGCACCTTACATTCAGGCTCGACACCCTTGCGGCGCGCGGCGACAAGCACCTTTACCTTGTCGCCGTTAAGCGCGTGCATCGAGTTGCGTTCCGCAACAAAAATGGACTCATCGTCACCGTCAAGGATAACACTGTTCTTACCGTTGCTACGACGGGTGAACACTCCCGTAGCCACCGAGCCTCGGCTCGGAGACTTATACTTGCCGGGCGAGACCTCTATAATCTCGCCGTCATACTCCAGCTCCGCAAGACGCATGGCGACAGCCTTCAACGCCTGCGGGTCGTCTACGCCTACACCGTGGGCAACCTGCTTATAATTAAATGTCTTGTTTCCCTGGCTGAGTATATACTCATCTATAGCCGGAAACAACTCTTTCTTGACTTGGCGTTTGCCTTTCTTTGACGGAGCTGCCATATACTGATATTTTGGTTATACGTTTCTAATTCTTTATGCAACATTAACGCGCAATCACGCGTCAATGTTGGCATAATTTGCATTCTCTTCAATAAAATCACGGCGCGGGGCGACATCCTCACCCATGAGCATCGAGAATATACGGTCGGCCTCAGCCGCATCATTGATATTCACCTGCTTCAAAAGGCGGTGTTCACGCGACATTGTAGTGTCCCTGAGCTCCTGTGCGCTCATCTCTCCAAGACCCTTGTAACGCATCACCTTCGTCTTGTCGCCATATTTCTCGATAAATGCCTGCACCTGACCGTCGGTCCAGCAATATTCTTCATTTTTGCCTCTCGTACACTTATACAACGGCGGAGTGGCAAGATACAAATAACCGTTTTCTATAATCGGACGCATGCGGCGGAAGAAGAATGTCATCAGCAGCGTGGCGATGTGGCTACCGTCGACATCGGCATCGGTCATGATGATAATCTTGTGATAAGCAAGTTTGTCAAGGTTTACCGCCTTGGAGTCTTCCTCTGTTCCGATAGTCACGCGCATCGCACGGAAAAGGCTGGTGATTTCCTGATTGTCAAAAATCTTGTGGTCCATAGCCTTCTCCACGTTCAATATCTTACCGCGGAGAGGCAATATAGCCTGATAAGTACGGTCACGACCCTGCTTTGCGGTTCCGCCTGCAGAGTCTCCCTCGACGATAAACAGCTCGCAGTCCTCGGCAGTGCGCGACGAGCAGTCGGCAAGCTTTCCGGGAAGTCCGCCGCCGCTGAGCGGGGATTTACGCTGCACGTTTTTACGGGCATTATAAGCGGCATGACGCGCTGTGGCGGCAAGTATCACCTTGTCGACAATCAGCTTTGCCTGACGCGGATGCTCTTCAAGATAAGTGCGCAGGGCGTCGCTGACGGCAGTCTGCACGGCTCCGATCACCTCGCTGTTGCCCAGCTTGGTCTTTGTCTGACCCTCAAACTGCGGCTCCATAACCTTCACCGACACAACGGCGGTAAGACCCTCGCGGAAGTCATCGCTTGCGATTTCCACGCCCTTGAGCTTGTCAAGCATCTTGCTGTCCTCGGCATATTTTTTCAGCGTCGAGGTGAGTCCGCGACGGAAGCCGGTAAGATGAGTACCACCCTCTATGGTGTTGATATTGTTTACAAACGAATATACGTTTTCGTTATAAGTCGTGTTATAGGTCAGAGCGACCTCGACGGGAATTCCCTGACGCTCGGTGGTGAGATGTATCACGTCGTTGATCAGCGACTCCTTGCTTGAATCGATATACTGGACAAAATCCTCAAGTCCGGTCTCGCTGTAAAAAGTCTCGCTCTTATACTCGCCTGCCTCGTCCTTTACCCTCTTGTCGGTAAGACGCAGGGTGATTCCGGCGTTAAGGAAGGCGAGGTCACGGAGTCGGTTGGCAAGCGTGTTATAGTCATATACGGTGACAGTAAATATAGTGTCATCAGGCTTGAATGTGATGCTTGTGCCCGAATGTGAGCTTTCGCCTATCACCTGTAGCTCCGTTGTAGGCTTTCCGCAAGAGTATTCCTGCATGTAAGCTTTGCCGTTACGGTGTACTTCGGCGCGGAGATATGTCGACAACGCGTTCACACAGCTTACACCGACACCATGAAGACCGCCCGACACCTTATATGAGCCTTTGTCAAATTTACCTCCGGCATGAAGCACGGTAAGCACGACCTCAAGAGCGCTCTTGTGCTCCTTTTCATGCATGTCTACCGGAATACCGCGACCGTTGTCCACGACCGTAATCGAATTGTCTTCATTGATGGTGACATCTATATCGGTAGCATATCCGGCAAGCGCCTCGTCTATAGAATTGTCCACCACCTCATATACAAGATGATGCAGACCCTTCACACTGATGTCGCCTATATACATCGCAGGACGCTTGCGCACAGCCTCAAGTCCCTCAAGGACCTGAATATTACTGGCGCTGTATTCTTCTTTCTGTTCTGACATAATTATAAATTGTACTTTTTCTTTCTTCTTGTTTCTCAGCACTCAGCCACAGGTGCTATTTGCCTCGACCGCTTGCTGACACCGCCTTTTAGGGCAAACAAAATTACTAATTTTTTGCGTCATATACAAATAATTAAGACTGTCGTTTTCTCCTTTGTCCACTCTCCCGAAAATAGGCGCGTGACAACTGAACGATTACCGGAAAACACCGCCCCATTTTGTTAATATTTGTAAAATATGTCGTATTTTTACCGATATGCTTGCAAGTGTCAAAAATTACACCTACCTTTGCAACGCATTTCCAAAATCGGGGTGTAGCTCAGCCAGGTTAGAGTACGCGTCTGGGGGGCGTGTGGTCGGAAGTTCGAATCTTCTCACCCCGACAAAATTGCAACAAAAAAGGGTTTAACTCAACGAGTTAGACCCTTTTACTTATTTAAGAGCCTCCGAGTCATTGCGCCGGGGCAGCGTGAATACATAATTCAGTCCACCTGTGGCAAGATTCTCAACACTGATTTCACCGCCCATCGCCTTGATAATCCTGTGGACGAGCGTCAGTCCCAGTCCGGAACCGCCATTTTTACGTGACCTGCCGCTGTCGACCCTGTAAAACAGGTCAAACAACCGTTCGAGATGTTGCTCGTCGACACCCTTACCGTCATCAGCAAAAGAAAACATATGGCTGCCATCCTCCTCCCCAAGCCACTTCAATGTAATTTTTGTTCCTCCCGAATGTTTCGCCGAGTTATGGACAAGATGCAACAGCGCATTGGCGAGAAGGGATTCATTGCCAATGATGACACACCCCTCAGGCACATCATACTCAAATTTCATTTTGCCGGCAATATGCCCCTGCTCTATATCCTCGGCAAGACGCGCGGCAAGATGCCTGAAGTCAACCGGCTCGACACTGCCTACCCTGCCGTTGTCCTGCAGACGCATCACTGTGCCTATATCCCCGACAAGACCTACAAGCCTGTCGGCATTCTGCTGCACTCTCACAAGAAACCGATGCCTCACCTCATCAGGCATTTCAGGGTCATTCAGAATTGTGTCAATGTATCCTTTGATAATCCCTACCGGCGTATTTAGCTCATGGCTGACACTGACCCCGACCTGACGCTCGTGAAGCATCTTTTCCTGCTCGGCATGTATCTTGTCACGGTACAACGCGAGAAGGTTTCGCGACACATCGCCAAGCTCGTCCTGTGAAAACTGCCAATCATCGAGATTATCGGGCATACGGTCGCCGGCTATCGCCTGGGCAAAATCCTTCAGAGCATATACATTACGGCTTATGGCATGTGCGCCGAAATAAGCGATTGCCGACGACACGACACCGAGCACAATAACCACAATCCACACCATAGGGTCCATGCTGAGAAAATCCAGCACCTCCCCTTCATAGGGAAGCGCCGTAAACGAATGTATCCGCCCGTCGTCGCTCATCTTCGAGCTGATCATGCTCATCTTGTTGTTATATGCCATATCACGCACCGTAGCATTACCGCTGCTGTCCCACAATTTCGCCAGGTCAGGGTTAAGTCCTCCCGTGCTGTCACGCAACAGTATTGTTGCCGCAGGATTGTCGGCTATCATATCCCCCTTCTCGTCATATACGGTTATCCTCAGCGGGTCAAGTGTGGTGTTCACCGTGAAAAGCATTATGAAATCCACCGTTTTCTGCATGTCGACACCGCGCTCATAGGCGTCTATGATCGTATTATTCACGTTAATCAACCTGTTTTCAAGGTTTTCTTTCAGCCTCTGCCTCTCGTGCATGACAAAATAAGTGATTGTTATGCCGATTATAAGCCACAACATCCCCACCAACGGAAAGAATATCCGCCAATGAAGCCTCATGATATGTCCCGAAGCCATTCCTCTCAATTTATATTCACGCAAAAAATTATTTATTCCATTTACACATCAACGTTTTATCCCGCCCCATCGTTCACCTGACAACGGCCGCCACTGCAAAATATTCATCAATAACATAAATTATACTCAATTTTGATGCGCATAGCCCAGAAAATCACACACCCGCTTGCACACATCAAAAAAACTCCTTAACTTTGCACTGCTTTAGGGCTTGGACCCTGGGCAATGAGGATTGTCTTATGGTGTAATGGTAGCACTGCAGTTTTTGGTTCTGCCTGTCTAGGTTCGAATCCTGGTAAGACAACACCGGCAAAGGAGTCAGGTATTTAATACTTGGCTCCTTAACTTTTATATCAACGGCTACAATACCTGCACCACCTTAACCGGCAAGAGGCTTGCCTCGGCATAATCCGGAACTAAACAAAAAATTGCATATTGCCGGTTTTGCCATATATATTCTATTTTTTAACTTTGAAACGATTAACCAAACGACACAATACCTTGACTACCGATTCCGGACTCGATAATAATAAGAAACGGCTTACAGCCCTGATTCTCGTTTCGCTTTTATTCCTGCTGTGGGGCGTGGCAAACAACATGAACGACACCTTGCTTGCCGCCTTCAAGCGCATAATGTCAATGAGCGACTTGCAGACATCGCTCGTGCAATTTTCCTTCTATGGCGCATATTTCTGTTTTGCGCTGCCGGCAGCGATATTCATAAGCCGTCACACCTACAAGGCAGGGATACTTCTCGGACTTGCATTTTATGCCGCCGGATGCATGTTGTTTTATCCGGCAGCCGCTACGGCGTCATATGGATTTTTCCTGTTTGCCATATATGTAATGGCAGGAGGATGTGCCATACTTGAAACAACAGCCAACCCCTACATTCTTTCCATGGGACCCGCAGCAACTGCAACGCGTCGCCTCAACATCGCGCAGACACTTAATCCGCTTGGCGCCATATGCGGCATACTCGCAAGCAGGCATTTCATACTGTCGGAACTTAATGCCGCCGATGCAGCAGAGCGCGGAAACATGGACACTCAGGCACTCGCCGCCATACAGAGCCATGAGCTATTTTCGATTTCCCGCACATATATGCTGATAGGAGGATTGCTGCTCGCCCTCTTTATCGTGATTGCCTTGACCCGTATGCCGGTCGACAAGGGGAGTGCCCACTCCGGGATAGCAGGCTCATTCAGGCGTCTCGCCCATAACAAGCGCTGGAGCTACGGGGTAATCGCCCAGTTCTTCTATGTCGGGGCACAGACCGGAGTCTGGTCGTTTACCATACGCCTTGTAATGTCAGAACTCGGAATGAATGAAAGCGACTCCTCTCTCATATTTCTATACTCGATAATCGCCTTCACCGGATTCCGATTTATTTTCACATGGCTGATGGGCTACGTCAGCCCTGCAATACTCCTTGCCGTGTCATCAATCACGGCGATCATATGCACTGCATGTGTAATACTCTGCGACGGCACTGCCGCGATTATCGCCCTCGTCGCGATATCAGGGTGCATGTCCCTGATGTTCCCTACCATCTACGGCATAGCCCTTGACGGCATAAGCGGCGACGACGCAAAGATTGCGGCTTCAGGGTTAATCATGGCGATACTCGGCGGTGCGCTTATCACTCCCGTCCAGGCAGCCGTGTCTGACGCAGCCGGCATATCCCTGTCATTTATCGTGCCTCTCGCATGCTTCATAATCATAACTATCTATATAACCGGAATAATCAGAAAAAATAATGCGACAAGATAAAAAGAAAGTATTCGTCTCAGGCTGCTACGACATGCTCCACTCGGGACATGTGGCATTTTTCAAGCAGGCGGCAGCTTATGGCGACCTCTATGTCGGCATAGGCTCCGATGCCACAATCGAGCAGCTCAAACATCGCAAGACCGTATATTCGGAGCGCGAGCGTCTATATATGGTCAAGGCTATCCGTTACGTCACTGACGCCTTTATCAACCCGGGCTCGGGAATGATGGATTTTATCGATACCGTCGATAAGGTGAAGCCCGACATATTTGTCGTAAACTCCGATGGCGGAAGCGATGTAAAACGTGAGTTCTGCCGAAAACGCGGGATTGAATATGTAGTGCTTGAACGCGAACCTGACGCCGGACTGCAGGCACGCTCCACCACATCGCTGCGACAGGGAGTCGCCTCTCACCTCCCCTACCGAATTGACATCGCCGGCACCTGGATCGACCAGCCATATGTATCGCAATATGGCAACGGATGGGCAATTACCGCCTCTATCGAACCGACTGTCGAGTTTATGGAACGTGGCGGCATGTCTACTTCTACCCGCAATGCAGCAAAAAAGATATGGCCTTATGAATTGCCCAACTATAACGAGGAGATGCTCGCCAAGCTGCTTTTCTGCATTGAAAATGACCCGGAAAACGAGGGTCACATTTCAGGCGCACAAGATGCTATCGGAATCTGCATGTCGGGAGTCACGCGCCATTATTACGACGGTCACTACTGGCCGTCGCGCATAGAGTCATGCCACGACGAGGCTGTGTTGTCATGGCTTGAGAGCCATGTTTGCATCGTGCCTATGTTTCCCCGCCGTCCGGGATGCTCCGTGATAGAGGGCAAAGATGTGACACCTGAAAAAGTGAACGCACTCACCTCGGCAGCCGACCGGTGTTGGGAAGCCATGCTTGCCCGCGACCTGAATGATTTCGCTGCCGCTTTTGCCGATTCGTTTGACGCGCAGGTGGCAATGTTTCCGGCGATGATGCAGCCGGGAGTGCAGGAACACATAGACCGTTGGCGAGACAAAGCGCTTGCATGGAAAATGCTTGGAGCCGGCGGAGGCGGCCACCTCGCCCTCGTAATGGAGCATATACCGGAAGAAGGTGTGATTCCGATAAAAATACGCCGGAAAGACTCATTCTGAGCCTGCACCGCGCTATCAAAAAACAGATACACAAAACGGCTGCGTCAGAGATAGGCGCAGCCGTTTCATTATGGTCTGTGTCATAACACAATCTTGCGTGTCGCTTCACCTTGCTTTATTATATAGAATCCGCCGGTAAGAGAATTTGTATCAAACGATTCGCTCTTACCTGTATAGACCTTCCGTCCTGCCGAATCATAGACTTCAATATTTCCATCTGCAGCGTTTTCAACTACTGACTTTATGCCTACGGTCGAAAAATCGTCAGTCTCGATATAGTTTTCAAACTGATTCCACACAGCCGCCTTCTGATACGCCTCTAAAGAGCCCGAAGGGATGTAAACCGGCACATCAAAAGGCATCATTGACGGCCTAGCCCAGCTTCCGGTAATCGGAGGCTCAGGCGAACATGACTTGATATATCTCAGCTTCCCAGTCGGTGCAAAACTATCCGACCCGATTTTGTTTATCGATGCAGGCAAAGTCAAAGTCTCAAATCGGGTGGCATAAAAAGCACTGGAACCTATTTCTTCAATCCCGTCGGGAAGATTGATTTCCTTTAGGCCGGTATATATAAACACTCCATACCCCACTGCTTTCAGCCCTGCCGGAAATGTCGCAGACTCAAGATTACGGCAATGAGAAAACATATTGTCAGGAATCACGGTCATCCACTCCGGGATGGTGACCTGCTTCAGCTCATCACAAAATGCAAACACATGGGTCCCAAAAGCTACAGCCGAAGACGGAAAGACGATTTCAGTCAGGAGCCTATTGCCGGAAAAGGCGTTGTTTCCTATGCTGACTATGCCGTCGCCAATCTCTATTCTCTTCAACTGAGTTGACTCAAAGGCATTTTCACCAATTTCCAACAGCGAAGCCGGGAAGTCGACATTATCCAATCTCGTAGCGTAGAATGCCCGCTCTCCGATTTTGACAAGTGACTCCGACATACCTATAGTTTCAAGCCGGCTCTTGCCGAACGCCCATGCACCGACCGATGTCACTGACGCCGGCAGATCAACGTGACTTATCCCGGTTTCGGCAAATCCATATCTGCCTATCGATTCCAGTTCCTCAGGGAGTATAACTTCCGTCAAGCCGGGACATCCGGAGAAGCAGGCATCGGGTATCTCAATAACACCGTCGGCTATTACAATCCGTCCGACCTTAAAATTCGCACATCCTGCGAAACATGCTTTTCCAAGCGACGGCAACGGTTCCGGCAAATTAATTTGCTCGATACTGTGGTTGCCATAGAACGCCGAGTCGCCTATTTCAACAATATCGCCGGGCAAAATCAAGCGCCTTACGTCGGCTCGCTCATATTGAATGTCGCTTCTTTTTGCAAATGCCTTTGCAGGGATTACGCCATTTTCAATCTTTGCATCTTTAAGGTCAATGACCCTTATTGTCCCGCGACGATATGCCTCGGTCCACAACGAGTGAATATCCGCTTCGTTAACCGGACCCTTGACTACAAGTGAATCTATGGCATAGTCAACTTGCGGGAGCATCGCTCCAAGCTGACCCGCAGCCACAGTAACAACCTCACAGGGATAAGCCTGCTCGATTTCAAGAGGGAAATCATCTGTCTCTATATAATTCGTAAGCACATTCCATCCCGCTGCCTCACGATAGCTTGCATCAGCTCCATAGGGTATATAAGCCGGTATGTCGAGGGATGTAGTTCCGTGAAACAAATCCAAGTCTACATCGACAGTATTGACAATCCTGTTGACAACTCGGGGAGCGACAGAGGGCATAAGATATATCTTCTTTAAATTGTTTTCGGCAAACGCCCCGTCACCTACCTGTGTCACCGAGGGAGGAACAATAATCGAGTCGAGAGCGCAGCCAAGAAACGCATATTCATATATCGCCCACAATCCGGGGTTAAGACTGACTGACCGTAATGACCCGCACCCCTCAAAAGCACGACATTCGATCACTCTTAGCTCAGACTTTATCTCAACGGTAGCAAGACCGGAACATCCTTTAAATGCATTCCACCCTATAACCCTAAGATTTCCCGGCAATATAACCTTTTTCAATCCGCTTGCCGACTGGAAAGCCTCCGGTGGAATCTCTTCACTCTCGGGACTCGCATGTTCAAGATTCAGGATTGAAATCCTGCCTTCGGTCACGCCACGGAACATTGTCAGAAAGTCAGAGTCATCAATCGGTCCGCTTACAGAAAGAGAGTCAATTTCAAACAATCGGTCACCGACCTCGCTCTCAAGCTGACCGGCACCGGTGACTACAGCACCGTAACCTGCATTTCCGGCATTAACACTTAATACCATAAAAAGTGCGCACCCGACAGCTAATAAATTTCTAATTACACTCTTTTTCATATCTATTTATTTAATGTTACTTTCTAAAAATTAAGCTTTCAACAAATTCCCCTCCTACAGAATATGACAGAACATAATATCCGGAAGGTAATGTTGATATCTCAACTCCTATTTTTGTTGTTTCTTCTTGAATTATATGTTGTTGATATCCATTTACGCCTGACAATTCAGCAATACCTATAATCGAACACGTTGTAGCATTTTGATTAAACTCAATTTCAATCATAGTTTTCTCCTCATTTAATGAAATATTCTTAATATAGTTTTCAACTGGATTAAGAATAATTTGTGATTGTCCTATATATCCATCTGTAAATTGAGCCTCAACAAAAATTTCATTGCCATTTATCTCCGTATCAATCACTATATTCTCACCAGTCCCAATTTCACCTCCATCAGCATCAAACCAACTCAAATATTCAATATCATCGTCAATGCCAACAGACAGAAGATAACTACTTTGTCCAATCTTTTTTGAGCCAACAACAGGGTTTCTATTGCCGACTATATATGATATTCCACCCACTACTTCATGATTCGCTTTTACTACAAAATCAAACGAATGGTTTTTCAAACCTAAACCTGCATTATAATTAGCTCCAGGTGTAAAACATATAGATATATTGCCACTTTGGTGCGCTGGAATTAATATGCTATCAATTACTGCACATAATTTATTTGTATATATAGTGTTACCTATTCTTTTACAATCTTTGCTTTTATACCCGCCCGTCGACCAAAATTGATACAATTTACTATCAAAAGCTAATTCAGCACAAATGTCTGCCGAGGAATAGGGTTTCTCAGTATTTATTGGTTCAATTGAATACCACTTAGGAGCGTCCGAAGTATTTCTAATCGAAATAGAATATTTATTTGTTTTTCCTAACTTATATATTGATCGGTTTTTGTTTGCAATACGTTTGTTTCCACTAATGCTGTACAAATTATCTAATTTAAAATATGGCGAATCCGAAATCACAGCCATCAAATTAATATTACCATTCTTTATAGAATTATTTCTTGCATTTAAATTCAGCATCCATGGTTTAACTATAATTACGGAGTCTCCAGGTGCAATATCTTCTTCGATCCTACCTGACCAAGCAATTCCTCCTATTTTCCCATTTTCACCTAGCCAATCATCTGCAGTTACAGTAGGAGATGCAATGGTCCAATATACTTTTAGCCATTGGTCACCACTATATGTTTCTATACCTCTATTATGAATTGAGATATTTATAAAAGCAATGCTATCAGGCAAAAAATAATCGACTGCATTACTGCCATTTTTTGACATACTTAGCCAAATATCTGGACTATTCCAAAAATTAATTACAGAATTATTTTGTTCTATTCCATCATCGCTTTCATGGTCTCGTACATAAAGTTCAGGCTTCAAAGATGGGATATCCCCAAACGAAAGTTCAAAACCAAGCCGACTTGGTATTGATGAATATTGTGGATGTTCAGTCGAAATTGTATTGCACTTCGCGGCATAATTAAATGCTTCTTCCATTGATATTTTACCATCATAATTTTTATCAGCATAAATTGTATGCTTTAATTCATCTGCACTATTAATAGCGCATATCCAATTATATACAAATGTATCAAATACATGACCATTCATTGCAGAAGACAGTTCATCATCCCGTGTTGCGGTTGCGATGACATAGCCTTCCCCTTGAAGAGAATCAATAAAACCGCCAGAATAGCATTGTCCTAAAACAGCACTTTTTACTATTTTCTTTGCATTTATTTGATATAACATTTGGTTTAGTTCATCGCCAAATAATCTGTAATCGCCATAATTCTTTTGGGGGTCATCCCACAAACAAATATATGAACCTCTAACAACATCAAAACCGCCATGGTCAATGACAAACAAGAAAAAAATGATCATTATCCGCAATATTTTTCCCAATACTATCAATTGCATTTCGAAGTCCATCTTTCGTCGCAGTATATCTTGTATCTGGCTGTCCATCAAAGTCAAGGTCGAGAGGAGAAGAGCACATCACCCCATAAGATGTATCTAAATTCATATCCTTACCTGTTAAATCACTTTCAGCAGTACCATCAGAGATAGCGACGTGTATGTTTTCTTTTGGAATCCCATATCTATTTACCAAAGTTTGATATAGGAAAGAACAATCATTCCAATATCTAGAATGATTTGCATTGGCATTTAGACCCCCACTTAAAATTATCGCATAAGTCTTCTTTGCCATTATTGAATCTTTCCTTGATAGTACACGCTTTTCTACACATGGCTGTGTAATTAATTGGGGAGCACTTCTCACAGGCTTAATAAAATCAACATTGGTACTTATTAATGTCATCTTTGATTTAGGAGGGAAACGCAATTCTGTTATTTTTTCAATTATGGCTTCCTCATCAACAAAACGAGAAACCTCAACAAGGCAACAATCATGTTCCCATCCAAATCCTGGCGCCAAATCTACGAAAAACGTCCATACATCTTCATCAATAGATTGTTCGACAAGATAAAACAATGCCTCTTCCCTATCAGAAAAATGCGATTTCACTGGCTCGAAAGCATCGTCAAAACTGATTTCTTTAGCTAAAAGATTTGAGGATACCAATAATAGATATCCAACGACTAAAGTCATTTTAATTACACTGTACTTCATACGATAACTAAGATTAAAAAAAATCCTCTGTGTACGGGCTGCAAGATATAAACTTATTTTTACAATTCCAAATATATATTAATTAAATCCTTGCTATTTTTATCAAAGCAGCAAATTAAAGCAACAATTCAGCACAATACACGCATTGCGGAAACAAAGCATATCCCCACAAGGGGATACCAATCCATATATCATAGGCACTGCGGGAGAGCTTCCACTCTCCCGCAGTGCCTATATAAGCCGTTATTGATAACGCCCCGGGAGTCACCGCGTCAACGGGCGACTTTCATTGTGGCTGACATGCCCGGCGAGGTAACGCGGAGTATCGCCATCGCTCCGCAGTCAGGCATGTAAAACGAAGTTACAGCTCCGGTGAATTTACGTGTCAGCACTCGTTGCCCTGCCGGGTTATAGATGTCGAGAGTGTACACGTCGGTCGACACAGCACCCTCCACGGTCAGCACAGCAAGCCCGCAGCGTGCATAAACAATGCTGAGAGATCCCGACTGTCCGGGAGCATACACTTCACCTACGCCGCCGGTTTCACCATCGGTTTCAAAGCAGCCGAGGTCAGGCGCCTCTCCATTATAGACAATACCTTCCGCCCAATAGCACTCTCCGGCATAAGGGGCAACCTCGGTTCCGGCATCAATCAGTTTCTTATTGTCAGGCTTTATCTTCATAAAATCAAGCGCCGGGAGTTCACCTTTTTCACTTCTTGGCTCTACCGCGGCAGTCCAGTCAATGCTTACATAGTCGGCCGGGAGAGTATTAAGGTCAGTGGTGACAAGGGTGCCCGTCACGGAATGTGGGGCATAGGCACTTTTGTTACGGTCAGCGATACCGTCGCTTATGGCAACACAGTTAGTAAGCCTGATTTCATGTCCCGCCGACACCGGCTCGTCGAGGCGGTAGGTATATCGGCTTTTGCTTGAGATGTCTTTTGACGAGTAGGAGGAGCAATTGTTAAGAATCATATTACCCGTATTATGATTCTGGTCGAAGTTCTTGTTAACATTCTCAAAAGCGAGACACCGGTTCATTATCACATTGTTTCTACCCTGGTCGCTACCCATCTTAAATCCGTTGCCATTGCCCTTGCTCTTTTCTCCGCTTTCAAGATACCCGTTGCGGAACGCCCAGCAATATTCAAGCGTAGTGGTTATATCGTCGGGGAAACCGCCCTCTTTCTTAATAAACTGGTCCCAACCGTCGTCACTGTTCTGCCATGCACGGCATCCGTAGAAATAATTGGCGTCACCATGAGATATTTTCACGGCAAATCCGTCGGCATCACCATGCCCAGGGTCGGTATTGTAATATGCGTCACAGTTTATGACCTTATTGCGTGAAGCAAGATTCTTCATCTGCAGCCCGGTGTCGGCATTGCGTATAAAGGCGCAATTCTCAATCACATTATCATGACCCTGAGCCACATTCGCGGCGATATCCGAGTAAGAGCCTCCCGAGGGTTTGTCGCGTTCAATCAGCAGTCCGTTGTCACCGGCATTACAGATGTCAAGCCCATAGAAATGCCAGTAACTGCCGGTAAGGCGTATGCCCTGGTTGGCACCGTCAATTGCCTGACCGCTGAAATCAAGCACTGCCCTGCCATCGCGCGACGACAGCACAATCATACCGCTGCCCTTCTCCCCGACAACGGGAATATTCACCCGACGTGAATAATCATACCGTCCCACATTCATATATATCGTATCGCCGGGCTGCACAATGTCGACCGCAAGCTGAAGCGAATAGAATGGCGCCGACGCCGACCCGTCGGCAGTGGCATCATCGCCGTGCGGGTCACAGTAATATACATTGTGGGGATATTCGGGAACGACAATAGACCCGGTGGCATAAGCAATCTCGTCACCATAAGCCACACCAGCGGCATTGACAGCATAAGAGCGAAGGTAATACTGTGTCTCTGGCTTCAATTTAAGATAGACAGTGAAAGCGCCGTCACTGTCAAAGGAGGCAGCTTTCATCTTGTCACCGGTCACTGACGGCGACTGCGACTCACCGAAGCACACACCGGCTTCATCTACATTCAAGCCTCCGTTGTCAACCACCCGACCGGTCACTTTCAGGCAAAGTGACAATTCATCAGTGCGCTCGGCATCAATCTCGACATCGCCTGTCGTCACCGACGGCCGGGTGGCGGCAAGAGTCTTGAATCTCACCGTCTCACCATAAGCGACTCCGGCAAGCGACGTGGCAAACGCCCTTGCTGAAATCTCGGTTCCGGCAGGAAGCCCGGTAAGAGTAGAGGCAAATGCAGCCGACGGCTTTTCTTCAACGGCATTTCCTGTCGCGACAGGCACGCCGTCAACACTCCAGCATACACCTGTCGACAGCAGCCGGCGGTCACCGCTGTCGGTCACCTCTCCGGAAATAACAGCCGACGACGGAGTAACCGCTGTCACCGCCCCGGTAACAACCGACGGCAACACACCTTCAGGATATGCCGTCACTGTGAGATTATCTATATCGGCGTCGCTGCCACTCTCGTTGGCAAGCTTCACCCTGTTTACCGTCTTGTCATTGATAGTGACGGTGTTGTGAACATCGCTTTCGATGTCGGCGGCATGCTTCCAGGTCACGCCTTCATCAACTGAAGTATACAGCGTCAGCTTACGCTTCCCACGGCCTTCGTCAAAAATCACCTTTACCACTCCCTGAGTCAACACCGGAGTGATGACATAAGAACCGCCCTTCAACATGCGAAGCCCCGTTGCCGAACCGTCAGGTATATAGCTTGAATTTGTATTGCGGTAGGCAAGCATGTAACGCCATTCACCCTGACCGTCAACATTAAAAATCATCTCTTCCGCCGGTTTAGACGAGGGATAGTCGCCGTGAGTCTCGAAGTCATGAGTGAAATATGGCAACATAAGATTGGACACTATCACATTTCCCTCTCCGTCAGTTCCGTCAGGACGGGTGACGAGGAGATTATCGAGATAGACACCCCCGTTGGAAGTGGAGCGTACGCGCAGATAACGTGCAGCAGGGTCATTGATTTCAACCACGTGTCTCGACCAGTCGGAAGTCTCCTTATAAGACTCACATACATTCCACGATACATTATCAGTGGAAACCTCTACATATATCTGACGATTGGTAACATTGGCATAATATATGAGACTGCCCGCGCCTTCGGCAAGACGTGGAGTCACAATACCGTCCTTTGCCGAGAGATACAGGCTCTTGACGCCCTCCTGAGCCGACTCCGCCGACGAACTGTTTTTATTTGTTGTCCATTTGCCGGTATCTGACGTCACTGTCACCGGTCTGTCCACACTCCATTCAGCACCCTCAAAGCTTTCGGGCATATAAGAATAATCCTGAGCCGCCACGGCTGCCGGCGAAAAAGCAGCCAGCAAAGTCAGCACTGTTCCGAAATTCATGATTCTCATCGGCAAAAATTGTTATTTAAGGTTATAAACAGGTAAATCAGTGTATTATCACATCACTGCAGTCATGCAAATGTAATGGATATTTTTCTTTTTTTCAAGGAATTTATAATATCTTTGTAGAGAATGTAAACCAGTTATTATGAAAAAGATAGTTTTAAGCCTTATTGCGTTTGCCGCTTTTGGTTCTGCGGCAGCCATCGAGACACTTACTTCGCCTGACAGTCAAATAAAACTCACATTTGACCTCACTCCTGAGGGAGCGCCGGAATATTCAGTCACCTACAAAGGGAAAGCGATAGTCAAGCCTTCCACTCTCGGGTTCACGCTGAAAGATGACGCCCCGCTCATCGACCGGTTCAAACAGGGAAAAGTCACCTACTCGTCGACCGACGAGACCTGGGTTCCCGTGTGGGGCGAAAACGACTCCATCGCCAACCGCTACAACGAGATGACAGTGCCGCTAAGTCAGAAAGCGGGCGGCAAGACAAGGAAGATGAACATTGTATTCCGTGCCTATGACGACGGTGTAGGATTCCGTTACGTGTTTCCGCGACAGTCGACAAAAGAGTTCACTATCACCGACGAGCTGTCACAGTTTGCCCTCACAGGCGACCACACGGCATGGTGGATACCCGGTGATTACGACACCCAGGAATACAAATACACCCGCTCACGCCTGAGCGACATCCGTGCCACATCGGAAGGTGCGCGCATGCATAATCTTTCCCAGACAGGATTCTCCCCTACAGGCGTGCAGACCTCTCTTATGCTCAAAACCGACGACGGATTATACATAAACCTTCACGAGGCGGCACTAATCGACTACCCCGCCATGCACCTCAACCTTGACGACTCCACCATGACATTCACCTCATGGCTCACACCCGACATCAACGGCGACAAGGCAGTTGTCACAACTCCATTCAAGACTCCGTGGCGCACAATAATGGTGAGCGACAAGGCTACCGACATACTTGCGTCAGACCTCATACTCAACCTCAACGACCCGTGTGTTATTGACGACACATCATGGATTCACCCGACCAAATACATGGGGGTATGGTGGGAGATGATTACCAACAAAAGTTCATGGGCATACTGTGATGCCGAAAACTTTGACCTCGCCACTTTTGACTACTCAAAAGCCACTCCTAACGGACGTCACGGCGCCAACAACGAAAATGTAAAACGCTACATAGACTTCGCTGCCGACGCCGGCATGGACCAGCTGCTTGTCGAGGGCTGGAACATAGGCTGGGAAGACTGGTCGGGCAAAGAGAAAGAATATGTATTTGACTTCCTTACTCCCTATCCTGACTTTGACATAGATTCACTTAACGCCTACGCAAAGTCAAAGGGGATAAAGCTGATGATGCACCACGAGACTTCCGGCTCGATACCCAACTACGAGAAATATATCGACCGCGCCTACGACCTCATGAACCGCTACGGATATGACGCGGTCAAAAGCGGATATGTAGGCAATATACTTCCAAAGGGAGAGAACCATTACAACCAGAAGTCGGTGCGCCATTATCTTGAATGTGTAAAGAAAGCAGCCGACAAGCACATAATGGTCAATGCCCACGAGGCTGTCCGCCCGACCGGTTTGTGCAGAACCTATCCCAACCTTGTCGGCAATGAAAGCGCATGTGGCACGGAGTATCAGTCATTCGGCGGACTCCCGACGGCACATGTCACCATTCTGCCGTTTACCCGTCTTCAAGGTGGACCGATGGACTATACTCCGGGCATATTCCGCATGAATATCAGCGAGTTTGCCCCCGGCAACACTTCTCATGTCAACTCTACCGTAGCCAATCAGCTTGCCCTCTACCTCACCATGTACTCTCCTCTACAGATGGCAGCCGACTTCCCTGAACACTATGCAGAGAAGGCCGATGCATTTCAGTTTATCAAGGATGTGCCGGTTGACTGGAGTAAGAGCGTCTACCTCGATGCCGAGCCGGGTGAGTTTATCGTTGTAGCGCGTAAGGACAAGAAGAGCGAAAACTGGTATGTAGGCGGCGTTAACGCCGAAGAGCCGCGCGAGTTTATCCTTGACCTCGACTTCCTTGACCCGGGCAAGAACTACGAGGCAACAATCTACAGCGACACTGACGACGCCCATTACCTCACCAATCCGGAGGCTTATCAGATTACACGCCGGAAAGCAGGTGCAGAATCACGTATAAAGCTTCACATGGCGCCTGGCGGTGGATTTGCAATATCGCTCAAAGAGATTTAAGACCCCGTGTTAACGCTGGGGAACGGGGTCTAAGACCGTAGTCTCGTCACAACGACAGAGGGGCACGCGCTTGTTTCGCATGCCCCTCTGTCATTTTCTGTTATCAATGAACCTTCGTATAGATATATCGTGCAAGACCATAGATGTATCTTCTGAAACCGGGTCGATAGCCAAGAAGCCGGTCAAACCATCCCATTCTCGGACTTAGCATCTTCACCACATATCCCACATAAAACATCGCGAAGAGGGTACCTATTCCGATTATGTTCCATTGCCAGCATCCCCAAAACCAATAGCAGCTGACCACGGCAAGCACCACAAGCGTGACATCGACAACTATCTTCACCTTAGGAAACGGGATGCCCGTAATGCGGCTTATCGCCACAGGGAATCCCTCGCCGGGCATCGTAACCGACCCGCAGCGTACCTCAAGCGCTATGCCCGCCGCCATGACCGTACAGCCAAGGAACTGCGCGATAAGCTGCGACGGCAGCTCATCACATACCATAAACGAAGTGAGATACATGTTGACATCGATCAGCGCACCAAAAACAAAACCGATAAGCAACTGAAACAACTGTACAGCCTCAAAACGCCTGCGCAATACAAGAATCTGCCCTACGACAAGAATCATGTTCATTATATTGGTGTATCCTCCGATACTCAGCGGAGGCGCCAAGCCTTCCTGACCTGCGATTGAAAACGACATCGGCAAGGATGAAATCACACTGCTTCCGAGATTGGAACGTACACAAAGGGCAACACCGAGGGTCATGATATAGAGCGACACGAGCAGAAGAATGTGTTGCCAAAGAAATTGAATAACCTGAATTTTAGACGGTAGACTTACTGATTTTATCATTAATATAATTCCTTTCTGAGTGCAAAATTACAAAAAATACCATCCTTTGCCAACTCCATCACGGTCATTGACCGAAATCGGCTATCGCGCCTCTATCAGCGCCTCTATCAGTCTACACTGTCTTAAATGTTCATTTATTTGGCATAATCTTCCTGTGGATATTGCACCGTCGTGTAATTTTGTCTAATTTTAGCGAAATTTACATCTATCAGTCTATGAAAAAGTATCTGTTAATCGCATCTCTTGCCATAGCGGCAATAGCAGGCAACGCAGCAAAACCATCCTACAAAGTATCTATACTCGGCGACTCCTACTCGACATTTGAACGCCACGTACAACCCGATACAAACTATGTGTGGTACTTCGCAAATGAAAACAAGCCTGAACGCACCGATGTCAACGACGTCAACGACACATGGTGGCAGCAATTCATCCACGACACCGGTCTTGAACTCATCCAAAACAACTCCTTCTCAGGCTCTACCATATGTCACACCGGCTATAACGGCGAAGACTATTCGGGACGCTCCTTCATAACCCGCATGAAATATCTCGGCGACCCCGACATCATACTCGTGTTTGGCGCCACCAACGATTTATGGGCAAACGTGCCGATTGAAGCCGACAGCACCATGACCGACCCCCTGTATGCCTTTTATCCGGCAATGACTGAACTGACAAGCGGACTGAAGACAACCTATCCTGATGCAAAAGTCTACTTTATCCTCAACGACGAGATAAACGGCGAGATAAGGGAGATAATCCTGGAAGAGTGTAACAAGTCCAATATCCCGGTGCTTGAACTTGAAGCGATAGACAAGCGCATGGGGCATCCTTCCAAGACGGGCATGGCGGCAATCAACCGCCAGTTAAAAGAATTTTTAAGAATAAACTGAACAACAAGAATATGAAAAAATTATTGACATCAACAGTCGCGGTTATTACTCTATTTACCGCGACACTGACCTCTCAGGCTCAGACACTGATTGACCACGGCACTCCGGCTAAAGTAGTACAGGCGGGTATTCGCGTAGGTTTCAACACCTCCAACCTCACTACCAACTATGACGAGGCTTTTCCACAGATAGCATGGAACCACACACAGTGGAAACCGGGATTCACTATCGGTGCGGCAGTGGATATAAACCTGAAAAATTTCCTCGCCATCCAGTCGGGTGTCTATTTCAAGTCGCGCAACAGTGACTTTCACTATCTGCTCAACGAAAACACCCTGCAGGCGATAGACGGACACTGGGGAGCATATTACTTTGAAATCCCCCTGTTGCTGTCATTCCGTCTCGGCGTCGCAGAGCTTGCCCAGGCCCAGATAGACCTCGGACCTTATTTTGCAACAGGATTCGGGGGAAAATGCAAGTACACGCTTTTTCAATCGGAGTACACCGACAACGGACACGAGGTTGTCGCCTATGAAAGCAAAGGCGACTATTTCGGCGACAAAGGATTTGCAAAACGCTCGGACTGGGGTCTGAAATTCGGACTTGGATTTCTTGTAATGCAGCACTATTATATAGGCGCACACTACAATTTCAGCTGTAAAAACATCCTCAAGAATGATCCGGAGGCGATAAAGCAGGTAAATGGACACAACAAGGCATGGACTTTCACTCTCGGATATAACTTCTGATAATCCGCAAAGCAAGGATAACAACAATCGTGGCTGTGTCAAGATATTCAATGACACAGCCACGATTGTTATTTATCGGCTTTGAAAACTTCCTACTTCAACGAGTCAAGCAATTCCTTTACTGCACGGTGAAGCTGAGCATCCTCACCGGCGACAGCATCGGAAGGATCATTTGCCACCTTGATGTCAGGTTCAAGCTGCGAGTTCTCAAGATAGTTTCCTTCTGCGGTACGGTAACCGATTACAGGCACCCCAAACACAAGCGACGGATCCTGAAGTGTAATCCAGTTTACACTTGTCATAGTTCCCGGGACAGGCATTCCCACAAGCTTGCCAAGCTTCTTATGCTTGTAGACCCAGGGGGTGCCGTGGGCGTTACTGTAGTTAGCCTCACACTGTACCATGATACTCGGCTTGTTCCAGCGACGGCTCGGCATGTCACATACGTCGACACCCCTTATCACCTGAGTAAGATACTTGTCGCCGCTGAAAAGCACCTCTATATCTTCATGCAGACGGCCGCCGCCGTTCCATCGGGTATCGATAACGATACCCTCCTTGTCGACATACTTGCCGAGCAGGTCAGTGTATATCGTGCGGTAGCTTTCATCGTCCATCGACTCGATATGAACATATCCGAGCCTGCCGTCAGACCATCGGTCGACATCGGCGGCACGGCGTTTGACCCAGCGCTTATACAGAAGCTCGCTCATGTCACCCGCACCGACGGGCAGCACTACCTCTTCCCAACGCTTGCCGGAAGCAGGATCGGAAATTGATACAAGTGTCTTTTTCCCACGCAGGTTATTGAAAAGAGACGTGTAGTCGGCTGAATCTCCAATCTCGGCACCGTTGATTTTTTCAATAATCACCCCGGGGGCGACATCGCTCAGTGCATTGTCAAATGGTCCGCCCTCTACTACCTCTGTCACTTTCAGTCCGGGACCCGTATAGGTCCAGTCATACAACAGACCGAGTGAAGCCGTGAGGTCAACCGCACCAGAACCGCGATAGCGTCCGCCTGTATGTGATGCGTTGAGTTCACCGAGCAGCTCGCTCAGCAGTTCGGCAAAATCATGGTTATTATTAATGTGGGGAAGGAAACGCCGGTAGGCAGCGGTCATAGCCTCCCAGTCAACACCGTGCATGTCGACTGTATAAAAACGCTCCTTAGCCTCGCGCTTCACGTAATCAAACATGTATTCACGCTCAGCTGCCGGGTTTATGTCCATACGCGCCGAGTAAGTCACCGGCTTGATATTTTTGCTCGAAAAGTTCATTTTCGATAGTTTGTCGGGGCCTAAGAGGAAGAGGTTGTCGCCCGCATCATCCATCTCAAACCACAACATGCCTGCATCAAGTTTGTCGACAATACCGGGGTCACGTTTGCGAAGATTCATTGACCAGAGGTCATAGCCCTGTTCAAATGCCGAAAGATAATACAGATCCTCGCCATCCTTTGTGATTACAAAGTCAGCTATATCCGACGAGTTAGGAGTGACACGCACGATACGGTCGCGAATACCGTCAAGCTCAACCTTTATATCCTTCACGCCTTCCGTGTCATCGTCCTTATTTTTTTCAGCGTCTTTTTTACCTTTCTTGTCATTTTTCTTTGTTTCGCTCTTCTGCTTACGCTCTTTCTGCTGCTTCTCGAGTTCCTTACGCAGCTCGTAATCCTCCTTGGAGAGGCAATACTTGTCGTAGGCATCCTGATTCATAAAGACAAGCATGACGTCGTTAAGCGAGCCCCATGAAGCATGGCTGCGCATTCCATACCTGTCAGAAAGGAAAGCGACTGCATTACCGTCAAGCACCCATCGTGGCTGCATGTCGAAATAGGAAGAGAGCGTGATATTGGTGACCTTGGGAGTGCCGGTCGTGTTGACAACAGCGATATCGGAATAAGGCTCGTGACCGTTATTGGTAAGCTCCATGACAATCCATTTTCCGTCAGGCGACCAAGAGTATTCAAAGCCGCCATTGCGTTCAGCGTAAGTCGAACCGTCGGTAATCTGCCTTACCTTCTTGGTAGCCACATCCATTACCATCAGCTTGTTTCGGTCGGCGATAAAAGCGAGTTCCGAGCCGTCGGGCGAGTATTGCGGATAAGTGCGCTCAACCGAGTCGAGAGGCAGCAGACGATGCTCGTCAATAACCGTGGCATTAGGGAAATTAAGGTCATCGTCACGCCCTATTATCGCACGGTAAAGCGCAGGCAGTCCGTCGCGCTCGCTTACATAGACCAGTGCGCGGTTGCCCGGAGCCCAGGTTATCTGTTTCTCCGCCGCAGGAGTGTTGGTAATCTGTTTAGTCGTTTTGTAATCCACGGAAGTCACAAACAGCTCGCCGCGGTCAGTAAACGCTATCTGCTTGCCGTCGTGAGAGACAGTGGCGCCATTGGAGCGGCTTACCGACTTTTTCTGTATGACATTTTCATCGCTGTCAACAATGTCTATCGCCACTTTCTCGGGCTTTGAGCCGCCATCGGTCATGGTGTATATCTCGCCGTCATAGGTAAAGGCGATACGCCCGTTGGCTCCACGCGACAGAAATCTTACAGGGTGAACCGTAAAATCAGTAAGCTGCCTTACCGATGCAGGATTGTCAAGCGACAAAGAATATACATTAAATGTCTTGCCGTCGCGCTCGCTCAGGAAATACACTGTCTTGCCGTCGGTGGAGATTACCGGATTAAGGTCCTCTCCGGCATGGGATGTGAGATTACGGTGACTTCCCGCAGCGGTGTCATACATCCATATGTCGCGAGTCACGGAAGATGTGTGATGTTTGCGCCACTGGTCCTCAAAGCCTTTCTGATCCTGGTAGAGGAAAAACTTCCCGTCGGGCGAGTAGCTGAGGCTCTTTGCCGGAGAAGCGATTACCATCTCCTGACGACCGCCATCGACAGGGATACGGTACAATTCCGGCAGACGTCCCGAAGGGAAAAGCACACTCTCGGCAGGGTCCTGCAACGCCGCCGAAAACACCACATATCTGCCGTCGGGTGAAAATGCCTCGGGTGTCTCCGATGCCGAATGAAAAGTGAGACGGCGCAAATCGCCGCCATCCGACGACATGACATATATATCCTGACCGCCATTACGGTCGGAGGCAAATGCTATCTTAGAGCCGTCGGGCGACCATACAGGCTCCGATTCAAGCGACGGGGTTGCGGTAAGCCGTACCGCCGTACCGCCCCCGGCGGCTACCTTATATATGTCACCCTTATAGGTGAAAGCAATATAATTGCCATCGGGCGAAATCTTTACATCACGAAGCCACAACGGATTTACCGCAGTGGCACTGACAGCTGCAATTGCCGCCAGAGCAGACAAATATACTTTTTTCATCGGTAATTTAAAGTCGAAAATTATGTAGATAATGATTGCGGATCGGCTGAATCAGCCTATATATCAAATGTGGGGAATCTTGAGTTTTTGCCCCGCACGGATATTGGAACCCTTTATGCTGTTGGCACGCTGGATGTCGGCAATCGAGACTCCCTTGTAACGACGCGCAATAGTCGAAAGGCTCTCACCCTTCTTCACAGTGTGATACCTGTATTTTTGCGCAGGCGCCGCCTGCTTTGCCTTGGGGGCAGCCTTTACCGGCTCCACTTTAGGAGCAGGTGTAGCCGCTACCTCCTTTATCGCTGAAGAATCAGCAGCCACTACAGCAACAGCAGCAGAGTCAGCTACCTGAGCGACAGCAACGGCTTCGGGCTGTTCCACGGTCTTTTTCTTTCCGGTGGCAACTCTCTGATAAGTATTTATCTTCAACACCTTGCCTCGCGCGACAGTATTTTTCCTCATTCCGTTCCACTTCTTGATTTCGCCGACCGTCACGCCATATTTAGCGGCAATCTTTGATAAAGTCTCACCTCGCTTCACCTTGTGACGCTTGACGACAAGCTTGGTGGTGTATTCCATATTAGGGTCGACATAATCGAGCGGAGTAGGCTCGACAACAGTGCGCTGGGCATATAGCGACGCATCGTGGCTTATTATGCTGTCCTCGCTCATGATGTAGCTGTAAACCTGCATCGAGGGCAATACAAGTGAATAAGGACGGATGTCACCTGGAATTATATCCTTACGATACTGGGGATTCAGCACGCGCAGCTCCTCGACCGGTATATCGAGAACCGACGCCACCTGATTGAAGTGGACACGCTTGTTGACATGTATGGAGTCGGTTATTATAGGGCGTTTGGCAAGCGCCGGGCTGATATTGTGCTGATTATAATAGGTCATGACATAGTTGGCGGCAATAAACGCCGGCACATATCCGCGTGTTTCCTGCGGAAGGAAATAATAAATGCTCCAGAAGTCCTTGTTTTCTCCGCCGGCACGCCGCAATGCCTTGTTGACATTGCCGGGACCGCAGTTGTAGGCGGCTATCGCAAGCGACCAGTCATTGTACATTTCATACAGCTGCTTGAGATACTTTGCCGCAGCCTCCGATGACGCATAGGGGTCACGACGCTCATCGACAAGCGAGTTGATTTCAAGACCAAGCCCCCTCGCAGTAGGAAGCATGAACTGCCACAATCCGGTAGCGCCCACGCGCGACACCGCATCAGGATTCAGCGCCGACTCTATAACGGGAAGATAGCGCAGTTCAAGAGGGAGTCCGTGGCGTTCAAGAGCCTGTTCAAAGATAGGCATATAATACAGGCTCATACCGAGCATACTTTCTACGAGTTCACGGCGTCGCTGAGTGTACATGTTGATGTAAGAGCGCACAATCTGATTGTAGGGCATCTCGATTACGGTAGGCATCTGACTGAGCCTCTTGATATACACCTCATCGGAAGCATCTATGACCGGCACCTTTGAATAGTTGGTGTTCAATACCATGTAATTCTGCAGATACCAGTTCTGCATCATCTTATGGGTATCGGTCTCGAAGCTTTCCGGATAAATGATTGAATTGTCGGTTATCGACTGTTTGAGAGTAAGTATTGAGGGCGCGGCGACAGCAGCCACTGCCGCACATCCTGCAATAAAGAGAGTTACTAATTTTTTCATTGACCGGTCTATTTTATTAGAGAGAATGAATATTAAAAATTCAGCGCCCACTGAAGCCCTATGCCGGGATTGCCCGACACTCGTGAATCCTTTATCACTGTCGGATGCACCTCCATCGACAAGTCGGGCGAGATATCAAAATGGGCGAGCGAAGCATCGACATAAGCGTCGACCATCGCTACAAGATAGACTCCTATCATGCATATGATACAGAGGTCTCGGTTACGTCGGTAAAAGTCTTTTTTTGACTTGAAAGTCTTTTCAAGCCATGTGCGGTTAAGGCTCTCCTCCTTGGTGTTGGGAGGGTAAAAGTCCATGTAACTGTTAGTTGACGGGTCATTGTCCATCAAGTCCCTGTAAGCCTGGGTGTAATCGTCAAGCATACGGTTGTTCCAGTCAGTGGCGTAGGCAAGCCCCATGAAACCGCCGATGACGATAGGCAGCTTCCAGTATCGGCGATTATATAGCTGTCCCAGACCCGGACATAACGCACTGAGCCATACAGCGCGGGTAGGGTTGGGGTTAAAATCCCTTACCATGTAGTCGGGATCGAAATCGTCACCGACAAACACCGTGTCGACATACTGATGCACGACCGTGTCGACAGGCACCTCCCCGACAACAGTAGTCACGATGCTGTCGCCCTTGACTGAAATGGAATCTTCTGTAACAAAAGCCGGGGTGTCCTCCGGAACCGAAAGATAAATAGAGTCGGGAAATGCATCGAGTGCCGACGGGTCAAGACGGCTCATAACCGCGGCTGAATCAGTGGCGGCTGAATCAGCAGCCGCAATGTCGGGTAAAGCAATCAAGGTGCCGTAATCAGGGGGGGGCACAGAACCGTCGGGCACCTCATAGGAGGTATATCCGCTTATTGCTGAAAAAATGTTAAAAGGAAACGCGATTACGAATGTAAGCGCTACAATCACGACCCGCGTCGTGAAACTTAAATTAGACGTACTACCGTTTTCCTTTGTTCTTTTCATTAGATAATTCACTGACTTTCAAAAAGTCACGTTATATTAAACAGCATAAGAAGCCACTCCGTGACCGACGCGTGTCAGCCCTCGGAGTGTTTTATCGTATCAAAGATAGCAATTAATTGGACAAGTTCCTCTTCATTTTTAAACGGGAAGGTGATTTTTCCTTTTCCCTGAGGGTTGCAGGTAAACTGAACCTTGGTGCGGAACGACGCTGAAAGATGCTTTTTAAGGATGTCAAAATCCTTATTGGTCATCGTCGTAGTCTTGGGCTTTTCAGGTTCGGTACCGTTTTCAGCCGCAAGCTGGTAAGCTTTTGCCAGCTCCTCGACTTTTCTTACAGAAAGCCCGTGCTTTATAATCTCATTATACAGTTTCAACTGAAGCGACGGCTGATTTATGGTAAGCAACGCACGTGCATGCCCCATGTCCACACGCTTGTCGCGCAACCCGAGCTGCACCTCGGCAGGAAGCTTCAGCAGGCGAAGGAAATTTGCCACCGTAGCACGCTTTTTTCCTATGCGCTCGCTCAGGCGTTCCTGAGTAAGATTATACTGGTCAATCAGCTTCTTGAACGTAAGGGCTATCTCGATTGCATTTAGATCCTCGCGCTGTATATTCTCGATAAGCGCCATCTCGGTAAGCTCGCTGTCATTGGCTGTACGTATATAGGCGGGCACCGATGTAAGCCCCGCCCTCAGCGCCGCACGATAGCGTCGCTCTCCGGCGATTATCTGATATGCGTTGTCGCCTGTCTTTCTTAGAGAGAGGGGCTGTATTATACCGAGTTCCCTGATTGAGGCGGCAAGCTCGTCAAGAGCCTCCTCGTCAAAAGAGGTACGCGGCTGGTCAGGGTTGGGCGAGATATACTGCAGGTCGATGTCGTTGATAGCGGAAGAACCACGCGCAGGCACGTCATCCATAGGGATAAGAGAGTCAAGCCCACGACCGAGTGCGTTACGTTTGATAGAAGCCATAGATAGTTTTTTAGGTTGTTATGAGGTTATTCGGCATGAACCGCTGCACGTCTGTGTTTTGCGATAAGCTCCTTGGCAAGCATTGTATGGCTTGTTGCACCGCGGCTTTCCGGGTCATAAAGCAGCGCCGGCAGTCCGTGGGAGGGCGCCTCGCTGAGCCTGATGTTTCGCGGAATAACAGTGTTGAACACCATGTCGCCGAAGTGACCTTTCAGCTCTTCATAAATCTGATTGGCGAGACGCAGGCGCGCGTCATACATCGTGAGGAGAAATCCCTCGATTTCCAGATGGGGGTTGAGCTTCGACTTTATTATACGTATAGTGTTGAGAAGCTTGCTTATGCCTTCAAGCGCGAAGTATTCAGCCTGGACAGGTATTATCACCGAGTCGGCGGCAGTAAGCGCGTTTACGGTAATAAGCCCGAGCGAAGGCGAACAGTCGATCAGTATATAGTCATATTTTTCAGCTACCGGAGTGAGCACGTTAAGCAGTATCCTCTCCCTGTCGGGCTTGCTGACAAGCTCCAGCTCCGCTCCGGCAAGGTCGATGCGCGAGCCGACAAGGTCAAGCCCGTCGACACATGTAGCCACCTGAGAACCGTCGACAGGGTAATTGTCGACAAGACACTCGTAAATGGACGAAGACATGGAGCGCGGATCGATACCGTATCCTGAAGTGGCGTTTGCCTGAGGGTCGGCATCGATGATGAGCACTTTCTTACCTTGATTTGCGAGCGATGCCGCAAGGTTTATGGTAGTAGTCGTCTTACCTACCCCGCCCTTCTGATTGGCTATTGCAATAATTTTACCCATAAGCAGTTACAATTGACTACGCAAAGATAATTATTAATCTTCAATAACCGCCAAAATCAAAGGTATCATTTTGCGTTAAATGTTGATAACTGACCGTTTGTGTTAATAACGCCACGCCGGAATATTCGGTAAAGAGACCGTCGCGACGGAGCGAAAGTCATCTTATTTTCTTATCTTTGTGACTGTATTCTTTATTTAGTAACCACCAAAATCAGATAATTCATGGCAAAGACAGATAAGCCGCTCATATTGATCACCAACGATGACGGCATAGACGCGCCGGGCATCCATGAGCTTGTCAACTACGTCAGGGAGATGGGTGAAATCGTGGTCGTGGCGCCTGATTCCCCCCACTCGGGACAGTCATCGGCAATATCGGTCAACAAGGTATTGCAGATAACTTCTCACGCCGACTATAACGGAGCAAAGATGTATTCGGTCAACGGCACGCCCGTTGACTGCATAAAACTCGGCATGCACGCAATCGTCACCCGCCGCCCCGACCTGATACTCTCGGGCATAAACCACGGGTCAAACTCAGGCAACTCGATAATATATTCCGGCACGATGGGTGCGGTATTGGAAGGATGTATGCTCGGAATCCCGTCAATCGGTTATTCCTACCACTCCCATGACCAGGGGAGCGACATGACCTGCTGTGATGAGACGGTAAAGACTATAACTTCCCGCGTGATTGAGCGGGGACTGCCTGCCGACATATGCCTGAATGTCAACATACCCAAGTGTGAGAAGGTATGTGGCATAAAAGTCGCACGCGCCGCCAGGGGATACTGGACCGAGGAATATGCCGACTATACCGACCCCCACGGCAAACCGTTTTACTGGCTGACCGGCAGATTTCATAACGAAGAGCCCGACAACCCCGAGACCGACCTCTATTGGACCGACCGCGGGTATGTGTCGGTCGTGCCGTGTCATCCCGACCAGTCGGCGACAGCCTCTGTGGCAGAAATCGGCGACCTGCTGAGTTAACGACCTACAGTCATAAAGTAATAGCGGCATCACCGGAAGTCAGGCGATGCCGCTATTTTTTATATCAGCGTAAAGCGTTTACGGGATAGTTATTTCGCTACGGGACAGCCGTTGCAACGCTCGGCAATCTGAGTGAAGAAATCATTGCCCTTGTCATCTACGAGGATAAACGCGGGGAAATCCTCAACCTCGATTTTCCAGATAGCCTCCATGCCGAGTTCGGGATATTCAAGACACTCGACTTTCTTGATGCTGTTGTAAGCGAGGATTGCTGCGGGACCGCCGATGCTGCCGAGATAGAAACCTCCATGCTTGTGGCAAGCGTCGGTAACCTGCTTGCTGCGGTTGCCCTTGGCTATCATCACCATTGAACCGCCTGCTGCCTGGAACTGGTCGACATAAGAGTCCATACGTCCGGCGGTGGTAGGGCCGAATGAGCCTGAAGGCATGCCCTCCGGAGTCTTTGCCGGTCCTGCATAATAGATAGGATGATCCTTCAGATAATCGGGCATTGCCTCTCCGCGGTCAAGGCGCTCTTTAATCTTCGCATGCGCGATGTCACGACCCACCACGATTGTACCGTTAAGCGAGAGACGGGTCGACACGGGATACTTGGTCAATTCAGCGAGTATCTCAGGCATCGGGCGGTTAAGGTCAATCTTCACTACATTACCTTCGCCCTGCTTGCGCAGCTCGTCGGGAATAAGTTCACCGGGGTTGGTGTCGAGTTTTTCAATCCAGAGTCCGTCCTTGTTAATCTTGGCTTTCACATTACGGTCGGCAGAACAGCTCACACCGAGACCGACGGGACACGAAGCACCGTGACGCGGCAGGCGGATGACGCGGATGTCATGGGCAAAATACTTGCCGCCAAACTGTGCGCCAAGACCGATATTCTGCGCTTCCTTGAGGAGCGTCTTCTCAAGCTCCACGTCACGGAAAGCGCGACCATACTCATTTCCTGTCGTAGGAAGATTGTCATAATACTTAACCGAAGCCTTCTTGACTGTGGCAAGGTTCATTTCAGCCGATGTTCCGCCGATGACAAACGCAATATGGTAAGGCGGACATGCAGCCGTTCCGAGCGACTTCATCTTCTCAACGAGGAAGGGCACGAGCTTCTCAGGATTAAGAAGCGCCTTGGTCTCCTGATAGAGATAAGTCTTGTTTGCCGAGCCGCCACCCTTTGCGACAAAGAGAAATTTGTATTCATTGCCGTCTACAGCGTAGAGGTCAATCTGGGCGGGAAGATTGCAGCCGGTGTTAACCTCGTCATACATATTGAGCGGGGCATTCTGCGAATAGCGCAGGTTGCAGCCGGTGTAAGTGTCATAGACACCGTGTGACAGCTGCTCCTCGTCACCGCCGCCGGTGTAAACATTCTGACCCTTCTTACCGATGACAATCGCAGTACCGGTGTCCTGGCAGAAAGGAAGCTGACCTTTTGCGGCGATTTCCGCGTTGCGGAGCATCGTAAGAGCCACAAACTTGTCATTTTCACTCGCCTCAGGGTCACTGAGTATCTTTGCCACCATAGCGTTATGCTCACGACGGAGCATGAAAGAGTTGTCGTGGGTAGCCTGGCGGGCAAGCACCCTCAGAGCCTCCGGATCAACGACAAGCATTTCGTGTCCGTTCCAATTTTCAACCTTCACGTAGTCGGAAGTAAGATGATAATATTCCGTAGTGTCAGCCGACATCGGAAACGGTTCCTGATATACAAACGGTTTTTGTGCCATATATAGTTAAGTATTTGGTTATGCTATCGTGCAAATTTACACAATCCCAACCTACAAAACAAGAATATTACACTTATTTCACAGTAGCGGCAAGAGTAATATTGCGCTCCGCGAGTGTGACCCGCGGATTCCATGACGTCAAGCATCTCGAGCGACAGCGCCGGAGCTGCTAAAGAGCGTCCGTGGCAGCGTTAACAAATATTGGGGAACGGAGTCTAATATGTGTGGATGAATTTGCGGTAATAACCTGTGTAGCTGTCAAAACTGTAACTGTCACGATTCCGGATTATTCGGATAAAGGTGTCACTGTCTTCATCATAGACTTTTCCGAACATTTCCTTGAAATAGTTGTCAAACCTTGTTTTATCCCAGGAATAAACTAAATCGGATATTATTCTATCACTTGGTTTGCTTTCAAACCATAATGGTTCAATCACGACATATGAATTCTTATAATACCAATTGATATTGCGTCTCTCGTAGCGTTCACGGAGCCGTCCGTAAACGTAAGTTGTGTCTTCCTCCAATTTACTCCGATATTCTTTCCCTCCTTTGTGCCACACTCCAACGCCACTGATATCACCATCACTGGGCATCGTGAAAGTGATATATAGTGTGTCCGGACGGTTTTTGGTGTCGGCCAGCTCAAGGATATTGGATTTGGTCAACGCATCATACATCTGGGTGATTCTGACTGTTTTAGGTTTTCCCATTCCAAATTCCTTGACAAAAACCTCCTTGACTATTTCTTTAAGCGGCGGCACGGCAGCCTTTGCTCGACGCTGCGCGCTGACACACACCGGCATCATCGCCGCCATAACCAAAATCAATACCAATAATCGTTTCATATACTACAAATTTAAATGATTAGTTATACTAAAATAATTATAATTAAATCACCCGCTTGACCGCCCCGTTCTCGTAGACCACCGGGCAGGATAAGTCGAGTGTGTCACGGCGTAGCCTGGTATTGAGTATTCGAAAAATATTATCCATGGCAATCGACGAGATAATATACAAAAGTAAATACATATTGTTTTGCGGCATCAACATAATGGAGGCGACCGCTATTTAGTAGAGATAAATTGTTTACATGGTCTAAAATACTGTCAGTAAACTCTTCTTGTGAAGAATATAGCTTTCTATATGTAGGAGTCAATATTTTATCGTTTTCACAATCTTTTTTCTCCTCATAGCTTTTATAGCGAATAACAAGAGCCTTATTCAAAACATAAAGATTGCTGTCAAGGCAAACTTCGCATATAACAGTAATGTTACCATTGATTTCTTCAGGAAAAGAGTCTATACATACATGAAATCTTTTATGCGACATTATTGAATCTGCTGCATTATTATAAATTTCATTTAAGTCAGCATGGGAATACATAATTCCGTATTCATTTTGCCCATAATCAGATGTATTATCTGATGGTCTATTCATTGAGCATGAGACATTCAGTAAGGCACAATGTATTAGAAATATTATTATTTTGAATTTATCCATGGTGAGTACTTTGTTAATAATGAGGTCAGTAGTGGCTGGGATTTTAAATAGTCGGGATAAGAATCATATATCCTGCTATTATTTGCAGCAGCTCCTTCTTTAAAAGAAATAATGCCAAGAATATTCTTATAATAAGAGTATCTTGTGCTGAGTGATGAAATTGCATCATGATATAACCTTCCAAAGATATTATTTTCACCTACCATTGCTCCCGATGAAAACATAAGGTTATCGGAAAGTTCATTGGCATTAATGCTGATTGCTGCTTCAAACGCGTAGGCTTCTACTTCATTGAATATTGCGCGTCCACCTTGTCCGTTAAGGAACTGTCCGACGTGCATCGATTCGTGGACTATAGCGGAGATAAAACCATTTCTGTCCAATGCCTGGTTAAGGTATATCTTGGCGTCACCAAAGTATTCACATTCGGGGGTGTACATGAAGTCGTTGAACCATACTTCCATTCCTGTCGGGTCGGTGTTGTTGACGGGGTCGTTGGCGCAGAATTCATTCATTTTCGCAGTATTGGAGAAAAAAGTTGAACATATAATAACGGTAATTTATTAGGGGTGGGTATCATTACAACTGTTTTTTATGGGGACAACGTCATAATAAAAGGATAGCCCAATTACTCCGGCATGTTCAAATTCGTTAAGTGTGCATTGTGCCCTTTTCTTAATGACGGCTGGTACATTCATCTGTTTACGCCAATTAAGACATCTGGCATACTCACGTGCTACAATAGAATCAATTCTCAGTTTGGTCTCAGTTGAAATATCCTGTTGGTGGATTGTCGTTTTTTCAAAATTTGTTTTTTCATCATATATATATACCACTCTTATTATTTCATTCATTTTTGTATAAATAATCAATTTCATATTGGATGCTCCCATCTTGCGTGTTCCCTCCTAATCATAAAATTCCTGCCAAACAACTCGATATATGCTATCGGTAGAATTCATAGTATCCGTTATCGTTGATTTTTTACCTGCAATTTGCTCACACAATATCGCAGAATCATCTTGTTGGCAATAAGACGCCAAGATACACTTAAATAATATTAATGACACAACTATCAATCTTACCATGGTGAATATTTTAAAAGTATTGACTTTATATTATTATGATATAATTGACGGCTATTTGGCATAAATGAATAGGAATCATATATTCCACTATTATTGGCACTTGCTTCTCTCGTAAAGACAAACATGGCATTTGTAAAGTGTTCTTTAGAATAGCCCGACAGTAATTGATTCATTGAATTCACGTATCTATTCTCACCCGACAAAGCTCCAGAATTAAAAGGCGTTTCTAAGTCAAAACTTATTAATGACGTAGCTGCTTCAAATGCGTAGGCTTCTACCTCGTTAAATATTGCGCGTCCACCTTGTCCGTTAAGGAACTGTCCGACGTGCATCGATTCGTGGGCTACAGCGGAGATAAAACCATTTCTGTCCAATGCCTGGTTAAGGTATATCTTGGCGTCACCGAAGTATTCACATCCGGGAGTGTACATGAAGTCGTTGAACCATACTTCCATTCCGGTTGGGTCGGTGTTGTTGATGGGGTTGTTGGCGCAGAAGAGGTAGGGTGTCTGGGTGCGTGCATGGAAGTCATATATGTTGAGCCCGTACATGGCGTCCAGCTCCTTGCCCCCGAACTTGTAGGGCTGCACCGAGGCGCCTTTCCACGCGTCGGCAAACGTCAGTCCGTAAGGGTAACAGTGGTTGTGTCTGGAAGAGAAGAGAGGCGTTTTCATGATGTGATAAGTTGGTTTTTCGCAAATATATTGTTTTGTGTATGAATTTGCAAGTTTTTAAAGTAACAAATATCAGATTATTACTTAATCCGGAATGCGTTGCAATATAAAGCAAGTAATATGTTTTGGCAAAGCACAAAATATAGCCAAAACATACTATTTCGTAGTCTTCGGTGAGTTCCGGCTTGGCATCTTCGGGGATATGAATAATTCGTGATAACTCGAAGACAGTCAACCCCGACATCACTGCCGGGATTGACTGTCTTTGTATGATTAAGCTGTTTTATTTTATAGTCGGTTGATTTCATCTTCTCGCACGGCTTTACCTTTGTACTTACCCTTGGCAGCATTAACTGTATATCGAATAGTAAGCGACACATATTGCGAAGCTCCCTTTATGACAGATTTATAGTCTACTGTATTGGAATAAGTATCAAATTTTTGCTTCCACGTTCCGAAGATGTCATTGGCTGAAAGTGTAAAAGTCCAATTTCGATAACTTTTGCTTAGTGTCAATGCCATTTGCCATGTCCCGCAGGAATATGTGGTGGATGTATTGCCGGTTCCAAGATAAAACGCTGATAGATAGGCATAGATTCCCGCAGGCAAATCGAATCTATTATTCAAGGATAACTGATAGAACGGTTTATTATATTTCCTGATTGGGTTACCGTATTTCAAATTTTGAAGCAATAACACGCCTTGAATAGTCGGATGCCAGAACTTGATATTAAATCCTTGTGAAGCGACAAACTGCCATGTATCATAGTCCGGTAGATTGACATTGGTTCTTACATTTGCATTAAGTCCGGCATCATATTGATATACACTTCCGATTGCATTTTCAGAACGTATATATGTCCCTTGAAAGATAAAATTTCGGTAGTATAATGAAACACCTATATTGTGGGTTTTTGAAGCAACTAATTCCGGATTGCCTGTTTCCCATAGTGTTGGTGTGACATATGCAAAATTGTTATCAAGCAATGAATATGACGGACGGCTGACTTTAGCTCTGTAATATATTGTTAAATTCACAGGCGATTTGAACTGAAATCCCAAATTGGGAAGAAAATCATGGTATTTCCTTGAAAGATTATCGTCAAGAGTCTCATTTCTCCAATAACGCGAATCGATGGCTTCATATCGGACACCTCCGTAAATGTTCCATTTTGGACTTATGCCCCAATCAAACGAAACAAAATATGCTTGCAGATTCTGACGGACTATATCAGATGAAGACATTGGAAACATATCAGATATTCCATGACTTGTAAAGTATTGGTCATTTTTTGTATAGGCATATTCCGCTCCAGCCTCGACCTCGATGTCGCTGAATTTTCTATCTATTCTCAGTTTGGCACCAAAATAATCGTGATTCGACTTATTACTGTTTGTTATGATTCTTCCGGTTTCTTCCTCCTTTGCATCCCAACATGATATATTTTTTCCGAACAGATAGTCAAAATCTGCGCGCAAACCGATAGACAGTGGCAGTTTGAAATCGCCAAAGGCATTGATATAATGGTCGAAAGTCTTAGCATCAAGTGATGTTGTCGATGTAATGTCACTTATTGGCAGCGCATCGGTTGAAGAATTGCCCTCAGTGGTAAATTTACTTTTAGGTGTGCGGCTGAAGATATACTTTATGCCGGCTGAGTTTTCACCGAAGTCATAGTTTAAGCCACCGTCTGCTGTCAACGATTTACTACGCTTCTTTGCCGTTTCATCAGAGAGTGTTGTAAAGGTTTCCTCAGCATCTAAGGTTCTTTTGAATATTTCTGCATAATGTCGCTTCTGCTTAAAGCCATTCCATCCATATGAGATGTCACCAAAAACCGTCAATCCGTTATCGTTATGATATTGAAGATTGGCTTCGGCTGATTCCGACCATTCTTCTGAGACTGTCACATTTCCTTTGCCGGAAACATATAATCCGGCGAGTGGTTGTTTTGTTTTAATGAGGATTACAGCAGATGCGTCCGGTCCATATTCAGCGGACGGATTAGTGATGATTTCCACTGATGCGAGGTCAGAAGATTTCAGAATGTTCAATTCAAATGAACTCATCATTTTCCTCCCGTTGATATATATCACGGGAGCACCTTTACCGAGAACAGAAATACTACCTGCCGAGCCGTCGATAAGTGGCATCTGCATAATTGCGTCTGTGGCGCTCCCAATTTTTGAAAGAGGATTGCCGAACATAGACACTTTCAGACCGCGAGCCGTAGGTTTGGTGAACTTTCTTTGGGCGGTCACAACAACCTCATCAAGACCCATATTTATAAGAAGGGAATCAAGAGAATCCTGTGCGTAGATGCCTATGGGCATTGCAAGCAGGAACGATATAATCAGTATGATTCTTTCCATATATAAACGCTTTTTGTTTCTGCCGCAAAGTTAACACGGACAGCCATAACCGTCTATATATCAAGTCGGACAATAGTGTGACACAAGTCGAATGTCACGCTTTTGTCCCAAAAATGGCATCAAAAACAGCTTGAGGAAGCTTTTGTTTGATTCTGCTCTTGCGCCGTCGGAGTGCATCCTCGCTTGACCCGAAAGCCACAGATGCTACCTCTTTCGAGAATCCGACATAGATTATAGAGCAATACAATACATCATCAGATGTCATGCCCGGATATAGTTGCCGGAGGTTTGAACATACATCTGCAAACTGCCCGATAACTCCTTCCAGAATCTCCTTGACTGCAGTTTTAGCTATTGCATCAGAATCACGTTTCAGGTTCAGTTGTTTCAAGCGACTATATATCGGCTTCCGTATGAACAGTTCCTTGTTCAGCCTCAACTTTTCAACAATCTCGGGCTGAACATCGGCATTCACTTCGTTGGCAGGTGTGTCGCCTTCATTATGAGATTCTGTAAGCTGAGCTATTCTAAGATTTAGCTTTAATATTTGTTCGTTCAACTCAATCTGCTTCCTCATCATAAGCTTGCGCTTAACTCCTGCAAAAAGGAATACCGATAATATAATGATGACACATAAGCCGATTATGACGGTAATCTCTCTATTCCTCTTCTCTTTATCAAGTTTAGATGTAAACTCCAGCTCTGTTTTTGATAGTTTTTCATCAAGACTTATCGAATCAATCTTGTTCTTTATTTCGTCAATCGAATCACGATATTCAAGAGCAAACCCGTACCTTCCTTCCCCTATTTCAATGGCATATAAATTACGATATCGAGAAAGCCGACCATATAAATTCAAATTTATTACACTCTGCTCTTCAAGCATTTCTTTTGCCTCATCAAAGTTCTTACTACCAATAAGATAATTCAATCTGGCGTTTGTCAATTCAATTTTTAGTACGCTATCACTGCCAACAGCACGATCCATATTGTCAAGTATCTCATGCGCTTCATCCATATTTCCGATCTGGATGTATGCGCTTGCAAGATTAATTCCCGCCATGACTTCGGTATATCTTAATCCGGAGACATGGCTTATATCCTGACATTCCTTAAGATAAATCAAAATCGAATCATTGTCGGATATAGTCAGACACCTGTTCCACAGCGCAGTACTCTCATATTCCTTGCCGCATTCACGTGCGACAGCCAATGCCTTCTTAAAATAGTCATCAGCCTTATCCTTTTTGAAGTCAGAATAATATATACTTCCGATACGTGACAACACCTTATATTTCAACGTGTCGGGCGTCGTTACATCGAGATTATTCTCAAGATCAAAAAGTTGTGTAAGCGCCTCATCTTTTTTATCCTCTGATATTAAATCCTCTGCCCTTTGTAATCCACGATATATTTCAGCATTATGGCCACTGTTACAGGCCACTAACAGCAAAAACATCGCTAATGTTGCTATAAAAGTTTTATGGAAATTGTGCAATCTCATGATTCTCCAAAATGCGAATAATGCAGGAAATGCAAGGGCTTAATCTTGATTCTCATCAGCCGTTCATAATGTGACCAAGACAAATTGTAGGGGAGCATTTTTGCTAACTCCAATTCGGCAGACACTGACTGCCCTTTTATGGTAAGGCCGTTTTCGGATTGGGCAGACGGTGTCTGCCCAATTAGCAAGTTATTGAATGTCAGATAGAACTTCCTGAAACTCTTTATATTTACAACAGAATATCCCTTTCCGAACTCTGCCGTCAACGCCTCCGATGCAAGTTCTATGATTCGTTTGCCATATTCAGCGCGCTCCCGGCCATGCTGCTCCTGTTTGACAATTCTTTTTCCGACAAGCCAGTTGCTGACTACTTGGTATAAGTCGGCGGCCTGATATGCCTTTTGTTTGGCGGTATATACTATAGCCTTTATTTCGCTGATAAACTGAGCGTCATCAGCGTTGATATTGTCGTATTTCTTCAGCTCGGATTTCATTTAGCAAAGTTACGAATTTTATTGGAAATCAGGGCTATTATCCGAGAATGTTAACGAGGACAAAAAACGACAAAAAATCAATTGCTGCGCATTATTGCCGTGCATATACATATATAAGCAAGCAGGGCCGGCTCCGGATGGAGTCAGCCCTGACGAGGTATTGTGAGGATATGTTTATTTGACTACCCAGTGCTCGCCGGCGAGTATCATGTCGCGGAGGGTTGAGAATCCTTTCTTGGCTCTCACCTCCTCTATCTGGCGGTCGACTTCCTCATTGTAGACCGGACTCTCAACATCACGGATGACACCGACAGCCAAGGGGAGTGAATATCCGTCCATCATGGCGAGCTGCTGATGCAGGAAGTTGCTCGGTGTGTGGGCGTCGTGAACGACTACATCGTCAATCGTATAGCCATCTTTACCTATCTCCACGGCTTTCAAGAGAAATCCGTCGCGCACAAGACCCTTTTCCTTGTTTTTGCCGAAGAGCATTTTCTCTCCGTGACGCAGATGGATTGTGCGCTCCTCGCGAAATTCACGGTCAGTGATGTGGTTATGGATTCCGTTGTTGAAGATTACGCAGTTTTGAAGCATTTCTACCACAGAGGTGCCTTTGTGGCGGGCAGCCGCCACCATTACTTCCTGGGCAGTGGGCAGGTCTACATCTATCGAGCGGGCAAAGAAGTTGCCACGGGCGCCAAAGACAAGCTCGGCGGGGATAAAGGGATCTTCAGTGGTGCCGTAAGGCGACGACTTGCTGACAAATCCGCGGTCGCTCGTAGGAGAATACTGACCCTTGGTCAATCCGTATATCTTGTTGTTGAAAAGGAGCAGGTTGATGTCGATATTACGCCTCACGGCATGGATGAAATGGTTGCCGCCGATTGCAAGACCGTCGCCATCACCCGACACCTGCCACACAGTCATTTCAGGATTTGCCACCTTGAAACCGGTTGCCACAGCCGCCGCACGTCCGTGGATGGTGTGGAAGCCGTAAGTGTTCATATAATAAGGCAGACGCGAGCTGCATCCGATTCCGGAGATAACCGCCGTCATGTGAGGGGGCACCCCGACCTCAGCCATCGCCTTGTGGAGTACATTGAGAATGGCATGGTCACCGCATCCGGCACACCAGCGCACCGATTGTCCGTTCTTATAGTCACCGGCACTGTATTTAGTACATTCCATAATTGCTGATCGTTACTGTTGGTCAATAAACTTAATCACTCCGTCGACCACTTCCTTGACGAGGAATGGCTGACCCTGAATCTTGTTGATACGGTGAATCTCGATACCGGCAAATTTACTTTGCAGATAATCGGCAAACTGCCCTGTATTGAGCTCGGCACATATCACACGCTTGTAACGGCGAAGCACCTCTTCGGTGTTTGCCGGCAGCGGATTGATATAGCGGAAATGGGCGAACGCCACTTTATGTCCGGCGGCACACAGCTCTTCAGCCGCAGTATAGAGGTGACCGTAGGTACCACCCCATCCTATCAGCAAGGTATCGGCGTCAACGTCACAGTGCACGTCAAGCGCAGGTATGTCGTTTGCCACCTTTTCCACTTTCTTGCGACGCACTTCCACCATCTGCTCGTGATTTACAGGGTCGGTAGAGATGACGCTTGTGTGGAAGTCCTTTTCGAGTCCGCCGAGACGGTGCATAAGCCCCTTCTCTCCGGGTATCGCCCAATAGCGGACAAGGGTCTCCGGGTCACGCATGTAAGGGAGCCATGTCTCGCGAAGCTCGTCGGGCACGAAGCGGGGTTTTATCTCGGGATAATCCTCAGCCTCGGGCACACGCCATGCCGATGAGCCGTTGCCGATAAAGGCGTCGGAGAGAAGAATCACCGGGGTCATATGCTCAATCGCTATGCGTGAAGCCTCAAACGCCATTGTGAAGCAATCGGTAGGAGAAGCCGGAGCCACCACGACTACAGGCGACTCACCGTTTCTTCCGTACAGCGCCTGCAGGAGGTCGGTCTGTTCGGCCTTTGTGGGAAGTCCGGTAGAAGGGCCGCCGCGCTGCACGTCAATCACCACAAGCGGAAGCTCAGCCATGACGGCGAGTCCTATCGCCTCGCTTTTAAGCGCAAGACCGGGGCCGGAAGTAGATGTGACGCCGAGGTTGCCGGCAAATGACGCACCGATGGCGGAGCATACGCCTGCAATCTCATCTTCCATCTGCACTGCCTTTACTCCGAGGTCCTTGCGCTTGGCAAGTTCATGAAGTATATCAGTAGCGGGAGTTATAGGATAGCTGCCGAGGAAAAGCGGGCGTCCCGACTTCTCGGAAGCGAGAATAAGCCCCCACGCCGTAGCGGTGTTTCCGTTTATGTCAGTATAATATCCCGGGGCGATGCTTTCCGACTCTATGCGGTAGGTCGACACCGATGCATGTATATTGGCTCCGTAATTGTAACCTGCATCGAGCACCTTTGCATTGGCCTCATATATCGCAGGCTTACGGGCAAACTTGTTTTTCAAGTGATGGAGCGCGGCTTCAAGCGGGCGGTCAAACAGCCAGCACACAAGTCCGAGCGCAAATATGTTGCGGCATTTCAACACTGACTTATTGTCAAGTCCCGATCCTTCAAGCGCCGCCTTTGTCATAGAGGTGACTGGCACTTCAAGAATACGCTCCTCAATATTCAGTTCCTTGAAAGGCTCGGAGGTTGCAAAGAGGGCCTTCTTCAAATCAGACTCTTTAAACGAATCTATGTCGACTATCACAATGCCGCCACGGTTGAGATGCTTGATATTCTGCTTTAGCGCGGCGGGATTCATCGCCACGAGCACGTCAGCCTTGTCACCGGGGGTGTGTACACCTACTCCTATATGAACCTGGAATCCGGACACTCCGCTTAATGATCCCTGCGGGGCGCGTATCTCAGCCGGATAGTCGGGGAATGTAGACACCTGGTTGCCCACTCCCGCCGATACGTTGGTGAAAATGTTTCCCGCAAGCTGCATGCCGTCGCCGGAATCACCGGAAAAACGGATCACCACCTTGTCGAGATACTTTACATTCGCTTTTTCTAACATAATGCCAACTCTTGTCGAGCTTTTTAGTTATAATTTTATGAAACACCGCAAATTTACGACAAAATTTTCGTATTTCGCCAAAAATCCTGACTAAATAATAATTTCACCGGTGTTATTAACAGTTTAAAGCGGACGATAACGCAGCTCGCGTCCTCTCGCCGAGTCGTCAATCACGCCTCCGGCATATACGCACCGGCCATTTACGTAGGTCATCATGACCTTGTTATGAAGCTGAGTGCCCGAAAGCGGAGTCCATCCACAGCGGCTCAGCACCATGTCGTCGGTCACGGTATAGGGCGTGTCGGGGCTCACCACCACGAGGTCGGCATAGTAACCCTGACGTATATAGCCGCGACGGTCAATGCGGTAAAGCTCAGCCGGGGCATGACACATCTTTTCAACGACAAGCTCGGTCGTGAACACCCCTTTGTCGGCAAGCTCGAGCATGACCGGCAATGAAAATTGCACCATAGGCGCCCCGGAAGCTGCCGTAAGCGCGTTTCCCTCCTTTTCCGACAGGAGATGCGGGGCATGGTCAGTAGCGACAATATCAATGCGCCCGTCACGCAGTCCGCGTCTCAGAGCCTCGCGGTCGGCCTCGGTCTTAATAGCCGGATTCATCTTGACCCGCGTCCCGAGTGTAGCGTAATCGGCATCGGTGTACCACAGATGATGCACACACACCTCCGCGGTGATGAGTTTCTCAGTCAACGGTTTTTGGGAAAACAGCTCCACCTCCTCGGCAGTTGACACATGCAGCACATGCAGACGTGTCCCGTAACGGCGCGCCCTGTCCATCGCCCTGCGGGTCGACACGACACAGGCCTCGCGACTGCGTATCAGCGGATGATAACCGACAGGCACATCCTCTCCAAGCTCGGCTACATAACGGTCACGGTTGGCGCGTATCGTAGCCTCATCCTCAGAGTGTATAGCCACAAGAGCGGGCACATCGCGGAAAATCCTTATAAGCGTCTCCTCCTCATCCACAAGCATATTGCCTGTAGATGACCCGAGAAACAGCTTGACACCTGGCACACGCGAGTAGTCACACTCTACAAGCTGAGCCACATTATCGTTAGTGGCTCCGATGAAGAAACTGTAATTTGCGACCGACACCTCCGACGCGTGGCGCAGTTTGTCGTCAACCGCGTCAATTGTCACTGTAGGAGGCTTCGTATTAGGCATGTCCATGTAAGAGGTCACACCACCGGCAACAGCGGCTCTCGACTCCGTAGAGAGGTCGGCCTTATGGGTCAGTCCGGGGTCACGGAAATGAACCTGGTCGTCAATTACTCCGGGCAGGAGCATGGCTCCGTGAAGATCAATCTTCTCCCGACATTCAGCGGCAATATCGGCAGGAGGATTACCCTCGCCGACAGCCACAATGAACTCGCCGTCAATCGCCACATAACCGACCGCACTCTTGCCTTCATTGACAATCAAGGCGTTATATAGCAGGGTGTCACGCATTGGATGTCTGTTTAATGTTGCTGTAATCTTTATATTTATGTGTCATCCCGTGGATTTTAAGACGCACGACTCCAAATACCGCCTCCGAGAATATCCCGGAACTCATTTTGCTCTCTCCAAGCACGCGGTTGACGAATATAATCGGCACCTCGACAATCTTGAATTTATGCTTATGGGCGGTAAATTTCATTTCAATCTGGAATGCATAGCCCTTGAAATGGATTTTATCAAGGTCAAACGCCTCAAGTACACGCCGATGATAGCATACAAAGCCTGCCGTAGTGTCATGGATGTCCATTCCTGTAATCAGGCGCACATACTTGGACGCGAAATATGACATCAGTACACGGCTCATAGGCCAGTTGACCACATTGACTCCTGACACATAACGGGAGCCGATAGCCACATCGGCGCCATCGTCATGACACGCCTTGTAAAGCGCCATAAGATCGGCGGGATTATGAGAGAAATCGGCATCCATCTCGAATATATAGGTATACCCCTCCCGCAGCGCATATTTGAACCCGGCGATATAGGCAGTGCCAAGCCCGAGCTTACCTTTGCGTTCAAGGATATGCACACGGCCAGGATATTCAGCCATCTTCTCCTTCACTATCGCCGCCGTGCCGTCAGGCGACCCGTCGTCGACTATGAGCACATCCATCTGATGAGGCTGAGACACCACCGCGTCAATTATCGCGGCGGCGTTTTCAGCCTCATTATAGGTGGGTATGATTACGAGACAGTCCGATGAAGAAGCCATGTCGTCACACAAGTTTGGCAAGTGCTTCCTCTATGCGGCGGATAGCCTCACGGATAGTATCGTCGGCGGTGGCATAGCTCAGGCGGATATATCCCGGGCAGCAGAAAGCCGAACCGGCAACAGTAGCGACATGTCCTACCTCAAGCAGATACATGGCGAGGTCAGCGTCATTGTTGATGACATAATCGCCGTAACGCTTGCCGAAATAGCTCGACACTTCAGGGAAGAGATAGAAAGCGCCTTCCGGCACATTGACTTTCCATCCGGGTATAGCTGAGGCAAGCCCTACAATCAGGTCACGACGACGCTCAAACGCCTTACGCATCTCTTCGACACATTCCTGTGAACCGGTGTAAGCGGCTTCTGCGGCTTTCTGCGCGATTGATGACGCGCCCGAAGTGTACTGGCTCTGCAACTTATTGGTGGCACGTGCAAGCCAGAGCGGAGCGGCAAGGTAGCCGATGCGCCATCCGGTCATGGCATATGCCTTTGAGACTCCGTTGACTACACATACCCTGTCGGCAATCTCAGGGAATGACGCAAGCGAAGTGAACTCGCCTGTAAAGTTAATATGTTCATATATCTCGTCGGAAAGCACGAGTATGTCGGGATAATCGGCAAGGACATCCACAAGCGCCTGAAGCTCCTCCTTGGAATACACGCTTCCGGTAGGGTTGCTCGGCGAGTTGAAAAATATCAGTTTTGTACGCTCGGTGATAGCGGCGCGGAGCTGTTCAGGTGTAATCTTGAAATTCTGCTCTATTGTCGCAGGTACAAGCACGCTCTTGCCTTCGGCAAGGTTTACCATCTCCACGTAGCTTACCCACGCGGGAGTAGGGATAACAACTTCATCACCGGGATTGATGACAGCAAGAATCACGTTGCAGAGCGACTGCTTGGCACCGTTTGACACCACAATCTGCTCAGGGGCAAAATCAATGCCGTTCTCCTTTTTAAGCTTTTCCGATATAGCCTTACGGAGTGACATGTAACCCGGCACCGGAGTATAGAACGAGAAGTTTTCGTCAATGGCTTTCTTTGCCGCATCCTTAATATGGGCAGGGGTGTTGAAATCGGGTTCACCTACTGAAAGATTGATGACATCTACGCCCTGAGCCTTCAGCTCCTGGCTTTTCTGCGACATTGCCAGAGTCTGCGAGGGGGCAAGCGCCTGTACGCGATTGGAAATCTGTTGCATCATTAATTGTATGATAAAAAGTTAGAATCAAATTTAATTCGGTGGCAAATTTACGAAAAACAATGGAATATCTGTAACATTTGTCAATTTTAAAACCCAAATAATCCCATCAGAAAAGTCTAACCGTTTTTTACGGCATGTGGTTCATTGCCGACATCGGTTTTACAGCCTCACCTAAGCAGCAGCGACGCGTCGCCATAGCTAAGGAAACGGTAATCGCCGGCAAGCGCATAATCATACATCTCTCTCCAGCCTCCTCCGATAAACGCCGACACGAGCAGCAGCAGCGTCGACTTGGGCTGATGGAAATTTGTCACCATGCCGTCAACGACCTTGAAGCCGTAACCGGGTGCAATGATAATGCGTGTAGAGGCGAGCAATGCGGGGCTGCCCTTGGCATCGAGATACCCGACTATAGCCGACAATGCCTCTTGGCGCGACAGCCTCGGATGACCGTCACCGTAAGGATACCACTGCGGCACCTCACCCTGCCATTCGCCGGCAGCGATAAGACACCCAATGTGGTAAAGGCTCTCCAGGGTGCGGACGGAAGTCGTGCCGACCGCTATCACAGGACGCGACGTATCGGCAAGCTCAGCGATCAGCTCACGCCTCACGGCGATGAACTCACTGTGCATGTCATGGTCGCCTATCGAGTCACTCTTGACCGGCTGGAATGTACCGGCGCCAACATGCAGCGTCAATTCCCGGCGCGACATCCCCGCCTCGTCAACACGGCGCAACACATCGTCGGTAAAATGAAGGCCCGCAGTAGGAGCGGCGACCGACCCGTCGATATGGCTGAACACCGTCTGGTAATCGCTGGAGTCGCTCGGCTCAGTGTCGCGGTTAAGATAAGGAGGTATCGGAATCTCGCCCGCCGCCGATATTATCTGTGAAAAAGTGATGCCGGAGTTATCCCATTCAAACATCACTACCGACGCGTTTCCTTCCCTTGACTCCCTGGTCGCCGTCAGCGTGACGGTTACTCCGTCAATATCAAGCTCCATACTCAGGCTACCGTCTTTCCAGCGCTTTGAATTGCCTACAAAACATAGCCACGAGCACTTATGGTCGGAAGCGAAATTGACCGCATAGTCGGCAGGCATCACCGGCTCCAGACAAAATATCTCAATCAACGCCCCGCCACCCGGTTTACGGAACCGCAGGCGTGCATTTATCACGCGCGTATTATTATATATGAGCAACGATCCGGGAGGAAGCAGCTCCGGAAGTTCGCAAAACACGCGTGTCTCAAGAGTGCCGTCGGGTCTTCTCACCAACAGCTTACACCTGTCGCGTTCTGCCAGCGGATGCCTGGCGATACGCTCGTCGGGAAGAGGATAATCGTAATCCTCAATCAATATATCGGATACTTTGTCAATCATACCGCAAATTTAGGCATTATCCGCGACATTTCCATAAGGGCACAACCGCCGGCGCCCGCGTTAATTCATGTTAACGCATGGAAACCTACAGTCAGAGTGTTATTATCTTTGCACAATAAACAATGACAATATGGCACAGGTAGGTGATATCGTGCGCTACCTAAATTCGGTAGGCGGCGGAAAAATAGTAAGAATCGACGGCAACATGGCTTATGTCGACGAGGACGGATTTGAGACTCCGGTTTTGCTAAAAGAGTGTGTGGTGGTTACGCCATCTCAGCCAAAAGCTAAAAGCGAGAGCAAATTTGTAGCTTCGCCCACTGTCGTCCCGGCACCCGCCCAAAAGCAGGAAGAGACCGTAGAGGAGACCCCTGCAGGCGAAAAGCTCAACATCGTGCTTGCCTACGAGCCGGAAGAGATAAAGCATCTTAACACTACGGAATATGACGCATATCTTGTCAACGACTCCAACTATTACCTATATTTCACTTATCTCGTAAAAAGCAATCTCCATGACTGGGTGACCCGATTTGCCGGGATAGTAGAACCGGGCATACAGGTACACCTTGAGCACGTGACACGCGACATGGTCAACAGCATCGACCGCGTGGCTATACAGTATATCGCGTTCAAGCAGGGCAAGGAGTTTAAGCTGAAAGCGCCTGTCGCTGTCGAATATGCGGTTGACAACACCAAGTTTTTCAAGCTTCACTGCTTTCATGACAATGACTATTTCGACACACCCGTCATTGCGTTTGACATAGTTAAAAATGATATTCCGCAAAGGAGCGTGGTCTTTGACAGCGGCCATCTTGAAGAAGCCATGCTGCGCAAGAAAGCCGCCGACAAGCCCGAGCGACGCAACGTGGAAAAGAAGCAGCGACGTCAGGGCGTCATCGAAGTAGACCTCCATATAAGCGAGCTGCTTGACTCCACAGCAGGACTGTCCAATACCGAGATGCTCGAAGTCCAGCTAAAGGAATTCAACTCGGTAATGCAGAAGTATCAGCGCGACAAGGGCACCAAAATCGTGTTTATCCACGGTAAAGGCGAAGGAGTCCTGCGCAACGCCCTGCTCAAAGAGCTTAAATACAAATACAAGAACTGCGACGTGCAGGACGCTTCTTTCCGCGAATATGGATTCGGCGCCACGCAAGTGACCATAAGATGATATACTACTTCTCAGGCAACGGCAACTCACGCCATGTGGCACAACGGCTCGCAACCGCGCTTGGCGACAGCACGACACGCATCGACCACACCACCCTCCGCGCGGCGGAATCCTGCATTACGACCGACAGACATGTAATATGGGTGTGTCCCGTCTATAGCTGGGGATTGCCTCTCCCTGTAAAAGAGTTTATCAGCCGGGTAAATGTGAACGGAGCGACCCATTTTCTTGTACTTACCTGCGGTGACGATACGGGCATGGCTCACCGCGACTGGCGACGTCTGTGTGACCGTCGCGGATGGGACGCGGCAGCGACGTTTTCCGTGCAGATGCCCAATACCTATACCTTGCTGCCGGGCTTTGACGTAGACAAGCCGGAAATAGCCGCCAAGAAGATTGACGCGGCAACCGGAAGAATCGACTTAATAGCCCGCCGCATAAAAGATGGATGGCGGGGTGACGATGTAACGAAAGGTAGATTTCCACGATTCAAGACATCGGTCATATACCCCCGGTTCATGAAATATGGAGTACACCCCGAGAGGTTCTGCTGCGACACCAAAAGATGCATCAGCTGCGGAAGGTGTGAGGCTGCGTGCCCGATGGGCAACGTAAGGCTCATAGACTCCCGCCCACAATGGGAGTCGGACTGCGCCCTCTGCCTCGCCTGCTATCACATATGCCCCGTCCATGCCGTCAACTACGGCAAAGCCACAATCTCAAAAGGGCAATATCACTTTAAAGACACCACCGACTGACAACGGTGTATTCACAAAAAAAGAAGGGCCACAGTTTCACAACTACAGCTCTTCCGGAAAAATTAGTGAATGTTGATTGTGCGATATCTTCAGTAGTCACATAACAAAATAAGACATCTCATGAGCAACGGGGCAAACTCCATTGTCCACGAAAAGCCAATTATGCGGTTGTGACACCGTATACGTTTTCAATAAGTAAAATTGAACTCATGTGATAATTTATGTTAGGTAATTAGCCTGTCGGCTTTTGTATTTCTCTGAATGACGCCACAAATATAGTAAAATATTTTAAACTTTTCCACTTTTTCCGACATTATATTTTACAAACGGCACGATTTTTCATGCCTGAGAAAAAAGGATGTTATGGATACTATTACTGTCATCACGTTTAAACCACTGACTATAAACTCATTAACCGAAATAGTGCCACTATTGGGATATGCCGACAGCCGCACATGCGACTATACAGCGGCAGGACTACTCATGTGGGCCGACTATTTCAAATATGAATACGCGATTGCCGACAACACTTTATTTATAAAAGGAGTGGACGAAAACGACAGGTCGGCAGCGGCATTCTCCATGCCGATAGGAGCGATGCCGCTACGCAAGTCCCTGCGGATTGTCGCCGAATATTGCCGTGCCAACAACACGCCGCTGAGATTTTCAGCCGTGCCGGAAGATCGTCTCGGCGACTTCTACTCGCTTGGTGCATGCCATATAGAGGAATTAACCGACTGGGCCGACTATCTCTACGACGCAGAGTCGCTCGCCACCCTGCCCGGCAACAAGTACAGCAAGAAGCGCAACCACGTAAACCGGTTCATCGCCGAACATCCCGGCTACACCTACCAACGCCTGACCCCGGAACTGACGGCAAGGGTCAAGGAGTTTTACAACGGTCTGTCACGCGAGAAAGACCTGTATGACCCTACGGCAGCAGAAGAACGGCGTCAGACATTCAAGATGCTTGACAACTACGAGAGTCTGCCATTTGAGGGCGCGGTACTGTCGACCCCTGCCGACGGCATTGTGGCATTTGCCATTGGCGAGGTCATAGGCGACACACTGTATGTCCACATCGAAAAAATGCGCCACGACATAAACGGAGCCGGTGAGACGATAAACAAGATGTTTGCCGCCGACATGCTCGACCGTCACAAAATACGCTATATCAACCGCGAGGAGGATGTGGGCGACGAAGGGTTGAGAAAGGCGAAAATGTCCTACCACCCGGCGATGCTCCTCAAGAAATATGACCTTTCAGTCATCAGCAATTCATAAACCCGCGCCGCGGCTATGAGATTACAAAGATTTTTTTGTAACTTTACATAGTCACTAAAAAGATACCACCATGGACCTACACCTGCCAGCCCGACACGACGGGACCCATGAGACAGTAAAAGCCGGCAAGCGCCGCATCGTCATAATCGGGGCAAACGGCTCCGGCAAGACGCGTTTCACCGAAAACCTTATCTCGGGCATGAAGGACAAGGCTTTCCGCATCTCCGCACTCAACGCGCTCTACAGGTCGACGGAGCCCGACACCCTTCCCGGGTCGATCGACTCCCTGTTTGCCGAGGCGGTGACCCACACGACTTTCCTCAGAGACGATGTCCCGACTCAGTTTGACCGGCTCATGATGCTCATGGTGTTTGACGAGATGCTCAACCTTTTCGCCTGGAAAGTAAGCGGCGCCGAACCCTCCGACAGCCGTCTTGACAGCGTGATAAAGGCATGGCAGGAGATATTCCCCGGCAGCAAAGTGCTCTATGAAGGCGGCAAGATGCTCTTCAGCCGCAATCCCGGAGAATCCTACTTGCCCGTCAAGCTCTCTGACGGAGAGAAGGCGGTGCTTTACTACTTCGGCGCGGCGATGTACGCCCCCAAGGGAGCCACGGTATTTGTCGACAGCCCGGGACTCTTCCTCCATCCGAGCATAACGGGAGCCATCTGGGACCGTGTAGAGGCCATGCGCCCCGACTGCTCTTTCATATACACCACCCATGACTTTGACTTCCTATCCTCCCGTCCCGACAACCTCATAATATGGGTGCGCGACTACGACGCGGCGAGCGTGACATGGGATTACGTCATCCTCCCCCCCGGCTCGCCGATGAGCGATGACCTCTATATGACCCTTATCGGCGCACGCAAGCCCGTATTGTTCATCGAAGGCGACGCCACCCACTCCATCGACGCGAAGCTCTACCCGCTCGTATTCACCGACTACACCGTGCGCTCCCTCGGCAGCTGCAACAAGGTGATTGAGGCTACACGCACCTTCAACGACCTGAACGCCTTCCACCATCTTGACAGCCACGGCATAGTCGACCGCGACCGCCGCGACCCGAAAGAAGTGAAATATCTGCGCGACAAAAAGATATTTGTGCCTGACGTAGCCGAAATCGAAAATATACTCATGCTCGAGGAGGTAATCAGGACAGTAGCCCGCACATGCGGAAAAAACGAAGACAAGGTGTTTGCCCACGTCAAGAAATCAATCCTCGGACAGTTCAGGCAAGACATCCGCCAGCAAGCGATGCTCCACACCCGCCACCGCGTCAAACGCTTCGTCGAATGTCGCATCGACGGCAGGTTTACCAACATCGGTCAGCTCGAACGTCACATGACCGGACTCGTCGACGAGATAAAGCCGCGGCAGCTTTTCCAGAACTTCTGCAACGACTTCCACCGCTACGTAGCCGAAGGCGACTACACAGCAGTGCTGAGGGTCTACAATCAGAAGTCGATGCTCCCGGGCTCAAATGTGGCGGGACTGTGCGGACTTGCCAACAAAGAGGCTTACATCAAGAAAGTAATCGACATACTGCGCCACGATGCCCCCGGCGCAAACCGCATACGCAAAGCCATCATAGCCTGCTTCGGCATTGACGAAGCCCAGGCTTCAGCAAAACCAAACATTTCACTTATTGACAATGATTAAATCATGGATCGAGGCAATGCGCCTCCGCACCCTTCCCGTGTCGATAGCCGGCGTAATAACAGCCACAGGCTTCGCCCTGACTCAACCCGGTTTCGACCTCCTGCCCGCTCTTCTGTGTCTGCTCTTTGCCATACTCGCGCAGATTGCATCCAACTTCGCCAATGAATACTACGACTTCCGCGACGGACTTGACCGCGCCGGCAGGGAGGGACCGCGACGCGGAGTGACCGAAGGCGACATCACGCCCGGAGCCATGAAGCGCGCAACTTACCTCACCCTGCTGCTTGCCTGCATAACAGGGCTATCGCTCATCCACTGGGGAGGATGGTGGCTGCTGCCTGCCGGAATACTCATCGCCATCGGTGCTATCGCCTACTCTGCAGGACCCTACCCCCTGTCGCGCCACGGGCTCGGCGAGGTGGCGGTAATCTTCTTTTTCGGCATAATCCCCGTCAATCTCACATATTACATACTCACGGGAGCGTTCACCACCCCGGTGCTGCTCGGCTCCGTCACCATCGGACTGATGGGGGCAAACGTACTGCTGGTCAACAACTACCGCGATGCCAACGATGATGCCGCAGTAGGGAAAAACACGCTCGCCGTAATATTCGGGCGCCGCACGGCAATCACCATATATCTCATCAACGGAGTCATCGCGGCAACACTCATGATTGCCGCCATCCCTATGCCGGTCACCATAGTCTACCTGATTGCCCACGGAACGCTGTGGAACTTCATGCGCACCCACCGCGGGGCGGCGCTGAACCCGATTCTCGGCATGACAGCGATGCTCATGCTACTCTACGCCGTCGCCTTTGCCGTAACTGCGTCATAAAACATTCTGCCACAATCTCCGCCACCTCCATTACAATCCGAAACCTGTCGGTTAATAATTGTCACAACCCGATTATTATAGGTTAACTGATTTTTACAAATCAGTAAGCATTTTGCCTTTTATTAACACACATCATAAGCAATCTGCATATATAGTGACAAATTTTCACCTAAATCAATCATGATATTACTTACAAATCATAACTAACGTTGGTTTCAGAATAAAAACTTCACATTATTTGTGTTAAAAAGCATCGAAACATATTGTTTATTCAGATATAAAACGTAATTTTGCCATTGGAATTTGCAATGACGCTTTGATAGCGTAGGAGTAATTTAGCTGTATTTTTGTAGGGAGTTCATGCAAAAATCATCTTAAAGTGTATGATGCCGGGCAAGGCCAACCGACAGCCTGCCTGCGCGGCATAGTTTGTATTAAGGCTGTCAGAATTGATTGAATTATCATTATTACATTGATTCTATGGAGAAAAGATTAATGCTGTTATTGGCGACGCTATGCATAGGCATAGGGTTGTTTGCTCAAAGCCGTGTAACAGGTGTCGTGATTTCCGGGGATGATGATGAACCGCTTATCGGCGCGACCGTATCTGTCAAGGGAAAACCCGCGATAGCTACCGCGACCGACCTTGACGGTAATTTTACACTTAATGTGCCTTCTGCCAACTCAACTCTTGAAGTGAAGTATGTCGGCATGAAGACTGTCGAAGTAAAAGCAAGCACATCTCCATTGAAAATCGTGATGGAATCCAACGCCCAGCAGTTGGGTGAAGTCGTTGTTACCGGTATGTCTAAAATGGACAAGCGCCTCTTCACGGGTGCGACCACCAAGATTGACGCCGAAGACGCGCGTCTTACCGGTGTTGCCGACATCTCTCGCTCGCTCGAAGGACGTGCGGCAGGTGTGTCGGTGCAAAACGTGTCCGGTACTTTCGGTACCGCACCGAAGATCCGTGTACGTGGTGCGACATCAATCTACGGTAACTCAACCCCTCTTTGGGTGGTTGACGGCGTGGTGCTTGAAGACGCCGTGGAAGTCTCTGCCGACGACCTTTCGTCGGGTGACGCCACTACCCTTATTTCATCGGCAATCGCCGGACTTAACGCCGACGACATCGAGTCGTTCCAGATTCTTAAAGACGGTTCCGCAACCTCAATCTACGGTGCGCGCGCAATGGCGGGTGTGATCGTAGTCACCACAAAGAAAGGTAAAGCGGGTTCAAGCCAGATTAACTATACCGGTGAGTTCACTCTCCGCCTGAAGCCCAACTACCGCAACTTCAACATCATGAACTCTCAGGAGCAGATGGGCGTCTACAAAGAGATGGAAGAAAAAGGCTGGCTTGAGCTTTCAAGCCTTACCAAGGCAGCCGACTCGGGTGTCTACGGTAAGATGTATCAGCTTATCAACACCTACGACCCCGCTACCGGTCAGTTTGGTCTTGCCAACACCGTGGCTGCCAAAAACGCTTACCTGCGTGAAGCGGAATACCGCAACACCGACTGGTTTGACCAGCTCTTCAAGACCAACGTCATGATGAACCATGCCGTGAGCATCTCAGGCGGTACTGAGAAAGGACGTTTCTACTCTTCTATATCGGTAATGCACGATCCGGGTTGGACCCTGTCAAGCAACGTGACCCGCTACACATTCAACGGAAACGCGTCTTACGACATCTCGCCGACCGTTACCGTAAAGCTTCTTACCAGCGACTCTTACCGCAAGCAGCGCGCTCCCGGTACATTGTCACAGGATGTAGACGTTGTGTCGGGTGAGGTAAAGCGTAACTTCGACATCAACCCTTACAGTTACTCGCTCAACACCTCGCGCACCCTTGACCCCAACGCGAGATACACCCGCAACTACTCTTCCTTCAACATCTTCGAGGAACTTGACAACAACTACATCGACCTCGGAGTGACCGACCTGAAGTTCCAGGGCGAGCTCAACTGGCGTCCCATCGAAGGGCTTGACCTTACCGCACTCGGAGCCTACCGCTTCCAGCGCTCTACCAACGAGCACTTCGTAAAAGACAACTCCAACCAGGCTAACGCCTACCGCGCCGGTATCGACCCGGAAGACGCCACTATACGTGACCTGAACAAGTTCTTGTACACCGACCCCGAAAACCCCAACGCACTTCCTCAGACAGTGCTTCCCAAGGGCGGTATCTACTACAACAGCGCATACTCGATCGCACAGACCGACTTCCGCGCACTTGCCACTTACAACAAGACTTTCAACCGCATTCATATCATGAACCTCATGGGAGGTACCGAAATTTCAGCTACCGACCGTAACGCCGTATCATTTGAAGGCTGGGGATTCTGCTATGACAACGGTAACACACCGTTCCTTGACTACAACCTCTTCAAGCAGCAGATTGAGGAAGGACACACCTACTACTCTAACCAGTGGACCTACCGTCGCTCGGCGGCGTTCTTCGGAACAGGTACCTACTCATTTGCCGGACGCTACATCGTTAACGGTACCATCCGTTATGAGGGAACCAACAAGCTTGGTAAAGCCCGCTCTTCTCGCTGGCTTCCGACATGGAACGTGTCAGGAGCATGGAACGCCCATGAAGAGCCCTGGTTCCAGAAAGCAATCAGCAATCAGTGGCTGAGCCATGCTACAGTGAAAGCATCTTACTCGCTGACAGCAGAGTCAGGACCGGCGTCAGTTTCAAACGCTACCGCCATATTCAACCCCTACCGTCCCTGGCGTCCCCTGTCGTCGGTAAGCGAAATCGGTATCATCCTTGATGAAATCGCCAACAGCGAGCTTACCTACGAGAAGAAGCACGAGCTTAACATCGGTGTCGCTCTCGGTTTCATCAACAACCGCATCAATCTTGACTTTGACTGGTACAAGCGCGACAACTACGACCTTATCGGCCCGATTTACACACAAGGTGTAGGCGGTCAGAACCTCAAGATGGCAAACGTTGCCTCAATGGCAGCCCACGGTGTCGAGTTCACTCTTTCTACCAGAAACATCGTTACCCGCGATTTCACATGGAGCACCGACCTTACATTTGCCTATGCAAAGAATAAGATTACAGACCTTGACTCTCGCTCACAGGTTGTAGAGCTTGTAACCGGCAACGGTTACCCGATGAAAGGCTACCCTGTACGCTCACTGTTCTCTTTCGACTTCCAGGGACTTAATGACGAAGGTCTTCCCACATTCATCAATGAAGAAGGGGAAGTCACAGTCAGCGACATCAACTTCCAGGAATTTGAGAACCTTGACCACCTTGTATATGAAGGTCCTACCGACCCGACTGTAACAGGAGGTTTCGGTAACGTGTTCCGCTGGAAAAACTGGCATGCCAACGTGTTCATCACCTATTCATTCGGCAATGTAATCCGTCTTGACCCGGTATTTGACGACTACTACGGCGACCTTGACGCAATGCCCAAGGAGTTCAAGAACCGCTGGGTGAAGCCGGGCGACGAGAAGTACACCAACATCCCTGTAATCGCTTCAAAGCGCCAGTATGACGCTGACCCGTATCTGAGCTATGCCTACAATGCATATAATTACTCTACGGCCCGTATCGCAAAGGGTGACTTCATCCGCATGAAGGACATCTCGATAACCTACGACGTACCCGCTTCTTTCATGGAAAAGCTCCGCATGCGCTCGGCTTCTCTCAAGCTTCAGGCGACCAACCTCTTCCTGATTTACTCTGACAAGAAGCTCAACGGACAGGACCCCGAGTTCTTCAACTCAGGCGGTGTAGCAACCCCCTCACCCAAGCAGTTCACATTCACTTTGCGTCTCGGCATTTAATCTACAAGACATAAAAAACTATGAAACTGAACTTTATAAAATATATTCCGCTTTTAGGGCTGCTCCCCTTAGCCGCTTGTGACGACTATCTGGACAAGACCCCTGACAACCGTGTGATCATAAGCACGTCGGAACAGATGCGACAGCTGATGATTAACGCATACAGCACTACAAACTACACTCCGATATGTGAGCTCGGTACCGACAACATCATCGACAACAACTCTCCCGACAACACAGGCAACCGGTACAACCTCACCTACGACTCACCCGCTGACCTTGAGGCATACTCCTGGGAGGATATTGTAAGCGATATTCAGCAGGATTCACCTTCCGCTGTATGGTCAGACTGTTACCATGCCATCGCGGTGTGCAACAACGTGCTTGATGCAGCGGAACGCCTTGAAGCCGAAGGAAGAGGCGACGAAGTGTCGGCAATCAAGGGCGAGGCTCTTATAAGCCGTGCTTACCACCACTTCATCCTTACCAACATATTTGCATTGCACTATGCCGGACCGGAACTATCAAAGCAGATTCCCTCAATCCCCTACATGTATGAGATTGAAGACAAGGTGATGGTCGACTATCCCCGCGAAGACCTTGCAAGCGTATATTCAAAAATCGAGGCTGATATCGAGGCAGGTCTGCCCCTGATCAACGACGCGATTTATGATGTGCCCAAATATCACTTCAACCGCAAGGCTGCCAATGCTTTCGCCGCCCGCTTCTACCTTTACAAGCGCGACTACGAGAAAGCTGACTACCATGCTACCCAGGCTCTCGGCGGAGCCACCGGAAATCCTGCCGGAATGATGCGCACCATATGGTCAAAGACATTCACTACTTCCGACGCACAGGTTTACGCATATTGCTCGGCTGAAGAGCAGAGCAACCTTCTACTGCTGCCGACAGTATCAAAATGGCATCGTAAACGCGGACAACGCTTTTCCATCAACCGCGATGCGGCAAATGCGACTATCTACGGCTCAGGACCTACATGGTCGAGATACAGTTTTCACCCCTGCTACTCAGGTAAGCTATATCTCAGAAGTTCTCAGGATTACGGACTCTTTACAATGAAAGCAGGCGAAATATTCGAGTACACCGACAAGGTTGCCGGTATCGGATACTGCCACATCATAAGAAGCGAGTTCACCGCCGAAGAAGCTATTCTTACCCGAGCAGAGGCACGCCTTTACATGGCTGCGGCAGGCGTGGCTTCACGTAGCGGACAAGTCTACACAATCGACGACGCCATAGCCGACCTCAGCATCTGGGACAAGAGCCGCCAGAATATTCCGGTTCCGATGACATTCCCCGAGCTAACCAAAGAGCTTATCATAAATTTCTATCAGACCAGAGACCCCGGCTACGGAATCGTGAAACCGCTTCACATCGACGAGGTCAATCCCTCCGACACTTATGCCCTCACTCCCGCGATAGAGCCGTTCATACAATGTGCGCTCCACTTCCGCCGCATAGAGACAATAGAGGATGGTCTACGCTGGTTTGACATCAAGCGCTACGGAATCGAAATCGAGCACAAAATCGGCAAAGACCGCGTAGAGACACTCACTCTCAACGACCCGCGCCGCGCGCTCCAGATACCTACCGACGTGCTTTCAGCCGGATTTGAACCCAACATTCGCGTTATCCCGCTGCCCGAAGGATCTACGACCCTGGCCCCGGTAAAACCGATACTGAAATAACCATCATAGTCAATAAACAACTATAAGATTATGAAGCTAACAAATAAATACATATCTTGTCTCGCGACAGGGGTCATGATTGCAGGCGCGCTTGCATCATGCTCTGAAGAAAAGCTCGACGACCAGAGCATCTTCGACACAACAGATGTCACCCTTGACCCGAACAGCTATACCTATAAGTTTGACAGGTGGATTCAGAAAGAATACACCGAACCTTACAACCTCACTTTCATCTACAAGATGGAAGACCTTGCCACCGACATGGACTACAACCTTGTGCCTGCCGAATATAACAAGGCACAGGAACTTGCGGTGCTCACCAAGTATCTGTGGTTTGACGTCTACACCGACCTTGTCGGCATCGACTTCCTCAAGCAGTATGGTCCCAAGATACTCCACCTGATCGGCTCTACCGCAATCAACCCCGCCAACGGAACCGAGATTCTCGGTCTTGCCGAGGGAGGATTGAAGGTGTCATTGTTCCGCGTGAACCAGTTTGACCCCAACGACTTCGAGCAGCTCAACGAGAAGTATTTCAAGACTATGCACCACGAGTTTGCCCACATCCTTCACCAGACAAAGACCTACCCCAAGGAATTTGACCTGATTACCGCCGACCGCTATGAGCCGATGGGATGGCAGGACAGAAGCGGTGCGGTAGTAGCTTCCTATGGATGTACATCGGCATATGCTTCGGGACAGGCTCGCGAGGACTTCGCTGAAACCATCGCCAACTACATCACAAGAACCGACGAGCAGTGGGATCTCACCCTATGGCTTGCTAACAGAGGATGGCAGGTAGCACAACTCGCCAATGGCATCGAGCTTGCATGTACAAAATATTACTACGCCAACGCCACCGACCGTGCCAACGACATGAAGACTCTGACCGGATGCTTTGTTGAAGCCGACGGTATATATACCGTAACAGACATCTGCGTAAAAGTCGATGCCACAGGCTCGGCATCCGATGACTCAGGCAACTACGGAGTTTCAGGCGGAAATATGGCATTCAAGACTGTACCAGACATCGAGGCATATTTCGCTCAGCTTGCACAGCAGTATGACCTCTACGATGTTGTCGACACTGACAATGTCGACGGAAAGGCTGTAATCCTGCAAAAGACATCGATTGCACGCAACTGGCTTGAAAGCGCCTGGAATCTTGACCTCGACAAGCTTCGCGACGAGGTGCAGTTCCGCCAGCGCAACTTTGACCTTGACGCGCTTCTGTCAGAAATCGAAAATGTACAGTAACCACCCCCACGATTACATTTATGATTATGAAACATATTAATAAATACATATTCGCTTCGGCAACCCTGATTGCATTTGCCTCAGCCTTCTCTTCCTGCAAAAACGAGGAGGATGACATCTTTGACGCATCGGCAGCCGAGCGACTTGAACAAGCCAAGACCGAGAACCACAACCTTCTCTGTGCTGCTCCTAATGGCTGGGCAATGCAATACTTTGCCGACAATACCGACGAAGGAGGCTACACGTTCCTGATGAAGTTTGACAAAAACACTTCAGTCAAGATCGCAGCCAACAGCTCCCTTACCGGAAACGTCTATGAAGAAGAGACCTCAATGTTTGATGTCATCGCCGACTACGGTCCCGTGTTGACATTCAACAGCTACAACTCTATTTTCCATCAGCTTGCCGACCCCTACGACGTGCCCTCGCTTCCCGGTGACGAATCGGGCTATGGACACCGTGGCGACTATGAGTTTATAATCATGGACGCCACAGCCGACCGCATCGAACTCCGCGGAAAAAAACATGGTGTTGACATTATTATGACCGCTCTTCCTGAAGACGCAGACTGGGCAACTTATTTTGATGATTTAAAAGCAAAGTCACGCTCTCTCTTCAATGATAAATTTGACCCTCTGCTTCTTGATTTAGGCGACGATAACAGATTTATTGTATCAAAAGCGTCTACCGGTGTATTCAACATATATCCGGAGGGCGGAGATGCAATCTCTCAGACAACAAAGCATCCCTACATCATAAACAACAATGGAATCAGATTCAAAGAAAAATTTGAAGATACTGAAATCCAAGAACTACTATTTAGCGAAGACGGAACCCTCCACGTAGAAGGCATCGAAGGAGCCGGCTTGCGTCAGTCTCTTGCATTAAATGAGATATTTGCTCGCAAATCATTCTCATGGCGTATAACTACCGCCAACTGTTATGGCTCATTTGCAACAGTTCTTGCTGTAATAGAGACTGAGACTAAAGACAAGCTTAAACGCAACTTCAACAGCATCGATTTGACATATTACTCAAATCAAGGTACATATGCACTGTCATTCCGCAACAGCGGAACATCGGCAGCAGCATATATTTATGGTGATGAAACCGTTGATGCCGACGGCGTATCGGTCAAATTTGACTTCTCTACAACCGAAGGCAATAACAACGGGAAAAACCGACTCCGCGATATTCCCTCGCTAACTACGTTTATTAATTTGCTCAACTCAACTCAATTTACTTTGTCGACAGATAATCCTCTTGCTCCGACAACAGTTATTTTGAAGAGCAAAGACAACGAAAATGACTACATGATAGTGCCGCTTGTTTAAGCGACACTATCATTATCACAAAGCTTAATCCCCATATAACCAATTATACTAAACAGTATGAAAAAAATTTTTACCTTAACGACCGCATTGGCAACAGTGGCTGCAGCTAATGCAATTCAAAAAGTGAACAGCGTCGTATCCTACGATCAGGCAGGAGAAAAGATGGAATTTGTAGTTAAGAACGCACAAAAAGTAGAGCGTGCAAAATCAATGACTGCAGTATCAGAAAAAACTGATCTTAAAGCTGCAGCTGAAACATCACGTGCAAACGCTGACGTAAATCCACTCTACGCCTACCCTGACGGCACATTTTACTCTTTTATAGGAATAGATGCTGCCAATGGCTTGTATACTTATCCCGGATCTGTAATTCTTCCGGCTTATGTAAATAACGAATGGCTTAACATGTCATGGTATATTAAAGATAATAGACTGACACTTGCTAAAGATGAATCATATAAATGGGAAACAATTGTAGGTGAACAAGTAGTCAATTCTGCTACGACATTCGACTATTCTGTCCTATCAGATCCGTCATTGAGTGCCGGATACGGACAAAACACTCCTGTGCTGACATGTGGAGACAAAACATATCAAGCCGGCACACAAGGGAACAACGGTTTCATCCCATCTTTCGTTGAATATGGTGGCTATGGACAACCCAACCCGGAATTGTTAAGTGAGCTTTCCAAGGTTTTAACAGGTCAGACCGGTCAGATTAACGAATTTACCTCCGGCTCATCTTTCATCTATAATCGTTATTCTGACGATTATTTGATGGATAATATATCTTTTGCATGTGATTATCCCGGCACAGAAGAAGAACCTATAGAAACATTCTATCTTGAAACTGGCGAAACTGTAAATGATATAAAGGTAGTCGGTTTCTGTCAAGATTTCCCTGCACCAGCTGCTCCATATGCATTATCATCACTTAGCCTTGACGTAAATACAACTTGCAGTGCTAATGCAAAACTACAGTTTGACTTTTTCAAAGTAGACAAAAATGTAGTAGATGATACACCGCTTTATTCTTATACATATACTATTGCGGAAGCAAAGAACAATGCAGACTTGACAATTACCGTACCCTTCACTACTGAAGACGAAATTGGTGACGAAATCAACTATGTCCTTATCGACTCTGAAGTTATGATGGTGGTTACCGGATTCACCGACCCATCATTCAAAACATTTGCTCCCTATATAGCATTCTTCAATTACGATAGGACTCTTAGCACTTATTGCCCGGAGCCCCGCAACTTCTATGCATTTGTAGCTGACAAAGAAGGAGCATCATTTAGAGATACAGGCTATATAGCAGGCTGGACATACCAAACAACCGGCGAAACAATATGGACAACTTACAGTTCAATGGCTATTACTGTTGAAGCTGAGTATCCCTATATTAAGCCGCTGATGAACATCGTAACTGGAGAAGAGGATGACCCCAGCACAGAAATTATATCTGTAGGTCTTTCTAATGATGAGCCTGAAACTGCCGTAACTGTACTTTGCCCGGGTGATGTTGAAAATGTTACCTGCTCTACAATCACAGGTGATGATATACCTTCATGGCTTGTATGTGAAGTTGTATCCGCAGCCGAGTTTGAAGCAGACGACAACGGTCCCAACGACGCAGGTCAAAAATACTTCTATGTATATCTTGGACTTGCCGACAATGCTCCTGCTACTCCTGTTAACTGCTACGTTAAGCTTGAGTATAAGGGACAATCAACAGTTATGTTTGTAACCACAGGCGACCCTGCAGGTATCGACAACGTGACTGCTGCTGAGGCTGCAGAGCTTGACTGGAACGCACCTGTTTACAATGTAATGGGTCAGAAGGTTAGCCAGGGCTACACCGGTATCGCTATCCAGAACGGTAAGAAATTTATCGTAAAATAAAGATTTATACAGGATTCAATAACAGCTTAATTAATTTTGAATTCCCCCCGAAGCGAGGATTGCCGTGAGGCAACCCTCGCTTCACTTTTATACCCCCTCCGCAACGCGGGCGAGCTTCCACTCGCCCCTACACTGCCTACACAATCCCCATGCAACACAATGACATCACCGCGTAGCTGTAGGGGCGACTGCATGGACAATCCATGATGATGCATTGCAAATCACCCCAACGCTCCACCGCGTAGCTGTAGGGGCGACTGGAAGGTCGCCCGCAACACATGCGCTGCGGAAACGCAATCTATCCCCTGTAGGGATGCCACCCAACATGCACCCGCACCGGCGTGAACAACGCGGGCGAGCTTCCACTCGCCCCTACACTGCCTGTATGGACAATCCACGATGGTGCAATGCAAATCACATCAATACCCACCGTGTATCTGCATGGACAATCATTAATAATGTCCTGTAAATCACCCAAACGCCCACCGCGTAGCTGTAGGGGCGACTGGAAGGTCGCCCGCAACACAAACCATGCGGAAACACGGTCTATCCCCTTTAGGGGATGCCGCCCAACATGTATCCGCAACAGCGACCGCAACGCGGGCGAGCTTCCACTCGCCCCTACACTGCCTGTATAAACAATCCATGATGGGGCATTGCAAATCACGTCAATACCCACCGTGTATCTGCATGGACAATCCATGATAATGCATTGCAAATCACCCCAACGCTCCACCGCGTAGCTGTAGGGGCGACTGGAAGGTCGCCCGCAACACAAACCATGCGGAAACACGGTCTATCCCCTTTAGCGATGCCACCCAACATGCACTGCTACCACAGCGTGCGCAACGCGGGCGAGCTTCCACTCGCCCCTACACTGCCTGCATGGACAATCATTGATGATGCTTGCAAGTCACATCAATACCCACCGCGCATCTGCATGGACAATCCATGATGATGCATTGCATATCACCCCAACGCTCCACCGCGTAGCTGTATGGACAATCATTAATAATACCCTGTAAATCACCGCAACGTTCCACCGCTTAGCTGTAGGGGCGACTGGAAGGTCGCCCGCAACACATGCAACGCGGAAACGCGCTCTATCCCCAGAGGGGATAATCCATGTTTAGCCGTGGGTTGAGCGCAGCGATACCCACGGTAACCGCAACCCCCAAAATATCGTTTCCGCAGGAATCATCATCGCATATATTCATCATTTCCATGCCGTATTTTGATGATTCCTGTCGGAAACATTATGCCCGGCGACACCTGTCCGTGGGTATCGCTACGCTCAACCCACGGCTACAAGTCAGATCATCCCCTCCGGGGATGCCGCCCATATATGACCCCGCGGGTGCAACGCGGGCGAGCTTCCACTCGCCCCTACACTGCCTGCACAAACCTCCATGCAACACAATGACATCACCGCGTAGCTGTATGGACAATCCATGATGGTGCATTGCAAATCACACCAACGCTCCACCGCGTAGCTGTAGGGGCGACTGGAAGGTCGCCCGCAACACATGCACTGCGGAAACGCGGTCTATCCCCGGAGGGGATAATCCATGTTTAGCCGTGGGTTGAGCGCAGCGATACCCACGGTAACCGCAACCCCCAAAATATCGTTTCCGCAGGAATCATCATCGCATATATTCATCATTTCCATGCCGTATTTTGATGATTCCTGTCGGAAACATCATGCCCGGCGACACCTGTCCGTGGGTATTGCTACGCTCAACCCACGGCTACAAGTCAGATCATCCCCTCCGGGGATGCCAACCACATATACGTCACCAACGCAGACGCAACGCGGGCGAGCTTCCACTCGCCCCTACACTGCCTGCATGGACAATCCATTATGATGCATTACAAATCACATCAATACCCACCGTGTATCTGCATGGACAATCATTAATAATGTCCTGTAAATCACATCAACGCTCCACCGCGTAGCTGTAGGGGCGACTGGAAGGTCGCCCGCCACCACATGCGCTGCGGAAACGCGAATGCCCCCCGGCACTGCAGACACGCGGGCGAGCTTCCACTCGCCCCTACACTGCCGCACGAACCGCCATGCAACACAATGACATCACCGCCCCTACACTGCCTGCACGAACCGCCATGCAACACAATGACATCACGCGCTGCACTGCTATGTGTGCAGCGCGTGAAAAACTATTTATTAACCGATTTTGACAAAATTAATAATTGGTTGTTATAAATATTAAGTAACTTAGCACCTCAATTATTTATAAGGATGAAGAAGTATCGTAATTCACTTCCGGGACGCGTCGGGGCTGTGGCATTTGTCGCCGCACTCGCGCTGTCGGCTATTGCCGCCACCCGTAGCAATAAGGCGGAAATCACCCGCAATCTCGACATTTTCAATTCGCTCTACAAGGAGCTGCAGACCAATTATGTCGACACCATTGACGCGGAGAAGTCAATCAACACGGCAATCGCGGCGATGCTCAACGACATCGACCCGTACACTGAATATTTTCCCGCCTCACAGCAGGAGGACATCACCATGATGACTTCGGGCGAATATGCCGGCATCGGCGCCGTCATTCTCGAGAAGCCCGGCAAAGGGGTGTTTATCTCCGAGCCTTACGAGGGAAGTCCCTCACAGGTGGCGGGACTCCGCCCCGGCGACCACATACTGATGGTGGACAGCGACTCGGTGACCACATGGCACAGCGCACAGGTGAGCGCGAAGCTCAAGGGACAGGCTGGCACACCGGTCAAGGTAGTGGTGTGTCGCCCCTATGTAGCCGATTCGATACTCACCTTTGACATCATGCGACAGAAGATACAGCTTCCCGCCGTGCCTTACTATGGAGTGGTGAGGGACAACATCGGCTACATCAACCTCACGTCATTTACCGACAAGGCGGCTACCGATGTGCGCAACGCCCTTATCGAGCTCAAGAAGGACCCGCGCGTGAAGTCAATCGTGCTCGACCTTCGCGGCAACCGCGGCGGACTCCTTGAGGCTGCGGTGAAAATCGTGGGGCTCTTCGTGCCCAAAAACACCGAGGTGCTACGCACCCGTGGCAAGGGGCTGCTCAACGAGAAAGTCTACAAGACCACCTCTGCGCCTATCGACACCGAGATACCTCTCGCCGTGTTTATCGACGGCGGGTCGGCGTCAAGCTCCGAGATCACAGCCGGCGCGCTGCAGGACCTTGACCGCGCCGTCATCATCGGCAACCGCTCCTTCGGCAAAGGGCTCGTGCAGTCGACACGTCCCCTCCCCTACGACGGGGTGCTGAAAGTGACTATCGCCAAATACTACATACCCTCCGGGCGCCTCATCCAGGCAATCGACTACAGCCACCGCAACCCCGACGGCTCCGTGGCACGCATCCCCGACTCGCTGACCAATGTGTTCAAGACTGTCCACGGCAGGGAGGTGCGCGACGGTGGCGGCATCACTCCCGACATCGACATCGACTACGGGGAAGTAAACCGCCTTACCTACAACATCGTGAGCGACAACTGGGCATTTGACTACGCCACACGCTATGCAGCCGAACATCCCGAGATAGCCCCTGCCGAAGAGTGGCAGATGACCGACTCTATCTTTGAGGACTTCAAGAAGAGCATCGACCCGGAAAAGTTTAACTACGACAAAGTATGTGAACAGATGCTCGAGTCGCTCAAGAAAGCGGCTGAGGTCGAGGGCTACATGAACGACTCCACCCGCAAGGAGTTTACTGTGCTTGAAGGATTGCTGAAACACAACCTCGACCATGACCTTGACAACAACCGCAAGGACATCGAGGAGATACTCGCCTCCGAGATCATACGCCGCTATTACTACCAGAAGGGACAGGTGATCGAGACGCTGAAGCGCGACAACGCCCTTGACTCGGCGGCGGTAGTGCTCAACGACAAGACCCGTTACAAGGCGATACTCTCGCCCGTGAAGAAATAATCCTTACGCGATGGAGCTGGAACAACTGTGCAAAATGATTCTCACGCCGTCGCGGCGCGAGGCTATTGACGCGGCGTTTGGCAGCCGTGACTCACACGCCATCACCCTCTACGGGCTCGCCGGCTCGTCGGCGCCGATGCTGATGGGTGCGCTCGCCCAAAAGCCGGGCGACACACCGGTGCTGGTCGTAGGCGACACCCTCGACGACGCCGGCTATCTCTACCACGACCTGTCGAGGCTGCTCGGCGAGGGCGCGGTGCTGATGTTTCCTTCCGGCTACAAGCGGGCGATAAAATACGGGCAGCCCGACCCGCCTTCACAAATCATGCGCACAGAGGTGCTTAACCGCTGGAACTCCGACCGCGGGCTGCGCTACGTGGTCACCTATCCCGAGGCGCTTGCCGAGAAAGTGGCTTCACGCGACACCATCGCCGAACACACCCTGCATCTCGCCACAGGCGGCACCGCCGACCTCTCGGAGACGGCAAAGTGGCTGCGCACCAACGGATTCACGGAAGTTGACTATGTATATGACCCGGGACACTTCGCCATACGCGGCTCCATCCTCGACATCTACGGCTACAGCTCCGAAGAGCCGTTTCGCATCGACTTCTTCGGCGACGAGATAGAGTCGATACGCGCCTTCAACATCGAGACCCAGCTTTCGGAGCGTAAGCTCGACAGCATCGCCGTCACGTCAAATGTAGCGCGCCGGTCAAGCGGCTCGCTGCTCACCTATCTTGACGACGGCGCCACCATATGGGTGCGCGACGCCGACTACACCGTAGAGCGCGTCAAGGCAATCGCAGCCGAGTCATTCAGCGACAGCGCCCTGATAGCCGATGAAGGCGACTCGCAGGCGATGCAGCAGGTCATCGACCCGAAAGAATTTGCCGTTGCCCTCAGGCGTCACCGCCTCGTCCACTTCACGGCGGCAGCCGACAACCCCGACGGCGACACGAAAGCGGCAATAGGCTTCGGATGCACGCCTCAAGGCATCTATCACAAAAACTTCGACCTTATCAGCGACTCCTTCACCAGGCTGCTCGCCGACAAGTACACCATCTACATACTCAGCGACTCGGAGAAACAGATCGAACGCCTCCGCGCCATCTTCAACGACCGCGGCGACGACATACGCTTCACCCCGGTCATCTCCACGCTTCATGAAGGATTTGTCGACCACGCCACGAAAACGTGTGTGTTCACCGACCACCAGATATTTGACCGCTTCCACAAATACAACCTCAAGAGCGACCGCGCCCGCTCGGGCAAGCTCGCCCTGTCGCTAAAAGAGCTCGGACAGATTGAGACCGGCGACTACATAGTCCATATCGACCACGGAGTAGGGAAATTCGGCGGTCTCATACGCACCGAGGTCAACGGACGCATGCAGGAGATGATAAAGCTTATCTACCTTAACAACGACATCCTGCTCGTGAGCATCCACTCGCTTCACAAGCTGTCAAAGTATCGCGGCAAGGAAGGTGTAGAGCCGCGCATCAACCGTCTCGGCTCCGGCGCCTGGGGCAAGATGAAAGACCGCACCAAGTCCAAGCTGAAAGACATAGCCCGCGACCTTATAAAGCTGTATGCCGCCCGAAAGGACGAGCAGGGATTTGCCTACTCCCCCGACAGCTACCTGCAGCAGGAGCTGGAGGCTTCGTTCATATATGAGGACACCCCCGACCAGCTCACGGCGACTCAGGCGGTAAAAAGCGACATGGAGTCGCCCCGGCCTATGGACCGCCTCATCTGCGGCGATGTAGGCTTCGGCAAGACTGAAGTGGCTATCCGCGCCGCCTTCAAGGCAGCGACCGACAACAAGCAGACAGCCGTGCTCGTGCCCACTACAGTGCTCGCCTACCAGCATTTCAACACCTTCCGCGAGCGCCTGAAGGAATTTCCCGTGCGTGTCGACTACATTTCCCGCGCCCGTTCCGCAAAAGATGTCAAAAAAATCATCGCCGACCTCGCCGAAGGGAAAATCGACATCCTCATCGGCACCCACAAACTCATAGGCAAGGATGTGAAATTCAAGGACCTGGGACTGCTTATCGTCGACGAAGAGCAGAAATTCGGAGTCGCGGTCAAAGAAAAGCTAAAGCAGATGAAGGTCAACGTCGACACCCTCACCATGTCAGCCACGCCTATACCGCGCACCCTCCAGTTCTCGCTCATGGGAGCGCGCGACCTCTCTGCAATCACCACTCCCCCCGCCAACCGCTACCCCATCCTCACCTCCATCAACGCCCTCAACGACGACATAATCACCGAGGCGGTCAACTTCGAGATGTCGCGCAACGGTCAGGTGTTTTTCATCAATCCGCGCATCGAGGGTCTTTACGAGCTCGAAAACATGATAAAGCGTCTCGTGCCCGACGCCCGCACTATCGTGGCTCACGGGCAGATGCCCCCCGACAAGCTTGAAAAAGCGATAATCGACTTCGCCAACCATGACTATGACGTGTTGCTCGCCACTACGATTATCGAGTCGGGCATAGACATGCCAAATGTCAACACCATCGTGATAAACAACGCCCAAAACTTCGGACTCAGCGAGCTGCACCAGCTCCGCGGACGCGTAGGGCGAAGCTCCCGCAAGGCATTCTGCTACCTGCTCGTGCCTCCCCATCTGCCGCTCACTCCCGTGGCGCGCCGCCGCCTTCAGGCAATCGAGAGCTTCAGCGAACTCGGGTCGGGCATACATATAGCCATGCAGGACCTCGACATACGCGGCGCGGGCAACCTGCTCGGTGCCGAACAGTCGGGCTTCATCGCCGACCTCGGATATGAGACCTACCAACGCATACTCAAAGAGGCAGTGACCGAACTCAAAAACGAAGAGTTTGCCGACACACTCACAGCCGACGACGGCAGCGGCGAGGAAGAGTATGTAGCCGACTGCACGGTAGAGAGCGACATGGAGTTGCTGCTGCCGCCCGACTATGTGCCCCAGGAGAGTGAGCGCATAAGCCTCTACAAAGAGCTTGACGGCATCGAGCGGGAGCTTGACCTGCAACGCTTCAAGCTCAACCTTGAGGACCGCTTCGGCAAAATACCCAAAGAGACAGCCGAACTGCTCCGCATACCGCGCCTGCGCTATCTCGCGCGTCGCCTCGGAATTGAGAAAATCATGCTCAAGATGGGACAGATGTACATGTATTTTGTCGATGACAGCAACCAGGCTTACTACAGGTCGCCGATGTTTGGCAAAATCCTCAACTACATGCAGGCTCATCCGCGCCGCTGCCGCATACGCGAAAAAAACGGCAGAAGGAGCATCGTAATCAGCGATGTCCCGACGGTAGAGGAGGGCGTCGCGCTCCTGCAGGAAGTCATCAGCCTCAACTCCCTTTGACGCCCGGCAAGATAACTGTAGAAGAAAATAACAAAAAAACTCCGCCGCCATGGTGCAATGTCGGATTTAATTTGTTAGATTTGTAAACGCAGATTATCACTAAGTATATATAAAAACCTCATTAACTTATGGGAACATTATCAATCATTAAAAATGACCCGTGGCTTGAGCCATATGCCGAAGCCATCACAGGCCGGCACGAAGATGCCTTGAAAAAGGAGAAAGAACTTATCGCCGCCGACGGGTCATTGAAAGCATTTGCCAATGCCCACAACTACTTCGGTCTGCACCGCACAGAGACCGGGTGGGTATTTCGCGAATGGGCTCCCAACGCCACCGGAATAACCCTTATAGGCGATTTTTCCGGATGGAAAGAATACAGAAAATATGCACTGAAGCCCATAGGCAACGGCGTATGGGAAATAAAGCTCAAAAAAGACGCCCTGCATCACGGCGACCTATATAAAATGATTGTAAGCTGGGAAGGAGGCGCCGGAGAGCGCATACCCGCCTATGCCAACCGAGTGGTCCAGGATGAACAGAGCAAGATATTCTCAGCCCAGGTATGGGCTCCCGAAAAGCCCTACAAATGGAAGGTGAAACGCTTCTCCCCCGACATCCGTCCGCTCCTCATCTATGAATGTCACATAGGCATGGCGCAGGAGCGCGAAGGCGTAGGCTCCTACACCGAGTTCAAGGACAATGTATTGCCACGTATCGCCGCCGACGGCTACAATGCCATCCAGATAATGGCGATACAGGAACACCCCTACTACGGGTCGTTCGGTTACCATGTGTCAAGTTTCTTTGCTCCGTCGAGCCGCTTCGGCACCCCGGAGGAGCTGAAGGCGCTCATCGACGCCGCCCATGAAAGAGGCATAGCGGTGATAATGGACATCGTACACTCCCACGCCGTGAAAAATGAAGTGGAAGGACTCGGCAGACTTGACGGTAGCTATGACCAATACTTCTACGGCGACAGCCGCCGCGAGCATCCGGCATGGGACTCGCTCTGCTTCGATTACGGCAAAAACCAGGTGATCCACTTCCTGCTCTCCAACTGCAAATACTGGCTTGAAGAGTTCCGCTTTGACGGCTTCCGCTTTGACGGCGTGACCTCGATGCTCTATTACAACCACGGGCTCGGTCAGGCATTCGGCTCTTACGGCGACTACTACAACGGCGGACAGGACACAAACGCCATCACCTATCTCACCCTCGCCAACAAGCTTATCCACGAAGTCAACCGCAAGGCCATCACCATCGCTGAAGAGATGAGCGGCATGCCAGGACTCGCAACCCCCTTCAAGGCGGGCGGCATAGGATTTGACTACCGCATGGCGATGGGTGTGCCCGACTACTGGATAAAGATGCTCAAAGAGAAGAAAGACGAGGACTGGCACCCGACATCAATATTCTGGGAACTGACCAACCGCCGCGCCGATGAAAAGACCATCAGCTATGTCGAGAGCCACGACCAGGCACTCGTGGGCGACAAGACCGTCATATTCCGTCTTATCGACGACCAGATGTACTGGCACATGACCAAGGGCGACGACAACGCCACTGTCAACCGAGGCATAGCGATGCACAAGATGATACGCCTTGTCACCATCGGCACCATCAACGGAGGCTATCTCAACTTCATGGGCAACGAGTTCGGACATCCCGAGTGGATCGACTTCCCGCGCGAAGGCAACGGCTGGAGCTACAAGTATGCCCGCCGCCAGTGGGACCTCGTAGACCGTCAGGAACTCCGCTACTGCGAGCTTAACGCCTTCGACAATGCGATGATACGCCTTGTCGACGACATCTACGACTTCCAGGCGCTGCCTGTCGTGAAGCTGTGGGAAAAAGATGACGACCAGGTCCTGGCGTTCATGCGAGGCAACTATGTGTTTGTATTTAACTGGGCGCCGTTCAAGTCCTACAACGGCTACGGCTTCCTTGCCCCCGAAGGCGAATATGAGGTAGTGCTATCAAGCGACAATCCCGAATACGGCGGATTTGGCAACATCGACGAAGGCATACATCATCTCACCCAGCACGACGAGCTGTACGCCGCCGACGGCAAAGGATGGCTCAAGCTCTATCTACCGGCACGCACCTGCCAGGTACTCAAAAAAATCAATTAAGACCCCGTTCCCCCACAAGATGGCGCAGCAAAATCATGATTTTGCTGCGCCATCTTTTTTTGCCCGACATCCAAAATCACAGGGCATATTTGGAAAATAAGTTTTTTTAAGTAACTTTGCAGCAACGGTCAGCTCAGAGGAGCAGGCTGTATACATTTGAAAAAAGCGTTTCAACGCGTTTATTTCTGACCCTTCAAATTCTCGCAAAATTTCCAGGACAGAGAAGTAGACAGCAACGAAACGGTTTGCGCTAATATGGATTAGTGCGGCTAACACCGTAACCTACCCGCGCCATTCCGGTAAAGGAGCTTGCTCCTCAACCGGGTTGTCGTGTGCGTGTCCATATACTGCGCGGGCTGACCGTCGTTGCTTATCCTCTGTCGATGGCAATGCGAGAAGCCTGAAGGGCGGGATAAGCAAAGTTGATGCAGTTCCCGCGCTTTTTGTGTATTTATACACCTTTTTTTTAGTTTAATCCGGCAGCGACAAGGGAACGGTCATGCACCTTAGAAGTTGCGCCCGACACAAACCCCAGGGCAACGCATTATGAATCCCTTACGCGCTACAATGGCGTTGGCACTTCTCGCAGGCAGCGTCATCACCGCCTCCGCCCAGTCCAACAAGGCTAAAAACACATGGGAAGAATCACAAGCACGACGTATCAACCCGGAAATCAGAATGGTAATCACGCCACAGATATGTGACATGACAATGCTGAGCAATGAGCGTGAAATCTACGGTCCCTACATCTTCGACATCAAATCAATTGAAGACACTACCAACGGCGACCTCGACAATCTTAAAAGCAACGCCCTGTTCCTTGCCTGCCGCGAGGCCGACGCCGATGCCGTGATTGAAGTCGTGTATCACTCCTATGTCAGTGAAAAAGATTCCAAGAAGATGTATATAGAGCTTTCAGGCTATCCGGTAAAATACACTAATTTCCGACCCGCATCCAAAGCCGAAATTGAAATGATGGGAGTAGTATACCCCGTCGCCAACTCCAGCGTGATGATATCGCCATCTATCACGCCCAATCAGCCCAATCAAAAAGGCAAATAAACGGCCGGCATCACATGAATCATCACAAAATCCATTACTTATATTAACCAACATTATCACTTAATTTTTTAACAATGAAAAAAATCATGCTAACAGCGCTCATGGGCATACTCGCTCTCGGCGCATCTGCCCAGATGCTTACATCACGCACTTACACAAAGGCAAAAAATCCCACACTATGGTATGCCCGCGCAGGCGCATCGTTTAATAACATCGCAGGACTTAGCAGCATCGAATTTGATGCCGACGGCGAAAAAGTCTCACTCGGCACAAAGACAGGCTTTGTAGTCGATTTCGGATTTCAAAAGGCAATCGGCAAATCGGGACTTTACTGGGGAATGGAGCTCGGACTCGGCAACCGGGGGTTTGCAGTTACCGAAAAAATTGACGAGAGCGAAATAAAGGCGTCGCTTCTTGCATGGAATCTCACCTACTCTCCTTTCACTATCGGCTACAAATATTCAGTGACCGACAAAATCAAAATCGACGCTCACTTCGGCGGCTATCTCAGCTATGATTTCGCCCACTCCCTGTCGGGTAAGGTAGATGGTCACAAGATTGACGATATCGACTGGGATGAGTTCAAAGACGAGAGTGGTTACGAAGACTTTGACGGTGGCATCCAGCTCGGCATCGGTATGTGGTATGACCGGTTTAATATTGATGTAACCTGGCAACGCGGCTTCGGAACCATGGTGAATGAAATTGACGGAGAGAGCACAAAAACCGGATGCTCGTCAAATCTTATGCTACGCCTCGGCATCGCATTTTAATTATCTCTGAAAAAATGTGTCGCATGACTGCTGTGCTTTTCAGGAAAATGCAGTCATGCGACACACTTACATAAAACTACAGGCAATGTTACGTATAATAGTATTCTCAATATTTTTAGCCTCACTATCGGTCGACGCCGGAGCAATCGACCTATTCAAGAAAAAGGAATTTGTACCGTTTGACTACACGGCATGGACCGACACCGCCCGACTGAACAGCAGTTGCGGCGACCTGCCGGCAGTCTACCCCAAGAGCATTGACGGCACTGCCGTATTCACCGGAAGCGTGGCGCTCCCCGGCATCAAAGGCGAGTGTATCTTCGCCGCCGCAATGTGTCATGCGGTAGAAACGATGAATCCCGAAACGGAGAAAATCGAACAAGCCGACTACTCCGGCAATTCCTTCCTGCTCTTTCAACATGACACCCGGGGCAGCAACAACACCGAAACGGCATATTCCCGCCACACACTTATCGAGTGTGGCGACGGAGAGTTGCGCTATACATCCTATGACCTTGATGCACGCTATCGCGAAAAAGGCATAATCCCCCGCACCCTTCCATTTGAAAAACTGAATCCCGCCGATAATCCGCGACACCGCGAACTGATTGAGGAGTTTTCCTGCGTTAACGCATCGGAAGTCAAAGCGATGGCTGATTTCATTAAAGAGCATCCCGACCTGATGTTTCACAACACCGCAGCCATGAGCAAAGGCAAAGTCACAGAGGGGATGACAGAACTTGAAGTAAAAGTGTTGCTCGGCATGCCGCCGGCTGAACGGAAAAGCGGTGAACGCACACGCTGGATATACAGCAACGACCTTATTATCATCTTCACCGACGGCAAAGTAACAAAAGTCATCGACTGAACACACTCAGGACATCCGCGGAGGTGAGAGTATATGCGGATCGGCAAAGGATGGCTCAAGCTCTATCTGCCGGCACGCACCTGCCAGGTACTCAAAAAAATCAATTAAGCCACGGCGCCGAAACGCCGCCCCACCCGATGAGGCTGCGCGATGGGTTCCATGGCGGTTTGTACAGGCAGTGTAGGGGCTGCGCGGTGATGCCAATGGGTTCCATGGCGGTTTATACAGGCAGTGTAGGGGCGAGTGGAAGCTCGCCCGCATGTTTGCAGGACCGCGGTCATTTTGGTTTCAGCATTGCGTGTGGTGGCGGGCGACCTTCCAGTCGCCCCTACAGCTACGCGATACACTGCGCAGTGAGGCTACGCAATGGGTTGCATGAGGTTTGTACAGGCAGTGTAGGGGCGAGTGGAAGCTCGCCCGCATGTTTGCAGGACCGCGGTCATTCTGGTTTCAGCATTGCGTGTGGTGGCGGGCGACCTTCCAGTCGCCCCTACAGCTACGCGATACACTGCGCGGTGGGTTGCGGTGATGCCATTGGGTTGCATGAGGTTTATACAGGCAGTGTAGGGGCGAGTGGAAGCTCGCCCGCATGTTTACAGGAGCGCGGTCATTCTGGTTTCAGCATTGCGTGTAGTGCGGGCGACCTTCCAGTCGCCCCTACAGCTACGCGATACACTGCGCAGTGAGGCTACGCAATGGGTTGCATGAGGTTTATACAGGCAGTGTAGGGGCGAGTGGAAGCTCGCCCGCATGTTTGCAGGACCGCGGTCATTCTGGTTTCAGCATTGCGTGTAGTGCGGGCGACCTTCCAGTCGCCCCTACAGCTACGCGATACACTGCGCGGTGAGGCTACGCAATGGGTTGCATGAGGTTTATACAGGCAGTGTAGGGGCGAGTGGAAGCTCGCCCGCATGTTTGCAGGACCGCGGTCATTCTGGTTTCAGCATTGCGTGTAGTGCGGGCGACCTTCCAGTCGCCCCTACA
>NZ_SPPC01000013.1 GCF_004570975.1 Barnesiella sp. WM24
CACGCCTTATTCCATGCCTGCGGAGGGTGTTCAGCCCCTCGGTGCTTATATAAAGTTACGAAAATTTCTCGGCAATTACAAACAGCGAGAAAAAATTGAAGCGAAAATCCGATGCTTTATGCCGGATCTTGAGAGCCTATGACTGGCGATAAGAAAAAACTTTGCCCCGGAAATGTTAAAAAATCAGTCCAAAAATTCGGACATAGCCGGACATACTTGGACATAGCCGGACAGAGACTTTTTTCTGCCGACTACCAATCGAATTATATGCTAAACCATCTGGAAAATTATTTGTATCTTTATATAGAGGTTGAGTGACAGATCTATCTTCAAGGAGTTTTAATTACCGGGTTATTTATGAAACTGCCTTTTGAACTATAGATATGCCTATCAATCTGACAGACTTTCTTTATACTTGTCAACTTACAAATCTATTGATTCAGAAATATCATAGGTTAAAGTTCAAATTAATTATAAATCTATGGAACATTCTACCTACCTATTTCTACATTCATACATTTGTATGTTTATTGATAAGTAAATTGAAAAGTCTATATATAATTCAATCGTTCAACCGGTTGTAGCCCTGTGGCCACGTAGCCTAAGGCTATGATCCATCGTTTCACCACTTAAATCCATTTTTATGACTGACAACACCAATGTCAACCATTCCGACCAGACCCGTTTTCGGGAAGTCTATCTCCGTAAACGCGACACGAGCCAGTTCAACCGTCGTTTCTCTGAAATCGGCATAGAACCGCAGTTCGTTCAGGCAATACGCCGTATGCTTCTATCTGAACAATGCCAGCCCTGTTACGTCCGCGACGTGATCAACAACATCCTCGAAAATTTCTTCATGAGCAACAAGGATATTATCGACAGTATTAAGTAAGTATTATTTCAGATAAGCGATATTCTACGACCTTGCACCGCCAAGCTCGAAGCCATCATCGCCAAGACTTGGAACAAGGAGGACGAGTTGAAGCAACTCAAATCCGAACTTGCCGCCCTCGACCGCAAGATCACCGCCGAACTGGCACCCACCCACGAAGTGCCGGACGACCGCATGGGAGTCAACAAGGAGGAGCAGGACGGCGTTGAGAACAAGCAGCAGCCCGATACCCAAAGGGTGGAAGTAAGGGATAACCATGCTCAGGCAACCGGTCCGAAGGAAACAATGGTTGCAGAACCCATGAGTCCGGGATACCGTCAGCAACGTGAACCGATAAGTTCACTCATAATAATCGGAGGGTGCGGAGCCACTCCATCCAGCGGATTCTGCACCAATTCCAATTGGCAAAAAGACAACCGAAGTATTGAGCTGAAATTATAAGCTAAATACAAATAACTACGGATATATAGGAAAGTCTTTCTTTAAGAAATTGCCCCTGATACATTGAATCGTGTCAGGGGCAATTTCTTAAAGAAGAACATTTTGGAGTTGCTATATAAGCTGTTGTTTTAGAATTAGAAATTCGTGTTGAAATGGAAAAATCTATTGTCATCAAGATAGCACCCGGCACAATAGATTGGATAACCATAGCTCCCTTCTGTATAAGGTCTTTCTATAAAAGCATTTAGTGCTTCAAACGATGTCGATAAAGCCGCATTCTGGTCAATCGAAGAATTTGAGATAAGAATAATGGCAGATTTGGATAGTTTTTCTTTTGCATTATCCACAATAGATGGAGTTGACAAGAGCGTCTTTACTTCGTCATAAGGTAGATTGCTGCCCATTATAAAATAGGCGGTAGCTCCATAGGTCATACTTCTTAGATAAACCAACCCTTTCGTTTGGATATTACTGTTCTCAAACAGTCCCTTTTGTCCCGGAGCATCCATTGTTACTGAAAATCCCTTGAACACGACTTCACCAACAATCCAATTCTGAAAATGCTCCGCATTCACCTTCTGCCTTCCAAAGATTTTGCAAGTTTTCCATTATCAGGAAAAATCTTTGATAGGTTTTCAACAGAGCTTATATTTGCCAGTCTATACAAATGTAAATGGGGTTGCTTGTTGCTTTCATATTCCTCAGATTTAATCAAATCTTTCACAAAATGCTGATATGCTACTCCAGAAGGCTGTTTGATTGTCGATACAAACGGATTGCTGAAATCAGTATAGAGTGATATTGGTCTTTTAGCTTCATTCACTTCTTTGTCAAAAGACTTAGCAAAAGTTGTCTCTGGAAAAACCGCTGATGGGTAAATCTGAGGAGGATTGCCGATACAATCCCAATTTTGGATACCAAGATATTGGCTACCTATAAAAATTTCGTTTGCAGATAGCTGGTTGTAAACGATATTGTCCCATTTGATATCGTCTATAGGATTATCCGTGATAGTTCCTTTTTGAATTATCGTGACCCATGCAGTTGTATATACGCTTCCAAATCTAAGGACAAATTCGCGGTCTGAGGGTGATTTATTTTCTGATATTATAATCCTTGTTGTATAAGGATCAGATTTAATCAGTTCAATATGCCCCCATTTACCTGAAACAGCTATGCTTTGGTTGGGGTTTTCATACTCATCTTTATTGAAATAATAGAATTCATCTCCAATTTGAAACTCAGAAAGAAATCCCAGATTCGCATTTTTACCTACTGCAACAAATGTCAGTTCGTTTTCTGCGGGAGAAATTTCCCCATATAACGAAACAGCGTTATTCTGCAATTTCAGTGATACTCCTGTCGTTTCCAATTCAATCAGTTGGAACTGCTCTTCCTCATTACCGCAGGACTGAAATCCCAACAAGAACAAGAGTGTCATAATTACAATTAAAGATTTCATTATCGGGTTATTATTGAATATTGCAAAGTTTGTGATTTTGATTTAATTGGTTGATACTGGGTTATCAATGTTTGCTTTCAGATTTTACAGCTTGCCATCTCTGTTGAACTGTATCCTGAATGTCACAGAGCCTCCACTACGCTTGTAAGTCATGGCTTTGTACTCGACTTCTTCAAGAGAAATCGAGCCACCGGCTGTTGCAGGTGGACGATTGGCGATGTACTTCAGCATACATTTCAACGAAGCTTTTTGCTTCTCAAATCTTATTGTCATTTTAGTGATGCCAGTTGCTTCACGTCGGTCTTTCGACCATTTCATGTCGTTCTGGTCAGGAAGATCTGCTTCAAAGCAGAGCCGATTGTTTCTGATTGTATGTTTGACGATTGTATGGGAATTTTCACCCTCAATCTTGATTTTATCGGTGAATGTTTTATCCGCAAGAAGATTCTCTCCAGTAGCACCGACACACTCAATCTCTATGTTGCATGATTTTGAACTGACCTGCACCGGCAGGTACTCTTCTTTGTCGCACGAAGACAACAAGAAGGCTGAGATAAGCGCGATAACGCTTATCCCCCAAAAAGGAATTTTCATTTTATTATTCTGTTACTTTATTGTTTTGTCGAATGTTACGGTCACTTGCTCGGCTCTGTTGGATGAATCCAATCGTACTGTGGCACAAGAGGATGTCACCGACAGAACCAAGAAGATAACAATACAGGGTATAGCCGTTTTAATTTTGCTTTTCATTGATGATTCTTCCGACAGAGATATTGGTAGAATTCATGTTTTTGCCACTGATTCCTTCCACAATGAATGTGTCATAGATACCTTCTGCCCCGACATCTTCAATCGGAGTGAAAGATATTCTCAACGTATTGTCGTTGACTTTGGTGACAGTGCAACCGGTCGATACGCACTTGAAAGAGCCGTCTGCATTATTGCTCTTGAAAGAGAGTGAAGTGTAGTTAGTACACTTAAGCGTTATCTCCCCAGTATAATCAGGGGATGCGACAACCTGCACCTGATTGATATAATCCGGAGCATAGACAGCGGTTATCTTCTTGTTGTCGTAGTTTGAGAACTCCCAGATTAATTGTGAGGGAGCATCATCGCTGCATGAAGCGAATGAGAGAGCCGAGAAGATTACGGCTGCAATTAAAAGGATCTTGTTCATTTTAGTTGTTTTTTAATATTGTTTTCAAAAAATCTTTCAAATCAACGGTATATTTTGCTGATGACTGAGCTGCTACAACTCCTGCGCCAGTGGAAACATTGCTGTAGCCCCATTTGGATTCAGCAAGACCAATGTCGGACAGGTCGCCGGTTATACCTTCATCGACATTCCATTTATACACCGCCCAGTTATAGTAGCTTTCGGAAACGGTTGTCAGGTAAAGTGTCATCCCACATTCGAGCAACGAATCATCGTATGTCTCATTCTTGATGTTGAATGTATTGTCGGTGAAGTTCAAGTGCAGGGTGTAGGTTCTGCCCGGAAACTGCCTGTCTGTGAAAAACACGAAATCAGTATCTTCTCCGTTGCCCATAACCGTTTCAAAGACACCTACATGTTCCTTGAATATCGGTTCGGCATCGTATTCAAACGTGCCTATTGTAAACGGATCAGGACGAGATGCCTCAAGATTATCGCCCAAATCATCATGCCATGCTCCACTGAACCAATCATATCCGAATTGATAATAATTTTTCGTTCCGGGGGGGTCGTTGACATCCATCTCAATGTTGAGATTGAATGTTATGTCGGCAAGCATCTGATAGTGAAAGAAATCCTCATCGCCCTTCCATATATCTGTGACAGCCGGCGTGAAATTCACTTTTCCTATCGGAGTTGCGTATGGCACAACCACTTCCGCCATTGCATTGCCGTATGTCGGGCTCTCTGCCATGATTCGGATTTTATCTCCTTCTTTGGGGAGATAGTCGCTTCCCACAATTCTCTCATTGGCAAGTATGGTAATCCGGGCATCAGTCACCGCATGATTGTTTTTGCCTTTTTCGTCATTGAACATCCATGTATGCGATACCTTGACTTCTATCGGTTCTCCGGCTGTGATAAGAGAGTTCAGACATAGCACCGGTTTGGTGTCAATCTCCGGATTGAAATCCTCATAGCAGCCGGTAAGGAGGACTGCCGTTAATATGGGTATTATATATCTTAGAATTGCCATGTGTATGAAATGGAGGGGATTATCGGTAAAAGTTTAACTTTCTGGAACACTGGACGATTGGAGTTGGTGTAAGTACGCCTTATCGCCACAGTGTTCATGTGGCAGTATGCGTTGAACAGGCTGAATGTCCAATAGCCTCTTTTGTTCCTGACTGTGCATGAGAGGTCAAGGCGATGGTAGAACGGCAACTGATAGTTGTTTATCCGTGTCTTTAACGGAGATTCGTCATCGGTATAACTGTTGCCGAAGTCGGGGGAATCCCACACTTGTGGTAGCAAAGTGAACCGATTGCCGGAATGTCCTGTCCATGCTGCGTTTACACTGACCTTATCGCTGATGTTCCAGTTAAGCAGAATGTTTATTGTATGCCGGTTATCAAAACGTGCCGGAAAGGTTTCACCCCCGTTTTTATCAGGGAAGGTTCGGTCTGACCATGCAAGTGAGTATGATATATGACCGGTAAGTTTGCCATAAATCTTTTCAAATTTGAAGTCAATACCTTTGGATGTTCCTTTCCCGGAACACAACTGTGCATTCCACATCGCGGTCGGGGGTTGAAGATAATATTCCTCGCGATAATCAATGAGGTTGCGCATAATCTTGTGATACCCTTCGACAGATGCGGCAAACACTTTGTTGTCAGACTGCCAATAGACTCCAAGCGAAATTTTGTCTGCATTTTGGGGTTTGAATCCTCTTGTCACGGGAACCCATTGATCTGTAGGTAGAGACAGATATGTCTGGGACAGCTGATGCACATATTGATTGGTACGAGCATAGGCAGCCTTTATCGCCCAGTTCAAAACAGGACGGTAACTGAATGACAGCCTCGGTCCGAATCCGAAGTCTGTTTTGCCATCAATGTTGAACAGCGACATGTGTAATCCTGCATTCATTCTGAACTTTTCGCTTATGTGCCAGTCATCCTCAACATAGATATTAGCCTCGTTTGCGGTATATGCCCATGTCGAGTCTCTGCTTTGTACTTGCGTAGTCCCGACTGTATAATTCCGGTCGGTTCTTGCCGGTAGGAAAGAATGTAATATATAATTGCCACCGAAACGGACACGATTACTGTTATTAGGTCTCCAATCAAAATCCGCACGTAGTATCCAGTCATTTATGTCATTTTTTGTTTTGGAAACAGAATGGGTCTCCATTATATTTTCAGGTGTTATATCCTTTTGTCGGGTATCTGATTCCATTGTTGAAAAATAACGTGTATAAGCAGTTGTAAACTCTGCTGATAAGTCTGTATTGAACCGATAATTAAATCCGGTTTGGACAACGAGATTGCCCCAGTGGAAATCATACTTGCTTTCATCATACAAACCATAAGATGGTTCGTTCTTGTCGGAAGAACCTGTTTTAAGTATGTCATCACCAAAATATACCGAAGCAAAGGCAGACGCTTTATTAGAAAACCTGTGAGTCACTTTTGCATTCAGATCCATGAAGGCATAACGGAAACGTATTTTCTCCTCGTCATCGGATGAGTTTACCAATGCCAGCATAGGGATTGACAAGACATCAAACCACGACCGGCGCAAAGCCACAGAATATGTCGTTTTTTTACTTATGGGTCCATCAATATTGAATGCGCCGGAAGTAAGACCCAGCCTGAATGAACCGTGGTGACCTTCCAGAGAACCATTTTTAGTACGCACATCAAGATAAGATGACAAACGACCGTCATATTTTGCAGGGATGGAAGATTTGAAAAAATCGATATACCTTATCGCTTCAGGATTGAATGCCGAGAACAAGCCGGCAAAATGATTTACCTGATATAACGGCACATTATCAAGCATGTAAAGATTTTCATCTGATTCACCTCCATGCACGTGCATTCCTGCCATGCCTTCCTGCCCCTCGGAGATTCCGGGCTGCATCTGCAAAGCCTTTATTACATCGCTTTCGCCGAACATTACCGGAGTATTGATTATTTCCTGAGCGGTCAGTTTCTTAGCCCCTATTTCGGACGTCTCGACAGCCGGAGCCTCAAGACGTGACACAACAACGACTTCATCAAGCATTTTTGGTATTTCCAAAGAAGGCATGGCAACTGACAAAGAACTATCTCTCTTTGGTTTGAGTCCTGCATCTTGTTTGAGTGAACGACGTTTAAGGATAATATTCCTGCCTTTAATCTTGTATTCAATATCTGTATTCTTGAACATATCGTCGAGCACATTCTTCAATGGCTTTTTTTGTGCGTTTACCGATATGTGCATATCCTTCAACAATTCAGATGAATATACAAAATTTTTACCGGTCTGTTCTATAATCGACCTGAAGACCACTGCGGCAGGTTGGTTGACAGCCTTGATTGTCACATTCTGTGCAGCTCCGACTGTGTATAGACATACAGCTAAGAAGAATAAAAGAAGTTTTTTCATCTTTCAACTACTATCATTTGAGTGTCTAAAATATCGTTGATTACAGCGATAAGATCTGTTGGAGTTCCCTCATAATGCAACGATAGTTTGTATTCTTCGGGGGTATCGGGGAGATTCCTGACTTCCACGTTGTAAACAGTCTCAATTTTCTCCACTACTTCAGCCAACTGAGCATTTTCAAAGTCGATGACTTTTACCTCAGCCAACGGACTTACAACAGGAGTCGAAGTTTCCTGTCGAGAATTATCAACCATATGGTAATCCTTATATATGATTGTGGCTGTTGCCGAAAGTATTACAGTGGCAGCGATAGCAGCAGCTACCCTGTACCGCTTCCAAATTGACACTGAAGCCACTCCAAGACGTCGCCAGCCTGCATCGGCTGAAAAACGATTTTTTCGGTATCGTTGGGCTATGAAGTCTATATTATTTTGTTTCATGATGAATGAGTCTTTTACTCTAAAGACCCATCATCAGCAAAATAGTCCTATGCAGAAACAAGAAAAATATATACGTATTATAAAAAAGGCAGAAAGAAAGGTTTGTGACCATCTGAAAGAGCCTCCCTCAAGCGACTGAAAGCCTTGGTCATCTGGTTCTTTACGGTCTTAATAGAGATTCCCAGTTCATCTGCGATTTCCTCATTTGTAAGCCCGTCGCGCTTACTCATAAGAAATATCTCACGGCACTTTTCAGGCAGTTTATCAATGGCTTTCCAAATTCTGGCATCTCTGAATGAAGTGTCGATTTCTTCTTCTCCGACATCAGGAATAGAATCTTCACCAAGCAACACATGCCTGTCTCTAAGATATTTAAGACAGGTATTGCGGAGGGTAAAATATATAAACGATGTGAAATTATCTATCTCATTTCCATTCTCATTATATATCCATGCTTTCATGAAAGCATCCTGTACAAGATCTTCGGCAACATCCGCATCATCGACAAGACGAAGAGCATACATGCCAAGTGGCATGTATAATCTTCTGAAGCATATTTCAAATTCTCGTGTTGTCATTGTCTCAGATACACTTTAATATAGGAATTACTGAGATAGGCATCAAATACCACTACCTGCTTATCTGTCGAGCCATTGTTTGAGGCGGACTACTTTTTCCCTGCCCACAACAACCTCAATATCGGGATACTCGGCTACTATAATCTTTATTCTACGATTGAACCAGTTGGATACGCGACGTACAGAACTGATATTAACTATCTGCTGACGCGTGGCACGAAAGAACTGCGCCGGATCCAACTGCGCGTCAATATCATCAAGCGACATTTCTACGGTGTATTGTTGCCTGTCTTTCATAAACAGGCGCGCTATTCCGGACTCGGCGGAGATATAACTTACTTCCGAAACGGGAACAGTTATATAACCGTCGCGGTCAGCGATAAGGAATCGTTGCCTGTATGCTTCGGATTTATTCTGCAACAGCCGGTAAATCTCTGCTATTTCCTTTGTGGCTGAAGTCGGTGTGAACATCAGCCGGCTTTTCTCGATAGCCTCGACAAGCTCATCCTTTTCAATCGGTTTGAGCAGATAGGCGATACCATTATAATTAAATGCCTTCAAGGCATATTCGTCGTACGCCGTGGTGAAAATCACAGGCACATTGTCCGGGATGTCCTGTAATCCGTCAAAGCTCAGTCCGTCGGTAAGCCTGATGTCAGCGAGTATAAGGTCTATCGCAGGGGCTTTCCGAAAGAAACCGCGTGTTTCAGCAACACTTGCCAGAGGTCCATGCACACGCGCATCTTCAACAGTGTCTTCAAGCAGCCTTATCAGTCTGTCGGCATTATGTTTTTCGTCTTCTATGACAAGAATGTTCATATCTGTTTTGTGTTTATAACAATGGCAGACTTACCGAATAATAATGTTCGGCGTCCTCAATCTGTATTTCCTTATCGCTAAGCAAGGCATAGCGATTTATAATATTGGTCTGACCTATGCCTGTTGATTCCACCGGCGGGGACACCAGCGGATGCTTGATATTTCTTATCACCATACGGTCGTTGTCAAGCACTATATTTATCATAAGCGGTTTTTGTGGCGAAATGGCATTATGCTTTATTGCGTTCTCGACCAGCAGTTGCAGTGATGCCGGAGGTATTTTCCCGGTTGATTTCCGGAGATTCGGGTCGATGCTTATTGCAATGCCATCGCCATGCCGCAGTTTCATGAGATAGATGTAGGAATCAAGAAACTTCAATTCATCCCTGACATCAATCAGATTGACGTTGAGATTTCTGACAATATGCCTGTAAACCTTTGACAGATGCGACAAGAAATCGCAGGCGTTGTCGGCCTTACTTTCGATAAGTTCATACAGAGTACTGAAATTATTGAAAAGGAAATGCGGGTTTATCTGCATTTTCAGAGAATTCAGCTGCGACTGCAATGCAATCTCCTTCTCTTTCATCAAAGCCAGCTCAAGAGCCTGTTTTTCATTACGGGCCTCAATGATTGTCCTCATATAAAACGCATTGGCATATACGCTTGATATGAAAGTGGATATCATGGCGAATGTATAGCAACCTTTCATATTCATCAGTTCGTCAGTCAATGTGTTCCCGCTTCCGCCCCATATACAATCAAACAACTTCACCATACCGAATGCGACAAGATTGTTGAATAGCAGGATGCATCCGGCAAGTATAATCATCCAATGGTATGAGACTTTGAATGGAGAATAACGGAACAGCAGATAGCAGAATCCCAACGATGTATAGGTGAATACGAAACACAACAATATATCAAACAGGAAATCGCTTGCCATCATCGTGCATATCTGACTGAATGTATTGGTGTCAAGAAACATCCATATGAGCATATACATGACGTAAGAGACGGCAGACAGGATCATACCGTTTTTCCAGTTCAGTATTTTTGTGGTTTCAGTTATCATCTCAATGCGGTATATCAGATTTTCGTTTTGCAAAGTTACATCATAAAAGGTCGTTGTCATAGATAAAACGGCGCGAACCCGCCAAAACAAGGATTAAACCAGCCAAAACAGAGGTTGAACTGTACATGAGTGGCTACCGGTATATTGTAATCCTCCGAAAAGAGCTATGTACAGTTCAACCCCGAATATGTACAGTTCAACCCCCAATTTGCACGGTTCATTCAGAAAATTCTTTCCGTAGCTGAGGTGTCGAAGTATTTTTGCACCCTGAAAAGAACATATTGAACTAACTGATAAAATGAATTCATCAAATCACACGTGGACAAAAAGGCTTTGTCCACTGCTGGCCGCCGGCTGTATGTTTGCGGCTGTCGGATGCAAACAACAGACAATGCAGGAGGAAACGCGTGAACTGCCTGTAATGACGGTTTCCCATACTGATTCCGTCACAATCAATGAAAGCTATTCCGCCACAATAGAAGGGCGGCAGGATGTGGAGATCTATCCGCAGATTTCGGGTAAGATCACGCGTATATGCGTCAGGGAAGGACAGGAAGTGAATGCCGGGCAGCTTCTTTTCGTGATTGATCAGGTGCCCTATCAGGCTGCTGTGCGAATGGCGACTGCCAATGTCCATGCTGCCGAAAGTCAGGTTGCCACGGCGCGACTTGAAAGAGACAGCAAAAAGGCTCTGTTTGACGGTAAGGTGATTTCTGAATATGAGTTGCAGACGGCGCAGAACGCTCTCGCCACCGCCGAGGCGACGCTCGAACAGGCGAAAGCCTCGCTGGTCGATGCCGGCAACAATCTGTCATACACCGAAGTGCGGAGCCCGGTAAAGGGGGTGGTCGGCACCCTTCCTTACCGTGTCGGCACTCTCGTGTCGCCCCAGATGACACAGCCACTCACATCGGTGAGCGACAATGCCGAGATGTGGGTGTATTTCTCCGTTTCTGAAAAAGAATTGCAGGGGATGATGCGCAGGCACGGTTCCCGCGACAAGGTACTTGCCTCATTTCCTCCGGTTTCACTTACTCTTAGCGACGGAAGTGAATACCCGCACAGCGGACATGTCGAGACACTGAGCGGAGTGGTGAATCCCCGGACCGGGGCAGTACAGGTGAAAACGGTGTTCCAAAATCCCGACAGGCAGCTTCTGAGCGGAAGCGTTGGCAATGTAGTTATGCCACACAGCGAACGGAATGTTATCGTTATTCCCAAGAACGCCACATACGAGGTGCAGGACAAGGTATATGCCTACCGGGTGAAAGACAACACAGCAGAGTCAGTTGAAATAAAGGTAGCCGCGTTCAACGACGGCAATGAGTACATCGTGCTTTCCGGTCTGGAGAACGGAGATGTGATAGTGACAGAAGGTGTCGGCTCATTGCGCGACGGTCAGGCAATAAAGACAAGGGAGGATAAGAGATGAATCTGAAATTCTTTATCGACCGACCTGTGCTTTCAATAGTCATTTCGGTCACAATCGTGCTTCTCGGCTTTGTGGGACTTGCCACATTGCCGGTGGAACAATATCCCGACATCGCTCCTCCCACGGTAAACGTATGGGCGAACTATCCCGGAGCCAACGCCGAAACGGTGCAGAAAAGCGTTGTCATTCCGCTGGAGGAAGCCATCAACGGTGTGGAAGGCATGACATACGTGACATCGGAGGCTTCAAACGACGGAAGTGCATCCCTCATGATATATTTCAGACAGGGAACGGACCCCGACATGGCGGCGGTGAACGTGCAGAACCGTGTGGCTACGGCGCAGAGTCTTCTTCCAGCTGAGGTAGTGCAGATAGGCATAACAACCGAGAAACAGCAGAACGCCGAACTCAAGACATTTGCATTATATGACCCCGAAGGCCGCTATTCCAAGCAGTTTCTCAACAACTATATCAAGATCAATGTAGAGCCTCGTATCAAACGTGTGCAGGGTGTGGGCAAGGTGCAGCTCTTCGGTTCACAATACAGTATGCGCCTTTGGCTTAAACCCGACCGGATGGCTCAGTTCAAACTGATACCTGAGGACATAGCCACCCTTCTTGCCGGGCAGAACATCGAGGCGGCTACGGGCTCGTTTGGTGAGAACCACGACAACGCCAATGTGTACACCATGAAATACCGAGGACGGTTCACGACCGCCGAACAGTTCGGTGATATTGTCGTGAAATCACTTCCGAACGGCGATATTCTTCGGCTTAAAGATATTGCCGACATTGAGCTTGGCGACGAGGATTACAATTTTGAGAATATCATCAACGGCAAACCTGCGGCTATGATGACCATCTATCAGACTGCCGGATCCAATGCCTCGGCTGTCATAAATGAAATAGACCGGGTTTTGGAGGAATGTTCAAACGATTTGCCTAAAGGACTGGAGTTCGTGACCATGAGCGATACCAACCGCTTCCTCTATGCCTCGATACGCGAAGTGGGCTGGGCATTGGCTGTCTCGATATTGCTGGTGGTTCTTGTCGTATATCTTTTCCTTCAGGATTTCAAGGCGACATTGATTCCTACCGTTGCCATATTCGTGTCTGTCATAGGCACTTTCGGGTTTATGGCCGTTGCAGGATTTTCAGTAAACCTGCTGACACTGTTCGCCCTTGTTCTCGCCATCGGCACAGTGGTCGATAACGCCATCATCGTGGTAGAGGCCGTACAGTCGAAATTCGACTCAGGCTACAAATCGTCGTATATGGCTACAAACGATGCTATGGGTGGCATAACCTCTGCAATCGTTGTCTCGACAATAATATTCATGGCAGTCTTTATCCCTACCTCCATGATGGGCGGCACATCGGGCACTTTCTACAAACAGTTCGGTATAACTATGGCTGTCGCTGTGGGACTATCCGCGGTAAACGCACTTACATTGTCGCCGGCTTTATGCGCTCTTATGATGCGTCCGGCTGACGGTGACAAAGGATTCTCGGCAAAAGTGCGCAAAGCATACGATGCCGCATTCAAGGTATTGGTTGAACGGTATAAAAACGGAGTCCTGTTTTTCATCCGGCGTCCGGTAATGGCTTTTGCTGTTCTGGGTCTGGGTATCGGCCTGCTTGTATGGCTGATGCGGATAACTCCTTCCGGTTTTGTTCCCGATGAGGATACCGGCACTGTGATGGTGTCGCTCAATACCAAGCCCGGCACATCCGCCAAAAAGACATTGCAGATAATAAACGATTTTGACCGTCAGCTTTCCGGCATTCAGGGTGTGGACTATCGCGGCGGTGTAGGTGGCTTCTCTTTTTCAGGCTCAGGCCCGACTTCCGGCATATTCTTCCTGTCGCTGAAACACTGGGATGAACGTAAGGATCCATCCGAAAGCGCGGGAGCAATTATGGGACAGATATATGCACTTGCCGACTCTGTGCCCGATGTGGAGTTTTTTGTCACGACACCTCCCATGATTCCCGGATATGGCATGTCAAATGGTTTTGACCTTTATCTTCAGGATAAAGCCGGCGGAGACCTTAATTCCTTCAAGGCTGTTGCGGAAGAGTTTGTCGATGAACTTAACAGGCGTCCTGAGATTGAAAGGGCATATTCAGCATTTGACACACGTTATCCGCAATACTGGGTTGACATAGACGCCGCGCAGTGTGAGCGCGTCGGCATAACCCCGGCGCAGGTGTTGTCGACAATGGCGGGGTATTTCGGCGGCAACTACGCTTCTAATTTCAACCGCTTCAACAAGCTGTACCGCGTGATGTTGCAGGCTGACCCGGCAACCCGTGTCACCCCGGAGTCGGTAAAGCATTTCTATGTGCGCACCGGTAACGACGAGATGGCTCCGCTGTCGCAGTTTGTCACCCTCACCAAAACCTACGGACCTCAGTCGATTTCGCGCTTCAACCTCTACAACTCGATTGCGGTCAACGGTACACCTGCTGCCGGATACAGTTCCGGCGATGCGTTGCGTGCCGTAGCGGAGACTGCCGAAAAAGTGTTGCCGAGAAACTACGGTTACGAACTCGGAGGCATAAGCCGCGAGGAGTCTGCCACAGGAAACAATGCCATTATAATATTCGCAATCTGCGCGACGCTGGTGTTCCTTATTCTCGCCGGACTTTACGAGAGTCTGCTCCTGCCGTTGGTAGTCATAATCTCGATACCCTGCGGACTTATGGGCAGTTTCCTGTTTGCAAAACTGTTCGGGCTTGAAAACAACATTTATCTCCAGACCGGGCTTATCATGCTTATCGGTCTTCTTGCAAAGACCGCGATTCTCATCACGGAGTATGCCGGTGAGCGTCGCAAGAGCGGCATGTCGCTTAAACAGGCGGCTGTCGGTGCCGCAAAAGCACGTCTGCGCCCGATTCTGATGACGGCACTGACAATGATATTCGGCATGCTTCCGCTGATGTTCGCATCGGGCGTGGGTGCAAACGGCAACTCCACTCTCGGCACCGGTGCTGTCGGCGGTATGGTTGTCGGCACACTGACACTGCTTTTCCTCGTGCCGGCACTGTGGATGGTATTCCAGAAGATTCAGGAACGTTTCAGCCCTGTCGAACCTAAGAACCCTGACTGGGCACTGAGCGCGGAGCTTGAAAGGGTTGCCAATCTCAAAAATCAGAATAAAGAAGATGAAAAATAGATTGTTAATATGTATGGCTGTCGCAGGAGGTCTGCTCACCTCCTGCGGAGCTTACCGCAAATACCAGCCGGTATCATCCGTGCCCGACAACCTGTACGGAGTGGAGATTACGCAGACCGATACGGCATCCATAGCGTCATTGGACTGGAAAACGCTGTTCAACGACCCCTGTCTTCAGTCGCTTATCGACACAGCTCTTGTCCGAAATACCGATTATAATGTAGCCGGATTGCGCACCCGTCAGGCTCTTGCCTCTCTTGGCGCGGCTAAACTGGCATATTTCCCGTTACTGAATTTTGGTGCGGACGGCAATGTATCCAGCTATGACGGACTGACGACAAAGACATACAACATCGGAGTCAACGCGTCGTGGGAGATTGACATATTCGGCAAACTGACAGCCGCAAAACGCGAGGCTGCGGCTGCTGCGGTGTCGGCATCGGAACAGGCTCAGGCTGTAAGGACACAGCTCATAGCCACTGTAGCCACATCCTATTACTCTCTGCTGATGCTTGACCGTCAGGTGGAGATAGCAAAATCGACGCTCGCCAACTGGGACGAGACAATCCGTGTTATGGAACTGCTGAAAACCGCAGGCATGGCGAATGAGGCGGGCATACTTCAGACCAAAGCCAACAGGGCCGGGTTGCAAGCTGATATAGTGGCGATGGAGAAGAGCCGGAAGGAAGTGGAAAACTCTCTGTCGTCGCTGATAGCACAGACTCCCGGCGAAATCCGACGCGGCAGTATGGATGAGATCTTTTTCACCGATAATCTTTCGATCGGACTCCCTGTACAACTGCTTTCCAACCGTCCCGACGTAAGAGCCGCTGAAATGGAAGTGGCGAGGACGCACTATGGCATAGGCATGGCACGCGCATCGTTTTACCCTTCGCTGAAACTCGGCGGCACAGTGGGATTCACCAACAACGGCGGTGTCGTGGTAAATCCCGGACAATGGCTTCTCAACGCGGTCGGACAGCTCGTGCAACCGATATTCAACCGTGGGCAACTTCGGGCGAATTACAAAATAGCCGAGGCTGAACGAGAGATAGCGTTATTGCAGTTCAACCAGTCGCTTATCGATGCCGGAAACGAGGTGAACAACGCTCTGAGCGACATCTCGGCGGCAAGAGAGCGAAGCGTGCTGATAAAGGAACAAATCGGATTGCTGACCGATGCTGTAACCAAAACAGAACTCCTGATGCGTCATTCCCCGACAAACTACCTCGAAGTCCTGACAGCACAACAGGCATTACTCGCCGCCCGCCAGACAGAGGTGCAATGCCGATACGATGAGATTGCCGGAATCATCACTCTTTATCACGCTCTCGGAGGCGGCAGATGATATAACTTGAAACTGAAATTACAATAAAAATGTATACCCATGAACATACCCCAATATTAATAAATATTAGATGAACAAGGTGTTAATTGTAGATGCCTCCGAATCAGACCGTCGGCTTATGGTGGGCTTGCTTGTCAAGCACAGTTATGAGCCGATTGCCGTCGAGACGATGGAGGCAGCAAAGGACGAGGTGGCATTATCGCCTTGGCGCTCTCAGCGAAGCGTAGAGAGAAACTGCCACCCGGCGCAGTGATTGTCGCGGCGATGAAATTCGTCCGTGGCACAGCACAGGAGTTAATCAACTGGCAGAAGACAGAGGGATACGGATTTCCCGTAGTCGCCATAGTGGACAATCTCAACCCATTGGATATTGCCGATGTGATGAAAGACGGTGGTGCCGTCAACATCATTCAGCGTCCGGCAATGGACAAGCAGCTTGTCGAAACAGCGGGCAGGTATGCAAGACCGGGCAGAACAATGCTGTTGCTCCCTGATGAGCTTATCCCACGCCAAAGCGAGGCATTTGCCGTGATTGAACGGGCAATAAGAAATATTTCCGCAACGGATGTCAATGCCGTTATCTTCGGCGAATGCGGCTCAGGGAAAGAGCAGATTGCAAAAGAAATTTACAGGCTCAGTTCGCGGTCACAAAAACCATGCACCGTCATAGAAGCCGGCGGCGCGGCACTTGTCGGCAACCATGACCCTGCAAATTTGCGAAGTGAAGTGCTAAACCGTATGGAAGGGTACTTCAAAAAGGCTGACGGCGGTACAATCATCATCAAGAACGTGCAGTTGCTGAACTTCGAGAAACAATCGGTGCTTCTGCACATACTTGAAAACGAGCATCCGAATGTGAGGGTTATATGCACCGCAGATCCCGAACTGCGCCGTATGGTGTCTGAAAAGACATTCCGCCCTAATCTGTTCTACATTCTACGTCCGGTTGACGTAACAGTGCCGCCATTACGGGAGGTGACCGAAGACATCGTGCCGTTGTCAGACTATTTCCTGACACGTTTTTCCCATCGCAGAGAACAGCACAGGAAAAAGCTCGATGCCTCCGTTGAAGCTGCACCCGTGGCCCGGCAATGTAAGGGAATTGAAAGATACCGTCCTCTATGCTGCATTCCATTCAAAAACCGATGTAATATCGGCAGCCGACATCAATTTCAGCCAGTCGGAGCCGGATGCCGACAACGGATATGAGTTGCAAGATCCGGCAGTTGAAAAAAACAAAATAATGGCAGCATTGAAACAGGCTAATGGCAACAAGACAATGGCTGCCAAGCTGTTGAAAATCGACCGAAGCACACTCTATGTCAAGATGCGTCAATACGAGCTGACGTAAAGGGATGGCAAATCTCGCTGAAAATTGCTAACTTTGCATTTGAAATAGACATAATCGCGTTCGAAGAGTCGGACGTTTTGAACATACTACATAACATAACACCGCATTTAAGATTGGATAAAATCTGGTAAATTTTTGACTATTAGATTGAATGCGTGATGATTATGCTATGCACCTGCATAGCGTGCCGTCACGTTTCTAATAGAGGTCTTACCAGATACCTTACCAATAAGCGTGTTCGGCGCGCTTTTTATTTATGTCGGGCAATAAGATTACTCCTAATTTGTAGAAAAATCCGACAGGTATCTATTGTTTCTACAACCTTATATTTTTATCCGCTGCTAATACTGTCAGCATATTCCATTATCTGCAAGCGTATTACAAATTTATTTTATTCAAAATCATCCATTAAAAGTAAACATTCGGTTATAATATCGCACGGACTGACTCCGGCAATTCATTCAAAATATAACCGAAAATGGCACGACAAATAATCATAATTGATAATAACGTATCCGATTCCAATGAGATAAAACGCCTCTTATCCGGCTTCGGAGCCGACATAATTCAGGCTTTGCGTATCTGCTCAGCCAAAGAACTGCTGACGAAATTCAAGACAGGCGATATTGTAATCTGCGATTTCAAACTGGCAGACGGTAACGCAGTAGAATTGATGGAGTGGCTTGACCATAAGAATATCGGATGTAATGTATTCGTTATTACCGATGTTGAAACTGTTGCGGATGCCGTTACGTCGTTCCGTGCAGGGGCAAAGGACTACATCAACAAGCGTCTTATCCGCGAACTGCTTATACCGAAAATCAAGACATTAATCGGCAGAGATGATGATGACAATTTCCCGTTGTTGTTCTCCCGAAAAAGCGACGGATATCTGCGGGCTTACAGTGCAGCCAATGTTGTCGCACCCACCAATCTTAATGTGATGATAATCGGTGAAAGCGGTGTCGGGAAAGAGCCTCTGGCACATGAAATTTACGATATGAGCCAGCAGTGCGACAGACCGTGCGTGTTGATGGACTGCGGTACGCTCCATTATCTTGCGTTGAACAACAACACGAAACAACAGCCTACGCTATTGGATGCCGTTGCATCACAATTCCGTAAAGCTCAGGGTGGTACAGTGATACTCGACAATATTCAGCAACTCTCGACGGATATGCAGTCCATAATGCTCCATGTCATTGCCAACTGTAAACAGCCTCCGCGCATAATCGCTACCGCCTCTCCCGATATTTCAGAGATGGTGATTGGGGGCGGCTTTCTCTCGGCATTATTCTATAAAATAAAAGAGTTTACAATTGCCTTACCTCCTCTCCGGGATTGTCAGGACGACATCATGCTGCTCGCCGATTTTTACTTCCGGCATTATAACCAAGAATTTCACAAACAGGTAAAGCGTTTCGACGCTTCGGCACAAAAGGAGATGCGTGTACATTCATGGTCGGGAAATATCCGGGAACTGAAACACGTTGTCCGTGTCGCCGTACTGAAATCACGCGGAGAAATCATCACCCCGAAAGAGCTGGACTTCGACACGCCCAAAACCGGCGCACATATTCAGTTCAAACTAAAAATAGACGACGAAAAAAGCAAAATCACATCAGCCATAGTCCATGCCAACGGCAATCTCACCCAAGCAGCCAATCTCCTCGGCATATCACTCAGAACCCTTCTGGTGAAAAGGAAAAAGTACGGACTAAAATAAAGCAGCCGGACTTATATATTTCGAGGGAAGATATCCATCAACTCATTCATAGTCATAGCTTGGAAAAGCAAATTGCCGCCGTACAGTAATATCGCATTTGGCTGTATTCCGAAAATGTTGTAATTTTGCAGTAAATTCGGAATAGGAATGAGCAACGACAAATACATACAACGAGATTCTTATCTCAAAAAGCTGATTATCAGAAAAGACAACGGTGAAGTAAAAATTATAACCGGCCCCCGCCGGTGTGGCAAATCTTGGCTATTAAGTCATATATACCGGGATTATCTCACCGATCAAAGAGTACCCTCTGAAAATATCATTGCTTTGGACTTTGACAAGGATGACGACAAATATGATTTCGACATTCTTGATCCAAAAGCTGTAAAGAATCATATCTACTCACAGATAACGAGCGATACCGAGAACTACTATATCTTTCTTGACGAGATACAGGAACTTGAAAATTTTGAGCGACTTGTAAACGGTCTTAACGGTCACGACAATATAGATGTGTATGTGACCGGAAGCAACTCCCGTTTCCTGTCAAAAGACATACGGACTATATTCCGTGGCAGGGGTGATGAAATCAGGGTGTTCCCTTTGTCATTCAGGGAGTTCTATCAGGCATTACACTATGACGTTCGTGAAGCATGGAAAGTGTACTCAACTTTTGGTGGAATGCCGCGTCTTATCCACTACACTGATGATGAGCAGAAGATAAATTATCTTCAGAACTTGTGGGACAAGACTTATATTGATGATGTGGTAGAGAGAAACAAAGTAAGAAATGAACTTGCCGTTTCTCGACTTGCCACCTCGTTATGTAGTTCCATTGGCTCGCTTACCAATCCGGCACGCATAGCCAATACCCTCGAATCGGTGCAAAAGATGAAGATTGATTCCAAAACAGTATCGTCTTATATTGACTATCTTGAAAATGCCTTCCTGTTTGAAAGCGCGGAGAGATACGATGTCAAGGGCAGGCGTTATTATGAAACCAATAAGAAATACTACTGCATCGATATCGGTCTGAGAAACGCAAGGTTGAATTTTCGTCAGCAGGAGCCGACGCATATAATGGAGAATGTTCTATATAACCATCTGCGTGTTCTCGGTTATCTTGTTGATGTGGGCATAGTGGAAAGTCGTGAAATGAAAGACGGCAAAATGTCATATTCGCAGCGCGAAATAGACTTCATCGCTAACAAAGGAAGCCGGAAGTATTATATTCAGTCCGCTTACTCGATACCGTCCGAAGAAAAGCGAGAGCAGGAACTCGCATCTCTCCTGAAGATATCCGATTCATTCAAGAAGATTGTGGTTGTAGGCGACGAGATAATGCCTTATACCGATGACAATGGTATATACTTCACAGGCTTATTTGATTTCCTGTTGAAAGATGAATGGCTATAATGCAGCCAACAAATTTTAATAGGCATAATTAGGAATAACGCCTGAAAAACACTAATTTTGTATTGCCCTAATGGAATAATGGGTAAGAACATTGAAATAATGCCGTGTGCAATTCGTGAACAACGGAAAGTGTGGCATTACAATATTCTGAATACTACTTAGTTACAACGATAAACCTCGGCTTCTCCGGGGTCACTAGACAAAGCATCAAAATGCAGAAAACCTCTGAAATCCAGACGATTTCGGAGGTTTTTCGTTATCCCCAATCGGCGTTTCTACGCAGAATATTGAAGTGGCGGGGTGTCCCAAAAGGGTACATCGCCAGCAGGAGCGGAGATTGTACCCTCGCAAGAGTTCTGAAAGCTATCGTTCAAGAGTTTACACCGTTTCCAGACCTCTCAGATTATAGTGTCGAACCAGCCTTTGAGGGTACATCTTTTTCATCGGATACCCGATTGTACCCTCGAATACTCGTACTGATGTGTTTTTCAAATCGTTGCCTTGAAGTTTGCAAAACTGAGAATTTTTTTGTAACTTTAATGTAACACTAAACCACATCAAAGTATGAAGAATCAGCAATTCTTTAATGCGACCTTTATCGCACGAAAGGCGCGGGTGCTACGCAACGGCGAGGTGCCGATTATCCTGCGTATCTCAATCGCGGGTCAACGTGCGGAACTGAACATCAACCGGACTGTCAAACCCGATATGTGGGTTGCGGCAAAGGGTATGTCCAAAGGCAAAAGCCGAGCCGACATCGAACTTAACCGATATCTTGAAACCGTCAGGGCAAAGCTCCTTGCAATCCACACCCAAATGGTGGCAGAAGGAGCACTAATCAATCCGGACACTATGAAAAAACGCTTTCTCGGCGTTGACGAAAAAGTAAAAATCCGGATGTTTCTTGAAACTTTCCGCGAAAACAATGAGAAATATCGTAAGCGGCTGGAACTTGGCGACATCTCAGAGGGCACCGTTCTTCGCTGGGAGCGTTGTGTAACCTATCTAAAAGAATACCTCAAATCGCACAAGAAGGCCGAGGACATTCCCTTGCGTGATGTGACGCTCCCTCTGATTGACGATTTCGAGCTTTGGCTACGCACAGAGAAGAGGTGCGGGCACAACTGCGCGATTCGCTACATAAGCACCATAAGGAGCGTTATACGCGATGCAGTCAACTATAAATGGCTTGACGTCGATCCGTTCTACGGCAAGACCTATTCAAAAAAGAAGACCAATCGCGAGCATCTTAGCGAAGCGGAACTCAATGCAATCATGTCGCTCGACCTCAAAGTGCTCCCACGACTGGAGGCCGTGCGTGATTTGTTTGTGTTCTGCTGCTTCACCGGACTGGCATTCTCTGACGTATCAACACTTACCGCAGACAAGATTGTGACCGATGCCGACGGCGAACTCTGGATACGGAAGCACCGAGAGAAGACTGACGAACTCAGTTCGATACCACTGTTGGAAATCCCACGCCAGATTATCGAAAAATATTCCGACCACAAGAAAATAATCGGCACAGACAGACTGCTGCCCGTATTATCGAACCAACGATGCAACGGCTACCTGAAGGAAATCGCCGACCTTGCGGGTATCACCAAAAAGCTGACAACGCACGTCGCGCGCCACACTTTCGCCTGCCTTTCGCTTGACAACCATGTGTCGATAGAAACCATCTCGAAGATGCTCGGTCACTCGAATATAAAAACCACGCAGACCTACGCGAAAATGCAGGACAAGACCATTTCGGAGGATATGGTTAAAATGCGCCGCAAATTTGATGGTATAGTTATGGCATGACCGGATTATCGTACATTTAATTGTTAAAAATTCAGTTTCTCAAATCGGACATACTTGGACATAGCCGGACATATTCGGACAAAATGCTGAAATGCGGAATTATGAATCACCTGACGATTTGAAAAACTGGATTTTTATTTGTATATTTAAGTAAGGATTGACAATCTTGCCTGCCTTCAAGGAGTTCAAACCACTGTTGATATCCCGGAACAACCATTGAACTGCAAGTATGATTTTCAGTCAGTCATGAGAACACGAATATTATTGAAAGGCACATCTATTCATAGACAGATTTGTATCCTTCCTTACAGTTCAACTTATAGATATGGAAATGGAACTGCTTAATGAACGATAATGATATTGTCTTAAAGATTGATTTACCTACAATATTCTATATTGTTTGATTGACAAATCTATTTATCTATAGTTCAAGGCTTCATGACCTCATAACCTCAGGGCTATAGAGACATAGCTAACTACTTGGCTTCCACTATTAAAACAGAGATTAAAAATGAGCGACACATTTAGTTATCCAATCAGATTTGTTCCAGCCTTCCGGGCAAAGGAGGAGGAACGCTATCTCTGGCAACAATCGTGTGCCGAAACAGATGCCTACCATAGTATCTGAAGTATCTGACTTTGATTGGTTAGACTGTTTCAGCATTGCGAACCGCAGGATTTGCCGCCAAAGGGCGGCAACCACCGTAATGATAATGGAGGGGGAGCGAGTTTAGGCTAAGGTAATACCTAAGCCAATCGAGTACCTCGCCATCCCCCTCCATCATCACCCCAACCCACTTTATCCACTTAATCATTATAGCCATTTATGAGAAAGCAACTCGATTCACTCCCGCTGTCGGGATACAATAAGACGGACATCCTGGATATCCGCAATATAGTAAGGAGTATTAAGTTCTCCTGCAACGACCTCACTGCCGTGCGAGAACGAATGAGGAAAGCCGGTTATACCAGCATCTCCACATTCGGGCGAGACTGCATACTGAATACAGCAATCATCGAGCGTGTCTCCAGTGAACAGATGGCCACTCTCAACGAACTTATTCGCGAAAGAAACAATCTCAACCAGATTGCGAGAGCCTGTAATGCCGGACGATGCTGGAGCGTGGCTAATGAGGCATCGGCTCTAATCCGAAAATTGGATGCGGCAATCAGTCTGTTCAACGAAAATAAGCCCTAAAATATGATTGGCAAAATTAGTCACGGCAATTCTTTTAGCGATTGTCTGGATTACCTTACCCGCGTGAAACAGGACAGGCAACCGCCGGAAAAGCGAGTATGGAATATTATAGACAGCGACGGTGTAAGACTTAACATCGGCGAAGACGGTTGGCGTAAGATGGCAGCATCGGATGTGGAAAGGCCAACGCTCACAAGGTCTAAAATCAAAGACCCGTGCGGACACATTTCACTCGGTTTTTCTCCGAATGACAGCAACCGAATGACCGATGATTTCATGCTAAGAATTGCGCATGAATATATGGAGAAGATGGACATAACTGACACGCCGTATATCATCGTCAGGCATACGGATAAGGAACACCCACACTGTCATATCATGTTCAGTCGTGTCAACTACAATGGCAAAATCATCAAGCCTGTCACCAACCTATATCGCAACAAAGCGGTCTGCGCCGATATCACTAAGCGACATAATCTGACCATGGGGACAGACAGTCTTAGTCTCGACACCTCAAAACTTCGGGGGGCGGAACGCAGCCGCGTGGAGATTATCCAAGCTGCTACCGAAGTGTTGCGTGATGTTACTATCACCGACTGGCCTATGTTCAGAAAAGCCCTTGCTCGACGGGGTATCATCGCCAATGCTCTTTTCAGCGGAGAGGGCGATGAAAGAAAACTGAAGACCATCATCTATAAGAAAGGCCGTCATTCTTTCGTCGCTTCAAAAATCGGGAAGAGTTTCACTCCGTCTGCATTGGTTCGCGAGTTCAAATTCCGCAGTGAGCAAGCAGAACAGCAGAAAATGGCTAACACACCCGACCCAGCCAATAGATGGGTTCATATTGACGGAACTCCGATCGCCCCGACAGAATTCGGAGGAATTCAAATCACTCCCGAACAGCAGCAAGATTACATCAAGGGAAGGACAATCCGCGTAAACGACGCATACATCTGGTTTGACTACGAGACAAAGCAGCCGCAAGTGTCGCGGTTCAATCCCGATATGTTCTCCGACCGTGGATGTGGATTGCCTTTATCACCCGGAGCCGACCCAGAATATGCGGCATTTTACGGCGACCTGTCGGAACAGTTCCGGCAGGAGTTCCGACGCTTCCGTAAGCGTCACCCATCGCTGACCAACTCCGAGGCAATGCAGCTGTTCAAGGCTAATTACGGAAATTTCCGACATATAGGTCACCGACTGTAACTTTGCTTCCCAACATAAGGCAAAATGATTTATCATGATAATTGATACACTTGACAATGGCATTGAAAGTATTGTGTACATTTCAAAGATAGCTATTTATGGTAACTTTTTTAGTCGTAAATTGAATAACTTTGCTCTCATTAACAAACTCTACAATGGTATCAAATAAAGAAACCGAGTATTGCCAAAGTTGTGGTATACCATTAGGCCTTGAGGGTATTTCAGAATATGGTACAAATTCTGATAATACACTCAATCAGGAATTTTGTTCCTGTTGCTTAAAGGGCGGCCAATATCTTTTTGATTTCTCTAAGGAATACCTTATTTATCTTTGGGGACTTTTTCCAAATGCTTATAATCAAATTGCTGGTACTTATTACACAAGTGACGAACTGAGAGATGTGTTATTCGACAGATTATCTCAGTTAAAGCGATGGAAACAAAAAATAAACACCGCTCATGTACATTATTACCATATTATAAAAATTCAAGAATACATAAATCGGCATTTATTTGAGGACTTAAATTCCAACAATTTATCAAATATCGCCTGTATGTCGAGATACCACTTTCGCAGAGTATTTAAGGATGTTGTAGGTGAAAATGTCGGAGATTATATTCAAAGATTAAGGTTGGAATATATTGCTTTTAAGCTTATTTCAACAGACAAGAAAGTGTCAGAACTGCTTGAACATATAAATTTCCAAAATAAACACACTTTATCAAGAGCGTTTAAGAAATATTTCAAAATGTCCATTCCAATTTTCAGAAAGACATATTCAAATATAGCCCATGAAAACAAAACGATAAAACTCCCTGATTATTCAATCAAGAGGCTTGATGGGATTAAAGTTGCATATTTGAAATTTGAACGGACGCATTGGAATAAGGATGCATATTCTATCTTGTGGAGACAGATCATAGAATTTGCGACAAAACACCACCTGATCGATAAGGGCTTCAAATATATTAGTATAAGTTTAGACAGCCTTGATATTACAGAGATAAGCAAATGTAGATTCTTAATAGGGGTAACAGTTCCTATTTCAATGGAGATCCCTAAGGGCTTTGGAACTTTTGATATACAGTCTGGGCTATACTCGGTATTCACTATCAATGGTTCTTACAATGAATTAAACCAGATATATCGTTATATTTATCTTGATTGGCTCTCCAGCAGCAAGTATCGACTAAAAAGTCAAATGACATTTGAAATATACCCTGATACTCCAGATAGAACCAACATAAACAACTTGACAACAGAAATTTATATACCGATTGAAACAAAATGAAAGATGAAATAATTCAGTTTTTAGAAGATCATATATTTGGCAAATTATTGATTACAAGCACTCTCTATAAATTGGAGAATAACACTTTGGAAGGCGTATATAACGACAAAATGACATTCTCAAATTTAGTGAGAACTAACTCTGGCTTCAAGTTTGACATGACAACTGTAACCCAAGAATTGGTTTACAAGTTAAATAGTAGCGGAGCAAGAACCTCTATAGTCAAAAATTACACAGGAACCAGTGTGTTTCGATATGAGTTGGCCATGCGAAAAAGCACAAATCAACTCACTGGCTATATGCGCTGTATTTCTACAACAGTTCAAGATTCCACAATGGACGCAATTGTTTGTGGGATATTTGATGTTTCTTTTGACGGAAAAGAGCTGAAATGGCAGGAACACCAATTGCTATACAGAGATAATCCTATCGAAGAAAATCTGTATAAGCCCGTGGCTTTTAATTCTAAGATTCGCTTTTATCTTAGTGAAGGGAAAGCCGTATTTGAGTATTTACCAACACTGTGGGACATATCTCCTGATACTTTGGAAAAAAGATTGTCTAAAGATGATTATCCTCCATATATATCAAAGGAACAGTAACTAAATGATGCGGCAGATACTCATAATTGACGACAACGTATCGGATTCCAACGAGATAAAGCGACTTTTAGCCGGGTTTGGTTCGGAGATTTATCAGTCATTGCGGATAGGCATGGCAAAAGAAGATCTGATGAAATTTGATAGAGGCGATATCGTAATCTGTGATTTCAAACTGCCTGACGGCAATGCAATTGAGCTAATGGAATGGCTAGACCGAAAGGATGTCGGGTGTAGTGTATTTGTGATAACTGATGTCGAAACAGTTGCTGATGCTGTTGCATCATTCCGTGCAGGGGCAAAGGACTACATCAATAAGCGTCTTATCCGCGAACTGCTTATACCGAAAATCAAGACCTTAATTGGTAGAGATAACGATGACAACTTCCCATTATTGTTTTCTCGCAAAAGCGACGGATGCCTGCGAGCGTACAGTGCCGCCCACATAGTGGCACCCACAAACCTTAATGTGTTGATTGTCGGGGAAAGTGGTGTAGGGAAAGAGCCGTTAGCGCAGGAGATTTACGACGTAAGCGCGAAAAGCAACAAACCTTGTGTATTGCTTGACTGCGGAACTCTCCACTATCTGCCATTAAATCATAATCCCAAACAGCCAATGACACTGCTGGATGCAGTGACGGCGCAGTTTCGTAAGGCTCAGGGCGGAACGGTGATACTTGACAATGTGCAACTGCTGTCGCAGGATATGCAGTCGATAGTTCTACATATTCTGGCAAACAGCAAGCACGACACTCGGATTATAGCTACCGCAACACCAGATATTACCGAAATGGTGGTTGAAGGGAGTTTTCTCTCGGCGTTGTTCTACAAAATTAAGGAATTCACAATAACGCTTCCGCCTTTGTGCGAGTGTCAGGATGACATCCCGCTGCTTGCCGATTTCTATTTACGGCATTACAACACCGAATTTGGCAAAAACGTAAAGCGGTTTGATAACTCCGCACAAAAAGAGATGCGCCTACATTCATGGCCCGGCAATATCCGTGAACTTAAACACGTTGTTCGAGTGGCAGTACTGAAAACACGTGGCGATATCATCACAAAGAATAATCTTGAACTTGACACACCGGCAAGCCTTGTGAAAATGAACTTTCGTTTGGATGACACCAGCTTCGAAAAAGCAAAAATCACCGCAGCAATAGCCCATACCGGCGGCAACATGGCACAAGCCGCCAGACTACTCGGCATCACAGAGAAAACGCTCTTGATCAAACGGAAAAAGCATGGACTGAAATAATGTACCACTTCTTAGGTGGTATATTGCGATGCAAGTGGTATGCTCATATTATATTCAGATAAGAGCCTCACAAAACACGAAAAAGGTTATATCTATACAACCTTTTCAGAATTTATTATTAACTTTGTACGGATGTAACACGAATTCCGTATGAAGTATCTCAATATAAAGAAGGCACTTGCCGCTTGGCAGAATATACAGCCACTAACAGAGAAAGACAAGGAGAGGCTTAGCCGTCGTTTTACTGTTGATTTTAACTACAATAGCAACCATATCGAGGGTAACACCTTGACTTATGGGCAGACGGAAATACTGTTGCTGTTCGGCAAGGTAATCGGCGAGGCCGATGTGCGCGATGTTGAGGAGATGACAGCAAGTAATGTCGGTCTGCGTATGATGACGGAAGAAGCTGCGGTTAAGGATATACCATTGACACAGAATTTCATACGGACATTGCACAAAACCCTTTTACGCGAAGATTACACAGTCTATCGTAATTTGCCGGGTGGCGTACAGACAAGCTATGTTATACACGCAGGGCAATATAAGACACGCCCCAATAGCGTAATCACAAGATATGGTGACAGATTCGAGTACGCTTCACCTGAGGAAACACCCGGACTTATGGCAGACTTAGTCGACTGGTACAATACAGCTGAGCAGGAGGGAAAACTTTCTCCCGTTGAGCTTGCTGCATTATTCCACTATCGCTATATCCGCATACATCCCTTTGAAGATGGCAACGGACGTATCGCCAGACTGATGGTGAATTATATTCTTACCCGACACAACTACCCGATGATTGTAGTACGCAGCCGCAAGAAAAGCGAATATCTCGAAGCGCTCCATCAGGCAGATCTCGAAGTAGGTCCAGTGCCGAGCGACGGCGCCCACGCAGACATCAAGGATATACGCCCGTTTCTAAAGTATTTCAACGAACTGGTCGCGACAGAGGTGTATAACGATGTATTGTTTGTAAGTGAAAAAGATGAGAATGTCTGGTGGTATGATGGAGAACGGATTGCTTTCCGCACGCCCAACTATACTAAAATCCTGAATGCTATGCGCACCCGGCCGACACTGACACTTGCAGACATGCAGGAAGAAACCGGCATCAGCATTACCGCCATCCAAAAATTGCTTGACAAACTCATTTCAAAAAAATATGTTGAGCGCGGCGAGAAAGAAGGAAGCTGGCGAGTGTTCCTGACGCAATAATATCAAGGAATTGTTTACTTAATTATCTGCTAAAGATTGTAGTCCTGAACCACTTTTTGTTGTACTTTTGTAATAAGTATAGAAAGATTCTTATTTTGATATTTATATAATGAATATATCATTCTCCCAATATATCTCTGAGATTGATTTTCTCAGTTATTTTGATAAAGAAATTCTGCCTAAAAAAGGTGGAGGTAGGGATCATATGTCTCCATCATCTTATCGCAAGACCTTTATCAATGAAATAAATTGGTTGAAAGAGAAATGTATATTGGGAGAATATAAATTTTCTCCTTATCAAGAAAAATTAATTTTAAAAGGAAAAGGTAGATTACCTCGTGTACTTTCGATTCCAATTGTCCGCGATCGTTTCGTCCTTTCAATGCTAAACGACTACTTAACAGAGGTAATAGGATTAAAATACGAAGCTCCGAATAGGTATATATATTATATCATCAAGTATCTTCAAGAAAATCAGCATACATCTATTCGCTTTTTTAAAACAGATTTAGCGTCCTTCTATGACAATATAAATCATTCTGTTTTAATTAGACAGCTATCCAATAAAGTCGAAGGCTCTGTATTAAAACTAATTTTGAATGCAATCACAACTCCTACTATATCCAATTCAACTGACACAAATCAGATTAACACAAAAGGTGTCCCACAAGGATTATCCATCTCAAACATATTGGCGGCAACATATATGGAAGAATGCCACAATGCAATGAAGAGTTCTTTTGACAGAGGACTCTTTTTAAGGTATGTTGATGACATTCTGGTATTAACATCGGATACTATTGATATAAAAAGCATAATAACTAATCAGATTTCGCGTTTTAATCTTGGATTAGAGTTGACAGAGGGAAAAACAAAGTCCGGTCAAATATCAGAAGATAGCTTTGATTATATTGGCTACCAAATAACCTCAAGCAAAATCTCTATCAAAAAATCAAATCGTGACAAATTCACCGATCGCATTGTCAGGCGTTGCTTTCAAGCCAAGCTGCAATATTCTGACGCTCTACTACGACCACGATTTATCAAAAATGATGATGAATTTTGTGAATATACCGAGGCTGATTTAAATTTGATGATTTCAGGCTTTAGAGTTGCCAATCATAATTATGGTTGGATTGCATACTTTCAGCAGATTACGGATTTATCAATTCTTTACCAGATTGATGCATTAATAAAAAAATCTATCGGAAGAGAATTATTTGAGAAACTTAGAATAAATTCGATTGTGCGTACATACTTTGATATTAAACACAATGATGGACGCTCAATATTAGTCGACTTCGATAAAATTTCCAATAGAGGAGAGCGAATAGCTTATCTTAAAAAGTTTGGCTATTATAAAAAAACAGAATCGGAAGACATTTCAGATGAAGATGTAAATAGACGATTCAGTAAGATGTTACAAGACTTTGTTAGAAAAAGTGAAATTGACATTCGAGAGTTATCATAATCACAAGAAGGAAGGGATGGCTGCATATGCAGGACTGGCATTTGTCAGTATTGGTAAGACTATCCTTTTTCATAAGGACATTTGGCCGTTTATACGGAATCGTTTCGCGTTTTAATTTTATTCCCTTCCTTCTTTTTAAATACAACAAAATATGAATGAAATGCTAAATAAAATGGCTGAAAGATGTTGGAAAACAGCCATAGCCCGCTTCGAATCTGCAAGACGGATGAAACGTTGTCATAATGCATCTACACTATGCATTGCAATGGTATCGTTGGAGATAATTGTAATAAACTTGTTGATATTCATAAAACAGCTTGAATTAAACGAGGTCATTATTACGATTACTACTGTTGGACTGTCAATGTTTGTACTTGTTCTGTCGCTGATTGTTTCGCATCTAAAATATGAAAAACGAGAAGAGCAATATCACGAATGCGGATTAGAACTTTCAAATTTAGAAAGGGATATCAAAATCTATCTTACCTGTGGCACTGAAATCTCGCATGAAACATTGAAATATTATAATGATCAGTACAATTCCATTCTTCAAAAATGGAATTTAAATCATTCTGACACTGACTTTGAGTGGGCAATTTATAAGAATGGCAAGTTACACAAAGAAACTCCAGAAAATGTTAATTGGAGAAGGAATACATTTTTAGAAGTAAAATGGCATATTCTAAGATCGGATAGTATTTACCATCTTATTACAGCGTTGGGTTTTATAGCCATCATTCTTATAATTGCATATAGCCGACCTGTATAAATCCCCACAAAAGACTCTAAAAATCGATCTGTATAAACTCGGAATTTGCAGATATATAAGAATATATCGACTAATGATACGATATCAAAATGTAATGAATTTTCTAACATACAAAATTTTAATATCAATATTTGACAGATACTCATATAGTTTTACTATCTTTGCAGTAGAGTTTTTGCAGCGGCAAGGCAACAGATTATTGAAAATCGCAGAAGCAGAGAGGTGTCCCAAGAGGGTACGGTCTGCATTTTGGCTAAGATAAACGTATTGAACCCCAGTGAGTTGGCAAAATATTCAAAGCCTCTCCGGGGTCACAATCAAAAATGGCAAAACGCCGAAAAGCACTGAAATCACTTGATTTTCAGCGCTTTTTCTTTTTACCAAAATCGAGGAACACTGAAAAATATTACGGTCGGCTGTGAGTGATGTGTGAGTGGTCACAATTGTGAGCGATTCCACTCACAGTTGATTATTCTTGACTGTGAGCTGACTGAAGCACACGATGTTACCATCATATACCAGTTCACAAAGTGGGGTTTTGATGTTTGACCTTGATGTGCCGGGTATGCTGGAGCATTTGCGAAAGATAAGAGAAGCCGTGTTACTGCTCCCCAATCCCAGTATCGAATATATGAATTGCCAAAATTTAGAATGGCTATTTATCTGTGGAACTGCAATATAGACATTCTGTAGGCTAACATTTTGAGAATCACCCCATATTTGCAGTAAAAACATTTTGAGAATCACTCTATTATTTGTAGCTTTGCGCCTGAAATACAAAATATTACGTTTATATGATATTCAAACGCAAAATATATAACGAGTTACTTGACTGGAAAAATGAGGACAACGGCACAACGGCTATATTGATTAAAGGGGCGCGTCGTGTCGGAAAATCAACCATTGCCGAGGAATTCGCCAGGAACGAATACAGTTCATATATACTGATTGACTTTACAAAATGCTCTGCAGAAATACGCAGTTTATTTGATGATGTTTCTGACTTAAACAGGATATTTCTTAAACTACAACTTGAATATGGAGTGACTCTTGAAACAAGAAAGTCAGTCATTATCTTTGATGAGGTGCAGTTCTGCCCAATGGCACGGCAGGCAATCAAACATCTTGTGGCAGACGGAAGATATGACTATATTGAGACCGGATCTCTTATATCTATACGAAAAAATGTTCAAAATATCCTAATTCCAAGCGAAGAGAATGAAGTAAGCATGTATCCAATGGACTACGAGGAATTCAAGTGGGCCATGAATGACCATGCCACTATTCCGCTGCTGAAACAATGCTTTCAGGAAAAGAAACCGTTGGGAGATGCCACTAACCGTAAGTTAATGCGCGATTTCAGGTTGTATATGGTGGTAGGTGGTATGCCTAAGGCGGTTGCAACTCTTATTGAAACCAATAATCTCGAAAAAGTGGATCGTGTAAAAAGAGGAATCATCAATCTCTATGAAAAAGATTTCAACCGCATAGATCCGACAGGCAATGCATCAAAGATATTTCATCAGATTCCAGCGCAGTTGACGGGTAATGCCAACCGATATATGACATGGCGGGCGACTGAAGGTGTTGCCCAATCTTCATTGAACGAAATCATTTCTGAAATGAAAGAGTCGATGGTTGTCAATATCGCTTATCATGCGAATGATCCAAATGCAGGAATGGCACTCCATCATTCTACGGACAACTTCAAGATGTATTTAGGTGACACGGGGCTGTTCATAACACTTGCATTCTGGGATAAAAAATTTACTGACAACGTCATTTACCATAAACTTTTAAGCGACAAACTGGCCGCAGATCTGGGTTATGTATATGAAAATGTCGTATCACAGATGCTTAAAGCCACCGGAAATGAACTGTATTACTACACCTTCCCTACAGAAAGCGGCAAGCACAACTATGAGATTGATTTTCTGATTGCAGATGGTGACAAGATAAGCCCGATTGAAGTCAAATCATCCGGGTATAAAGCACATGCCTCTCTTGACGCCTTTGCCAATAAGTTTTCGAGCAGGATACGTAGCCGTTATCTTATATATACCAAGGATTTGCGGAAAGAAGCCGACATAATTTGTTTTCCTGCATATATGACAATGTTTTTATAGTAATGCAGCTGCTGTGCTCTTCGGAAAAGATTTCACCGATTATCCGCGGTGCAAGTTGCGTCTTGCCCGCTTTAAGGGTACAACCAAACGGGATTTCATCGACAATCAGCAAGAGGAGGGGAACATCTTTCAGTTAGTTGACGCGGCAATGTCCTTCTTTTTCAAGCACCTTAACCTGTCAGGCACGACACACAATCGACTTTACCGGGAAGATGAGCTTGAAATTCCATATGATGCGCTGCGCGAGAGCATTGTCAACGCATACTGTCACATGAATTGGGGATATGAGGTTGCCACTGTCGGACTTGCAATCTATGATGACAGGATTGAGATTGAGAATGCCGGCAGGTTCCCGGCTCGTATATCTCCGGATGCTATGATGAGGAACGAGGAGATAGAGATGGAAAATCCATGATTTTCAAGAATTATAAAGTATTGATAGCCAACAGACTTAACCCCTGCCGAGATAAATCTCTCCGGGGTCACAAGCCAAAGCGGCTAAATGTTTAAAAACGCTGGAATCACTTGATTTTCAGCGTTTTGCTTTTGCTAAAATCGCGGAACTCTGAAAAATATTCCGGTTGGCTGTGAGTGATGTGCGAGTGATCACGATTGTGAGCGATTCCACTCACAGTTGATAATTCTGGGGCAGCGGATTTTCCCGGTGGGCGGAGTGGGATGTCGGAGTATTGTGTTATCTTTGCAAAAAAATGAAAGAGCTTGATTTATATACAAGTAAGAACCGACGGATTGCGATAAGTTTCCTGTGTATGTTCTTCATCACGTATCCGAATGTGATGTGGATTCCGTGGAACATTGCCAATCTCGCACCTGATGCGAGATTAGCGTTCTGGTGCTCTTTCGGTTTCAGATGTATCTTTTTCTTCGTTCTGTTCTACTATCAGATTGGCTATAATATCCGCCGTATCAATAATTGTGGCTTTGCGGGGCGATTTTGGAGAAATATCCTGTTTTCCATCATTGCCGGCGTTGTTTTTATTGCCATATCCTATCTGGTGCCATTATTTGGAATCCAGTCAGGCACAGTGGCAAAGCACTTGACTTTTCAGTTTCTTGTAGTCAGTCTATTATGCACGTTCATCGGCTATATCTATGACCTGAATAATGCCAAGCAACAAAAGGAAATGCAGATTGAGCGATTGAAAATCGAGAATCTGCAAAGCCGCTGCAATGCTCTTGTCAATCAAATCAATCCTCATTTCTTTTTCAACTCGCTCAATGGAATATCCTCGCTGGTAAGAAAAGGCAATGACGACAATACTCTTGAATATGTGTCGCAGCTATCCGACATTTTCCGCTATATTCTTCAGAGCGACCGCCGGCAGATGGTCACGCTTGAAGAAGAAATAAGTTTTGTCGAGGCATTCTCGCATGTCATGGAGGTTCGTTTCGGTGGTAAACTACATTTTGACATAGCGATAAGCGATGAACATAAGGCGATGTCTCTGCCGGTATTGTCGCTGCTTCCTCTACTCGAAAACGTGACAGTCCACAACCGCATAGACTCAGACCACAAGATGACAGTGACAATCCGCTCTGACAAGGATAATGCTGTAATAATAGAGAATCCTGTGTTTCCCAAGACATCCGCCCCAGACACAAACGGTACGGGAATCGACAATCTGCGAAACCGATTCAGGCTTCTCGCGGGGAAGGATATCAATGTCAGCAGTGATAACAATACGTTCCATGTAACCTTACCTTTGACATAATGATGAGAGTATTGATTGTTGAAGACGAGACAGCGGCAGCCGAAAATCTTGAATATCTGTTGCGCAAGGTCGACCCGGATATTGAGGTTGCCACTAATACAGAAAGTGTGGAACAGACCGCGCGTTGGCTATCGGAGAATACTGTTGACCTTATTTTCATGGATATACACCTTTCCGACGGTTCGGCATTCAGTTTGTTTGACAGCGTTGATGTGAAGACTCCGATAATTTTTACAACTGCTTACGACCAGTATGCGCTTGACGCATTCAAAGTCAACAGCATTGATTATCTGTTGAAACCGATAAAGCCATCTGACCTGCAAAGGGCTCTTGATAAATTTCATCGGCTCTCACTGCCTGATATAAGCCAATATCTTGCCCGGTTAAATTCGCTTGCATCCAAGCCCAAATACGTGTCACGGCTTCTTGTCAGCGAAAGAGACAAGATTATCCCCATCTCAGTTGACAGTATCGCCTGTGTATATTGCACCGAGCGCAAGACAGACATTATCACAAATGATGGCAAGTCAATACGCTATAACCGACCGCTTGATGCTATAATGGCAGAATTGAATCCTGCGAAATTCATCCGAGCCAACAAGCAGTTCATAATATCCCGTGATGCGGTAGCTGACATCACTGTATGGTTTGACAACCGTCTCCGCGTCAGACTCTCTGTCGCCACTCCAGAAGAAATTTATATTGCCAAAAACCGTGTAAGTGAGTTCAAGTCATGGCTGACTGAATGATAAAAATTGTATGATGAATATTCAAAATTTTATATCAGTTTTGATGAATCGCATTTTGCTGATTTGAGAAAACGTATTGCCGAAACTCGTTAGTCCGAAGGCGTATCTTTCAAAGGATGGAAACATGGTACACACCTATTGAAGCTATCCGCGAGATAATGGAGTATTGGAATAACTTCATCTATACCGAAGCCTTGGATTGAGCGCAATTGCCCCCTTGTCCAGTTCTAGAAGATGCCCTGCGGAGTACATTTCAATATCATGGATGCACCCGAACCATTTGCCCTGGCACTGAGAGAGTTTATCAAAAGTTTATGATGTCGGAATAAAACAACTGTTTAAATTTATTTTGTCAGCTCAAGAATTATCACTAATTTTGTGTAATCAATTACGCAAATAATTACCTATATGATATTCTTCGATAAATCCGGCATTGTGGCGATGGGCAGCAGACTTCGCTGGCTTGCTGATGAAATTACACGCGAGGCTACCGAAATCTATAAGTTATATGGCATTGATATAAAGCCTAAATGGTTCCCGGTACTGTTTATGCTTTTTGATGGCTCGGATTGTAGTATTACCGGAATTGCAAAGGCTATCGGACAGAGCCATCCTTCGGTAAGTAATATTGTTAAGGAGCTGAAAAACGCAGGATTGGTAACTGAAGGCAAATCTGATGAGGATCGCAGAACGACAATTATATCTCTGACTGAAAAAGGATTGGATTTGAAAGATAAACTTATCCAAGTTTGCAAATATGTAGAAAGTATTGTCCAGACGATAGAAATACAGTCTTCTGATAAACTTTGGCTGGCTCTTGACAACTGGGAAAAAGCTTTGGCAGAGAAGTCGCTGTTGAAAAGAGTACAGGACGAGAAAGCTCTGAGAGATAAACAGGTTGTAGAAATTGTTGACTATCGGCCGGAGCATTTTATGACATTCAAGAGGCTTAATATAATGTGGATAAACAGCCACTGGTCGCTTGAACCGCATGACCTCGAAGTGCTTAATGACCCTGACTGTTCGATACTTTCAAAAGGGGGCCACATCTTTGTGGCACTTGTCAATGGTGAGCCGATGGGTGTCGTAGCCCTATGTAGAATGGAAGGGACAGAGTATGATTTTGAACTTGCAAAGCTGGCTGTTGATCCCGAAGCTCGCGGACTTGGAATCGGAGAGAAAATATGTCGTGAGGCACTTGAATTTGCCCGAAAATCGGGTGCCAGGAAAATATTCCTTGAAAGCAACACACTTCTGAAGCCTGCAATCAATCTCTACCGTAAACTCGGTTTTACAGAACTTGCAGAATATCATCCTGCATATGAGCGAGGTGACATACAAATGGAATTAACACTATAACAACCAATAAAATAACTATGCAGAAAATCGTAGTAAAACGAGAGGAAGCCCTTAAACGTGTCTTCAAGGGTGTCAGCCTTGACTCGCTCGCTGTCGGCGAGAAATCAATGGTCACTAAAATGAATTACGTGAAAGGCAATTATGCTTCCACCCATCAACACCCTCACGAGCAGTGCGGATATGTGATTTCCGGTCAATACCGTCTGATAGTGGAAACTGAGCCGAGAATTGATGTTATCCTGACTGTCGGAGATTCATACGCTATCCCAGGCAACACTCCTCACTCCTTTGAAGTGCTTGAAGGAGGTGAAGTGGTGGATGTCTTCACTCCTCAACGCGAGGATTATCTTTAACTATACAATCCGTAAGTTAGTGTTAAAGTAGTATCATTAGCCGATGATACTACTTTAACGCCTTATAAAAAAGACTATGGAATCTTTCCTCCTTTTCGACGTTTCCGCAGAATATTTCATGATTCATAAGTTCGACAATAATTCTCCAATTCCAGCCGGAACTATGACTTATTCATCAGCTCGACATATAGTCCTACATTCGCTTTAAGGTATGCGTTTTTCGTGATAGTACACCATCAGTCTCGGCATGGGCATCTTTGACGTAATTTTGCTGTAATAATTATTTTACAGCAATGAATATCAAGACTTTTATCGACCGACCGGTATTGTCGTGTGTCCTGTCAGTGTTTATAGTTCTTCTCGGTGTAATTGGTCTGTCGCGCCTACCGATAGAGCAGTTTCCGGAAATCGCACCGCCTACCGTGCGTGTTTCCGCAACATATACAGGAGCCAATGCAGAGACACTCCAACGCTCTGTCATCGCTCCGCTTGAAGAGGCGATAAACGGAGTCGAGGGTATAAATTACATGACCTCTTCCGCCAATAATAATGGGCAGGCTACTGTTACGGTCTATTTCCGACAGGGTACAGACCCGGACATGGCGGCGGTAAATGTGCAGAACCGTATCGCTCAGGCGCAGGGGCTTCTGCCTGCCGAAGTGGTGCAATCCGGTGTTAATGTCCGTAAAAGCCAGAACAGCACCGCCAAAATCGTGGCACTCTACAGCCCCGATGACCGATATGACCAGAAGTTCATATTCAACTACTTCAAGATAAATATTGAGCCTCGGCTGGCGCGAGTGCAGGGAGTGGGTGATATTACTCTTTTTGGATCGGACTATTCGTTGCGGATATGGCTGAATCCCGACAAAATGGCGATGCATGGACTTGTGCCTGCCGATATAGAAGCGGTGCTTGCCGAGCAGAATATCGAGATGCCGACAGGCACACTCGGAGCGGATGGCGAAAGCACTTTCCAGTATGCACTGAAATACCGTGGCAGGTATGAAACTGAGGATGAGTTCCGGCAATTGGTCGTGAAATCCACTCCCGACGGAGGGATATTGCGCCTTGGAGAGCTTGCCGACATAGAACTTGGACAACTGAGTTATTCCGTGAAAAACGAACTTTCGGGACATCCCGGCACAAACTGCATGATAGCCCAGATGCCGGGTAGCAATGCCAATGAACTTGTCGAAAAAATTGACGAGGTAATCAAAGCCGCCTCGGAGGATTTGCCTGAGGGTCTGGTGTTGGTCGACCTGATGAGTGTAAAAAGTTTTATGGACGCGTCAATCTCCAATGTATTGCATACACTGATTGAAGCCATTGCGCTTGTGATACTTGTGGTAATGCTTTTCCTTCAGAATTTCAAGTCATCGCTGATTCCGGGAATAGCAATCGTCGTTTCACTTATTGGCACATTGGCATTCCTCTACTTTGCAGGGTTTTCGTTGAATATGCTGACATTGTTTGCTCTGGTGCTCGTAATCGGTACGGTTGTCGATGATGCCATTGTGGTGGTCGAGGCCGTGCAGCCGCAGTTTGACGTAGGAGAACGCTCTCCGTATCAGGCAACAGTAAAAGGAATGAAAGGTATCACACGTCCGCTTGTCACAACTTCGCTGGTATTCATGGCGGTGTTTATACCTGTATGCTTCATAGAGGGCGCGACAGGCATATTTTACCGTCAGTTCGGACTGACAATGGCTGTGGCGGTATTGATTTCTACATTTAACGCGCTTACCCTCAGCCCTGCGCTGTGTGTCCTGATTATGAGACCTGTTGACAAGACCGCTCGTTTCACCAAAGCATTCAATGCCGCATTTAATGTGATGGGAGATAAATATACTTCTTCGCTTTCTATATTTTTTCGGCATAAATGGATTGTGGCAGGTCTTATTGTAACTTCAATTGCCGCATTCGTCCTGTTGCTTCACACAACAAAGACAGGGCTTGTGCCTGACGAAGACACAGGCACAGTAGTGGTGGATATTCAGGTCGCTCCCGGCACATCGCGAGCGCGGACTGAGCAGATTATGGCTGATGTGGAATCAAAGATAGCCGACATACCTCAGTTTCAGATATATTCAAAATCCATCGGAATGGGAATGCTCGGAGGTCAGGGCGCGTCAAACGGCACATTCATAATTCGCCTGAAACCGTGGGAACAACGAAAAGGGAAGCATGACGACAACAAATCGGTCATTGCGGAAATATATCGCCGCCTTGCCGATATAAAGAATGCACGAATAATGTCGTTCGCACAGCCTATCATTGCCGGTTACGGCGTGACCAACGGCTTTGAGGTACACATACAGGATTATTCCGACAAATCCGTCAAGGAGTTGGAAAACATTGCCCAAAACTTCATATCCGAGCTTACGAAGCGGCCGGAGATAGCGAGGGCGCAGACGTCGTTCAATTCCAACTATCCGCAATACCGGGTAGAGGTCGATGCCGCCATGTGCAAGCGAAACGGAGTGTCGCCCGTCGAGATGCTGCGCACTTTGGGGGCATACGTCGGAGGTTCGTATTCTTCAAATATCAACCGCTTCTCGAAGTTGTACCGCGTCATGCTTCAGGCTCCTGCCGAGGGGCGAATCAACGAAGAATCGCTTCGTAATATCTTTGTTCGCAATTCGTCCGGTGAAATGTCACCGATATCCAATTATATCACACTTTCAAGAGTATATGGAGCGGAGTCGCTGACGCATTTCAACCTGTTCCAGTCTATCGCAATCAACGGAGCTCCTGCCGATGGTTACAGTTCCGGCCAGGCGATAAAGGCGATTGAGGAAGTGGCACGCGAGATGCTGCCGTCGGGCTACGGCTATGAGTTCGGGGCTATGACACGAGAGGAAGCCGAGACTGGTGACAGCTCGACATGGATATTCGTAATCTGCGTGGCGTTCATATATCTTATACTTGCGGCTCTTTACGAGAGTCTGCTGATACCGTTCGCCGTCATATTGTCCGTACCGTTCGGTCTTGCCGGAAGTTTTCTGTTAGCGTGGATATTCGGACTTGAGAACAATATCTACATGCAGACCGGGGTGATAATGCTGATAGGTCTGCTCGCAAAGACAGCAATTCTTATTACCGAATACGCAGTCGAGGCACATCGTCAAGGCAACGACATAAAAACATCGGCACTATTGGCCGCCCGCCACCGTCTGCGACCAATCATAATGACATCCGCCACAATGATACTCGGACTTCTTCCAATGATTTTCGCAACCGGCGTAGGCTCCAACGGTTCCAGATCACTCGCTATCGGTGTAATCGGCGGCATGATTTTCGGCACAATAGCATTACTGTTCATCACCCCTATTCTATTCACTCAACTGAAACAAAAAAGGTACGGACTGAAATAATGTACCTCTTCTTAGGTGGTATGTTGCGGTGTTAGTGGTATACTCATATTACCTATATTCAGATAAGAGCCTCGCAAAACGCGAAAAAGGTTATATACATACAACCTTTTCAGGAATTGTTTGTAAGTGAAAAAGATGAGAATGTCTGGTGGTATGATGGAGAACGAATAGCTTTCCGCACGCCCAACTATACTAATTACCCAAAAATCATACCGTTATAGGTAATAAACTATATTTTTAGGTCAGCAGTATTTGATTTCCTGTTGAAAGATGAATGGCTATAATGCGGTCAACAAATTTTAATAGGCGAAAACACATAAAGTCTCTGAAATCTTCTGTATTTCAGAGACTTTAATTATGAGTCAACGGTATTTCCACGCAGAAAATACGGACTTTATCGACGGGGACGGTTACCGCGCTGTCCGCTGCGATTTTCGGTAAACGGCTTGGCGTCTTCGGTGAGCTTGAGTTCAGTGCCATTGGAAAGTTCTACCTCATATCCGCCGCGCTTGCGTGATATTTCCACAATCTCCTGACCGGGAAAGTTTTCTGCGACAAATTTGGTGATTGCCGACGGAATTATTGCTGACGGAACCACCTTGCCTTTTGCCGCCTTTACCTCTTTCCAGTCGCCATTGTCGCGGAAATCGACCTCCGCTCCGCTCGCGAGGTCAACCTCGTATTCAGCACCACGTCGCCCCTGCTCTTTTTCTGCTTTTCTCACATTGTCGCCGGGAAAATGCTTGCTGAGAAATGTCTGTGCCGCTTTGGGAAGCTCTGACTGATTGATTGGTGTTCCGGCAAAGAGTGTTGCCGAGAATGATGCTGCGATAGCCACAAGCATCACGGTAAAGATTCTTTTCATAATTTGCTGTTATTACTTTGTTTGAAAATATTGTAGAGGTTATTAAATGACTCGGTATATGTGCGCCCGACCGGTATATGTCGGTCTGACTTCTTTAGGAATATCTGCCGGTTAGAGAATTTTTCTATCGCCTGAAGTGACACGATGAATGACCGGTGAACCCTGATAAAGCGGTCAGCGGGGAGCATTGTCTCCATCTCTTTCATCGTGATCTGCGAGACGATTGTACTTTGTCCGCTTCTGAACACCTTAACATAATTGTCCATTGCTTCCACATAAGAAATGTCGTCGACGTCAACCACGACGGTCTTATATTCCATTTTAAGCGTTATTGTGTCACGTCTTCTTGTTGGCACGCCCTTGGCATCCAGCAATACCATCGCCTTTTTTATCGCATGCTCAAACCGCGGATAAAACACGGGTTTATGCAGGAAATCCACCGCATCGACATTGAATCCGTCAAGCGCATATTGCGAATAAGCGGTAGTAAAGATTATGCAGGTTTCAGGCGGCATCTCTTTTGCAAGCTCCACTCCGTTATGGGAATTCATCTCTATGTCCAGAAAAACGATGTCGGGGCGTGTTTCCGTCACACACGCCATCCCCTCAATCGGCGATGTGAAACATTGCAGTTCAACGCCGCCAATTCGTTTGCAGTATTCCTGAATGATGCTGAGAGCGATCGGCTCATCATCTATCGCGACACATTTAATCATGATTTTAGTTTTATTTTAAGCGACACATTGTAAATATCATTATCATTCCTGATCGACAGCTCATACAGTCCGGGGTAAAGCAGATCAAGGCGTTTGCGACAGTTATCGATGCCCATATGTTCGCCGATTCTTTTTACGGGAAATATCTTATTGGAAGTTTCAAACAACAGATTGCCATCACATTCCGAAAGATTTATGAGTATTGAGCTATTCGCCACCGGCGACACCCCATGCTTAAAACAATTCTCGACAAAGGTCACCAGAAGCATTGGGGGAATCATGAGACCGTGATTTCTCACGTCTATACTCAGAGCCACTGCTGTCATTTCGTTCAGCCGGAGAGACTGAACTTCCACATATTCCCTGATATATTCCGCTTCCTCCTCCAGAGGGACGAGGTCACGATTGGAAGATGTGTGTATATATCTCATCATCAAGATAAACTTTTCGAGCGACGGCAGTGCATTTTTATTTCCCGTCAGAAACAGTCCATAGAGAGAATTTAATGTATTAAACATGAAATGAGGCTTTATCTGAGCCTTGTAAAGCTCTATCTCCGCCTTGTCGCGTTCAGCCTCAGCCGCCCTGCGACGAGCCTTCTGGATATTGGTCTGGACAAGCAGTCCTACAGCAAAGCTGAATGCCTCAACAATCATAAACAATGTCCACAAAGCCTGCTGATATTGAAGTATCTGAGGCAGGAATCTTACTATCCCGTTATCATACACGCTCGGTTTGGGAATATACAGCTCTATGCCTGAAAGAATAAATGTCACTGCAATAGACAGCACAATCATTGCTATTCCACAAAGCTTCTTTTTCCTTCCGCCAAACAAAAACGGAATCGTAAAAGCCCGATTTATGAAATACACAAAATACAGCCATATTCCGGCAAAAACCATATATGCCGTAAAGTTATGAACCCATCGTTCGACAGGCGAAAGCGCCACCATTGCAGGCAGCACAAAAAGGCAAAACGCAAGGTCTATGTATAGAGCAAGATTCTTCATCACTTAATCACATCACAAAGTTAACTATTTTATAGTTAGACAGATAATCACACAAGTGTTGTTAACCACCACTATTGCGCAGTTGGTCATTTAGTAGTTTGACTAATATAAGACGCAAAGGTTTAATACCTTAAATTTGCCATAAATTGAACGATAATGACAGTAAAAACCTTTATAGACCGCCCTATTCTGGCCGGCGTCATCTCAGTGCTGATTGTTGTGCTTGGCACTCTTGGACTTGTTCAGTTGCCGATAGAACAATTCCCCGACATAGCGCCCCCCACAGTGCGCGTATCAGCGACCTACACCGGAGCAAACGCAGAGACCGTACTGAAAAGTGTCATTGTGCCGCTTGAAGAATCGCTCAACGGTGTAGAGGATATGATGTATATGACATCTACTGCCACAAATACAGGCACAGCATCAATCACTATATATTTCAAACAGGGCACTGACGCGGATATGGCAGTAGTGAATGTGCAGAATCGTGTGGCTTCAGCTCAAGGTCTGCTTCCCGCCGAAGTAACAAAAAGCGGAGTGACTGTAAGGAAACGTCAGAACAGCACATTAAAATCAATAACTCTTTATAGTCCTGACGACACATACGATTCCAACTTCCTCACCAACTACATGAAAATCAATATCGAACCGCAAATCTCCAGAATTGCGGGAGTTGGCGAGGTCAACATATTCAGTGCCGAATATGCAATGCGTATATGGCTTGACCCGGCAAAGATGTCTCAGTATGGACTTGTTCCGGCAGATATTGACAAGGTTCTTGCAGACCAGAATATAGAATCTCCGACAGGTACACTTGGTGCGGAATCGCCCAATACATTCCAATATGTCCTTAAATACAGGGGCAGGCATGAGAATGAAGAGGAATATGAAAATCTTGTGGTCAGAGCATTGCCCGATGGGAGTGTGCTGCGTCTTAAAGACATTGCCAGGGTTGAACTTGGAGCAGTCAATTACGCGATGCTGAGTCAGACAAGCGGACATCCGGGAGCAAATGCCATGATTGCGCAGACTGCAGGCTCCAATGCAAATGAAGTTATTGTAGAAATCGACAAGACACTTGACGAAATCCGGTCAAGCCTGCCTAAGGGGATAGTGCTTACCGACATTTCAAGTACAAAAGACTTTCTTGATGCATCAATCAATAAAGTTATAGAAACGCTGATAATCGCGCTCATTCTTGTTGTATTTGTCGTGTACTTTTTTCTTCATGACTTCAGAGCCACGTTAATCCCGGCATTGTCCATAATAGTATCACTGACAGGTACATTCGCATTTATTTACGCCGTTGGCTTCACGTTGAATATGCTTACTCTCTTTGCGATAGTCCTTGTTATCGGCACGGTGGTTGATGACTCGGTAGTGGTCGTCGAGGCTGTGCAGGCAAAATTTGATGAAGGAGAGGAAGATCCTTATAGCGCGACTGTTTCTGCCATGGGAGGTCTCTCAGCCGCTCTTATCACAACCACAATAGTATTTATGGCGGTATTCATTCCGGTCTGCTTTATTGGCGGCACGTCAGGCACATTTTACAGGCAGTTCGGACTTACGATGGCTGTTGCGGTCGGCATCTCACTCATAAACGCCATGACACTATGCCCTGCGCTAAGCGCACTGCTGATGAGACGAAAAACGCTCAACGGCACCAAGGCGACCTATATCGAGCGATTCCACTATGCGTTTGACAAATCTCTGAATGCAACCATCGGTCAATATCGCGCAGGGGTGACCTTCCTGTTCAAAAACAGATGGATAGTGTTTGTTCTCTTCCTGCTCTCGGTTGGAGGATTATGGTGGCTGATGTCAACGACCAAAACCGGACTCGTACCGCAGGAGGACATGGGAACCATCAGCCTGAATGTTCAGGTCGCACCGGGCTCAAGCCTGGCGGAGACTGACGCAATAATGACCCGGATTGAAGATGCCATAAAAGATATTCCGGAAATAAGCATATACTCGAAAGTATCAGGAAAGAATGCACGTCACGACCAGTCGTCATCGGCAGGTTCATTTAATATCAGGCTAAAAGACTGGAGTTTAAGAAAAGGGGTTGAACATGATATAAATTCCGTCATCAAGGAAATTTATAAACGGACATCGACTATTGCGTCAGCACAAGTCAGAGCTTCTCAATCTCCTATGATTTCCGGTTATGGAACCGGTAGCGGATTTGAGCTATATGTTCAGGACCGAAAAGGAGCTACAACTCAGGAATTACTTGATGTAACCAACGCATTCATTGATTCATTAAACTCACGTCCGGAAATATCAAGAGCCTACACAACTTTCGACACCAAATATCCACAGTATATGGTGGAAGTTGATGCCGTAAAATGTTTGCAACATAACATATCACCATCTGACGTACTTTCAACATTGTCAGGGTATATCGGCGGTAGCTACTCATCAAATCTGAATAGATTTACCAAACTGTATCGTGTTATGGTACAGGCATCTCCTGATGACCGCCTCGACACCGAAGCCCTGAAACGGATATTCGTCAGGACATCGACAGGAGAAATGACACCTATTGACAATTTCATCACCCTGACGAGAGTATATGGATCAGAGAGTCTGTCGCGTTTCAACTTGTTCCCCTCGATTTCGGTTTATGGCGAACAAGGCGAGGGATATAGTTCGGGGGAAGCAATTGCTGCAATCAAAGATGTAGCAGAGAAATATCTTCCGACCGGTTTTGGCTATGAATTTGGAGGCATGTCGCGTGAGGAATCATCCTCCGGAAATACCACAGTGTTGGTTTTCTGTATATGCCTTGCTTTTATATACTTGATACTATGCGCGTTATATGAAAGTCTTACCATTCCTTTCGCCGTCATAGCCGCTGTGCCTTTTGGTCTTGCGGGAAGTTTCCTTTTCGCCCGGTGGTGGGGATTGGAGAATAATATCTATATGCAGATTGGGTTGATAATGCTAATAGGTCTTTTGGCTAAGACAGCGATACTTCTGACCGAATATGCTACGGCTCGCCGCAAAGAGGGTCTTGGGCTTATCGCTGCGGCAATATCTGCGGCAAAAGCACGTTTCAGGCCGATAATCATGACTTCAGCAACAATGGTGTTCGGTATGCTTCCTCTGATGTTTGCATCGGGAGTCGGCGCCAACGGCAACATTTCAGTAGGAGTCGGCACCGTCGGCGGTCTTCTATTCGGAACCATAGCACTCCTGTTTATTGTGCCGGTCCTCTTTGTCTTATTTCAGTATATCCATGAAAGAATAACCCCGAAACGCAGAAATAAGGTATTGTGATAATCATTTTTTGTGACTGGCGGCCGGTTGCCCTCCGGCAATCGGTCTGTTTACCGTCAAAAATGCGCACTTTACCATTTTGACCGAAACATATAACTTATACAAAACACTGAAATACATATTATTACACAAGCCATACTTAAATTTAGGTATTTCAAAAATATGGCAAAGTACCGAACTTTGCACAAAATTTTTCATAATAACCGATTCAATATATGGTATCATCCAAGAAATACATTTTGGCTATAATGACATTCTGCTTATTATCACTAAACCTGTCGGCAAGGGAGATAACCGGCATGATTTCCGGAAAAGTGCTTTCAACTGACGGTGAACAGATTGATTATGCCAATGTCTCGCTAAAAGGGACAATGTATTCCGCGACAACCAATGACAAAGGCATATACCACATAAATGCCCCTGCAGGTGACTATACTGTAGTGTTTTCATCGGTAGGTTTTGAAAAGGTGGAGCTGAAAGCGACAATAAAATCCAATGAGCGCACAAAATTAAACGTGAAATTAAGACCGGCGACCCAACTGGCTGAAGTCATAGTCGTAGGCAATACATTGAGCAAGGTCAAAAATTCAGCGTTTAATGCAACTGCAGTTGACACCAAAGAGCTGGTTAACACCACTAAGACTCTTAGCGAAGCTCTGTCCAAAGCCCCGGGAATGAAAATTCGCGAGAGCGGAGGCGTCGGGTCAGATATGGCAGTCACAATGGATGGTTTCAGCGGGAAACATGTAAAAGTGTTTATCGACGGGGTGCCGCAGGAAGGTGTAGGCAGTTCGTTTGGCATCAACAATATCCCTGTGAACTTTGCCGACCGCATCGAAGTGTACCGTGGAGTCGTTCCTGTCGGGTTCGGTTCCGATGCAATAGGAGGAGTCATAAATATCGTCACTCCAAAGCGCCGTCGCCGATGGTTTGTCGATGCATCTTACTCTTTCGGCTCTTTCAACACCCACAAGACATACATCAATTTCGGACAGACCCTAAGCAACGGATTCAAATATGAAATCAACGCATTTCAGAATTATTCCAACAACGACTATTGGGTCGACTCTCCGGTAGAGGATTTTGCGACAGGCGCCATAAACAGGAATAAACTTGAACACGTGCGCCGCTTCAACGACACCTACCACAACGAGGCGATAATTGCCAAAATAGGATTTGTCGATAAACCGTGGGCCGACAGGCTTATCGCCGGATTTACCTATTCCCACATGTATAAGGAGATGCAGACGGGCGTAAGGCAAGAAATTGTCTATGGGCAAAAACACCGTCACGGTCACTCGCTCATAGGGTCGCTGGAATATGGCAAGCGCAACCTGCTTACCCGCGGGCTTGACGTGGCATTTAATGCCAACTACAACCGAAACGTCACAGTAAACGTAGACACCGCGTCAGTCAAATACAACTGGCGGGGAGAGACTGACCGGCTAAATTCGCCGGGTGAACAGTCTTATCAGAACTCGCGTGCCAACAACAATAACTGGTCGGCGACATTCACCGCCAATTACCGTCTTGGCGAAAAACATCTCTTTACTGTCAACGATGTGTTTAACACATTCAACCGCTCTAATGACAATCTGCTTGCAGCTATTGTAAGCAGCGATGAAATAGGTAAGGTCACAAGCAAAAATATCGTGGGGCTATCTTACAGATACATGCCAAACACCAAGTTTAATTTTACCACATTCGGTAAGCAATACCACCAATACGTGTCAGGTCCGGTCGCCACGTCGGCGGCGCAGGACTCCTATATAAAAAGTTCACGTTCGGTAGATGCATTCGGCTATGGCGCGGCCGGGACTTGGTTCATGCCTCTTGGCTTTCAGCTAAAAGCGTCTTATGAGAAAGCTTACCGCCTGCCTACAATCGAAGAGATGTTTGGCGATGAAGACCTTGAAGTAGGCGACATGGAGCTGAAGCCGGAATCAAGTCACAACATCAATCTCAATCTCAGCTATAACGCAACTTTTGGCAACAATACATTTTATGTCGAGGCAGGGTTTATATATCGCGACACCCGCGATTATATCCAGCGCAACATCATGGCTTTAAGCGGAGGAAAATCTGCCGCGACCTACGTCAACTATGGAAAGGTCGACACTAAAGGAATCAGCATCTCTGCCCGCTACAATTTCTCAAAATGGCTGAGCCTCGGGGGCAATTTCACTCAGATGAATGTCCGCGACAATATGAAGACCGCAATGGGAAGCACCGTAGCTAATGTCGCATACCGGGAGCGAATGCCTAATCAGCCTTATATGTTTGCCGATTCCGATATAAACTTCTACTGGCATGGCTTGGGCGGAAAACGCAATGTCCTAACCGTGACATATGACAATCAATACACCCATAAATTCTGCTACTACGCCTCCAACATAGGCTCAAACAACAACGATTACATGGTGCCTGACCAATTCGCCCATAATCTCACAGTATCCTACGGCATTAAAAACGGCAGGTACAACCTTTCATTCGAATGTCGCAATTTTACCAATGAACGTCTCTATGACAATTTCAGCCTCCAGAAAGCCGGGCGGGCATTCTATGGTAAAGTAAGAATATATTTTGGTAACTGATAAAATAATAATAGAAATGAAGAGAACAATTCTGTTTGGCGCATTAACCGCGCTCGTAGTGCCCGTGGCACTGACCTCATGCTCCGAGTCCGATGAACCAAATACCGGAGGTACAGAAGCTGATGGCGAAGGTAAATTTGTATTTGCCACAACCGTACAAGGCTCCAATGCTACATCCTACGTGTTGCTGACCGGAGAATCGCTTGACGAGGGCACCCTTTCGCCTATCAACAACGGATTACTCAACGACGGAGCCACACAGTGGGTATTTCACAAAAATTATCTCTATGCCCTCACTTACAATCAGGGCAATGCCGGAACCACCCGCAGCTATATCCTCGGTGACGACGGTGAAATGAAAGCACGCGGAACGGAATACCGTATAAGCCGATTTTCATCATATGGCGCTTACGACAATGACATTCTTACAATGGCTACTGGAGAGTCGGCCGACGTCGTTGATGGCAACGGCTATCACGCCAAAATGCTCAACGTGACTTATCTTGATGTAGTAAACGAGACTTCCACTACCAATCACGCAACGGCAGAACATCCTTACCTGATGGAAAATTTCCTCGGCAATGGCGAGTATGTGACTCTTGCCGGTGCTGAGCAAAGCGGTTCAAGGCTATATTGCGGAGCAATCCCGATGGGGCTGAGCCAATACGGAGCCGCCTATGACAACGGGAAGTGGATTCGCGACGGTTATGAACATCTGGTACATGCCGAGGCGGGAGGTTCAGGCTCGGGTTCATACAAAGCCGGAGAACTTGTCGGCACTCAATATCCTGATGAATGTTGGGTGGCAATCTACGACAATGATGACTTTCTGAACCCCACACTTGCAAAGACCGACCGCATCAGCTCTCCGGCAGGACGCTACAGGTCACAGTATTACCAGACAATATGGGCAGCGGATAATGGCGACATCTATGTATTCTCGCCCTCTTACGCCAAAACCATGACCGACCCGCTTCAGAAGACAAGGCTCAATGCCGGTGTGTGCCGTATCCCGGCAGGCAGCAAGCAGTTTGACGACTACTACTGCGATATCGAGTCACAAGCCGACGGCAAGTCGTTCATGCGCTGTTGGCCGGCGGGAGGCAACTATTTCCTTATGGTGATGTATGACCGTCCTCTTACCCAGAGCGGATTTGCCGGCACTGACCTTGCTATCTTTGACGCCACCGCAAAAAAGCTGACTTATGTCAACGGTCTGCCGTCCAATATCACATCATTGGGTAAGACGGTTTATACCCGTAACGGCAACGTTTACATCCCGGTCAACGTTGAAAACGGCTATCCTACGATATATCGCATAGACCCGTCCACCGCCCTGGCAAGCAAGGGTGTAGTTATCGAAGGAGCGTCAGATATAACAGGTTTCGGATTTCTTGAAACCGTAAAATAACCCGGCATGAAAATATTCCGCAAAATACATCTCTGGCTTTCTGTCCCATTCGGCATACTTATCACTCTGATATGCTTCTCGGGAGCAATGCTCATTTTCGAGCCGGAAATAACCCGCAGTATCAAAAGCGATGTTTACTATGTAGGCTCATCGGATAGTGAACCGCTCCCGATGGAAGAACTGATGGAAACGGTCAAGGCAACATTGCCTGATTCCGTTTCCATTACAGGAGTGACAGTATTTGCCGATAGAGAGCGCACCTACCAGGTTAATCTCTCCAAACCGCGCCGTGCCTCATTGTTTATTGACCAGTATTCAGGCGATATAACGGGACGATATGAGCGCATCGGTTTCTTCTCGACCATGTTCAAGCTACACCGCTGGCTTCTTGACAGCGCCAATCCTCATGGTGATGGCGTCAAGGCAGGCAAACTTCTCGTAGGCATATCCACGCTTATATTCGTGATTGCACTGATAACCGGCGTGATTATATGGGTGCCCAGGGCGCGCAAGAATTTCCGGCGCAGCATGTCTATTTCCTTCAAGGACGGCTGGCGTGGCTTGTGGAAAGGGCTGCATGTGGCAGGCGGAATGTATGTGCTTGTGTTCGTCCTTGCCATGTCTTTGACCGGGCTTACATGGTCATTCAACTGGTATCGCACGGCTTTCTACGCTGTATGCGGAGTGGAACACACTCCAAGAAACTTCACTCAGGCGTCAGGGGAAAAGACTAATGGTGACAGTCGCCGTAATGGAGAAGGTAGCGGCAATCACAGAGGAGGCCGACGTGGAGGACATGGAGAAGGCAGAGGCGAAGGTCGCCGCCACCATTCGGAATTCGGACGCTGGCAGCAGGTCTATGAAGAGTTGAGGGCACAGAATCCCGATGCGCCACAGATTACCATCGGCTCAGAGACAGCCTCTGTCACGTTAGGCACAACCGGAAACGGACGTGCAGCTGACAAATATGAGTTCAACCGCAGATCAGGCGAGATAACCCCTGCCACAAAATATGCCGATTCCCTACCCGCCGACAAACTCCGCGGCTGGATATATGCAGTCCACACCGGAAGCTGGGGCGGTATGCTGACAAGAATCCTGTGGCTTTTAAGCGCTCTGCTCGGAGCATCACTCCCGCTTACAGGCTACTATATATGGATAAAGCACCTCGGTAAGAAAAAACATGGACGCCACACGATGGCACGTCAACAATAGCTTAGTGACTTACAGGGCTGTACATAAAAGAGACTGTCTAACAAAGGTTTGGGCAGTCCCTTTTCTATAAACAATCTTTTACCTTAAATTTTTATTTGACCTGCTTGAAAAGCCATTCTCTTACCGGAGTAAGGCGATATGCGTAGTCAAATGAGTACATATGCTCACTGCCTTTGCCGTCATCAGGAAGAACAGATTTAGATGTAAAATTGATTATCGTTATCGGCGCTCCTTTTGCAAGCACGGCACTTGCGAGAGAATCCTGCTCAGCCTGAGGTAATTTAGCGCTGAAATCAGTGTATTCATATTTTACTCCCGCATCTTTAGCCGCTTGCTCAAGTAAATCGAAGGCTCCCGCTTTGCCCGCTGTGATAAATACAAATTTGTGTTTTACGAGTTCAGGAAATGTCGCGCTGTCCCAATGACAATCCACAAAGATTGAAGCAGCGAATAAATCAGGATAAGCCGAGTTGTAATACATTGAAATCATTCCGCCCATCGACTGTCCCGTGGTGTAAAGCCGGTTGTTGTCAATCGGATTTTGTGATGCGACTTTTTTCACAAGCCGCGCCACCATATCAACCTCTTCTGTATGCTCATAAGCGTCATTTACAGCGACTCCGGAATATTGCGGGACAAGGACATAGCAGGGATGTTGAGCCTGCCATTGGTCAGTAGCCCACACCAATGCTCCATATCCTTGTGTCAATGGGCGAGTAACATCTGTGCCGGGCGTACTTGCATCAGCCATAAACAATACGAGAGGATATGTCTTGCCCTCTTCAATATTTTGGGGTGAATACAGATTATACATCATCGACTTTCCGGTCTCGGAATCGGTATATTCAAGTTGTTTGAAATATGGCATTACGTCCTTTATCATGGATTGCAATGTGGCGTCGTCAGTCTTGTCAATCGCCGGTCCTCCTCCGGGCTGACCTAATTGCGGACCACCGCGACGTTTCTCCCCGCGCATTTTGTCGGAATCAGTCCTGACTATAGTTTCCGCTGATTTCCTATCAGATTTGTGTGCGCATCCTGACAACGGAACGCTAAACGAGGCAAGGCATAGACCAACGGTAATGTAACCCAAAAAAATCTTGATATTCATTTTTGCTTTAATTTATCTGTTTCTATAAATTAAGACGATTGAGGAAGAATAAGTTTAGTCTTGATGGCGAATAACACTGAATTGACGGTTAATGACATCTCGAACACTCCACTTGTATCGCCGACTAAAAAAACAGAGCCTTAAAAGACTCCCTGTTTCAACAATTTTTAGTAATTTTGCAGTGCAATTCACAAAGAGTTGCTTATAAATGAACAGTATATCAATAGCCAACGAAACATCGTCCCCGTCAGTAAACAACTGGGGTTATCTTGAAAACTGGAAAAGCACAGCTCCGGTTAATGCACTTGTATAAACCTACCTTTCTCAGCAAAATCGGCTGAGACAATCATAATCATCAGCAATTTTATAAATTTCACATTATGAACAATCTTCGATTGCTCACAGGACTGCTGTCAATCGTCCTGTCGAGCGGCGGAGTGTGTGCTTACGGTCAGGCGGTCATAACTCTCGAAGAAATTTTCGAGTCAGCTGAGACCAATAGTTCCCAACTCCGTCCGTCATTTACAGCTCAGACAGAAGCCGAACGGGAAATAAGCGTTGCCCGTGCAGGTCGTCTGCCCGACATCAACGCCTCGCTGTCATTAAGCTATATCGGCGATGGCTTCACGACCAAACGCAACTTCAGCGACTATCAGAAGGCTCCAATCCCTCATTTCGGCAACGCCCTGTCGGTCAACATCACCCAACCGGTCTATACGGGCGGGGCGGTGACGAGCGCGATTGAGCTTGCCGAACTGAAATCGACAGCAGCCCGGTATGCCACTGACTTCCAGCGCGACAATATACGCTTTCAGCTTACCGGTTTTTACCTCGACATCTATAAGTATGACAACTTGAGAACTGTGGTAGAGGGAAACATCGCAGCTGCCCGCAAGGTGCTTCAGGAAATGAAAGCCCGATATGAACAGGGCACTGCATTGCAGAATGACATTACCCGATATGAATTGCTCGTTTCCAATCTTGAACTACAACTCATCAGAATCAACAATACAATCGACATACTCAACACAAATCTGGTCACAACCGCAGGACTTCCGCAGGGCACTGTTATTGTCACTGACAGCACCATTCTTGCTCAATCACTGCCGAAGGAAAGCGCCGCATGGTGGCAGGCAGAGGCTGTTGCCAACTCCCCGTCATTGAGTCTCGCCCGTTCAGGTGTCGAAATAAGCCGGAAGGCAGAGTCGCTTGTGCGCTCGGAGCGTCTGCCCAAGATAGGACTACAGGCCGGATGGAGCATGGACGGACCTATACTTGTCGAAGTGCCCCCAATTGACCGCAATCTCAGTTACTGGTATGTAGGCATCGGCATAAACTATAACATTTCATCGCTATACAAAAGCGACAAGTCGCTGGCAAGAAGTCGCGCGGCAACCCGAAAGGCTATCGAGCAGCTCGACGCCACGCGTGAGACTGTAACGCTGGCAGTCAACGCAGACCACGTCCGTTACCTCGAAGCTTACGAAGAGTTGAAAACCCGACAGAAAAGCGTGGAACTTGCAGAGCGTAACTACCACACCACCTCCACCCGCTACTCTGCCGACATGGCTCTAATCACTGACATGCTGGATGCAGCCAATGCTCGGCTCGATGCGGAGCAACAGCTTGTAAATGCCCGCATCAACATCATCTACTATTATTACAAACTCTTGTTTATCACCGGAAAAATATGAAACATCGCAGCAAAAAGATACTCTCCTATATTATCACAATCGCAGTAATCGTCGTAGCAGCAATCTGGGTAGGCTCCCGGTTCATTCACCTCGGGAATGTCGAGTTTACCGACAACGCACAGGTAAGTCGGCAGATAGTTCCTGTCAACAGCCGTGTGCAGGGTTATATCAAGGAAATACGCTTCAACGAGTATGAGCCGGTGAAAAAGGGTGATACACTCGTGATTATTGACGATGCCGACATGAGGCTGAATGTAGCGCGAGCACGTGCCGATTATCAGAACGCCCTCGCCGGACTTGATGTCGCTGACCGTTCGGTCACTTCGGCATCAGCCAATGTTGCAGTCAGTGAGGCGGCGATTGCCGAAGCAAAAGTGCTTATGGAAATGGCGTCGACAGATCTTGCCCGTTACGAAAAGCTACTGGCTCAGGATGCCGTCACTCGCCAGCAATATGACGGTGCAAAGACCGATTATGAAGCAAAAAAGGCTCGTTATGAAATGTTGTCGCGCCAACGCTCGGCTACTTCGGCGGTGGTGGATATAAACCGCAGGCGCATATCTCAGTCGGAGGCAGGCATCGAATTGGCGAAAGCCTTGCTGGAGACTGCCGAGCTAAACCTCAGCTACACAGTGATTACCGCGCCCTGTGATGGTTATGCCTCACGAAAAGAGATACAGACAGGACAACTTGTTCAGCCCGGTCAGACTCTGCTTGACATAGTTGATTCACAGGACATCTGGGTTACTGCCAATTATAAGGAGACCCAGCTCCGTCATATCGCGCCCGGCAGCGATGTAGAGATAAAGGTGGATGCACTGCCTGATGTCACCTTCACCGGCAAAGTAAAGTCAATCTCCTCCGCTACCGGAGCATCCTTGTCGCTGCTGCCGCAGGACAACTCGGCAGGCAATTTCGTCAAAGTGCGTCAGCGCGTGCCGGTAAGGATTGAATTCAGTGCCGATAATAAGCCCGGGGATATGGCAAGACTGAGTGCGGGAATGAATGTCGAATGTAGCGTGAAATACTGATATGGCAGACTGGCACGCACCGCAGGATCCGTTTGACATACCGGATGTACCTGATTATGTTCCACGGCGGTTAAAACCGTATCTATTCATATTCTTTGTCCTGATTATACAGTTTTCGGGCGGTGTCTATCTCGCCGCCGCATCCGACATGGTCGGGACAACCGCACTGATGCAGGAGGATATTCTTATGGCTGGTTACGCCTCCCTTATCGGGCTGGCGATAAACTTTGCCGTGATGTTCCGCATTAAGTTCCGGTTCTCGGCCCGCACTCAACTTCTTGTGTCGTGCATGGTGCTGATTGCCGCTAACGTGATATGTGCCTGTACGACAAGTGTCCCGCTTCTGGTAATCACTTGTTTCATCGCCGGATGGTTCAGGATGCAGGCTACATTCGCCTGTAATTCCACTATACAGCTGTGGCTTACCCCGGTCAGGGATATGGCAATCTTCTTCTGCTACGTATATATAATAGTCGACAGCGTAATTCAGCTTAGCGGCATAGCCACAATATATACGGCATTTTTCTCTCAGTGGGAATATATGCACTGGACAATGACCGGACTGCTTGCCCTTATGATGATAGTGGTCATGATACTTGTGAAGCCTGTAAGAGGACCGATGTTCATCCCCCTGCTCGGCATTGACTGGATTGGCGCATTACTGTGGGCAGGCTTCATGATGTGCTTCACTTTCATTTGCGTATATGGCAACTATTTCGATTGGTGGGATGCCGCCGAGATAAGGGGAGCCGCGCTTATAGCACTCGCCTGTCTCGCAATCAACCTTTGGCGGGCAACTTTTCTCCATCATCCATATATCAGTTTCCGGGCGATGAAAAACCGCAATGTAATCCGCGCTACCGGAATATATCTTGTTTTCTTCACGCTCATAGCCACTGAACATGTATTTGAACACAGCTATGCCGCAAATATCCTCGGTTTTGACGAGACAAACCTGATTGACCTCAACTGGTATGTTTTTGCCGGCATTATTGCGGGATGTGGCTTCACATATTTCACATTCGCCTTGCGCAAATGGCGTTACAAGACCATGACCGCCATTGCTTTTACTCTGGCTATAATATATCTCGCATATTTCTACTTCTTCATAGACTACGGGGTTGAGAAAGAGATGCTTTTCATTCCGCTATTTTTCCGTGGAGCGGCGGCGGTGATAATCTCAATAGTGTTTCTTACGTCAATCGTGCAGAGCGGACTGCCTTTTCAAGTATTTCCTCAGGCACTGACAATCAATGGTTTCACCGGTGCGGTAATGGGTGCCACACTCGGTCCCGCCATAATCGGAGAACTGCTGCGCCACACTATGGCTAAAAATGCCGCATTGCTTGGAGCCAACATATCAAATACCAATCCCGACATAGCCTTTGCCCCGCTCGGTCAGCTATACGGAATGGTGCAGACTCAGGCACTGGTCGTGTCCATGAAAGAGATTTACGGCTGGTTACTCATTATCGCACTCGCATCGCTTACCGCAATTCTTTTAAGTTACAGCTCAGTAAGACCATTTGCAATCTTTCCTAAATGGAGCACTGTACGCCGCGTCATAAAGCACATGGTAAGAACAAACAAAGAATACCGAGATCCGCATATCGAAAGAACGACACTGATGTAAACACCATAAAACAACCCAATCATAAGACTAAAACGATGAAATCCTCTGAAATCCGGGTGATTTCAGAGGATTTCATTATCCCTCAACGGCATTTCTACCCGGAATATTTCAGTATGCCGGCAGACATGAGCCCGGTTAGACATTTTTAGAACAGGTCATTTGTTTGAATTTCATCTTTCCAGAGATGGTCTTTCGGAAATGGCTTGGAATTCCATGCCTTCTGTGAAGTCCATTCAACCGGTGCATCAGTCCAGAACGGGTGAGCTGCCGGAAGCCCGAGAGGGAGAAATGCAAGCGCAGGTAAAAAAGGTGGCTATAAAATTTGCTTAAAAATTTAAGGATTTATTTCGCTTGTTTTTCAAATCTCTTGGGAAGAGTCACTTAGTGACCGCAAATTTAATAATTTTCCCGTAAATCAACGTCATTTTCGAGTAGAAATCATAGTTTGTTGAATATTAAATTGACAATTGTTTAGCAATTCCCCCAAAATATCATAATAAATAGCTGGAAATCAGCTCGTGTCGATATATAAGTGACTCTTCCCAAGAGTTGCTTAGTCCCAACATCGCTCTTGAGGTATCCAGAATTGGGGCGGTACAACCACCGGGGAAGTTCCTGGACAGGCTAATCCCGGAGATCCGAAGCCAAGGCTGACGGATGGTTGTGAATGATGCGTGGTCAAGACTATAATCTGCCGCCACGCAAGAGGATTAGAAGTATATTGACCGGAAGTGAATTATGGAGGAAAATACAGAGTGGTTTGCTATTAAGACCCGACAGGATTTCAAGGCAGAGGAAGTCCTGGCTGAATCATGTGAAGAAATTTTCTTCCCCAAAGAACGCATAAAGATGCCCGGCGGGAAATATCGCGAAAAGGCGACTATCCCCCATGTGCTTTTCATCAGGACCACCCGCGACAAGGCTCTCGCCCTGGAAAAAGACGGAAGGCTCTCTTCAGTAGCTTCAATCCCCTTTTGGATATACCGTTACCCCAAAAGTCCCGACATTCAAGTCATACCTCAAAAATCAATTGACCTCATGCGCCTTCTCACTGCCGATGACACTGCGGGATGCCGGATCTATACAGCCGAAAATTTCACGGTAGACACCCGCGTCAAAGTGACAGCAGGACAATACAAGGGATATGAGGGCTTTGTGAAGCGCATTGGAAAAAACAGGCATGTGGTGGTGAAAATAGAGGGCGTCTGCATGGTCATCCTCCCGTTCATTCACCCTGACCTCCTTCAAAAATTATAGAAACATACACAACTTATTGCTGATATTACTCACTAAACATCGGGCACCGGCACATAAACCTGCCGGCATCCCATTGACAACCGGACTATACTGAGACATGTCCAATCCCCGACTTGACATACGGTCCACAGATTTCTGTGACGCACACGCCATCGCCGACTCGGCTGCCGCCATATTTGAAGCGGCAAACGAGCTGGGACTTTTTATGTCCCATAGCAGGCGCTCGCGCGACGAAAAAGAGGTCAGGCAAGCCGCCGAAATGTGGGTAAGACATGTCGAATCCACAATAGACAGTCTCTCCCCTGCCGACGCGCTGACAGTCATCGCCCGATTTGACCTTGTCCACAGAATCGCGTTCAACAGCCCCGCACGCGAGCCCTACACAAGCCGCTATATCCTCCGGGCATTTGAGGCAAGCATAAGAGGCGATAAATCGGTCGACATATATGACCTGTACAGAGCGATCACCATCGAACTCAACAAACGCAACAAGTCATTTTTCGGCCGCCCGCTCGACTGGGCAAGCGACTGCCTTGCCCGCTGGCACAAGCAGTTCCGCCACGGCGAGTGCCTCGACCCGACACTCAGCGACTACGACATCACCCGCCGCGTCGACGCCCTCCTCACCTCCAACCTCGCCGCCTTCGAAGCCGCCAACGAACCTGCCTTCAAACGCACCCTCCTCACCCACCACCGCCCGACATTTCTCCATAATAATTGCTAAATAGCGAAGGAATACAACGAAGATTGTTGCAGCGATGGTAGATGATAAGGATTTTTGGATGAGTCTAAAAGGCTTAATTACCGTTTTGGTAATTTGTTGTGTGCTCTTTTTTATAGGATACGCATTGACTTACACTGCTAAATCTCCTAATGAGGCGGGTGATGCGGCAGGACTGGTAAACGGATTGTTTTCTGCCCTTGCTTTTGCCGGAGTAATATATGCCATATTCCTGCAACGTAACGAACTTGAACTGCAACGCAAGGAGCTTACTGACACAAGAGCCGAGTTCCAAATTCAGAATGAGACCCTGAAACGCCAGCGTTTTGAAAATACATTTTTCAATATGCTTCAATTACAGCAGCAGATTACGGACAACATAACCTATTCACACGCTTACAACAAGGAAAACGTAATTTATGGTAATAATCCCGACACCACTCGCTTTTCCCAAGTAAAAGTTGATTTAAAAGGGCGGGAGGTTTTCTATGGCGCGTTTGAAAGTGTCCCTCATGAAGCATCTGACGGTGAAGATTATTATGGCATGCGGGGTCTATTGGAAAAAGATGGCATGCGGGGATATGAAGACAATTTCACGCCAACCTATTTCGACCACTATTTCCGTCATCTATACCGTATATTCAAATTTGTGGCAACTTCACCGCTTATAAACGAAGAAGACAGATATGAATATGCTTCAATGGTTCGTGGTCAGCTCTCAAGGTACGAGTTAATATGGCTGTACTACAACGGGCTGTCGGCTTACGGACAAGAAAAGTTCAAGCCACTCATCGAAAAATTCGCTTTACTCAAAAATCTCCGTATTGACATGCTTGTGGAAGACATCGAAATAAAAAATCCATATACAAAATACGCTTATAGCCATCGCTAAATAACGATTCTAACATCAAAATCTCCAATTGCCACAACTAATTATGTCAGAGTCAGGACAAAATAAACGGATTGCCAAAAACTCCATTCTGTTGTATGTAAGAATGATTGTAGTTATGGCAATTGGTCTGTTCACCTCAAGAATTGTATTGCAGGCGCTTGGCGTTGAGGACTATGGTATCTATAATCTTGTCGGAGGACTTGTTACATTCTTTACGGTAATTAATGGGGCAATGTTGTCAGCAACTCAGCGATTTATCAATTATGGACTTGGCAACGGAGACAAGCATAAGCTGAAGGTAATTTTCAGCACAGCATGCACCATACATTTAATTATAGCTGCAATAATCATTGTTTTGGCAGAAACAATCGGGATTTGGCTATTGACTCACAAGTTACTTATACCGCAAGAAAGGTTTCCAGTGGCTATGCTTGTGTTCCAAATGAGTATGGCTACCGTAATAATTCAAGTTTTGACGTTGCCATATAATGCGGTAGTTGTGGCACATGAAAAAATGTCTGTTTTCGCTACGATTTCCATTATCCAGTCTGTGCTGTCATTAATTGTCGCCCTGTCGTTGCTGACATCATCAGATAGTGAGAGATTAAAGTTGTATGCCATTCTGACATGTTGCGTGCAGATAGTAATAGCTTTATTCTACTTTTTTTACAGCAAGGCCAAATTCAGCGAAAGTAGAAACTGGGTAAAATTCAACAAAGCAATTTTTAAGGAAATGTCCGTATTTGCCGGATGGTGCATGGTAGGATGCAGTGCCGGAATGATGTATACCCAAGGATTAAATATATTACTCGGAATGTTCTTTATGCCGTACGTTAACGCGGCAAGGGGGCTTGCAACAACCGTTCAAAATGCAGTCAACCAGATATTCAATAATGTACAAATAGCAGTTGTGCCGCAATTGATTCAATCGTATGCAAGAAAAGATTTCTCATATTTCTATTCTTTGATATTTAAAAGCTCAAAATATTTTTCTTTCTTATTGCTATTGGTGGCAGTGCCAATTGCAATAAGAGCGCCTTATATTCTTCAACTTTGGCTTGGCGAGTTACCGGAATATGTAGTTATTTTCGTTAGAATACTCTTGTGTATCAGTCTTGTGGATGCTATATCAGGACCGTTGATGAGGGCATCTGATGCTACCGGCGATATAAAAAAATATCATCTGGTTGTTGGTGGCGTACTCATGACAATTGTGCCTGTCGCATATATATTCCTTAAATTGGGTTATCCTCCTCAAAGTGTGTTTTACACATATTTGGTCATTTCAGTCTTAGCCTTGTGCGCACGTCTGATTATTCTGAGACAAAAGATACACTTGTCTTTAAGAGCATACATTGTGAATGTAATACTTCCAATTATCTATGTAACAACAATTACGGTGCCGGTTTCTTATTTGCTGTCTCAATACATAAGTCTTGATTTTGTTGGTCTTGTCCTGTTTGTCATCGCTTCCACAACAATTACCGTAATCGCAATTTATGTATTTGGAATAAACGATAATGAGAGGAAATTCATAAAAAACAAAGTTTCGATAATTCTACATAAGCAACATGATTAATCTCCCACACGAAAAATGTTATGGTTGTCAGGGGTGCTTGAATGTCTGCCCTAAAGATGCCATTTCCATGAAGGAGGATGGTTGTGGATACAGATATCCGTCCGTGGACTATAACAAATGCATCAGATGTGGTCTGTGTATTAAAGTCTGTCCTGAATTGAACGACTATGACTTGAATGCTCCGGCAAATGTGTATGCCGTCGTTTCGAAAGATAGATCAATTATTAAGACTACTGCCTCCGGCGGATTTTCAAGTGTTCTTGCTAACCATATAATATCCCATGGCGGTGTAGTTTACGGTTGCGCTGAAGAGAATTTTGAAAACATTGGACATATCCGCATTGACAATACCAATAATCTGGACAAAATAAAGAACAGCAAATATGTACATAGCGACATCCGCCTGACTTACCGAGAAGCCAAGGCCGATCTTGACAATGGCAAAGAAGTGTTATTTACAGGTACACCCTGTCAGATTTCAGGTCTTTTGGGCTTCCTGAGAAAACGTTACGACAATCTTTTGACAATGGATTTGGTTTGTCACGGAGTTCCGCCCATGAAAATGCTTCGCGAGCAAGTGCTTTCTTATCCTGAGGTAAAGAACGTGCCTCATGAGGATATATTCGTGGATTTTAGATGGAAGGAAGACCTCCGAAGCGGATACGGATGTATCCGCTTCGGATTGCGTACCGCAATCCGTAGCGGTGAACATATGAGAGTGGTCCGACAGGAAAATGACACTATAAATCCTTATATGCGTTGTTTCCAGACAGGAATCTCTTTACGAGAAAACTGCTTGCAATGTCCTTACGCTCGAAAAGAAAGAATTTCGGACATTACTGCTGCCGACTTTTGGGGACTTGGTCGGGATATAAATTCTGAAATGTTTGATCTTAATGGTGTTTCGCTTATTCTTGTGAATACGGCAAAAGGGATTCATTATTTTAATGAGATAAAAGATGCTTTCGACATACAGAAAAGAACATTTGAAGAGGCAAAATTACATAACAGATGCCTTTCACAACCTTTTGAAAGACTAAAAGAGCGAGATAGATTTCTGAAAATCTGTCGAGAAAAGGGGTTGAGAACTGCGGCAAAGGCTACCGATTCTGTCCATCGGTTTGAATCCAATGCTATTATACAGTGCTTACGAAAGAATCGGATAAGCAATTTCGGGGTAAGGTGTCTGTCTAAGGGATTAAGATTATTGCATATATTATAATGGAAAATAGAGATAAACCAATCGGTCTGATAACTTACCATGCGGCATACAATTTCGGCTCCGTGATGCAAACGTATGGCACGGTGAGAACTATAGAAAAATTGGGCCAATCAGTTGAGACCATTGATTATCGCACACCAAGCCAGACTTTTTGGTATCAGACTGACTTTTCCCGTAAAAAGGGGTTGCGCTCGATGATTGACAACTTCGGCTTCCAATTCATTAAGGCAGCGCGTAAGGAAAGAGCAAGAAAATATGAGGATTTCATTGCACGGTTTCTAAAACCGACCACCAAACGATATACCGGCTATGAGCAGTTGTGTGATGCCAATCTTGACTACGATGTGTTGGTTTCTGGAAGTGATCAGGTATGGAACATCGGCTGTGGCGAGTTTAAATATGAGCCACACAATGCTATATTGCCATACTTTCTTCAATTCGGCACTCCGAAAAAGAGAGTGGCTTACGCATCAAGTTTTGGCGGACAGACACTCCGCAATGTCAAGAAATACAAAGATTTGCTTTGTCAGTATGATGCACTGTCTACTCGTGAATCCATAATACGCGATTACATTGAAAAGGCTACCGGTAGAAACGTAGCACTGGTATGTGATCCTACTTGGCTTTTGGATAGGAGAGAATGGCTTTCATTGCCGGGAGTGTATCGCCCCGACATGAAACGTAAGTATATTTTCGTGTATGCGCTGTATTGGAACTTCAGGGCGCTTAACAACTGGCTTCCAAAGATAAAAGAACTTGCCGACAAAAACGATATGGATGTATACTGCGTCTCTCCGCTGAATTACCATCGCGACAAAGAGATAACCATGATTCAGGACGCAGGTCCGCTTGACATTTTGTCATATCTCGCAAATGCGGCATTGGTCATAACAAACACATTTCACGGCACTATTTTCTCAATGAATTTTGAAGTACCTTTCTATAGCTGCTGTGTCCAGCCCGGCTCACGTCAGGGACAGATGCTCGCTATGTGCGGACTTGAGGACAGGGTAATCAACAGCCCCTCAGAACTATTGGAAGACAGTGGATTTGACTGCGATTTCACAGAATCAACAAGTGCAATAAATAAACTGAGGAATAGTTCGATAGAATACCTAAAAAACAATTTGGATTTATGACAAATAACAAATCATAGACCAACGAATAGAATATGAAATATGACTATCTAATAGTAGGTGCCGGGCTGTTCGGCGCCACATTTGCGCATCTCGCCCGTAAGCAGGGCAAGCGTTGTCTTGTCATTGACAAGCGACCTCATGCGGGAGGCAATATATACTGCGAAGATATTGAGGGTATTAACGTACATAAGTACGGTGCACACATCTTCCATACATCTGACCGCGAGGTATGGGATTTTGTCAACTCTATCGTGCCGTTTAACCGCTACACCAATTGTCCTGTGGCTCAGGCCCCCGACGGCAAGCTCTACAATCTGCCGTTCAACATGAACACGTTCTACCGGATGTGGGGAGTCAAGACCCCGGCCGAGGCGCAGGCAAAGCTCGATGAACAGCGCCACGAGGCTGTGGAGCGCATGAAAGCCGACGGCATCGCAGAGCCGCGCAATCTTGAAGAGCAGGCGTTGACCCTCATAGGCAAGGACATCTACGAGCAGCTAATCAAGGGCTACACCGAAAAGCAGTGGGGTCGCAAATGCACCGAACTTCCTGCATTTATCATACGCCGGCTGCCGGTGCGCATGATATTTGACAACAACTACTTCAACGATGCATATCAAGGAATACCCATAGGTGGATACAACCGCCTCATCGACGGTCTTCTCGACGGCATCGAGGTGAAACTCGACGCCGATTTCTTTGCCGACCGCTGTCACTGGGAGTCGGTAGCTGATAAAATCGTGTTTACCGGAAAAATTGATGAATATTACGGCTACCGTTTTGGCAGGCTTGAATACCGCACCGTGCGCTTCGAGACCGAAATTCTCGATAACCCCAACTATCAAGGAAACGCAGTGGTCAACCATACTTCAGCCGATGTGCCATACACTCGCGTAATCGAGCACAAGCACTTCGAGAGCTTCGGTAATGCCGTCTACGACAATCCCAAGACAGTGATTTCGCGAGAATACTCCACAGAGTGGACCGACGGCATGGAGCCATTCTATCCCGTCAATGATGCCCGCAACCAGGCAGTTTACGAGCAATACCAAGCGCTCGCCGAGCAGGAAACCTCAGTGATATTCGGTGGGCGCCTCGCTGAATACAAATACTACGACATGGCACCTATTGTAGCCCAAGTCCTCAACCTATTTAAGTAAACCCAATGTCACGCCACGCTTACTGCATCATCGCACACAACGATCCATATTGTCTACAGACACTCGTCAGCACTATAGACGATGAGCGCAATGACATATTCCTGATACTTGATAAAAAAAGTGATATCAAAGATTTCGCCGGAATTAAAACCAGAAAAAGTCGTCTGATTACCCCCCCCAAGAGCAACGTATTGATATTCAATGGGGTAGCTTGTCGCAAATCCAAGCAGAATTACTTTCATTCAAGACTGCTATCGGATATGGGGAATATGATTACATTCATTTGTTGTCCGGGCAAGACCTGCCATTGAATACACAGGATTATATACACAGATTTTTCGATTCTTTGAAAAAAGGCACAAATCTGATTGGATTTGCACAAGGTGAGTTCAACCGACAAGACTTGGCTCTAAAGACAAATTATTATCATTTTTTTATTGACAAATACAGGTATCCAATACGATATGTCAGAGGCCTGCTCAATATTTACCGTGATGCAATGGTGTCATTGCAAAAGCGTATTGGTTTAAAAAGGCGGTGGAATATGAAACTCTATAAAGGGTGCAATTGGGTCTCGATAACCCCCGAGTTTGCCCGATACCTCGTGGATAAAGAACATTCTATATTGAAGATGTTCCGCTGGGTGCCCTGCGCTGATGAAATTTACAAGCAGACTCTGATGATGGAATCGCCATACAAACATACTGTTTACAGCAGAATACTTGATTTTGCAGGAATGACACGCAAAACCGACTGGACTCGGGGATGTCCTTATACATGGCATGAATATGATTTTCAGGAATTGATAACTTCAGATGCCCTGTTTGCAAGAAAATTCTCATCTAATATCGACAAAAAAATAATAGACAAAATATCTAACCATATTTTACTCAATGGAAGAAAAGAAGCAACCACGGATAAAGATACTCGTAGCTTGCCACAAAGCTGACCCCAACATACGCCAGGATGACATCTACATGCCCATACAGGTAGGCAAGGCGCTCCACCCCGAGCTCGACCTCGGGTTTCAGTGTGACAACACCGGTGACAACATCTCCGAGAAAAACGGCTCCTACTGCGAGCTTACCGCCCTCTACTGGGCATGGAAAAACCTCAAAGATGTCGACTATATCGGCCTCTGCCATTACCGCCGCTACTTCGACATGAGCAATGAACAATTATGTAAGATTGCTGATTCCAACGAAATATTGTTGGCAAAGCCTCTTACACTTCCTACATCAGTTTACAATGAACTTGTTTATTGGACATGCCTTGAAGATACCACTATATTTATAGATTCCCTTCTGTCTCTTTTCCCTGAATACAAGGAGGATGTAATATCATATTACTTTATGGGAAATAAATTCAGCCAATGCAATATGATGTTGATGTCAAAAGAAATGTTTGATGATTATTGCAATTTTATTTTTCTGGTACTTCAATTGACAGAAAGCAGGCTGAAAATTTCCGGTTACACGCGTCAACGCCGTGTACTTGGCTATCTTGCAGAAACGGCATTAGGACTATGGGCGAAACATAATAATCTTAATGTGAAAACGGTTGAAATTGTTATGGATACACCATCAAACAGAATAAAAGATCTGATTAATAATTTAAGATTTGATGCGGCTTTCAGACTTTCCAAACGTGTTAATTGCCCCACTACAGTCCCCATAGAACCACCTCTAAAAACCGGATTGATTTTAGATGGGATTATCTCTAAAGTTTATTAATACAGAACGAATGAATACGCCCTATATTTCCATAATTATACCTGTATATAATGTCGAAGACTTTATTGAAGCATGCCTGAATTCAGTAATCAATCAAACCTACAAAGATAATTTTGAATGTATTTTAATAGACGATTGTGGGAATGATAACAGCATGGAAATTGCTAAAAAGATTATTTCAAACTATCATGGTAATATAGAATTTAAAATTATAAGTCATTGCAAAAACAGTGGTTTATCAGCTGCAAGAAATACAGGAATTAAAAACGCAAAAGGAACATATATATTATTTCTTGATTCTGATGATGAATTAACAAAAACATCGTTAGAACTTCTTGCCAAGCCACTTAAAGAAGAAAAATATGATGTTGTCGTAGGCAGTTACGAGCTAATAGGTCAAGGACAGTTCGAGATATTGAAAATAGACAATGATATCAAGATTCTGAATCAAGAAGAAATCTTTAAAAAATTCATTTCACGCAAAATATATGAAATGGCGTGGAATAAGCTGATAAAAAGAGACTTTCTAATTGACAATAAAATTTGGTTTGAGGATGGATTATTACATGAAGATGTCCTTTGGTCGTTTTATCTATTTTACTACTGCCATAAACTAAAATTACTAATCGCACCGACTTATCGGTATAGAGTAAGAGAAAACGGAATTATTGGACAAAGAAATGCAAAAAACATCTTACATCTAAAACGAATATTTGATGACAAGCTAAAATTCATTAAGCAAAAAATTCTGTACAAGCACTATCCTGAACTGACAGAATATATGTATCGTCAGAAATTAGCCTTACTTAAAGGCTGTATAGTTTATAATATTGAGAAATCTGTTTTTAAGGATGTCCAACAACAAAAGTTATTGCTTGGCAATCACCACATTTCAATAAAAACAATTCCTTACTTAATCGCATCAAACATGCCTTACAAATTATTTAGTGTAATAATTAAAATATTTTCTCCTAAGTAAGTCGTAAAAATTAATTTATACTAAGCCGCATGGGCAAAATTGATATTGAGTTCAGATCCAAGAGCAGCCAACGCACGGTTGGTTGCATAGAGCATGGAATCTGTGGAACAATAATCTGCAGGTCTGAGCCATTTGCCCTTGAGGATTCTCCAGAGCGTCTCGATGATGGCAAAGATGGATTTCTTTTTGAAAAAAAGAAAAAGCTGTATCAATCATTAATTCATTTGCTAAAAATCCACAAGATATTGAGGCAATGATGTATGGTTGCCCGATTGTCGGAACAGAAGAAGCATTTGAGGGGTATGACATTGAATATGATAAAATCGGGGCACGATGCAATATACCAAAGGAATTTATTGATGCTATAGGTCAATTGAGAAATTCAAAGGGACGCTTGTTAAACAGTGCAAAATACTCTCGAATTACATTTCTTGAGAAATATGATACAAATGTGCTTAAAAATAAAATGACCGACTTTTTACGAAATGTAAAATATCCTACTTGATTCAATAAATTACAACGTGCTTCCGCTGAGGTAATGCTATTTCTCCATAACAATAGCTAAAGAAACAACAAGATATTTAGTAATATGTTATATTCTGATTCTTTTAAAGTCGGGATGGTCTATTTAGGACGTAAGGGTGGTGGTGCTACCTATTCTTACGAAATGTGTCGTGCATTATTGCGTAAGAATATAAAAATTTTCGCTATTGTCTCTGAAAATATAGAATCCCGTGACAGATGGATAAATCTTAAACAAGAAGGGAGCCTGATTCTATATTTTTTACCAACCTACACCAACCGATTTGAATTCATAAAAAGTTTTTTCCTGAGTCCTGGATATAAAAAATGTGTGAAGGAATTAAAAAAATGGAGTCCGGATGTCATTTATATCCCAATGCTTACATTAAATGCGTGGAAAATCGTTCGGCATTTTAACAGTGACAAGATTGTTACTACTATTCATGACTTAATTCCTCATCCGGGAGAAAGAAATCCTATACAAACTCTTATATTTAATTATATTAAACGAAAGAGTTCAAGATACATAGTTCTTACTGACAGTTTTAAATGCAAGGTCGCAGAGTGTTACGGAGTAACTCTAAATAAAGTCCTTGTATTACCACATGCCGGATTCTGTTTCAGAAAATCCGATACACCGCCGGATTTTGATATGATTCATTTTTCAATACTGTTTTTTGGCAGGATTACTCCATATAAGGGTTTGGGGGTTCTTCTTGGAGCGATTGATAAAATTAGAGATAGTATTCCCGAAATTAAACTTACAATCGCCGGGGAGGGAGAGCTTAGATCTTCTGAAATAGCTATGATTAAACGTAATTCGGACATAATTACTTTAATAAACCATTGGATATCGGAAGAGGAGATAGCTCAATTATTTGAGCAAAGTGATTTTTCATTACTCCCGTATACTGAAGCGTCTCAATCAGGGGTCGCTGCAGCATCCTTCGGGGCAGGAAGGACAGTTGTCGCAAGTGATGTCGGTGGACTGAAAGCACAAGTTGAAGCCGGTGGCGGAATTGTCATTGAAGCGGGTTCTTCAGAAGAATTGGCTGATGCGATAATTATGCTTTATAAAGATCCTCAGATTATAATAGCAAAGAATAAAGAAGCCTTTGCTTATTTTCAAAATGAATTGACTTGGGATGCTTCTGCATCAAAGCTAATTGAATTTTTACGTAATTGATTATAACTCGTATGTATTTATGAGGATAAATATTAGGCATAAATATCCCAGGTTTTGGGTAGCCTATTTTTGTGTCAGAATTTTTTATCTGTTATTTGATGTATTTGTCTACGGAAGAATATCCACGCTTGGCGATACTGCCAGATATTTAAGTGGAGGTAGTGCATTCCAAAATGGAGGTCTATCTTTATTTAATAGCACTTCTGTTATGGATATAATAGGTTTGATTCTTGGCCGAATATCTTTAGGAAATGAGCTGATTGCGAATCTCCCTTTTATGTTAATGTCTTTTTACTGTGTATATTGGACAATAACAAAAACAGAGATGTATAGATACATAAATAAGATTGTATTATTCATTCTTATTTCATTGCCTAATTTTTGTATTTGGACATCCATATTGTCAAAAGAGTCCGTCGGACTGGTCTTTTCTGCAATATTTAGTGTGTTGTTTATTAATTTTTTGAATAGAAAATTTAAAATCAGACTTAGAGATTATTTTGCAGCATATCTTTGTATTGTATTTAAGCCACAATATTTCCCATTTATATTTGGAAGTCTCCTCTTTATATACCTTTGTTCAAAATTACGAACTCCAGAGGCAAAGGGCTTGCTGTCCATATTTATTACAATCTTAGCTATTGCAGTATTATGGATTGCGCAGCCGCTTATTGATGTTTTAGCATTGCAGATGTATGCACATTTTGATTTTGCAGGAACCTCTACAAGGCCAAATATATTTGTCAATGAGGGCGATTTTATGCATTATGCGCCATATGGGATGTTACAGTCGTTTGTTGGACCTACATTTTCAGAAATGATTGGTTCTCCACTCAATTTTATTGCCGGACTGGAGGGCTGGGGTATTGTTCTGATATTTATCTGGCTTGCATCAAGAGGTATAATAAGAGTTGTGAAATTTGGCAAGCTTTCGCCCGTGCCATTATATTCAATTTCATTCACGGTGCTGGGTATATTATTTGTTCATTATCCTTTTGGTATTTTTAATGCCGGATCGGCAATTCGATATCGGACTAATTTTTTATTCTTGTTTATAATCTTGTTTTCATATTTGTATGCCTACTACAAACCCTCCAAAAAGCCAATGTATTCTATTTTGTGATAACTCTTTAAGGGAGTTGATCAATTTTAGAGAAGATGTTATAAACAGTTATGCGAATGCCGGTAAGCGTGTGATTTTGGTTGCTCCAAAGAATAGAGAATATAATCCTGAGTCTCCAAATATTAAATATATTCCTATTGATGTTGACAGAGGCGGAATGAACCCGATTCGGGATATAAAATATTTTATGAATTTATATGGAATATATCGAAGAGAAAGACCCGATTATATATTTCATTACACGATTAAACCTAATATATATGGTTCAATCGCTTCTAAGCTATTGAAAATCCCGTCAACTGCGATGATTGCCGGATTGGGATTTGTTTTCACTTCCGACAGTATCGGAAGTCAGATAGCGCGTAGGCTTTATAAGTTTGCCTTGAAATTTCCTGAGTGGGTGTTGGTGCTGAATAAATATAACAAGGATTTACTGATAAAGAAAAGTCTTATTTCCTCTGACCGGTTGATTCTCCTGAAAGGAGGGGAAGGTGTAAATCTATCTAAATTTGATATATAATGTGTAAATTTTTAATGATATCACGAGTGCTCTATGATAAGGGATATTCACAGTATGTAGAGTCAGCACGTCTAATTAAAAACTCCCATCCGTCTGCGAAGTTTATGCTCTTGGGTGATATAGATGAAGACTATCCTAATCATGTTCCTCGTGAGGTTGTGGAAAATGATGTCAGAAACGGACTGATTGATTATCTGGGCTACAGGTCAAATGTAAAGGAAATTATAATGGGCTGTGATTGCATCGTTCATCCGACATATTATAATGAGGGTCTGTCGCGTGTGCTAATGGAAGGCTTGGCGATGCGGAAGCCTATAATAACCACCGATATTCCAGGATGTAGAGAAACAGTCGATGATGGAGTAAACGGTTTTTTATGTGAACCTCGCAGTGTATTTTCTCTTACCGAATGTATTAAAAAATTTATCATGCTTTCGCATGAACAGCGTGTTATAATGGGAAAAGCCGGACGAATAAAAGCCGAAACTACTTTTGATATAAGTGATGTTATAAAAATATATCACTCTATAACAGATAAATACATGTGAAATTGGAATGTCGAATGGTAAACATTTCATTAGTGTCTATTCAGTGAACTCGCTGTGTCGGATGGCTTAGGGCTTACGACGTTATAGGGTGATACCGTGATGAAGCGGAATAAGGCGTTGCCATGCAGTAAGTGCGTGGCAACGTTTTTTGTTTATATTGGATTTAGGGAGGCTCTCCCGGTGTTGACCGGGGGGTTGAAGAGGCTTGAGTACAGGGGGTATGACTCGGCGGGGGTAGCGCTGATTAATGCTAATAATCAATACCGCTGCAGCTGCTTGCCTATTACATAGCCGTGCGCAAAGGGTGCAATGTCGACATGCCCCGCAACCTTGCGAAGTCCGTCACCGTCGAGTGACATCCGGCCCAATATTTAATCTAAGAAGAGGCTGTGTCATAAGCCGAACCCAACAGATACATCACCGTAGCGCGCCTTGATAAAAATTCCGATAACTGGTATGTCGGTGCAATCACCGATGAAAATCCAAGGACTGCAACCATTGACCTTGGTTTCCTGCCTAAAGATGGCAAATATGAAGCAACCATATATGAAGATGCGCCTGATGCCCATTGGAAAAACAATCCGCAGGCTTACCGGATCAGGACGATTAAGGTAAAACCCGGAATGAAACTTCGTCAACCGCTCGCACCGGGAGGCGGAGCCGCAATACAAATCAAGAAAATTTAAATCGCTTCTATAGTCCGAGGTTTCAATAAGTACAATTTCTCAAAAAAGATTGCTAAGGTTAAAAATTTAAACAAATGTTCTTTATGCTGGCTTGCGTGTGAACGTAGGTCAGTATTTTTTTATCTGACCGCCATCGTGATAACCACGGAAGAATACAGCTCTTTCATCGTAGATATCTCTCATCTCGGGGATAACATTCAACCATTAAGGCTAAATATATGTTGTATATTGTAAAAGTGTCTGTTAACCCTTATGTACGATCTGGTTATTATTATTGCGCTGATACTCCTTAACGGAGTTTTTTCCATGTCGGAAGTCGCCCTTATTTCTGCCCGCAAATCCAAGCTTGCCGCCGATGCAAAAAGCGGAAGCCGCAATGCCGCAACGGCACTGAAACTTCAAAGCGAGCCTGACCGCTTCCTGTCGACCGTACAGATAGGCATCACCCTCATCGGCATCCTCACCGGTCTTTTTTCCGGTGCCACCATAGCCACGGAGCTGGGCAATTACCTCGCGTCGTCGGGCATAGCGCCCAAGCTCGCCATGAGCCTGTCCAAAATCGTCATCGTGACGATAGTGACCTATCTCTCAATCGTCGTGGGCGAGCTTGTACCGAAACGCATCGGGCTTGGAAAAGCCGACACCATCGCCAAAACCGTAGCCGGACCGATGAAACTGCTCTCTATAATCACCTATCCGGTTGTGTGGCTGCTCTCCGTGTCGACATCTCTTCTAGTGAAGCTGCTAAACATAGGCAACAGCTCCTCGACAGTGACCGAAGAGGAAATCAAGTCGCTCATCAAGGAAGGCACCGATGCCGGTGAGGTAAGAGAAGTCGAGCAGGACATCATGGAGCGCGCGCTCGTGATGGGCGACAGCCGCATCGACGCCATCATGACGAGCCGCAAGGATGTCGCGGCTCTCACGATAGGCATGGACGAAGAAAACATCCGCAAGGTGCTTGCCACCGACCTACATTCGACCTATCCCGTGTTTGACCGCGAGAAAGAAGAGATATGTGGCGTCGTGTCGTTAAAGCAGCTCATATTATCGCTCGGCTCGCCCGGTTTCAATATTGAGAAAGAGCTTACATCCGGACTGTGCATGCCCGACACGATGACTTTCTATGACGCGCTTGAGACATTCAAGACCTCCGGCGAACACACGGCTCTCGTATATGACGAGTATGGCAACTTCCAGGGTATCGTGACTCTACGCGACATCCTCGACGGACTTATCGGAAACATCGTGCAGGGCGATGAAGGACCGATGATAGTCAAGCGTCCCGACAAGGAGGAATGGCTCGTTGACGGGCAATGCCCCATCTACGACTTCCTTGAATACTTTGGGTGCGAAGATCTCTACAAACCGTCAACCTACACCACTATCGGCGGTCTTATTCTGGAAGAGATGAAAAAGGTGCCTGTCGAAGGCGACCTCATCACATGGAATTGCTTCCGCCTTGAAATTGCCGACATGGACCGGGCGCGCATCGACAAGGTAGCGGTCGCCCGCACCACCCCCGACGCATAACCCCGATTACTTCTTTGACCTACGCCAGGAGCTAAAGCATACCGAGAGTCCTAATTCGGCAGTAAACACCGGCGTAGCGGAAATTTTATATCTTTGACGACTCAATTCTTTCCCGCTATAAACATCGGTCAATGATGTCTGAACAGTAGACGAGCCAGTTGGCACAACAAATCCAATGGAGGCTCGCAATCCTAAATGATGCCCCAAAATATACCATCCTGTCACTCTGGGGATCACGGTAAACATGCTATTACTACAATAATCGACCTGTAAACGACGCAGTTCATTGCGTCCTCGGCACTTCCCTAAATGTTCACCCTCTCCGGCATTTATCCAAGAAGAAACGCCAAGTCCCACCTCTGCCGACAGAAGAATATTCCTTATCACCATGCGGTATGTGGGAGCGACCGTAAAATATTGTATTCCAGCACACTTCTCTGAATCGTGATCAATATCCAAATAGCCGCTTTCAATCCCGAAATCCGCTATATCAGGCATCGGCACCATGGCTCCGGAAACCCGCCCATATTCTGCACTTACACCCCAATGTTGAAACGGATGCCAGAATATACCGAATCTAAATGAGAGTAAACTTTTCGTCAAATCGCCTCCTACATATCGGGGGTGGTCAGATGATATGGAGTTTTTCACCGCATATCCTACACCGAGAGAAAAAGATGCCCCATAACGGGTCTCGGCATAGATTGTGGAAATGGAATCAGTGGCACTTCCCTTTACCATAAACGTCACTATCAGCGACATCATGATTACTGTCACAATGCGTTTCATATCAAGGCAGTATTGGTAAGCATTACTCTTTCCGAAATATTTTCAAGGGTTTTGCCATCCCTGAACTCAAAAACGACCCGGAATTGAAACACCCCCGACAACGGCTCTCCATCAGGGACGTAAGCAAGATAAAAGTCATATTGCTCACGGACACTCTCAACCGGTGTCACCAATCTTTCACCCGTAGCGTCATATTCAAAATAAACCGCCCGCGGTTCAGTGTCATTATCATGAAGACTTAACGGCACAAGACATCTAAAATCGTTCATTACTCTTGCATTTCCGTTAACATCAATCGCCGTAATCCTGATTGCAGTTAACGGCTCAGGCAACTGATTTACATCGCCACTGCTTTGCGACCAACCCGGAATGACCCTTATCACCAAAGCCCCGGCATAACATTCGCCCGACACTGACATAGGAATTTCCAGTGAATTATCACACAACACCACATCAATCGACTCCATCTTTTGCTCGACAACATAATCGACACATTGAGTCGTAAGCCATATCATTGATAAGACCATTGCAAAAGGTATCCTCGCGGTAAAACAAGACATTAACATAACACTTATATAATTTTATTAAAGACCACTACACCCGTAAATTGAGTATTTCGAGTTAATTTCATAATAATCCACATAAGGAGATATATTCCATCGACTTTTCGAAGAGACTGGATGTTTAACGAAATCCCAACTACTTCTTTGACTTCCGCCAGGAGTTAAAGCTCCATACCAGACCTACTGTCGCACTAAACATCCTTGGAGCATGAATCGACTCGCTATACGAATCGATTACCGTGCCCTTGTACGCATCAGTTACCGAATAATTGAATTTCATAGTTCCCATAGATATGGAACACCCTACTGAGGCACATATTGCAAGATTAATCTTGTTGCTGACAAAATACATTGCCGATATACGCGGGACTATTGCAAAGAAACCTGAACCATCTACAGTAGATGACATGCGTCTCACATAATTAGTACCATCGTTTTTACACAAAAACTCAAAACTATGAGGATCAACCCGCATCACGACACCTAAACCTAACTCTCCGGTCAGCATCACCCGCTTGATTGCCACGCGATAAACCGGGGCAACAGTAAAATGAGCCTGACTCGTAGAATTGTCCTCTGCTGCTTCAACATACCCTCGATCAAAGCCAAAACATCCAACAGGAGGTCCTCCTTGTGAAGATCCGGCGTAACCCATTATATCAAATCGGGCATTAACTCCCCAGTGTCGTGACGGGAACCAAAAAAGTCCAAAATCCAACACGAACACCGGTTCACTAATATCGGTCAACATACATTTTGAAACACTCGAAACACCGGGATTTATAGATCGTCCACCACCAAGGCTATAATAGACGCCATATCTGTCATATCGAGACCGCTCATTATCCGATGCCGTGACCGTCATCAGTAATGCCGATAACATCCAAAAAGCCACTACAAATACACGTCGCATAATCATGAAGGATTTACTAAATTTATACTATCTGACATCGCCACCAGGGCTCTTCCGCTTTCAAACATCAACATCACTTCAAAGCGGTAAATCCCCGTGAGCGGCTCCCCATCAGGAAGATAGACAAGATAAAACTCCTTTCCATAGGGCACATATCTTATCGGCTGTGTAAACCGCTCACCGCTATCATCAAATTCAAAATCAATTACTCCCATCATATTTTGGGAAAGGGTAACGAGACTTTTAAAATCTTTCATAACGGTCCTATTGCCCTTGACATCTATTGCCGTAACCCGGATACCTGTCATGGCATCGGGCAAAATAAAACTATACCAAGTTTCGCTATTTCTTATATCATATCCATCCCAATCCAACAGCATCATTATCACCAGCGCATTTGACGGACAAGTGTTATCACAATATTCCGGAAATTTCGTTGAATTATTCCTCAGCATTACTTCAATCCCGGCTACCGGAGCGGTGACATCTTCTTCACGGATGCAATCGATTGAAAGCAGCAACAGCGCCACCACACTTATCCACAAAGTCTTTAATTTCAAAAAAGCTCTAATCATCTAACTTATATTTATTAATTATAATCCCTTCCACCCGTAAATTGAGTGATTTGAATTGATTTCATAATAATCCACATACGGAGATATATTCCATCGACTTTTCGGAGAGACTGGATGTTTAACGAAATCCCAACTACTTCTTTGACTTCCGCCAGGAGCTAAAGCTCCATACCAGACCTACTGTCGCACTAAACATACTTGGAGCATGAATCTGTCATGTCAAATAGCGCCACTATTCATACACAATCACCCATCCGCATGAGTCAAGCTGCTCACGAGTATATTCACGCCGCTGCAATACAATACTATCGTCATATGGCATTCCTTCCTTTACATCAAGAAAGAATACCTGCAACTTATCGCATAATTCAAATATTTCATCGCGACCTATATAATAGGCATATTCTATATCTGACTTCGGTTTCACCTCCCATGTATAACCACATGGAGCAGGCAATTTCGTATCAGGAAAAAATTCGGAAATTGTAATCCATATCTCGTCATTACTATTATTTACCACTTCAAATATAAACTTGCTTTCTTCCCTCTCGTCATTCCAACCACCATAACAACATTGCAAGCTTATAAAAGGCAATATCATGAACATATAATTTTGCACATGCAATCGTCCCATACGCTTAAAAGCCAAAATGATATATTGAAAATTCACATTTAAATTCTTCATAATCCACATATTTATGTTTATTCCACTCTCTTTTCGGCATTAGAGGATTATCAAAATCCCACCCTCTCTTATTGTTCAAATAATTCATCTCAGATTTATAGAAATTTTCAATATACTTATTGAAATACAAAAACGCGAGCAAAACCACCCTCTTCCAAAATCCCGACTATAGATATATTAATAATGCATCCTGTTACCACCGGAAGAATTTTTAGGGAGAGCTGCATGTTAATATTGATTTAATGTGATTATGACGATTTTTGCAAATATATACAACCTTAATTACATATCCAAATAATATTTTGAAATTATTAAATTTATTTAATTTACCAGGCGTCGCCTGCACCGACACCGACACTTAGACCCCAGAGAAGAGCCGGTGATGAATGATAATGCACACACATTTTTTGGGGTCTCGCTTGCTTTTAATGCGTTAAAGCTATAACTTTATGCGCAAAATTTAATTTTATTTCCAACTATCATTCATCACAATCTACAACTGTTTTATGTCAACTCATAAAGTTTCAGTCCTAATATTCAGCATTTTATCAGTAGTCATTTTCTCTGCATGTAATAAACGTCCGGTAATCACGGCGCCCGAAGAAGAGGATGCCTATGGAATCGTCTACGAACTTGGAGCCACGGGAAAATTCCGGGAGGCTATAGCCGCGAGCGACTCGCTGCTTGAAAATTTTACCATGAGCGACACCCTCAGAGTATATCTCATGATTGAACGCATAGTGGCGATGACCAATTCCGGAAATGTGGATGCAGCACTCGCATATTCCGACACTTTAGCCGAGTTCAGCAAGAAAAGCGGCATAAGCGAGGGACTTATGCAGGCTCTGGAGATAAAGGGACTAAGCAACCGGCGAAAGGGACGCTTTGACGAAGCGAAAAAGTATTATGCCGAGGCAATCGAACTTGCACGTGCCGAGGGAAATGTCGATATGGAACAGACATTGTCAGACATGATGGGTATAGTCTACGTCGAGTCGGGACATCCGCTTGAAGCCCTGGATTTTGAGCAACGTGCGCTCTCGCTCGCCGAGAGTCTTGCCGACACCACAGCCATGATTTCGGCGGCAGCGTCAATCGGAGCATGCTACGAGAGGTTAGGTCAATACACCGAAGCCGTCGATTTTCTTAACCGGCATCTAAGCGCCTCGCGGGAGATGAACCCGGTCTACAGGATAAAATTTCTCACCCCGCTTTTCTCGTCTTATCTCGCGCTCGACTCAATCAATGCGGCTGAACGCTGCGAGGCAGAGATGGAGATTGCCGCATCGGGGCTACCGCCTTACCATCAGAGTGCCGTAGCCGTCCTGACGGCAAAGTCACGGCTTTTAGCAAAAGAGAAGAGATACCGGGAACAGTGGGACACCTTCTGCCTGATAGACTCTCTCGGCACCCACGGAAAGTCGCCCGACATAATATTGACGGAGCGCGCCGAATGTCTCGCCAACATGAACGACTACAAAGGCGCCTACCTGCGCATGCAGAAAGCCTACGACTCGCTTGATTCAATACGCAAGTCAGACATCGACGCCGAGTTAAGCGAACTGTCGGTGCGCTATGACACTTACAGCAAAGAAATCGAGATTGAACGCCTGTCGATGAGACAACGCACCCTCGCTGCAATCGCGACAGGATGCCTCTTTATCGTCATCATCGTCATCTTGCTTGCCGTCAACATGCGCCGTCGCCAGAGCCTGCGCATGGAGAGAGAGAAGCATCTCCAGTATCTTCGCGGACTTGAGCAGGAACGATGCAGGATGGCGCGCGAGCTGCACGACGACGTGGCGGGCGAGCTGGTAGGGCTACAGTTTGGCATCGACACCCTTACCGCCGAAGAGCGCGACAGCCGCATCATGGATATAGCCCGCAAGGTGCGCACCCTCTCCCACGAGCTTATGCCGCCGCAATTCAAGGAACAGAGCTTCACCTCTCTGCTCGTTGACTATGTAGGGCGTCTCAACAGGCAGCACAGCCCCGGCTTTGTAGTGCTGACCGACGAAGGCACCTACGACTGGGAGGCTCTCCCGCCGGAACAGAGCCATGAACTGTACCGCATAACCCAGGAGGCGATTAACAATGCGCTGCGCCACGCCAAGCCATCCCGGATAACCATTACCCTTGACGGCAACGAACGCTTCTCGCTCACAATCGAAAACGACGGAGTGACAAAAGAGACGACCGACAGCGACGGCATAGGCATGCAGACTCTTAGGGCGCGTGTAGAGATACTCGACGCCGACATCTCCACCGCAATTCAAAACAGCAAATTCTCACTAACCATAACACAACGATGAAAACATTGCTTATTGTCGACGATCACCCCATTGTGCTCGAAGGAATACAGAGCGTGCTGTCAAAAAACGGCTTCAAGGTGCTGAAAGCGACAACAGCCGACCAGGCGATTGCGATCGCCGAACAGGTCAACGGAATAGACATGTATGTCGTCGACCTCTCGCTCAAGGAGGGCACCGACGGAATCACGCTTATCGAAACCCTGCGCGAAAAAGGACACTACCGGCCTACTGTCGTCTACACCATGCACGAGGAGCTATGGAACATATCCATACTGATGAAAGCCGACGTAGAGGGCATTGTGCTGAAAGGTGACAATATCAACGAACTTGTCTATGCCGTCAAGACCGTCGCCGAGGGCAACCGCTATCAGAGCGCAGCCTTTGACGAAAAGCGCAAAGAGGCGCTAAACACCACAGGCATACTCTCATCCAAAGACATCGAGATACTCCGCAGGCTCTCAGCCGGAGCCGGCAACCGCGAGATTGCCTCGGAAATGCAGATCAGCGAGAAGACAGTCGAATACCACCGCGCCAACATACTGCGCAAACTCCGGGCCAAGACCATGCTTGAAGCGACAAAGCGCGCCATAGCCCTCGGCATAGTCTACGTGTCGATGGTCACAGCCGTCATCATTCCACAGCCGGCTGCCGCCGCAGAGACCCTGCCCGAAGCTGTCGACCTCGGTCTAAGCGTGGACTGGGCCGACCGCAATCTCGGTGCCGACACCCCGCTTGATGCCGGCGGCTACTACGCCTTTGCCGAGACTGAGCCAAAAGCGACCTACGACTGGACGACCTACATCCACTGTGCCGGCGAGATAGGAACATGTAAAGACCTCGGCACCGACAACATCGCCGGCACACACTACGACCCCGCCACGCTGCTGCTCGGCGACGGGTGGCGCATGCCGACAGCTGCCGAATGTGAAGAACTGGTTGATGCCTGCACCTTCGCCGGCGACCAATATGGCGACACCTGTGTCGTAACGTTCTCCGCCCCCGACACCGGCAACCGCATCATCCTGCCCCTCGCCGGCTACATGACCGGAGCGCGCCTGTACACATTCAACTCAGAGGGAGCCTACATGACCGGCACCTGCGAGTTTGAATCCTACGGCGATGAATGGAGCGACATCGGCAACATCGCCATGCTCATGAACAGCAATCTGGCTCTCATAAGCTACGGGTCGCCCCAATTGGGGGTCACCATACGCCCGGTAAAAGAAAAAGCCTCGACATCTGTCGCCCCGGTCCTGTCAGCCTCTCCCGCGACAGTGACGCAGATATACACTGTCGACGGCAAGCCCCTCGGCAGTTCAATAGAAAGTCTCCCGTCACGCGGCATATTCCTGATTCTGATGTCTGACGGTCACTGCAAGAAAATCATAAAAAAATAATCCCGCCACCCGCCTGACAAAGGCGGAATCCGACCGGTCACAACCACGCCTTAGGGCAATCCCTAAATCATCATTAGGGATTACCCTAAGGCGTTCATTTTTAACACATTTCATCTTAATTTTTTGATATTTAATTAAAATAAAAACAATAACTTTAAGCACTGAAATGATAATAAACGACTAACCATCCATCACATTCTGACAATGAAAATTCATCATTATGGAATACCCTTGTCCGTGGCGGCACTGCTTCTGCCGGTGACACTCGGCTCCTGTTCCGATGACTTTGACCGCCCCGAAATGGCCTCACCCGAGGGACTCGGGTTTGAATTCAGCGTGATAATCGAGCAGGACAATTCATCACGCGCCGACGAAAGCGGATTTGCCGACGGTGACCGGTTCGGTGCTTATGTAGTCAACTACTCCGGAGGTCAACCGGGACAGCTCGCCCTCACCGGCAACCAGGTCAACAACGTGGCAATCGGCTACACTGCCGACGACAACCAATGGACACCCGCGACCCCCATCTACTGGCTTGACGACAAGACACCCGCCGATGTCTACGCCTACTATCCCTTTACCAACGGAATGTCGGATGTCGAGGCTCACCGCTTTGAAGTGAGCGCCGACCAGAGCATCGCAGGCACCGACGGAGACATGGGCACATATGAGGCGTCAGACTTCCTGTGGGCAAAAGCGTCGCGCGTCGCCCCGGGCACCCGCATCAACCTCTCGTTCAGCCACCGGCTCGCCGGAGTCAAGGTGGTCCTGGAGCAAGGAAGCGGATTTGCCGAGGGCGAGTGGGAGAAGCTGCCGCGCACAGTCACGGTCGACAACACAGTGCGCACAGCCTCCATCGACTTATCCACCGGCACAGCCACGGTCAACGGCACGTTTGACCGCCATGTCACCATGAACTCCGACGCGACCGACAGCTACCGCGCCGTAGTCGTGCCGCAGAGTGTCGCCGCCGGAAAAAGCACAATAGGCATCACCATTGACGGCACCGCCTACAATTATACCCGCGGCGAAGGCATGACCTACACCGCCGGAAAGCTCCATGTGTTCACCCTCAGGGTCGACAATCAGGAGCAGTCGGGCGACTACGCGCTCTCGCTCGTCAGCGAAGACATCACCCCCTGGGAAACCGACAACTCCTCCCATGACTTCGAGGCAAACTCCTACCTCGTGGTCGATGTGCCTACAGGCGGCACACTCAAAGAATGTCTCGCTAAGACAGGCGCCGACTTCTCGACAGTAAAAAACCTCAAAGTCACGGGAACTCTCTCAGATAAGGACTTCTATTTCATGCGTGATGAAATGTCGGTACTTACGGCAGTCAACCTGAAAGATGTTAAAGTTAGGTATCGTGGTACAGTTTATGACAAAGAGACTGGATGGCATGACAACGTAGATATAGTAAATAAGCTCCCAGATGAAGCTTTTCTTAATAAAACAACATTACATCGAGTTATATTACCGGAAACAATTGAGGTTATTGGACAAGCTTGTTTTGAAAGCTTAATCCTATCTTCGACAATTACAATTCCTGAATCAGTTAAAATAATCGAACGCGCTGCATTTCAATTAACCACAGGAGTATTTTCAATTATATTACCAAGTAAACTTACATCAATAGAAAATTCCGCTTTTAATTATTCAGCAGCACAAATAAATTTAAATCTGCCAAATTCATTAAAATATATTGGAGATTTGGCGTTTGCTTTTACAATAAATGCCTATGGCACATTCCAATTGCCGTCTAATCTTGAATATTTGGGGACAGAAGCATTTTTGTGTTGTGGAAAAGAATTAGATGGCGATATTGAAATCCCAGAAAAAATTAGTTTCATAGCTGCAGGTGCATTTTATAGCATGGGATTTAAAAAAGCGCCGAAATTAAGAATGCATGATGGGATTACCTGTATAGATGATAGGGCTTTCTTCCAGTTAAAATTTTCTGAACCGATTGTTTTCCCAAAGAATTTGACGACAATTGGCGAACAATCATTTAGTGAATGTTCATTTATTGGTGAGGTAAATTTACCGGATTGCATATCACGTATTGGAGCTGGGGCATTTAACCAGACAAATATAACCGGAACTTTTGAATTGCCAAAAGGAATTGAAGCTGTAGATGGTAAACAATACATGCCTGGAACATTTGCTTCAACTCAAATAAATAATCTCATAATAGGTGATAACATAGAGATTATTAGTTCTTATGCTTTCAGAAACAACAACAATCTTAGCTCTATAGCAATCGGTAAAAATGTATCGTTTATTGGAGAAGAAGCTTTTGCTTATTGTTCGTCTCTCAACACAATAGTCTGTCTGGCAAAAGAGCCGCCACTGCTTGAACAATCAGCATTTGCCGGTTTGCAAACGCTGAATTGTGTGGTTGAAGTGCCGGAAGAGTCTGTTGGTGCCTACAGAGCGGCAACGGGCTGGAGTTCATTTGGCAATATCACCCCTCATCATGAGTTAAGCCTGTCAATAACAAAGATAGACTGCCTTAACAAAGGAATCTCACGCGAAGTGGTCTTAAAAGCGAAAAGCGAATGGGAAATCGCAGAAATTCCATCCTGGATTCATGTCACTCCTGAGAGAGGCAGCATGGGAGGCGGTGTTGTTAAAGTAACAGTCGATCAACTTGCCTTAGGCTCAGGAAAGCGTGAAGGTGATATCGTATTTCGTTTGAAAGAGAGCGGCTACACAAACTATATGACTGTACGGCAATATGACTACTCCTATGAGGAAGACAAGGAGATTGTACTACAGAGCGCAAGCCGTGGCGGTTGCCGTCCCGTTCCGGTGTTTATTGTAGGAGAAGGCTATGGAGCGGAGTCTATCGTCAATGGAGACTTTATAAGGCGGGCACGAGAAACAATGGAACAACTGTTTGCCATAGAGCCTTATAAAAGCTATCGCGATATGTTCTCTGTCAGTACCGCAGTTTCGCTATCGCCGGACAATGGAATTACGGATATTAATACGCGTAACGAAACAAAATTCTCTATGACTTTCCCTTATTTTAAGTCAGAAGACGTGTCAAGACTGGAAAATTATGCAAAAACACTATGTCAAGAAATCGACAACAATAATATCGGCAACGCTCTGATTATTATCCTTGCCAACTGCAATGTATTCAACGGCGACTCTTATCATCACGTTGATGGCTGTGAGTTCGCATTTATCGGCAATTCCAATGAAATCTACCCATATGACAACCGTGGTCTCGTACAGCATTTTGCAGGCGGAGCAGCTTTTGGTGGTCTTGCAGAGGAAGGCATAGCTCATATGGATTTTATAAAATCTTGCAGCTGTTCCGGTTGCAATGGTCTGCCAACATATTATTCAGAGAAAGCCGCCGGACGATATGAAAATGTGACTTTATCTGGCAAAATGGATGAAGCTCCCTGGCGCGAGTTTATATTCCACCCTAAATATAGTGGCATCGTCGACATGTATGAAGGTGGCTATAAACACCTGCGTGGTGTATGGCGCTCAGAGCAAGAGAGTGTAATGAATAGCTACATACCCTATTATAACACTATATCGCGCTATACGATATACAAAGAGATTATGCGCAAGGCGGGACTCAACGCCTCTCTTGACGAATTTATTGCTAACGATAAAATCGAAATACCTCAATAATGAAACCGAATTATATATATCTAAGCACATTCCTGTTGCTTGCGCTACCGTCATGTACTGACGACTCCATCAGCGGCGACGGGCTTCCGGGCGACGGTAGCCGCAAAGAGGTCAGGCTACAGGCATCTATCGACCAGACCAATGTCTCGCGTGCCGATGACTCCGGATTTTCCGACGGTGACCGCATAGGCATCTTCGCGGTCAATTTTACCGACGGCACCAACCCCGGCACTCTCACCCCCGCCGACAATCTTGCCAGCAATGTAGGCTTCTCATTCAACGAGGCTTCCAATTCATGGGAGGGCGACCGGCAGCTTTATTTCAAAGACGACAAGACCCCGGTCGACTTCTATGGCTACTACCCCTATGACTATGACATGGCGGAAGTCGAAGCCTATCCGTTTTCCGTGCAGAGAAACCAGGCTGCCGAAGCTGCGGGCAACAGGCTGTCAGGCTATGAAGCCTCCGATTTTCTCTGGGCAAAATTGGCAGGCGTCACTCCGGCTACTCCGCTCGTCACCCTGACCTTCAAGCATATTCTCGCCGGCGTACAAGTAACGCTGGTAGAAGGCACGGGGTTTGAAGAAGGCGAATGGGCTATGCTCGACAAGTCGGTGCTTGTGGCGGGGACCAACCGCGACGCGACAATAAATCTCGCTACCGGCGAGACTACACTTGCAGGAGAAGGTGACGACAAGAGCATCATCGCCAATCCCTATAGAGACGATTACCGCGCAGTCGTAATCCCCCAGTCAGTCGAGGCAGGCAATACATTGCTGTCAATCACAGTCGACGGGCAGAGCTATGAGTTTACCAAGGAGATGACTATGACTTATCTTCCTTCAAAGCTCCATAAGTTCACTATCCAGGTCGAAAAGCCACTCCCCGAGGGAGATTTTGAATTCTCGCTGCTTGACGAGGCTATTACGGCATGGGAAAGTGACCTTACATCCCATAACGGCAGCGCCAAGGAATATATAATAATTGACATTCCGGAAGCGGGGACACTCTCACAAGTCATAAAGGAAAGTGGGATGAATCCTACCAAAATCGTCAATCTAAAATTGACCGGTTTCATGAATGACGCAGATTTTGAATATATACGCAACAATATCCCTGATCTTGAAGCGATAAATCTTGCAGAAATAGGGCTCAAAGCACAGCGGTTGCATGATGTCCTAAGAATTGGTGATGAAAATTTCATTAAAACAGGATTATTCTTGCCTGATTATGCTTTTTGTAGTATGTCCCAACTCAGATCGTGTGTTTTTCCCAAAAAGATAGGAGCTATAGGGATGAGTGCATTTTTAGGAACACCCTTGAGCGGTTCTCTTGAAATTCCCGAAGGTGTCATATACATTGGAAGCAGTGCTTTTGAAAATGTCAACATATATACTTCCGTTGATCCAAACAGACCTGGTAAAGTTATGGTAGAGAATAATTTGACAGGGACTCTTTCTCTTCCAAGCACATTGAAGTGGATTGGATATCAGGCTTTTGCCTATTGTAATTTTCAAGGTGAATTGCTACTGCCAGAAGGTATAGAAGAAATCGAAAATGGCGTTTTTAAAAAATGTGAATATTTCACAGGAGATCTCCACTTGCCTGAGAGTTTGACTAAAATAGGGCACTCTGCCTTTGACGAGATGAAAGGTATAACCGGATGGATAATACTACCAAGTAAGTTATTGAATATAAATGGATTTTCAGGGATGAAACCATCTGGTATCCAATTGCCTGAAAAACCGATTGAAATAGGGGTAGGGGCTTTTCGCGAATTCGAATATATGAATGGTTTAAAGATACCTGAAAGCGTGCTGGTTCTGCAAGGAGATTGCTTCAGAAATACCAAAATAAAGCATCTTATTCTACCCTCTGGGATTTCATCAATCCCAACGAATTGCTTTAGTGGTTCTGAACTTGATTCTATTACCATTCCGGATAAAGTAGAAGTTATCGAATCTTTCGCTTTTAATGAATCTAAGCTTGAATCAATTGTACTTTCTGCAAAACTACAACGTATAGATAATTACGCCTTTAGAGACTGTTATAACTTAAACTATATCAGATGTAATGCTATAGAGCCTCCGCAAATTTCAGAAAACACTTTTGACGGTGTTAATAAGGACAACTTTACTATTGAGGTTCCGGAACAGAGTGTTGAAGCCTATCGCAATGCTCCGGGATGGAGCGAATTCAGGAGAATTGCAGCCTACAGAAATTTTGTAGCTCGCCCATCGAAATACAATGTGCTTAACCGTGGTGGTAGCCGGGAGATAACACTTAATGCCGATGCCGGATGGGAAATGACAGAGTGTCCCTCATGGTGTCATATCGACAAGACTTCCGGCACGCAGAAAACAACGCTTAACCTTACCGTCGACCCACTTTCCCTGGGGCAGCAGCCCAGATTCGGACAGATTACCTTCCGGCTGAAAGGCGATGAAGAGTATCTGACCCATATTGATGTAGGTCAATATGACTATGAATATGACGAAGATGAGTACCTTACAATACAGAAAGCGACAAGAGGCAACGGAATCGACATCGTGATAATAGGTGATGGCTATGACGCCGCCGACATCTCTTCCGGGCTATATCTGGATGACATGAAGCAGGAAATAGAATATTTCTTTGCAGTTGAACCTTACACGACCTATCGTGATTATTTCAATGTCTATACCGCCTTTGCGCTGTCTGATGACAGCGGTGTCGAGTCAATAAATGCATGGCGCAATACTAAATTTCATGTATCGCTCGGTGATGGTTGTGGCAAAGACGGAGTACGTCTTTCTGCCGACTATGTTGCAGCACTGGACTATTGTGCAGAAAATGTACCTCCCACGATTTCCAAACAGCATGCGAAAATTGGTTGTATTATTGTAGCAAATTCTGATATTAGCGATGGTATAACTTACATTGGTGAGTCATTTTGCTCCGTTGTATCAAAAAGCACTTTGCCCTATCCTTCTGATGCAAGAGGCGTAATTCAGCATGAAGCTGGCGGTCATGGTTTCGGCTGGCTCGGCGATGAATATATCTATCATAATGATTTTATAGACAGATGTTCATGTCCATGTTGTGGTCATGCGAATGAGCTTCTGAAAGAGCATTCCATCGGGCATAGCCTGAATTTGTCATTGACCGGTAAATATGACGATGTGCCTTGGAAACATCTGATTTTCAATCCTGCATATAGTGATATTGTAGATATTTTTGAAGGTGGATATTTTCATTCACGTGGAGTCTACCGCTCGGAAGGCAACTCATGCATGAACAACAATGTGCCATATTTCTCTACCTGGAGTCGCCAGCTTATTGTGCAGCGCATCATGAAATTAGCTGGTGAGACTTTTACTCTTGACAACTTCTACGCAAATGACAGCCGCGAGACCGGGCGTGACTTTACTTCGACAAGCCGAAGCGGAGACATCAATGTCTATACCCCGACACGCCATCGCAACGCTCCCGTAAGAATCAACAACTATAAATTTGGAAAGAAAGGAGCTAAAAGATGAAAACCTCTATTAAACATATAATTACCTATTCTCTTCCACTGATGCTCGCGTCATGTGCCGAGGACGCTATCGACATGCCCGGCTCAGTCAATGAAAACATGCCGATAAGGCTTGGCGCCGCTTATCCTACAGCGTCAAGAGCATCGGACGCCGGCTTTGAAGACGGTGACAACATGGGCGTATATGTCATGGACTATCAGAACGACACGCCTCAGGAGATTACCGGCGATGACATACACGCCGACAACGTAAAGTTCAAGTTCAACGGCTCTGACAACTCATGGTCAGGGGCGACTGAAATATATTGGACTTCAAATACCACGCCTGTAGATATTATCGGGTATTATCCATTCATGTCCACCATTGACGACGAAACGTCAATTCCATTCTCGATAGCCCGCCGACAAGACCTCTCCGGCAACGAAAATGAACCGGGCGGCTATGAGGCTTCCGACTTTCTTTGGGCGAAAGCTTTGAAAGTGATGCCTACCTCATCAAGAGTCAATCTGACTTTCTGTCACCTTATGGCTGGAGTACGTATCACTCTTGCTGAAGGCGACGGCTTTGCCGCAGGTGAATGGGCGACACTGGAAAAAAATGTACTTGTCTCAAATATCATTCCTTCAGCAACAATAAATCTTGCCGAGGGAACAGTGACCGGAGTTGAAGGAAGCCCTATAAGCGTTACCCCCTACAAACATAACGAAGACTGGAGAGCGATAGTGATCCCTCAGAAAGTCAGCGCAGGCGAGATTATAGCTATATCAGTAGACGGCATCAGCTACAAGCTCGTTAGGGAGGAAGGAATCACCTACCAAGGGGGAAAACTACACTCTTTTACAATCACAGTCAACAAACTGTCCTCCACGGGCGATTATGAGTTCAATCTCTCTGACGAGGCTATAAGCGCGTGGATTGACGATGTAGAGTTCCGAGACGGCATAGTCAGAAATTATCTGACGGTAAATGTAGAAAGGCGCGGCGACCTGAAAAATATCATAGCATCAATGGGACTAAGCCCTGCCACTATCAGCAGCCTTAAACTCACAGGTGAAATCAATGAGGAAGATTTCAGGTTTATGCGCGAAGAGTGTACGGCACTTAAATCACTTAATCTGTCGGAAGTCAAGTCGTGGGACGGTGAGCGCGAAGACGTGATTCCAGCTAATGCAATGAACAAAAAGTCGACGTTGTCGCATATCGTATTCCCTAATTCACTCAAAATCATTGGCAGCGGAGCATTTTATCGTTGTGGTCTTATGGGCACACTTATAATACCGGAAGGAGTTATAAAAATTGGCGAACTGGCACTTATCCCGGCTGGATATGCTACTAGTGATGGTGTTTTTAATAATTGTAGTAATCTTGTTGGTGAATTAATATTACCATCTACACTGGAATTAATCGAAGATAACGCGTTTGCAAACACCAAGTTTACTGGAGAGCTTCATCTGCCAGAATCACTTAAAACAATTGGGAAATCAGCATTTCATGATAGTAAATTCAGCGGACAACTTGAAATTCCTGAGAATCTTGAAAATCTGGGTAGCTATGCTTTTTATAATACAAATTTCACAGGAGATCTTGTAATTCCAGATAAAATAACAGATATTGAGAATTATACATTTGCCAATTGTGCATTTTCGGGTAATCTCACTCTTCATGAAGGGTTAAAATCTATTGGGGAAGAAGCGTTTGCACAATGTGGATTTAGAGGAGAATTAACCTTTCCGTCTACGTTACAAATAATTTCGATTCGCGCTTTTGCAGGTAATAATATAAGTGGTATCGTTTTTCCTAAGAGTCTCACTTACATCGGAGGCGGAGCATTTATGGAATGTAAATACCTGAGTGGGAATATAGAAATTCCTGAGAAGATTGAAAGAATCAGCCCATTCCTTTTCGCTGGATGTAAGCAAATAACAGGACTGACATTGCCGAAACATACTATTTCTGTTGGCGGTGCTGCTGTTTACGGATGCACTTCATTAAATACTATTATAAGTAATAGTATTGAGCCTCCACTTGTAATTAATCAATCTGAACAAGAATATTATTGGATGTATATAAATGAGGCAAAGATAACTTTACCTATTGGTCCATTTGACGGCATATCCAAGAATAACTTTACCCTTGAGGTTCCCGAGGAGTCTGTCGACCTTTACCGCAGGGCTGAGGGTTGGAAGGAGTTCTCGCGGATTTCGGTAAGTACGGATTTTGTCTGCCGCCCGTCAACAGCATGTGCATTAAACACTCGCCATAGCGAATCCATCGTGCTTGACAGTGATGGAGAATGGGAAATAACCGCCAAGCCGGAATGGTGTGAAGTGAACAAGAGTGAAGGTTCTGGAAAGGAACAGATAGTGCTTACAATCACGGAGATGCCAAAAGGTTCCGGAAACAGAAATGACTATGTTGAGTTCACACAGAAAGCAACAGGCTACACGACCAGGTGTGAGGTTAGCCAGTATGACTACCAATATGGCGAGGATGAATGTGTGACTTTGCAAAAAGCGAGCAAGGGTAACGGCATTGACATACTCTTCTTAGGCGACGGCTGGGATGCAGCCTCAATAGCCGACGGCAGCTATCTAAGTCTCGTCAACGAGCAGATGGAAGACTTCTTCGGAGTGGAGCCATATCTTACATACCGCGACCGCTTTAATGTCTACGCATGTATATCCCTCTCGCAGGAAACCGGGGTAAACACCCGCGCCAACTGGCGAAACACTCGCTTTTCCACTTTCTATGGATATGACTGCGACGGAGTAGGGTCACTTCAGCCTGATAATGTTGATGATATTTTCGATTATGCGGTCAGTCATACACCGATGACAGCCGAGAAGATGCCCCGGTCACTCGTCATACTCACCCTGAACAGTGACGAATATGGCAGCGCAACGACTCTTACGGAAAATGGCAGCGCGGTAGCAATATGCTCCCCAAGCGTCGGGACATACCCGATGGATACACGCGGAATCATTCAGCATGAGGCGGGTGGACATGCTTTCGGCAAACTTGCTGAAGAAAGAGTCACCAAGAACAGATATATAAGCGATAACGAAAAAACGATTATAATGAGCTATCAGAGAAAAAGATGGTTCCAAAACATATCATTGTCGGGCAAAATGACCGACGTAGCATGGAATCACTTTATCTTAGACCCGCGCTATAGTAACTCTGTAGATATATTTGAAGGTGCCTACGGAAAAGCACGCGGCGCTTACCGCTGCGAGATAAACTCCTGCATGAACTATGGCATCCCCTACTTCAACGCCATCAGCCGCCAGGACATCGTAAGGCGCATACTTGAATATTCGGGTGAAGGATTTACAATGGAAAAATTCTATGCCAACGACTCCGACAAGTGGGGCACCACCTCGACAAGCCGCGCCGCAATGGTTGACGATACTGAAAGCTACGTGGCGTCGGGCTCACATCATCCGGTAAGAATAGTCAAATCGAATAAATATTAAACAATCATGAAATCATATCACAACCTGCTCCTGCTCGGAGCCGCTGCAATGATGGCAGCATGCTCATCGGACAATGCGCCCGATGTTAACAAAGACAATGAGATAGCATTTATATGCGATTACGAAAACTCATCACGCGCCACTGATAGTAACTTTGAGAGCAACGACCGCATAGGCATCTATATGGTAGCCGAAGGAAACACACTGCAAGTGGGCGGAAACGAACTTAACAACGAGCCGTTCACCTTCAACGGCACAGAGTGGAAAGCGGCGCGAAAGGCTTACTGGAACGAAGGCAAGCACACAGTCTACGCCTACTATCCTTATTCAAAAACGGTAGATGACACCGAGGACTATACATTCACTGTCGCCACCGACCAGTCAACCCACGAGGGCTATACCGCATCAGACTTTGTGTGGAGCAGCAAGGAGGATGTAGAGGCATCGGCATCGCCCGTGAAACTCACATTCGCCCACCGCATGAGCAAGGCGATAATAAAGCTTGAGAAGAGCGAGGATTACGAGGGGGAAATACCCTCCGACTGTCAGGTTTATGTCCACAACACCGTAGCCACCGCGTCAATCGACCTGTCGACGGGCGGTGTGTCAAAAGACCCCTATGCCGAGACCGCATCGATACAGGCTCAGAAAATCACCGACACGGAATTTCAGGCTATTGTGGTGCCGCAGAATATCGAGTCGCGCCGTCCGCTCGTAGAGGTTGTCACCCAGGGTGTCAGCTACCTCATGGAGGGCCGGCTTTCGTTCAGGCAGGGCTATAGCCACACTATCGTGGTGACTCTCAGCAAGAATCCTTCACAGACAAAGATTGAAATAGGCGGCTCGATAGGCGGCTGGAACTGATAACTCAAATATTATGAATAAACTCACCACACTTGTATGTCTCTTTGCAGCGGGTATCGGCACTCTTTCTGCCGCCACCCGCTACAAAGGCGACTTCAACAATGACGGAAAGGTGGATCTCGCCGACATGGTTGTGCTCGCAAAGGCTATCAACGAGGAGAAGACCGACCGGTCGCTCCATGACCTTAATGCCTCAGGCTCCGTCGATGACGCTGACCTGCATTGGCTCGCCGACCTGATTATATCGGGGAAACTCATCGAGGATGTCGGAATAAATATCGGCATAGGAGGATGGGATGACGGAGGTGAAGACTTCGGGGGCACTGTGGGCGCTGCCTACAGCCGTGCCGCAGGCGCGCAGGGATTTACCTTTTTTGCTGAAAGTCCGAGATATGACTACAGTAATAATGTGACATACGTCGACTTCGGGCTTAAATCTGATTCGGAATCGGGCAATATCTGCGCCATCTGCTTCAAACTGCGTGTCCCTGACGCTGACTTTCCGGATGGGGACTTTGTAGAGCTTTACGAGGCAGCAGTGGCGGGTCACGGCATATATGGCAAACCCGTAATCGAAAGCCGCTCTCCTGAAGAGAAGGAATTGCGTTTCATCGTGTTTTCACCCTCTCTTGACGCCATTGCCGATGACTCGGCGCCGATAGGACGCCTGAAATACAACCTCCCGGAAAGCAAGCCGGGAAGCTTCACAATCACGGAGAGCCACGCGATAGTCAAGGGGAGCGACAACGTATGGGAAATTGATGGTAGTGGCAATAACTTTGCCGACATGTGCTACCGCCCCTTGTCATCAATATCAATCGAGCATGACGGGACTGAGGAAATAGCCGTGGGCGAGCAAAAAGAGCTCCGGGTAATCTTCAATCCGGATGACGCTACCGACAAATCAGTCGAGTGGAGCAGTGACAACACTGATGTCGCCACAGTCGATAACTCCGGCGTGGTCACAGTCAACGATAAAGGCACGGCGACAATAACCGTCAGGACTCTTGACGGCAGCAACCTTGAGGCAAGCTGCATGATACAGGGCGTGACAAATACATCCGGCATCATGGATGCCGAGTCAGACGTAACGGCTGTCGACATTTATTCGGCGAAAGGCATTCTGCTACGTAAAGCAGTGGATAAGGATGAGGTCAACTCGCTGCCCGCAGGGCTTTATATACTGCGTAGCGGAACAAAATCATATAAAGTCGTGAAATAACATCTCGAAGATAACCTCAAAGCCCATTGAGAGTAGTGGAAGACTTCGTCGGTCGCTGTCGCGGCCGGCTCAAGTCTTCCACTTTTTTATCGGCGTGCCGAGGGGATTATGATTTAATCTGATTTCAATGATTATTTTTACAAAAAATACAATATATTTCACAAATTCATACAATATTTGATTTTATCCTTATCGAGGCTTAAACATTACATTTTGTCAACGATTTATCGCACACTATTATAAATGATGTGCAATAATGACATTTTTAGCACAAAATGAAAACTCATTTATAAAAAGATTGTTTATCTTTGCGTACAAGCGAAAGTTAAAATTATCAACTATTACGAAATTTATCTAAGGTATATATATGGATCATATAAAACAAGTCGCCAAAAGAATGAGAGGGCTGCGCGATGCTGTCGACATGACGGTCGAGGAAATGGCAGCGGAGTGTGAAATAGATATCGAGCTGCTCAAGGCATATGAGAGCGGCACCACCGACATACCTGTCAGCTTCCTTCATCGCCTCGCCACTACCTTCGGCGTAGAGCTGACCGCCCTGCTCTTCGGGGAGGAGCCGAAGATGAACTCTTATTATGTGACACGCTCAGGCAACGGAGTGAAGGTAGAGCGCACCAAGGCATACAGCTACCAGGATCTTGCGGCAGGATTTCAGCGCAGAATCATGGCTCCGTTCATAGTGACCGTGGAGCCTGTCGCACATGACACTCAGATGACACTTAACACCCATGACGGTCAGGAGTTCAACTATGTGCTTGAAGGCGAGCTTGAAATATCGGTTGCCGGCAAGGTAATCACTCTGCACGAGGGCGACAGCATAATGTTTGACGCCCGCCGACAGCATGGATTGCGCGCGCTCGGCGACAAGGCGGTGAAGCTTATCGCGATAATATCCTGACGATACACGAAGATATCTACTACTACAGTCTATAAATTACAGCACTATGCTTGAAAAATTTCTTGATAAGACCAAATTTGAGTCCTATGAGGACTTTATGGAAAATTTCCACGTGAATGTGCCGGAAGATTTCAATTTCGGCTATGACGTGGTTGATGCATGGGCAGAGAAAGAGCCCGATAAACGCGCCCTGCTATGGACCAATGACAAGGGCGAGAAAATCCAGTTTACATTTGCCGACATAAAGCGCGAGAGCGACAAGACGGCATCGTTTCTACAGTCGCTCGGCATAGGCCGCGGCGACATGGTGATGCTCATCCTGAAGCGCCATTATCAATTCTGGTTCTCCATCATAGCGCTCCATAAACTCGGAGCCACAGTCATCCCCGCTACCCATCTTCTTACAGAAAAAGATATCGTATACCGGTGTAAGATGGCAGGCATAAAAGCAATCATCTGCACCGGCGACAAGGTGGTTGTCGACCATATCGAGAAAGCGATGCCCTCATGCCCGACCGTGAAGGCACTCGTGTCGACAGGACCTCTGGTGCCGGAGGGATGGTATGACTTCAACAAGTCAATCGACGAGGCAAAACCGTTTGTGCGTCCCGAGAAGGTCAACAGCAACGACGACATCTCACTGTTGTATTTCACGTCGGGCACCACCGGAGAGCCGAAGATGGTGGCTCACGTCTTCACATATCCGCTCGGTCATATAATCACGGCAAGCTACTGGCATAATCTGTCGGAAGACAGTCTGCATCTTACACTTGCCGACACAGGCTGGGGCAAGGCTGTGTGGGGCAAGCTTTACGGACAATGGATTGCCGGGGCAAACGTGTTTGTCTATGACTTCGAGAAGTTTGAGCCGGTGGATGTGCTGCATATGATTCATAACTACGGCATCACTTCATTCTGTGCGCCGCCTACCGTGTTCAGGTTTCTCATACGCGAAGACCTGTCAAAATTTGACCTGTCCACTCTCAAATACTGCACTATCGCAGGCGAGGCGCTAAATCCGAAAGTATATGAAGAATGGCTGCGTCTCACCGGCATAAAGCTGATGGAAGGCTTCGGACAGACCGAGACCACGCTTACCATAGCCACCTATCCATGGCTTGAACCCAAGCCTGGCTCGATGGGCAAGAAAGGTCCGCAATATGACATTGACCTTATAGCCCCCGACGGACGCCCCGTGGAGGATGGCGAACAGGGTGAAATCGTCGTGCGCACTCACGGTAAAAAGCCGCTCGGACTGTTTAAGGAATATCTCCACGACCCCGAGCTGACCCATGCCGCATATCATGACGACATATATCACACGGGCGACGTGGCATGGCGCGATGAAGACGGTTACTTCTGGTTTGTCGGCAGGACCGACGATGTGATAAAGTCATCAGGCTACCGAATCGGCCCGTTTGAAGTGGAGAGCGCGCTTATGACCCATCCTGCCGTCGTGGAATGTGCCATAACCGGAGTACCCGACGAGATACGCGGTCAGGTCGTGAAAGCGACAATCGTGCTTGCCAAAGACTATCTTGAACGCGCCGAACACTCGGCAGAGGACCTTATAAAAGAGATCCAGAATCACGTGAAACGCGTCACCGCGCCTTATAAATACCCGCGTATCGTGGAATTTGTCAAGGAACTGCCCAAGACTATAAGCGGAAAAATCAGGCGTGTGGCTATACGAGACAACAATAAAGAAAAATAATCGTTTTCTTATATATGTCACGACACGCTTATAAACGCATAGCCATAAAAATAGGCTCCAATGTGCTCACCCGCCCCGACGGCACCCTTGACATCACCCGCATGTCGGCTCTTGTCGACCAGATAGCCGAGCTTCACCGCAAAGGCATAAGGGTCATCATGATTTCATCGGGCGCTGTCGCGTCAGGGCGAAGCGAGCTTCACCTTGGCGACAGGCTTGACTCGGTATCGGCGCGACAGCTCTATTCGGCGGTAGGACAGGCAAAGCTTATCAACCGCTACTATGAACTGTTTCGCGACCACGGCATAGCCTGCGGACAGGTTTTGACAACAAAAGAGAATTTCTCCACACGCCGCCACTACCTGAACCAGAAGCACTGTATGGAAGTGATGCTCGCCAATAATGTCATTCCTATTGTCAATGAAAATGACACTGTGTCGGTGACTGAGCTTATGTTTACCGACAATGACGAGCTGTCAGGGCTCATCGCTTCGATGATGAACATGCAGGCTCTTATAATACTCAGCAATATTGACGGAGTATATGACGGAGACCCGTCAATCCCGGGCACCCGTCTCATCACCGATATCAGGGAAAATGATGACGCCTCAGGCGGCATAACCGAATCGCGTTCTTCCCTTGGAAGGGGTGGAATGGCGACAAAATACCGCATAGCCACTAAAGTGGCGGCTGAAGGGACCGCGGTCATCATTGCCAACGGCAAGAGAGAAAATGTGCTTATCGACCTCCTGACTCCGGAGAAGGATGTGCCACACACCCTTTTCCATCCGTCGCCGGAAGCCGCTTCCGGTCTAAAAAAATGGATAGCCCACAGCGAAGACTTCGCCAAGGGAAATATCATTGTCAACGACGGTGCGGCTGAAGCCATCCTCTCGCCGGTAAGAGCAAGCCTGCTGCCTGTAGGGGTAACTTCTATTGACGGAAACTTCGAGGAGGGCGACATTGTCAGCGTGAGCCGCGCCGACGGTAAAATCATCGCCTGGGGCAGAATAGGCTATAATGTCGATGATGCCCGCAGAGTAGCCGGCGAACGTGAGGCAAGACCTCTCATTCACAGCGACTACCTTTATATCGATTTATAATAACAACACTTACTAATAAATGAAACGCTTATCACTTATCATGATTGCGCTGACAATGTTGTCGGCTGTGGCATTTGCCACTGAAAAACTCACTGAAGTAAACGGAGTGAAATTTGGATGGAAATTTGACCGCTGCGACCTCGCACTAAGCAATGTGGAGAACAAGCAGACCCGCACAGATGGGGAAGAGACAAAAATATCTTACGGACCGGCAGTGTGGGGACATATCGAATGGACCGGCAGCGTGCTTGACTTCTATCGCGACAAGCTATATCAGATTGGTTTTTACAAAACATCAGCCACCGACGACATGACCACCTACGAGCAGACCAAGACAAGGCTCTCAGCCGCTTATGGCAAATATGCCCAGCTGAAAGGAGAGGATGAAAAACTGATGTGGCGCGCACGCAACGGCAATCTTGCAGTGCTGCAATACGCGGAAGAAACCACTCCCGACGGCAAAAAGCAGTATTCAACCTACCTGTTTTTTGTTGACCACAAGGAAGTGCTCAAGAAAGCCAAAAATGTAGAAAATGAGCTTCGCGAGCTCATGTATGGTAAATAAGTCATGGCTAATATAACACCTATGCTGGAAGCATCACGGCGGGCTTCACGCGAAATTGCCCTCAGGTCACCTGAGGAAACAAACTCTCTGCTGCTGATGCTTGCCGACGCTACAGAAGCGGCAATCCCCGACATACTCCGGGCAAACGAAAAAGACCTTGCCCGAATGTCGCCTGACAATCCTAAACGCGACAGGCTTCAGCTTACAGAGTCACGCATAAGGGACATCGCTTCCGACATGCGTTCAGTAGCTTCGCTACCCTCCCCTCTTGGAATATCGCTGAGTAAAACCACACGGCCAAATGGCATGACTATCGAAAAAGTCACAGTGCCGTTTGGTGTCATCGGCATCATCTATGAAGCGAGACCCAATGTAACGTTTGACGTGTTTTCGCTATGTGTCAAAGCAGGCAGCGCATGTATCCTTAAAGGAGGCAGTGACGCGCAAGCTACCAACGAGTGTACAGTTGCGCTCTTGCAGCGTCTGCTCACAGAGAACGGATGGAATGAATACTGCGTGACACTGCTCCCAAACAATCATGAGACCACGACAGAGATGCTTCATGCCACAGGTTATGTCGACCTTATAATACCGCGCGGTTCTAAAAAGCTCATAGAGTATGTGCGCGACAACGCACGCGTACCCGTAATCGAGACAGGCGCCGGAGTATGTCACACATATGTCCACACCTCGGCAAATCTAGATATCGCACGTGACATCGTATTTAATGCCAAGACACGACGCGTGAGCGTATGTAACGCGCTTGACACCCTCGTTATTGACGCGGCATTGCTCAGCCAGCTCCCTTACATATGCTCTCCGCTGTCAGAAAAGCATGTGGAGATATATGCTGATGAAGCTTCCTACTCGGTGCTTGACGGTATATACCCCTACCTGCACCGTGCAACAGAGGATGATTTCGGCAGGGAATGGCTTGATTATAAAATGTCGGTCAAGGCGGTTGACGGCTTAAATGAAGCCATAAAATTCATCGACAGCCACACATCACGCCACAGCGAGTGTATCGTAGCTGAAGACAAAGCCGCCCAACAGGCATTTCTCAAGGAGATAGACGCCGCATGTGTCTATGTCAACGTGTCGACCGCGTTTACCGACGGAGGGCAGTTTGGATTCGGAGCCGAGATTGGTATCTCCACCCAGAAACTGCATGCCCGCGGACCTATGGCACTTCCGGAAATCACGACTTACAAATATATCGTGACAGGCAACGGACAGACCCGCAGCTAAACTATACTTACCGGATTCTGCGGCAAGCGTGACGAGAGAATACGCCACTGCTGCGGATAAAGATTATTGGCGCGCCGCCCGAGATTTTTCACAAATCCGAGCGGTGTGCCTTTATATGTAAGAAGCACATAACCGACAGGAGCGTCCTCAATTGTCACAGCCTCACGCCTCAGATATGCTATTGCCGTGTCATAACCGACCTCGCTGACAGCAAAGGCATCGCGATTCAACCCACGGCTCATGGCAAGCGACTGGGCAGGCAATATATCCTTACCCTTTATATGCCCCACCTCAATTCCGCGATGTATTACGTCAAGAGTCTTTTCTATACGCGCGACATCATGCGCCAGCGGAAACGCCACAATCCTGTCTCCTTCGACCATCCACCGGTATTTCTCAGGATTCAATATACGTGACTTACACTCGGAGGAAACCGCACCTTGCTTTACTGCTCCTGAAATCTTGCCGCCTGCCGCAACACATCCCCCTTTTCTGATAACAGCCACAGTCAGTCCCTCTCCCTTCACCCTGCCGGGCAAAAAGTGATAACAACCGTCACGATATACTATCCCCCAATCAGCAGGGAAGGACAGCTCGACTATCTCCGCATCGTATTCGGAAAGAATCCACCTTACCATATCCTCATTCTCCTCGCGGTTGAACGTGCAGGTGGAATAAATAAAGATTCCTCCTCCGCGCAAAGCACCCCACAGATTATCGACAATCTCCTTCTGCCTGGACGCACACTCTGCGACAAGCGACGGCGACCACTGCGCGACAGCCTCGGGGTCCTTTCTGAACATTCCTTCACCCGAACATGGCACATCGGCGGCAATTACGTCAAATTCGCCATTTAGCTTGCGAAATTTGCGCGTATCGCCCTTCGACACCATAATACCCTCATAACCCCACTTAACAAGATTCTCACGCAAAATTTCAGCGCGCAAAGGGACATACTCATTTGCCACCACAAGCGAACCCTCAGGAAGCGCGTCTATAGCTGCAGTCGTCTTGCCCCCCGGAGCAGCACAGGCATCAAGATACCTCACAGGGCGAGATTGCTCCACGACATGACTTATTATGTAATCATAAACCATAGAGGAGGCATCCTGCACATAATATTTACCCTGATGCAATGCCGGGTCAAAAGTAAACGGGACACGCTCCGCAAGATACCGCCCCCTGTCACACCAGGGAACCGGCTCCCCGTCAGGAACGGAATCCACCTTTGCTTTATTAAATCTTACGCTTACTGTCGGCTCTCCTTCAAGAGCCTCTGCAAGACCGTCAAAATCGGTTTTAAATCCGGCAGGTAACATAATGATGTAATTACAATAATCGGTTGGGGTATGGGTAAAAAAAAGAGGCTGCAAGGGTTGCTTGCAGCCTCGAAGGGGGCGGTTACCTACTCTCCCACTTTCGCAGTACCATCGGCGTGGCGGGGTTTAACTTCTCTGTTCGGAATGGGAAGAGGTGGAGCCCC
>NZ_SPPC01000014.1 GCF_004570975.1 Barnesiella sp. WM24
TTCATCACCAATGCCTTGAGTGCTATCGCTGCTTACTGTTTTTTTCCAAAGAAACCGTCTATCTCTTTGGAGTTTGTGACAGATAACCAGCTAACTTTGTTCTGATTGCTTATATCGAACTCACGTTTAATAGCAAACTATCCGATTTCGGCAAAGTGGCTATTAACAGGGCGCGGAAAAATGCTTACCGTATGAAGTTTAAAATTAAAGTAGGTCTTCACATTAAACCCAATAACAAAGGGAAGGAAGTAGCGGAAGAAGTCGGTATTAGGCTTCGGGTATCGTGGGCCGGTCTTCGGTGCGATATCCGCTCCGGCTATGTTATTGCGCCTACTAAATGGGATTCGGCTAATTGCTGTGTCAAACTTGGCAATAAGAACAGCCACGGCGAAACAGCCGGAGCTATCAATCGCGGCGTTATATCGCTATGCGGACTTGTTGAAGAAGTCTTAACGCGGTTTGAACTTGACAACAAACGGCCGCCTTCTGTGACTGAATTTAAGGAAGCCTTCGACGTGGCGGCGGGTCGTGCCACACCCAAAGAAGCAGAGCCGGAACAAAAGCCTTTGGGCTTCTTTGAAGTCTTCGACTTATTCACAGGGGAAATGGGTATAACTAATAATTGGACTAAATCAACCTACACGAAATTCAGTAGCCTTAAAACTCACTTAATAAATTATAATAAGAAAAGCAGGTTTACTTTGGAAGATTTCGATAAGGCTTCCTTTGCTGGCTTTGTCGCTTATCTTCAAACCTCGGTAGGGCAATTAAATACTACGGTAGCCAAAAACGTAGGCTTCCTTCGTTGGTTCTTGCGTTGGGCGGCTGCCAACGGGTATTATTCCGGCATGGCACATCTTCAATATCGGCCCCGGTTTAAGGGTTTGGACTGCAAAGAAGTTATATATTTGGAATGGGAAGAACTGCTACACTTCCTTAACTTTGAATTTCCGGCTAATAAGCCTTCCCTTCCGGCGGTGCGCGATGTGTTCTGCTTCTGCTGTTTTACCGGGCTTCGTTATTCGGACGTTGCCAAACTCCGGCGTTCCGATATCCACCGGGAACAAACGCCGCCTTATATGTCAATAGTTACAAAGAAAACGACGGCGCGGCTACACATAGAATTAAATAAGTATGCCCTTGCGCTTCTTGACAAATACGACGGCGTAGGGCTTCCCAATGATAAGGCGTTACCCGTAATTAGTAACGTCAAAATGAACGAGAACCTTCACGAAGCGGCGGAAGTCGCCGGAATAGACGAACCCGTTAATATTGTGTCCTATGTCGGTAGTAAGCGTTCCGAGGTAGTAGTGCCGAAGTATTCCGTTCTTACCACTCACGCCGGACGCCGGACGTTTATAGTAAATGCCCTTCGGCTCGGTATTCCCGCGCCTGTTATTATGGAATGGACAGGGCACAGCGACTTTAAGGCTATGAAGCCTTATATTAAAATAGTCAATGTCGCAAAGGTTGAAAATATGGAACGCTTTAATTCTTTTGATGTCAATCGTTCCAACCCGGACGACGAAGAAAAAACGGGTACCCAAAAAAGTACCCGAAATTAGCGTTAATGTTTGATAGTAGGTCTTACCAATGAAACAACCGTTACCCCTTAAGTATGAGAATATGAGAATAATTGGTAACGGTTGGGAATAATTGAAAAAATAGGTTTAACAGCCTCCCTCTCCGCTCAAAACAACGCAAGTCCCTGTAGCTCATCGAGCTGCGGGGATTTGATGTTTTTGACGTAGACAGATTGTAGACATGACGCCATTACATTGCGCCATTATTATGGTAATTTCAGAGAATCAGCACATCATTGATGTCACAAATTGCGACCTATAAATTATCTTAGTCTTGAAAGAATGTCATCCGGATTCTGCTGCATCTGACTGAATGCGACGATTTTCTTCCCAAGGTCTTTTATTGAGCCTCCTATGAAATACACAGTATTATCTATAATGAGGAACCGGTCGTGCACGTTTGTGCAGTTCCTGACTTCTATAGGTGGATATTGGGCATTGTGTCGGCGAAGGTCATTGTTGATTTGAGAATGGCGCGGGTCGGTATAGATTGTCGCCGCTACGCCTTCCTTACGTTTTGTCAACACTTTCAGTATGCGGTCATCCACATAATTATCTATGAGAATTATTCTCGTTGTGGCTTTTCTGATTAAGTCGGATATAAGGGTGTAGGCGTCAAATATCTGTCCCTCAAAGAAAAATCCTTCAATAGGCTCAGAGTCCTTATTGTCAAGGCGAGTCAACACCTCTTCAATCTTTTTATCATGCTCCGACAGGTGCTTCTGTAATAGCAATTGATGATGTTCAACTGCCTCCAGACGCCGAAAGACGTGGGCATTATTCATCAGAAAACTACGCATCGAAGTAAATGCCCTCATAATGCGGATATTTACCTCAATAGCCGTTTTTGAACGGAGCACGCTGCTTAGCATCGCGACACCATTTTCAGTGAAAGCATATGGCATATATTTAAGATGTTGACCACGGGCTGTGTTTAAGATCACAATTTGTGATTTTAAACATTCTTCTTTAGTGAGCTGAAACATAAAATCTTCGGGAAAACGTTCAATATTGCGTTTTACCGCTTGATTCAACACACGTGTTTCCACGCCATACAACCGAGCCAAATCGCTGTCCAGCATTACTTGCTGTCCGCGAATTACATGAATCAGACTCTCTATCGGCAGCAATAGAGAATTATCACCGCCATTGACAGGTTCAAGTATATTATTTTCCTTTTCTTTCATTGAGGTTGACATTCTGTTTACAAAGCTAATAAAAATAATCGGTAAATCAGAGATTTACAGCACGATTCACGGCAAAGCCTCCGTTAGATTTTCAAGAATGAGGGCTATTGCCGTAACTTGGAGCAAAAAACTCTAAACCGATGGTATCTATAAAAGCAAAATTCCGCCCGTCGACTGTTGCCGGTCGCGAAGGCTCGATCTACTATCAGATAATTCTCAACCGGAAAGTGCGTCAGCTGCTTACTCCTTACAAAGTGTTTCCCGAGGAGTGGAACTCCAACCGCGCCATAGTGACCCTCGTCTTAAACGGCAAGCGCAGCGAAAGGCTCTTTGCAATACGTCAGTGCATATTACGTGATATTGAACGGTTCAAAAGAATCGCGAGCAAGCTTGACTGCGACAGCTTTTCCTATTCTGTCGACGACATCATCGATGAATACAACTATTACCTCAGCCAATACTCAATCAGCTCTTTCACGAAGAGCATAATCGCCCGGCTGAAAGAGAGCGGAAAGATTCGCACAGCCGAGACCTATCAGGCGGCGCTCAACAGTTTCGCCAAATTTCTTACTGTCCATATCTCCCGACAGGCAGGCGACAGGAAGGATGACGTCATGCTCGACAGCATCACCCCCGAACTGATGGAAAGCTACGAGTCATGGCTGCTCGTCAGGGGCATCACCCAAAACTCGATTTCATTTTACACACGCATCCTGCGTGCGGTCTACAACCGCGCCGTGGACAATGACATCATCGACAACCGCTATCCGTTCCGTCACGTCTACACCGGTATTGGCAAGACCGTAAAGAGAGCATTGCCCATAAAGGCGATAAGCCGCATCAAAGGGCTCGACCTGACGACGGAGCCTAAACTCGATTATGCCCGCGACATGTTTCTATTGAGCTTCTATCTCCGGGGGATGAGCTTTATCGACATGGCGTTTCTAAGAAAATCCGACCTCAGCAACAGCTATCTCACATACCGCCGACGCAAAACAGGACAAAGACTTACCGTCAAGTGGACCAAGGAGATGCAAATGATTCTTGACAAATATCCCATCAACAAAAGCGACTATCTTCTCCCCATAATCAAGTCACCGTGTAAGAATGAGCGCAGCGTCTACCGCAACACATGCTACAACATCAACCACAACCTGAAAATAATAGCCCGGCTGGCAGGGATCGAAACACGGCTCACAATGTATGTCGCACGCCATAGCTGGGCATCTGCAGCCAAGACAAAGGGCATCCCCGTAAGGGTAATCAGCGAAGGCATGGGACATGACTCGGAAACCACCACCCGGATATATCTCGCATCGCTCGACACCTCGGTAGTAGACCGTGCCAACTCCCGGATACTGGCTTCTTTATAACGGTAATTTAAGCTTTTATACTTATATTTGTAAAAAATATCGTTTATCATGAAATACATAGCCTGCTTTTTAACTCTCGCGCTGTCATCCTTAGCCGTTTATGGAGAAGACCACCCCTTCAACGGGCTTATTGTCGACGGGTTTGGCAACCCGGTCAAAAACGCAAGAGTCTGGGTCAGCGACGAAGCGTGTTACGCGACATCCGACAAGCTCGGGCGTTTCGGATTGAGCGACATAAACCCTACCGACACCCTCAGCCTGAGAATCAAGAAAGAGCTATACCGCATTGCCGTTGACGGAAGAAAATCCATTAAGATAACGGTCATCGACACCGGTGTAAGGGAAGTCAGCGAGGAGCCGGAGATAATGGAGCTGGGATATGGCTATGTAAAACGCCGGGAGCGAATCAACGCAAGCTCGGGCATCACAGGCGCAAGACTACGTGCCACAGGCGCGTCCGATATTTTGACCGCGCTGAGAGGTCTTGTGCCCGGACTCAATATCGGTGGAAGCCCGCGCAACAATGACAGGAGTGTGACTATACGCGGCATTCACAGCATCAATTCGTCAAACGAGCCTCTCTACATTGTCGACGACTTGCCGGTAAGCACCCTCGACGGAATAAACCTCTATGATGTCGAGCGCGTGGAAGTGCTGAAGGATGCCCCTATCTATGGCTCGCGGGGTGCCAACGGCGCGATAATCGTAATCACCAAAAGAGGCCGACCGTAACCCACGGCTGCATATAGCAGAAGTGGCTGATATATAAGCGCCCGCTCTATGACAGGGCAATTATATATCAGCCACCTCAAGCCATCAGGCCTTCCTTGCGCTAAGCCTCTACGAAGTCAAAGCCTATTTCGCCTATTTTCTCAATCACGGCGTCACGGTCATGCTCGCCTTCCACGTAAGCCACGCCCGACGACAGGTCGACCGTCACCGACGTCACACCGGCTATACGTGCAAGATTTTTCTCGACTGTAGCTTTGCAGTGGGCACAACTCATTCCTTTGATATGATACTCTTTTGTCATGTCTTTTATATTTTGATGTTTACGGTTATATATCTGTGAGGCAAACGCTATCGCGAGAAGCACGACCAATATCACCGAGCAAACGGTGTCAAACACTGACAGAGACACCGCTCCGTGACAGGCGCCATGCATCGCCGTAAGCGGGGCGACAAACCATTCACGCGGCAACATGTAATCTATGGCAAGTCCGAAACATATCGCACCGGCGACAATCGACCCCAGATAGACGACGGCGCTCCTGCGTCCCATCGTGCGTGAAATTACGGTCACTGAAGCGAAGTTAGCTGCCGGCCCCGCCATAAGCAGCACCAACGCCGTGCCGGGCGAAAGCCCTTTCAGCATCAACGACAGCGCAATAGGGATGGAACCTGTGGCACACACATACATCGGCACGGCTATCACCACCACGGCAAGCATGGCGAGAAGCGGACGGTCGGCAAGCGACACAAAAAATTCGGCAGGCACACACACTGTGATGAGAGCCGCTATCACAAGCCCCAGCACAAGCCACTTCCCTATGCTCTGAACCATCTGGAAAAACCCATAATATAACGCACTCCTCATTTTTCCGGCAAATGTCAGCAATTCAGCCTCGTCAGCCCTATCCTTTGCATCAAGCCGGCAGCTCCCGGTGTCAGCTGTCGCCTTCTCAGCCTTACCGACAAGACATCCGCCGGCAAAGGCTGTGACAAGCGCGGCTACCGGACGCACTACCGCAAAAGCCGGTCCAAGCAGCGAATATGTCGCAGCTATGCTGTCAACACCGGTCTGCGGAGTTGCGATAAGAAATGATGACGAGGCAGCATTGGAGGCTCCATTCCTACGCATGGCGACAGCCGTCGGCAACACTCCGCATGAACATAGTGGCAACGGCACCCCTATCAGCGCCGCCTTCACCACAGAGCGCCAGCCCGTACCGGCGAGATGACGGCTCATGACCCTTGCCGGGACAAACGCATGAAGCAGTCCCGCGATAAAAAAGCCAAGCAAGATGTAGGGCGACATCTCGTTAAGCATATAAAATAAAGTCTTCAATATTTCCATGCCGCAAAATTACATCATCCGTTCCGCCGCCACGTTACACAATTTTGCAAAAATGTTGCACATTGCATGGCGATGCAATCCGCACCGTATTTTATTGATGTACAATATGCAATGTAGGGGCGAGTGGAAGCTCGCCCGCGGTGACAGCAACCCTGGGATGGGCGTGGGGTGCACCATGCGGATGTGGCGGGCGACCTCCCAGTCGCCCCTACAGCTACGCGATGTAAACCGTAGTGTATTTTCTGTTGATGTAAACCCTGCGTATTTTGCTAATTTACAACATGCAATGTAGGGGCGAGTGGAAGCTCGCCCGCGGTGACAGCAACCCCGGAATGTGCGTGGGTGCGCCATGCGGATGGGCGGGCGACCTCCCGGTCGCCCCTACAGCTACGCGGTGCAACCCCGGTGCATTTTTACGCGATGTAACCCCGGTGTATTTTGTTGAAAAATGTGCCCGGGGGCATGTTTCCGTAGGAATCATCAAAATAAAATCATAAAATCCGCAACATTTTTTGAAATTTGCTCTCTTTTATAGCTCCACTATAACATTTTTTTAGTAGTTTTGCAATCGGTTCACATTTCCGTCATAGAGTTGGCGCTGTGAATCAGCTTTTTTACTAAAAAGGTGTTATTGAAATTTTATCTTCGTAATTCAAACTTCGCAACTTTGATTATCAGCAAGAAGATAAGGTTGGCAATAGCGCCTGCATCGGTTGCTTATACCCTGCCCTGACCGGCAGACTATATGGCAATATCGGTGTGGGGCTATTGTTTTATCCATGCTGATAGGTAATGCGAAGACCTGAATTACGGGTAAAACAAGATACAATCCTCACACCTTTTTTTTGTATCTTATTATCAACCGTTTCGATGGAGGATGAGAAACACCACACACCGTGATATTATGAAGTGCTACATCCCTTATTTTACCTTTGGAATAACCTGAACCCACACCGCAATTCCGCTTTAAACAATATTCTATGAAATTAAAAACATTATCAATCACAATGCAATGAAAAAAATTTTACTAATCCTATTAATCACCCTCGTGTCGTTGCCGCATCTGTCGGCTGCCGTCGGCGACGAATTTACCTACGACGGATTGATTTATACAGTCCTCGATGAAGAAGCAAAGACATGCCAGACAAAAGCTGGAGTAGCAGAATATAATGGTGGTTTATATGGTGATAGTTATACTAAACCGGGGAACTATCCTCCCAACAATTTGGTAATTCCCTCAATAGTCATAAACGGAGGAGAGGAATACACCGTTACCAGAATCGGCAATGGTGGATTTACTGACTCTTCTGATTTAACAACTGTTGAACTTCCATCTACTGTAACCTATATTGGAGAATGGGCATTCAATGGGTGCGGCAATCTTACTTCAATAAATCTTACGGATGAAATAACCTACATAGGTAATACCGCCTTTAATGAATGTAGATCTCTTAAATCGATACATATACCTAACTCATTGGAGACTTTGGAATTTGCTACTTTTGCAAGTTGTGCGAGCCTTACCTCTGTAGAGATTCCTAATTCAATAACCAAAATAGGGAATAATGTATTCTATGCATGTGAAAACCTTACAGACTTTAAGATTCCGAATTCGGTATCAGTAATAGAGCATGCGGCTTTTAGTGCTTGTCCAAAGTTGGAGTATATTGAAATTCCTAATTCGGTGACTGAAATAGGTTGGGGACTTTTTATTCAATGCACCGGATTAAAGGGAGTAAAACTTCCGGATTCAATAAACTCTATCCCAATGTGGACCTTTGATAGCTGCAAGAGTCTGGAGTCATTTGAATTTCCGGAATCGGTTACATCAATAGGAAAAGAAGCATTTTTTAACTGTATCAGTTTGACTTCTATTGATATTCCCGAATCAGTTACGTCAATTGAATTAGGAGCATTCAGTTTTTGCAGTGGATTAACTACTGTAACCATACCTAACTCCGTGACTTCTATCGGTAACAGCACATTCTCCTACTGCAGTGGATTAACTGCTGTAACCATACCTAACTCCGTGACTTCTATCGGTAACAGCACATTCTCCTACTGCAGTGGATTAACTGCTGTAACCATACCTAACTCCGTGACTTCAATTGGAGAAAATGCGTTTGGAGGTTGTTCTGTACTTAAAAATATAATCGTAACGGCAAAGACTCCACCGATAATATCATCTGTTTCGTTTTCAACATCTCAATATAATTACGCTACGCTTTATGTTGATGAATCAGTACGCAATGTTTATAGTTCCAAGAACTATTGGAATCAGTTCAATACTATTAAGTCCATAATATATCCTACCGAAGTGATTCCCTCTCAGCAGAAGGTCATTTATCGGCAAGGCGACAAGAGCGTACAGCTTAGTTGCACTCTTCTTCCCGAGGATGTAACTGTTGATAATATTTATTGGGAGTCAAGCAATCCGGATGTGGTTTCGGTTGATCACAATGGTCTTATTACCTATGAGATTCCTATGACTCCTGACATGCCGGATGTGGAAATCCGTGCCACCACATTCTTTGACGACGGTCCTGTCGGAATAATTACTGTTACGGGCAAACCTATACTTGCTGAAAGTATCACTCTCGACAAGACCGATATTTCTATTTTTGTAGGTGCCACTGAAAAACTCACGGCAACGGTTCTTCCTGATGATGTCACCTATAACACTGTCACATGGACTTCATCAGATGACACTATCGTGAAAGTAGACGAAGAGGGCAATGTGACAGCTATGGCTGAAGGTGAAGCTACAATAACCGCTACATGCGGCGAGAAGTCGGCAACCTGCAAGGTGACAGTCAACCCGATACTTGCCGAGAGCATCGCCCTTGACCGCACAGAACTCGTGCTCACCATCGGCGCAACCGACAAGCTGACTGCAACCGTCCTTCCCGAGGATGTCACCGACAAGACCGTCACCTGGACTTCATCTGATGACACCATCGTAACTGTTGACGCTGAGGGCAACATTCAGGCGCTCGCGCTCGGTGAAGCTGTAATCACCGCATCATGCGGCGAGCAGTCTGCAACCTGCAAGGTGACCGTAAACCCGATACTTGCAGAGAGCATCGCACTTGACCGTACAGAGCTCGTGCTTACAATCGGTGCGACCGACAAACTGACTGCAACCGTCCTCCCCGAGGATGTGACCGACAAGACCGTAACCTGGACTTCTTCCGATGACACTATTGTCAAGGTCGACGAAGAGGGCAACATCCAGGCGCTTGCACTTGGTGAAGCTACCATCACAGCAGCTTGCGGCGAGCAGTCGGCAACCTGCAAAGTGACAGTCAATCCGATACTCGCAGAAAGCATCGCACTTGACCGCACAGAACTCGTGCTGACTATCGGTGCGACCGACAAGCTGACTGCAACCGTCCTCCCCGAGGATGTCACCGACAAAATCGTCACCTGGGCATCATCTGATGACACTATCGTCAAGGTTGACGAAGAGGGCAACATTCAGGCACTCGCGCTCGGTGAGGCTATCATCACCGCAACATGCGGCGAGCAATCAGCGACCTGCAAGGTGACCGTAAACCCGATACTCGCAGAAAGCATCGCCCTTGACCGCACAGAACTCGTGCTTACAATCGGTGCGACCGACAAGCTGACTGCAACCGTCCTCCCCGAGGATGTCACCGACAAGACCGTCACCTGGACTTCTTCAGATGATACTATCGTCAAGGTGGACGAAGAGGGCAACATTCAGGCACTCGCGCTTGGTGAGGCTATCATAACCGCTACATGCGGCGAGCAGTCGGCAACCTGCAAGGTGACCGTAAACCCGATACTTGCCGGGAGCATAGCCCTTGACCGCACAGAACTCGTGCTTACAATCGGTGCGACCGACAAGCTGACTGCAACCGTCCTCCCCGAGGATGTCACTGACAAGACCGTCACCTGGGCATCATCTGATGACACTATCGTCAAGGTTGACGAAGAGGGCAACGTCCAGGCGCTCGCGCTCGGTGAGGCTATCATCACCGCAACATGCGGCGAGCAGTCGGCAACCTGCAAGGTGACCGTAAACCCGATTCTCGCAGAGAGCATCGCCCTTGACCGCACAGAGCTCGTGCTTACAATCGGTGCGACCGACAAACTGACTGCAACCGTCCTCCCCGAGGATGTCACCGACAAAACCGTCACCTGGACCTCTTCCGATGACACCATCGTCAAGGTTGATGAAGAGGGCAACATCCAGGCGCTCGCGCTCGGTGAAGCGACCATCACCGCTGCTTGCGGTGAAAAGTCAGCAACCTGCAAGGTGACCGTAAACCCGATACTTGCAGAGAGCATCGCCCTTGACCGCACAGAACTTGTGCTGACTATCGGTGCGACCGACAAGCTGACTGCAACCGTCCTCCCTGAGGATGTCACCGACAAAACCGTGACCTGGACTTCATCTGATGACACCATCGTCAAGGTCGATGCTGAGGGCAACATCCAGGCACTCGCACTCGGTGAGGCTATAATCACGGCAGCGTGCGGCGAGCAGTCTGCAACCTGCAAGGTGACCGTAAACCCGATACTTGCCGAGAGCATCGCCCTCGACCGCACAGAACTCGTGCTGACTATCGGTGCGACCGACAAGCTGACCGCAACAGTCCTCCCCGAAGATGTGACTGACAAGACCGTCACCTGGACCTCATCCGATGACACCATCGTCAAGGTGGACGAAGATGGAAATGTGACCGCGATAGCCGAAGGCGAGGCTGTAATCACCGCAACCTGCGGCGAGGTTTCGGCAAGCTGTAATGTCACCGTCGAAGGTATCGTGACCGGAATAGTATATGTAGAAAACGATGATATCAACATCACCGTCAACGGCACCGAACTGACCGTCGAGACGTCACGCCCAAGCGCAAAGGTGACAATCGTACGCCAGGATGGCGCAGTAATCTACACCGGCGAAAACCGTGGATCGTATTACCTTGTTCGCGGACTCTACATCGTGGTCGTGGACAACACGACACAGAAGATTGTAATCAATTAAAATTACGATTAACACATGCAACCACAAGGGCTGTGCCGGGAAACCGGTGCAGCCCTTGTGCATATTATGGGTCACAGGGATATATTGCGAGTCCGCGTTGCATGTGTGGCGGGCGACCTCCCAGTCGCCCCTACAGCTACGCGATGTAAACCGTGGTGTGTTTTTGTTGATGTAATCCCTGTGTATTTCGTTGATTTACAACGCGCAATGTAACCCGTGGTGTATTTTGTTGATGTAATCCCTGTGTATTTCGTTGATTTACAACGCGCAATGTAACACGTGGTGCATTTCCTGTTGATGTAATCCGTGCCGTATTTTATTGATGTACAACATGCAATGTAGGAGCGAGTGGAAGCTCGCCCGCGGTGACAGCAACCACGGAATAAGCGCGTGGGATTGATGCGGTATGGGTTGCATCCCCTTGGGGATGATCTTTCTTGTAGCCGTGGGTTGAACGAAGTGATACCCACGGAGAAATATGTACCACGCGTGTGGTTTCCGTAAGGAATCATCATGTTACGTGGATTGACGATTCCTGCGGAAACGATATTTTGGGGTGCGGTTACCGTGGGTATCGCTGCGCTCAACCCACGGCTAAACATGGATTATCCCCTGTCGGGGATATATTGCGTGTCCGCATTGCATGTGTGGCGGGCGACCTCCCGGTCGCCCCTACAGCTACGCGATGTAACCCGTGGTGTATTTTTGTTGATGTAACCCCTGCGTATTCGTTGATGTACAACATGCAATGTAGGGGCGAGTGGAAGCTCGCCCGCGGTGACAGCGACCCCGGAATGTGCGTGGGTGCGCCATGCGGATGGGCGGGCGACCTTCCAGTCGCCCCTACAGCTACGCGGTGTAACCGGTGGTGCATTTTCTGTTGATGTAATCCTTGTGTGTTTTATTGATTTACAACATGAAATGTAGGGGCGAGTGGAAGCTCGCCCCCGGTGACAGTGATCCCGGAATATGCGCGTGAGTGCGCCATGCGGATGGGCGGGCGACCTCCCAGTCGCCCCTACAGCTACGCGGTGTAACCGGTGGTGCATTTTCTGTTGATGTAATCCCTGCGTATTCCGTTGATGTACAACATGCAATGTAGGGGCGAGTGGAAGCTCGCCCGCGGTGACAGCAACCCCGGAATGTGCACGTGGGTGCGCCATGCGGATGTGGCTGGCGACCTCCCAGTCGCCCCTACAGCTACGCGATGTAACCCGTGGTGTATTTTTGTTGATGTGATCCGCGCCGTATTTTATTGATTTACAATATGCAATGTAGGGGCGATGTAAACCGTGGTGCATTTTTGTTGATGTAATCCCTGTGTATTTCGTTGATGTACAATTCGTGGGGTTATACTTTGTCAAGGGGGATGCGCTTGCCGGTTTCACGATAGGCGGTAGGCGTCATGCCGGTTTCTTCACGGAACTGACGAGAAAGATGCGCCACACTGCTGTAGCCGGTCATACAGGCAATTTCCGACACTGTCATCTCTCCATAATCAAGCAGTTCCTTGACATATTCAATCTTCTGAGCTATATAATAGCGCTCTATGGTGCGGTTTTCATGCTCGGCAAACAGTCGCCCCAGTGTCCGGTAGTCCACACCAAGCTTATCGGAGAGGTAGACCGACAGCTTCACTTTCCTGTCATCGTCGCGCGAGCGGGCAAGACGCAACACAGCCGCCTTCACCTTTTCGACCAAGGATGCCCCGCGGTCACGCAACAACTGAAAACCCTCGGCGACAAGACAACGGTCGATGCGGTCAAGCTCCTCTCCCGACAAGTCACGGTCAAGAGTCACGCGCCCCATCGTAACTACAGCTTCAGGATAGCCCAACGAGCGCATGATGCCTGTCACCACCGACACACACCGGTCACACACCATATTTTTTACCGCAATCTCCATCAGCTGCAAAACTAACAAAATTTTCCTGTCTGAACAAACCGGGGCACCTTCATTGTTAAACAATAGACTATTAAAACCTATTGAAATGAAAGCCAACTCACTCTGTGGACAACGCAATATATCCATGCTCATGGATCTGTATGAACTGACAATGACCAATGGATTTTTCCTTCTCGGAAAAGGCAAGGAAAAGAGCGTATATGACATGTTTTACCGGAGAAACCCCGACAACGGAGGATTCACTATTTTCGCCGGGCTTGAACAGGTGCTTGAATTTATCGAGTGTTTTCATTTCACGCAGGAAGACATTGATTACCTGCGCGGACTCCATCTATTTTCAGAAGAGTATCTCGACTTTCTCCGCGACTTCAGGTTTACCGGCGACATCTACGCATTTCCCGAAGGCACAATCGCCTATCCCGACGAGCCGCTTGTCACCGTCATCGCCCCACTCATAGAGTCGCAGGTAATCGAGACAGCAATGCTGTCGCAGCTCAATCACCAGTCGCTAATAGCCACCAAGGCAAACCGCATCGTAAGGGCTGCTCGCGGCAAAGAGGTAGCCGACATGGGAGCTCGGCGCGCCCATAACGCCGACGCGGCAATATACGGGGCAAGAGCCGCCTACATAGGCGGAGTAAGCCGTACAGCCACAGTCATAGCCGGCGAGATGTTTGACATCCCCGTGACAGGCACAATGGCCCACAGCTGGATCATGGCTTTCGAGTCGGAATACGAGGCATTCCGCGCTTATGCCGAAATCTACGGCAGCAGGTCAATATTTCTGGTAGACACCTACAACACCCTGGAGTCGGGAGTGCCAAACGCCATCCGGGTATTCCACGAAGTGCTGCAACCACGCGGAGAGCGGCTGCACGGCATACGTATCGACTCGGGCGACATAGCGTCACTATCAAAGAAAGCACGCAAAATGCTCGATGACGCCGGGATGACCGACTGCCTTATCGTGGCCTCAAACAGCCTTGACGAGGGCACTATCGGCTCGATTCTGTCACAAGGCGGATGTATCGACATATTCGGTGTCGGAGAACGACTGATTACGGCAAAGAGCGACTCTACATTTGGCGGAGTCTACAAGCTGACGGCACTTGAACGCAACGGACAGTGGGAGCCGAAAATAAAAATATCGGACAACGTGACAAAAATCACCAACCCCGGACTGAAAAGCGTATACCGCATCTACAACAGCGAAGGGGCAAGCGTAGGCGAGCTGATCACCCACCACAGCGACACTATGCCCGACCTCGCGACACTCGACTGCGTGTCGCCCGACAAGCCCTGGCAACATGTAAACCTCGACGGATGTCATCTCAAGCCGCTCCAGGTCAAGGTCATGGAACATGGCAAGCGTCTTTACCCCAAGACCTCGCTGTCAGACATACGCGACTACGTCAACCGCCAGCTGTCGACCGAGGTAAGAAGCGAGGAGCAGCGTTTCTACAATCCCGACAGCCATCCGCTGCTTATGTCGCGCTCCTACTACGACATGAAAGTCGACCTCCTCGAAAAAACCGAGAACATGAACCGGCGGCAATAACGCGGTCAACCTGCACTATTTAAACAGATTCTTAGCGATTTTCATTAATTCTCACTACCTTTGCCGTGATGAAAATAAAGACATGGATTGCGGCAATAGTGTTTGTGGCGGGAATAATCGCCGCATGCTTTGTCTATGTCAACTTACGGAGACCGGTCAAGTCGGTAGTCGTCGATGAAAAGATGTTTCCGGTACGCGGCATGGACCTGTCGTCCCACAACGGAGAGATTGACTTCTCGCGTATCGCCGCCGACTCCATCGACTTTATCATGCTGAAAGCCACAGAAGGGACAAGCTTCAAGGACCCGCGCTTTCACTCCAACTATCTTCAGGCGCGCAAGTCAGAGATCAAGGCTGTCGGCGCCTACCACTTCTTCCGATTTGACACCGACGGCGAGATGCAGGCGATCAACTTCCTCAACTCACTGCGAGGCAAGACCCTTGACCTCCCGGCAGTAATAGACCTGGAAGAATGGAGCAACCCCTCAGGCATCCCCACCGAAGAGATCGTAAAGCGGCTCAGAGCCATGATAGAATGTCTCCACCGCAACGGTCACAATGTCATGTTTTATACAAACAAGGATGGCTACGAGCGATTCCTGAAGGGACGGTTTGACGAATATCCGCTATGGATCTGCTCGTTCACCGACCCGCCTCTCGACGACGGCAACGACCGGTGGTCGCTATGGCAATACAGCCATCAGGGATGGACCGAGGCATGCAATTCAGAAGTAGACATGAACACATTCAACGGCAGCCATGAAGAGTGGCTTGCCTGGCTGAAATCATCAACATTTTAGGCAATCGACACTAATAAACGAAAAGTTATGGACTATCAGATATTTCCCCCCGAAGAAATTGTAGACGCTATCATAAAACTGCCGCTATCCAAAAGCATCAGCAACAGGGCACTGATGATCAACGCGCTCTCAGGCAATGCCGGCACGATAGCGGAAGTGGCGAAATGTGACGACACCGACGCCATGAGCCGCGCACTTGACAGCGACAGTGATGAAATCAACATAGGCGCGGCAGGGACTGCAATGCGCTTCCTCACAGCCTTTTTCGCCATGCAGGAAGGACGTACGGTAACACTTGACGGAAGCGAGCGCATGAGACAGCGCCCGATAGGAGTGCTCGTAAACGCTCTCCGCGACTGCGGCGCCGACATAAGCTACGCCCGGGAGGAGAATTATCCCCCGCTCCGCATAACAGGCAAAAAACTCACCGGCGGAACCATAACAGTCGACGGCTCGACAAGCTCCCAATACATCTCGGCCCTGCTCATGGCGGCGCCACGTATGGAAAAAGGACTGACCATAAATCTCACAGGCGATATTGTATCGCGTCCCTACATACTCATGACCCTCGGGCTAATGGAGCAATGGGGCGTGGAAAGCGAATTTGCGAGCAACACCATCACTATCGCTCCGCAAAGCTATCGCGCCACGGATTTCACCGTAGAAGCCGACTGGTCGGCGGCGTCTTACTGGTTTGAGACAGCAGCCTTCTCTTTCGGCGACATAAAACTACTCGGACTGGAGTCACGCTCTCTTCAAGGCGACAGCCGCATAATGTCACTGTTCAACAACTTCGGCATCGAAGCGCAATGGGACAATGAATCGGCGCTTGAACTGAACGCGTCGCCCGACATTACCCCCCGGCTTGTCGCCGACCTCACCGACTGTCCTGACCTCGCGCAGACAATCATAGTAACCTGCTGCGTGCTGAACCTTCCATTCCGCATAACCGGACTGTCGACCCTCAAAATCAAGGAGACCGACCGCATTGCCGCCCTGTGCAATGAATTGCGCAAACTATCGTTCATCATCGGACAGCCCGATGACAGCACCCTTGAATGGGAAGGCGCCCGCGCCCCGGTCAACGCCGACGTGCCGTTGGCGATCGACACATACGACGACCACCGCATGGCAATGGCATTTGCCCCGGTAGCACTCTTCCTGCCCGGAATCGTAATACGCGACGTGGAAGTCGTGAGCAAGTCTTATCCTGAATTCTGGAACGACATGCGCAAGACAGGCTTCACCCTTGAAGAAATCACCCCGTCAAAAGTGGAGGAATAGCCGATGGAGGTAAGTCTGATAATCATTGGCGCGCTTGTCGCTGCAGGCATAATACTCTATCTCCATGACCGCCACTCGCGCAGGAAAGCTGAGTCGCAGGGCATAACCGAGCCTGCCTATAACGAACCGGAGGAAGAATGTTGCGGAATGCACATCACCTGTGAGCGCGACTCGCTGCTGGCTTCGGTAAGCGACAAAATCGAGTATTACGACGACGAGGAACTCGACGCATACAAAGGACGTAACGCCGACGACTACACCGACGATGAAATCGAGCAGTTTCGCGACATATTGCTGACACTGCTGCCTGAAGACATAGCCGGCTGGGGCAGAAGCATCCAGCTCCGCGGCATCGAGCTTCCGACTCCGGTAAAGGAAGAGCTCCTGATGATAGTAGCTGAGGCAAGACGCGAGCCTCATGTCAACACAACCGCCTGATAACCCCCAAGCAGCAAGAGATGGAATATCTTCAATACGCCTTTTTCCGCAACGCGCTTGCCGGCATAATCATCGTCAGCATAGCAGCCGCCATAATCGGCACATATATCATAAGCCGCCGCATGGTCTCAATCACCGGCGGCGTCACCCATGCCTGTTTCGGCGGGCTCGGACTCGGCTATTACCTCGGAGTCAGCCCGGTCGCCATGGCAGCGGCATTTGCCGTAGTCTCGTCACTCGGTGTAGAGTGGATAGCCGGGCGCTATCGCGTAAGGGAAGACTCGGCAATTGCCGTAATCTGGTCGCTCGGCATGGCTGTCGGCATCCTCTTTGTCTTTCTGACGCCTGGATATGTGCCGGAGCTCAACTCCTTCCTCTTCGGCAACATACTCACAATCACGTCATCCGACCTATGGCTGTTTGCCCTGTTCACAATCCTGCTTATCGCCTTTTTCCTTACTTTCCGCCGGACGATAGTCGCCTGCGCCTTTGACCGGGACTTCGCCAAGGTCGCAGGACTCCCCGTCAAGACCATCAATTACGTGATGACCGTGTTTGTCGCGGTCAGCGTAGTGCTTACCATACGCCTCATAGGCATAATGCTGCTTCTTTCCATGCTTACAGTGCCTGTGCTCATCGCCGAGGTATGGCGAAAAAGATTCATGTCGATAATGATTGTGGCTATGGCTGTGTCACTCGCCTGTTCGATAGCCGGGCTATTCCTTGCCACGGTGGTGGATGTGCCCTGTTCGGCAATTATCGTACTGCTCCAGATCACGGTGTATGCTTTAGCGAGAGTCATCAACGACATAATTAGCAGGAAACTTGCGCAATAATCGAGCCTGCACGACGTTATTGTAATCGTAAGGCATTATAAAAAAACGTGAAAAAGTCAGCACTGATAATCCTGCTTGTATTTTCGGTGGTCGCTGTGTCGTGCAGCCCGCGGAAAAACACAGCCATGTCCCGCAATTATCAGGCATTTATCACCCGCTACAACATCTACTACAATGGTGATGAGCATTATAAAGAAACGATGAAATCGCTTGAGCGGGGATATGAGGACGACTATTCACGACTGCTGTTCATTCACCCCGTCGACGCCCGCAAAGACCCTGACGCGCCACAGCCGTCGGGCGACTTCACCCGCTCTATCGAAAAAGCCCAAAAGGCAATCCAGCTGAGATCAATAAAAAAGAAGCCGGCAAAAAAGCCCGGAAAATCATCGGACCCGGAGTATAAGGCATGGATGAAGCGCGATGAATACAACCCGTTTATCCACAACTCATGGATGCAGATGGGAAGGGCACAGTATAACAACGGCGACTTCCTTGGCGCCGCCTCCACATTTTATTATATCGTCAAGCATTTCACCTGGCTGCCAAACACCGTCACGGAGGCTAAACTATGGCAGGCGCGTTCCTATCTTGCCATGGGCTGGGACTACGAGGCAGAAAACATAATCACAAAAATTCCGGAAAAGGCGCTTGTCAACGGTGACCTGAGAGGACTGTACAACATGGTGACGGCAATGATGCATCTGCAATCCCATGACCCCTTGAAGGCGATACCCTATGTCGAAAACACGATACGCCACTCTTCCGGCATACAGAAATCAAGGTTGTATTTTCTGCTCGGACAGCTCCAGTCGCGCGCAGGCAACAAAAACGCCGCTTACGAGGCATATAAGAAGTCGGCAAGCTCGCAGGTGTCATATCGCGCGCAACTCAACGCACGCATAAAACAGAGCGAGGTATATTCAGGAAGCAACGTGGAACCGGAAGTAAAGGCACTGCGGCGCATGACCCGCTATGACCGCAACCAGCCATATCTCGACCAGATATACTATGCCATAGGAAATCTTTACCTCTCACGCGGCGACACGGTGAAAGCCATCGACAACTATAAACTCGCCGCCGAGAAATCAACGCGCAACGGCATCGACAAGGCGATAAGCCAGCTGCAACTCGGCTCGCTTTACTTTGACCGTCACCGCTATGACCTCGCACAGCCGTGCTATGCCGAGGCTGTCCCGCTGCTTCCCGAAAGCTATCCCGGCATCGACTCACTCCGCAAGCGCAGCGACGTGCTTGACCAGCTTGCCCTGTACTCTCAGAATGTCACCCTCAACGACTCCCTGCTGCGACTCTCGGAAATGCCCGAAGAGCAGCAGCTTGCCGTAGTCAATAAAATCATAGACGAGCTGAAGAAGAAGGAGGCTGAAGAAGCCGAGAAGCTTAGACGCGAGGAATACCTTGCCTCTCAGCAGGGAGCCAACAACGTGCAAAACTCGGGAAACGCCGCGTCGGCTCCGACGACATTCACCATGAACAACGATGACTCATGGTACTTCTACAATACTGCCACCCGCAACGCCGGCAAGACCGAGTTCCAGAAGCGCTGGGGCTCACGAAAGCTTGAAGATGACTGGCGACGCCGCAACAAGGCATCATTCAGCTTCAGCGACTTTGAAAACGACGGCTCTGACGACGAGGAAAATGATAATGAAGAAGGCGCGGCTGAAGAAAACAAGCAGGGAGAACAGACAGAAAAGCAGAATGACCCACATTACCCGGAGTATTACCTGCGCCAGATTCCGTCCACGCCCGAAGAGAAGCTTACGGCAAACGATGTGATACAAGAGGGCATGTATAACATGGGACTCATACTCAAGGACCAGCTGGAAGCCTATGGCGACGCGTCAGATGAATGGAACGACCTGCTGAAGCGTTATCCCGACAATATCTACCGCATGGACGTGTACTACAACATGTATCTCATGTACATGCGTTCCGGCAACAGGAAGCTTGCCGAACATTACAGGGCCCTGATGCTTGAGCACTTCCCTGATTCAAAATACGGGCAGGCAATGCGTGACCCCGACTATCTTGACAAGCTGCGCGACATGGAAGCCGCCCAGGAGCGCATGTATGAACGTGCCTATGAAGCATATCTTGACAACCGCAACAGCGAAGTACACGCCGCCTACCGCGAGATGATGAAAAAGTATCCGTTGAGCAAGATAATGCCCAAATTCATGTTTATCGACGCTCTCAGCTATGTCTCGGAAAACAATCAGGAAAGTTTCCGCTCCACCTTGAAAGAGCTTTTGGAGCGTTATCCCGAGACCGACATAACACTGATAGCCTCATCCTACCTTCGCGGGCTCGCGCAGGGGAAAAAGCTCAATAGCGGCGCCACCAACATGAGAGGAATGATATGGGACCTGCGACTTGGAAACGACTCCACCTCGCTTGACACCGACTCAATCGTGTTTGACCTCAATCCCGCCGACCCGCAGCTGCTTGTGCTCGTATATCCTACCGACGAAGTGTCAGGCAACCAACTGCTCTTTGACATCGCACGCCACAACTTCGGGTCATTCATAGTAAAAGACTTCGACCTTGAGCCTATGAATTTCGGGCGCCTCGGCTTGCTTCTTGTAAAAGGATTTGCTAACTTTGAGGAGCTTAATCATTACCGTAAAGTCATGGACAGCGATGCAGAGCTTGTGTTGCCCCCACAGGTAAGACCGGTGATGATAAGCGAAAAGAACTTTGAAACCCTACTGCAACACGGAAGCACATTTGAGGATTATTTCCGCTATGTCGACGAGCAGGCGGCAGAGGCGCCGGTAGTCACGGCTCCCGGCGATGTCGAGACCGATGACATGTACTTTGAGGCCATCGCTGGCGACCGCCCCGAAGAGACCGAAGAGACTGAGGAGCCGGTGGAGAGTCAGGAGCCCGATGCCGACATCGCCCCCGTGGAAGATGTCGACAATCAGGAAGCTGCGACATTGACCGAAGACGCGGCTGAGGACGTCCCGGTTGATAATCAACCCGACTCATTGCCTGCTGAAACCGAGGCGGCAACCCCGGCGACGGTCATTGACCCGATGCCGGCTGAAGAGCCTGTCACAACCCCGGCGACGACAGAGCCTCAGGCAACAACCCCGGCGACAATCATCACGGAACCACAACCGGCACCACGGCCCGCACCCAAGCCGGCTGTGACTTATCCGGAATATCCTTCCGGCTCAGAGGGCGATGACGATTTATTAGACTAAACGACCCAGTTATGAACCGGTACAATATATTATGGGCTGATGACGAGATTGACTTGCTGAAGCCCCACATACTGTTTTTAAAAAACAAAGGATATGACGTAACCACCGCCAACAGCGGAAGAGACGCCCTCGATCTCGTAGAGACCGACCGCTTTGACCTCATCATCCTTGACGAGAACATGCCCGGACTCACAGGACTGGAGACGCTTGCCCGGATAAAGCAGATAGCCCCCCTCACTCCGATCATAATGATTACAAAGAGTGAAGAAGAAAACATCATGAACCAGGCTATCGGAAACAAGATTGCCGATTATCTTATCAAGCCCGTCAATCCGAGCCAGATACTTCTATCTATCAAAAAAAATCTTCACTCCGAACGCCTTGTGAGCGAACAGGCGGCAACCGACTACCGTCAGGAGTTCAACAACATATCGTCGCTTATAAATGATTGCCGCACAATCGAAGACTGGTATGACCTTTACGGGAAACTCGTGTTCTGGGAGCTTGAGCTCGCTGCCGCCGACTCAGGCATGGAAGAGCTTCTGCGCATGCAGAAAGATGAAGCCAACTCCGCTTTCAACAAGTTTGTGCGCAAAAATTATGAAAGCTGGGTAACAGGAGGCGAACATCCGCTCATGAGCCAGGAGATATTCAAAAAGCGTGTTTTCCCCCTGCTTGACAATGGTGAAAAGGTATTTTTCATTGTAATCGACAATTTCAGGCTTGACCAGTGGAGGTCGGTAAAACCGTTACTCTCCGACATCTTCACGTTCCAAGAGGAACTATATACATCAATTCTCCCCACCGCCACCCAGTATGCCCGCAACGCCATCTTCTCCGGGCTTATGCCGCTTGACATATCCAAGATGTTTCCCGACCTATGGGTTGACGAAGACGAGGAAGAAGGCAAGAACCTTAACGAATCGCCGCTGATAGCCACACAGTTTGAACGCTTTCGCCGCAAAGTGAAGTTTTCCTATAACAAAATCAACGATTCGGTGACAGGAGAGAAACTGATACGCGAGTTTTCCAATCTGGAGAGCAACGATCTTAATGTACTGGTGATCAACTTTATCGACATGCTATCACATGCCCGCACCGAATCAAAGATGATACGCGAGCTCGCCGCCAACAATGCCGCCTACCGTTCACTGACCGAATCGTGGTTCCGCCACTCGTCGGCGCTTGAACTATTTCGCAAAATAGCGGAAAAGGGCTACAAGATTGTACTCACCACCGACCACGGCACAATCCAGGTCAACAACCCGATAAAAGTAATCGGCGACCGCAACACCAACACAAATCTACGTTATAAGGTAGGCAAAAATCTGAGCTACAATCCACGCCAGGTCTATGAGATAAAGCATCCGGAACGCTATGGACTCCCGGCGCCCAACATCTCGTCAACCTACATTTTCGCGTCAGGACATGACTTCTTCGCTTATCCCAATAATTATAACTACTACGTCCAGTATTACTCCGGCACTTTCCAGCATGGAGGCATCTCTCTTGAAGAGATGATAATACCGCTAATTACATTAACTGCTAAATAAAAACATCAAAAAAACGACATGGCAACCACAAAGATTCTAATCCCCTCTACAGCCGACCTTGAAAAGGCTGCCGGTGAATTTATCGACATAATGGGCGACTACACCGTGTTTGCATTCTACGGAGACATGGGTGTCGGCAAGACCACGTTCATCTCCGCGCTTTCGCGCGCTCTCGGAGTAGAGGACGACCCTACAAGCAGCCCCTCATTTGCCATAATCAACGAATATCGCTCCGACACTACGGCTGAACTCATCTATCACTTTGACCTCTACCGGCTTGAGACCCTTGAAGAAGCCTTTGACATAGGTGTAGAGGATTACTTCGATTCAGGAGCGCTATGCTTTATCGAGTGGCCTGAACGAATAGCCGACATACTCCCCGACGACACCGTGCGCGTCGACATAAAGGAACTTCCCGACGGGTCACGCGAACTGACTGTCACCAAGCCGGAATAATCATGAGCCCGGTCACGGCAACCTATATACTCGCCTTTATATTCATTGCCTGCGGAGCCTTCTCGATCGTTGCGGCAATAGCCGGATGGGAATGGTTTTTCACCAACATGAATGTAAGGGTGCTCACTTCACGCATGAAGCGCAGCCACGCCCGTTGCCTGTACTTCATGCTCGGGATTGCCATCATAGGCATGGGCTGCTATCTTTTCACGACTGTATAACTCTTATGGAATCTTACAATATCATAAGGCTCAAAGAATGTCGGTCGACCAACAGCTCACTTGCCGAAATCGCCCGCGAGTCGCCTGACGGAACCGTGCTGGTCACCGACTCGCAGACAGCGGGACGTGGACAGCGCGGCAACAGCTGGGAGGCGGAGCCGGGAAAGAACCTTACATTTTCACTGCTCATAAAACCCGAGGCGATAGCCGCCCATGACCAGTTTTACATCTCTGAGGCTGTAGCCCTCGGCATCCGCGACGCCCTTATGAACCATCTGCCTTCACAGGAAGTGACAGTCAAGTGGCCCAACGACATCTATGCCGGTGACAGAAAAATATGCGGCATACTGATAGAAAACAGTCTTTCGGGCAACACAATCGGACATTCCATCGCAGGGATAGGAATCAACGTGAATCAGCAGGAATTTAAAAGCGACGCGCCCAACCCCGTGTCAACCGTCATGCTCACCGGCAAGCATCTGCCTCTTGACCGGCTGCTTCACGAAGTGGTCGACGCCATCTACCTCCGTCTGTCGCAACCTGTAGCGGCACGCCACGCCGATTACATGGACTCGTTGTGGCGCCGCCTTGGCGGAACCTACCGCGACATGTCGACAGGCGAGGAATTTCACGCCGTGATAACCGGAGTCGTCTCTACGGGACACCTGTCGCTGCTTGACACATTTTGCAACCACCGCCTCTACGCCTTCAAGGAGGTGCAGGCGATATTATAGCCGGCTTCCTCAGCATGGCACGACAGCAGTTGCCGCAAGCGACAGAACCTATTGAAAATATGGCAAAAAATTTGTAATTTTGCAACGATAAAAAAGCTACTGACAAGTGACGACAATTGACATAATATTACTGATAGTCATCGGTGCCTCTCTGGTGCTCGGTCTCTACAAGGGAATAATCGCCCAGATAGCCTCCATTGGCGGTGTTTTGCTCGGCATAATAGCCTGCCGCTTCTTTTCTGATGATGCCGGCAGTCTTTACATGTCGTGGATGCCCGACACTTTCAGCAACGAGACATTGGCAAACATTGCCGGAGGAATCACCGTATATCTGGTGGTATATTTCGGCGTAGGCGCATTTGCCTCACTACTCAGAAGAATCACCGACACCCTGATGGCAGGCTGGCTCGACCATCTGCTCGGCGGAGTGTTCAGTGTATTCAAGTGGATGATACTCACGAGCGTGTTTCTCAATCTGTTTTACATGATAGCGCCTCACTGCATTATTTTCCACTCATCGTCGCTCGCCTCAGGCAAGCTGTTTGTCATGGTGATGCAGCTCGCCCCCCGATTATTCGGAATCATCGCCGAGCCGGTAGGCGAGATGATCAATAATATTACTTAACAGCCACAACATTCTACAATAGTGATTGTTATCACTTAACATATATATTTCCCCAATATATCAAATACTGAAAAATGAGTGAAGATAACCAAAATATAAACAAGCCGGGCAATAATGATGACATCATAAAAAATGTCACCGGTGACGATTACAAGTATGGATTTGTCACCGACATCGACACCGATGTCATCCCGAAAGGGCTGAACGAAGATGTAGTAAGGCTTATCTCAAAGAAAAAAAACGAGCCGGAATGGCTGCTTGAGTTCCGACTCGAAGCCTACCGCCACTGGCTTACACTGAAAATGCCGGAGTGGGCACATCTCGACGTCCCCCCGATCGACTACCAGGCGATAAGCTATTACGCCGCACCGCGAAAGAAAGAGGGCCCGAAAAGCCTTGACGAGGTTGATCCCGAGCTGCTTGACACGTTTAACAAACTCGGAATACCGCTGCAGGAGCAAAAGGCTCTTTCAGGAATGGCTGTAGACGCCGTGATGGACTCTGTGTCGGTAAAGACCACACATAAGGAGAAACTTGCCGAACTTGGAGTGATATTCTGCTCCTTTTCCGAGGCGGTAAAGGACTATCCCGATCTGGTGAAACGCTATCTCGGCAGCGTGGTAAGCTACCGCGACAACTTCTTTGCGGCGCTTAACTCGGCGGTATTTTCCGACGGCTCATTTGTCTATATCCCCAAGGGAGTGAGGTGTCCGATGGAACTGTCGACCTATTTCCGTATAAACGCAGCCGGAACAGGTCAGTTTGAACGTACACTTATCGTAGCCGATGATGATGCCTACGTAAGTTATCTTGAAGGATGCACCGCTCCTATGCGCGACGAAAACCAGCTTCACGCTGCAATCGTGGAAATCGTGGTTGAAGACCGTGCCGAAGTGAAATATTCGACAGTCCAGAACTGGTATGCCGGCGACAAAGACGGCAACGGAGGTGTATATAACTTTGTCACCAAGCGCGGTCTTTGCCGTGGCGATTACTCCAAACTGTCATGGACCCAGGTTGAGACCGGCTCGGCGATTACATGGAAATATCCGAGCTGCATCCTGCAGGGCGAAGGGTCGGTAGGCGAGTTTTATTCAGTCGCCGTGACCCGCAATTACCAGCAAGCCGACACAGGCACCAAGATGATACATGCAGGTCGCAACACCCGCTCCACTATCGTGAGCAAAGGAATCTCGGCGGGACATAGCCAGAACTCTTACAGAGGGCTCGTAAAGGTATTGCCCAACGCCGACGGATGCCGCAACTACACCCAATGTGACAGCCTTCTTCTCAGTTCAACCTGTGGCGCCCACACATTTCCCTATATCGACGTGCTCAATGACACTGCAGTCGTGGAGCATGAGGCGACCACGTCCAAAATCAGCGAAGACCAGGTGTTTTACTGCAACCAGCGAGGCATACCCACAGAGGAGGCAATCGGGCTTATCGTCAACGGCTATGCCAAAGAGGTGATGAACAAGCTGCCGATGGAATTTGCTGTCGAGGCACAGCGCCTGCTCCAAGTGACCCTCGAAGGGTCGGTAGGCTAATGCGGGAGGGCTGCCTACATTCATTCAACAATAGATAAAAACATAACCGAAATGGATAAAAACATATTACTTGACATTCACGACCTGCACGCATCGGTCGACGGCAAAGAGATATTGAAAGGCATCAACCTGAGAGTGAACGAGGGCGAGGTTCACGCCATAATGGGACCCAACGGCTCGGGAAAGTCCACCCTTTCGATGGTGCTTGCAGGCGCTCCCGGATACTCGGTTACCGCGGGGAGCGTTGATTTCCACGGAAAGCAACTGCTTGAACTTTCGCCCGAGGACCGCAGTCATGAGGGACTGTTTCTTTCATTCCAGTATCCGGTCGAGATACCGGGAGTGTCAATGGTCAATTTCATGCGTGCCGCAGTCAACGAGAAGCGCAAGTATTTCAACGAGCCGCAGCTGTCGGCAAGCGACTTCCTCAAGCTGATGCGCCAGAAACGCGCCATCGTTGAGCTTGACAACAAACTCGCATCGCGCTCGGTAAATGAAGGATTTTCCGGCGGTGAGAAAAAACGCAATGAAATATTTCAGATGGCGGTGCTTGAACCGCGCCTGTCAATCCTTGACGAGACCGACTCAGGTCTTGACATCGATGCCCTTCGCATAGTGGCGGGAGGCGTCAACAAGCTCAAGACCGACCGCAACGCGACCATCGTGATAACCCACTACCAGCGATTGCTTGACTACATCAAGCCCGATTTCGTACACGTATTGTACAAAGGCCGCATCGTCAAGACTGCGGGTCCGGAACTGGCGCTTGAACTTGAAGAAAAAGGCTACGACTGGCTAAAGCAAAACGAAAATCAGGATTGACCATGGGCAGTCTTTCACAATACACCGATATCTACCGTGACCACCGCGAGGCTCTTGACGGCCACTCGGATCCGGTGATAAACGCCATGCGTGCCGAGGCTTACGAGGCACTGAAAGGGAAAGAGCTTCCCGACAGGCACACAGAGGGCTACGAAAAGACCTCGATAGAAGAAATGATGGCTCCCGACTTCGGGCTAAACATCAACCGCGTAAATATTCCGGTTGACGTAGCGGCTTCGTTTCACTGCGGGGTGCCCAACATGAGTACTCTGCTCGGAATCGTGGTCAACGATTCATTTCATCCCGTAGGCACAATGCTGTCGCGGCTGCCTGACGGGGTGATTTATGGCTCGCTTGCAAAAGCGGCTGCAGAACATCCTGAACTCGTGGGCAGATATTACGGAAAAGTCGCAAGCCTTGACTCCGCGACCACGGCGCTCAACACAATGCTCGTCCAGGACGGCGTATTCATATATGTGCCCAAGAGCGTCGCGCTTGAAAAGCCGTTGCAGCTTGTAAACATATTCAGCTCCCCCACTCCGCTCATGGCAATACGCAGGGTGCTTATTGTCATGGAAGAAGGAGCTTCGGCACAACTGCTCGTGTGTGACCACACACAGGACTGCGCTCAGAAATATCTGTCATCGCAGATAGTGGAGATTGCACTCAACGCCAACTCGCGTCTCGACTACTACGACCTTGAGGAATCAGGCGAAGGCACAGCGCGATGCTCGTCAATATATGCCCGTCAGGAATCGGGCTCGTCGCTGCTCATCAACGGCATGACACTCAGCTGCGGCAACACCCGCAATGACTACGCAATCGAGATTGCCGGCGACGGCTGCGACACCTTGCTCGCAGGAATGGCCATAGCCTCCGGACATCAGCACATCGACAATAACTCTTCGGTAAATCACCGTGGCTCCCACTGTCACAGCCGCCAGCTGTTCAAATATGTGCTTGACGACGATGCTTCCGGTGCGTTTGAAGGTGGAATCGTGGTCAACGAAGGCGCGGTAATGACCGAAGCCTATCAGAGCGACCGCAATCTGCTCGCCTCGACCGGAGCGAAGATGCACACCAAACCGCAGCTGCTCATATACTGCGACGACGTGAAGTGCAGCCACGGAGCGACAACCGGTCAGCTCGACCAGGAAGCGCTGTTTTACATGCGCTCCCGCGGAATCGGAGAGAAGATGGCACGCACGATGCTTATGCAGGCATTCATGTCGGAGGTTATCGACACAGTAAGGATGGAGGGATTGCGCGAGCGTCTCCACATGCTTGTCGAAAAACGCTTTCACGGTCAGCAGTCATTCTGCGGTGACTGCGCCTCAGGATGTGCATCGGTAAAAAAACAGTAGATTATGGACAATTATGACGTAAACCGGTTACGTTCCGACTTCCCCGGTCTTGACCGGAAAATATATAACCGGCAGCTCGTATATCTTGACAACACCGCGACGTCGCAGACCCCGCGACAGGTCGTGGAAAGCATCGAGCATATATATTATAACTCAAAAGCCAATGTACACCGCGGCGTCCACACCCTCTCCCAGGAGATGACCGCCTTGCAGGAGGCGGCACGCGAAAGAGTGAGAGGATGGATAAACGCCGCTTCCACCGACGAGATAATCTTCACCCGCGGCACCACAGAGGCGATAAACCTCGTGGCATCGTCATACGGCAGTTTTTTTCATGACGGCGACGAGATAATAGTCAGCGTCATGGAGCATCACGCCAATATCGTGCCATGGCAGCTCCTGCAAAGCAGAGTGAACGTGAAGCTCCGCGTAATCCCTATGGACGACAGGGGGGTGCTGGATCTTGACGCTTACGCCAAGCTTTTCAACAGCCACACCGCTATGGTGGCGATAGCGCATGTGAGCAATGTTCTCGGCACAGTCAATCCTGTCGACGAGATTATCAGGATTGCTCATGACAATGGCGTGCCGGTGCTTGTCGATGGAGCGCAGGCTGTAGCCCACCAACGTGTCGACGTGACCGCACTTGACTGCGATTTTTACACATTCTCTTCCCATAAGATGTATGGACCGTCGGGGATAGGAGTGCTTTATGGCAAACGCGACCTTCTGGAAAAGATGCCTCCCTATCAGGGCGGCGGCGAAATGATAGGCAATGTAAGTTTTGAACACACCACTTTTGCCGAGCTTCCCTATAAATTTGAAGCGGGAACCCCCGACTTTGTGGACATCGCCGCGCTTAAAAGCGCAATCGACTATCTTGAACCGATAGGCATGGAAGCGATAGCGGCTCATGAGCATAAGCTTCTTGAATACACCTCTCAAAAGATGATGGAAATTCCCGGAATGAGGATATTCGGAACCGCGCCGGGCAAGGACGCAATCATATCATTTCTCATCGGCGACGCCCATCACTACGACACAGGAATGTTGCTCGACAAACTCGGCATAGCTGTACGCACAGGTCATCACTGCGCCGAACCGCTCATGCACCGCCTCGGAATCGAGGGCACTGTAAGAGCCTCTTTCGGACTATACAACACGATTGAAGAGTGTGACATCTTTATCGCAGCACTTAAACGAGTGGCGATGATGCTCGGTTGACATCCCGATGGGTATTCCCCATGAGCATGCCACACGACTTCACCGCAAATGCAACACATTAACGGAATCACCTTACCTGTATTTATATAAAAAGGGGGATGCGCCTGAACGCATCCCCTGATTTTTTATTGAGATAACTAAATAAGCATTACTTAACAAGCACCTTGCTTACCTTGTTGCCCTGACGAACAACGTAGATACCATTGGCGGGGTTAGCCACCTTTACACCCTGAAGATTGTAATACTCAACAGGAGCATTTTCATCAACAGCAACATTGTCGATACCTACTGTACCGGTTGCAGGTACAAGATCAATTTGAGTAACAGTGATATTCTCACCTACAAACATCAAGCTCTGATTTGCTGTTGCATCAGTAAGTTCCTTTACATCGTCTTCGCCAAGTTCAATTGAAAATACGCCGGAAGCCTCAGACAGATTTACAGTTCCATACTCTTCCTGAAAACCTTCTGAAAGTGCAAATCCCGGAAGTATTTCCTGACTCCAGTTAGCCAACAACAATTGAACCTTCAGGTTGCAATACTTCTCGGCTGCAGCATCACCGGTATTTACATAAGAAACATTAAGCTTGTCACCTTCCTTAACTTTAGCGGCAACAAAAGTTGAAACGGGTACCTTAATCGCATGATCCCACCAGTCAAGAGCCTGATCTCCACTCCATAATTCTTTAACAGCATCGGGATCTACAACTTCCGCATTTTGAAGATAAGCGCTTTTAAGAGTAACATCTCCCGCCTTTGATGACTGAATATAAATTTGCATTATAGAGTTTTTATATTCTTCATTAAGCGGCGCCACAATTTGAGTAGCTCCAGCTTCTCCCATAGTCGCTTCTGACACTCCTTCAGTAGCGCCTTCAGGCTTATAATTATATTGCACTACAACTTGAATATTAAATTCTACCGGCTCAAATTCAATTACAACTTCATCATAAGCACTGTAATCAACATCACCGAGCCACCAACCGCGACCAGACCAATCAGATTCGTATGTAATTGTCTTTGTGGACGGATTGTAAGTAGAACCCCATCCGGAACCAAGGTCTTCTAATGTAAGGTCAAGAGTTTCAGCATTAGCTGACGACACTGCAAGAGCTGCGACAGCAGCAAAAGAGAGTAAATTTTTAATCATAAATGTTTGATTTAGGTTATTAAATTAGGTTAGTTAATTCTTTTTATGTTAAGGTATCGCAAATATAAGCACAATTAGCGCCTCGCAATTATACTATTTTATCTTATTCTTACACTTTGCCTCCCGTGACTAAAAATCACATGCCAAATCAGGCGTATTTCATCCTGCACCATTTACAATTTCCTTCCTCCTCCCCAACCTTACATCTCGTTGAGGTGCCCTACGGCACTATTTCCCACCAAATCACATTATAATTATATCCTTATATAAACTTTTCTTATCTTTGCATTGTAATAGTCGGGAGGTCAATCATTGAGGGATGACTCTATCGGAGCGACCTGTCGAAATAAAACCTGCAATAGATGAAAAAGATTGTTATATTGCCTGCGGCGCTTGCAATTGCACTAAGCGCACATCCACAGGTCAACTCCCCGGCTCCCGACGGTTACAGGATCCGTGGTGAACTGATGTATCGTGACACAAATTATCAAGGAGCCATAGACCAGCTGACATCGGCTGCCAACTCTCTTTCAACAGGGCTTGCCAAAGAAGAGTCGGATTATATCACCTCGCTAAGTTACCTGCAGTCGGGATTGATTGCCGAGGCGCGAGAGGCTCTTGAAAAGTTTGTAAGCGAATATCCGGCATCGCCCCACCGCCTCAACGCCCGCATGGCAATCGCCGATTGTGATTTTTATGAAGGCAACTACAAGAAGGCGCTTTCGCTCTACCGTGCCATCGACCAAAGCGGGCTCGACCTTGCCTCTCAGGAAAATTATGAATACCGCACCGCATATTGCCGCATGATGCTTGACGACTACGAGAAAGCCCTTCAGGGATTCAGGGCTCTTCAGGATTCAAGCCGTTATGGAGCCGCGTCGCGCTTTTATCAAGGCTACATCTATTACGCCCAAGGAGCTTATGCCGAGGCTAAAAAATATTTTTCAGGAGTAAACACCCGCACCGAGCCGGGCAACCGTGCGCCCTACTATCTTACCCAGATAGCCTATATAGACCGCGACTATGAAAAAGCCGCCGAGCTTGCGAAAACCCACATGAACGACATCCCGGAATATAAGTCGGAGATGCAGCGCATAGCGGGCGAGTCGCTCTACAATCTCGGAAACGAAGAGGCAGCGATGCCATACATAGCCGAGTACACCGGCGATGTCACCAACCCCAAGCCGTCGGCAATGTACATATTAGGAGTAAGCCAATATAAGGACGATGACTATGAGGCGGCAATCTATACGCTGCAGCCCGTAACGAAATGTGACGATGCCATGGGTCAGTCGGCTTATCTCTATATCGGACAGTCTTATCTACAGCTCGGCAACCTGAACGCCGCCCTTCTCGCCCTCGAAAAAGCCTATCGCATGGACTACGACAAGAATGTGCAGGAAACGGCGTTCTACAACTATGCCGTGGCAAAGGCAGAAGGAGGAAAGACACCTTTCGGAAGCTCGGTAACCATGTTTGAGGACTTCCTCAAGCGCTATCCCGACTCACGCTACGCTCCCGAGGTGGAGGAATACCTCGTGACCGGCTACATGACCGACAACAATTACGAAAAAGCGCTCGAGTCAATCCAAAAGATACGTCGCCCGTCGGCAAAGATACTTACCGCAAAACAGCGTGTACTCTACACCCTCGGCACCCGCGACCTCGCCTCGGGGCGCGTAAGCCGGGCGATAACCCGGTTCACAGAGGCTAAATCACTTGCCTCGCAGAGCAAAGCCATCGCAACCGAGTGTGACCTCTGGCTCGGCGACTGTTATTACCGACAAGGCGAATATCAACGAGCCACACGCGCCTACAACGACTACCTGAAAGCATCAAAGGCAAGTGACGCCAACCGTCCGCTCGCCTATTATGACCGCGGGTATGCCCTCTTTGCCGAAAAACGCTACGGAGACGCACGCGCTGACTTTGAACGTGTGGTCAAGACACCCGGCAACCTTGACGAGCAGGTCATCGCCGACACCTACAACCGTCTCGGCGACTGCCATTATTACCAGTCAGACTTCAACTCGGCATCGGCAAACTATGACCGCGCCTACTCTCTCAATCCGGAGGCGGGCGACTACGCCCTGTTCCAGAAAGCCATGATGAAGGGCCTTGTCAAGAATCATCGCGGCAAGATCGAGTCGCTTGACGACATGATGGAGCGTTATCCCTCGTCAGGACTCGTGCCGGCGGCAATGCTTGAAAAAGCGGAGAGCTATGTCTCGCTTAACCGTCCCGGCGATGCGACAGTAGTCTACGAAGCGCTCGTAAAACGCTATCCCACCACCTCCCAGGGCAGAAACGGCTATCTGCAGCTTGCAATCACGCAGCTCGCGCAAGGGAATACAGAAAAAGCCATCCAGTCATATCAGACCGTAATACGCAATTACCCGACAAGCGAGGAGGCGCGCGTTGCCTCCGACGACCTGAAGCGGCTCATGGCCGACGAGGGAAGGCTCAACGAATTCAGCCGGTTCATAGCCTCTGTGCCTAACGCGCCGAAGTTTGAGACATCGGAACTCGACGAACTGACATTCCACGCGGCTGAACGCACCTACCTCAACGACAAGAGCAAGACGACAAGACTCAAAGATTATATCACCCAATATCCCGGAGGCCGTTACGAGACCCAGGCACTCACCTATCTGTCACAATCAGCGCTTGAATCAGGCAATCCCGCCGAGGCATTAAAATATGCCACGATGCTCACCGACCGCTATCCCGACTCGGAAGCTGCGGAAGACGCGCTCGCCATCAAGGGAAGCGTAGAGTATGACCTCGGCAACGGAGAGGCTGCACTCGCCACATTCAAGCGTCTTGAATCGCGGGCGTCGGCATCGCGCAACATTGTCACCGCACGCCTCGGCATATTACGTGTATCGCGCGACATGAACCGTCACTCCGATGTAATCGACATTGCCGACAAACTGTTAAAATCCACAGCCATCGGCACAGCGCAGAAAAACGAAATCATCTACTCCAAGGCTTATGCCCTTTCCCGGTCGGGCAGAGGCGATGAGGCTGTCAAGGAGTGGGAAAAACTCGCTAAAAACACCGATGACCTCTACGGAGCCAAATCAGCCTACTACCTCGGACAGCACTACTTTGACACAGGAGCCACAAAGAAGGCAAAAAGTGCGGTCGAGAAGCTTATCGACTCCAATACGCCTCACAGCTACTGGCTTGCCAGAGGCTACATACTGTTGAGCGACATCTGCAAGAGACAGGGCAGCGACTTCGAGGCTACGGAATATCTCAAAAGCCTCAAGGAAAACTATCCCGGCAATGAGAAAGACATATTCAACATGATTGACGAGCGACTAAAGTAACACCACACTCACGACAATGGCAAAAACAGCATATAACATGGCGGCTTTAATCGCCGCAATCAGCCTATCTCACACGGCAACCGCCGATGACCTCACTAAAGAAATCACGGTGGAGAAAGACATAGTGTTGCAGGAACGCGAAGCACAGAAGCTATTGCTGCTCCCGCAATTCAATCTTCCGGCTATCGAGACTAAAAACCTGAAGTGGACCTACCGCGGCATCGACGCTCCGGTCACCCACGACATCACCCTCCTTCCTCCTGCGGCTTATGAGGCGACGATGGAGAAGTCGCCTTACCGCGGCTATCTTGACGCCGGTTATTTCCCTTTGCTTGAGATAGGCGTATCGGCAGGATACCGCATTGTTGACAAAGAAGCGACTCGCCTCGGAGCATGGCTGCAATATAACGGAAGCAGCTATAAGCGCAATAACCGCGCCGGCGACAAAATCGACATGCGCGACCACACGGCAACAATCGGGATGAACCTGAGCCACAGCATAGATGGAGCCGGAACTCTTGACGCCCACCTATCCTACAGGCTCGCGTCATTTAACTTCCCCATCATACCCGGTGACGGCGTTTCACAGGCATCCAACACCATTCTTGCCGGCATCGGATGGCATGGCGCTGCCGGCAATTTCAGCTACAACGCAGCTGTCGATTACGGATTTTTCAACTTCACGGAAGGTCATGACAGAGGTGTGGGCTCATCATCCTTGAAGCCTCTGACTGAGAATCACGCGAAAATCAATCTTGGGGGAGCCTATGGATTTGACAACCGTAATTTTGTGGGCGCTGACATAAACACAGCTTTTGCCGGCGCATCAAATACAATAACGACAGCCGCGGGCGGCTCTACATTTGTCATCGAGCCGAGAGGCAATTACAGCCACGGATATGTCGCCGTCACGCCATATTACCGTCATGCAGGCACCTCCTACTCTATAAAACTCGGTCTTCAGCTGTATGACACCTGGGGCGGAGACAATGGTTTCAGAATAGCACCCGACCTGCGTGCCGACTGGCGCTCAGGCGACAAATTTGCCATCTACGCGCGTTTTACCGGAGGCAATCCGTCGCTCAACGACCTGTCGTCACTCTTTACAGCCAACCACTACATAAATCCATCGCTTGCCTATGGTGACAGCCACACCCGCTGGAATGTCGACGCCGGATTCATAATCGGTCCCTTTGCCGGAGCAAGTATCGAGGTTCACGGTGGAGGCGGCAAAGTCAACAATCTCCTGATGCCCGCGTTGCTCAACGGTCAGGATTATCTTGCCGGATTTTATCAGCCGGTCGATTTCTCCGACTATCACTATGGCGGAGCGTTCAACTACCGTTACCGCGACCTGTTCGCGATAAGAGTGTCTTATGACGGAGCGCCGCAAGACTATGACAAGGGTAATGCCGCGTGGCTTGACCGCGCAAAGCATGTAGTCGAAGCCAAAGTGACGGTCAATCCCGTCAAAGCCCTCGACCTTGAACTCGGCTACCGGCTCCGCTCCGGACGCTCAGCCTACGAAATCTCGCCAAGCGGACTCGGTGTCGCCCAGTTCAGCGAAAATCTATATACGCGCCGCGTAAAACTCGGTGACGTCAACAATCTGCACTTAGGCGCAGCCTATCAGATAACCCCGGCGTTTACCGTAGGAGTCCGCGTAGAGAACCTCCTTAACGAAAAGTGGGATACATTTTATGGCATACCGTCAAAAGGGGTAAGCGGACTCGCCGGCATCGGATACAAATTCTAATCCAAACACCAACAAATACTAAACCTAATCACCAACACGATGAAACTGACAAAACTCATTGCCACGGCACTTGTGGCAACCTGTGGTGTCATGACACTGCACTCGTCGCCGGTAATACCTCGTGACGAAGCCATGGAACAGCGTATCGAGCAACTCTTGAAGAAAATGACGCTCGAAGAAAAGGTAGGACAGATGGCAGAGCTGACACTCGGTGTGCTCGGCGGTCCGTTTGACCCGGCGACACGCAGCGACTTCACTATCGCTGCCGACTCCCTTGATAAAATCATAGGCAAATATAAGGTAGGCTCAATCCTTAATGTAGCCGACATTGCACTTACGCCCCAAGAATGGTACTCGATAGTATCACAGATTCAGGCTTACTCTATGGAACATCTCGGCATCCCCTGTATCTACGGTCTTGACATGAACCACGGAGCGAGCTACACGATGGGTGCCACTCTGTTTCCTCAGAATATAAACATGGGTGCCACTTTCAACAGAGAGCTTGCTCGCCGCGGAGGTGAAATCACCGCCTACGAGACCCGCGCAAGCGATGTGCCCTGGACTTACAATCCCACCGTCGACCTCGGAAGAGACCCGCGCTGGCCGCGCATATGGGAGAATTATGGCGAAGACGCCTATCTGAGCGCACAGATGGGTAGCGCGACAGTGCTCGGCATGCAGGGTCCCGACCCCAACCATATCGACCGCTACCACATAGCGTCCAATCTCAAGCACTTCATGGGCTATGGCGTGCCGGTAAGCGGAAAAGACCGCACTCACTCCTCGATCAGCGAGCAGGAAATGAGAGAAAAGCACTTCGCTCCCTATCTTGAAGCAATCCGCAACGGAAAGTCGCTGTCGATAATGGTAAACTCCACTACCAACAACGGAATACCGTTTCACGCAAATGCAAAGTATCTTACCCAATGGCTCAAGGACGAGCTTGAATGGGACGGCATGATTGTCACCGACTGGGCCGACATCAACAACCTGTACACCCGTGAATATGTCGCTGCCGACAAGAAAGACGCCATACGCCTTGCCATCAACGCAGGCATTGACATGGCGATGGAGCCGTATGACGTGGACTTCTGCACTCTGCTGAAAGAGCTTGTAGAAGAAGGAGAAGTGCCGATGAGCCGCATCGATGACGCATGTGCCCGTATATTAAGATTGAAGATGCGCCTCGGTCTTTTTGAATATCCCGACACGAAATGGACCGACTATCCGCTTTTTGGCTCGAAAGAGTTTGCCGACGCTTCACGCCAGGCAGCAGAAGAGTCTATGGTGTTGCTGAAAAACGACAACTCAATCTTGCCTATAAAAGGAGGCAAACGCATACTCGTCACCGGACCTAACGCCAACTCCATGCGCTCGCTCAACGGAGGATGGACCTACACCTGGCAGGGACAGTACACCGACAAGATTGCCGAGCAGCACAATACCATCTATGAAAGCCTTACCGAGCGCTTCGGCAAAGAAAACGTAGTGTTTGAGGAAGGTGTGAAATATCTTGACTACCAGTGGGGCGGAAACTTCGGCCCGGAAGATGCGTCAGGAATCTCAAAGGCAGTTGACGCGGCAAAGAATGTAGACATCATTGTCGCCTGCATAGGAGAGACAAGCTATTGCGAGACTCCGGGCAATATCAACGACCTCAACCTCTCTGCCAATCAGATACAGCTCGTAAAAGAGCTTTCAAAAACAGGCAAACCCATAGTGCTTATACTCAATGAAGGACGCCCGCGCCTCATCAGTGAAATCGAGCCTCTTGCATCTGCCGTGGTCGACATCATGCTTCCCGGCAATTACGGGGGCGACGCTCTCGCCTCTCTGCTCTCAGGCGACAAGAACTTCAGCGGCCGACTTCCCATCACTTATCCGAAACACAGCGCGGCTCTCATCACCTACGACTACAAGAAGGGCGAAAGCTCACAGACAATGTCGGGAGCCTATAACTATGACGCCGTGGTTGACGTGCAGTGGATGTTTGGCACCGGATTGAGCTACACCACATTCAAATACTCCAATCTTCGCGTCAACAAGCCGGAATTCAAGGCCGGCGACACACTTATATTCAGCCTTGAGGTGACAAATACCGGAAGTGTGGCAGGCAAGGAGAGTGTGCTTCTCTATTCAAGCGACCTCGTTGCCTCTACATCACCCGATGTGCGCCGGCTTCGCCAGTTTGAAAAAATAGACCTGCAGCCCGGAGAGACAAAGACAGTAAATCTCAGCGTACCGGCCAACGACCTCGCATTTGTCGGCTACGACGAAAAGTGGGTGCTTGAAAAAGGTGATTTCCGCATTCAGGTAGGCGACCAGGTAATCAATGTCCGAGCTACCGAGACTAAGAAATGGGACACGCCCAACCGCGACTAAACAATCAACCGTCATAAATGAAAAAGGAGGGAATTTCCCTCCTTTTTCATTTATGACCGGCTTTCCGGTCAATCATCAATATTCGATTCAATAACACTTATATACGATTATACGGTCGTTTACTAAATATAATATTCTATGAGATTCACAATCCCTGCACGCAAAGCATATTGTGTGGCTTCATGCACAGTGCTTATCTCAAGTTTTCGGAATATGTTTTTCTTATGAGTCACGATTGTGTGTACACTTGAGCATCTTGCCTCAGCAATTTCCTTTGCAGTCAATCCGCGGGCGAGCGCCTTCAATATCTCAATCTCCGTATTGGTGAGCGGCGACGCGTCTTCCTTATTACCGTGACGCGCTATTATATCTGCGACATGGCTTCTTACATTTTTGCCTGCAAGGGTTGACTCTACCGCATGATTCAGCTCGTCAATATCAGCCGTCTTTTCAACAAAACTCACCCTGTCGCAATCACTCAGCCGCCTTACAAAACCGGGATTGAACTCTGACGACCACATAACCCAGCGAGCCATGCTGAAACGTGATATCATAATCAGGAGGGAGTCCACACTACCAATGTCAAAGATAGCATAATCGAGCCATACAACCACATTCCGCCGGAGCATCAGTGCATCGACAAGCTCAGCCTTGCTGTCGACACAGACCATATCGACATTACGCCCTTCCATAAGAGCGACAAGCCCGATACGTGTCACCGCCTGACGGTCGGCGATAATTACTGCAGCGGCATCCACTCCATCCATATTTCTTCACTCCGGCTTAGAGCGGATACTCGTCAAAGGCATACAACACGGTCGACAGATAGCGTTCGCCCGTGTCAGGCAGAACCGCAACGATGGTCTTACCCTCGTTTTCTTTACGTGAAGCAATCTCCAGTGCCGCATACAACGCCGCTCCCGATGAAATGCCCACAAGCAGTCCTTCCTCCTTAGCCAAAAGCCGTGACGACCGTATGGCATCGTCATCGTTCACCTTTATAACTTCGTCGATTAAAGAGCTGTCGTAGTTTGCCGGCACAAAACCTGCGCCAATTCCCTGTATTTTATGCGCCCCGGCCTTTTCACCGGAAATGACGGCGGAACCGGCAGGTTCCACGGCGACAGCCTTTACCGACGGCTTTAGCTCTTTCAGCCGCCGTGTAGTGCCACAAAGCGTACCGCCCGTGCCCACACCGGCTACGAAATAATCTATATCACCGTCAGTGTCACGCCATATTTCCTCCGCAGTAGTCATATAATGAGCCTCCGGATTTGCAGAATTTTCAAATTGCTGCGGTATATAAGCCCCGGGGATTTCCGCTTTCAGCTCGGCAGCCTTTCTGATAGCTCCGCTCATTCCCTCGCTGCCCGGGGTAAGGACAAGGTTTGCGCCCAACGCCTTGAGAAGACTCTGGCGCTCAACGCTCATGGTGTCGGGCATCGTCAATATAAGCTTATACCCCTTGACGGCGGCCACCCAGGCAAGACCGATACCGGTGTTTCCACTCGTAGGCTCGATTATAGTGGCACCCGGAAGCAACAGTCCTTCCTTCTCGGCATTTTCAATCATAGCGAAAGCTATGCGGTCTTTGACACTGCCACCGGGATTGAAATATTCAATCTTGACAAGGACACGCGCGTGAAGATGCCTTTTATTTTCAATATTGCTGACTTCCAGCAACGGTGTGTTGCCTATAAGTTCGGTAAGAGACTTGTAAATCTTAGCCATAATAATTCTGTTGGTTGTTGATTTTGCAAAAATAGCAATGAAACAATTAAGATACAATACCATAAACATGGTAAAGACATCAAATTGTTCAACAACACGTAAGAGATATTATTTTGCGAAGCTCAAGAAATATGTGTCATATATGACTGACCGACCACCAAACTCCTCTTTATGGGCAACCATGCCGGCATTAAGATAGCGTCCGCCATCCTCATTGGATGTCCCGAAGTCAAAATATGCCGCATCGGTAATCCTGTTGAAAATTATGTCATGGTATATTACATCGGTAGCGTAAATCGCCTTGCCCTCAGGCGTACATGCAGCATATTGCAGATGCAGCACATCGTTACACACATAAATCACCGCACCGGCAACGATTTCGCCTTCATGACGCGCGATGAAAAAACGTATCTCCGACGGAAATTGAGCGTGAAGCGACTCGAGTTCTTCAGCAGTGTGGACAGGAACAGTGTTATGACGCACACGCCTGTCATCTACTATAATCTGCCAGAACAGGTTCACGTCATCCACCTCTTCCACCGAGATACCAAACCGCCGCTGCCGCTTTGCCGCACGCTTTCCGAGGCGGCTTGAAGCCACAGGTCTACGCATGTCAATTGCCGTCGCAAGATTACGGACGGTCAACTGCGCGTCGTTGCGAAACAACGCGTATAAATCCTCGTCGGCGGGAATGCGATGATATATGTGAGGTACAGGTTTATAGACAAGTCCGGAAAATCCTTGACTGCGACAGTATCCGGTCACCGCATCCAACCATACAAGGGGATCGACACCTGAAGTGCGCTCAGTCATCACAAAACCGCCATAAGTCAGTCCGGCATGGGATGACAGCACATCACCCTTTACTGTCGCAGGCAGAAGCGAGACAAGCTCTCCGCTGTCATCATACAGCATCAGCGAATGGTCGGGGAAGCGGTCGGCATGATAGTCCATATAACCGCGTTGAAGCAGAAAGGTGGCATTCTTGGATTTACCGACAAATTCATCCCATATCGTCCTGTCGGCAGGAGTGTAACGCTCAACCCTCATCAGAGCATCATCTTATATATCTCAGCCGTGTCGGCAGGCGAAAGTTTCACATAAGAGCCTATAGGATTGCCCTTGTGTTCATGTAGTTTTGCCACAAGACGCTCAAAATCGGGAGAGTCGATGCCAAGCTCTCCGAGAGTAACAGGCATCCCTATGCTCCGGTAAAACTCTTTCAGTCTACTTATGCCCTCTTCTGCAATCTCGGTCTCAGTGCGATTGTCGGGCGACACACCCATGACACGTATCGCGAACTGCGCCACCTTAGCCGGATTGGTGCGGCTCACATAACTCATCCATGCCGGATTAACGACAGCAAGACCGGCACCGTGGGCCACATCATATATGGCGCTTAGTTCATGTTCCATAAAGTGTGACGCCCAATCCTCAGCCCTGCCGGTGCCACAAAGCCCGTTATGGGCAAGCGTCGAGCTCCACATGATATTGGCTCTCGCCTCATAATCATAAGGATCAGCCATTATCTTACGCGCTTCATTAATTATAGCGGTAAGAAGTCCTTCAGCCAGCCTGTCAGTGGTCTCACAATCAGGAGTGTTTGAGAAGTAACGTTCAAAAATGTGAGCCATCATGTCAACAATGCCGCAACCGGTCTGATATTGAGGCAATGTAAATGTAAGCTCCGGATTCATCACTGCAAATCGCGGGCGCAATGCACTCTCTGTGCGCAAACTGAGCTTTATCAGTCCATCTTTCTTTGTAATGACCGAATTGCCAGAGCCCTCGCTGCCGGCGGCGGGAATCGTCAGGACAACACCCACCGGCAAAGCCTTCTCAACAACTTTTTTACCACAATAGAAGTCCCAGAAGTCACCGTCATAAGGCACTCCGCAGGCAATCGCCTTTGCGGTGTCGATAACCGAGCCGCCGCCCACGGCAAGCAGGAAGTCTATCTTATGGTCACGAACCATATCGATGCCTTCATACACACGGTCGTCGGTAGGATTAGGGCATATACCGCCCATCTCTTCCCACATCACTCCCGCTTCATCAAGCGATTTCTTGACACGGTCGAGCAATCCGCTACGCACTACCGAGCCTCCTCCATATACAAGAAGCACGCGGTTGCCTCCAAACTGCTTTACAAGATTTCCGGTCAAGGATTCAGTGTCGCGCCCGAACACAAATTTTGTCGGACTCCAGAATGTGAAGTTGTCCATAATGTTATATATCTAAAAAAACAGTGCATAATCCATGACCACATCAAATATGGTCATGAACCATGCACTGCAGGTTATCATTAACGGCGGTTGCCCTTCTGGCGTTTCTGCTGTTCACGCAACGCAGCCTGCTGCTGGCGCTGCGCCTCTTCAAGACGAGCCATGAAACCTGACTTCTTACGCGGCTTCTTGGCAGCCTCCGCCATCTTGGCACGCATCTTCTCTTCGCTTACGACATGACGGAACACATAAGTCTGAATAATCGTGATAAGAAGCGACAGGAAGTAGTAATAGCTAAGTCCGGCGGCATAGTTGTTAAAGAACACAAGGAACATCAAAGGCATCAGATACATCATCCATTTCATACCCGGCATGGCATTGCTCGAAGCCTGGCTTGCCATGGTAATCTTTGTATAGATAATGTTGGTCACTGTCATGAGAAGACAGAAAAGCGACAGATGATTGCCAAAATATTCAGTCACCAGAGGAATATGTCCGGTCCATGAGATTATCGCATCGGGAGCCGACAGGTCTTTCGCCCAAAGGAACGACTCGCCGCGCAACTCTATACATGACGGGAAGAAGGTAAACATCGCGATAAGCACAGGCATCTGCAGCAACATCGGCAGACATCCCGCCATAGGATTGGCTCCGGCACGCGAATAGAGTTCCATCGTCTTCTGCTGGCGTGTCATGGCATTTTCCTGTCCGGGATATTTCTCGTTGATAGCCTGAATCTCCGGATTAAGAAGACGCATCTTTGCCTGCGACATGTAGCTCTTATAGGTGAACGGGAATATAATCAGCTTTATAAATATAGTAAGCAAGAGAATTATTATTCCGTAGTTGGTAAACCACTTGCCGAGAATCTCAAACACCGGGATGATAATCCATGTATTAATCCAGCGGAACAGTGTCCATCCAAGCGGCACAAGACGGGTAAGCTCAAGGTCGTCACCGGGCTGCAGATTGTCAGACAGAGAGGAGAGCATCGGATATAGATTAGGGCCTACAAAAATGTCAAATGATGCAGGATTGGACTCCGATGCAGAGTAGTCTACAGTCGCCACGGCATCCATCTCTTTCAGATAGTCGGGGTCGAGCTTGTCAAGCACCTGCGACTTCAGGTCGGCGCGGTTAAAATGGTTCTTGGCAATAAACGCCATTGAGAAGAACTGGTTTTTAAAGCCAATCCACTTTATGCGCTCGTTGACCTCCTCATCGTCATTTTTAGCCTCGCTGAGGTTTTCCACATCACCGCCGGCATATTTGTAATATATCGCGGAGTTGCGCTCCTCAAACATGCGTCCTTTCTCCTGACGGGTCATCTTCTGATGCCAGAGGAAATCCATAGTCACCACGCTTGAGGGAATGACCGACTCCATGCCTTTCTGAACCACGTCAAGCTTTACTATATAGCTGTCAGGGACAAGCGTATAGCGCAACCCGAAGGAAGCACCGCCGCCAAGGTCAAGGCTCATCAATACGGTAGAGTCACTTTCCTGTACAGGATTAAAATAAAAGTCACGGGTGTCAAACTCGCGGTCGGAAGAGTTCAATATAAATGAATAGCTGTCATTGTCAGGAGTGCAGACAACCACATTGCCGCCGCGATAAGAGTCATATTTTTTAAGCTCGGCACGCGCAATCGCTCCACCCTTACTTGACAGGTCGATCGAGACAAGCTCGTTTTCAAGCTTTACTTTTGTATCGCTTCCATGAAGATAGCGGGCAAAGCCACGATACTGTGACAGGTCACGCAGCTTCGACTTTACCGCAGCAATAGCCTTGTTCATCACCGGAGCCGGAGGCAGCTGCACCGAGCTCAGTTCAGGCGTCAGCAGATAATTTATGTTTATCTGAGTAGTGTCTACCTTAACGTAACCCTGAATGTTTCTACCGTCGGAAGAGAGGCTCATATCGGTTGTGGTAAACATAGCGCGTCCGGTTGAGTCGGCGACTCCATACTGTTTGATAGCTCCGGCGAGCATGTTGTACTCAGCCTGGGTAAGGCTGTCGGCAGGCGATGCAAGCTCATTGTCGGTTATCGCTTTCTCCTCTCCTGAGGTAAGCTGTTCCTGAGGCATCGGGCTATTTGGGTCGACTTCGGGCTTATTAAGCCACATGAAGCCGAGGATGACTGCTCCCATAAGGAGGAGTCCGAGCATCGTATTTTTATCCATTATTTCTGTTTATCGTGTTTATATGTGATTGCAGCTTTAATAAAGTCAAGGAATATGGGATTGGGACTGAGCACTGTCGATGAGTATTCAGGATGATACTGTGTGCCGATAAACCAGCGGTGGTCAGACAGTTCAACGACTTCCACAAGATGAGTGTCAGGGTTCTCTCCGACACACCTCATTCCTGCCGCCTCAAAGCGCTCACGGTAATCGTTGTTAAACTCAAAGCGATGGCGGTGACGCTCTTTGACCTCGGTGCTGCCATAGGCCGCTGCTGCCCGTGAACCGGGAGCGAGCACACAGTCGTAAGCCCCGAGGCGCATCGTGCCTCCCTTTTCCGTAACCGACTTCTGCTCGTCCATAAGGTCAATGACATTATGAGGAGTGGTGGTGTCCATTTCGGTGGAGTTGGCATCGGCAAGGCCAAGCACATTGCGCGCAAACTCAATCACCATGCACTGCATGCCAAGACAGATGCCGAATGTCGGTACATCATGCTCGCGACACCATTTCAGCGCGACAAACTTGCCGTCAATGCCACGGTGTCCAAAACCGGGGGCGATAATCACTCCATCCATCCCTGAAAGCTTTTCATTGACATTGTCGTCGTTAAGCTTTTCGGAATGAACATATACCAGGTTGAGTTTATGGTCATTGTATGTCGCCGCCTGAAAGAGCGATTCATTGATTGACTTGTAGGCATCCTGAAGCTCGACATACTTCCCGACGAGACCTATAGTCACCGTCTCCTCGGCTTTATCCATATGGTCAAGAAATTTAAGCCATGAAGACATGTCGGGCTCTCCTTCGACGGGCACCCCGGTCTTGCGCAACACGATCTCGTCAAGGTGCTGCTCATGCATCTTTAACGGCACCTGATAAATCGAGGGCACATCGGGCGACTGGATTACCGCGTCGGGCGACACATTACAGAACTGCGCAATCTTGCGGCGCATGTCGGCGGGTATATCATGTTCGGTGCGCAACACCAGTATGTCGGGCTGTATACCTACCTCCTGCAATTGCTTTACCGAGTGCTGGGTAGGCTTTGTCTTCAGCTCCTTTGCCGCACGGATATAGGGCACATAGGTCAAGTGGATGCAAAGAGCATTCTGCCCCATCTCCCATCTAAGCTGCCTGACAGCTTCCAGATAAGGCAACGACTCGATGTCACCGACAGTTCCGCCGATTTCAGTGATTACATAGTCAAATTTTCCTGTGTTGCCGAGCAGCTTGACATTACGCTTTATCTCATCGGTCACGTGAGGGATTATCTGCACAGTCTTGCCAAGATAGTCGCCCCTGCGCTCCTTGTCTATGACACTCTGATAGATGCGCCCTGTGGTGACGTTGTTGGCTCGTGTAGTCGGGACATTTGTAAAGCGCTCGTAATGACCGAGGTCCAGGTCGGCTTCATGTCCGTCGACGGTGACATAACACTCGCCGTGTTCATAGGGGTTAAGAGTTCCCGGATCGATGTTGATATACGGGTCAAACTTCTGGATGGTAACACGCAGACCGCGAGCTTTAAGCAAGCAGGCAAGCGAAGAGGAGATAATTCCTTTTCCTAAGGATGACACAACTCCTCCGGTCACAAAGATATATTTTGTTTCCACGCCGGTTGGTTATTTTTATCAAGCCGCAAAGTTACATAAATTAATCCACAATCTGAAATAAATTTAGCAGCCGGCTTCAGAATGGTGTATCAGGCAAGACGACTTGCTAAAAAGACAAGGGCGGCAACACCGTCATGGTGTCTCCGCCCCGTCACATTAATTCTTTTTATTCTTACTTCGATTCGGGAGGAGTTATGCCTTCCTGAGTGGCACGCTTCTCCATGCGCTCGATACGCTTGTCAAGGTCGGGGTGAGAAGAAAACAGCTGATTGATTTTGCTTTCCTTCTGTGCGCCCGCTTCTTCCTGAAGGGCTTTAAGCTTCTTGAATGAAAGAGCCATTGCCCAGGGGTTCTTGCCGTGACTCTTGAGAAATTCGTAGCCGTAGTCGTCGGCATCCTTCTCTTGCTTCTGAGAGTAAGTGGCTCCGGCAAGAGCTTCACCGAGGTCGCCAAGCTGAGAGTCGGTCAAGGCTGCGGCTGTGCCGTTGGTAGCACCGATTCCGTCTTTCAGAGCTGAAGTAAGCAGCGACTGCTTGAATGCCTTCTTTGAATCATGGTGAGCCACGTGACCGATCTCGTGACCGATTACGCCAAGCAGCTCCTCATCGCTCATGATGTCCATCAGTGCGGCAAATACACGCACACTGCCGTCGGCACATGCGAAAGCGTTTACGTCAACCACCCAATACACTTTGAAGTTCAAGGGTATGCCTTCCACAGAGGTAAGCCCCTTTGTGAGGCTGTCAAGACGCTGTGTATAAGGATGGTCAGGCTCACACACCTTATTGTGGGTATCCATCCAGTCGATATACTCCTTTACATAAGCGGTCATCTGTGCATCGGTAAGAGTCACAGCCTGGGCAGCCTTGGTAGCGGCGCCAACCGCCTTTTTCAGATTAAATTGTGCCATAGCGGGAAAAGACACCGCAAGGCAGCACACAATAGCAAAAAACTTTACAATTCGATTCATGATTTTACTAAAAAAAATAATGTTGCAAAGAGAAATGTTTTTATAAATCAGTTGCAAAGAAAACTAAAATTATGCTAACCGCAAAATTATCATGCCACCTATCCATAAGTTTAACAATTTGGCATCGACCGGTGTTATAGGATAAACGACTAATACATATATAGCTATGACACGAATAAAGCTTGGCACAACGTCTCTGCATGTGACCTATACCGACGACGAACTGAAGACAAAAGTAATCGGATACCTACGCTCCTGCGATGACGGTGTAGGATTCCGGGACATTTGCGACAATATACTGACACTGGCCGAAGATGACGGAAAGCTGTCGCGCGACGGCTCGGAACAGTATCAGTGGGAAGAGCTTGACCGGAGCGACATACTCAGAATTGACGCTATCCTTAACGATGCGATAACCGACCGCGTGATAATGATAGATTTCAACACCACCCATTATCAGGCAACCGACACCTACTTCATTGCAAGGCAATGACAATAATGACAACACACTATATAATCAATTAATAATATTTAATCGCTACCTTTACATGAACAAAATCGTAATTATGGGAGCCACCTCCGGCATAGGGCTGCACCTTGCAGAGACCTATGCGGCTATGGGGTGGAAGGTCGGCGTCGCCGGCAGAAAAGAAGTCCCGATGAAAAAGTTGAAAGAGATGTTTCCCGAACAGATTGAATGGGAGAAAATTGACATCAATAAAAATGAAGCGCCTCAAAAACTCCTCGGACTTATCAGAAAGCTTGGCGGAATGGACGTATATCTCCACACAGCGGGCATAGGTTATGAAAATCCCGAACTTGACACCGAAAAGGACATAGCCACCGTGGAGACCAATGTGGTCGGCTATACCCGCATGCTTGACACCGTATACCGCTTTTTCCGCAAGATGAGCGAGAAGGGCATCGACGGTCACATAGCCGTAATATCATCAGTCGCAGGTACAAAGGGCATCGGAAAGCTCGCAAGCTACTCGGCATCAAAGAAATATCAATCCACCTATCTTGAAGCGCTCGAACAGCTCGCCCACAGCGAAGGCGTGGATGTAGCATTTACCGATATTCGTCCCGGATGGGTGCGCACCCCGTTGCTTGACAATGACCGCATATATCCGATGACAATGGAAGAGGAGAAAGTTGTGCCGTTAATCATAAAGGCAATCAAGAAGCGCTCGCGCATAGCTATCGTCGACTGGCGATGGGCCACGGCAGTGGCATTCTGGAGGCTCATACCCGGATTCCTGTGGATAAGGATTCCGCTCTCAATTTCCCGTGAGGCAAGCCCGGAGCAGACCGAAATTGACGCCGAACTCGCAGAGAACTGACGACAACTGATATAATAAAAGCCGGCTTACATCCGTTATGACTAAGTAATGGATGTAAGCCGCACATATAAATTTCTTGCAATAATGATTCTGTCGCTGTTTACAGCGGCAGCGCCTGCCCATGCGCAACAGCGTAACGACAAGCTGCTTAACCGTCCCTATTCCGACCTGCGCCCCTGGCATCTCGGATTTTCAATCGGCGTTCACACCCAGGACCTGCAGTTTACCCACAACGGCTTTGTCACTGAAAACGGCGAGACATGGTTTATGGAACAGCCTGATTTCTCACCGGGATTCTGCGTCAACGGACTTTTTGATTTAAGGCTCAACTCATATTTCAGCCTCAGGTTTACACCCGGCATGTATTTCGGCAACCGGTTAATCAGGATGCACGACACGACCGGCGGCGGAGTTCAGCAGCACAATCTCAAGACCAACCTTGTGGTAATACCGGTCGACATTAAATTTGCGGCACAGCGCTACCACAACTCGCGTCCTTACCTCATTGCCGGAGCCATGGTAACATTTGACGTGTCAAAGCGTCGTCCTCGCGACCTGTTACAGCTGAAAAGCACCGACTTTCTGCTTACGGCAGGATTTGGCTGCGACTTCTACCTGCCATTTTTCAAGTTGTGTCCCGAAGTCAAATTCTGCTTCGGGCTGACCGACGTGATAAAACATGACCGTCCTGATTTTGTCGACGACCCTGACGGATTCAAGTTTACCCAATCATTAAAAAAGGCAACCACACAGATGGTCGTGCTTACATTTTATTTTGAATGACATAACCGATGGCAAGACTACACCACATACTGCTGTTTATAATAATCGCCATAGCAATGATATTGCCCGGGCGGGCATCGGCACAGGTCGACGCCCAGTTCACGCAGTATTATGAAGTGCCATCCTACTATAACGCCGGAGCTATCGGAACATCTGACTTCGTAAGGCTTCGCGGCGGCTCACGCCTGCAGTGGGTAGGCATACCTAAAGCGCCGAAGACATTTCTTGTCACGGGCGACATGCCCTTCAAGCTTCTGGAAAAGCGTTTCGGAGTAGGTCTTGTGTTGCAGCAGGAGAGCATGGGTCTTTACAAAAACATGACCATTGGCGCACAGGCGGCCTACAAGCTTAAACTATTCAAAGGAGAGCTCAGCATAGGCCTGCAGCTCGGATTTATCGACGAGTCATTCAAGGGCTCGGAAGTAATCCTGCCCGACGGCGACGACTACCATCAAGGCACAGACGAGGGCATCCCCACCACCGATGTCCACGGCACATCATTTGACCTCGGACTCGGAGTATGGTACACCCACCGCTATTTCTGGGCGGGACTTTCGGCAACCCATGTCAACGAGCCCTCGATCACCATGTCGACCGACGGCACTGACGGCAAAGAATATGAATTCAAGGCGGGACGCGTGGTTTATTTCGTCGCCGGCGGCAATATTCCTATAAAAAACACGTTATTTGAAATACAACCGTCATTTCTTGTGAAAAGCGACTTCACGTTCACTACCGGCGAGGTCACGGCGAGAGTGCGTTACAACAAGTTTCTCACCGCCGGACTCGGCTATCGGCTTAACGATGCCATTTCGCTGATACTGGGTGCTGAATTTAAAAACTTTTTTCTGGGCTACAGCTACGATTACGCCACTTCAGCCATATCGAGAGCCAGCAACGGAAGCCACGAGATATGGGCGGGCTACCGGTTGAAACTCGACCTTGGAGAGAAAAACAAGCATAAGCATAAAAGCATACGCATAATGTAACCAATCAATATGAGAAAAGATCTGAAACATCTGTTTATGACCATATTCGCCTGCGCCATGCTGGCGTCATGCGCCGTAGGAGGCAGGAGCAGTTCGGGTGGAGAAGTGACCGGCGTAGGCGGCACATCCTGGACCGAGCCGACACCTTACGGAATGGTTCTCATTGACCGCGGCTCCATGAAAGTGGGACCGTCGCAAGCCGACAGCGCGTGGAATCTCCGTGCCGATGCCCGTGGCATCTCGGTCGACGGATTCTGGATGGACGAGACCGAAATCACCAACAGCAAATACAAGCAATTTGTATTCTGGGTAAGGGACTCTATTATCCGCGAACGCCTCGCCGACCCTGCCTATGGCGGCAACGAAGCCTATAAAATAGAAGAAGACAGGGAAGGAAACCCTATCGGGCCCTATCTTAACTGGAACAAGCCGATACCCTGGCGCAATCCCGGCGAAGACGAAGCGCGGGCTATCGAAAGCCTGTACCGCGTCAATCCTATCACAGGTGTAAAGGAGCTTGACCCGGAGCAGCTGACTTACCGATATGAAGTGTATAACCACACAGAAGCGGCAAAGCGCAAAAACCGTCTGAACCCGGCACGTCGCGAATACAATACCGACAAACCTGTGCCAACCGACCTTCCCGTCATATCAAAAGACACAGCCTATATAAATGACGAGGGTGAGATTGTGCGCGAGACCATCACACGCGCCCTGACCGGTGACTACGACTTCCTCAACACATACATTGTCAATGTCTACCCCGACACCACCGCATGGATAAACGACTTTGACAACGCTTACAACGAGCCTTATGTGAGACTCTATTTCTCCCACGGAGGCTACAGCGACTATCCTGTCGTAGGTGTAAGCTGGGAACAGGCCAACGCGTTCAGCAACTGGCGCACCGACTTCCTGCGCAGGTCGCTCGGCAAAGACGGCATATATATCGAGCCTTACCGTCTCCCGACAGAAGCGGAATGGGAGTATGCCGCACGTGCCGGTAAAGACGAGAACATGTATCCCTGGGACGGGGAGCTTCCGCTCACGGAAGATAAAGGATGCTTCTACGCCAACTTCAAGCCCGCTGAGGGAAACTATGTCAGAGACGGCCACATAATCACGTCACGTGTCGGGACTTACGCGCCAAACGACTTCGGACTATACGACATGGCGGGAAATGTCAGCGAGTGGACCTCCACAGCCTATACGGAAAGTGTAGGCAAGCTTACGAGCGACCTGAATCCGGAATACCGCTATGACGCGGCTGTAGAAGACCCCTACCGCATGAAGCGCAAGATTGTCAGAGGCGGTTCGTGGAAAGATGTCGCCCACAACGTAAGAAGCGACATACGCATGTGGGAATATCAGAATGAACAGCGAAGCTATATCGGATTCCGCAACGTCAGGACCCAGATAGGCTTTGCCAAAGGACAGAAGAAATAAAAACCTTATACTTACTACCAATCAAGAGCAATGGGAAAAATCAAAAGATATAAGAACAGTGTCGAACGCTTCCTCTCGGGAGAGAAGGGACAGCGCTTCTTCAACTTCGCCTATTCAATCGGTGCCGCAATCGTGATATGGGGTGCCCTTTTCAAGATACTCCACCTGCCCGGCGGCAACATGCTGCTGTCAATCGGTATGGGTACAGAGGTGCTTATGTTTATCCTTACAGCCTTTGACCGTCCTCCGCGCGAGTATCATTGGGAAGAGGTGTTTCCGGTGCTTTCTTCCAAAAATCCTGAAGACCGTCCCGAATTTAACGGCGGCGGCGTATTCCCCGGCATGACTACGGGCACTCCCGCAGTGCAGCAGAGCGGAGCGCAACTGCCTCCACGGTCGGCGGCAGAGCTACTGATTCCTGACGATGCGACTCCCTCGGAACGCTACGTGGCTCAGATGTCGGCACTGTCAGAACAGATGGATCAGCTCCGCAAGACCACCGAATCACTCAACCACGTCTCGGAGGTGCTTCTTGAGTCTTACCGCGCTATCACTGAAAACTCCGAAAACATCACACGCAGTTCAAGCGGATATGTTGAAGAAATGCAGTCGCTCAACCGCAATATAGCGGGACTCAACACAATATATGAAATCCAGCTGAAGAGCGTAAGCTCCCAGCTCGACTCGATCGACCGCGTAAACAAGGGCATCAAAGACATCCGCGACATGTATGAGAAGTCGTCGGCTATGAGCGAGCGCTACTGTGAAGAGACCGAGAAGATGGCTCGCTACATGCAGCAGCTCAACCAGGTATATGAGAAGATGCTCCATGCAATGACAATCAACATGTATCGCCCGATGGGAGGAATGCCCGAGGGAACCACTGTTTCAAACGAGGTAAATGGGAAGTAACAATACACGCGGACTATCACCACGCCAAAAGATGATTAACCTCATGTACATCGTCTTGACGGCGATGCTTGCACTTAATGTGTCAAGCGATGTGCTGGAAGGTTTCAGTCAGGTGGAAGACGGTCTTTCGCGATCCAACAAAAATATTTCGGAGCGCAACGAGGCGCTCTACCGGCGCCTGGAAGCTTTCAACGAGCAGAATCCGGGCAAGGGAGGCATATGGTATGACAAGGCTACCGATGTGCGCAATACAACCGGACGCCTCTACCAGCTGATTGACTCTCTGAAACTTGCGATAGCAGTGCGTGCCGACGGCAAAAAGGCCGATGTTAAAAACATCCTCAATCAAGACGATCTTGAAGCCGCATCGGTAGTAATGCTCGGAGCAGTTTCTCCCAAAGGGAAGCATCTGAAAAAAGAGGTTCAGGGCTACACGGAGTATATCGCATCATTCATGACCGACTCGGTTAAAAGCGACAATATACGCAAAGCGCTTTCTACCGCCGACATCACGAGAAAGGGCACGGTGATACCTGTGTCATGGGAAGAGGCTATGTTTGACAACAAGCCGGTAGTCGCCGCAATCACGCTTCTTACCAAGCTGCAAAGCGACATCCGCTATGCCGAAGGTGAGGCTCTCGCCACGCTCCTGTCCAATGTCGACGCCGGCGACGTGAGAGTCAACGAGCTTAACGCATTTGTAATCCCGCAATCGCGCAATGTGATGAGAGGCAGCAAATACTCCGCCAATATCGTGCTTGCCGCCGTCGACACTACACAGCGCCCGGCGATATACATCAACGGCAAGCAGCTCGAAAACGACCATGGGCTATTTGAAACGATTGCCGGGGCAACAGGCACATTTGACTACAAAGGCTACCTCGAAGTGCCTCATGGCGACGGATCTGTCACTCGCCATGATTTCTCGTCAAGCTACACGGTGATTGAGCCTACCGCCACCATCTCAGCGACAATGATGAATGTGCTATATGCCGGCATCGACAATCCGATGAGCATCTCTGTACCGGGAGTGGCGCCCGGAGCTATCTCCGCAACCATGACCAACGGAAGCCTTACCCGTCACGGCGACTCATGGGTGGCGCGTCCTGCAAAAGTAGGCGCTGAAGCAGTGGTGACCGTATCGGCAAATATCGACGGACGCCAGCAGACTGTGGCATCAACCACATTCCGTGTAAGAAAGCTGCCCGACCCCACTCCCTACATCGCGTTTACCGACCAGAACGGTCATCAGGAGCGCTACAAAGGCTCAAAACCGTTTGCCAAGACACTTCTCCTCGCAGCTCCCGGCATCGAGGCGGCAATCGACGACGACCTGCTCAACGTGAGCTATAAGGTACTCAGTTTTGAAACCGTGTTTTTCGACTCAATGGGCAATGCCATCCCCGAGGTATCGGCAGGCTCCCAGTTCTCACAGCGCCAGAAAGACTCTTTCCGCAGGCTGTCACGAGGAAAACGCTTTTACATCTCACGCGTCAGGGCTGTGGGTCCCGACGGCATAGAGCGCGACCTCGCCCCTATGGAGGTAATTGTTAACTAAGCATCAAAACAAATTGTCATGAGACTTTTACGACATATCATTTTCACGATAGCTGCAATCTCAGTGACTGCATCAGCCTTGGCACAGCAGTCGTCAAGCTCTTCGGTAGTGCGCAAAGGCGGCAGAGACGCCAAGAAAGAGACTACCGAAAAATCGGCACGCGTCACTGACCGAATGCAACAGTTTTTCAACGAGCCTGAGCGCAGCGATGCTGACGCGCAGTGGATGAAAATCGTCTACAGGCAGATTGACCTTGACAAGGTGAAAAATGCACCGCTCTACTACCCCGAAGAGGTAATCGACGGTCAGGAAAACCTGTTTCGCATAATTCTCCGGCTCCTTGCCGACGGAGAGGTAAACGCCTACGAGTATCTTGACGGAAGAGAGGTGTTCACCGACCAGTACAAAGTCAATGTGCGCGACATGCTTGACCGCTTCCACATCCTCTATACCGACGCGAAAGGCTCGACAGAGAAAAATCCCAAGTTTAACATCGAGGAGAGCGACGTGCCCGCCAATGAAGTGCTCACCTATTACCTCCTTGAGCGCTGGGAAGTAGACAAGCGCTCCAACCGCATGCGCACCACCGTCGAGGCGATATGCCCTGTGTTGCACCGTTCGGGCGATTTCGGCGGCGAAGCTGTCAAGTATCCGATGTTCTGGATAAAGATGGATGCGCTCCGCCCCTATCTTACCCAGCAGTCCATATTTGTCGATGACGACAATAACCTTGCCAAATACAACTACGACGATTTCTTCCAGCTGTCGCTCTATGAAGGCGACATATACAAGACCCGCAACCTTCGCAACAAGTCGATGATGCAGCTTTATCCTGATCCCGACTCTTTGAAACACGCCCAGGACAGCATCCAGAATTATCTCGTCAACTATGAGAAAAAGATGTGGGTGCCTACTCGCGAAGAGATAATCGCACAGCGTGAAGAGCGCGAGCGCATAGCTGCCGGCGACACAATCGCGACACGCGAGGACAACGCTACCGCCAAGAAGAGCCCCGCCAGGTCGTCAAGGGCAAGAAAAGCCACAAAGACAAAAGCCCCGAAAGCAAAAAAAGTAAAGGAGGCAAAGCCGAAAACGTCGTCATCAAGCTCAGCGACAAGATCAGTGCGCCGCCGCAAGTAACCATAAATCTGAACAAACAATTAAATACCCATTAAACAACAAATTATGGCAAACGACAAAACAAAATGCGCATAATTCTTTGTTTATCGTTGAAATATATATAAATTTGGGGTGCAATATCTTTTTTTGAAGATATTGCACTTTTACATATAAGCTCAAGCGCCTCTGAATCACCACCTCGGAATGTAACGAGCTAAAACAATACACATTGAGAACGTGCCTTACGGTGCGGACTTTCTCATAGTGTATTTAGGCTTGTGGTGAGCCAAGAGGCGTATGACGAAAGTCTGCGCTTTTGTTTTATTGGCAAGTGTGCATACCAAGTCAAACGACATGATGGCAATAATGCACAAAACCAATAATAAACCAACAAGACAACATGAAAAAAGTATTTTCGCTAATGTTGCTACTCGCAACTATGGTCACGTTCACCGCTTGTGGCGATGATGAGCCTGACAACACCAATTTATCACAGACATCCTACACAATGTATCATGAGGGCACTCAAGTCATCGAAGGGAACAATCTGTCAGATATATCATGGCAATCAGACAATGAATTTGTTGCTACGATTAAGAACAATGTAATTACAGGGCAGTATGTTGGTAAAACCACAGTAAAATCTGCGACAAACAATCTATCATTTACAGTTGAAGTTAAGCCAAAATACAACACTTATGAAGAACCGCTTTTAGAATGGGGAGCTTCAAAAGCAACAATAAAAGCAAAATACGGAACTCCACAATCAGAGGACACAAACAGTCTAATATATCAAACCTCTGACTATAATGCCCCGATTATGCTATTTATATTTGAAAACGGAAAAATGTCCACTTGCGGAGTTGTATGTAAAGTTTCTGCTGCATCTCAACTTGGAGATTTTCTCGTTGAAAGATATATACCGGTAAAAGTTGATACTGACAATTACTCTGCAACACTTCTTCATTGCTATGGCAAAATTAGCGACCCTCAAGTTGACTATGGTGTAGCAATGCAATATAACTCATCTATAGGAGGAATCCTTGTTGCATATACAGGCGTCAATGGGTCAAAATCAATGGATGCAGAAGAAGCTATAGATTTTCACAAAGCTTTTGAATCACTTGAAAGCGTATTAAAATAATTCAATATCGTTTTAATCTAACATAACAATACCGCAATCAGTCTTTTAGGTTACTGGTTAACGTATATCAAAATAAGTCTTATCACTATCGCGCTGCTGAATGGGGGACAAGTAGGTCAACCGGGGACAGCATCACATCGAGTGCAATAGCAGATCCGCGGGCGACCTTCCAGTCGCCCCTACAGCTACGCGGTGAATCCTGGATTCCTGGTGTGCAAGAATTTTAATTACTTTAATTAAGACGGGTTTAAACTTTTTCGCGCAATCTGCTTGCATATTACCGGCAAATGTCGTAACTTTGCGACACCAAACTGAGGTGCGTTAGTTCAGTTGGTTAGAATACGTGCCTGTCACGCACGGGGTCACGGGTTCGAGTCCCGTACGCACCGCCAAGCAGCTCCTCACGGAGCTGCTTTACTTTTATATGGGATTTCATCTGTCTGAATTATGGATAATATGCAATCGGCGATAAATCCTGCGAAAAGCGAGCGGCTTTGGAACAGGAATTACATCAAGGTGATGTGCAGCAACTTTCTTCTATTCTTTGCATTTTACATCCTGACACCGCTCCTTCCGCTATATCTCAACGAGCAGTTCAGCGCCGACAAAGACATGATTGGCATCGTCTTGTCGGGATATGTGGTGGCAACACTGCTTATCCGACCGTTCAGCGGCTTCTTTGTCGACAGCTTCAACCGCAAGAAAGTGCTGATGATATGTTTCTTTGCGTTTTTCATCCTGTTTGCCGGATATATCGGAGCAGGCACCCTGTTGATGTTTGCCATCGTAAGAACCATGCACGGCATACCGTTTGGGGCGGCGACAGTAGCCAACAGCACCGTGGCGATAGATGTGCTACCCTCGTCACGTCGCAATGAAGGCATAGGCTTCTACGGACTGAGCAACAACCTTGCCATGGCGATAGCCCCGTCAGCCGGCATATACATACACTCGGCAACAGGAAGCTTCCAGGCGATTTTCTGGATTGCACTCATGCTCGCCCTTGCAGGATTCTGCACCGCTTCTTCCGTAAAGATTCCGCAACGCGAAATTATAAAAAACAAGCCTAAGCTGAGCCTCGACCATTTTTTCCTCGGCAGGGCATGGTTAATGGCAATAAACATCTGCCTGTTCGGACTCTGCTGGGGCATAATGAGCAATTATGTCGCAATCTACGGTCAGGAAGAGCTCGGCATTACCGACGGCACAGGCGTCTTCTTTGCCATCCTGTCGTTAGGTCTGTTTTCCTCCCGCCTTTACGGGTCACGCGCACTGCGCGCCGGGCGTCTCACCCAAAGCTGTGCCGGAGGAGTGTTGCTGTCACTTGTCGGCTACACCCTCTTCGCCCTCTCTATCAACCAGTGGACATTTTATCTCTCCGCCCTGTTTGTCGGTCTCGGCAACGGACAGATGTATCCCGCATTCCTGAATATGTTTATAAAAGTGGCGCGCCACGACCAGCGAGGCACGGCAAATTCATCGATACTCATATCATGGGACCTCGGTATGGGCATCGGCATCCTTGTCGGAGGCTTTCTCGCCGAATATATCAGCTATGGCGCGGCTTTCCGTGTAACCGCCGTGATGCAGGCGGCAGGAGCTATGCTCTTTCTTCTGGCGACACGCCGGTTCTTTATCAGCAGAAAGCTACACGACGATTGAACCGCAAAATCCATTTTAAGCGAAGTAATTGCGCTACGTGAATTTTTTTTCGTAACTTTACGCATTGATTGTTAGTGAACACCTAAATCCGGATTTATCATGAAACGAATATTCTTCACACTAATAGCAATAACCGCGACAATATCAGTCTGCTGTCAGTCACGCACCATAGAGCTTGACAGCCCGTCAATGCGCGTATATCTTCCCGACCCGGCAATAGCCACGGGACGCGCCGTAGTGGCTTGTCCCGGAGGAGGCTACACCCATCTCGCAAAAGACCACGAAGGATATGACTGGGCGCCGTTTTACAACAAGCTCGGCATTGCCTATGCAGTTGTGTGCTATCGTTTCCCCAAAGGCAACCCCGACCTTCCTGTCACCGACGCCGCCAATGCTGTAAAAATCATGCGCGACAGTGCCGAGGTGTGGGGCATCAACCCCTTTGACATCGGCATAATGGGCTCATCGGCGGGAGGACATCTTGCCTCGACCGTGGCCACTCACGCCGATTCTGAGTCGCGTCCCGACTTCCAGATACTTTTCTATCCGGTAATCACGATGGACAAAAGCTATACCCATCTCGGCTCTCATGACAACCTCATAGGCAAAGACGCCACCCCGGAACAGGAATTACTGTATTCCAACGAAAAGCAGGTGACCGACAAAACCCCGCGTGCGTTCATCGCATTCAGCGACGACGACACGGTAGTGCCCCCTATGAACGGCATCAATTATTACGCTGCACTTCACAACAACGGAGTACCCGCCGTTATCCACATCTATCCTTCCGGCGGTCACGGATGGGGCATACGTGAAGGATTCAAGTATAAAGCCGAAATGCAAGCTGACCTTAAAGCGTGGCTTGAAAGCTTCTGACAAAGCAGTTAATAATCCATCGACCATGAACCTAAGAGCTATATCATCATCACTTCTTGCCGCCACGTCGCTCATTGCCGTGGCTGAATCACGCTCACTCGACGTGACCGTAACCAACACTCTCGACACTGACCGTCAGGGTCATCCCGTGATAGTCGACCTTGACAAGCACGCCGCCGGCCTGGACATAACCAAAGCGACTGCGACAATCGGCGGCAGGGAAATAGCCACCCAGCTTGACGACCTCGACAACGACGGCATAGCCGACGAGCTTGTAATGGTCATCGACATCCCGGCAAACGACGCTGCCACGATAAACGTAACGCTTGACACCGAAGGGACTCAGTCACAATATGAGCCGGCTACCTACGCCTATATAAAACTGCGTGACGAAAAGAAGACCCACGTGAAAGTCGACGCCATATCTTTCCCTGGCGACATCGATGTAAAGACCACCTACAACTCCATTTACGGTCACGGAGCGGTAATGGAGGGGCTCCACAACGCCCTACGCATATATATGGACAACCGACAGAGCATCGACCTCTACGGAAAATCCACACCTCGCCTCGAGCTTGACGTGACAGGCTTTTACACGACTCCCGAACAGCTCGCCGAAGGATATGGACGAGACATCCTGTGGGCGGGCAAATCAGTGGCGGCAGGCTCATTTCGCGGCTACCGTAACGGGGCACCCTGCACCATCGACACCGTGGCATCGCGCGGACAGTCGGTAATCGTCACCGGTCCGCTTCGCTCAATCGTGGAAGTGACCGACAAAGACTGGATATATAACGGCAAGCGCCATCAGATGAAACAGCGCTACACCATCTACGCCCGCCGTCATGACTTTGATGTCGACGTGACAATAACCGGAATCACCGCCGACGACCTGTTCTGCACCGGAATCCAGAAACTGGAGACTGACAACGAAGGATTCATCGAAGCCGACGGGCTCGCAGGAAGCCGGGGCAGCAATGTGCCCGACAAGAAGCATCCCGAGCTGCCGGAGACACTCGGACTCGGATTGCACGTCTCCCCGGTCAACAATGGCGGCATGAGCGAAGATGAATACAACTATCTTGCAATGCTCACCCCCGACAGCAACGGTAAAATCCACTATACCGTCAACATCGGGGCTGAAAGAGAAGCCGACGGCTTCAAGAGCGCCGAAAGCTGGTTTGACAATCTCAGGAAGTGGCACAAAGAGCTGTCGACTCCCTGCATCATTGAAATAAAGTGACCGATTAACCTAAAAATCATCTAAATATAAATCGCAATGGTAAATTTTTCATTAGAAGGAAAAGTGGCGCTCGTTACAGGAGCCGCCTATGGAATAGGACTCGCTATCGCCAGGGCTTATGCCGAGGCAGGAGCAAAAATAGTATTCAACTGCTCACGCCAGGAGACTGTTGACCGCGGCATGCAGGCCTACAAAGAGCTTGGCATCGACGCCAAGGGCTATCTCTGCGATGTCACTGACGAAGAGGCAGTAAAAGCTATGGTCGCCGATATTGAAAAGACAGTGGGCACCATCGACATCCTTGTCAACAACGCCGGAATCATCAAGCGCATCCCTATGGAAGAGATGGCTGTCGAAGACTTCCGCCGCGTAATTGACGTCGACCTTGTAGCTCCCTACATCTGTGCCAAGGCGGTAATCCCCGGAATGATCAAGAAAGGTCACGGCAAGATTATCAACATCTGCTCCATGATGAGCGAGCTCGGACGCGAGACAGTGTCGGCTTATGCTGCGGCAAAGGGCGGTCTAAAAATGCTTACCCGCAATATCTGCTCTGAATATGGCGAACACAACATCCAGTGCAACGGCATAGGACCGGGCTACATCGCCACCGAACAGACCGCACCCCTGCGCGAGCTGCAACCCGACGGCAGCCGCCATCCGTTTGACCAGTTCATCATCTCCAAGACTCCCGCAGCCCGCTGGGGCACACCGGAAGACCTTATGGGTCCCGCAGTATTCCTCGCTTCCGACGCCTCTGACTTTGTCAACGGACACGTGCTTTATGTCGACGGAGGTATTCTCGCTTACATCGGAAAACAGCCTAAATAATGGAACAGGTATTTTCCTATATCATAGGTCTGGGCGCGGCAGTGATGATGCCTATCATCTTTACCGTGCTCGGACTTTGTATCGGCATCAAGTTTGGCAAAGCCCTTAACTGCGGACTTAAAGTCGGTGTCGGATTCGTGGGACTCTCGGTAATCACCGCACTGCTCACCTCGTCACTCGGTCCGGCACTCAACAGCGTGGTAGACATTTACAATCTCCAGCTTAAAGTGTTTGACATGGGATGGCCTGCCGCAGCCGCCGTTGCCTACAACACCGCAGTCGGAGCGTTCATAATCCCGGTGTGTCTCGGAGTCAATATCGTGTTGCTTCTTCTTAAAGGCACACGCACAGTCAACATCGACCTGTGGAATTACTGGCACTTCGCGTTTATCGGAGCTGTCGTGTACTTCGCGAGCGGCTCGATATTATGGGGATTTTTCGCAGCAATCATCTGCTACATAATAACCCTCGTGATTGCCGACATTACAGCAGCCAGGTTCCAATCATATTATAAGGACATGGAAGGCATCTCTATACCACAGCCATTCTGTGCCGGTTTCGCACCCTTTGCATGGGGTATCAACAAAGTGCTTGACAAGATACCCGGAATGGACAAGCTGGAGATTGATGCCGAAGGCCTTAAAAAGAAGTTCGGACTTCTTGGCGAACCCCTGTTCCTTGGCGTCGTGGTAGGCGTGGCGATAGGCTGCCTCACCTGCACCTCAGCGGAAGAGATTGTCGACAAAATCCCCTACATACTCGGACTCGGTATCAAGATGGGAGCTGTAATGGAACTTATTCCACGTGTCACAGTCCTTTTCATTGAAGGTCTGAAACCCATCTCCGATGCAACCCGCGAGCTGATAGCCCGCAAATTCAAGGGTGCCGAGGGACTCTCAATCGGTATGAGCCCGGCGCTTGTAATCGGACATCCCACCACTCTTGTCGTATCGCTGCTGCTGATTCCCGTCACTCTCTTCCTCGCAGTAATCCTGCCCGGCAACGAGTTTCTTCCGCTTGCATCGCTTGCAGGCATGTTCTATGTATTCCCGCTTGTACTCCCCTATACCAAGGGAAATGTGGTGAAGACATTTATCGTAGGACTCGTTGTAATCGTGCTCGCTTTGTTCATGGTCACCAATCTTGCTCCTGAATTTACCAAAGCCGCTCATGATGTATATGCCAACACGGGCGACGGCGCGGTTGCCATTCCGCAGGGATTTGAAGGCGGCAGCCTCGACTTTGCAGGCTCCCCGCTCGCATGGCTCATATTCCAGTGCAGCTACAATCTGAAGTGGATAGGCGCCGGACTCCTTACGGCAGCCACCCTCGGTCTTGTAATATGGAACCGCATCAAAATTATCAAAGACCAGAATGTCGCAATAAAACATAATGATAAATAATCACCCTGATTTGAATAAAATGGCACTCTAATACAGGATAAACATCCTAACTTTGCCTTAACGAAAAAAATTAGCAATGAAGAAAATAATATTATCACTCTCAATCGCAATGGCAACACTTGCAATGTCGGCACAAAAGCCTGAATATACAGTACAACGCGCATGTCATCCCGAAGACGTGAAGCATTATGACACCGAACAGCTCCGTTCGCGTTTCGCCATGCCGAAAGTCATGGAAGCCGACAAGGTGCTTCTCACCTACTCGATGTATGACCGCCTTGTATTCGGCGGAGCAATGCCCGTAACAAAAGAAATCACCCTTGAGACCATCGACCCGCTGAAATCAGAGTATTTCCTTGAGCGTCGCGAGCTTGGTGTAATCAACATAGGCGGCGACGGCATAGTGACTGTCGACGGAAAAGAGTATGAGCTCCACTTCAAGGATGCCCTTTACGTAGGACGTGGCAATAAAAACGTGACCTTCCGCAGCAAGGACGCTTCCAATCCCGCGAAGTTCTATATCAACTCAACCACAGCCCACAAAGCTTACAAGACCCAGCTGATTACAATTGACGGACGCAAAGGCTCTCTCAAAGCCAATTCATTTGCCGCAGGCAAGATGGAAGAGAGCAATGACCGCGTAATCAACCAGCTTATCGTAAACAATGTGCTTGAAGAGGGTCCCTGCCAGCTCCAGATGGGTCTGACAGAACTTAAACCGGGTAGTGTGTGGAATACAATGCCCGCCCACACTCACGACCGCCGCGTAGAGGCATATTTCTACTTCAATGTGCCCGAGGGCAACGCCATATGCCACATTATGGGCGAGCCGCAGGAAAACCGCATGGTATGGCTTCACAACGAGCAGGCGATAATGTCGCCCGAATGGTCGGTACACGCTGCCGCCGGAACCTCCAACTACATGTTTATCTGGGGCATGGGCGGTGAAAATCTTGACTATAGCGACATGGACAAGATTTCCTATCTTGAAATGAAATAAGCGATGAATGAAATCCGTGAAATAGTTCACTATTCGGAATACACGGCTGAATTGCGTGTATATGCTCCCTCCGTTGCAAAATCATGCCGTCCGGGACATTTCGTGATTGTAAGATTCAGCGAGGACGGGGCGCGCATTCCGTTCACAATCGTGGATTCCGATGAAAAAGCAGGGACTATAAACATCTTAATCCATAAGGCTGCCGGATTGAGCGAGGCTCTTGCCTCGCTTCAGCCCGGCGACTGCCTGCCTAACCTGCTCGGTCCTCTTGGTCAAGCCATAGAGATTAAAAACTACGGCACAGTCGTGTGCTGTGGCGACGGCGCGGGCTTTGTTCCGCTGCTCCCTAACGTAAGGGCTTTGAAAAAAGCAGGCAATCACGTAATCTCCGTGTTTTCCGAACAATCATCACAGACGGCATGTCTTCAAGGCAAGGTAAGCGAATACAGCGAAGTAATCGATGTCCGTGACAGAAAAGCCGTTGAAGTGGTCGATGAGATTATGCAGCGTCGCAAAATCGACAAGATGTTTATTTCGGGTCCTACATTAATGATGAAAGAGATTTCCGGATTGACACGTACGACGGGAGTTCCCACCGTATGCATACTTAACATGATAATGGTCGACGGAGTGGGTCTGTGTGGTATTTGCCGCGTCATGGTTGACGGCGAGCGCAAACTCACTTGTATCGACGGACCGTCATTTGACGCGCATAAAGTTGACTTTGACCAGCTGCTGAACCGTCAGCGCCTCTATGTATAAACGACATGGCAGAAAGCATCACCAACCGTAACGAAAAATGGCGGGAAGAGCTACGACAGCTTCATTCCACCAAACAACGCACATCACTTCCACGTGTGAAAATGCCTGAGGTCGACCCCGGGTATCGCGTGACATGTGTCGATGAGGTCAACCAGGGGCTAAGTGTAGAGCAGGCTGTGCTTGAATCGCGCCGTTGCCTTGACTGTCCCGACCCTGGATGTGTGAAAGGGTGTCCTGTAGCCAATAATATCCCCGGGTTCATAAAAAATATCGAGCGCCGCAACTTTTCAGAAGCGCTGAAAGTCATAAACGAGACAAGCGTCCTGCCTGCCGTGTGTGGAAGAGTATGTCCTCAGGAAAAGCAGTGTGAGGCTTCATGTATATATAACAAGATGAAGAAACAGCCTGTGGCAATCGGACATCTTGAACGCTTTGTGGCTGACTTCATCCGTGAAAGCGAGCGTCAGCAGCAGAATGACGACAAGACAGTCAGAGACGATGCTGCATCACAGTCGGCTCTCCCGCTCTCCATAAAGATAGCAGTGATAGGCTCCGGTCCCTCAGGGCTTGCTTTCGCAGGTGACATGGCGAAGCGCGGATACAAGGTAACGGTATTTGAAGCGCTGCACACCTTTGGCGGAGTGCTGAAATACGGAATACCCGAATTCTGCCTGCCCAACGAGATAGTCGATTATGAAATAGAGAGGCTGAAAAAACTCGGCATCGAATTTGTGAAAGACAGCTTTGTCGGCAAGACAATTTCCTATCAGGAACTACAGGCTCTCGGATTCAAAGGCATATACATAGCTACCGGCGCAGGAAAACCACGCTTCATGTGTGTGCCGGGAGAAAACCTGCCGGGAGTAATGACCGCAAATGAATATCTCATACGCCTGAATCTGCTTGACTCACAGGCCTACGGCAAAAACTCAACTTCGCTTGCAGGAAAACGCGTCGCGGTAATAGGCGGTGGCAACACAGCGATTGACGCTGTAAGATTTGCCCTGCGCATGGGCGCTGAAAAAGCGATGATTGTCTACAGGCGCAGCGAGGCGGAAATGCCGGCACGCTCCGAGGAGATACGCCACGCCCGTGAAGAGGGAGTGGAGTTTATGACTCTCAGCAATCCGGTGGAATACATCAGCGATGACAGCGGATTCCTGAAAGCCATGCGCCTGCAAAAAATGGAGCTTGGCGAGCCCGACGCTTCAGGCCGACGCTCGCCGGTGGCTATCCCCGGCGCCGTGGAAGAGATTCCTGTCGACCTCGTAGTGGTAAGTGTAGGCTCCCTTCCTAACCCCCCGACTTCTCTCCCCGACCTGGAAATGACACGCCAGGGCGAAATAGTAGTCGACAACTCTTCAATGAAGTCATCGTCACCGGCGATATATGCCGGCGGCGACATCGTAAGAGGTCCCGCCACGGTAATCCTCGCCATGGGCGACGGTCGACGCGCAGCCAACGCTATGGCAGAGGCGTTTGAACGCAGACTACAGTCACTTGAATTATAAATTAATCCATATTGTTACACTTATAAATCATTTTATCACATGAAAATCATCACTTTAGGCGAGATTATGCTCCGCCTTTCACCGGCAGGTAACAACCGCTTCGTACAGGTTGACAACTTCAACGTAATCTGGGGTGGCGGTGAAGCTAATGTAGCAGTAAGCTGTGCCAACTACGGTCACGAGGCTTGCTTCGTAACCAAGTTGCCGAAACATGAAATAGGACAGGCAGCTCTTAACTCACTCCGTCGTTACGGCGTGAACACAGAATATATCGCACGCGGCGGTGACCGCGTCGGCATCTATTACTGCGAGACCGGAGCGTCAATGCGTCCCTCAAAGGTAATATATGACCGTGCCAACTCAGCGATAGCAGAGGCCGACCCGAGCGACTTTGACTTTGACGCTATAATGGAAGGCGCCGATTGGTTCCACTGGAGCGGTATCACTCCCGCTATCAGCGACAAGGCAGCCGAGCTTACCCGCCTTGCATGTGAAGCTGCAAAGCGTCACGGCGTGACTGTATCGGTTGACCTGAACTTCCGCAAGAAGCTCTGGACAAAGGAAAAGGCTCAGTCAATCATGCGTCCCCTGATGAAATATGTAGATGTATGTATCGGTAACGAAGAAGACGCAGAGCTTTGCCTCGGCTTCAAGCCCGACGCTGACGTAGAAGGCGGTAACACCGATGCTGAAGGCTACAAGGGCATCTTTGCTGCCATGATGAAGGAATTTGGCTTCAAGTATGTCGTTTCTACCCTGCGCGAATCATTCTCTGCAACCCACAACGGATGGAAGGCTATGATTTACAATGGTGAAGAGTTCTATCAGAGCAAGCGTTACGACATCAACCCGATTATCGACCGCGTAGGCGGTGGCGACTCTTTCTCAGGCGGTCTTATCCACGGTCTTCTCACCAAGCCCAACCAGGGAGAGGCTCTTGAGTTTGCAGTTGCGGCATCAGCTCTTAAACACACTATCAACGGTGACTACAACCTTGTTTCGGTAGAAGAGGTAGAATCACTCGCAGGCGGTAACGCCAATGGTCGTGTTCAGCGTTAATGACAAGATTGAATAACCGACTTTTTACAAGAAAATAAAGATGGCAAAATTTGATAAACAGGCAGTGCTTGCCAAAATCGGTGAAACCGGTATGGTTCCCGTATTTTACCACTCCGATGCAGAAGTGGCAAAGCAGGTAGTAAAAGCATGCTACGACGGCGGTGTACGCGCGTTTGAATTTACCAACCGCGGTGACTTCGCTCACGAAGTGTTTGCTGAAGTAGTTAAATATGCAGCAAAGGAATGTCCTGAGATGGCAATGGGTGTAGGCTCAATCGTGGATCCCGCGACCGCTGCCCTCTATCTTCAGCTTGGCGCATGCTTCGTTGTAGGACCGCTTTTCAATCCTGAGATTGCAAAGGTGTGCAACCGTCGTCTCGTGCCCTACACTCCGGGCTGTGGCACTATCTCTGAGGTAGGCGCCGCTCAGGAAGTAGGCTGTGACCTCTGCAAGGTATTCCCCGGCGATGTTCTCGGACCGAAATTTGTCAAAGGTCTGAAGGCTCCGATGCCCTGGTCAAAGCTTATGGTGACCGGCGGTGTTGAACCTACACAGGAAAACATCACTTCATGGATCAAGGCAGGCGTATATTGCGTCGGCATGGGTTCAAAGCTTTTCCCCGGCGACCGCGTGAAAGCTCAGGACTGGCAGTATGTAACCGACAAGTGCCGCGAGGCTCTCGGCTATGTAAAAGCAGCCCGCGAGCAGTAATCGTCGACATCCCGATAACAGAAAGGGAGTTGTGGAGTCATCCGCAGCTCCCCTTTTTATTAGCTTCCAATCTGCTATAGCGGCGATTATTAATGAGGTGATATAACAAAGGAGATAGCTGCTGATGACGCGGGTATTGTCGTTACATAATCACCCGGAGTCGCCGCATAAAAAAGAGGGTATGCCAAAACGTTAAAAGTCATTTTTGGCACACCCTCCAACATTATTATTGAAGGTAAGTTAGAAAATTATTCCTTAGTTCTTGAAGAACTTGATAGACTGGCTCTGAGAATCATTTTCAATCACAAGCACATAAACGCCCGGGGCAGCATTCTCTGTAACTACAGAAGGCGTGCCGTAACCCTTGGCAACCACTATACCGGTAACAGCGTCAATCAGCGTAAGATTGCCCTCTGTGATATTGGCATTTACCAATACATCGTCGATTCCGGCAGGATCGGGCTTGGTCTCTTCATAGCGCTTAGCCACTTTTGCTGCACTCATCGCTCCCTCATATATAATCAGCTCATCGACTTCACCGGCGAAAGGATTGTCGTAATTGACATTCACGTTGCCGATTACAAGAGCCTCTTTATTGTCGTTGACAGCCGATGTGTTATCAGCAGCGTCAGCGGCAAGCTCTCCGTCGATAAAGAGTTTCAACTGCTTTGTCTTGCCTTCACGCACACACACGAGATGGTGCCATTTGCCGTCAAAACATTCTGAAGCCGCAGCCGACGCCTCGCTCTTCTGCTTGTCGTCGTCAACCGCAAAACGCAGATTACCGTTCTTATATTCGATACCTACCCAATTGCCGCTATCGCCGGTGGAAGAGTTGGCTGCTATACTTCCTTTATGGAAAATATATGCACCCGACGACTTTGACTTGAACCAGAACTCTATTGTGAAATCACGGTCGCCAAACTGAATCTTATCGTAAGCGCCCTGCTTCAGATAAGAGCCTCCGGCAAGAGCCACGGCATTACCGCTCACGCCCTTTACAAGTGATGCAGAGTTGCCGACTACGGCAGCCTCTCCTTCAACTTCATTGGGAGTGGTCTCTCCAAGCGTCTCAAACGAATATTTTGCAATCGGTGTAAGCACCACCTTTGCGACAACATCTATCGTTCCGGTAAGTTTTGCTTCCGCGCCTTCCTCGCCTGTTGCGACAAGAGTCAGCTCATAAGAGCCTATTTCAGCGGGGACACCGGTGATAGTGAATATGCCTGTATTGTCATTAAAATCAAGTGTTACACCCTCGGGAAGGCCTTCGGCAACAAGAGTGTTTGCAGCAATCGCCTGACCGGTGATTTCCTGAATGGCGTCACCTACTTCAATCAACTGCTTCATGCTGCCTGACTTTACCGAGATACGCGGCGCGTTGGAAAAACGGTCGGCAAGATAATATCCGAGATGGGGAGGCTGGTTGTAAGCCACATTCTGCCAAGCAATAGCCATGCGGTAATTATGGTCCTGCATGAGACACGGAACCCTGTATTCAGAGGGGATTGTGGTTGTGAACACCAGCAGGTCAGTGCTGTTTTCTCCATCCCAAAGGATTATCTCCTCGCGCCAGTCGCCAAGAATGTCGGCAGAAAGACACGGAGTAGCCTTGGTGGTGTTGCATGACTGAGCGTTCCACTTGCTGAACGACATGAGCGTAGTGCTGCTTGTAAGCGTAGAATTGCGCTTTTCTATAATAGGATAAGACTTTTCGTTATCCTTGTTGTATTTACCGTCAAACAATTCGTCAAGCAGGTCACCGTCCCAGTATATGCGGAAACAGCTTGACGGCACCTTGCCGTCGGCAGCGACATTTCCCTGACAGTCAAATGTCGCATTTACCCTTGTGCCATTGACAAAACGCGAACCGGGCCACACCTCATAGCCGCGCCAGTTCTCGCTAAGGTCACCGACAAGACCGCGGCCTATGTCGTTGCCCGACTGTGCCTCTCCCCAAAGAATCTTTCCGGTAGCTGCATCGCGGAACTCGCAGTCCCATTTATAGGCCGATGACTTCTCTTCGTGTACCATAAACACTTCAAGTCCGTCGCGGTCAGGGTCGAAATCTCCGAGGTGGAGCGCATCGCCGTGACCGGCGCCTGTGCGGTAAAGGAGCTTGCCGTCATGGTCAATACATGCAGCGCCATATACGATCTCATCGCAGCCGTCGCCGTCGACATCACCCACGGTAAGCGAGTGGGCACCTTCTCCATAAGCGCCCTGCCCCTTTGTGGTCGACTCGTGAAGCCAGCGCTGCTTCAGTTCCTTGCCGTCGAAGTCCCACGCACACAGATAGCTGTGGGTATAATATCCGCGACAGAACACCGCGCTCGGCTTCTTGCCGTCAAGATAAGCCACGCAGGCAAGATAACGCTCGCAGCGGTTTCCATAAGAGTCGCCCCAACTGCTGTTGCTCTGAACTGAGCGTAACGGCACATAGCTTGTAGTAGTAATCTCGGCGCCTGTCAGACCGTCAAACACCGTAAGGTATTCCGGACCGCTCACGACAATACCGGTATTGTCACCCGACTTGGTGCGGTAGTCATCAGTCACCTTGTCATCGCCCATAAGCACGGGATTTCCCTTGCCGTCGATTGTTCCGGGTGCTGTCTTACATATCATCTCAGCCTTTCCGTCGCCGTCAAAGTCATATACCATAAACTGCGTATAATGGGCTCCTGCACGGATATTCCGCCCGAGATCGACACGCCACAGTTTGGTTCCGTCAAGTTTATAGCAGTCGATTATGACATTTCCGGTGTTGCGACGGTGAGAGTTGTCGGCGGCATCGCTCGGATCCCACTTTACAAAAATCTCATACTCGCCGTCACCGTCGACATCGCCTACGCTACAGTCGTTAGGAGTGTAGGTATAGGTGTAGTCCTCGGTCTTGCTCATCGAGTTTTTACCTCCCTTAGCCGACACGCCTGAAGCTGGACGGTCAAGCTTTATTCGCAGATACGGGTCACCCCACACTGACGCCTCCTTGCTTGACTCATCAGTGTCATTACGCTTTACAACATACTTGGATGAAACCGTGCCTTCGGCATCAAGCAGGTTAGTGCCGCCCTTAATCGGCTCGACATTCACTTTCACCCCGTCACGATACACATCAAATGTGGTCGACTTGCTGTCGTCGGCAAGACTTCGCCAAGAAACAAAAACACCGTTTTCGGTATTTACAGCCACCACTCCACGATCGAGAAACTCAGCTTGCTGCGCCCCGGCACCAATTGATGCACCGAGAAGCGCCATTACTAAAATCGATTTTTTCAACATTGAGTTTTAGGTATAGATTACAGTTAAAAATATGCAAAATTACACGTCTACAAAGATAATGATGATTAATCCATTCAAGATGGATTTTTCATCAAAATTCAGTCATATTTTCGATTTTAGACAAGCAAAATGCCAAAGAAAACCGTTCAAAATCAAAATTTTCAACATGAAAACCGATTATTGCACCTCTATTTTAATATGTATTTAGTAACTTTGTTTTGCTAATGCCTAAATTTAACTTTAAACAATACTTTTCATGAAAATCATTTCATCACTGATGCTCCTTGTCATGTTGCCTGTTTTGATAATGGCACAGGAACCGACCGACTCAATCACTGTGTTCATGATCGGTGACTCCACAATGGCAAACAAGCCTCTTAAAGACGAAAATCAGGAACGTGGATGGGGACAGATGTTACCTATGATGCTCCAGGGCAAAATACGCGTCGACAATCACGCCGTAAACGGAAGAAGCTCACGCTCCTTTATAAATGAAGGACGATGGGATAAAGTGATTGAACTTATACGTCCCGGCGATTATCTGGTAATCGAATTTGGACATAACGACGAGAAACCGGGCGAGAAACGTCACACCGACCCCGGAAGCACCTTTGACGACAACCTGAGGATGTTTGCGCAGAAAGCGCTTGAAAAAGGCGCGACCCCCATATTGATGAATTCAATCGTCAGACGCAATTTCCCCGCTAATATCGCAGAAAAAGCTGAAGACCGCGATGATAACCCGCCGAGCGCCACAGGTCCCACCAAAAACGCTGTCGAGGGTGACATTCTTGTCGACACCCACGGTGCCTACCTCATTTCACCCCGCACGGTAGCCGAGGAGCTCGGCACTCCGTTTGTCGACCTTAACGCCCTCACCCATTGTCTCGTACAGAGCCTCGGCAGGGAAAAATCAAAGGAACTTTTCATGTGGATTCCGGCAAATACATATAAATTCTGCCCTGACGGAAAAATCGACAATACCCATCTTAACATTTACGGTGGAAAAGTGGTAGCCGCCATCGCAGCCAAAGCAATCGCAGAGGCGGTGCCCGGATTAAAGCCATATATTAAGCCCGGAATACTCTCACTCCCCGATATTAAATAATCTATACCTTATAATAAATTAATTGACCAATCATGATTCATAGATTCAGCAAGCTGAGAGCAATTGCAGCATCGTGTATAATAACAGCCGCTTCCGCATCGGCTACCGACTTTAAAATCACGGATTTCGGAGTAGTGACCGACAGCACCATAGTGCAGACAGCAGCCATCCAGGCGGTGATAGACTCGGCAGAAGCCTCGGGCGGCGGCAGAATTGTGATTCCCGAAGGCACATTCCTGTCGGGAGGACTGTTTTTCAAACCGGGCACAAAGCTCCATCTTGAAAAAGGCGCTGTGATAAAAGGAAGCGACGACATCAACGACTACCCCCTCCTGCCTTCACGCATGGAAGGAAGAAGCATATATTATTACGCCGCGCTTATAAACGCATATTATGTCGATAATTTCGAGATAACGGGACCGGGAACCGTCAATGGCAATGCGCTGAAATTCTGGGAAGAATTCTGGGCACTCCGTAAGGTGAAGCCCAAATGCACCAACCTCGAAGTACACCGTCCGCGTCTTGTCTTTTTGTGGGGTTGCGACAACCTGCACATCGACGGACCCACCCTCTGCAACTCGGCGTTCTGGACAACCCATCTCTACCAGTGCAACAATGTGCTTATCGAGAACACCCGCATGGAGGCTCCGCGAGAACCCGTACGCGCCCCGAGCAGCGACGCCCTCGACCTTGACGCCTGCCGCAACGTGACCGTGCGTAACTGCTATCTTAACTGTGATGACGACGGTGCCTGCCTTAAAGGCGGCAAAGGAGTGTTTGCCCACATCTCGCCTGAAAACGGTATCGTGGAAAATATCCTTGTCGAAAACTGCACATTCGGTCCAAATCTCCACGGAGTGCTGACACTCGGAAGCGAGTGTATACACGCCAAAAACGTGACTGTGCGCAACTGCACCTTGCAGACCCGCTGCTCGATACTACGTCTGAAGATGCGCCCCGACACATATCAGACCTACGAGAACATCACGGTAAAGGATATAACCGGCACATGCTCCACAGTGATTGAAATGCGTCCATGGAAGCAGTTTTTTGACCTTGAAGGCACCGACGAAAAACCGGTCGGCACAGTCCGTAATATCCTTGTCGAGAATATTGACGTCGACTGCAAGAGCTTCGGCCACATAGCAGGAAACCCCGATGACACCGTAAGCGACTTTGTCATCCGCAACGTAAATATCCGTGCCACCGACCCGGAATTTGTATGCGCCTATCCGCAGATTGTATTTGACAATGTGACAATCAACGGCAAAAAAGTCAGCAATCCGGCAAAAAGCAATCAGTGAATTTCATTGCATTAATATTATACAATCATTAAATTCTTAGTTTACAAAGGTATGCGAAAAACAATCCTTACTATTGCATTGCTGGCGGTGACATTCCAGTCCCGCGCCGATGACAATCTGAGACTCGTATCCTCCACCCCTGCCTCGACATGGGTGGAGGCTTACCCTATCGGTAATTCGCGTCTCGGAGCAATGATCTACGGAGGTGTCGACTCCGATGAAATCCAGCTCAATGAAGAGACCTTCTGGTCAGGCAGTCCTTACAACAACAATAGCGAAAGAGGGCTTCAGCATCTTGACGAGATACGCGGTCTTGTATTTGACGACAAGTTCAGCGAGGCGGAAAAGCTGATAGGAGAAACGTATTTTACAGGGATCAACGGCATGCGCTATCTCCCCGCGGGAAGTCTCCGCCTTGATTTCGGCGACCGTGGCGACGCGACATCCTATTCACGCGTGCTCGACCTTAACGACGCTGTAGCCACCACCCGGTACACTATAGGCGACGTCACCTATACACGCACATCGTTTGCACCCCTCAACTACAATGCCATAATAATCCATATCACTGCGAGCCGCAAGGGGGCTCTCGACTTTAATATCGGCTATACGTCACCGCTTCCCTCGGAAGTCTCGGCCAAAGGCAACACCCTCGTGGCTAAATGTGACGGAGCCGACCATGAAGGAGTGAAGTCGGCACTGCGTGCCCAGATAAGGGTCAAAGCCGTGTCTGACGGCAAGGTGAGCGGCTCCGGCGGACGCCTGTCGGTAAAAGGAGCCGGCGAGGCTACGCTTTATATCACAGCGGCAACCAACTTCGTCAACTATGACGATGTAAGCGGCAACGAGACCAAGAAAACCGTCAGCGCGATAGCATCGGTGGCAAAGGTGCCCTACGAATCGCTGCTTGACGAGCATATAAAAGCTTATACCAAGCAGTTTAACCGCGTAAGCCTTACATTGCCGTCGGTATCTGACGTTACCGATACACGCGACAGGCTCGTAAACTTCGCCAAAGACAATGACCCGGCACTTGTCGCACTGATGTTCCAATATGGCAGGTATCTGCTCATCAGCTCTTCACAGCCCGGAGGCGAGCCGGCTAATCTTCAAGGCATATGGAATGACCGTGAATATGCCCCCTGGGACAGCAAATTCACAATCAACATCAACACCGAGATGAATTACTGGCCTGCCGAAGTGACGGCACTGCCGGAGACTCATGAACCGCTCTTTGACATGGTGGAAGACCTGTCAAAAACAGGAGTCGCGACAGCAAAGACCCTTTACGACGCAAATGGCTGGGTAGCCCACCACAATACCGACCTCTGGCGCGCGACAGGTCCCGTGGACGCAGCGCGTTACGGAATGTGGCCCAACGGCGGCGCATGGCTCACCACTCATCTCTGGCAACACTACCTGTTTACAGGCGACAAGGATTTCCTGAAACGCTATTATCCTGTAATGAAGGGTGCCGCTGATTTTTATCTCAGCCATCTCACTGAACACCCTCGCTACGGCTGGCTCGTCACAGCCCCCTCCATGTCACCTGAACATGGCTACGGAAAATCATCCATCACCGCAGGATGCACGATGGATAATCAGATTGCTTTTGACGCACTGTCAAACGCCCTCAAGGCGGGTGAAATACTCGGCATAGCCGATAAATCTTACTCTGACTCTCTACGTGCTGCCATCGACAGGCTTCCCCCCATGCAGGTGGGCAGGTACGGACAGTTGCAGGAATGGCTCGTAGACGCCGATGACCCGACCGACCAACACCGCCATGTGTCACACCTGTACGGGCTATACCCGTCAAACCAGATTTCGCCCTACTCCACCCCCGAGGCTTTCAAGGGAGCGATGAACACGCTGACTCAACGCGGCGACATGGCTACCGGATGGAGCATCGGCTGGAAGGTGAATCTGTGGGCGCGACTGCTCGACGGCAATCATGCCTACAAGATTATACAAAACCTCATGTCGCTGCTGCCCGATGACAGCAAAACGGCTGAATATCCTGACGGAAGGCTATATCCCAATCTGTTTGACGCTCATCCGCCGTTCCAGATCGACGGCAACTTCGGACTCACCGCCGGCATTGCCGAGATGTTGCTGCAAAGTCATGACGGTGCGCTGCATCTGCTGCCCGCTCTCCCCGACGCGTGGAAGTCGGGAGAAGTGAAAGGGCTGCGTGCGCGCGGCAACTTTGACGTCGACATGACATGGGACGACGGACAGCTGAAATACGCGTCAGTGACCTCGCGTTCGGGAGGAGTGCTGCGTGTGCGTTCCTACGTTCCGCTTACCGGCGACGGATTGACCACAGCCACAGGCGAATGTCCCAATCCTCTTTACGCCCACTCTACCGTCAAGCCGGTAAAAGTAAGCGAAGAGTCATCACGTCAGTGGCCGGTAATAAACCGCGTATATGAATATGACGTAACCACTGTCCCCGGACAGACAGTCAAACTATATCGTAAGTAAATGAATCATAGACTTCTATTATCAATTGCGCTCTGCGTGACTGCTATTTTTGCAGTCGCGCAGTCGCGCGAAATTCCGCGTGACACCTCATTCACCGCGCGTTCAACCTATATCAAGGTCAAGAAAAATCATCCGGAGGCACGTCTCGTAGAGCCGCTGCTGCCCGAAGGTGTAAAAGCCATGGAAGATATAACTTACCGTCATCTTGACAACACTCCCTATGGCGACCGCGACCTGCATGTCGACATATATCGCCCCGACGACGACAACCGCTATCCGGCGCTGCTGATGATTCACGGTGGCGGATGGCGCTCAGGCTCACGCGAACTGCAACGCCCCCTTGCCATGCACATAGCTAAAGAGGGATATGTCACCGTGCCGGCGGAATACCGTCTCAGCCTTGAGGCAAAATATCCTGCGGCATTACATGACGTAAAGGCGGCGATAAGATGGCTCCGCGCCAATGCCGACCGATATGGCATAGACCCCGACAAAATCGCAGTATCGGGATGCTCGGCAGGCGGACAGCTCGCGGCACTTGCAGGAATAACCAACGGCTCTGAAAGACATGAAGGAGGCGACTATGACGTCACGAGCGACGTGCAGGCGATAGTCAACATCGACGGCATTGTCACTTTCGTGTCACCTGAAAATATCGCCGATGCAGCCGAACGTCTCCGCAAGAAAGGGGAAATGCCGGTAAACGCGTTCTGGCTCGGGGGCATGTATGACAACGCCACAGCCAACTGGGAAGAGGCTTCGGCAATAAAATGGGTCACCCGCCGCTCCGCGCCGATATGCTTTATCAACAGCCGGCTTCCGCGCTACCACGACGGACGCGACCCGCTCTGCGAAATCTACGACAATCTCGGCATAGACCACGAGACCCATGAACTTGACTCTGACATCCATCCGTTCTGGTTTTTTGAAAGATGGTTTGCACCGACTGTAAGACTCACCGTCGATTTCCTTGACAGGCATCTGAAATAACAAACAAGCCTGCCGCCACGTTATAATCATGACATGACTGACGTGATGACACCGGAACAGCGCCATAAATGCATGGCTGCAATAAAGGGGCGCGACACGAAACCGGAATTAATCGTACGCCGGTTTCTGCACGCCCGCGGTCTGCGCTACAGGCTGAATAACCGAAATCTGCCCGGCACTCCCGACATTGTACTGAAAAAATACCGCACAGTCATCTTTATCGACGGATGTTTCTGGCACGGACATGAAGGATGCCGACAATTCAAGCTACCCAAAAGCAACACCGACTTCTGGCGTCACAAAATCAACATGAACATCGCGCGCGACTACCGCGCCAACGTTGAGCTGCGTCTACTCGGCTGGCGTGTAATCAGAGTGTGGGAGTGTGAAATCCGCCCACAATCCACCGCCTCGACGCGCCTCGAATCGCTCTACCGCAGCTGAACCCCTCACCACGCTCAACCCCTGACTGACGACAAATCTCCATATTCACCCGAGACAACGCAGCCAGCCCAAATCAGCGATATTTTCGAAGAATCCAAATAGAAACGCACAGTTTTTATTTGGATTCTTCGGCTTAATCGTTGATTGCAGAGTCACGCAGAAGTAAAACATTGTTGACTAATGATGAAACATAATAACAGTGACCGGATTAGTTTTGCGACTAACCGAAACAAAGCCTCATATAAAGTCTTATATATCAAACAAATCCTCCTTCATTTATCGCAAATTTGGATAAATTGCGATAAATTGCTATATTTGCATCCAAATATGTTATTATGATCGAACAACCTCCTCATACTACGACAGATACGACAGACACTTCTAATGAATCTGAGGAATTGAAGAATCTTATTTCCTCAATCAACAGTAGATATCTATATTGGAGCGATGTCAAATATCGTATGCCTTCAGGCATGACGGATATTGAATTATGGAGCAAAGTTAAATCAGTGAGAAATCTAACAGATGTCAAGGTGTGGACTCAAAATAATATTCATTTCTCTCTGACAAATACAATGCAGAAGCTATGCCATGAGTTTGATATGAATTTTGGCGGTTCATGGGGTGCTTCCAAGATTTTCCCGGACGATAAGATAACACAGGAATTATATCTCATCAGTTCCATTATGGAGGAGGCCATCGCCTCAAGCCAAATGGAGGGTGCCGCCACAACACGTGAAGCAGCAAAGGAGATGCTCCGTAAAAAGATTTCTCCCAAAGATAAAAGTCAGCGCATGATTTTAAACAACTACAATACTATTAATTTCATTAGAGATCATGCAAAAGAATCGTTGACCCCTACATTTATAATGCAAATCCATGGGATGATGACAGAAAACGCGTTTGATATTCAGGATGCAGCCGGTCGTCTAAGACGAGAAGATGAAAACATTGTGGTTGGCAACGGCATAACAGGCGAAATCGTACATACACCCCCGGCTGCAGAGTGCCTAAATGAGTTCTTGAACAATTTATGCACTTTTTTCAATGATGACAATACTGAGATTTTCATTCATCCGATAATTAAGGCAATAACAGTACACTTCCTTGTAGGCTATTACCACCCTTTTGCTGATGGCAATGGTCGCACCGCAAGAGCTTTGTTCTATTGGTATATGATGAAATCAAATTATTGGCTCGTGCAATATTTATCTATTTCCCGCATTATTAAAGGCTCCAAGAGAGCTTATGAGAAGGCATTTCTTTATTCTGAATCTGATGGCAATGATATAGGATATTTCGTACAATACAATTTAGACGTGCTTCTTAAATCTTTTGATGCACTTAGTCTATATATCAAACGCAAAAATAACGAGAAAAAGAAATCTGAAAAACTTTTGCATCTTGGCAACATTACGGCACGTCAGGCTGAAATCTTGAGTATCTATATAGAAAACCCTGATATTGTGCTTGTCTCAACTGATATTGTAGGTAAATTCGGGGTTACACACAATACCGCGAAATCAGATTTAAGAAACCTGACCGAAAAAGGTTATCTGAGTGAAATCAGCTTGAACGGCAGAACAAAAGGCTATATACGCTCTTCCAATTTTGAACAGATGGTGAGTAGAATCAGATAAGGCGTTATCGCAAATTTTGCTGCAATCTGAAACAGCGAGGGTAGATGGGCTGCGATGGAGCGGGGTATATAACGCAAAAAAGGTCGAGCCTCTCGGCTGGACCTTTTTTGAGCGGAAGACGAGGCTCAAACTCGCGACCCTCAGCTTGGAAGGCTGATGCTCTATCAACTGAGCTACTTCCGCAGATATAATAGTAGTAGCGTGGGCGAAGATGGATTCGAACCACCGAAGGCATAAGCCAGCAGATTTACAGTCTGCCCCATTTGGCCACTCTGGTATTCGCCCATTCCCTTAACGGGATTGCAAAGTTAGTTATAACTTTCTTACTTTGCAAGAAAAATCTATCATTTTTATTGCAGCCTCCGCAGCTTCGGTGCCTTTATTACCGAGTTTTCCACCTGCGCGGTCGATAGCATCCTGCTCTGTATCAACTGTAAGCACCCCGAAAATAACGGGAGTCTTGCCCTTCGCATTCAGTCGGGTCACGCCCTGCGTGACGCTGTCACACACGTAGTCAAAGTGAGGAGTGCCACCGCGTATCACGCATCCAAACACGATTACGGCATCATATTCCTTGACAAGCGCGGCTGCTCCATAGGTAAGTTCGACCGCACCCGGCACATGATAGCAATCATAGGCAACTCCGTTTTCTTTAAGCAGCGCCACCGCGCCCTCGGTAAGCGCCTCGGTAACGTGAGAGTTCCACTCGGCAGTCACTATCGCCACCTTTGTATTCTTATCCAGTACGGGCAGTCCTCCATGAGGAGCGCCGGAAGCTAATGCTGTTGACATAATCTATTAAATTTTTATTTTTCTACTTTTTATTCACGATAACGCTTTACGACATCCATCCGCCTCAGCTGCGCGAAAACAGTTTGTGCCAGCCGGCAAGAAAATCGTTAAGCGAAAAAGTCTTTTCGTCGATAAGATGCTCTATGCGCGCAATCTGAACCTCATCGCCCGACTTACGCACATTCTGAAGAAGCGACCGGAGAAGATGCACACCTTTCTGCCTTGTCGAGAAATTGCGTGACAACGCATCGCCAAGCATCACCGACACATTTAATTTACGGGACGTAAATGAGTCATCAACCTTGTCAAGATATTTCAGCGCACGGCTCAGATAGCGCACAGCCTCCCTCGACCTGTCAAGTTTCAGCAAAGTGTCGGCCTCCTTGACAAGCGAATCGACAAGCCTGTTCACTGCGGCAGGCGCGCCTGTGGCGGCATTTGCCAGATAAGTGGAGGTCGCCACCTGATAATGGGCAAGCATATTGACCTGCCTGATGCGCGAGCGATAGATGGATGTAGCCGCGTTCATCACGTTGACATGGGCCGACGCATAACGCTCCGGTGAGTTTTCGGCAAGAGAGGCATAGAGCGTCATCGCCTTGTCAAGCATGCGCTCGGCGGCACGATATTCATTTCGGGCGGCATGCAGGAAAGCGAGGTCGTAAAGCAGCGCGGCAAGCACGCTCTTAAAACCGGCGTCTTTTCTTTTTTGCACGCCGGCAAGAAGCCGGAGAGCATCGGTTATGCCGGCGAGCGCCCTGTCGGAGTCGCCAAGCTCTATCAATGCCGCCGCAACCACCTGCATCAGAGCCGCACGCACCACAATATCATCGCCACTGCGGTCGATTGAGGCGATTGCCGTAATAAACCCGATGGCATCATCGGCATTCCCGGCGTCAATCGCCTGACGCATATATGCACTTACCGTGTTATATGCCTCATCAAATGACATTGATTCGAGAAGCCGGCAGGCTTCATCGACACTTTTACCGCAAAGCCGGCTGCTGTCGACAAGCCCCCTGTTTATAAATCCTGATTCAAGCGATGTCGATTTCATAAGCGTCACGACTCTTTTATCGGAAGCAGCCCGTCAAATGTCCGCGATGCCTTAGCCGCCATCTCCGACGCCTCGTCAATCACAGCCATCATCGTCTCCCGGCTTATGCGTTCATTCAGCATGCCATGTTTTCCCTCAAGCTGCGAAAGCAACTGAGCTACAGGCTGTCCGGTCTCCTGGGCAAGCTGGGTAAGTGTATGCATCACCGCCTCACCCTCTCCGCTGAGGGTAAACCGGGTTATATCGTTTTTAATCATCGCGTCAATAACGCCGGTAATCGCCCCTACACTCCATGCAAAGCGGTTGTCGCCCATCTCCACTCCGGTCTCGACCATCTCCTTGTCATGATAATAACGCAATCGGGCATTGTCGCGGTCTATGTTTATAAAGTCATGGGCATAAAAGCTGATATGATTCTTATAGGCCGCGGCATCATCGGGAGTGCGGAATATTGTGTTCAGGTCCCTGTTGCGGGTAATCACGACATCGGCAATCTCAAAATTTTCAAGAATCGCCGGCATGACCCTGGTTATGCGCGGTTCCTTTTCAGGAGCAAACCCCGGCACATACAGGATGATAGCCTTGCGTTCGGAGGCGTGTTTCACTATCTCGAAAAGATGAGGCCTCACCCTCGGGTCAATGGCATAAAAACCACCGAATATCAGGATGTCATCTTTGTCGATACGGGGCCACACCACGTCAAAGCTGTCATTGTTGTAACGTCCGTAGCGCACAATCTGAGGCATCCCGTCACTTTCACGGAATATGAATGAAGAAGGCGTGACACCCTCCGTATAGCGGTCGATGTGGTCGACTGAGACACGACTCGATTTCAGCGAGTCGATAATCATGTCGCCTACCCGGTCACGGGCAGCCTCGCCGACAAAACTGACTTCCCTGCCTATGCGTCCGAGATTGGCTGCGACATTAAGGATAAGCCCTCCGGGCAATGATGCGCGGGGCACATCGCCGTCAAACAGAATGTCGAGTACACACTCGCCTATTGCTATAATCTTTCTCATCTCGTCAAAGGTTAATTATGATTCGTCAGCACGCGATTTAGAGCCAAGGTAGCCGCCGTGATGGCGCAAGGCATATTCCCGGCGGGTAAATCCTGAAAGGCGCATGACATTGACTACAAGGACATCACCGATCACAGTCATCATGGTGGTCGAGGTGGTAGGTGTCAGTCCAAGCGGACACACCTCTGGCGACCCTCCGGTCGACAGGGTGACATCGGCGATTGCTGCAAGCTCGCTGTCGGGATTTCCTGTGATTACAATCAGCGGAAGTCCGGGATAAAGGTTATGGGCAAGACTCACCAGGTCGATAATCTCCCGCGTCTTGCCGGAATTGGATATGAGCAGCATCACGTCGTTTGGCTGAATCACGCCAAGGTCGCCGTGCTGCGCCTCCGCGGGATGCAGGTTGACTGACGGGGTGCCGGTCGAGCAGAAAGTAGTGGCGATATTCATAGCTATCTGCCCTGCCTTTCCCATGCCTGACGTAACCACCTTTCCTCCACGGCGATGGACATGCTCAAGTATAAGCCTCACCGCTTCGTCATATGCCGGAGTCACCGGTATATTGGATATCGCGCGGCTTTCACAATCGAGGATGTCGCGCATGGATTGCTGTATATCTGTCATATTCTCAGAATTGTTTCTTAAACACAAAGATAGTTATTTTTATGCAAACCATGCCTCACGATTGCAAATTCTTGCTTTTCCTCCATCCGCGCCATCGCCTGATGCCTTACTCCTCAGGAAGTATCTTCACATTGCCTCCGGCATTGACGCGATAGCGTGCCGAGGTCTTGTCGGCAAGATTTGTGACGCGGAACACATAATCCTCGATATTTACATTCGCGCGTTCCGACCCGTCATAAGCGTTGCGCACCGCCTCCTCTATCGTATGAAAGCCCGAGCCCTCATACGTGTCAATCTTCTTTCCGTCGAAATATAGCTCCACAAGCACATCATCGGCGGGATGTATACGATTTTGTGTCATAGTCATCTCATTGTTTCTTTTACATTCAATAACTATAACACCTTTCATGGTATAAAAGTCACCATCAACCACCGCACACATTCAGCCGCAGCACTCGACACGACCGCTTTTTAATCATATTTAACAACTGCCTTAACCTGAATATGAGTGCAGCGAGGAGAGTGCATTGACTCCGAAATAGGTCATGACAACGGCAAGAAACGCAAACAGCATGTAAATATGAAATACCATCGGGCGGTTCAATGGCTTGATCGAACGGTGCATGGCGACGGCATATATCACAAATGTGACCAGCGCCCAGGTCTCCTTAGGGTCCCATGCCCAATATCTGCCCCACGATATGTTGGCCCACACAGCGCCGGTGATTATGCCCAGACCGAGCAGATATATAGCCGGATATAACAACACCCTGTCGAGCGCCATCATGCGCGAAGCCACCGAGGGCAAGAACAGTGAGATAAGGCTGCATGTCACGATAAAGGCAAAGAGCGCGTAAGAGGTCATGACAAGAGTGACATGTATGCTCAGCCAGGGCGAGGCAAGCACAGGCATCAACGGGGTCATGACCGGATTGGCGCCGATAAGATGGGAGACGAGCGCAACAGCCCCGGCAAGAAGCATCCCGGCAGGAAGCAACAACGACGAGACCCGGTGAAATGCCAGGAGCAAGGGCAGCAATATGATAAGAAGAAACTCCATCGTCTCCCCGGTATTGGCAAGCGGGATGTGACCTGCCACATACCATTCAAGCAGGTAGGCGACCACCTGCAGCGTCAGTGCAGCCCAAAGCAGCGTCAGTGCCGCGACATTAAACCCTCGCCGCCCAAGCAGCGCGACAAAAGCCATGGCGGCACCGGCGAAAAGGGTTATAAAGACAAGCATCGAAAACGGCACACGATTGTATATCAGTTCGGCCTCAACTCTACCTTCCGACAACTGGTGGCAACCGTCAGGCACGGGAGCGATAAGATTGCCGCCAAGCAATTGCATCAGCAACCCCACCTTTTCGTCCAGTTCCTCTACGGCACGGTCAAGCGTCTTGTCGCCGCTGCCATACATCGACTGCAACCTGTAATCGCCCGCATCAGAAAACAGATCGTCGAGCGACACATATCTTCCCTCAACGCCAAGCCGGCGACGCAACGACTCTTCCTTGACAAGAATCGCGCGTTCGCCCTGCCACTGTTCAGGATAAAGCAGCCACGAGACCATCACCTGCTCCGCCGACAGCCCTCTGTAGCTCGACGAGCCGGTGATTTTTTTTGTAAAGTCACGCGCAAGCGAGTTAAATGTCATCACCCTGCCATTATACATCACCTGCTTTGAGGCGAGCGAGTCGGCTTGTTGCCTCGGGACTCCCGCGATCGTATCGGCAAAGACATCGCCCCCGCCGCCGGCAATCATAAGCGCAACCACGGCAAGACTCCTGACGCTCTTTCTGAAGCGCGATCCACGCGCTGCCATCAGCCATAGACCGGCAACGGCAAAAAGCGCGTAACCGGTGTAAGTCAGCGCTATGCCATAAGGGTCATGGTTGACACCAAGCACAGTGTGACCCTCGCTGTCATATGACATCTGGCACAGTCTGTAACCGTCAACCGAAACAATATTGTTGACCGACACCACAGCTTTTTCGCCATCAACTGCAAGATAGCTGATGAAATCACGGGGCACCTCTCCCCCGGGGTAATAATCCACCTTAAAACTGTCGAGCGACAGGCTGAAAGGAAACGTCGCCTCCTTCCCCGTCGCCGACATATAGCCGTAGACCGTCTCCCCGCTGCCGAGCCACACCTGCCCGCGGTCACCCGTAAGCCAGGTGACAACACCGCCGGCGACAACCAGCAGCAAGGCTATATGTAACAGCCACGCCGGTTTAGAAAGACGCATAACCATTACCCGACACTCGGCGCACCGCCATACACTCCATCTCTATCAGCCACTCTGGACGACACACCGGAGCAAGCACTATCACGCGCGGCACTCCCGGGAAACGCTCCTCAAACATGGCGTTGACCGCCGCATAATCAGCGATGTCGCGCAGATAGACTATCATGTGGCACACATCATGCCATCCACACTCCGCCTCGTCAAGAAGTGCGCCGACATTTTCCCACATCCTCTTTGTCTGAGCCTTGACATCGCCTTTATGCACGACTTCGCCACGGTTGTTGATGCTTGCCGTGCCTGAGATGAACACATGACGGCGGTCGCCATAATCCACATAGGTGCCGCGCTCAAACGCCACTCCGTATTCATAAGTGGGATTCAGATATTCCGGCGCATAAAGATAACTCATCTGCCCCGGCTCGATACCCTTCACCGCATATGTGTCCATCTCGACCGTGACACGCGGGTCGGCGTGACGTCCGCCGATACCGGTGCTGGCGATGAAATGGGTTTCGGATGTAAGATTATTGGTCATGAACATCTCGTTACGTCCCTTGACCACTCCGGCATAATTGACGTCGACATCATGGACAAAAAACCATGTGCGCACACAATTGTCGGCAATCGTACACCCCTCGTCCTCAAGCCGGAGGGCATAGTCGCAAAGCAATGCGCGGGTGGCAACCTCCGAGCGCACGTCGGGAGTGCAAGCACTCCCTTGCCAGAAGTGGGTGTAGCTGCCGTGGGTCACCGAGTAAAGTCCGTTATAGAGGTTGCTTACCCCGACACCCTCCTGAAAATACACCCACAAGGCTATCTTTGTACCGTCGAGCGGCGACTGCTCCACAATCGACACCGCACACTCTTCTTCCCTTGGCAACTGAGGCTGCTGATTTGCCGCATCGCTCAGGAAATAGCGTTTAAACACCGGCACGACATCCTTGCCAAGCCGTTCACGCAAGGCATTGTAGGCGGTCATTACAGTCGCCAATTGTGTCGCAAAGGTCTCGCCGGCGGCTGTCGACTTGATTATCGCATGAAACTCCGCCGCGTCGCTGCCGTCCATAAATGCCGACACGGTAGTCGAAGCCCCGTTGGTATAATATGTTGTCATTTTACGTCCTGTCTTTTCTTCAAGTATCATGGCTAATCATTTTTTAGCACCTGCATCGATCCAGGCTTTCACCAGGTCGACAGAGGTAGTGTTGGAAATAATTGTCTGGTGGCGATAAGCCCAGTCATCCGACATGTCAGTCGCGAGAGCGCGCCAAAGCACACTTTCCTGCGCGTTGCCCGGACTGACACGCATCATGTCGGGCGATTTCACCGACTCTTTGTTGACGAGCGCGTCGTAAGATTCCGATGCGACGAGATTAAGCGATGCCGCCGCATGGTTGCTGCCGCCGTGACACTGCACGCACGCCGCGTCAAACACCGATGTCTGTACGGCTCCATACATGCCGCCGTCCACTTTTCCGGCATCGAAGTGGATATATCCGTCGCTTGCTTTCACAGGCTCAGTCGACGCCAGCGTGACCACTCGCTTGCGGAGACGGTTGATGACACACAGTTCGACTGAAGTCACGTCGTCGGTCACGCCACCCATCTCCATGTCGCCGCCCGTGACAGGCTTCGACACCTCGGCATAGTCGCTGTCGGCAAATCCCGCCACGACAACCGTGTAGTCGCTTCCGCTCCAGCTGTCCAGCCCGGTGACTTCACCCGTAAACCTCACTGTCGAGGTGACGCCGTCATCGCCGCCGGTCCCCGCGTCATCATATATCTTGCCGTCGTCGCAGGCTACCGCAGCCACGGCAAGTACAGAGGATAATATCAGATAGTCAACTCTCATGGCTTCAGAATGAATATTGCAGAAGTACTGTCGCCGAGTGCATGGCAAGCCCGAGGTCGTCGTTGTCGCGGTCAAGCTGTGTCGCATGACCTGTCCTGCCGGTATAGCGGTACATCGCCTGAAGCTTCAGTCCCGCTCCACGGAAGAAATAGTTGACTCCGACGGAAGGCATGTTGAGCATTCCTCCGCGGTCAAGACCGTTACGGTCCATCAGGTCATAGCGCAATGCGCCCTGGAGGCAGTCGGTGATGAAATATCCCGCCTGGACATATCCTCCGAGGTAGTCGTAGGAGTCATGTATCTTCTGGCGCTTTGTGAAACCCACTCTCATATAATAAGCCTCGGCGGCGAGATAAAGACGGTTTTTTATCCATGCAAACTCCATTCCGGCGCGGAAATCATTGGTGCTCTCGTTCTCGCTCTCGACATTCAGCGATGCCGACACCCCGATAAGCATCTTGTCAAGATTCAGCTGGCGCGGATTGCCCTGGGTGGCGGGCATCACCCCCTTGGGCTGGAAGGTAAATCTTCCGGCATAAAGCAGCGAGGGTATGTGCCAGTCGTCGCTGAATGTCTTTGTCGCGGTATTGACTGACGCGCCGGTGCCGTTGAACAGTCCCGCCTGATAGCCCCACTTGCCGTTTATCATGCCGTGAACCTCGACTCCGAGGTCAAAGCCGGTGCCTATATTGGGAGTGACGGCATTGAGCGAATGAGGCATTATCACGGGTGCCGTGAGCGACACGGGAAGCGAAGGAAACAGCGTCTCGCCGAGCGTCGTCAGATAAGCGTGGGAGAAAGGTGTCTTGAATTTACCGATACGCACGGCAAACTCGTCGCGCACCTTTACGTCAGCCCATGCCTGCTGCAGTAGCGCGCCTCCCGAAGCAGCCGCGTTGATTGACAGGTTGTAGGTCACGATGCCGAATGCCTTGCCCGTGAATCCAAGCACGGCATAGGGTATGGCGAAGCCCGTGTTTGCCACATTATCCTGATTGTAAGCGGGGTCAAGACCTTCGCTGTCGTAGTAGTTGAAGTTTGCCGAGGTCTGCACGAGAAGATACGGCTTGAAGAGGAAATCGCCGTTACGCGTACTCCAGGAGAAGCCGTCACGCCCTGCGAGCGACACGACTCCATTCTCTGTATCGGCTTCATACTGCGCCGAAGAGGCAACCGGAAGTAGCGAAACCATCAATATTGCTGATAAGATTGATTTTATTCTTGACATAACAAAGTTACTGATTAATGTTGAATTAAAAAACGGGTCATAACGATTTTAAAAATGCCACAAGAGCCTCGCGGTCATCACGCGACATCTTTTTGAAAAGATTTTTCGACGCCTCGCCCTCGCCGCCATGCCACATTATAGCCTCGATGAAGTTGCGTGCGCGCCCGTCGTGAAGGAAATATGTGTGACCGTTGACCTTCTCCTGAAGCCCTATGCCCCAGAGAGGCGTTGTGCGCCATTCGTTGCCCTGGGCAAGTCCTGACACATAATTGTCGTTGAGACCGACACCCATTATCTCCGACCCCATGTCATGGAGGAGATAGTCGGAATAAGGGTGAATCGTCTGATTGCCGAGCCAGGGCAGCTGAGTGCCGTTGAGCAGTGTCGAACCGCGCGGACGGGTGTGGAGCGTGGTCACGTGACAGAGGTGACACTTGGCTTCGTAAAACATCTGTTCGCCGCGTTTCACCTGCGGGTCATCGACATTTCTGCGCGCCGGCACACCGAGCGACTGCATGTACAGGTCGACATTTTCCATCTCCTCGGTCGACACGTCGAGCTTGTCGTAGAGAAGCCCCATCATGGACCCTTGCGACATCTGAATCTGCCCCTCGCATATCTCTTCGGGGTAGCGGCTGTTAGTGACACCCATGTCGCTTGAAAATCCAAGTTCAACCGTGAGGTCGGCATGCTGCGCCTTGTTGCCCGACACTCCGAGACACTTCACTCCGCGCTCGGTGACATAGTTGCATCGTCCCGAGATGCCAAATTCCGGATAATTGCTTCTTGCCGCGAGCGCCTCTATCTCGGCGGGGTCGAGTGCCATCATCTGTCCCATGCCGACGTGACGCAACGGGATGCGCACCGTGCAGAACAGGTCGTCGGGGCTTATCTCTTCGGCATACCAGTCGGTTATCGTGTAAGTGGGATAAGCCAGCTCGTAAGGCTCGCCGTCGGGGAAGGTGAACGACTCGTAATGCCAGTCGACTTTCAGCTTGCCTTCGGGCTTTACGCCATATATAGCCTGGTCGTGAAGCACCCTGCCGTAGTCTTTGAAAAACGCCCCGTTTTTGCGCGTCACATACACGAGCATCGCCGAAAATCCGTAGCTGCCCGAGCCACCGTCGGCCCAGAGCGCCGGCTTGGTGCGTCCGGCGTTGCTGTGGCAGCTTCCGCAGGAATATCCGGCATAGACCGGACCGAGGCCGCCGCCATAGCCGTTGGACGATGTGCGCATGTCGTCATAGAGTTTGTCACCTCTGAAAAATCGGGTCGAGTTAGCGCCGGTCACCCAGTCGGCCTGGGTGTCAAACGCCTTTGACGAGTTCAGAAATATGGTGGAGGTGCCGGCTGAGAGCTCATATCCCTGCGGCACTTCTACATCAAGCACGTCAAGACCCTCCCGGTCACACGACACGAGAGGGCTGACTATCGCTGTAATGAATGTTGTCAGATATATCTTACGTAGTATCATTTCACTGTCCTTGCCTTGCCATCCTTGAACAGAAGGTATTCGAGGGTATGGAATCCGCGTATGTTCTGCGCGCTCTCCACCTTACTGTCATCATCAGAGTCACTCCATTCCAGGTCGCCGAGGTTGCCCGAGGTAAGATGATTTACGATTGCATCCTGGTCGAGGGGCCAGCTGTCCATGTTGGGGTCAAGGCCGAGTGCGTCGACAGGTCCGAAGAGGAATGCCTCGCTCATCTCCCACGGTCCGCGGGCGTCGAGCCACGCCGCACATGCCGCCTCAAATGCAGCGTCGGTGCGCTTGTCGCTCAGTTCACGCACAGCGGCGAGAAGGGCCGCGTTCTTGTCGCGGAGGTCGCTGTAAGTGGGGAGTATCACGTAGTCCACATAGTCGTTGACTATCGCGTCAAGCTCCGCGTCATAGCCGTTGAGATTGCTGAAAAACGGCTTCAGGTCATTATTGATTACCTCGTCGAGCGCCGCACACGCGTCCATGGCGTCGCGTGCCTCCTGCGAGTCGATATTGTTGCGGAAGGGCGCGGTAATGGCGAGTATCGATGACGCTGCGGTCTCAATAGCCGCGTTGACCTTGGCGTCAAGCGCGGGGTCGATGCTCTTCACGAGAGCCGACATCGAGTGCTGACCGCGGTTGTTGCCGTAGGTGCAGGTGTAAGAGTTGCGTATCGAGTAGATATTGTTGGTGTAGTCCTCGCGTGAGTGCCAGCTATACCATGACTCGACGGCATAGAGAGCTTCCTCATGCTTGCCGCTCTTGTAGTAGTTGTAGGGTTCGCCTATCTTGGCGTTGCCCACCTCGTCGGCTATTGAGCTGCATCCGTCAAGTATCTCCTCGATGCAGTTGAAGGCGCTGGAATAGGTCGAGTTGTCATGGCGGCGGAATGTTGTGGCGTAAGCGTCGCCTCCGTCATATGACACCGCCCATGCCTCATAAAGGCTGTTGGCGTCATCCTTCAGCAGATTTGCCACCTGGATAGAGTAGTTGTGCCATGCGTTGGCGTTTTCGGCTGTATAGTCAAGATCTTTTGCCGACACGCCTGAATTATCGTTATTGGGGTCGTCGCTGCTGCAGGCGACCATTGTGCAGCCCAGAGCGAGGGCAGCGATTGCAGAGTAAGATTTTTTGTTCATTGTATAACTGTTTTTTATTGTTTAATCATTACGTGGGAGGGTCAGCGGCGCAGGAACCATCCTATGTAGGCGATGCCTATCGACACCTCGTTTTCGCTGTTGTAGGGTCCGCTGCCGAAGGGGTTGGAGGTGCCTATCTGACGGTTGGAGTAGTCGGCCTTGACAACAAGGTTGGGTAGCGCATACCAGTTTACACCGGCGCTCCACTTGCTCACTTCGAGGCGGCGGTCGGCGGTCGCGGGCGACTCTACCGACTTCTGCGGATTGAAATACTCGTAGCGGGCAAAGGGGTAGATGACAGGCATCTTCTTGACGCCTAACACATTGCCGAGGTTAAACCCTACTTCCGCGCCATAGCTGAGGGCATTTTTTGCCACCGGGAGCAGGCGGCTGTAAGGCGACGCGCCGGGGAGCTTGTTGTTTTTGCCGTTAACCGATGCCGTGTTGCCTATGTGACCGTAGACCACATCGGCTCTCACCGTCACGTAGCGGTTGCGGTACTGTCCGTCCCAGCTCGCCATTGTCACCGGTATTCTGCCGTCGGAGGCATAGGTCTGCGACTTGTCGGAGTTGGCGCCGGCGTTGTGGCAGTAGTAAAATGACACTCCCGTGCGCAGTCCCTTCACGCCGCGGTAGTCGATGCGGGCTACGTAGCCGGGCGAGGTGAAATTGTCGGTCTCGAAAAATCCCTGTTTGCCGCCGGCGATCCATGTGTCGCGGTCAAATCCGTTGGCGTTTAGACCAGCCACCACCATCGCCTGCCAGTCAAACACGCCATGTCCCGACCCGAATGTTCCGAACAGTGAGAGTCCGGTCTCGTGCCATGTGCTCGGAAGCATCACGGTCTCGCTCTCGGGGCGAACCGTCCCGAAGAAATTGATTGGCTCGTGGTGGGTGTTGGTGAGCCCGAACGGCACTATCATGTGACCTACCCTGACGTTGAACGCCGGGACGATAAGTCGCGTGAGGTGAAACTGTTCGAGTGCCACTTCGCCGCCTTTTTCGACTTCGGTCTCATACTCGCCATTTTCGCTGTTTTCTATCTCGTAGGCGATACCGGTGCCGCCCGATTCAAATTCAATCTCGGCGCCGAGTATCCATTTGGGAGTAAACTTATAGTCAAATGCAAGCACAAACCGCGGTATTGCCACTGTGTTGCGACGCTCCTTGGTGACACCGTTTTTCTGAAAACGGTTGATGCCGTAGTCCTTGAACGACGCTACCATCTCGCCGTAACCGCCAAACCTGAATTTTGAATAGCCTGCCGTGTCGGCTGCCTCCTGTCCCGTGACAGGAAGGGCGGCAAGCAGCGCAAGCAATGCACCTGTGATTTTACTTTTTCCGTTCATCTGATTTTGGTTAATTTTATCGGTTGCAAAATTACCGCACACCCAAAAATCACGAAATACTTAAAATTGATGATTTTTAGACCGATTCTAAACAACAATTAACCAAAAATAGTGAACAGCCACATTTCACGGGCAAACAACCACCCCCCGCCACCCGCAAAC
>NZ_SPPC01000015.1 GCF_004570975.1 Barnesiella sp. WM24
TTCATCACCAATGCCTTGAGTGCTATCGCTGCTTACTGTTTTTTTCCAAAGAAACCGTCTATCTCTTTGGAGTTTGTGACAGATAACCAGCTAACTTTGTTCTGATTGCTTATATCGAACTCACGTTAATTAGAGTTTTCGTTGAATGTCTCATAGCGTACCGCGTAATTTTCTTGAAGAATTTCAGTATTTTCAACTGACACGGTCATGCCTTTGCCATATGAAGCAGGATAAGATTGGGCTATTAGATCAATATATTCTCCTACAGGAACAATAATGGGTCCATCGTATCGTTTTTCATAATCATATAACCCCTTGCTTTTGGAATAGTAAGCAGAAAATCCATATGGCGCTACTTTAGTAAAACAACCTACACCATGAGAATAGGCAGTAAAATCCCGTCCATCATTCGGCAAAATAAGCACACAATCTTCATGTTCCTTATCAATCTTTGTATTAAACTGACCAAGGCCAGTTTCGCCTAATAAATATACGCAACGCAGATTGGCAACGAGATTCGAAAAGGCATTGGAGGAAACGTTTGTTCCTTCGTGAATTATAATAGTATTTAATCCGCTGGTCTCATAACCATATCCCTGATCAAATATATATTTGCCAACGTTACGAATTGTCGGAGGAAATTCAAGAAGATTGGGTGTTTTAATGTTTTTTGACGAATGATAATTGCTACTGTTTAAATTTTTAAAAGCTTTATCTGCGATACTTACAACAGTATACCAATTTACTTTTTCAGGAATTTCAAAATAATGAGAGTTATGGATGACGTCAAATAATTCACATTCGTATTCATCTACAGAAATGACACGATAAATATTACTGCCATATATGAAGGTAGAACCTTCCGAATCGGCATATGCCATTTGTGCACATATAACAATAAATGCACAAACAAATAAAAATTTATTATAGATGCTCTTCATGTTTAAGAATTAAATATGTTCAATAAAATAGTTGATTATATTTCTCCATTCGCAGCAGTCATAACCCCATGACGCCGGGTGATTTATGCAAACTGAAAGTGCTTTGTAATTCTTGCTTAAAACATAATATCCATTTCGAACTTTTCTATTATTAATTGGAATATCATCGTTTCTTATCCATCTGTCAAATGGCATTTTATTATAAAGTCGTTGTCCCCAACAAACGATTAGATTTGGATTGTATTTGTTGATTATTTCAAAAAATGGTTCTACCGCATTTTTCCATTGGCGCGTTGTTGGAACACTTTTGGGATTAGACAATGCCTCTTGAATATAATTATAAAATACTATTGAATCCCATATCGCTTGGCTTTCTTCTCGAGTCTGCACTAATTTTAGGGATCGTTCAAATTTTTTGTACGTTGTATTTGATTGACCGGACAAATATTTATTAACCTCTGCATCAGGATTGATATCTTCGCAAGGCGATAATTCAAATGAACCACAGATGCTTTTACAGATTTTGCACGTACAATAGTGGCTTTCTCCGACCACAAGTATCTTCTTTTTGAAGATGCCGCCATGGTCATAGTTTTTACCTACCCATGGCTTGAAAAATACCTTTTCCATAGATATTAAATGCCGCGGTCATCCTCTCGTTGGCGTGATTGGTTTATAAAAAAAAGCGTAGGAATCTGTATCTGTTACCGTCCTACAACTGGAGGCTTCTCGCATTGCCCATCAATAGTCGGACGGCAACGCAGAAGCCCACGCCAGTATATGCAATCGATGCGTCCGGCTATATTTCTCCCGAAATATCATGCCGAAAGCAAGATAATCACATATCCACGGGCATCTACCGTTGCTCAATCCTTGACTATTGACTGAATTTTGCGAGAATTCCGAAGTGTCAAGAATCAGCGCGGATAAACGCTTTCTTATGTATTTTCACTACATCCCGCTCCGCTTAACCCCTGACCGGGGGTTGGTTCGGATAAACCTCACCCCACTGGCGTGGTCTGCAAGGCGGTCTGCGACCGCAAAGCTAATAATAATTTTTGAGATTTTGAGTCTATTATGCTGAAAAACATAAATTCACACTAAAAAAAGTTGCCACCGATGGAGGCCGAGGCTTCTCTCGGTGGCGTTGTTGTCGGTGTTGTTTTGGGCTTTTCGGCGCGGTTTAGCGTTCTGTTCGGCGCGGTAGCGGCGCAGGGTTTCTTTGATGCTCATGCCGGGATTGCGGCTTCGCATGAGATACTGACTGATATAATCGGCATCGTAAGCTGTAATGTATGAGACAGTAATCGGGTCTGAATCCACTTTAACGACATGCTGACTCTATTAATATTGACGATTTTGTTACCTTTGCAGTGGGGTTGGCGGAAGTCAATCCGCGACATTTTGAAGAAGCGTTATGCGCCCTGCGTCTTTGGCTTTTCATGGTGCCATCGGTTAGGGGTCGTGTATAGTGGCTCACGCTTTTTTAACTATCACAACAGCCGCTTTGAGCTGACGGCGGCGGTCTTTTGGAAAGAAATTGGCTGAACTGTTCAATTCATATAAATCACAGGTCAATCTCGCCGGGCTCATAGAACTGTGTGAGACCGAGGGACGGCATACAGTCTACGAAAAGGGCGAATACCTGCTGCACCAGGGAGATGTCGAGAGGCATATATCTCTTGTGAAATCGGGATATTGCCGATATGTCTGCCTGAAACCGGATGGGAGCGAGGCGGTGGTAGGTCTTGCTATGGCGGGGGAATTTGTCACCGACTTCAACAATGGCGTGAGGAAGCTCCCGTCGATGGTATCGCTGATTGCGTCGGTGCGCACCGAGGTGCTTCAGCTACCGCTTGGTTATGCTCTGGAAAAACTATCCCTGAAGGAGCCGGATTTTCTCTACACAGCCTCTGACGCGCTATTCCGTATGTGCTATGCGCGGCTGCTTGAACTGTATGTACTTTCTCCTGCCGAGCGGTACCACAAATTCGCCGAGGCCTACCCGGACATCGTCTCGACAATCAAGGCAAAGGAGCTGGCTTCATACCTCCAAATCTCACATCAACATCTTCTAAGAATTAAAAATCGCATGAAATAAGAGCGCGAGGCAGCAGAAGTGAACATTTGTTCAATTACGCCCGGAAGATTATTGCTAAATTTGTAAGCCAAACGACATCTACTATGCCAAATCGATTCATCACATCTATATCATACATCATCATTGCGATAGCAGCAATAGCGCAGAGTGAAATGCCTGACAGCATCAAGACACAGGAACTTAATGAAGTTGTAGTTGAGGCTCGAACACAGCGTGTCATTGAGCGTGGTGTGGAATATACTCCGACTAAAAAGATTAAGAAAGCGGCAATAGACGCAACACAGCTTTTAGAGTTGATGAATGTTCCTCAACTTGATATAACCCCCGGCAGCATGTCAGTAAAGACTTATGCAGGAAAGGATGTGGGAATGTTCATCGATTATAAAGAAGCAACCGCTGAAGATTTACAGGGATTACGTCCAGAAGATGTTCTTAGGGTTGAAGTCTTGCAATATCCTGAAGACCCTCGGTTTGGAGGACAGGCCAATGTTGTCAACTTCATAATGAGGAAATACGAATGGGGCGGATATACTAAACTCACCGCTATCGGCAATACCCTTAACCTTGACCGGGGAGAAGGCATATTATATTCTAAATTCGTAAAAGGCAACTGGACGTTAGATGCCAACGCAACTGGCTCAATAACACACAACGTTAATTCCCGTGGATATAATGTAGAGTCATTCCGTGATATTCGTATTGGAAACAATCACTATGACGAAGTAGTCCGCACCACACAGTCGGGAGACAACTATCTACGACAAAGTAACACACAATCAGTGTCATTTCGTGCATCATATGAAACAAAGACTACCGAGATAATCCACTCTGTTTCGTATAATCGAACAGGAAACCCTTTTACAAGAAATTTATCAGAAGTCAGTTACTCCGAAGATGCTTTACCTGCCTCATCGGCTCTTTCCAACGAATCCGGGCAGACAATTTCACCTCGCTTGCATGGCTACTATTACTTTGCCCTGCCAATGGATAATTCTCTGATTGCATCGTGGAGTTTTTCCTATGGAAGCACTCGAAGAAACTCATCTTATCGACTTGGCGAGTTGACACCAATTATAAACAATAACAAAGAAACTTCATACGCACCTGTTGTCACAATTCAATATTCTAAGAAGTTCTCTCACAACAATACTTTCAGAACCTCTTTATTGAGCTACAACACTATTTATCGTACACATTATGAAGGCTCGTTCAACGGATTGCAAAAACTTCTCTCATCCGAAAATATGTTGTTCCTTGAATATATGCAAAACTGGCAGAGTGGTCTGAGTCTGTATTCGCGCGTTGGAGTGTCTTATGTGATAGGTAGACTCAATGGTGTAAACACTTTGGAACAGTGGAATCCTCGACTTGGTCTGCAATTACAATATAATATTAACGATAAAAATTCGGCCTCCATCGAAGGCTGGTGGGGCAATAATCATCCAACTCCGTCTTCATCAAATTCCGCGATAGTCCAAAGCGATGAACTTCTTTGGCTTCAAGGAAATCCGGAACTGCGCAATACAACCTTTACTACAGCTTCTGCTTCATATACTTATATGCCAACAAATAAGTTGAATTTGTCGGCAACCGGGGAGTTTCATGGCTATCTGAATAAAACTGCACATGATTATTTTTCGTTAGCCGGTTATGATGGTCTTATTCGCAAAGAAATTAACAATGGTGATTTCTTTGATTTTTCAGGATATATCTCCGCTACAGTTAAACTTTTCAATAATTCTCTCTCGCTCCGTACTTCCGGGCGGATTTCTCACCTGAAAAGCACAGGATTTGATAATCAATCAATGAATATTTTTACGGCTAACATTCAGGTCAATTATTATATCAGGAACTTCTCATTTATTTTATATTACCAGACACCATATAAAAATATCGATCCTTTTGACAATGGCATACGCAACCACTACAAAAGTACGTATGGAATTTTAGCAAACTATTCTGTCGGTGATTTCAAGCTCGGTTTGCAATTCCGGAACTGGTTCAACAAATATAAATATTTCTACGATTTTGATTCGGAAAGATATTCATCTCACGGATGGCAGTGGGTCAGCGACCTTGCTCGGTCTGTTCAACTTACGCTTTCTTACACATTGCCTTATGGCAAAAAAGTTAAGCGCAACAATGAAATTCAAACTTCGATAGAAAGTAATAGCGCAATCTTAAAATAAGATATGAATATTTTGATTATAGGGGCTACGTCCGGCATCGGTCACAATCTATGGAAGCATTATGTTTCATCGGGGCATAATGTTATAGTAGTAGGCAGAAGAAAAGAACTGCTTGACGATATGGCGCGAAATTGTCCTGAACATACACTGCCGGTTGTGTGTGATATTTCTCAAACGGACTCATTCAATAACGCTTTGGAATCTATCATTCGCAAACATCGACACATTGATTTGGCTGTTATATGTGCCGGAATCGGAGAACTTAATCCGAAGTTGGATGTCGAGACAGAGTTATCTACACTTTCAGTGAACGTTATGGGTTGGGCTAATGCGGTAGCATCAGTTTATAGGCTCTTTGAAGAGCAGAAATCGGGGCATCTTGTGACGGTCACATCAGTAGGAGGATTGCAGCCTACGCCGATAGCCCCGTCATATAGTGCATCAAAGGCATTTCAGATAAATTACACGAAATCATTGCAGAGCAAAGCGAAAGGAACGGATATTGTTATAACGGAGGTTCGTCCCGGACTGGTTGATACCCGCATGGCAAAAGGAGAAGGCCTGTTCTGGGTAATGCCTCTTGATAAGGTCTGTCGAAAAATAATCAAGGCTATTGACAAGAAGCAAAAAAGGCTTATAGTCACCCGCCGATGGCGAATCATAAACTGCCTGTTAAAGCATTTTGTATAACAGTCGACCTGCTCTGAAAGACACGAAAAAAGAAACACCGCCCCAACAACCGAGGGCAATTGAATCACTTCTTTTTGAAAATTTCGTAATTTTGCACCCGTTTTGCAATACATTGCCCGACGGCTCTCCTTTCACGTTCAGCCATGACATATCGGTAACTAACAATATAGCAGGTAAATGAAAATAGATTTAAAGGGACATGCCTCAATGTTTGGCGCCAATGCGATATGGGGAGTCATGTCGCCAATCGCTAAATTTGTAATGATAAGCGGGACAATAACGCCACTTGTGTTAACCAATTTACGCATTGCGGGAGCCATGATTCTGTTCTGGCTTGTGTCACTGTTCATGAAGCCTGAACATGTGGGGTCGAAAGACCTTGCAAAACTCTTCGGGGCATCATTACTTGCAATCATCTTCAATCAGGGATGTTTCATTACCGGTCTGGGGATGACATCGCCGACCAACGCGTCCATAATCACGACAAGCATGCCGTTATGGGCTATGATTCTCGCGGCATTTTTTCTGAAAGAGCCTATTACAGGCAAGAAAATCATGGGTATTGCCGCCGGTGCCACAGGAGCCGTGCTTCTAATACTCGGAGGGAGTTCGGCAGCCGGCACTGCATCTTCATCGATATGGGGCGATATGATAGTTCTGACAGCGCAATTGAGCTATGCCCTCTATATCGTGCTTTTCAAGGACTTCGTGTCCCGCTATTCACTTTTCACCGTAATGAAGTGGATGTTCACGTTTGCATTCATCTGCATAGTGCCGTTTTCTACCCAAGGGCTATCGGAGACAAGATGGGATGCCGTCACTCCTATGGAATGGGGAGCCTTATCGCTGGTCGTGGTAGGTGCCACCTTTGTATGCTACATCCTTGTCGTGATAGGTCAGAAACGCCTTCGCCCGACTGTGGCAGGCATGTATAACTACATCCAGCCCCTTGTGGCTTGCATAGTCGCGATACTCTGGGGAATGGATACATTTGGCATAACAAAAGCATTTGCAATACTATTGATATTTACCGGAGTATTCCTTGTAACCATGAGCAAGAGCAGGAAAGACATGGAGTCGGAAGAAAATAGATTATCAGAAATTGCAGACTGAGAATATAAAGAGACAGAATAACCAAATGCAAGACAAGCGACTGCAAGAGATGACACTGGAAGAACTATGGGAATTGTTTCCCGTAGTCCTGACCCCACACAACCCTCAATGGTCATATTGGGCAAAGGAAGAAATGCAATTGCTGTCATCGCTCCTTGCCGGGTATAATCCTGCAATCAACCATATCGGCAGCACGGCAATACCTAATATACAGTCAAAACCTATCGTCGATATACTTGTAGAGGTTTCTCCCGATATTAAGTTGCAACCGATAAAAAACATCCTGGAAGCCAACGGATATATCGGCATGGCGCAATCCGGCAACCGTCTCAGCCTAAATAAAGGCTACACTTCCAAAGGATATGCCGACAAGGTATTTCACATTCACATCCGCCGATTTGATGACAATGATGAGATTTTGTTTCGTGATTATCTGATCGGGCATCCTGATGCCGCTAAAGAGTATGAGATATTGAAATTGTCGCTACTGCCCAAATACCGCCACAACCGCGACGGATACACTGACGCCAAAACGGAATTTGTAAACCGCATGATAAAAGCCGCCAAAAGAGCATTTTACCAGGTCAGACCATCAAGTCATTAATATAATAAGAGCAACTGCTTTATGTCAATTATTTTTCGTAGCTTTGCAGCATAACCTGTCATTTAACAGACTGCCTCATAATATGGCTGCCAACAGACCACCATTCTATAAACATCATCTACTGATACTTGTCGCGTTTATCGCAGCAAATATCATCGTGTCCTGCTCGCGCTCTCAGCAACAAGCGCAGATACTTTCAATCGCAGAAAGTCTATCTTACGACTATCCTGACAGCGCCTTGACAATCCTTGATGAAATTGAATCGTCGGAGTTGACTGTTGACTCTCTGAAAGCCAAGTATCATCTAATCAAGGCTTCAATCCATGACAATCAAGGGCATCTCATGCTGTCAGACTCGTCAATCAGATATTCCGCCGACTATTATAGGGACAAAGACATGAATCGGGCAGTAAGAAGCGCCACACTCTCAGCGCTATATGATTATTGGGTCAAAGGCGACCGTAATGCTATCGGGCAACTTGATTCTTTGGCAAACATTGACAATCTGCCCGACAGTATTGCCATATTCACGTTACGCAAGCGGGCTTACTGGAGTACAAAGCTTTTTGACGAAGACGGCAACAGGCCTATCATAAAGAGGTTGATTTCAATCGACAATGATTCATCATGGCAAGAATTATATCAATTTTGGCTTCACCTTGATTATCTGTTTGACAATCAGACCGACTCTTCACTTATTATCCTTAACAAGCTTATTGACAAAGCTATACTTGACCGCTCCGACTCTAAGCAATTTGATTATGAGTATGAGAAAATAGGGATATTGGAAGAGCTTGGCCGTTATCAGGAAAGTCTTGAATTAGCCGATAAATTCCTGGAAAAAGCACACGGAAATTCACTTGAGCACTACATCCATATGTGGAAATCACTGAATCTCTTCAATATGGGCAAGCGCGACCAGGCGATTAAAGAACTGGCAAAAGCCGATAGTTGCGCTGCAATGATTTCGGAAAGCGAAAAAGGCTATTACAATAGCTTTGCCTACGTCCTGAGTACCGTGTTTGAATATCACAATACAGGCCGAATAAGACTAATTCCGATAGCCGAGATTAACAATCGCCAGAAAGACAATCTATTTCGCACGCAATATTTGCAACAGGAATCAGAGCAAAACGCTTTGAAGATTGAAAACAAAAGACTAAGCCTGAAGGCAAAGAGCGACCGGCAGATGGCAATTATAATCATCATTATACTTGCAGGACTTCTTATATCAGGACTGTCAATCTGGTTTGCATTAGACCGAAAGCGTAAAACCATAGAAGCAGAAGAGCGCACGGAAACATTACAAAAAATGGTTGAAGAACTGAAAACGTCAACAGCCCCAACCATAGGTCAAGAATCGTTACGCCGTATAATGCTGCGGCAACTCGGCATAATCAAAATGGTAGCGGAAGCCCCGACTGAGCAAAATCGTGAGATGCTCCGGAAAATATCGTCCGTTGACAGAAACTCCAATGGACCTCTTGTCAACTGGGAAAACGTGTTTGAAATGATTGACAGCCTTTATTCCGGTTTCTATTCGCGACTACATGAGCTATACGGCAGCGTGCTCTCGGAGAAAGAAGAGCAGATCATAGTGCTTATGATTGCCGGATTCTCCACCAAAGAGACCGGAGTCATAACTTCGCAATCGGCCGCCACAATCTATGTGAGAAAATCATCAATAAGAAAGAAACTCGGAATCCCGGAAAAGGAAGATATAATGGCTTTCCTGCGACAGTCTATACCCTATTAAGACCTGTTTAGACCCCTGACCACGATATTAAGATTTTTAAAAGAAACACAACCTGATTATCAACATATTACACTCACACAATTAAGACTTCCCGATTTGTTATTAAGATTAGTTTAGCGATAATTTTGCGGTAGGAAATCAATAAAAACGTATCGCAATATGAAAATGAAAATCTCAAACAAAATCATGATGGCAACGGGTGCAATCCTTCTGCCTGCCATCAGCGCAGCACAGGAAGTAACGGACACAATCGCAGCACAAGAGCTTCAGGAAATTGTCATAGAGGCTCCGAAAGTTATCAGGAAAGCCGACATGGACGTCTATCATCCATCTAAAAGCGCTGTCGAAAATTCAAAAAACGGCTTGCAACTGCTAAACAATCTTATGATACCGACTCTGAGTATAAGCGAGGCTCTTGGCACCATCAATGCCGCCGGACAGTCGGTACAAGTGCGCATCAACGGTCGCGAGTCCACCATTGAACAGGTGCGCACACTTCTTCCCGAAACCATAAAGCGAGTGGAGTGGATTGACAATCCCGGACTACGCTATGGCAGAGCAAACTATGTGTTGAATTTCATCGTCGCCAATCCCACTGTCGGCGGCTCGCTGATGACTAAGGCACAACCGGCGCTGAACGTGGCATGGGGATTTTATATGGCTGATGCAAAATTCAATATCGGACGTTCACAATGGGAAGTAGGCGGCGACTACAAACTCACCAACAAAATAAAGACTCACCGCGACTACACAGAGACGTTCACCTACACCGACGGGACATCAATCACCCGCGACGAGACCTCTCTTGGAGGCAGAGTCGACAACTCGATGGCCGACATATGGGTCTCTTACAATTACATAAAGCCCGACACAACAGTATTCATGGCACAATTCGGCTTACATCAGAACATAAATGAGCGCCGCAACTACAACGGGCTTTTATCTTTAAGCAACGGCAATGACGACATTCTGCTCAAAGACACCAATGGCGCTGACGGAAGCACACCCTCCCTGTCACTTTACTGGCAGCAGAACTTCGCCGCCAGGCAGATGCTTATTGTCAATTTCAACAGCTCTTATTATTTCGGCCGCTCCTTCTCTGATTACATTGAGCAGATACCCGGTGTCACAGGCTATCAGACCGACATACATACCGACATCAAAGACCGCAACCGGGCATATGCCATAGAGGCTGACTACATCAAAAACCTGCGTAACGGACGCTTCACCGCCGGAGCATCGTACACCGCCAACCGCAACCGCTCGCAATATGAAAGTCTTGGCGGCGACATATTTCATCAGCGCCAGGACAAAGTCTATCTATTTGCCGAATACTTCCACCGCTTCGGCAAATGGACGGCAACGGCGGGAATGGGAGTCCAATACACCGACTTCCTGTTTAAAGAGACCCATCAAGGCAATCACTCATGGAGCCCGCGTCCACAGGCTACAATCACCTACACTCTTAACCAAAGCCACAATTTCCGACTCAATTTCACATCATGGCAATCCACCCCGTCGCTGTCAGAGACCAACATTGTGCCTCAACAGCTTGACGGATTTCAATGGCGCGTGGGCAATCAGAATCTAAAGACCGCCGACTCCTACATGATGACACTACGCTATGGCTTCAACCTGCCACGTGTCAACGGCACGTTTGGCGTCCGCGCCTTTACGTCGCCCGACGCTATCACCCCGATACTGCATTGGCAGGACGACAGGCTGATTACGACATACGAGAACAGCCGAGGGCTGCAGAATCTTTCATTTTTCCTCGCGCCGCAGGTTGAAATCATTCCCGGCAGGCTTATGGCAAGCGGCTACCTGCAGTACCGTGCAGAGCGCATGCGCGGGACAGGATATACCCAACGCAGCAACGCATGGAGCGGCAACGCACAGATACAGCTCATGCACCGGGGATTTGTACTCAGCCTCCAGTACATGAGAGCGCAGAGAGACCTTTGGGGAGAAAAAATCAGCTGGGGCGAAGACCTTAACATAATCGACCTGAGCTATAACCGGAAGTCATGGCAGTTTGGCGGCGGAATCATCATGCCGTTTGGCAAATATGACCAAGGCAGCAAATCGCTAAACAAGTGGAACCGTAACGAACAACACATGCGGCTAAACATGCGTATGCCCTATATCTCCATAAGCTACAATCTGCAATGGGGCAGACAGAAAAGCGGCGCCCACAAACTCATCGATGTTGACGCCAACGCCGACCGCTCAACCGCCGGAGGCAGATAACAGGGACCATCACAAACGGCTGACACGGTTGCTAATTGCAAAAGGTTTTTGTAATTTTGCAAGACCAAAACAACAAAGCGACAGTCAACGTGACACAATATATCAATCAAGACACCGCCCTACCGCTTATCCTCGCATGTCTCGCGCTTGCCATAGCCATTGTCGAGACGGCACTGTATCTACCCCGCGTGACAAAAGTCTCCCGCGCGGTAAGAGAGCAAGACGGAAGACAACCCGACGACACCTTATCCTATCCCAAGGCATCCATAATAATCTACTGTCACGGCGACCCTGACGGGGTAGCCACGCTCCTACCCTCACTGCTCGGACAAGACTACCCCGCAGAATATGAAATCATCGTGGTAAACGACGGCAGAGACGATGCAACCGAAGCGCTCATCAACTCGCTTGAAGATGGCGACACAAGAGTGTATCACACATACACCCCACGCGACACCCGCAACCTGTCGCGCAAAAAGCTCGCCCTGACGCTCGGCATCAAGGCTGCCGCCAACGACGCGATAGTCCACGTGACCTCGGCGACAAGAGTACACTCCCCGCTATGGCTCCGCCACATGGCACAGCCGCTCGGCGACAGCTCCACCGACGTAGTCATCGGGTATGCCGCCGTCGCCGAAGACGGAGGCAACACCTCCCGAAGCCGCGACGACGACCGCCTCATCGACAGCGTTCACTATCTCTCGGCGGCGCTGTCGGGAAAAGCCTATCGCGGCGACGGCAACAACCTCGCCTACAGGCGCAGCCTCTTTTTCGACATGAAAGGATTCAGCAACAGCATCAACCTGCACTACGGCGACGACGACATATTTGTAGCCGACGCCTCAACCCCCGGCAACACAGCCGTCGCGATAGCCCACGACGCCCAGGTGACGGCGGAAAGCACAAACCCCGCCACCGACTACATGTACAGCAAGCTGCGCCATGCATTTACCGCCAAGTTTTCAGGCAGGCGGCAACACTCCTTCAACGGAGCCGGCTCGCTGCTGCTCTGGTGCTGGCTTGCACTAAGCGTTGCCTCCATCATCCTCGCGCCTGTCAATCCGGTGACCATCGCCATGACAACGGTGTCGGCACTTCTGCTCTGGATTCCACTCGCCATCGCCTGGAACAACACGGCAAAGTCGCTACAAAGCCGGCGCTTCCTGCTTTCAGTGCCCGTGTTCCTGCTATGGCGCCCCATCCACAACTTCATGTACATGCTAAAAAGCAAAAAAATCCACGACGCCCAATATGCCTGGCAGTCAACCAACTGACCTGCACGACAAAAAATGTTAAATTAAGATAATAAAGCACCCCGTCACTCCGTTATATCTAAAATACTCAGAAAACTTACAATGAAATCAGTAAAATACCTCATTATCGCCACAGTGCTTACAGCATTAGGTGCGTGCACCACATCCAAGACATCTCTTCCTTACTTTGAGGACATAAAAACATTGCAAACCGGCGAACTGCCGTCGGCTGACTACGCGATAAAAATCATCCCCGACGACGAGCTGATGATCACCGTCACCTCACTCGTGCCGGAAGCCACGCTCGAATACAACCTGCCGCTCATAAACCCGGCAACATCAACCACCCTCCTCACCACCACCCAGCCCCGCACACTCACCTATCGTGTCGACAAGGCAGGTGACATCAAATTTCCCCGCCTCGGCACAATCCATGTCGCCGGACTCACTACCGAGCAGCTCACCGAGCTCATCACCAAACGCATAAGCCAGGATGTAGAAGACCCCTATGTAAAAGTCGAGCTCGCCAACTTCCGCGTCAATGTGCTCGGCGAGGTTGAGCGCCCCGGAGCCTATGACGTAACCCGCGAACGCTACACGGTGCTTGACGCGCTTGCCGACGCCGGCGACCTCACCGAATACGGCGAGCGAAACAATGTGCTGATTATCCGCGAAGTCGACGGCAAGCGAGTGTTTTATCACGTCGACCTTAACCGCTCCGACCTCCTCTCACAACCTTACTTCTACCTGCAGCAGAACGACGTGGTATATGTCGAGCCCAATGCCATCAGAAAAGATGTCGCCACCTACAACCAGAACAATTCATTCAAGGTGCAGGTAGTAAGCGCCATTGTAAGCGCCTGCTCCGTAGTGGCATCACTCTGCATAGCCCTGTTCATCAACAAGTAATAAGCACGGAATCATGAAAGAAATCAACATAACCAGCAACAAGGGAAAAGATAAGAAAATCGACATAATCGAATTGCTGCGATTCTACTCGACAAAGTGGAAGGCAATTCTTATCTCAGTAATCATATTCATGATACTCGGAGGCATATATGCCTACACGAAATCACCGGTTTACGAAGTACAGGCCAATGTGCTCATCACCGACAACGATACCAAAAGCGACTTCCTCCGAAGCTTCAGCATGGCTGATATGTTTGGTGGAAAATCATCGGTTGACGATGAAATCGCAATTATGTACTCTCATTCGCTTTTCAGCGAGATTGTCAAAAAGTTTCAACTCAACAAAACATATATTGTAAAAGAAAATTTCTTAAAAAAGAAACTAAAATATGACAATACTCCGGTTGAGATTGTAATACCGCCCATGTTTTCTGACACAGTATCAGAGCCTGTAATATTTAAGCTTACCGCGACAAAAGATGGAAAAGTCGACATAAAGCTTAAAAAAGGAAGATTTTCCACTATTGCAGAAACCAGTGGCAAAACTTTCCCGGCTAAATTCGATACCCCTTACGGCGATTTTGTATTCCAGAAAAAGGACGCCTTTTATGAAGAGGGAAAGCCTTTGAATATCACAATTGTCGTCAACAATTACAATCAGGCCACTGAAAACCTGCAAGATGACATAAAATGCTCAATTCCTAACAAGAAAGCGAGAGTCATCACAATTTCGCTTAACTCTACAAATGTGCCATTTGCGGAAAAAGTCGTAAATGCTCTGGTCGAGGGATATAACGAACGCGGAATCGAAGAAAACAGAGTAAAAAACCAGATTACCGCCGACTTTATCGAGACACGTCTCGGCTCAATCGCCGAAGAGCTTAACGCAGCAGAAAGGGAGGTCGAGGCATATAAGGTCGACAACAATTTTGTTGACCTCGTTGCCGATGCTCAATACATATTCACCAAGAAAGGGACAATCGATGAAGCGCTCGTAACTGCCGAGACCGAGTACGAGATTCTCGAAATGACCCGCGAATTGATGAATGACCCCAATCATAGGTACGACCTTATACCGACTCCTTACGGTGCAGAAGCGGCTGTTGACGCTATCGCCGAATACAACAAGCTCATACTTGAGCGCATGAAGCTTGTCAACAACGCCAAGACCAACAACAACGCCGCATTGCGCACAATATCATCACAGCTTGACGCGATGCGTGAAAACATCAACGCGACCCTTGACCGTTCACTCGCTTCAGCACGTGTAAAACTGCACGACCTTCGTGAACAGATGAACGAAAGCGACTCCCGCCTTGGCAAAATGCCAAAGCAGGAGAGAGAATACCTGAACATCAAGCGTCAGCAACTTGTAAAAGAAAACCTCTACATATTCTTGCTTACCCAGCGAGAAGAGACCAATCTGCGCATAGCCAATGCCATTCCCAAGGGAATGATAATCGATAAGGCATATCCGCTATCAGCGCAGGTCAACCTATCCAAAGTTCAGATTTATATTCTATTCTTTATTCTTGGTCTTCTTGCCGTGCCGGGATGGCTGTATCTGCGAGACCTGTTCCGCAACAAATTCTCGACAAAATCGGAATTGTCAGATCTAACAACCTTGCCGATAGTAGGAGAGATTGTAAAAGATAAAAGCGGAGAAAAGATTGTCATCGGTGAACAGTTTGGAATATCATCTGAATCATTCAGAATGTTCCGCGCTAAACTGCAGTTTCTGTTATCCAACGATAATGACCAGATTATACAGATTACATCAATGACTTCCGGTGCCGGAAAAACTTTTGTTGCGACGAATCTTGCGGCATGTATCGCAGAAAGTGGTAAAAAAGTGGTCGTTGTCGACATGGATATCAGAAATCCGCATGTAGCAAATTATCTTGACATACACACCGATACAGGTCTTTCGCAATACATCATAGACAAAAACATAAAACTGGAAGACCTCGTGGCCAAAGCACCCGGAATACGCAATCTTGATGTAGTAACGGCAGGAACGATTCCACCTAACCCCGGTGAACTACTTGCGTCTCCAAGGATAAAAGAATTATTGACTGAATTGCGTAAGCACTACGATTACATTGTAATCGACACATCTCCGATGAACCACATGAGCGAATTGGCGATGCTGTCCAATATGGCAAACGCCACGCTTATTGTATGTCGTGCCAATTTCACAACATTTGATGATGTAGCCAATATCAATGAGTTTGTGACAGAATATGGAATGCGTCGAGTAAGCCTTATTCTTAACGCGACGAAAGAAAAAGGATACAATTATCCGCGGCAGTAATCACACAATTCATAAGACTGACAAAATATAGATGGTCTACAATATATTTGTCTTGTTTTCGCTGCTAATGCTTTATCTCTATTATTACAGCGATTACGAAAAAGAATCATGCAGAAAAGCCATATTCTTTGGAATGTGGCTTCTGTTCTCCATTGAATTTTATTCAACCAGAGACTTTGATGTATATTACGAAAACTTCTCCCGGACAGCCAACCATGTAATCTGGGAGCCGTTATACCGCTTTTTACTTGCTATTTTTCAGCCATTTGGCTTCTTTGTGTTTAACAGTTGCGTCGCGGCTTTTGAGTTTTGTACATTATACGTTTTATTTAAACACGCTGTACCAAAAAGATATTTTTGGATTGGAATCTGCATATTGATATTAAGCACCAATCACTTGTTTTATTACATGTGTATTAAACGTCAATTTTTAGCAATATGCGCTTCCTTATGGATATTGTATTTCCTGCTGTATTCGACAAAAAGGCTCCGATATCTATATGCAATAATTGCATTTATCTGTGCAATAAACCTTCATACCGGCGCATATGCATCGATAGGTTACTTCATCCTGCCATTCATACGCTTCCGCATAAACATAATCTGGTGTGCCGTGCTGATGGTTATCTATATAGCCAGCATGTCTTTCCAGATGTCATCTTACAGCGACGCCCTATTTGAGATGGTGACACTTATTGAAGATGATGACCTTGGCGATAACAGATATGGCACATATATTGACAACCAAGACATTACAGGATTCAACAAAGTAATCAGAAGTATATTCCAATTAGCTTACTCGATATTGCTATATGTGTTACTGCTTCTTTACAACAAAAAAGTCACTGATTCACAATTCAAGATATTTGTATTGTCAATTGTCAGCCTGATATTGGAAAATTTCTTAGTCGGGGACTTATTCAGATTAAATCTGTTTTATTCGATTACCCAGTTGTTTTCAGTTCCAATACTTTTAAGTTATATGTCGTTTAAGAAAGACAGCAGCACCATAAGTTGGGGATTATATTGGAGTCTGATAATTCTTTCTTTAGCAACTCCTGTAAAATCCTACTACAACGCCATGTCAGGAACTAAAGTGACTCGAATGACTGTAAAGTTAAAGCACTTCTACACCATCTTTGATGAGAATCCCGATAAATCAAATCATAATTTCGAAGGAGAAAAACGAATAAAATGAACGCAAGGGTTATAGCTATGTATCTACCTCAATACCATCCCGTCCCGGAAAATGACAAGTATTGGGGAAAAGGATTTACCGAATGGAATAATGTAGTCAAGGCGCGTCCGCTATTCCCGGGGCACCACCAGCCCAAATTGCCTGCCGACCTTGGATTTTATGACCTACGCCTCCCTGAAGTAAGGGAACGACAGGCTCAGCTCGCACGCGAAGCCGGAGTAGAGGGATTTATGTACTGGCACTATTGGTTTGGCAACGGCAAGATGGTACTTGAACGTCCGTTTGAAGAAGTCCTCGCGTCAGGGAAACCCGATTTCCCGTTTTGCATCGGCTGGGCAAATCACTCATGGACCAACAAAACCTGGACAAAAGGGAAAGTATTTCAGGGAGACTCCATGATTTTCCGACAGGAATATCCGGGAGAAGAAGACTATATAGCCCATTTCAATTACTGCCTGCCTGCATTTAAAGACCGCAGATACATTACCGTAGACGGAAAACCTTTGTTTTACATATGGCTGCCAGCCGATTTTCCTGACGTAAGAAAGTTTCTTGACTTATGGCGCAAGCTTGCTGTAGACGCAGGATTAAAAGGAATTCATTTTGTGGGCGCACGACATGCACGCGACAAATACTCCATAAAGGATATTATCGACATGGGATATGACGCTGTAAGCAACGGCAATTACAACATGTGGCGTGCTGAATGTAAAGTACGGAAATCGGAGATTGTAAAGCGAGGTCTTTCTTTTTTGTCAGAGAAATTGAATCTGCCCTTACAGGTTTTTAATTATAAATCAATCATTAAACATCTTTCTGACGATACTGACTACCAAGAAAATGTATATCCCTCCATACTACCGGGCTATGACAGGTCACCGCGTTCCGGACGTCGCACACAGATATACATAAACAACACCCCTCAGCTCTTTGAAAAGCATGTGACTGACATTATGAAGCATGTAAAAGATAAAAACGACGAACATAAGATTATCTTTTTGAAATCATGGAATGAATGGGGCGAAGGAAATTACATTGAGCCTGATTCTCGTTATGGAGATGCTTTTTTAAAAGCGCTCGGCCGACATCTCTTATCATAAATCAATATCTCGCCAAAATGAGAATCAGAGAGCAGCTTACAGAAAAAGGATGTGCGAAAAGACTTGTAGAGATATGGAAATGCGACTTCTCACGATAACGTCAGGCGCCGGCTGTACCGGTGCGACAATTTCTTTGCTTAACCTTATCAACGGATTAAGCAAAAAAGGGGTAAAAATCATGGTCGTAATTCCGGAAGAAGGATTTCTTTGCCGGGAGCTCACCAAGTCAGGCATACCCTTCAAGGTGATTCCCTACAAATTTTCAATATGGCCCTCCTTTCAGTCATTAAAAGAAGGAGTATTCTCCTCTCTTTCCTTTTTTTATTCAAGAAAGGTCAACAGTAGTGCTACAAAAAAAATTGCTGAGATAATCGAGCTATTCAAGCCCGACATCATCCACACCAACACTTCTGTAATCAATATCGGGTATCTGTTGTCAAGAAAATATGGCATCCCCCATGTATGGCATATACGTGAATATGGAGACAAAGACTTTGATTTCAACAGCTATCCCTCTAAAAGATTGCTACGCCACAGACTGTCAACCCACAGTCATGCAATTGCAATCACCCATGATCTTGCCAGATATTATGACCTTGATGACAAAAGCAAAGTTATATACAACGGCATCCTGTCTCAAGATGACTATCATTTTACACCAACGAAAAGAAAAGTATTTCTTTTCGTTGGAAGAGTGACTAAAAATAAAGGTGCCAACGATGTAATCGATGCTTTTATTCAGTTTTCTGATTCCGATCGCGAGTATTGCCTTGAATTGGTTGGCCACTATGGGAAACGATACAAATCTCGCCTTTTGAAAAGAATACAAGGAACTCCCGCCGAAGGCAGGGTAAAATTTCTCGGACATCAAGATAATCCTATAAGCTATATGAGAACATCAAAAGCTCTTATAGTTCCTTCTTTTTACGAGGGCTTCGGTCGCATCACAGCTGAAGCCATGTTCAACGGATGTCTTGTAATCGGGAGAAACACGGCAGGAACAAAGGAGCAAATGGACAATGGCGTCAGACTCACAGGCAATGAAATAGCATTGAGATTCTCAACAATCGATGACATTGTCCACTGTATGCAAAGTGTCGCAACAATGAGCGAAGAAGACTACGGAAAACTTGTCAAAAACGCAAGTTTCACAGTCAAGACACTTTACTCTAATGAGTCAAACATAGAAACTACCCTTGCTTATCTTCAAGAAATTGTAGATAAAAACCGTTCAAATATGCGATAAGTCGATTTAGTATCAGAATAAGTAAATACCAGATTTTTCACAAATCTTCTCATCTCACTGTATTTCAACTTATTCTCTTCTATTTCCATCAAAGCCTGTCCAAGTTCCTCTGCACTTTTCACAATGGTTCCGGCACATACCGACTCAATCGGAGTAAATGTAAATCCACGAGAATTCTTGTACCTGTCTATGTCATAAAAATTAAAAATAACAGGTTTGTCAAGAAGCAGATAATCATAATATCCTGATGTATAATCAGTAAGAAGCGCATCACTTGCCTTCATCAATTCACTTAATCCGTATCTATTGTTGGCCTCATGAATTACAATTCCTTCCGGCAAAACACGCTCTATTACAGCCCTGTTCTGTTTGGGATGAAGCTTACATACAATAAGAACCCCATTGTTACGCAGGTTGTCGCCCAACGATGCCAAATCCATTTCATATCCCAAAAGCTGCCGTGAAGCCTCAGCGGTAAGAGCCTCTTCATAGTCTCTATGAGTAGGTGTATAAAGGACTATCTTCTTTACCGGATAAGACACTTTTAATTCAAGTTCTTTCCTCACATCATAAGGATAATCATCTGAAATAAGATAGTCGTTACGGCAATTGCCAAGATTCAGGTATCTGCCATAATCCAGTCTCATTGACGGCATTATCAGCCTTATTGCAAGTTCTGAATTACAGATATAATAATCAAGGTCATTTTCATCAAAATTGTCAAGCCCCATATAAAGAGGGTCTGACTTTGAGAAAATATCATTCTTGAACGGCATAGGGAAATACCCCAAATCAACATATGTTGCATAGCTGCTCTTACTGAACGGGCGCAGCCTATATGTTATAGACGAGAAGACATGGCTGCTCTCAGTCAGCACGCGATAAAATCTCCACCGGTCTTTCTTGCTGATGTCGCCCAGAAATCGCATAAATTCCACTCTCCTATCCGGATAACGGGTCTTCACATAGTCATTTAAAAGTTCTAAGTCATCGTCAGAAGTCACAGCTATGGTGATTATCTTATGCCTGCATTTCCCATTATCAAGAATATAGCGCGCCAATGTCAAAGCGTTATCCGACCTCCAGTTCATGATATTATATTTATCATTGACTGCCATCCCATGATGTGGAATAAACACGAGCCTGTCACGGTCAGAATATCTTGCCCTGCAGGCAAGTATCGATTGAAGCAAATACTTTATTCCTTCTTTTACTTTTCCCACTCTCATAGACATCACCCTTTATTTCTATGTAAAAAGTTATTTTGTATCATCTCGACAAATTCATGAAATGAAGACCTCAGAAAAAGGAATATCAACAGAATATACACCAACGCTCCTGTCGGTATACCCACTATTAACTGCAATCCGTAAGAAGGGATTACCAAGGTCACAAACCAGACGACAGCAGCCATCACCACACTACATCCGAAGTAAGGCATAAAATCTTTCATCTGTGTCTTAAACGACAATCCAATCAAGGTGTTAGTATATCGGGTATTCAATATCGTCGCTATTATATTATATATAAACTGCCCCCAGCAGATTGCAATAATGCCAAACGGCATCATTGCAAAGAGTATTGTTATCGCAATGCTCTTTTTTATTATCTCAAGACGCAAGGCAAGATCAGAACGGCCTTTAACATACAAGACATTCAGATTTATCGACGTAATATGATCAAACATACATGACGCTGCAAGAATCTGCAACATCGGCACTGACATCATCCATTTATCAGTCATTGCAACGACAATAAGGGGCTCAGCCAATGCTGAGACACCTAACATCGCAGGAAACACGACAAGCGAAGCATAGCTTATGTATTTTGAATATGCCTTTCGTAACTTTTCATCATCGTCCTGTATAGAGCTGAATATCGGAAACGCCACCTTTGACAACACAAGTGTAATCGAGGTAATAGACATTGACGACAACATATCAGCTCGGTTATAATAACCCAATTCATCAGCCGAGTAACGCTTACCGATTACTATCGGATAAAGATTTCTGTATAACAGATGCAATAACGATGACGCCAATAATTTTGAGCTGTAGCCGAACAGCTCTTTAAATGACCTGATAGAAAAAATAAGTCCCGGCACCCATCGTGAGCCGAGTATATACACTAAAACCGTCTGCATGCCTAAACTTACAAGACTCTGCACAACCAATGCCCATACCCCAAAACCATTATAGGCAAGTGTAATGCTTACAGCTCCTGATATGATTGCCGACAACAACGAAATTTCAGCCTGCGCTTTAAATTTCAGTTCAATTGACAGTCGTGTCTTATGTACAGCCGACAGAGAGCCTATTATCAATCCAAGACCAAGTATACGGGTTATTTCAGTAAGTCGCGGCATCCCATAAAACTCCGATATATATGGAGCGCCGAAAAACAACAGTGTATATAGCAAGACGGAAATGGCAACTGTGAAATAAAATACCGTACAATAATCGACATTTGTACGGTTCTTTCGTTGTATCAAGGCATTGGAGAAACCACTGTCAATAAACGCCTGGGAGAATTGGATAAAGACCGCAAGCATAGCGACCATACCAAAATCCTCCGGCATAAGTATACGCGCAAGCACAATGTTTACAGCAAGTTGTATAAACATTGTTGAAAAACGCTCAATGGAACTCCATGCAAGCCCTTTTACCGTTTTGTCTCTTAAACTTTGGGACATTACTATATCTGTTCTCTACTTTTATAGAACAAAAAACTTTTATCCTTACAAAGTTACGCTTATCATGATAATTTACAAAATCGGCTTTTACTAAAGCTGACTGTTAACCATATATTATACGTTCAAAAGGATGGAACCCCGTGGGAAGTCAGTCAAGGTGGGGGGCGATGTCGGAGAGGGTGATACCGAGGAGGCGCATGCGTTCGCGGAGTTCGGGGAGGGTTTCGTTGAAAAACTCGGCGCGGCGTGCCTCAAGTATCAGACGCGGCGCCTCGGGCGACACATAGTAACCGAGTCCGCGCCGGGAGTATATTATGCCCTGCGACTGCAGTTCCTCAAACGCCTTGAGTACAGTGCGGTTGTTGACAGCAAGCTCCACCGACAGCTCCTTGATTGACGGCACACGACCGTCGACATGCCACTCGTCGGCGATTATCCGGGCGTGGCTCAGGTCGACTATCTGCTTGTAAATCGGTTTGTTTTCATTAAAGTCCATCGGCAGGCTGTCATATCTGCCTGCCCTTAATGGCACGGCAGGTGATTACGATTACAAAGATAGTACAAATTGCGAAAAATATCTCCATCGGGGTTATAAGCAGGCTGATTTCATTAAGAAGCCGTGAGGCTATCTCATCGGAACTTAGCTCGACGCCGTTGTACCCGTCGGAAAATCCCTGCCTGAATGCGATGAAGGCTCCGTAGATTCCGCCTATAAACGACTGTATCATACACGTGACTATTGTCCACACGACGGAGAGGATTATGCGGTTATGCCTGATGGAGGTCACGCAGTAGAGACATACTGCCATAGGGAGCATGTTGCCTATTACGGTGCATGTTATATACCTGCCGCTGATCAGGGTGCTTACGGCTGCATATGCCTCTTTAAGCAGCGGGCTTACCACGAGCCACTGACGTGTCAGCATGTAGCATGCAGCTATCGGGACGACGACAAGCAGCGGGACAACGATAAATGTGTAGACAAGCAGGAAGAGCGCCTTACGCCGCCAGTCGACAGGAAGCATGGTGTCAATCTCCATTCCATTGCGCGAAGCAAATATCAACGCGCCGAAGAAGAGCATCATGTAAATGATGTTGTACACTATGAGTGCTATAAATGGAGCCCCGTCCCATCGCAGGGTAAAGAATATCAGCATGTAGAGAAACACAGAGATGACCGGATAGAGTATCAGCTGCTTCTTCAGCCGGGGCATGTAATAATTCAATAGTCGCATCGTGGATAATTACATTTTATAGTTTCACATCGTTTAGCAGAGCCTTGAAAAGTAGTTCATAGTCGACGTCACAGCTTTCATCGCAGCTGTCGGCGGGGCTGATTGCATGATAGGCGTTGAAGCGGCGCTCGACATAGAGCGGCGCGACTGGAGGCTCGGAAGTAACCGTAAACGACACTCTTTGGAGAAGGCTGTCAACGGTGTCGGCAAGCACAAGCCTTCCCCGCGACAACACCAGCACTCCGTCATAGAGATTACGCAGGTCTGAGACGATATGGGTCGACACGATCACTGTCTGGTCGGGAGTGACACACTCGGCTATCATCGACTGTAGATGCAGGCGTGAAGGTATGTCAAGACCGTTTGCCGGCTCGTCAAGCAGCAGCACTTCTGTGCGCAATGCAAGCGCGTAGGCAAGCTGAGCCTTGTGGCGGTTGCCGAGCGACATGCGGCTGAAGCGCTCCCTGCCTGTCATGCCGAAACGGTCAAGGTTGCGCCTAAGCATCTCAGGATCAAAGTCAGGGTAAAATACTGCGTGGCAGCGTGTCATCTCCTCTATCGAAACAAAGGGGAAGTCCATGTTGTCGCCAAGGAAAAACACGCGGCTCATAATCTCGGGACGACGTTCACTGACAGGGCTCCCGTCAATGAGACACTCGCCTTTTGCCGGCGACAGCAGTCCGGCTGTCAGATGAAGCAGAGTGGTCTTTCCGGCTCCGTTTTCACCAAGCAGCAGATATATGCCGCCGCCGATGGAGGCGGAAGCGTTGCTCAACGCCTCCACCCCCTTGCGGTAAGCATAGGTTAAATTTTTTAGAGTTATCATCAGTAAAAGTATAGAGTCAGTAATTTCAGTCTACGGCGGTCACCTCATAGCCGGCATTGCGGAGCTGTGAAAGGATGCCTTTCTCCCCGACAAGATGACCGGCGCCTACCACTATCATAACCTTGTCGGCAGGAAGAATCTCCCTCAACTGCGCAATCCAGTTGTCGTTGCGGTCATAGATCAGCGCCTTTGCCGTCTCGGGCGACATTCCTGTCTCCGGGTCGTTAAAGAGGCGTTCCATCGCGTCAAGGTCGGCACTCATGTAAGCAGCGGCAAGCGTCTTTGCGTCTTCAATCGTTTTTTCTTCTTTGCGTATATCTTTCATCAGCTGTTCAGCCTGTCTTGACAGAGAGCCGCCCATGAGTATTGCAAATTGCTGTTCGGCAGTCTCCAGTCCCTTCACTGTCTTTCCGGCAAGCTGCGCACGCTCCTGTATCACTTGGTCAAGTTGTTGCTGACCGGTAAATTCCGGAAACGCCACCATGCTCTGCATCACTCCGAGCTGGGTCGACACCACTACCGGCTTCATCGGGTCGAGTGCAGCAGCGGTAAGCATTCCGCCTGTATATTTTCCAAGCACCGCGCTTACCGAGTCGAGTTGCTCGGCTGAAAGCAGCTTTGACAAAGTGCTGTCGGCAGGAGCCATTGAATGTCTCATCGCCACCTGCTGCACCGCGGGCGACGTCATTTCCGCCATCTCAAGCTCTCCGTAGACTGTCGACACACTGTTTAATGCATCGGCAAATCCCTGAATGGAATCAAGAATAGCAACCGGCGCTATGTGATGAGTGCCGAATATATATGAATCACCCTTTGAATCGCCGCCTGTCACTTTCCAGAGCAATTGCGCCTGAGTAGAGAGAGCCATAGCAATTGCCGCAATTGAAAATAAAATCTTTTTCATCTTTATCATTAAGTTTGTGTTAATAATTGGCTTAATCTTGTAGCAATGTAGTCATGTACACTACTATCACACCGCAAATGTAAGACGTATTTTCCACTCCGCAAAATTTTTCCATAAGTTTTTTTATAATTTTTTTCACCGGCATATTATGATAATTCATCACAAATGCTTAATTTTGATATTGACATAACCAAAAAACACTTGATATTATGAATAATGTATTAGACACATCCTATTTATTTCTTGCCGACGGATTTGAAGAGACCGAAGCACTTGCCACCATTGACATCATGCGCCGCGCAGGCATGACCGTCTACACAGTAGCTGTAGGCACCAAGGATAAGACAGTAAAAGGCGCCCACGGAGTTTCCGTGACAGCCGACAAGCTATTAAACGAGATTGACGCCAATAATGCAGAATGGCTGATATTGCCCGGCGGAATGCCCGGTTCAACCAACCTTGCCGCCGACGGCGCCCTCAGCGACATGATCAACAAGCAGTGGATCAAAGGCGGTAAAATAGCAGCCATCTGTGCCGCCCCGGCTGTTGTGCTCGGACCGCTTGGCGTAGTTCGCGGACAGGAAGCCACCTGCTACCCGTCATTCAAAGACGAGCTCGTCAACGCCGGAGGAAAATTCATCGATAACCGCGTGGTAATCAGCGGCAACCTCGTCACTGCCAACGGTCCGTCATCAGCGTTTCTGTTTGGATTTGCCATTGTTTCCGAAACCCTTGGCAACGACGTCGCTTCATCAATAGCATCGGGAATGTTGGTATAGCCGATTGCCATAAGCAAAATTTTTGCTTATATTTGCAACCATGAAACAACGTGTACTGCTTGTAAACAAATTCTATTATAGACGTGGAGGCGACTGCGTGTATCTTCTCAACCTTGAGGAGATGCTGCGCAGTCGCGGTCATGAAGTGGCGGTCTTTGCCATGGGCTATCCCGACAATATACCGTCAGAATGGACGCCATATTTTGCGCCTGAGGTTCAATTTGCAGGAGGCATGATGCAAAAGCTGAAAGCCGTGAGGCGAACACTCGGAATGGGCGACATCAACTCGACGTTTACAGCCATCCTTGACCGGTTCAAGCCCGATGTAGTACACCTCAACAATATCCACTCCTATCTATCGCCGCAACTTGCCCTATTGGCCCGCAAGCGTGGAGTCAAGGTAGCCTGGACCATGCACGACTACAAGCTTCTATGTCCCTCTTACTCCTGCCTGAGCCACGGCAAGCCTTGTGAGCTGTGCATCGGCGGCGACAAGAGCCATGTCATAAAGGAGCGGTGCATGAAAGGGTCGCTTGCAGCAAGCGCCATCGCATGGCTCGAAGCCGGGAAATGGAGTCGCGACAGACTCTCGGCGTGCACCGACATGTTCATCTGCCCGTCAGAGTTCATGGCGTCAAAAATGCGTCAGGGAGGCTTCCCCGATAAGAAAATCGTGACACTCAACAATTTCTTGGCACCGGCAATATGGGAGAAAAAGCGCGTCACGCCTGTAAAGACTGAACGCGGCGACTATTACTGCTATGTCGGCAGACTATCGCATGAGAAAGGCGTAGAGACGCTTCTCAAATCAGCCTCAACGCTCCCCTACCACATCAAGATTGCCGGAGGAGGTCCTCTCGAAGCCGACCTACGGAAACGTTATGGCAATCAAGGCAACATTGAGTTTCTCGGACACCTTGACAGCGAAGGTGTCGACAAATTACTTGCCGGTGCGAGATTTTCGGTGGTGCCGTCGGAGTGTTACGAAAACAACCCCTTCAGCGTCATTGAGTCGCTATGTGCCGGCACACCGGTGCTCGGAGCGAAGATAGGCGGCATCCCGGAGCTTATCGCCGCCAACAACGGAATGACCTATCCATCGGGCGACTGCGCTGCGCTCGCCACGTCAATCGAAAAAATGTGGAATCAGAGTTTTGACCACGAAAAAATATCTCAGGACGCGCTTGACCGTTTCAGCCCCGAGTTGCATTATATTTTCTTAAATAAAATATATGGTGCATAATTCGCGTTATTAGATAAAACACCAAAAACATGAAGAATATAGTACAAGGCAGCCTTATCACGACTTTCCGCTGTAATGCGAAATGCAACATGTGCAATATATGGAAATGCCCTACCCATCCGCAAGAAGAAATCGACCCTGAGTACTACGAAAAGTTGCCTTCCGGATTGCGTATAAACATCACCGGCGGTGAAGCGACACTGAGGAAAGATATCGATCGAATTTTTGAGATACTATACCCGAAATCATCGCTTCTTGAGCTGAGCACCAACGGCTATAACACCGAAAAGATAGTCGAACTTGCCAATAAGTATCCAAACATACTTATAAGAGTGAGCGTGGAAGGACTTCCAGCTATAAACGACTCCAAGCGAGGGATTGTCAACGGTTTTGACCATGCCCTGCGGACAATGCTTGAACTCAAAAAAACAAAATGCAAGAATATCGGATTTTCCGTAGTAATCTCACCTGACAACTATAAAGATCTTTTACACCTTTATGAACTTTGCGTGGCTCTTGATGTAGAACTCGGGAACTCCGCTGTACACAATTCTTGGTATTTCCATAAAGATGACAACCAAATTGTGAGCGAAGATGCGCTAAAGCAACATGAACTTTTTGTAAAAGCGCTGCTTACGTCAAAACGCCGCAGGCTAAAGGATCGCCTGAAAGACTATGGCAGGGCTTATTTCAACCGCTCCATTCATCGTCGTCTGCGTGGCGACGACAATGGATATCGCCCTCCTTGCGGCGCACTGACTGACTTCTTTTTCATCGACCCACACGGCAACGTATCGCCTTGCAACGGATCGGCAGAAGAATGGGTTATCGGTAATATCAAGGAACAGCCTTTTGATCAGATCATGGAATCAGACAAAGCAAAAGAAGCGCTCAAAAAGGTCAAGGCATGCGACAGAAACTGCGCATTTATTGTAACTGAGCGCCATGACATGAAACGGCGTCCCTGGATACCGATAAAGTGGATTCTTAAAAACAAGATGCGTATACGTAAAGGACTACCCCTTTGCTGGGACTGACAAGTGAGACAACCGATATCTGACAATAATATGGCAGACATGATTGCTGTTATAGGCCTAAGGGGGTTCCCGAACGTACAGGGAGGCGTGGAAAAACATTGTGAAGCATTATATCCGCGCGTCCCTGAAAGGCACTTCCACATATACCGACGCAAGCCATATATAAAGTCGACAGGAGATGCGACGTACTGCAATATCACGTTTCACGACTTTCCGTCAACTAAAATCAGAGGTGTTGAAGCGGTATTGCACACCTTTTTAAGCACGCTAAGCGTAATCAACAGCAAATGCAAGCTTGTCCATGTCCACAACATTGGGCCGGGACTGTTCATCCCTATATTAAAGCTATTTGGCAAAAAAGTGGTAATGACTTACCACAGCCCCAATTACGAGCATAAAAAGTGGGGCAGATTTGCAAGATGGCTACTGCGCGCAGGTGAAAACATATCCCTGCGCCATTCCGACAAGATAATTTTTGTCAACGCCAAGCAGCGTGAAAAATTTGTCGGGAGGCATCCCGGCAAAACCTTGTATATACCCAACGGAGTCAATCACAACATGCCATCACTTGCCACTGATTTCATTAATTCACTGGGGGTTGCACCCGGCTCATATATACTTGGCGTAGGAAGGCTCACTCCGGAAAAAGGCTTTGAATATCTGGTAAAAGCTGTCAATAAGCTTGACAAAGATATAAAACTTATAATTGCAGGAGGAAGTGACAACAACGATTCCTATTTCAGAAAACTAAAATCGCTTGACATTAAAGGCAGGGTGATATTTACCGGCAATGTGTTTGGTGAAAATCTCAGGCAGCTGTATTCACACGCAAAACTGTTTGTGCTCTCATCTGTCAATGAGGGATTTCCGTTAGTGCTGCTCGAAGCAATGGACTACCAGCTTCCCGTGCTTTCTTCCGACATCCCCGGGGCTCATCTGCCACTGATTCCAGAAACCAACTTCTTTTCCCCTGGTGACAGCGACAGCATCACAGCGGCACTGAACCAATTTCTCTCTTCCGATAGCGCCACACGCACCGACTACGACCTCACGCCTTACAACTGGGACAACATCGCACGCCAAACAGAAACTGTTTATCGTGAGGTATTGGGTATTTGAATTATTTTTGCTAAATTTGTATTTACAAAGATAAATCGTCACCCTCTATGAAAAAGATTCCGACAACAGGCGCGTTGCTGCTCCTTCTTTGGTCTTGCGGCGGTATGTCGCGACAGGCAAAGGAGATAGCAGGCGACTATTACAACGTCCAGCTGTCAAGCGAGCTGCCTGTACTGGAACTGAAAAAAGACGGCACCTCGGTTGTGCGCAACATCGCGCCCGACGTGCTTGTCATGGAAGTCGACGGCACCTGGGAAATCCAAGGCGACTCCCTGATTATCGTCAACGACCTCAACCGGAAGCGCCTCAAAGGCGACACCGCCATAGCCGGAGACATCGCCCCGCGTATCGCACGCAAGATAAGCAGCCACGATGCCCATTCCATCACTCTCAGCAAAGACAACATAGACTATATGTATATACGCCATCATAAGGAATCTGAAAAATAACCATATCTGACTATGAAACCTCATTTTTTGACATTACCGTTGATTCTGTCAATAATCATGCTTGCGTCATGTGACAGCAACAACACCAAGGAGAATCTCCAGCATGCCGAATTTGCTATTGAACGACAGGACTATAATTCAGCGAGAGGCATCTGCGACAACATCAGGAAACAGCAGAACGATGCAGAGAAAATGGATGCATCCACCTTATGCAACCTCTCTATGCTATACATGAAGCTGGGCGAGACCGATGACCGCGAAGACAATATAGGACTTGCCCGCCAGTGTTATATCGACGCGTATGCCACTGATTCAGCGGAAGCCCGCAACTACTATGACAATGTATCGGTAGAGGATCTGCCACATCTGTCACTTCTGACATCGATTGTGCGCTCCACAACCGGCTCGCCGGCCGGCATCATTGATGACTACATAAATGAAAGTGACAGCATAAGCGGAATAAACTAACCCCACAATCCATCGCCCCATGAAGTCCAATGACCTCCATGCAGCACTCAGTGCATTTCTGCAAGCCAATCCCGACCTGCCCGAAGGCGAAATCATCGAAACGCCCGACAGCGACAAGCCGGCGGCGAAATCTTTCCGGCTTGACATCATCCTTGAAAAGAAAGGAAGAGGGGGCAAACAGGCTACAATAATATCGGGCTGGCAAGACTCCGACGAGGCATTGCTTGACCTTGCCGCCACGCTCAAAAAGAGGCTCGCCACAGGAGGCTCGGCTCGCGGAGGCGAGATACTCATACAAGGCGACCGGCGCAAGGAGACACTTGCCCTGCTGACAGAACTGGGCTACAAGGCAAGAATAATCTGACCTCCGGCATATGCTTACCATACACAAAGCGTCGGCAGGCTCGGGAAAGACCTATACCCTGACCTATACATATATAAAGATGCTTCTCGGCAAAAAGAGCGAAAAAGGCACCTACTCGCTCTCCACCGAGAAAAACCGTCATCGCGCGACTCTCGCCATAACATTCACCAATAAGGCGACCGACGAGATGAAACGACGCATCGTGCATCAGCTCGCATGTCTTGCCGGAATCGGGGCTGAAAAAAGCCCTTACGAGAAAGACCTCTGCACCGAACTGCACACTGACAGCACAAGCCTCAGAAATCAAGCGCTCGAAGCGCTTCACGAACTGCTCTGCGATTTCAGCAACTTCCATATAAGCACAATCGATTCATTTTTCCAGACAGTGCTCCGCACATTTTCCCGCGAAGCCGAAATCACCGGAAACTATGAAGTCGAGCTTCGCGACGATTACGTAATCACTGTCGGCGTCAACGAAATGCTTTCTTCGGTCAACCGCGCGACCGACCGCGATTTTGAGTCCCGACGGGAAATGATAGCTCTCGTAAGCTGGATAAAGCAGTATATCAGCCACAATATCAGCGAGGGCAAAAGCTTCAATATATTCAACCGCAAGTCCAATCTGGTCGACACGCTTGTCAAATTCACTTCCAAGGTGCTTACCGAGACCTATAAACTCAATGCTACCGAAATAGACCGGTATCTTGAGGACATCTCACGCACCCTTGAATTTGCAAGAGAAATCAGCACCCTGAGCAGGAAGCTTGAATCGGACTTCTTCAGTCTTGCCAACGAATGCTATAAATCGCTTGTATCAGCCGATGCGATTGCCGGAATGATGAAAGATTGCGGTGATGCATTCAAGTCATGGTCTGAGGGCAGCTGGGGCAACGGACCCGGGAAAAGAGTACGCGCTGCCTTAGAAAATCCGGAAGCGCTTTACAAGAAAAACAAGTGTCCCGACTCCGACATTCTAAATCTTGCGGCTGAAATGGCTGTTGAGGCAGTGAGAGTCTATGACTCGATTAGCCTTCTCAAAATTCTGCGCACCAATGTCTACAATCTCGGTGTAATCGGTGAGATACAACGTCGGGCGGCAGAGTTCAAAAACGAGAACAACGCCATATTGTTAAGCGACACTAACGATATACTGCGCCGCATCATAAGCGAGGCGGAAGCCCCCTTCATATATGACCGCCTCGGAGTAAGGCTCCGTCACTTTCTTATCGACGAGTTTCAAGACACGTCAAGGCTACAGTGGGCCAACCTGCGAGCCCTTGTAAGAGAGAGCCTCTCAACCGACAATGACAACCTCATAATCGGCGATGAGAAGCAGTCAATCTACCGTTTCCGTAACTCCGACCCCGACCTGATTGTAAAGATTGTGCCGGAAGAGTTTTCCCGACAGTCAGAAATAAGAGGCAACAACCCGAAAGAAAACACCAACTGGAGAAGCAGCAGCGAAGTTGTGAGATTCAACAACACTCTGTTCAGCTACATCTCGGAAGCAAAAGACCTGTCAGATATTTACTCAAATGTAGTCCAGCGCATCGCCCGCAGCGACATGCACGGCTATGTCAAGGCCACACCCTACGACAATGCCGATGACGCGCTCGACAACATGACCAAGGATATTGTCCGGCAGCTCGGCTCCGGCTACAGGATGGGTGACATAGCCATACTCGTGTCATCCAATGCCAACGGAAAGACAGTGATTGACTATCTGCTGAGCCGCAAGCAGGATATACCGGAGCTGAAAGACCTTCAGATAATGTCGGACGACGCCCTGACCATATCCTCATCGGCGGCTGTAAGAATCATCACGAGCGTATTGTCATTCCTCGATGCGCAACAGACAATGTTTGCCCCCGACGAGCGGGAAGCCGAAGAGACGCGCCGCCATCTTCCCTTGGCGACGATACTGAGCCGCTACCATTTCCATCTCTCCAAAGGCGTCGACAGGCTGACCGCGATTGAACTGACCTTCAACGACGATGCCGCCACGGAAGGCGACAGCACAGCCAATGAAGCAGCCGACATGAGATGCATCAACCTGCCCTCCATCGTCGAGAGAATCATAAGCCGCTACATTTCAGAAGAAATGCGTGAGGCGGAAAATGTATATATCAGCGGATTTCAGGATGTCGTCACCGACTTCTGTGAAGGAAGCGAAGGCGACCTCCATTCATTCATGAAATGGTGGAACAGTTTCGGAAAAGAAAAATGCGCGCTCGCTATCCCCTCGGAGGTAAACGCAATCCGCGTAATGACCATACACAAATCCAAGGGACTTGAATTCCCCTGTGTACACGTGCCTATTATAGACTGGAGTTTCCAGTCATCCAAAAATATCGAATGGTTCAAAACGTCCGATGACAACGACATGCCGCTGGGCATCTTCGCGCAGTTCAAAAAAGAGAATCTGCCGCCATTTATACCCCTTGCGACCACCTCAATCCTTGAAAACGGAGAATTTGCCGACCAGTATTCCACCTTTGCCAAGAAGTCGACAATTGACATTCTCAACAAGACCTACGTCGCTTTCACCCGTGCTGTCAATGAACTGATAATCGGCTACAAGAGAGTCAGCAAGCCGAGCGACAGTTCAGTTCACGGATTAATGAGAATAGCCCTCGACAACACAACAGAGCAGTGGATTGACCGTTTTGGCGAAAACCGCGACTATCACACTGCGCTCGCCCCGTTTACCGACGGCGAAGGACTATTTTCATTTGGCAACCCGACGTCACGCCATGAGAAAGAAAAGGTCGACAACAGCGCTGTGAAGATGCCTCCCTACATGTCGCTTGACAATGACAGCATATGGGACCTCAGTCGCATCGAAGATCTCGACGAGATGTCGCTGCCTCGCCAGAAAGGCATCATACTTCACAATATAATGAGCCTTATACGCACTCCGCGCGACATAGTGCGCTCGGTAAGACGCCACGCCATGAAAGGCTACCTGACTGAAGAAGAAATTCCCGAATACGTGAATACAATCACCGAGGCTCTTTCTGACAGGAATGTCACTGCGTGGTTCAACGGGTTCACACGTCTACTTAACGAGCGCGCCTTTATCGTCAACGACAACAGCGGGGTCACACGCCGATACCGCCCTGACAGAGTTGTGTGGCGCGGTGACGGCATAATAGACGTGGTTGACTATAAATTTGGAGAAGAAGAGCCTAAAAAATACATAACTCAGGTGCGCGGTTATGTCTACAACCTGCGGAAGATGTATCCGGGAACGACTGTCAACGGCTATCTATGGTATCCGCTTCAGTCAAAAATCACTCCGGTAAACTAACCGGTTGTTTTTTGTCAACCCGTCAGTTGGTGTTTTACAATATTATATGTATATTTGCAACACAAACCGATATTATATGGAAACACCGACCGACAAAAACCAGCTGATAATAGGACGAATCCGTTATCTCATGGAACTTCGCCACCTCTCGCAAGTGGCATTCTCAAAACTTATTGGCATTGACCCGTCAAATGTATCAAAATACCTCAGCGGCAAGCTCCCTGTAAGCGATGCCCTCCTCAACCGCGTGGTAGTCAACCTTAATGTATCAAAAGACTGGCTGCGCGACGGCACCGGACTGCCATTTGAAAAGAGCAATCACGCATCGGAAGTGCAGGTAGCGGAAATATGCACCGACTACCGAAGCGACGGAATACCTGTCTACGACATTGACGTGGCGGCAGGTTGCACAGAGATGTCACGCGCATTTACCGAAGAAAATGTAATCGGCAAACTGAATTTCCCCCATCTGAACCCCGAATGGATTGTAGTAAGGGCAAAGGGCGACTCCATGAAACCGAAGATTGAAAATGGCGGCTACGTGGCATTTCTCCCACAGAGTGACACCGAAAACATCCTTTGGGGACAGATATACGTCGTGATTATGGAAAACAGGAGGGTGGTAAAATATGTGCGCCGACATCATGACCCGTCAAAGGTCATATTGCGCAGCGCCAACACAGCTTACGACGACATGGATGTTTCACGCAAAGACATCGTGGCTCTCTATGTCGTAGAACGCATAATCAATATTCAGGACTGTTTTTAGTTGACATAGATTAATTTTTAAGAGTTACTTATGATTCTCACTGAAAAGATAAGGCGTCTGACATCGATGCCTACATTTCATGTATTGCTTGCACTCAGTGCCGCACACTGCCTGAACGACCTGCTGCAATCGGTTATCACCGCTGTATATCCGATGCTTAAAAGTGACCTTGACATCAATTTCACGCAGATTGGACTTATCACGCTCGTCTATCAGCTCGCGGCATCCATTTTTCAGCCTGTCGTAGGCTATGTGTTTGACAAGCGTCCGTTTGTATGGAGCCTACCGGCAGGCATGATAAGCACATCGATAGGAATTGTGCTGCTTGCCTTCAGTTCATCGCTGACAGGAGTGCTTATCGCTGTATTCATGATTGGACTCGGATCAGCGACTCTTCACCCCGAGGCATCACGCATCACCTCTCTTGCCGGACATGAACGACGCGGATTTGCCCAGTCGGTATTTCAGGTCGGAGGCAATTTCGGTGGCTCCATCGGGCCGCTGCTCGTAGCCCTTATAGTCGCGCCCCACGACCGCCGTTATGTCATGTGGTTTCTTGTGTTTGCCGCGCTATGCTTCTGGGCAATGCGCCCTATCTGCCGATGGTATCGCGGCTACCTGAATTCATTAAAGCAGTCACAAAAACGCGAGGAGCGCCACGCCGTGCTTCCGCTCTCGCGCGGCATGACAATCTTTACCATCTGCGTCATCATTGTGCTGATATTCTCCAAATATATCTATATGGCGAGCCTGTCAAGCTACTATACGTTTTATCTGATTGACAAATTTGGCGTCTCTGTGTCACAGTCTCAGATTTTTCTGTTCATATTTGTCGTGTCTACCGCAGCCGGCACTCTTGTCGGAGGCCCGATAGGCGACCGCTACGGAAGAAAGCCGGTGATATGGGTCTCAATTCTCGGGACAGCACCCTTCAGCCTTCTTATGCCGCACGTCAATCTGCCGCTTACCGTAATACTGAGTTTCTGTGCCGGTTTCATGCTGTCATCGGCATTCCCGGCAATACTCCTTTATGCGCAGGAGCTGCTGCCGACTAAACTCGGCATGATTTCCGGATTATTTTTCGGCTTTGCATTTGGAGTGGGCGGCATCGCGTCGGCAGTGCTCGGGGATTTCGCCGACCGCTACGGAGTCGAGGCAATATATAATTTCTGCGCCTACACCCCTCTCCTCGGCATAGTGGCGGCACTGCTCCCCAACCTCAAGAAGCTCAAAACGGAATAAACACCGGCTTATACACATCCGGCAAATTGCTCCAAAAGCATGCAGGGGGTGACCTTCCGGTCACCCCCTACCGCTAAACAGTATGTACATCAACGCCCGATTTATTTGCCGATTAACCGACCGGCAATTGAAGGGCGATGGAAGCTCGACGGCTTACTTTGTCTTGCGCACAGGGTCGCAGGTAAGCCCTACGCCAAGCTTTTTGAATATCTTGTGGTCAACCTCTCCGAGCATTACAGTCGAATGTACCTGACATCCGTTAAGTTCCGGGAGCACTTCAAGCGCACGACGGCAGTTCTCGTCATCCTTGCTCAACACTGACAGAGCGACAAGTACTTCGTCAGTGTGAAGACGCGGATTACGGCTGCGCAGATAGCAGGTCTTGGTGTGCTGTATAGGCTCAATCATCGACTGCGGGATTAGTTTTACCGAGTGGTCTATCCCGGCAAGATGCTTGATGGCATTAAGGATGAGAGCCGCGCTCGGTCCAAGCAATTCGCTTGTCTCAGCCGTGATGATAGTCCCGTCGGCAAGTTCAATCGCAGAACATGGCACACCGCTACGCTCCGCGCGCTCTTTTGCCGCAACAGCCGGACGACGGTAAGACGCGTCTATCTTCGCCTGCTTGAACAGCAATGCGATCTTATTGACCTCGCTGTCATTTCCATCGCCAAGGGCAAGGTTGTTAAGGGCAGTGTAGTAACGGCGGATAATCTCGTTTTTAGACGCCTCACGACACACCTCATCGTCATTTATACAGAATCCTACCATGTTTACGCCCATGTCGGTAGGCGACTTATATGGATTCTCGCCATAAATTTCCTCAAACAAAGAGTTCAGGACAGGGAATATCTCAATATCACGGTTATAGTTGATAGCAGTCTTTCCATAAGCCTCCAGATGGAACGGGTCAATCATATTGACGTCGTTAAGGTCGGCTGTAGCCGCCTCATAGGCGATATTGACCGGATGTTTCAGTGGGAGACTCCATACAGGGAATGTCTCAAACTTGGCGTATCCCGCCTCTATACCACGTTTGTGTTCATTATAAAGCTGACTGAGACACACCGCCATCTTGCCGCTGCCCGGGCCCGGAGCTGTCACAATCACGAGAGGACGAGTGGTCTCTACGTAATCATTCTTTCCAAAACCCTCATCGGAGGCGATAAGCTCCACGTTGGTAGGATAGCCGTCAATGATGTAATGGTAATAGGCGTTGATTCCCATGCGTTCGAGACGCTTTCTGAATGAGTCGGCACTGCTCTGCCCGTTGTAATGGGTAATCACGACTGAGCTTACCAGGAAGCCGCGATTCTGAAACTCTGTGCGCAGGCGCAGCACATCCATGTCATAAGTGATGCCGAGGTCGGTGCGCACCTTGTTTTTTTCAATATCGAGCGCACTGATTACAATCACAATCTCAGCGCGGTCGCTAAGTTTTGAAAGCATGCGCAACTTGCTGTCGGGCTGGAATCCCGGAAGCACACGACTTGCATGGTGGTCATCGAAAAGCTTACCTCCGAGTTCAAGGTAAAGCTTGTTGCCGAACTGAGCTATACGCTCCTGAATATGTTCGGACTGAATTTTGAGATATTTCTCGTTGTCAAAACCGTATTTCATAACGGATTACAAAGGTAGCAAATTTCTCCCTAAAATCCAAATCCCACAATCCGGCCGACACCAAATGTCTTTAGTTAATTCATCTTCCGAGAGCTATACCCCGTCATAGTGAACAAAGACATAACAGGTCATTTTCATCTCAAAATGCAGATAATGCAGGCTACAATTAATGATTGATTACCTGCCAATAACCGCCACGAGCTGCACCGACACGCCTAATTACGCCGTCCGATTGCAATTTCTTGATATGCTTGGAAACAGCTCGGTCAGATATGGAAAGTATTGTCGCAAGCTCATTAATTGTCACTAACGGATTATCCTTCATTTCACGGACTATCCTGTCACGAGTTTTCTCTGAACTTTTTCCTGAACCTTTCTCTGAACTTTTTTCTGAACTTTGATGTCGGTTTATTTCAGTAGTGCCTCCAAGATTGACTGCCTCAAATCTTTCACGAGGAATATAAACAGTTACACCACCTTGTTCTACTGAAAAGGTCGGTGGAGTCAATCCCTCGCCCTTAAAGCCATTGACTATTTTTTCGATGCCACGTCCCCACGCTTCAATGAATCCCGCTCGATAGAATGCCTCTGCCATCTTTGGGTTGCGAGGTTTGGAAGTATGCTTATCCATCAGTTTCTCTATCGATAAATCTTCCGGCAGTTTACCTTCATTCCACAGTCTGATATGGTCACTGTAGATACTCATCTGCGTCCATGTCCCTTGATAATCCCTGTGGACTATTGAATTGCAGATTATTTCACGCAATGCTTCCTCCGGGATTTCAAGCGGTTCAACACGTTGTAATCCCCTGTAATGGATTGGTCGAATAAGATATTTATCGTCTAAAGTACGTAGCACTCTCTCCGGCATCTGTATGAGATTGCCATTAATAATCTCCTGGCTCAATAGGTCGAAATTTGTAGCGCCAAAACGACCAATCTTGAAACTCGAAGTAATAAAACGCCTCTGAGGATATTTGCCGAATAACAGAATGGCGCCATTGCAAGGCACACCGTCCTCCATCAGCCCAAGATTAGAAATAACCTCCTCCGGCGTGGAACTGTCAACATCCGGCGACATTCTTTTCTCCTTGATTCCTTTCTTTAGAAAATACTTTATAGCCTCCGGATCAATGTCGTCCATCGTTGCACCATAACAAGGCATATCCTCCCAACTCCTCCCAAACTTCTTCATCAGAAACTGTTGCAGAGCAACTCCTCTTAATTCCTGATTGGTGGCACCACTGCGAACATAAAACGCCCCCTTATAAGAGATAGGGATATTGGAGTGGTCGATATCAATCTCGATTATATCCTTGCCTTCTTGTACGATATGGCTGACTGTAGGCACGATTCCAAGCATGGTTACAATCTTGTTTGGAATATCCTCCAACTGCTGATGCAGATGCGACACACCAATGAGCGCCATATCATCGCCAATACCGATGTATATCCTGCCTCCCTGTGCGTTAGCAAAGCCGCATACCCACTTCAGGTATTCGTCCTTCCATATCCGCTTATATTCAATATTTTGGTTTTCGTTGTTCATCTCAGAAGCAAGAATTCACTTTTAGACCCCGGCGATTATTCGCCGAGGGTCAGAGAGCGGATTATCCGGGGGATGTCGGTATTATTGACCACGTGGGTAAACTTCTCAGAGCCGTTTCCTATGGCAAATACCGGCACCGGATTTGCCGTGTGGTTATGGCTTATGAAGTCAGTGCCCACCCAGTAATTATAGATTCTGAAAGCTTCGATGACAAACTCACTGAATGTGTTATAAAGCCCCTTTTCATCATTTGACTCACGCGCCAGAAAAGTACGGTCAAACGCAGCACGCAGGCGGTTGGTCTGCTCTTCGGTAAGAGGGACAGCCGTCCAGAAGCCGAGTTTAGACTGCAAGAGGTCACGCATCTCATCCCACGATATAGTCTTTCCATCCTTCACTATGTCGCGGCAATAGTCGGCGAGGCGGTCTTTGCTTATACGCTGGGTATCCACGAGTGCGAGATCCACATATCCATAATGGTCGGGGTGACCGATAGCCATGCCGCCTGTATCATGGTCGGCGGTAATCACGATGAGCGTCTCTTCGGGATGGGCAAGATAGAAATCATATGCGACACGGATTACATCTTGAAAGTTAAGCACCTCCTTGATTACTCCGCCGGGGTCATTGGCATGGGCGGCGTGGTCGATGTTTCCACCTTCAATCATCATGAAAAATTTATCGGGCGACTTTGCCGACACATGGTCGAGAGCGACTTTGGTGAGCGACGGCAGATTCATGGCTCCGGGTATCGAGTCAATCGTATATCCGATATTATTACCGTTGCCCCACACATTTTCCGGGCTTAACACCCACAGACGGTCGACCTTACCGGCAAGTTCAGAACCCGCCTCTGTGCCATAGGCAATTTCTATACCTGCGTCCTTAATCATCGCCGGCACCTCGTTAGGCTTGCCTTCCTTGTCAGCCACGCCACGCAGCGACGCTCCGCCAAGAAAGTCATAGCCCGAGGCTACCGCCTCCTTGTCAATTTCATAATACATCCATCGCGCGGGCTGATGAGCATAGAACGCAGCCGGAGTCGCATCGTCGGGCGCGACAGAAGTCAGCACGCCAACACCCCATCCGGCATCCTTGAGGTCACGCGCGATTGACACATAATGCTCCACCGAGTCAGGTGCAAGTCCAAGCATATTATTTTTTGTCTTATATCCTGTAGACAAAGCCGTGCCGGCAGCGGCAGAATCGGTCACCGGTGCTGACGCAGAATAGGTCCATGCCTGAGAAGCCACCGGAAACTGCATCATCAGCAATGGCTCGTCGGCACCTCTCACTATACGATTATAATATTGAGCGGCATTGACATGCCCCATGCCCATACCGTCACCTATCAGATAAAATACATATTTCACCTCGGCAGAAACTCCGAGTACACATAAACCGGTCAACACCGTTGCAAGAATCCTGTGTAATTTCATGATAATAATATTTTAATATTTGTTTAATAATCCACTTATCCCATCAGTTTCAGCATCGACTCCATAAGTCGCCTGTCATTAGTAAGCCGAGGCACTTTGCGCTGTCCCCCGAGCTTGCCCGTAGAGGCGAGCCATCGGTCAAAGAGCCCCTGAGGCGCCTTGACTACAGTGAGTCTGTCGAGGAATATGCCGCCGGAACGTTTGGCGTCATAGTCGGAGTTTTCTTTACGGAGATTGCTGTCAAGTTCGTCGGCAAACCGCTCCAGCGCCACCGGCTCCTTTGAAAACTCAATAAGCCATTCATGTCGGCCTCGCGTACGGTCGCCGGCATATATCGGTGCCGCCGTATAATTGGCGATCTCACAGCCAAGGCTACGGCATGTCGCCGTGATAGCAGCATCGGCATTATGAACCATCAGTTCCTCCCCAAACGCATTGATAAAATGTTTTGTCCTGCCGCTTATGACAATCTTGAGAGGATTGACCGAGGTGACGGTCACAGTATCGCCGAGTTTATAGCGCCAAAGCCCGTTGCATGACGTTATCACAAGGGAATATGTGGCGCCCTCGCTCACCTCCCAGGCGGCAATCGCACGGTCGGTCTCCTTGCCGTTGGCATCAAGAGGGATGAATTCATAAAACACCCCGATATCCATCAGCAGCAACATGCCCGGAGTGTCGATGTCACACTGCACGGCAAAAAATCCTTCCGACGCATTATATGTCTCAAGATAGCGCATGCGCGCCGGGTCAATTATATGATTATACTGCTCGCGGTAAGGCTCAAACGCTATTCCACCATGGAAAAACACCTCAAGGTTGCGCCACACTTCATGCAGTTCCGATGCACCCGAAGCCTTCATGACCTCTTTCAACACTGTAAGGAACCATGACGGCACTCCCGACAGATTGGTGACATTTTCATGAAGCGAAGCCTTGACAAGCGCGGGGAGCTTACGCGACCAGTCTTCCATCAAGGCTACCCGCTTTGACGGAATCCTGACCATGTTGGCAAGGGGGTTGATATTTTCTATGAGATTGGCAGAGAGGTCACCCACGACTACCCCCTCGGGGAGATTAAGCTCATTGGCAAAGCTTCCTCCGAGGATAAAGCCTTTGCCGTCAAACATGCGGCTGTCAGGGTATAATGTCAGATAGCGAGCCACTACATCAAAGCCGCCGGCATAATGATTGCGGCTAAACGAATCACGGGTGACAGGCACATATTTGCTCTTTCCGTCAGATGTGCCGGAGGACTGGGCAAAATTGCGGGTCACGCCACGCCATAACACGTCACGTTCGCCATCAATCATGCGTAGCACAAGCGGACGCAGGTCGGAATAATCGTGGAGGGGGACACGCTCCCTGTACTCTTCATAGGATTTCACACCGCGAAAACCAAACAACTCCTCGGCTACCGTGCCACGACCACAAGCAAGGAGGTCAGCGAGTTCACGCCGCTGCACAGTCTCTGCATCAAGCGCGTTGCGGTAGGCAATGCGCGCTCGACGGGTAAACAGCGGGCGGATAATAGACGTCAGATTCATAAAGTTTTCTTTCGTGTTTCAACAAAGTTACGCTAATTTTGTTGAAATTTTATGTTGAAACTATAAATAAATGATTCCGGAATGAAGAAGACCCTGTTAATCAGCATGCTCATCGCCATGATGTCGATAACCTTGACCTCATGTGACCCCGATGACGATTACTACTATTATGACGCACCGTTTTTAGGCTCATGGATGAGTGACGACCACTCGTCAAGTTTTACTTTTTATGCCAACGGCACAGGGGTTTACACCGACTTTTATACCAATTCCTCCACGTCAATCACTTGGGAGGCTGACGATTATAATCTATGGATATATCCCAACGACGGATGGGGCGACACGTGGAGCTACCAGTGGGACGTTTATGGCAACACTCTCGAACTCTTCGACCTCGACTACGGCGGGTACATATATTACTATGCCTACTGACAGCATGTCACGTAGAGCATGCTCCTGACATAATTTTGCCGCGCCACCTGCAAATTCACCTTGCCGGTGGATTCTGCACTAATTTTTAACAATGTATATTTGGGCATTAGCTGAAAATGACGTAACTTTGCGGCACAATTATCGGATGATTTATCCGGGTGGAGAAATTTGGCTGCTTGCAACCACTAAAAAAAATGCTAAAACCGCACGATTTTATTATTGAAATCCATAAGGTTTTTGAATAGATTTTGCTCCGCCCGGCAATCTGCCGACGTGGAGATTTTTTTATTACAATGATATAAACCGACAAAAACAATATGGAAAATTATCTTTTTACATCTGAATCGGTATCGGAAGGGCACCCCGACAAGGTTGCCGACCAGATTTCCGATGCCATACTTGATGAATTTCTCGCCCATGACCCCAATTCAAAGGTGGCGTGTGAAACTCTTGTAACCACCGGTCAGGTCGTAGTTGCCGGCGAGGTGAAGAGCAATGCATACATCGACCTCATGGACGTGACCCGCAGAGTTATCAACAACATAGGCTACGACCGAAGCGAGCTGAAATTTGACGGCAACGCGTGCGGAGTGTTCTCGGCTCTTCACGAGCAGAGCGCCGACATAAACCGAGGTGTCGAAAGAGCCGTTGAAGAAGAACAGGGCGCGGGCGACCAGGGCATGATGTTTGGCTACGCTTGTAGCGAAACACCCAATTACATGCCGCTGCCGCTTGACCTGAGCCACTTGTTGCTGCGCGAGCTGTCGGCAATACGCCGCGAAGGCATCGAGATGAAGTATCTGCGTCCCGACGCCAAAAGCCAGGTGACTGTGGAATATTCGCCTCAGGGCGAACCGGTGCGCATCCACACGGTAGTCATCTCCACCCAGCACGACGAGTTCATTCCCGCAGAAGACGCCGGCAGCCAGGAAAAGGCTGACGAGATGATGCTCGCCAAAATACGCAGCGACATTGAAACCATTCTCCTGCCGCGTGTCAAAGAGAAGCTTCCCACCGACGTGAAAGCACTGTTTGACGACAGGCTGATTCTGCACGTGAATCCTACAGGAAAATTTGTCATCGGCGGTCCTCACGGCGACACCGGACTTACCGGACGCAAGATTATCGTGGACACCTATGGCGGAAGAGGCGCCCACGGCGGAGGTGCATTCTCAGGCAAAGACCCCTCGAAGGTAGACCGTTCTGCAGCATATGCAGCCCGCCACATAGCCAAGAACCTCGTTGCCGCAGGTGTGGCGCGCGAGGCCCTCGTGCAGGTTGCCTATGCCATTGGTGTAGCCCGTCCGGTAAGCTTGTATGTAAACACGCGCGGCACGGCAAACGTGGCGATGAGCGACGCAGAGATTTCAGAAAAAGTCAACGAATTGTTTGACATGCGACCCAATGCGATAGAAAAGCGGCTGAAACTTCGCGCTCCCATCTATCAGGAGACCGCATCTTATGGACACGTAGGGCGTGAACCTCAAATCGTAAAGAAGACTTTTGAGTCAAAATACGAGCCGACCAAGACTATCGAAGTGGAGCTCTTCACCTGGGAAAAACTTGACATGATAGAACCTATAAAAAAGGCCTTCGGTCTATGACCTTCCCGAGACGAAAGTCGACAAAAACAGAAGAGCCGGGCATAAACCCGGCTCTTCTTATATACTCATGTATTTCGCTTAAAATTCTGCGTTGTTGGGAGTACGAGGGAACGGAATGACATCGCGGATGTTGGTCATACCTGTCACGAAAAGCACAAGACGCTCAAATCCGAGACCGAATCCTGCATGAGGCACAGTACCGAAACGACGGGTGTCAAGATACCACCACATGTCTTTCATCGGGATATCAAGCTCCTCGATTCGCTTGCTCAGTTTGTCAAAGTTCTCCTCACGCTCTGAACCGCCGATTATCTCTCCGATTTTCGGGAAAAGCACGTCCATCGCACGCACAGTCTTGTCATCTTCATTCAGCTTCATGTAAAACGCCTTTATCTCCTTAGGATAATCGGTAAGTATAACAGGCTTCTTGAAGTGTTCCTCGACAAGGAAACGCTCATGCTCGCTCTGAAGGTCGGCGCCCCAGTAAACCGGGAATTCAAACTTGTGACCCGATTCCTCAAGAATCTTCACACCCTCAGTGTAGGTCAAGCGCACAAACTCATTGTCAAGGACAAATTTTAGACGGTCGACAAGTTCCGCATCATAGTGTTCAGCAAGGAAGTCGATGTCATCTTTGCAATGTTCAAGCGCATAGGCGATACAATATTTTATAAAGTCTTCGGCAAGATCCATGTTGTCGGTGATGTCGAAGAAGGCTACCTCAGGCTCAATCATCCAGAACTCCGAGAGGTGACGCGGAGTGTTGGAGTTTTCGGCACGGAATGTCGGTCCGAAAGTATAGATTGCGCCAAGAGCAGTGGCACCAAGCTCGCCTTCAAGCTGACCCGAGACGGTGAGGGCGGTAGGCTTGCCGAAGAAGTCGGCAGAATAGTCGACCTTTCCGTCATCACATTTAGGGATATTGTTAAGGTCAAGCGTGGTCACCTGAAACATTGCACCTGCACCTTCACAATCGCTCGCAGTGATAAGAGGCGTGTTCAGATAGAAGAAACCTCTTTCCTGGAAAAACTTGTGGATGGCAAATGCAAGAGCGCTGCGCACACGGAGTATGGCGCCGAAAGTGTTGGTGCGGGGACGAAGATGAGCTTTCTCGCGCAGGAATTCAAGGGTGTGACCCTTTTTCTGCAACGGATAGTTCTCAGGATCGGCTGTTCCGAATATCTCAAGCGACTTAGCCTGGACTTCGACGCTCTGACCTTTGCCCATCGACTCTACAAGCACACCGTCGACCTTAATCGAGGAACCGGTGGTGATAGGTTTCAGCTGCTCGTCAGTAAACTGTGTCATGTCAAACACAATCTGCACGTTTTTAACCGTAGAACCATCATTCAGGGCAACAAACTGCACATGCTTGTTGCCTCGGCGGGTACGCACCCACCCCATCACACACACTTCCTTGCCGAGATACTCAGGCTTAAAAAGGTCGGTTATCTTAGTTCTTTTCATTGCAATTGGTAAATAAATTATTCAAATGAACCCATCTTGAGGAAGTTAACCTCTTCCTGGGTGAGATAGCGCCAGCGTCCGCGAGGAAGATTCTTCTTGGTGAGTCCGGCGAAATATACGCGGTCGAGCTTGGTGACGTGATATCCGAGGCTCTCGAATATACGGCGCACAATACGGTTACGACCGGAATGAATCTCTATGCCCGCCTGATTGCGGTCAGTTTCAGTGGCATAGCTTATAGCATCGGCATGAATCGGGCCGTCTTCAAGCTCTATACCGTCGGCGATTGCCTGCATGTCGTCTTCCGCGATATCCTTGTCGGTCCATACATGGTATATCTTTTTCTTGACATACTTGGGATGAGTGAGCTTGGACGCGAGATCACCGTCATTGGTGAGAAGAAGCACACCGGTGGTGTTGCGGTCAAGACGACCGACCGGGTATATGCGCTCGTTGCAAGCACCTTTGACAAGATCCATAACAGTAGTCCTGCCATTGGGGTCGTCACTTGTGGTAACGCAATCTTTCGGCTTGTTAAGAAGGATGTAGCACTTGCTTTCCAGAGTCACTACCTTCTCATCATACTCCACTACATCGTTGTGGGAAATCTTTGTTCCGAGCTCGGTAACCACTTCGCCATTGACCTTGACAAGCCCCTGCTGGATAAACTCGTCGGCCTCGCGACGCGAGCATATTCCGGCGTTAGCCATAAACTTGTTAAGGCGTATCTGCTCGTTGGGATCGGGTATCGGCATTTCATATTCAATGCGCTTGGGACGCGGCACAAAGCTCTTGCCCTGACGCGGCATGCCGAAGTTCTGACGATTGCCACCCTGACGGTTGGCTCCCTGACGATTGTTGTTGTAGCCCCCCTGACGGTTATTGTTGTTGTAGCCGCCCTGACGGTTGTTATTGTTATAGCCGCCTTGACGGTTGTTGTTGTTGTAGCCGCCCTGACGGTTATTGTTGTTATAGCCGCCCTGGCGGTTGTTGTTGTAGCCACCCTGACGGTTGTTGTTGTAGCCGCCCTGACGGTTGTTGTTGTAGCCGCCCTGACGGTTATTGTTGTAGCCGCCCTGACGATTATTGTTGTAACCGCCCTGACGGTTGTTGTTGTAGCCGCCCTGGTTGTTATAGCGGTTGTAGCCGCCCTCCTGCTGGGTTGACGGAGTGAATCCCTCGGCTGAGCCATGCTCTGCAGCGCTGTTTTCAGCACCTTCTGTCACAGCCGGAGACTGATATTGCTGACGGGGCTGATAGCCGCCCTGGTTGTTGTAACGGTTGTTGCCGTAGCCACCCTGACGGTTGTTGTATCCTCCCTGATTGTTGTAACGGTTGTTGCCATATCCACCCTGACGGTTGTTGTTATAGCCGCCTTGACGATTGTTGTAATTGTTTCTGGGCTGATAGGGACGGTCGTAACTTCCATATTCGCGGCGAGGCGCTGATTCTCCACCCTGGTGATAATCACCCGCATGGTCATTTTCCACTTTACCAAAAATTGCAGTATCTCCCTCCGATGAGGCTGCGATGCGGTTCTCCCCGATTCTCGGTCGTTTCGGTTTCTTTTCTTCGTTGCTGTCCATAATGCATTAATTCCTTTAAGTAAGTAACTGTAAAACAGATGTCAAGCCTCTCGGCGTCGTTGCTTTGTCTAAATTCAGTTTAATTGATTAATAAGATTTTAATTTACTACTCTTCATATCTGCTGTATATCATACGTATACAATCTTTTCTAAACAGTGCAAAATTAAAACTTTTCTTCGACTGCCACAATTAATTATAAAAAATAATTATCCCGATATTAGCCTCCGGCATTTACTTATGGCGGTTTTTAGGGATTTTTAATCAAAACCGGAGGTGAATACCGATTAAGACACACTTATTTTGCAAATCATCGCTAAATGCCTTCCCATAACAACAAAAGCCGGGACACCGCCATAATCACTCAATGACCATCGGCAGCTCCCGGTCTCTTTATTGTATAGGACGCAATCAGCGGATATACTCTATCTTACACACAAGCTTGCGGCTTACTCCCGGATTGTCGGAAGTCCTGACCGAAGGCTGGTGATAGTCGGTAGGGAAAAAGAGATAAAACGCCTCCGGCCCGGCGACAAACCAGTCTACGCTGTCGGAGTTAAAATGCGCCACATCCTTCTTGGGATTATACTCGTTTTTCACGGTTACATCGTAAGCATAACCCATCTTCTCTTCGCCACGCAACGTATATTGCAGGTCAATGAAGTTATGGTGTTGCTCGATGTTTACATCATTTTCTTCACGGGGTGTGTATTCGCTCATCTTAATCCAGCAACGCCCCGGCACAAGGTCTATGCGTCCGGTCGGCAGCGAGTCAAGGTCAAGAGTGGCAAGATAGCTGAACATCGTGTCCCAGAGTTCCTTGTTTTTAGTGTACTGACCGTAAAATTCGTCAGGATTCACCGACGGATGTACGGCGACATGCCAACCGTTGTCCCACACTCCGCTCTCCATCCATCTGCGTGCCTCGGCATCTCCGGCAGGACGGGAGGAAGTAAGCGATGCCGCCGCTAAAGACGCGGCGGCAAGCATATAGACTATCTTTTTCATAGAGCTACGGATCAATATCCGGTATAAGTGTGAGGCGACAGACGCTTGAGCTCTGCCTTTACCTCGTCGCTCACATTGAGAGTGTCAATGAACGCGGCAATGCTTTCAGCGGTGACGGTAGTGTTGACGCGGGTAAGCTCCTTCAATGTCTCGTAAGGCTTGGGGTAACCTTCGCGGCGGAGTATGGTCTGGATGCCCTCGGCAACGACATTCCACATGTCGTCAAGGTCACGGTTGATTGCGGCTTCATTAAGCAGCAGCTTGTTAAGGCCCTTGAGTGTCGACGCGAGAGCAATCATCATGTGACCGAGAGGCACACCGATGTTGCGGAGCACCGTAGAGTCGGTCAGGTCACGCTGCAGACGCGACACGGGAAGCTTCATTGCAAGATGGTCAAGGATGGCATTGGCTATGCCGAGGTTGCCCTCAGAGTTCTCGAAGTCAATCGGATTCACCTTGTGAGGCATCGCCGATGAACCGACCTCTCCTGCCTTGATTTTCTGCTTGAAATATTCCATAGATATGTATTGCCACATATCTTTGTTGAGGTCAAGTATTATAGTGTTGATTCTGCGCAGCGCGTCAAAGATTGCGGCAAGATTGTCATAATTGGAAATCTGCGTGGTGTATTCCTCACGCTCTATGCCGAGACGTTCGCTGAGAAACGATGCAGCAAACTCTCTCCAGTCGATTGAAGGGTAGGCTGTAAGATGGGCGTTGAAATTACCGGTAGCGCCACCGAACTTTCCGCTGACGGGCACGGCGTCAAGCATCGCGAGCTGACGGCGCAGACGGTAGCTGAACACACGTATCTCCTTGCCCAGGCGTGTAGGCGACGCAGGCTGACCGTGGGTCTTGGCAAGCATGGGCAGCGACTGCCATTCATCGGCACGGGCCTCAAGATGCTCGATCAGCTCGACAAGAAGCGGGCGGTAGACATCGCGCAATGCCTCCTTGAGCGACATCGGCACAGAAGTGTTGTTGATGTCCTGGGAAGTGAGACCGAAATGGATAAACTCTTTGCAAGCACTGAGCCCAAGCGCGTCAAAACGCTCCTTTAGGAAATACTCGACAGCCTTCACGTCATGATTGGTCACCGACTCAATTTCCTTTATGCGTGACGCGTCTTCTACAGTAAAATTATTATATATGTCGCGCAATTTCGCAAATACACCGTGGTCAACCCCCGCAAGCTGAGGCAGCGGGATTTCACAGAGGGCGATGAAATATTCAACCTCCACTCTTACCCTATAACGGATAAGGGCATATTCGGAAAAATACTCGTCAAGTCGCTCGCATTTGCTGCGGTAACGACCGTCAATCGGAGAAATTGCAGTAAGTTGTGTCAGTTGCATGAGAAAAATTTGAAGTTGTAAAATGATTGGATGCCACAAAATTACGCAATAAAAATGAAAATTCCTTGATTTTTTCTGCCCAAAATGTTTGGTAGTTCAAAAATTCGTTGTACCTTTGCATCGCTTTCGACAAGGAACACGGGCGCTTAGCTCAGCTGGTTCAGAGCATCTGCCTTACAAGCAGAGGGTCGGGGGTTCGAATCCCTCAGCGCCCACAAAGCCTTCTTCAACGGAAGGCTTTTTTATTTTAAGGAGCAAAAAACAGGTCGAAAAATTTGCCGTGACGCAAACCTTTCACTATCTTTGCCTCCACAAAACCAAGGGGTATTAGCTCATCTGGCTAGAGCGCGACACTGGCAGTGTCGAGGTGAGCGGTTCGAGTCCGCTATACTCCACCACAGGCGAATCGGAAATTTCGGTTCGCTTTTTTTGTTATTAGGCTACAAATGATTACATTTGCCACATATGAAGCTGATAGAGATGAACATCGACAAAATCATAGCCTTGTGCAAAAAGTACAAGGTCGCAAAGCTATGGGTATTCGGCTCTATCCTCACTCCTCGCTTCAACGATGACAGCGACATCGATTTCTCGGTAAATTTTGATGCAGATACGATTAATTGCGAAGGGCTTGATTGGGCTGATACATTCTTTGATTTTATGCACGAACTTGAAAATCTGCTTGGACGCCCCATCGACCTTGTCTGCGATGACTCTGTCAAAAACTCATACTTCCGCAAAGAGCTTGACAGCACAAAGCTTTTGATATATGGATGAACGGCTAAAAAAAATTCCTCGAAGACATGCTACAGGCAATTTCTGAAATAGAAATTGCCTCCAACCGGTTTGGGAAACAATATGAAGTATTTGAAACCGATATTGTCTACCGAAAGTTTGTCGAACGCAACATAGAGATACTCGGAGAAGCAATGAACCGCATATTAAAAATAGATCCGAATATTGGCATATCGTCTTCACGTAAAATTGTAGACACCCGCAACTATGTCATCCATGCTTACGATTCTTTAAAGCCCGACATTCTTTGGGCAATTGTAATAAACCACATACCACGCCTTAAAGCAGAAATCGACCAAATAATCAAATCCGCTAAATAATACTTTATTATTTCAAGAATAAAAAGACACTTTTCTCAGTCATTCTTGACGAGCTTTTCTTTCCTGTTTTTACCTTATCGCAGGAGGAACGGGAGGCTCTTGCCAAATCCTCTGTTTCTGATTTTTATAAACTCTACAAAACACCCTTTGAACGTGTAAGGGACGATTTAAGAGATAACTATGGTGTGGAGAATCCTTCTCAGGCAATATTTAATCTTTTCATTCAAGGCTCCAAACACTACGACAAATTCACATCACGTATCAACGAATTGATGCGGTTGGAACAGGATTTCATGAGCGGGATTGTGGGAGGTCGTGTTAATACACTCATAGACCTTAATCGGGTATATGTGGAAAATATTGGGAACATCTTTATTGAATCAATGAACTTCCAAAGCTCATAGATTCTATTCATTTCATCACTCAAGACTTGAAGACTTGAACTTGAAGACTTGAAGAAGACTTGAACACCATCGAAATTTTGATTATTGGTGTTTTTTCGCTATCTTTGCATTTGCTTATAACGCAATTTGAAAAAATGACACCTGAAGCAATACATACGAAAGTCGTTCCATCATTGCAAGCCGCATTGTGGACTATTGCCCTGTTCATCGGGACAGTGAGTTTTCAGAGCATTGGCAACCCTGTTCTTGTGAAGTTGATCAGTGTGTTCATAATATTTCTGGTGTTCATCTGGGAATCGGCGATTATGTTTCTCGACATAAAGAATGCCAATCCCGGCAAAAACTTCGATGGCGAGGTTTTGGGAATCAATTCAAGATTATTCTTCATTATTCCGGGTCCCTTTATTGTAGGAGTTCTTTATTACGCATATCCGGATATGAATATCCTGTTTTATCTCCTCTTGCCGATAATGGGATGGATAAAGTGGGAATGCTCATCGTTCGCCAACAATATACATACCCACTTTGTTGATATTAAGCCAACCTTTATTCCAAACAAAATAAATGAATGATATGATTACTACTATAACTTCCGGAGTTTTTTCGTTCCTGAATGGCTCTGCTCTTCCGGTGCTATTGGCATCCGGAGGCATCATTTATTTTGGATGGACTTACTACAAAGCAAACAAGACAACCAATCGCATTCGAAAGGAAGTACAGCAGGATATAATCAATCGTGCTACCATAGTCCTTCCTAAAAAGGATTACGATGTCGCATGTGCCGGAAGCAAGGAATCTGATGCTTGCACGAAGATCTCCGCTATCGACATTCAGCAGTGTAACTTCTGTAATTCTGATGGCAAGCCCCTAAATCTTTCGTTGTATCATTGCTATGTTGTCCATGGCGATTCAATGAAGTATGCAGGCATTAATAATAATGATTTTATTTTTGTCCCTATAGGTTTCAATATTGACTCTCTGAACACGTTCCCGGAGATATTGGTAATAAGATATCGGGAGCAAAACGAGAATAAACCATTATACAAAGTCCGCAGAGCATGGTACCGAGGTTCGATTGATGACGACCTTGAACAGGTTGCAAATGAAATCATGACTATGCCGAAGTTCAAGAGACTTACCCAGCAAGAAGGTTATAAAGGTCCGGAATGGATGATCCGCGACTTAAAGGGCAAGAGACTCAATGATTACAAGTCGGCATATTTCAAAGACGGCGTTTGCCCGGAAAAGGATAAGGATATCGTAATCTCAACAACATTTGATACTGTAAAGAAAGAAATCCACTTCTCTATCCACCCTGTTTCACTAATAGTTGGAAATGTGGAAGAATCTTATACTGTCAAATCTTGATAAAGATCTAAGAAAAGAGAGTGTATCAGTACACCAACTGATACACTCTCGTCATTATTAAAAACCTAAAACTACAAATCCGATTTGGAGAAAATGATAGAAGAAATAATAAGAATAATTAAAAATCAAGTAGAAGCTTGCAAAACAAAGAGAGAGATGTTCCATTTGCCCATAATGGAAGGTGTTTGTATTCATGAAATGCAATTACCTGTACATGGTTCGATCTTATTACATACTCAATATATACTTGAACTTTCAACTGATGAAATGATAAAGATTGACTATATGTCAAAAGACAAATGTAGAGCATTTCAAGTAAATCCTGATGAAAGTATAATAAGTGTAGAGACACCATACCCCTATTTGGACTTCAATGACTATTGGGATGAAAAATATTAATTTTATGGCAAATAATCAAGAAAAAGCACTTAATCTTACTGAAGATCAAAAGAATGAGATACATCTTCAATACTCATTACTGAGAAATGAGAACCTTTCTAAAAGGGAGTTCGGGGATGAAGGGTACTCTCCCAGAAATGAATTTCAAAGAGATTACGCAAGAATATTATACTCTCCATCATTTAGAAGATTACAAGGTAAAATGCAGATTGTAGGAATTAAATCATCTGCTTTTTACAGAAATAGGCTCACTCATAGTCTGGAAGTATCGCAAATAGCTACCAGTATAGCCCGATTGTTGGCGGTTTCATGCGGCAGAGTACAAAAAATGTATACCGATGATATATACCTAATAGAAGCAGCCGCACTTGCTCATGACATAGGACATCCAGCTTTTGGACACAAAGGAGAACGAGTTTTAAATGAACTTGGGAAAAAGTATTCCAATTATTTTGAAGGGAATGCACAAAACTTTAGAGTGCTAAGACACCTTGAGAAGAAAGAACCAGGGCATAATGGTCTTAATCTAACCCCAAGAACCCTTCTTGCCATAAATAAATATATCGTCAAAGAGGGTGATGGAATAGGAAAATTCATGTATTCTGAAGACTTTGAATACCTCAAAGGAATTAGGACATCTGTTGCAGGATTAGAGAATAGGAGGACTCTGGATGTGCAAATCATAGAACTTGCTGACGACATAGCTTATGCTGTACATGACTTGGAGGACGGACTATCTCTTAGGAACTTCACCATAAACGAGATTCTATATCTACTTAAACGTAAGTCAGATAAAGCACACAAATTATTTTTGCCTATTGTCGAAAAAGCTATTGATTATTCAAACAATAACGTAGATAATGTTCAAGATCATTCTAAACTGTTCAGAATGAGTTTGACCTCCCAATTAACGCATATATTCATAAATGACATAACTATTGACAACATCACAGAAAATGAAGCAACAGAACATGGAACAGAAACCTATAAAGAACTAACATTAAGAGACTACAAAGAATTATTAAAAAATCTCAAAAAAGTAGTCTTTGAGTGCACCACAAGGAGCAATCATGTCTATTTGTATGAAACAAGAGGAGAAATTGTATTAAAATCTCTATATCTTGTATATACCGACCTACATGCCAATCAGGATGGGAAATTGATGCCTCCAGATTTTCGTACAAAGAAAAGATATAAAGACGTGAAAGATAATCCCGAACAACTCTCTCTATACCTTAGGGAACTTTCAAGAAATGTAGTAGACTACATTGCAGGAATGATGGATACATACGCTATTGAAGAATACGAAAAATATTTCGACAAAAGATTCTCAGAAATAAATATTCGGGACTTGGAAGAACTGAACAAAAAATTAGAAATTGATTAAATAAGCGGCACGATGGGTGGTCTTCTTATCCATCGTGCCTGCTTATTATTAGATAGAATCAATCATCTTTTTCGTTTGCCCTTTTAAAATCGTAGGATGCTTCTATTGACCACCCCTTATCTATAGCCCATCTTTCCTGCAAACGGTCAAGAAAAGATTTTTTTGCAGCATCACTGGCTAAACACAACGAGTCGGCCCAAAGATTTGATGAAACTATAAGTTGATTACCAGATCTTATACAATTATAGTAACCAACCTCAGACTCTGAGCGTATTGCTTGATCTAAGAAATACGCTTCTTCTAAATCCTCAATATTGTTAAGGAAACAATTAAACTCAGTTATTGCCATAATGTTCTTTAAAATTTAACATGTCTATGTATAATATTAAACTATAAGTTTTCGCCATATAAAGATTGCTTAACCACAGATAAATAATGTTTGTTTCATTAATTCTTTCCCCAAAAAAGAAACATTAACATAACATTCATAATCTGAACTTGGCATATCTTATAACAATTGAACACACAAAAAGTTCAGCATAAAACTTAATTTTGAATAAACTTGACTGATCCATTGAAAAAGAGTCTAACTTAGCAAGGTTGATTTCTAAAAGCATTTAGTCCACAATGGATTATCCTTTACGGTTTCAGGCGATACAAGGGACAACATCGTCGTACTAATAATAATGAGGGCTACGTTTTTTGTAGTCCGCATTATTATTCATTACACATCGATCAGACGACCGATGCGGTTGTGGGAGGCGTTTCGGCCGCCATAGTAATACTTGACATCGTTTTCGGGATGGTCTGGATAGTTGATACCTGTCAGACGGTGGTAGTCGTAGGTGTAGGTTATCATCTTTCCTTCCTCTGCCATGTTCGCAGTCTGCTTTGTCAGGACATTGCCGAGCGGGTCGTATGTGAACGACGTGATGCCACTTGCCGGGTGGTTGACCTCCGTGCGACGGTCTCCCATGTCGTAAACCGACGTGGTGACAGGAATCCTCCCGACACCATTAATTACGGCAATATGGTATGCAAAACGTCGTCCCATGCGAAAAGTTAACAAATTTATTTCAGATTGACACAATTAGATGTGCATGAGGGAGGAATGATGATTTAAGGGACAACTATGGTGTGGAAAATCCGTCGCAGACAATCTTCAATCTATTTTATCCAAGGCTCCAAGCACTACGACCAATTCACATCAAACGTCGGCGAGCTGATGCAACTTGAACAAGATTTCATGAGCCATATTGTTGGTGGCAGAGTAAACAACATCCTCGACTTAAACCGCATCTATGTCGAGAATATCGGAAATATATTTATTTAGCCTATGAAATTTTTGTAAAATATGAATATATAAGCGTAAATGTCAACAGTTCGGTAATTTTTGAGCAGACATAGCTGTATCGCACTGATACACAATAGTTTGCATTGATATTGAATTATTATTGTATCTTATTGATATTCAATTGAATATGCAAATTTTACCGAACTATTGTAAATGTGTAACCTTAATTATGCTATATACGAAAAGAGACTGCGCATGCGCAGTCTCTAATATAGATTTAACTATCCTTATTGTACAAGCCTTATACTTATGGACTATATTTCAATTGGAATCGTTTCTTACGGTTAATAGTTGTTATTCAAATGGAATAATGTTATAATTGTATTGATAGCCCCAAACCGGTATGTATATACCTTCTGAACGTTTCAAACAATATAATTTTAATTCATGAATACTATCAACCGGCCAGATGAGCGTATGAAGAACAGTACAAGGCGAATTTTTGAATAGGTCACTCAATTCTTCCTCGACATAAAAGTCTCCATTTTTGCCCCATCGCAAAGTATCTGTTTTCATGGAGATTGGCTGACCGTATATTAGAGAAATTTGATTAGAATTAAGTTCACGAACTTTCAGCGAATCAAACGGAATCCAATCTGTTGGATGTCGTTCTGATTGAATGTCCTCAGATACTGTCCCTTTGTAGGGACAGTATCTGAGGACTTTTCACGGCAACTGATTAAACCCAGTGCGAGAACGATAATCATATGAACCAAAGTGCTTCTCATTGATATGGTTCTCTGTTATTTTTATTCCGTTTCTCAGTTGTTCGGTTCCAATTAAAGAATCTCCCAAGTGTTGGAACATATTTGCTAATGGAGACCCCTAATGATTCCTGGTGCTGGTCCAAGACTCCCTTAAATAAAATTGTAAGGGTTCCTGAGCTAATTTTGCTTTTTTGGAAAGTAGGAACTGCCATTATATCATCAGCCCATTCAGGTGCTACTAATTTTCCATAATTGGGGCTCTTTTTATCTGTAACATATTTGTCAGTTATACCCATTATATGACCAAACTCATGAGAAACAGGGCAATCATCTTCGATGCTTCGCCCTCTCCTTCCTTCGTTGCGAAGTTGACCTCTATTCATATCATCTTTCGTCACATGGGAAGTTTTAGTATTATCAACAACCTTCATATAATTATTGATGCCGTCATATTTCTGAGCTTCATTTTTGCCTTGAACTCTCACGTCTACATCCCAAGTGACATTATAGGTTTCGCCCTTATATTTCACAGCTTTTACACTGCCCCATTTGGACATAATGTCATTCTTGAAGATTTTAGCAAGTTCATTAGTAGCTTTCTTCCCAGTAAGAATAATATTGGCTTTTACAGTAATATTATTACCTTCAACTGAAATTTCAGCATCTTGCCCATCTGGATCAACGAATATTATGGGATTATTGTATGCGTAACAATAACTTGTAATATTGGGGTATTTGCCTTCCATTGGATCGGTTGACATCCAAATGCTGAGACGCGGGTCATAGTAGCGGGCACCGTAGTAGTACATACCAGTCTCCTCATCGAATTCTTTCGCGTTGAAGAGATAAGGCGTGTTCCATACGTTGTTGCGCTCCTCGATGAATACTTCGCCGAAGGGAACATACTCGATATGCTGAACCACTTCACCGTCAAGGTTGGTGATAAAGCTGGAGCTGCCGAGGTGGTCGGGGTGATAGAAGAACTGCAAATTCTCGTAGTTGTCGGGGTCTTTGAACGACCGCGAAACCGCGCGGGCCTGTGTCTTCCGTGCCTCCGCAACAGCCGCCTCCATAGAGCCGTCATTGCAGCAGAATCCTTCGCCGTCCGCATAGTTGTCGTTGTCGGTGCCGTTGTAAGGAACATCGAAGAACTTGTAGTTGTCCTTGATGACCTGCTGCTGTGCGGCATACTTCGACTTGTAATCAACCGAAAGACCATCGGTGTTGGTAGAGCCGCCGGAGAAAACTCCGTTGACATAGACCTGATCGCTTTCGCCCGATGTCTTGACTGTGCGCTCTCCATCGGCGTCGTACCAGTAGTTGGACACGAAGCCGTTGTCGTCAACTGCAAGCAGACGATTCTCCTCATCCCAGATGAGCTTGCGCTCACCGACACTGTTATCCCTATGTCCGTCAGTCATAACCCAGTTGGTGTTTACATAGATTTACGATACCTTTTATTCCATTTAGAGATTGAATAAAGTGGTATTAATATAGTTAAAATGCACAAGGAAATAATTTTTAGCACTTTAAAATGTTTATATTTTTGTATTAAATTAGTCCTCCACGGGAGATCTTCTTTATGTGGAATTAATTGGAATAAGTTTTTGTTTTCGATAGAATCATTATTGCTGGCATTTAGGCAGTAATCTTCCGTCATACCATTTTCAGTCTGGCATTGTATATATATAGCAGAATCATAAATAGCATATTTCTCAATAAGCATAATTTTGTTATTAGATCCATTCATTCTAAATCCAGGGCCAGCGATTCTAAACCCGTCGATATCTAAAACACGAAATTCCTCATATTCATCTGTTTCAAAGCTATTCTTATTCGGCAAATAGTTATTGTTGAAAATAAAGGATTGAATGCCATAAAATCTTCCTTCATAATCTAATGCAATGAAGCAAAATAATGAAGCAAATGACACTATTAACATAAATATTTTTCTTGCATTTCTTTTCATTTTAACATTTGTAATATAGGCGTTGCAGAATATGATAACAATCCTGCAACGCCCTATAGTTAATATTATTTCACTGGTTTGAAATAGAATGTGAATTTTCTTGGAAGATAATGATAAGGCTTACCTCCAAATCTTTCAAGATTCGGTCCCATTCCATCAGGTTTTGTCTTAGTCCATTCGTTGATGTATGGAATTTGTCCAAGAAATTTTTCATCTATGAAGTCAGGATCCCAGAATCCATCTCTCGCGAAAATAGAGTAAGAAACAGAAGATGTATTACCATTAGTAGATACGGAATAATCTACATTGGTATGTCCTATATGAAAAATCTTATCTGTTAAATCAATAGAAAAATTACCTTCTGGTGCAACTTTTTCATTAGTGATTTTATGATGTTTCTGTTGGAATTTTTTGTCAACAATTACTGAGAATGTTGCTCTATCTCCGACATCAGCAGATTCTCCGTTTCCATATAAGTAATGTAAAACCGCTTCTGTATTGTTATTTACACGTAGAGCACTTTTGGGGCGTTCGTGAATCCACAGAGTTTTCTTTTGTAAAACAGAGCCTTCTGGAATATTAGGACTATTTCTTTTATTGAATGAAATGCCATTACGTACCAAGAACGTTTTGGCATCTTTATTCTTAACTCCAAGGAAAGTCGCAAGAGTTTGAACATTATCTTTCTTATTAGCAACCAAATTCCCATTATTATCCCACTCCCAATTACCCGTAGGATCAGAAAATCTTATAGGATTATTGAAGAATGCTCTATAAGGGGTCCATGCTGGAGCATAATCTGCTAATTTATCCATGCTTATCCACAAACTCAGCCTTGGTTCATAGTACCTTGCCCCATAGTAATACATACCAGTCTCCTCATCGAATTCTTTCGCGTTGAAGAGGTAAGGCGTGTTCCATACGTTGTTGCGCTCCTCGATGAAGACCTCGCCGAAGGGGACATACTCTATATGCTGCACCACTTCACCGTCAAGGTTTGTGATAAAGCTGGAGCTTCCGAGGTGATCCGGATGATAGAAGAACTGCAAGTTTTCGTAGTTGTCGGGGTCTTTGAACGACCGCGAAACCGCGCGGGCCTGAGCCTTCCGAGCCTCTGCCACAGCCGCCTCCATAGAGCCGTCGTTGCAACAGTCATCGACTTTAGTCGCTTTGCTCGCAAAGAATCCTTCACCGTCGGCATAGTTGTCGTTGTTCATAATGGATGCGCCTCCGCTGTTGACAGTGAGATTGCTCAGACGGCGACGGTTGTCGTATGAGTAGGTAATCATCTTTCCTTCCTCAGCCATGTTCGCAGTCTGCTTTGTCAGGACATTGCCGAGCGGGTTGTAGGTGAACGACGTGATGACGCTTGCCGGGTGGTTGACCTCCGTGCGGCGGTCTCCCATGTCGTAAACCGACGTGGTAACGGGAATCCTCCCGACACCTCTAAATCCGATAATATGGTCTGCGACACGTTGTTCCATACGCAAAGTTAGTCAAATTATTCGGGAATTAAAACTGTAATGTCGCGATGATTTACGGCGCGGGACAACTATGGTGTGGAAAATCCGTCACAGGCTATATTCAATCTATTCATCCAAGGCTCCAAGCACTATGACCAGTTCACATCAAACATCGGTGAACTGATGCAGCTGGAGCGGGACTCAATGAGCCGCATAGTCGGAGGTCGAGTAAACAACATCCTTGACCTAAACCGCGTCTAATTAGCGATTTGTTTGAAGAACTCAGTCTTCGGGTTTGAAAACCCAGTTTTTTTCTGAGGTCGAAAAACTTATCGTCAAGAGGTATAATAGGACAATAAGAAAAGTAATAGCCAGAAGCGGGAATAAAAAAGGGTTCACACATCAGTGTGAACCCTTTTTGGTCGGGGTGAGAAGACTCGAACTTCCGACCTCCACGTCCCGAACGTGGCGCGCTGCCAACTGTGCTACACCCCGAGCGCCTTTAATTTCGACCGCAAAGATAAGACTTTTTCTTGATATAACAATCACTTTTATGCAGGATTTTTTCACTGCATGGTGAAAAGTTGATTTTTTGCACAGGTTTATGGATGGAAAAGCGTAAATTTGTGGCTATGAAAGGCAATGAGTCAACATATATGCAACTGCTTGCCGGTGCAGTCATGGTGTCGCTGCTCGGAGCATGCGCCTCGATGGGGCGTCCTACAGGAGGCGACTACGACATCGAGCCGCCGGTCTATGTCAGGAGCAATCCTGCAATAGGCAGTACCGGAGTGAGCCGCAACCACATAACCATCGACTTCAACGAAAATGTCCAGGTAGAGGATGTAATGAACAAGGTGGTGGTGTCGCCCGCACAGAAAAATATACCGCAGATTACCGCCAACGGTCACAGGGTGTCGGTGGAACTTCGCGATACGATGCTCCCAAACACCACCTACACGATTGATTTCTCCGACGCTATCAGCGACCTCAACGAGAAAAACGTGCTTGACGGATTTGCAATCGATTTTGCCACCGGCGACTCGATAGATTCGCTGTGTATCTCGGGCATGGTGTTTGAGGCACGCAACCTTGAGCCGGCACAGGGGGTGCTCGTCGGTGTATATTCCGACATGACCGACACCACGATCACCTCTCTCCCGCTTGAACGCATAGCCAAGACCAACCAGCTCGGTCAGTTCACTGTGAGAGGGCTGAAGCCCGGCGACTATCACATCTTCGCCATCAATGACATGAACCGCGACTATCACTGGAACCGCTCCGAGGACGTGGCGTTTTATGACGTAACCGTGTCGCCTAAGGCCGAGACGACTGTAACCACCGACACACTCACGGCAGCCGACGGTTCTGACTCGATCGTGACATCAAGCGTCACACGATATTTCCCAAACGACATATTGCTGACATGGTTTAACGAAGGCTACACGCCGCAGTATCTAAAGGATTACAGCCGTCAGGAACGCCGCAAGCTGTTCATAAAATTTTCAGCACCGAGCGACACCCTCCCCGACATAAGACTGCTCAACGGCGTTGATTCCGGGCTCCCGATCGACAGCTGGGCCCGGCTGAATGCCACAGAGACACGCGACTCGCTCGAATATTTCATCACCGACACGGCAGTCATAGCCCAGGATACAATGATGATCGAGATGCGCTATCTGCGCACCGACACGCTTGACCAACTGTCGTGGACAACCGACACACTGCGTGTGTTGTTTAAAGGTGCGCGCGAAGAGAAGCGCCTGAAAGAGGAAGCAGAGAAGAAAGCGGCCGACCGCCGCAAAAAAGCGGAGAAAAAGGGAGAAAACATCGACTCGATAGAAGCAGCCGAGGCAGCAAAGCTCACCTTCCTGAAAGTGTCGGCTCCCGGCGGAACCACCCAGGAGATTTACAAGCCGCTCTTTATAGATGTAGAGCAACCGCTTGACACCATAATCGCCGGCGGACTACACATGCTGATGCTCAACGACACGATATGGGACACCATCACCGCGCCCCCGCTTGAACGCGTCGACTCGTTCGGACTCCTGAAATTCAAGCTGGACATGAAATGGACGCCCGGCACAAAATATAAATTTGTCGTCGACTCAGCCGCCTTCATCGGCGCCTACAACGAGTGGAACAACACGTTCACACATGAGTTCTCGACCAGAAAACTTGAGGATTACTCCGCGCTCTACTTCAATGTAAGCGGAGTCACCGACTCAGCCGTGGTGGAAGTGCTCGACAAGGGCGACAAGCCTGTAGCCGAAGCCCCTCTACGCAACGGTGTAGCCGAGTTCCCGTACATGCAACCCGGCACCTATTACGCCCGCCTGTTCATTGACCGCAACGGCAACGGCAAGTGGGACACCGGCTCACTGCTCGACTCGATTCAGCCCGAGGAGGTATATTACTATCCTAAAAAGATTGTGCTGAAGAAAAACTGGGACGTGGAGCAGTCATGGAACATCTATGACACACCGATTGACCTTCAGAAGCCAAAAGAGATTATAAAGAACAAGCCGAAGACAGCCAAGAAACGCCGCCGCAACAAAGACGGCTCATATGTCGACGACGAGAACGACCGCCGCGACCAGGATGAAGAAGACGACCCCTACAGCGACGGCAACTTCTTCGGACCCGGCAACAGCAACGGCACCCGCAACTTCGGCAACGGAATGAACGGATTCAACAACCGCGGAGGATACCGCTAAACTCACTCACGATTATGGGAAATGCCTTGATTGACAAAGAACTTATCGGAGAACCGAGGCTCTACAACCTCGCCATGAGACTCGAAGCGGAGACCCTCCACGTGATGCTATACCGCCCCGGAGAGCCGGAGTCCATCGTCTACCGCGCGGTTCCGCTCGACGCTCCCGGACTCGCCCCTGAAAGAAGGCTTGAAGAGACAGTCTACAACAATCCGCTGCTACTGTCTGACTTCAACCACGTGACGATACTCGTCGACACGACACGCTATACCGTAATCCCCGACGAGGCCACCGACGTCGACGCTCTCTTTGCCGAAGTGCTTGCCGACCGCCTCATGCCCGGCGACGACCCCGACAACAGAAGCGAGACCCTATTTACCTCCCTCACTCCGGCGGGGGCCACCGTGGCGGCAAAACTGCCGTCGCAGCTGCTCGCTTTCCTGCGGCGCACATTCAACAATCCCGACATATATCCGCCGGTCGTCCCACTGTCGCGTTACTTCTATACAGCCGGCCGCATAGGACATTCGGGAAAGATATATATCAACCTGCGCCCGGGCTCACTTGACCTGATAGCGTTTGCCGACGACAGCACGCAACTCGCCAACACATTCTCATTCCGCGAGAGTGCCGATGCCGTCTATTATATAATGTCGGTGCGCAACATGCTCGTAGAGCGCGACGGCGAGGACCGTGAGCTTCTGATAGCAGGCGACGACAAGCTGCGCGATGAAGTCACCTCGGTGTTACGCGAATACACAGGCTACGTGATGCCGGCAATCTATCCGCCGGCGCTTGTCCATGCGCCCAAAGACGCGCTTAAAGCCCCATTTGACCTAATAACCACCTTACAATGAGAATAATAAGAGGAAAATACGGGCGACGTCGCTTCGACGTGCCCACCAACATCTCGGCACGTCCCACCACCGATTTCGCGCGCGAGAACATATTCAACGTGCTTGAAAACATGATTGATTTCGACGGCCTTGACGCGCTTGACCTCTTTGCCGGGACAGGCGCCATCACCTTTGAGTTTCTATCCCGCGGATGCCGTCAGGTGACAGCCGTCGAGAAGGCACAGACACAGTTCCGGTTCATAAAGCAGGTCGCCCAGCAGCTCAATGTGCAGAACCTTCGGCTGATAAAAGGCGACGTGTTCCGATTCATAGCCTCATGCAGCGACAAGTTTGACATCGTGTTTGCCGACCCCCCTTATGACCTGCCCGACTTTGGCAAGATTCCCGGGCTGATTCTTGAATCGCAGATGCTCAAGCCCGGCTCGATATTCATAATCGAACACTCCAGGGCACATGACTTCTCGGCGCTCCCCCACTTCTCGGAACACCGCGCCTACGGCTCGGTCAACTTCTCAATATTCGAGATTCCCGAAGAGCAACAAGCCTGATAATCCCCGCGCGTTTCACCCTCGCGGGGATAAGCGACTGCTCATCGCGGATTATTTTATATCGCGGCGGAATGCTGCGCGACGGCGGTGCTGGCGACGGTCAAAGAATTTCCACTGCTGCTGCACATTTTCATTGTCGGCAAGCTCGGGATTGCTCTCCGCCCAGCGATACTTGTTCTTTATATATACCGGCAGAAGGTCGGTAAACAGGAGTGCGTTGACACCCTTGCCCATATACTCAGGCTTCACGGCAACAAGCAGGAGGTCGACTATGTCATTGTGACCATACATCGCTTTAAGAAGATGCACCCAGCCAAACGGGAACAGCTTGCCCCCCGACTTCTGCAACGCACGTGACATCGACGGGATAGAGATGCCTATGCCCACGAGCTTGTCATCGCTGTCCACTATCACACACACATTCTCAAGCCTCAATATAGGCAGATAAATGTCTATATAATACTCTATCTGCCGCCTTGACAGAGGCGAGTAACCGTAAAGCTTGTCATAAGCCTCATTGATAAGCTCAAACAGCGCCACTCCGTAGTCAGCCTTTATTTTCTTGGCGCTTGTATACTTGATCGTGCGCAAGCCATATTTACGGCGCACTATGTCGCCCACGCGCTGTAGCTGCTGCGGGATCTCGTCGGGCACGGTCATGCGGTATTCGACCCATTCAGCATCGGTCACAAACCCCATGCGCTCCATATGTCGCGGATAATAAGGGTAATTATATATCGTAGCCATTGTGCCGAGCTCGTCAAAGCCGTAAGTCAGCATGCCCTCATGATCCATGTCGGTAAATCCCATAGGACCGACGACAGAAGTCATGCCCTCTTCCTTAGCCCACTTTTCAAGCGTGGCAAACAGAGTGTCGACCACCTCATCGTCATCAATAAAATCAAGGAAACTGAAACGCACATCCTTTGACCCGGTGCGCTCATTGACCACCGTATTGATTATGCCGGTGATGCGCCCTACCGGCTTGCCGTCGCGATAAGCGAGCCACGACTTTGCCTTGCAGTAATCAAAAGCCGGATTCTTAGACGGAGTAAGCGTCTCCACCTCATCAAGGATGAGCGGCGGCACAAAATAAGAATTGCCTTTATAATGGTCAATCCCGAATTTCACATATTTCTCGAGCTCCGCCTTTACCGGGGCTATCTCCCTTATTTCTATTGACATTTCTGTTATCCGATTCTATAAATTACAACATGTTGTTTATTTTCCTATCCCGTAGGTCGACGTGACCCAGACGGCAAGCCCTATCATCAGCGCCACAAAAAGCCCGAGCAGCAGGTAAAGCTGATGGCTTGACCGGCTTTCAAGCGCGAGATGCAGGTCCTGAAGGTCGCGGTAACGCTTCCGGGGGTCAGGGTCGGCACATCGGCGCGCCACTTTATGAAGGCGGGAGTCCTTGACGTCGAGATGTTCGAGCGCCTCTTCAAGCACCTTGCCGTAATTATATATGTCTTCCGACATGTCGGCAGGTTCCATGTGCCGGCGCTGGTCAAAGCCCACATCGATAAGTTTCAGATTGCCGATGTTTTCAGTAAAGATGATGGTCTCCGGTCTTATCGGGTGATGCACGATATGATTGGTCTGGATATAATCGATCGCATCCACCAGGTCATGGCGCAGCTTCTCGATAATCTCAGGGGTCACCTTATTTTCATTAATGAGCTTGCGCAGGGAATCGCCATAGACGTCGTCAGTGATTATACACCTGCCGAGTCCGGGCACATCCTCGAAGTCATTGATCATCACGATGTGAGGATGGGCGAGATTATATCTCACGTCAAACTCCTTTTCGAGCATCGCGCGCATCTCGGGATCGTCGGCATACTCCGGTTTAAGGGTCTTCAGCATCACCCACTTGCCATGCTTTTTTGCCGTGTAGACGAGATAATACTCCTCCTCCCACTCGGGCAGCAGAGTGATTTCAGTCCATTTTTCCATAGGCGCCTCGGCGGGTATGTCAGTCTTAGCCATCAAGTTTACTATTAAATCAGGCAGCAAAAATACAAAAACATTTCCTATATGGCAAGACAGTAGGCTGATAAGTAAAAAAAGTCAAGGAGGAGCGCGAAGCCCCTCCCTGCTGATTATCCATCATATACCATACTGTTGATTATATCTCGTCGTAGTCAAGCGCCATATAGTGCTGATAAGGATGGTCACATGCCGGACACTCCTTTGGAGGCTCTGTGCCTTCATGCACGTAGCCACACACAAGACACTGCCACTTGATAGGTTTGTCACGCTTCCAGACGGTATCATCCTTCACCTGCTTCAGGTAATGTTCAAAGCGCTCGCGGTGGCGTGCCTCAATCTCGGCTATCTCGCGGAAATGGTTGGCTATGTCGGTAAATCCCTCGGCATCGGCATCCTTTGCCGCGTTCTGATACTGTTCCACACCCTCGACAAGCTCCTCATGGGCGGCAGTGGCAAGATTGGAAGCGGTATCGCCTATCACGCCGGCATCGACATTAAGTTCGCAGGGCACCACACCCCCCTCAAGAAACTTGAAAAACACCTTTGCATGGCGCAGCTCATTGTCGGCGGTAGAGGCAAATACGCGTGCGATAGGAAAATAGTTTTCCTTTGTAGCCTGCTGGGCGTAAAATGTATAACGCGAATAAGCCGCTGACTCACTCATGTAGGCGGCGACAAGATTTCTTTCGGTCTTTGTACCCTTAATACTCTTTTTTGTAGCCATTGCTTTATAGTTTAATAAGTTAATAATTATTTCGCTTGTCCTTATTAAACACCAGCCCTCCGTTAATGTTTAGCCGGTCCATTATAATATCTGTTAAGAGTGGCGTGTGTATCAACCATACACACCTCCGCTGTCGAAACGCGGGCGAGCTTCCACTCGCCCCTACTTCATTGAGGGTGTATCATGCTGTAGATTAACAATGCGCCACCGCGGCGAAACGCGGGCGAGCTTCCACTCGCCCCTACTTCATTGAGGGCGTATCATGCTGTAGATTAACAATACGCCACCGCGGCGAAACGCGGGCGAGCTTCCACTCGCCCCTACTTCATTGAGGGTGTATCATGCTGTAGATTAAAAATACGCCTCCGCCGCGAGACGCGGGCGAGCTTTCACCCGCCCCTACTTCATTGAGGGTGTATCATGCTGTAGATTAACAATGCGCCTCCGCGGCGAAACGCGGGCGAGCTTCCACTCGCCCCTACTTCATTGAGGGTGTATCATGCTGTAGATTAAAAATACGCCTCCGCTGTCGAAACGCGGGCGAGCTTCCACTCGCCCCTACTTCATTGAGGGTGTATCATGCTGTAGATTAAAAATACGCCTCCGCCGCGAGACGCGTGCCGGGCGCGGGTCATGGGCAGGCGTCTGTTAAAATTAGCTAATGGCGCGGATAATTCATTACCGCTGTTGTTATCAATCATATAAAACTCAAAACACAATAATCATGAGCGACCGCATAAGCTACGAAGAGAAAAAAGAGCTTCCCGACTCTGTGTTCGGGCTGCCGGAACGAAGAGAATACCCGATGCCCGACGCTGCCCACGTGAGAGCAGCCGAAGCATATTTCAGATATTGCCCCGACGACCTGAAGCCGCGGCTCGCACGAGCCATCATGCAGCGAGCACAAGAATTTGGAGTCGACGTGGAAAGCCCCACCGTGTTATCCTACGCCTCCCGATAGTAACCCGTCAAACCTAATCATCCCTTTAAAGCAATGAGCAAGACCACAAAACCCACTCCCGCCTCCGACAGCGTGACCGCTTCCGGAAGAAAGAAAATCGTATCGACAGCCAAAGGCACACTGACCATGATGGCAATGGCAATATTGCTCGTGACGTCAATTTTCAGTCTGCGCGGATTGCCGTCGGAAGCCAAATATGGCGTCCAGTCGATATTCTTTTTCGTTTTCGCGGCGGTGGTGTTTCTTGTGCCGTTTTCGCTCGTCTGCGCCGAGCTTGCCTCAACCTACACCCGCAGTGGCGGTCTTTACCGCTGGGTTGCAGAGGCTTTCGGTCCTAAATGGGGGTGGACAGCGATGTATCTTGAATGGCAGACAATCATTTTCTGGTTTCCGACGGTATTGATGTTTGGAGCGGCGTCGCTCGCCTACATCGCCTGGCCCGAAAGCTTCGACGAGCAGCTTGCATCCAATAAATGGTACACGCTCGTCGTGGCTATGCTCCTCTACTGGGCGGCTACGTTCAACGCCTTCCGCGGGCAGAAATCCGCCAACAAGCTCAGCACCTACGGCGGACTCGTAGGCACCATCATCCCCGGTGCATTGCTTATCATACTCGGTATCCTGTATGTGGCATGCGGTAAACATATCTACCTCGCCGACCTCCCCTTCTTCCCCGATTTCTCCCATTTCAACACCCTCGTGCTCGCCGCGTCCATCTTCCTCTTCTTCGCCGGAATGGAGTCACAGGCTGTCCACATCAACGACATGAGCAATCCCGCGCGACAGTTTCCCAAGTCAGTGTTCATCGCTTGTATCATAATCGTGGCGCTCTACGCCCTCGGCACCCTCGTCATAGGACTTGTCATACCCACCGACAACATCAACTTGCTCCAGTCATTGCTGGTAGCCTACAAGGCGCTTTGGTCATCGTTCGGGCTCGGATGGCTTGGTAATGTGATAGCGCTGTTTGTGATGTTTGGCGTCGCCGGACAGATCAGCGCGCTCGTCACCGGACCCTCCACGGGACTCATGGCAGTCGCCCAGTCGGGCTATCTTCCCCGCTCGATGCAGAAAGTCAACGCCAACGGCGTCAACAAGCCTATACTCTTTATCGAAGGCGCGTTTGTAAGTCTGCTGAGCCTCGTGCTGATAGTGCTCCCCACCGTCGAGTCAGCCTACCAGATTATGTCACAGATGGCTACCATCATCTACCTTATAATGGTAGTGATGATTTATCTGGCGTTTCTGCGCCTGCGCCACACCGCGCCCAACCGCAAGCGAGGCTTCAGGGTCCCCGGAGGCAACGCCGGCAAGATAATAGTAAGCACGGTAGGCATAGCCGGGGCACTGCTCGCCATCGGCCTGAGCTTCATCCCGCCGTCGCAGATAGCCACCGGCTCGCCCGCCGTCTACGTGACGATCATAGCCGTAGGAGTCGCCGTATTTGTCGCCCTGCCGCTTATCGTCTACAAGCTCCGCAAGCCGTCGTGGCGCAACCCCGACGCCCATTTCTACCCCTTCGACTGGCAGATTGAGCGCCGCAAGCCCTGGGAAGTATCCAAGTGGGGCTACGGCTACGAGCCCTCCGATGATGAGGTCGAGGCAGCCGAGACCGACGCCATCAGCAATCACGCCCGCCATAGCCACATGTAGCCGCCGGCTGAACAGAGCCATATGATACTATTTTAACTAAATCAACCCTGTCGGCTGAGCCTGCAATAAATTTCACACTGACAATCAGCACAATAAATAACTATAGTTAACTTTTCTAAAAAATTTTTTGTATAATTATTTGGTAAAATAATATCATTCGCTTATCTTTGCGGCAGATAGTTGTTTTTAACCTTATATAGAAATCCCTTTAAAGGATTTTCTGACAGCCTTGCCATGTTAAGACAGGACTGTTATGCAATACATAGAAAAGCGATTTTTATTTAACCTGATTAACAGTGAAATATAGAGTTGTCTTATTACTATTCATGCTTGTTTCAGGCTTCAATGCTAAAAGCCAGAACATAGCAATCAAGAGCAACCTGCTCTACGACGCGATAGCTGTCGCCAATTTAGGCGTCGAACTGCCGCTCGCCCCGAAATGGACCATCGATGTGTCAGGCAATCTGAACGCATGGGCTATCAACAATCACCGCTGGAAACACTGGCTTGTGCAGCCCGAGGCGCGCTACTGGCTCTGCGACCGCTTCCAAGGTCACTTCTTCGGTCTACACGCAATCGCCGGAAACTACAATGTCGGCAATCTCCACAACAACATCAAGCTTCTCGGCACTGACTTCAGCGACCTCACCCACAACCGTTACCAGGGCTGGATGGCAGGCGCAGGCATAGCCTACGGCTACTCATGGATACTTGCAAAGCACTGGAACATAGAGGCTGAGCTGGGTATCGGATGGATCCACACAAGCTCCGACGTCTACCCCTGCGCCGAGTGTGGCACAAAAATCGCCGACGACAAGCCCCACGACTATGTAGGCCCGACAAAGGCTGCCGTGAGCCTCATATACCTTTTCTGATCTCAATCATTTCCTCACTCCATCGTCTTATCACTTTCACAAGCAAGTAATGATGAAAAAGATATTTTGCATTAGCGCTCTTTGCGGCGCCACTCTCTTCACCGCCACAGCCGTGACATCAGTCAATGTCACCATAGGCGACGCCCCTGTAAATAGGGGGGGTAATTCTCTGACAATAAACCCATTAGACATCGCCCACACCGATTCCAACCTTTTTGTGTTGCTCGACATCGATGCACGCGACCTCAAAATCAAGCCTAACCGCGAAATCACTCTCACCCCTTTCCTCGTCAGCGACAACTCTGCCGACACCGTCACTTTCAAGTCATTCACAATAGCCGGACGCAACCGCTATTACCATGGTCTGCGCAACGGCGAGCCCTCACCCATATTTCTACAGTCGGGCAACATCACGGGAATGCTCAACTACCGCGACGACACCCCCTACCGCGACTGGATGGCGACCTCGACGCTGCTCATCGACGCCCGCGAGAGCGGATGCTGCAACACCACCGAAGCCGACGAGACCGTGCCGGTAGCCGCCCTCGACTTCATCCCGAAGACCTTTGCACCGCAATATCTCTACATCTCCCCCAAGGCTGAGGCGGTAAAGACACGCGCCCTGAAGGCAAGCGCCTACATCGACTTCCCCGTCAACAAGACCGTAATCTACCCCGACTACAGGCGCAACCCCGACGAGCTCGCCAAGATACGCGCCACAATCGACTCCGTGCGCGGCGACAAGGACATAACGATCACTTCGCTCCACATAAAGGGATATGCCTCGCCCGAAGGCGCATATGCGTCAAACGCACGCCTCGCCGAGGGTCGCACCGAGGCGCTGAAGCAGTATGTCCAGAAGCTCTACAGCTTCGCTCCGGGGCTTATCACAACCGACTTCGAGCCTGAGGACTGGGAAGGACTGCGCGCCTACATCGCAGCCGACTCTACCCTCGCCCAGCGCGACGCCCTGCTCGCCATCATCGACTCCGACCTTGCCCCCGACGCCAAAGACTGGAAACTGCGCTCGACCTATCCCGCCGTAGGAAAGATGCTCCTTGCCGACGTCTACCCCGCCCTGCGTCACTCCGACTACGCCATCGACTACACCATACGCTCCTACACCTCTCCCGAAGAGATAATCGAGGTGATGCGCACAGCGCCCCAGAAGCTTTCACTTCAGGAGCTTTATGTGGCGGCGCTCTCTCAGGAGCCGGGCAGCGACCTCTACAACGAGGCGTTTGAGATCGCCGTAAGAATGTATCCCGACGACCCGGTAGCCAATCTTAACGCCGCCAACTCCGCCATGCAGCGCAACGACCTCCGCAGCGCCGAGCGCTACCTCGCCAAGGCGGGCGACTCCGACGAGGCCCGATATGCACGCGCCATCTTCACCGCCCTCTCGGGCGACCGTCAGGCTGCCGCCACGATGCTGAAAAGCGCGGGAGAGTCGACCCAGGCTGCCGACGCCTCTACCCAGCTCGACGCACTCATCAACAGCGACGGTCACCATTTCCACATAATAGGCAAGTGACGCCGCCCCATGCTATCGATTCTAAATGACAGTTGATAATATTTTCTTTATTCAAATAAACCAATTTAACTAAACCAAAACAATGAACGTACTAAAAAAATTCATCGTCCCCGCACTCGCCCTCGGCATGCTTGCCTCTTGCTCGGACGACAACAAGTTCGACGGTCCCGAAAACCCGGAAGGTGATGGAAACTCAGTCACTATGAGTATTTCTGTTCAATTGCCTGTTGCAACCGGTAGTCGTGCAACTAATGTAGGAAACCCCGCAACTGAAGCCGGTAGCGAAGCAGAATGTACAGTAAACAGAATGATTATCGTACTTGCCGATAAAGACAATGGATTTATCGACTACGCAGACGCTGTAATTGATGCCCAAGATAATAAAAATATTAAAAACATTATCTGCAATGCATCTTTCTCAATCTCTACGCTAACAAATTATCTGCAAAGTCTCAATAATGAAACTTCTGTAAGGGCTTTTGCTTTTTGCAATTACTCATCTGATTTCGCTGCTTATTTGAGCACTCTTACCAAAAACGGCAAAACTACCGACTGGATTAATCAATATGCAAGCATAAGTGGAGCAGTGAACGTAACAGGCAATTGGAATAATGCTATAAAGGCTGATATCCCGATGGCTAACTCTGAAATATTTACAGCAACTCTACCTTCTGCTGCAGATCTCCCCGAACATGACGTAGATAACCCAATAAAGCTCTCGACTTCAACCAACCCGATAAAAGTAGAGCGCTCTATAGCTCGTTTTGACTTCAAGGACGGATCTGAAAATGAGGACTTCACATATAATATCTATGATGAAGAAGACACTAAAATCAACGTTGTCTTAGACCGTATCGCTCTTGTAAACATGAGCACAAAGTATTACTACTTACGCCACACAGCACCCGACGGAACAAGTGATGTTGTCGCTGACCTCACAAAGACCACAATCCTTGACGGCACTCACCCGTGGGTTATAGATGTTGACGCTGAAACAAAAAAGGATTACACCGATGGAGTTTCAAGCGAGGACTTCCTATTCCCTGTCGTATCAAACAATCAGCCCGGTCGTAACTTGTGGTATTCTACTCCCGTATCATACTTTGCAAGTGCGGATGAAGATAATGCAGAGTGGACCGGAGAAGCCGGATACAAAGTTTGGCGCTATGTGACCGAAAACACTATTCCTGTTGCTTCAAAGCAAAAAAATGGTCAGTCAACAGGTATTGTATTCAAAGCAAAACTCGCATTTGAAGGAACCGGAGCCTTGGCAACAGCATTGAATACCGCCAAAGCCAACGGCGAAGCAATCTACTTCTACAAAAGCGAAAAGGTAGTGCCTCTTGGTGCAGCAGCCGATGTAAAAAAAGCCAACAAGATTTATGCCGACGCCTTCAATGCAGCGGTTAAAGATGATGATCCCACGTCAGCTGAAAGCAAAAAAGCTCTTACCCAGGCAGGTTTCATTATCTACGAACCGGCAGAAGGTGGCAGCTCATCACTTGGCGCCTATGACACCAAAGGCGAATACTATATGTATTACTATTATTGGAACCGCCACGATGACAACAACCAGGTCAACGTAATGGCACCTATGGAATTCGGCGTTGTAAGAAATCACATCTACAAGCTAAAAGTAGAGGAAATCACCGGTCTCGGACATCCTCGCAAGCCCGAAAACGATCCTGATCCGGAAGAACCCGATGATGATGATGAAGAAGGCAATGTCGCAATTGAAATTCACGTTCAAACCGTTGATTGGTCAGTTCGTGAAAACGGCATCAAACTATAACAGAGTCAATTTAAAATTAGCAACATTTTAACTTTCTTCAATGAAAGGAATAGCTAAACATATCACAGGCATCATGGGGGCGGCATTGACCGCCGCCTCCATGACGCTTATATCGACCTCATGCAATGCCATATATGAGGATTTACCTGAATGTGCGCCCTCGGCAGTAAATCTGCGGTTTGTATATGAATACAATATGGAGCGGGCTAATGCATTTCACAATCAGGTCGATTGCCTTACTTTATATGTCTTTGACGAGCAGGGCAATTTAGTGACACGCAGTGTGGAAACTTCATCAACAAGCCTTGCCGACGAGAGTTTCCGGATGACACTTGAACTTCCCGAAGGAAGCTATCATGCAGTAGCCTATGGCGGCATGGAATGTGAGAAAAGTTCATTCCGCCATCCTGCATCAACGGCTGAGACTAACAGTCTGTCGGATTTAAAAGTTGAGATGTACCCCGACTGCCTGTCTGATGACGCACGACGTCAATTACACAACCACTTTTATGGAGCTGTAGACTTCGACGTGACCGCCCACAAGACCACAGAGTCAAAGGTTGAGATGATGCGCAATACCAATACTATTCAGATTGCGTTACAACACCTCAACGGCACTCCTATCGACTGCAACGACTTTGACTTTGCCATCTATGATGACAATACGCTCTTTGACGCTGACAATAATCTCATTCCAGCCGGAGAGATTACTTATAAGCCATATCTTGCCGAAAATCGTTCGACAGGCACAGTTGGCAGAGCTGACGAAGATGTTCAGGACTGGCACACTGCAATAGCTGAGTTTACAACTTCACGCTTAGTGGGAGGCAAACAAGTATCACCTACACTACATATCACCCGCCACAGTGATGGAGAGACAGTAATCAAGTTGCCTCTAATCAATTATATGCTCCTGTTCAAGCAAAATCACGACGAGACCTCACTGATGAGCAATCAAGAGTACCTTGATAGGGAAAATCGTTGGAACTTCATCTTTTTCCTTGATGAACGCAAAGATAATGCCTGGATAAATACACGTATTGTAATTAACGACTGGGAAGTCCGCATCAACGGCGCCCACTTCTAAAACCACCTCTCTCCACCTTACAATCACCGCAACCAAACAATAACACAGAGCAATTTAATAATAATGAAATATCTTTACAGGCTCATATTAACAGCAATGCTCGTCACAGTCTCGCTGACTTCTTGTGACGACAAGACAGCTGTGTCTGATATCCCCATAAATGACGCAGAAGTCTATTTCAGCATTGACATGTCCATGCCTTCAATCAACTCCGGCTCGCGAAGTTCGACTCCCGACGAAGGATTCTCGACCGACGGCTTCCAACAGGCGACTGAGGCTGAATGTGCCATAAAGAATATGCTTTTGGTGTTTACTGATGTAAACGACAATACTCTGCTTTTCTCTCTTTTAGGAGAAAGCTCCATTAAACGCGACGACAGCAACAAATCCTTATATAAAGCTGTAACATCCCTAAAGCTCTCTACCGTAGCAAATACTCTTGCAGGAAAAGAGTTAAACCTATATGTACTTGCCAATCCTCTTCCCGGGCCTTACAATATGCTTAATTCCGGTAACTTTATCCTTGATAAAGCTATCTACAACATAAGCGTTCTTGATGACATACAGCTGACAACTCTTGGTTCTCTGCCAATGTCAAACTATGAACGATACAAGATCTCCGGATTAACTACCTCGGCACTTTACAAACATATATCTGACAGCGACCCATTAATCTTAAATGACTACGCGGAAGGAAGCAGCAACAAGCAACCGCTGCTGCTTGAACGTTGCGTTGCAAGACTTGACTATAAGGATGGCAGTAAAAACAGTGACAATTCCTATCAAATAGGAGAAAGCGGATATACTGTCAAACTGGAGTCCCTACAACTCATTAATATCAGTCGTGCAATGTATTGCATGCGCCACACCTCATCAGATGGGTCTGATTCGGAAACCATACTGTTTGGAACAGAAAAAGAAAAATCAGGATATATAATGGACACTGATGCCGCCTTAAAACGAGGCAATTCTGTTCAACCGGGACATTTTATAAATGAGGGTGGCAAATATTACGCAGACAAGGCTACTCCAATTGATGCTCTCACTATTGACCTTGACGGCAAAGGTTATAAATTCTGGAATTACATAACTGAAAACACCCTCCCGTCAATCGAATCTCAGAAACAAGGTCTCTCAACAGGAATAATACTCCATACAAGAATCATAAATGCACCGGAAAATGTTGACTTGTCCGGCCCAGACCCCATTACTATAAACTACCGTGGTGAAGAAATCACAGTTGATTATTCTGCAGCAACAAGCGACAACCCTGCCGGATATTACATTGACTACTTCTATTTCATAAAGCATAATGACAATAATATAGACGGACTGATGGGTGTTATGGAATATGGTATCGTCCGCAATAACATATATCGTCTGTCTCTCCTTTCTATTGACGGTCTTCCTCGCCCCTATAACCCCGACGGACCTGATGAAGACGACCGCATCGAACTGATGGTGAGGGTGCGCAAGTGGGGTTACCACAAGATTGAATTTGACATGTAATAAACTTTACAATTATACTTTCCGCGATGAAAAAGCTGAAACCTGCATATCTACTTAACCTCGTCGCCGCCCTGGCGGTGATGATCGCCGCGCCGTCGTGTAGCGACGACACCGACCTTCCTGCGGCATCGGCCGACGGCGATACAGTCATCACCCTGCATGTGCCCAATCCCTCGGCGGCTGAATCGTCACGTTCACGCGCAGCCGGCGATGACCCCGACCCCTCCCATGACATCACCACCGAGGAAGGCGCGATAAAGTCGCTCTGGCTCCTTGCCTACGACACCAAGGGCAGCAATCATGTAGTGAAGCAGCTTCAGTCAAGCGGAGAGGTAAGCTCGGACTACACCACCTACTCCATTCAGTTCACCCCCGGCAGCTACCGATTCTATGTCGTGGCTAACCTTGACAGCTATATCAACAAGCCCGTGAGCGCGGCTACCGCCGAAGATGAGCTTAAAGCCATGATTCTCCGGTTTTCGCCCGAGAAACTGCCCAATCTTACCGACGGACTCCCGATGGCGTGTCTGCCCGACGAGATTGACGAAGCCGACGCCGACGGCATCGTAACCATCGCCCCAGGCGAGAAGAAGCAGGTCCACGCCGACATGACATTTCTCTGTGCCAAGGTGCGCTACACGATACTTTTCAACAACGACAAGGACGGATTTTCCTACGACACCTTCGGCGAGTACTCGATAAGCTTTACCGGAGCGTCGGCAACGGGCGTCATCGCCTCCACCACGCTCCTTCCCGCCGAGTCGTCGCCGGTCGAAGGCTCGTTTGCCCTCGATAAAGTGCCGCTCGAAAGCGTCGAATATGTAACCGAGACCGTTACCGGCGCATGGCAAGGCACTGTATATCTGCCCGAAAACCTGCCAACCGAAAAGAAGAGTCTTACAACCCTGCTGCTCAACGCCACGCTTGACGGCTCCGAAGCCGCCCTGCGCTATACCATAACCCTCCCCTCGCCCGAAAAGGTGACTTCAACCGAGAAGCCCGAGAGTCTGCAGCGCGGTCACTTCTACGACCTCACGGGACGCGTGACCTCGCTCGGCGACCGCCTCGACCTAACAGCCGAGGTTAAAGACTGGACGCTCCTTCAGCTCGTCTACGACATCCACGGCCCCTACTTCCTGCATGTCGAAAAGACCGAAGTACAGGTGCAGTCGGGAGTCGAGACACTGATAAAGTATGACACCGATGCCGGAGAGCTTCAATTTGAGTCAGAGAAGCCTGACGGCAAAGACCTCTTTGTATTTTCGACCGTAACCGGCGAGGACGGGGAGAAATATATCTCCGTCTCCGTCAACCCCGAGATTCCTGCAAGCTATCGTGAAGTTGAAAGCTACTTCTACATCAAGGCAGCCAACCTCCGCAAGCGCATCGAGGTAAACGCAAGCCTTAACCCGTTTCTCAACGTGACCCCGACCGAAATCGAGATCAATGTAAGGGAATATATATCTTCAGGCGAATACTCGGCTGAAATCCCTATCAGCTTTACGACCAATCTTGACAAAGTGGAAATCTCCGGCTTCGGGGCCTGGGACAGCTCTATCGCCCTCGACGGAAAGATGACTACGACCGAAAAGACCGGCACAAACAATCTTCTGCTCACAGGAATGAACGGCGGCGACTTCTGGAAGTCAGAGCATACGCTCACCCTTACCTACACCGCAACCACCGGCGGCACCAAAATCGAGGAGACAGTGACCATCACCGTCAAGCCAAACGTGCTTAACTACCTCATCCATTTCCGCGCACCAACCGACTGGACTCACCCCCACATCTATGTATACCAGTGCCTCCAGCTTCCCGCCAACCGCAACGACAGCTACAAAAGCAAGACCGTAGGCTATAAAACGTGGAATGATAAAGATAAAAAAGATGACTATGTTGCTGCACTTGAATATTGCTTTACCGGCAAAATAGCGTTCAACGGCTGGAGTTCTGACCCTAATAGCGACAATTATTATAACCAATTAGGGTCTTTTGAAAATGGATTTTTCATATTTGATAAAGAACAAGAGCTTTGGAATTGCACAAAAGACAATTCCGGTATACATTATAATTCTGAGTACGACTTTTGCAAAACCTATCGTGACAGCATATCCAACGGGACAAAATATACTTCCTCATGGGTAACCTGCGCAAATTGTGGCAAAAATTATATAAACACAGAAACTGATGGCATCTACACCGGTGGATACAATCAGTTGTGGCCCGGTATACAGATGAGAAATGACGGTAACGGATGGTGGACATTTGAATTAAGCGGTGCTGCCACTCCCGGAAAAGCACTCATTATGTTTACCGACCACCACAATACTTCCACAAATCGTTATCCCGGGCACTTGGAAGTCGGCATACCTTTGTTTGACTATCCAAATCGCGAAGGATGGTTTGACTACGCAAACGGAGCCACACAGTTCACAAGCACAAAACCGAAAATGACTAAATATCGTATTTACTGGCCCAACTTCAACAATAAAAAAGCAGCGTACATACATATTTGGTTTGCAAATAAAGATATTACTACTTGGGGCACTACCGGCATATTAGACTCAAACTCAGATTATTACCACTATGATTTTGAACTACCGGAAAGTTATCCTGCTTCTACTGAAATCAATTATCAAGTTAGACAGGCAGGTGATAACGCCAACAAAAAAGTCACATTAGACAAATTTCAAAAGATCGATGGTGAAGACATCTATGCGATAACGTTAGATTACAACGACAACCTAAATAATTCCGGTAAACCAAAGGAGTATGGTCCAGAACCTGCACTTGCCAACGATACTTACAGAATATATTGGGAAAAGAGCAAGGGATGGAGCTATATATGGACTTGGAATTGCTATAACGTAAATCTCCAAGTGTCTGATTATGATGGATTCCAAGGATATACAAGCAACGGTATATATAAAGGGACTAACGGCGTACTATACAACTACTTTGATTTTACTGCCACCGATAATAACAATTTCTCATTCAAAGCCAATTTTAAAAGGGAAAAAGGCGATGAGGATTGGAATAATGGATCGGGTGAAAAATTAATTCAAAATAGCTATTTTAACAATCGCAGATATTATTTATTATAATCCGACAATCAATGGTAAAGCGACTCATAACATATACGATAGCATGTCTTGCATTGGCGGCATGCAGCGACGACGAGAAATATGTGGTTGAACCCGCAGGTGACGATTCAACCATCACCTTCTCTATCTCCATCCCGGATCCGGAAAAGGTGGTGAGCCGTGCCGGCGAAGACACCGCCTTCGAGCGTAAGCTCAACGACCTGTCGGTGATGATATATGACGCCGAGGGCACGCTGCTGCAAAAGGAGATAGGCGTGAAGGACTTCACCACCCCCGCCGGCGACAACAACAAGACCCGCGTCACCGTCATGCTCAACGATAAAGCGAAGGGCTATCAAGGCAGCGCGACGACTTATATCGTGGCAAATGCCAAGCATCTGCTCACCGACGCCAACACCGCCACAACCGACCTGCTAAAGGGCGTGACCACGACCGCCACGCTTCCCGCCGCAGAGGGTTTTCTGATGTCGGGCAAGGTGGAGAGCAAGCTTAACTCCGCCTCTCTGCTCACAACGCCCGTGACCCTGATACGCACCGAGGCTAAAATCACTGTCGTGAACAAAGCCACCACCACCTTCACCCATTCAACCACAGCGCTCTACAACAGCGCCGACGAGGGGCATGCAGTAGCCGGAGCCGACGGCGGTCTCTACTGCGAGGCGACTGAGACAGCGGGTGATTTCGTGACCAAACCCATATACACCTATCCCTGCAAAAACGCTGAAGGCAATACATTTATCATCGTTAAAGGCACCTACAACGGGATTGAATACTATTACCGCATCAACTTCAGGAAGGTGACGGAGGAAGCGACTGAAAATGAATATCTCGACCTGCAGCCCAACCACTGGTATGAGGTGCAGATTAATTCTGTGACCGGGGCGGGCTACGAAAGTGCCGAAGAAGCGGCGAGCCATCCGGCAAGCAACGACATCGATGTGGAGATTTATGACCATGTGCCGGAGGTGTTTGACATGGCGTTTGACGGCACCCATGAGCTTGGCGTCACCGACATCATCGCCTATACCGGAACTGACAGCGGCACCGCCGAACTATATGTAAAATACTACTCGAAGAATGACGCCGACATGGCTACAGCACCGAAGCCGGAATGTGACGCCCGATGGCTCAAAATAGCTCCCACCCCTGAACTTGTAGAGGGTCACGACGACTCGGCGACCCCGGGAAAAGTGGTGAAATACAAGCTTACATTTCAGACTACCGACGAGCTCGGCTCTCTCGAGACTCTGATCACCACCACCTGGCAGGGGCTGAAACGCGAGACCCTGGTGACATGGGACCGCGTGTTTGACGGCAACGCCATCTCCACAGCCAAACTTACAATCCATCCTACCGACGGCTCGGGCGACAAGGTGATTAATGACTACTGGACATTTCTCGCAGGCAACGGCACCGGAAGCGCTGCTACGGGTGAAGCCCCTAAACTGTTTGGCATACAGCACGAAAAGATGGGCGGAAAAGTGCGCAACGAGGGCTTCCACTTCCCGGTGATGTATGGCAAAAGAGGGGAGACGAAGGAAGAGCGCTGGAGCTACAGCTATGATGTGGTCACCAAAATAAATACGAGCGACTATGACTGCAAGCTTGAGATTACCGGCGATGACGCGATAAAGAATTATGTCAGTGCTAACGCGGGAACAACTCCTGGCGGATATTTTTCTTTCACCCTGACCCGCGCAGGAAACGCATCGACCGGCAACGACGGGTCGATCGCCACAAATGACTACACCTACGCCACGGGTAAACTTACTCTGACGCTGACTCCAAGAAACCGCACGGAGGCTGAGACACGCGTAGCTCAACGATATGTATTTGACCTGTACCACACCGGATTTTTCCACTACGACAGCGGCAGTCCCTACGCCTACAAAACAGAAGCCAACGACGCGGGTTACTACTATTACGAGGTGCTTCCGGTAGACGGCGCGACACTCCGCACCCGCTATCTGCTTGACCGCAACATCGGCGCGAAGGCGGCGGGAATGTATATCCAGACCGTGAGCGGCGGCAGCCACGTGACTGACAATGTATGGCCCTTTGACGAGGAATCGGCGGGCGGCTACTACCGCGTCGCAGATAAAGGAACCAACTATTCAGACCCGACTATGGTCGACGGCATCACCCCTCCGGGCTACCGTGTGCCGATGCAGCGCATGTGGGATGCCATCCGCAACTCGGCAAACTATGTGGCACATCAGTCATCAGTAGGCTCGACATCCTATTTCACCTCCTACTACAAGACCAAAGTGACCGACAACGGCATGTCGCGCGATGAACTTATCTATTTCCCCAAGGCCCGCTTCATCGACGACGGCAACAACAGCGGTGACGCCAATTCGGGCTACTACTGGAGCAGCACAGCCTCCGCAGGAACAGAAAAAGAAGAAATCGGGCGCTGGCTGAAATGTCTGCAACTCAGCGGTGGCGTGACATCTTACATCAACGGTAATGTCGAGAAGTATTACATGTCGGTGCGCTGCATCAATGACATCCCCGATGACCAGGCTTACAACGTCACCTCATTCAATGTCAAAGGTGCGACCCACGTATTTCTATACAAAGGCGACGTCACCGACAAGGAGTATACCACCTCTTGGCCGGGACACGCCATAGGCAACTCCTCGACAGCCGACCAATTCTTCAACTTCGTGTATGAAAGCACGGTCTACAAGGCAGAGGATCTCAAAGTAATCTTCAACTACGTGGACGAGACCGGCAAAATCACGACCGTCAGCAAGAATGGCATCGACGGGCTGATTGGAGCCGAAGGATGGGAGGCAAAAGACCTCGTCGGAAAGGATGTGGAAGTCGACTGGAAAGCAAAACCGATAACGATAACTTATAAATATAACGATTAGGTACATAGCGATTTTTAATGGTAGATTGATTTAAAAAGATAGTTAGTTGACTTAGATTAGGTACTTATAAATATCACTTTTCAAGTATCTGTCTCGTGTTGGTCACGCGGCAGATGCGACTGCGACCGCCGGGCCCAATCCCGCGGTCGCTGCTTTTTTCACCTCCCTCACCCCACTTTGCCCCTCCACCCAGCCCCACCCCGCAACAAATGCAACAAATTAACCCCGCAATCACAAAAAAAATGCAAAAAATTTTGCAGATTCAAAAAATGTCCTTACCTTTGCAACGCAAAAGCAAAATAACTGACTCCGTAGCTCAGTTGGTAGAGCAAATGACTCTTAATCATTGGGTCGAGAGTTCGAGCCTCTCCGGGGTCACCAAGCAAAGCGGTAAAACGCTGCAAATCGCTGAAACTAAGACAGTTTCAGCGATTTTTGTAATACCCCTATCCGGCAGAATAGTGAACATTGTGAGGTATGGCGGTGTACAATTCGTGAACAGCTAAAATCGTGAACAGTTTGTTCACGATGACAACACTGATGAGCATAACATCCTAATCTTCTGCGTTTTTCGGCGATTTGCTGTTTCAAAAGTGGGGCTTTTATACTTTCCACAGGGTTCAGATCCCCACTTTTCGGGAATTAGGAGTTGATTTCGGGCAAAATTTAACATCAATTGAAGTTTTTAACTACACGACAGTTAATTTAGCCTTGTTTTTAACTCTGTTATCTCTGTTCAGCCGAGTTTGGAATTGTGTTCAGTCGTGAACAAGGTGGCAGAACGGAGAAATATGACGAATTTGCAGAACAATAATTCGTGAACAAACTCCGGAAGTTTCTTCCTGTTCACGGAAGTGTTCACTGGATTTGCGATACGGCGTTGATTCCCTTGCTCTTGCCTGTTGTGAAATTGGGCGAAAATGATTATATTTATGTAACCATTAAACCACAATTTCAAACTATGTTACATGATTCTTATTTCACCTTGTCTTTCATAGCAAGGAAAGCCCGCGCCCTCCGCAACGGCGAGTATCCAATCTTCGTCCGCATCACCGTGAGCGGTCAGATTTCGGAAATGAACCTCGGACGCAGTGTCGCCCCTGAGAACTGGGATCAGAAGCGCGCCATGTCCAAAGGCCGCTCTCGCCGAGACCTCGAACTTAACAAGTATATCGAGGTTGTGAAAGCCCGCTTCCTCAAAATACACAATATGCTTGTGCGCGAGGGG
>NZ_SPPC01000016.1 GCF_004570975.1 Barnesiella sp. WM24
TAGGTCCGTGCTTCATCTCTGCGGCAGGATAGCCTTCGGCATGGATATAGCTGATTTCCTTTAGTTTCAGGGCGCCTTCCAGTGCCGACGGATAATTGTAGCCTCTTCCGAGATAGAGGAAGTTATGAGCATAGGTGAATATCTGTGACAGTCGCTCTATCTCGTCATTAAGCGACAGGGTCTCTTTGATAAGGTCGGGCAGATTCTGGAGCGATTGCGCTACTTCGGCAAGCTCCTGTACTCTTGAATGCTTGTACTAACTCTTGCGAAAATTACCGTCTTTATCATAATTGTTTGATATATCATTTATTACACTACAAATATACATAAGCAGGAATTGTCCTGCAAATCAGGATTGATTAAAATATAAACGATTGATAAAATATTTGATAATTAAAACAAAATCATTAGCTTTGTATCAAAGAATGGATTTATGGAGAAAGTATTAGCCGAAAACGTAAAGAGACTATGTAAGGAGCAAAAGAAGCAACTGAAAGACCTTGCTTCTGAAATGGGTGTTGACCCTGCTTCATTGAACAGAGCAATGTATGGTAATGCCCGACTTGATACCATTGAAAAAATGGCTACCGCTTTAGGGGTATCCATCAAAAGCCTGTTCGACCCGATAGATTATGATACGGTAGAAGGTTACATCAAGATTAAAGGAAAAATCTATCAGTTTAATAGTAAAGAAGAATTAAATAGGATATTAACTGAATAAAAATAAAAAATTTCATTGATATGAAAAAGAAAATTATTTTTACAGTACTATTAGCTTTAACTACAATGTTAGCACAAGCACAACAAATCAAAGTTGAGTATGAAAATAAAATTAGTTCATTACCTGAACTTATGCAACAATACTTTGATATGCAAAATGTAAAACATTCTCGTTTGACCATAAAAGGAGATTTTAATGGAAAACGAGCCAAAATAAAAAAAGTTATCTGCGACAAAGGAACGTTTGTAGAACGTGAATTGCTTGCAGACTTTGTTCATTTTATACTTGTTGATAGTGTTGAAACTTTAGATTTTATGGCAGTCCCTTATGGAAAAGACAGCCTTCGTATTTCTTGTTTCTATCCTGCCAATTTTAACCATATTATATTTAATGACACGGTACGTATAGACAATATGAAAATTTTATTGGAAACATTTACTCCTGGAGATAGTCCTGACATTCCTATTATGGCTTATTCTACTGGTATTCCATTTCAAGGAGGTACTTGGTTTTGCGGTTTGCGAGATTCTGGTGTTGAACCACGAAAATGGTTTGAAAAATATGGGATAGACGGTTATGTCTTTTATACAATAAGACTTGAAGAAGATACGCCCCATGATAATAATATGCCTATTTACATCAAAATAGCAAAACAAGATGCTCATGCGGTACATCAACAATAATAATTTAGTATAATCTTTTAGATTAAACTGAAACAAAATAATGTATCATTATAGTCTTTTTATTTGATTATAATGATACATTTTAATTTTGATACAAACATCATAGTTTCTAACGACTTATGAAGAAAACATCATATCTCATAGAGGTGGTTGTTATAACTCTACGAAACCGAAAATGACTATCGGATGAGGCTGTGTCATTACGACACAGCCTCTTTTTTGTGCCATATTATATAAAGGTATATAAAAATGTAGAGACAACCGCGGGCGGCTGTCTCTACACTATGATTGGATTGTAGTCTTATTCTACAGTTACTGACTTGGCGAGGTTACGCGGCATGTCCACGTTGCATCCTTTCATTACTGCGATATGATAGGCAAGGAGCTGCAGCGGGATTGAGACGATGATGGGTGACAGACATTCCGGCACCGGGGGAATCTCCAGAGTGAAATCAGCGATTTCAGGAATAGTTGTGTCGCCACGGGTCACGATAGCTATTACCGAACCTCCGCGAGCTTTTACTTGCTGGATGTTGGAGATGATTTTTTCGTGCAGCTCATCGGTGGGAGCGATAACCACAGTGGGCATCTCGTGGTCGATGAGTGCAATAGGTCCGTGCTTCATCTCTGCGGCAGGATAGCCTTCGGCATGGATATAGCTGATTTCCTTTAGTTTCAGGGCGCCTTCCAGTGCCGACGGATAATTGTAGCCTCTTCCGAGATAGAGGAAGTTATGGGCATAGGTGAATATCTGTGACAGTCGCTCTATCTCGTCATTAAGTGACAGGGTCTCTTTGATAAGGTCGGGCAGATTCTGGAGCGATTGCGCTACTTCGGCAAGCTCCTTCTGCGAGATGGTGCGGCGTATCTGTCCCACAGCAAGCGCGAGCATCGTAAGCACGGTCACCTGTCCGGTAAAAGCTTTGGTAGAGGCGACGCCTATCTCCGGTCCTACGTGGATGTAGGTGCCTGTGTCGGTCTCGCGGGCTATTGAAGAGCTTACGGCATTGCACACACCATAGACAAACGCTCCTTTTTCTTTGGCGAGCTTTATTGCCGCCAGAGTGTCGGCTGTCTCTCCTGACTGGGAGATAGCTATTACGATATCCTGCGGTGTTATCACCGGATTGCTGTAGCGGAACTCGCTGGCATACTCGACCTGGGTCGGTATGCGTGCTATTGTCTCGAAGAGTCGTGCCCCGATAAGTCCGGCATGCCATGAAGTGCCACATGCCACGATTATTATGCGCGAGGCGTTGACGAAGCGGTCGGTGTGGTCGATGATTCCCGCGAGCTTGATTTCAGTCCCGTTGTTCACGATTCTGCCTCTTATGCAGTCGTGGATAGAGTTGGGCTGTTCAAAAATCTCTTTAAGCATGAAATGGGCGTAGCCGCCTTTTTCAAGCTGTGACACTGACATGTTAAGAGTCTGCACGTCGATTGACGATGACTCATTGTCATTGGTTATTACACGCAGTTCTTCGCCACGCTTTATGATAGCTATTTCATCGTCACGAAGATAGACCACCTTGTTGGTGTATTCGATAATCGGAGTGGCGTCAGATGCAATCAGTGTCTCGTCATCGCCGATACCGATTACAAGCGGCGAGCTTTTCCTTGCCGCAAGTATTGTGTCGGGATTGTCGATGTCGATGACTGCAATCGCATAAGCTCCCACTACCTGGTTGAGCGCTTCTCTCATCGCTTCAAGGGTCGAACATCCGTTGGTCTCCTGGATATACTCTATAAGCTTGACCACGACTTCCGTGTCGGTTTCGCTACGGAAAGTGCAGCCATGCTTCTCAAGAGCCATTTTCAATACATTATAATTCTCGATTGTGCCGTTGTGGACAATCGCGATTTTGCCGTTTGAGCTGTAATGCGGGTGGGCATTTACGTCGTTTGGCTCACCGTGGGTAGCCCAGCGTGTGTGTGCAATACCGATTCTACCTGTCACATCTTTCGACTCGCAGAAGTTTTCAAGGTCATTTACTTTTCCGCGCGACTTGTAGATGTTCAGGTTGTTGGTGTCGGAGATTAGCGCGACTCCGGCACTGTCATAGCCACGGTATTCAAGACGGTGAAGTCCCTTTATCAGAATCGGGTAAGCCTGTTGGTTTCCTATATATCCTACTATTCCACACATAAGAGATTGGTGATAAGGGTTGATTATTGTTTTGTCTCCCAGTTGGGGATATTGACAAGTTTTATATTGAATTTAAGATTGCTGTAAGGAGGTATGCTGCCATATCCGGTAGCACCATAGGCCGACTGGTAAGGAATCAGCACTTCCACAGAGTCGCCTACATGCATCTCCTGCAATACAATGCCCCAACCGCTTATGACACTTGAAAGCCCTGTGCGGAATATCGAGTCGCCGTAAGACTCTTTCAGCAGGTAGCTTGAGTCAAATGCCACATCGGTATAGTAGCGTCCGATGTATTTCACATCGACCGTTGAGGTCCAGTAGGGGCTCAGGTTGCCGGCTGTCTCGCTTCGGTCGTTAAACCAGTGGGCGAGGACATATTGACCTTTGTCATATCCTGGACGCAGGAGTGTGTAGTAAGGCGTGCCGTCGGGATTGGTCTTTTCCTGACAGTCGTCAAGCCAGGAGTTGTTGGCATTACGCCATTCGGCATAGTCATCCCACGTGGTGTCTTTGCTGCATGCCGAGACAACCACTGCGATGATAACGCCAAGAGTAAACAGTAATGGTAATTTTCTCATTAAAATATAGTTTAGAACTCGACCTTCGGAGCTGACTCAGCGCCTGCCGCAGCCTTGAACTGAGGCTTGGGGGTGAAGCCAAACCATCCGGCATAAATCGTGGTCGGGAACTTTTTGATTGAAGTGTTGTAATCTTTCACCGCTTCCGTGTAGCGACCACGCGCCACGGTGATGCGGTTTTCTGTGCCTTCAAGCTGCACCTGCAGGTCACGGAAATTCTCGTTGGCTTTCAGGTCGGGATAAGCCTCGCTCACGGCAAGCAGCGACTTCAGCGCTCCTGTAAGCTGGTTCTGAGCCTCCTGAAACTTCGCGAGAGTCTCTTCGTTGAGATCTTCGGCGGAGATGTTGATTGATGTAGCTTTGCTGCGAGCCTCTGTCACCTTTGTGAAGGTGTTTTCCTCGTGGGCGGCATAGCCTTTGACGGTTGCCACGAGGTTGGGGATGAGGTCGGCGCGGCGCTGATACTGGTTTTCAACTTCCGCCCAGTTCTGGTCGACAGTCTGCTGCTTTTCAACCAGAGAGTTATAGTTGCATGAAGAGAGGCTTGCAAGGCATATGATGCCTGCCAGCAACGAGAAAAGTCGATTAAGTTTCATAATAATCAATGATTAAGATAGTGAGTTTATCCGAGTTTGCGCAGAAGAGAGTTGATGCTTACCGTGTCGTGGATGAGACGGTGCAGCTCGCTTATGTTGACACGCTTCTGCTCCATAGAGTCACGCTCGCGCAGAGTGACGGTGTTGTCCTCCAGTGTCTGGTGGTCGACTGTCACGCAGAAGGGGGTGCCGATTGCATCCTGGCGGCGGTAGCGCTTGCCGATAGAGTCTTTTTCCTCGTAGTGGGTCGGGAAGTCAAACTTGAGGTCGTTGACTATCTCACGAGCCTTTTCGGGCAGACCGTCCTTGCGTACAAGAGGCATGACGGCACACTTCACGGGCGCAAGTGCCGGCGGAAGGTGGAGCACAACGCGGGTGTCGCCTCCTTCAAGCGCTTGCTCTTCGTAGCTTGAGCAGAGCACTGACAGGAACATGCGGTCAACACCGATCGAAGTCTCGATTACGTAAGGGGTATAGCTTTCGTTAAGCTCCGGGTCGAAATATTGAATCTTCTTGCCTGAGAATTTCTCATGCTGGGAGAGGTCAAAATTGGTGCGTGAATGGATACCCTCCACTTCCTTGAAGCCAAACGGCATCTCAAACTCGATGTCGGTAGCGGCATTGGCGTAGTGGGCAAGCTTCTCGTGGTCATGATAGCGGTATTTCTGATCGCCGAGACCAAGAGCCTTGTGCCATTTCAGGCGAGTCTCTTTCCAGCTCTTGAACCATTCGAGTTCCTGTCCGGGGCGTACGAAAAATTGCATTTCCATCTGCTCGAACTCGCGCATGCGGAAGATAAACTGACGAGCCACAATCTCGTTGCGGAATGCTTTTCCTATCTGTGCGATACCGAAGGGTATGCGCATGCGGCCTGTCTTCTGCACGTTGAGGTAGTTGACGAAGATACCCTGTGCGGTCTCGGGACGGAGATATACGGTCATCGCGCCGTCGGCGGTAGAGCCCATCTCGGTGCGGAACATGAGGTTGAACTGACGCACCTCTGTCCAGTTCTTTGTGCCGGAAATAGGGTCTACGATTTCCTGGTCGATGATAATCTGGCGAAGCTCGTTGAGGTCACCGTCATTCATCGCTTTTGCAAAACGCTCGTGGAGCGCGTCACGCTTGGCTTTCTGCTCAAGGATGCGGGGATTGGTCTCGCGGAAAAGGGCTTCGTCAAAAGAGTCGCCGAAACGCTTGCGGGCTTTCTCAACCTCTTTCTCGATTTTGTCGTCAAACTTCGCGATGGCGTCCTCGATAAGCACGTCGGCGCGGTAACGCTTCTTTGAGTCCTTGTTGTCGATCAAGGGGTCGTTGAACGCGTCGACATGACCTGACGCTTTCCAGATTGTGGGGTGCATGAAAATCGCCGAGTCGATGCCGACGATATTTTCGTGCAGGAGTGTCATTGCGTCCCACCAGTAACGCTTTATATTGTTTTTCATCTCAACACCGTTCTGACCGTAGTCGTAAACGGCTGAGAGTCCGTCATATATTTCGCTTGATTGGAATACAAAACCGTATTCCTTGGCATGAGATACTATTTTTTTGAATTGGTCTTCCTGTTGTGCCATAATTCCTAATTAATAATTTTAGAGTCACAAAGATACAGAAAAATGATTAATCAAGCAAAATTTCAGCCTTTTCTCCCTTATTAAGTCGTAGCTCGATGTATTTGCCCGCTGCCGTCTTTCTTCCGTCGACAGTGACTGTGGTGACTCCGGCGGGGGTTTTTATCTTGATGTCAGGGGTGAATCCGCCTGTCACTGTCATGCTTCGGGGCTTTCCGTCATCCCAGGTCATGTCGACTTCCGCACCGCCTCTCACCTTGAATCCGTGGATGCTGCCTGACTGCCATTCGTCGGGGAGTGCCGGCAGCGGGTTGATAAATCCGTCTTGACTTTGCAGCAGCATCTCGCCGATGCCTGCGGCGCCGCCCCAGTTTCCATCCATCTGGAATGGCGGGTGAGAGCAGAACAGGTTGGGGAAGGTGCCTGCGTCATGATGAGGCTTGTCGGCGGTGTAGGCAGGGACCAGAAGTGCCTTGAACAGCTTGTAGGCGCGGTTTCCGTCGCCTAAGCGGGCCCAGAAGTTGACTTTCCAGGCGCGGCTCCAGCCTGTGCCGCCGTCGCCTCTGCGTTCGAGGGTTTTTCGCGCGGCTTCCGCAAGCTCCGGCGTGTATTCGACTGAAATCTGGTTGCCCGGATGCAGTGCATACAGGTGGCTTACATGACGGTGATGAGGGTCGGTCTCCCTGTATTCTTCAAGCCACTCCATGAGCCTGCCGTCGCGCCCGGTCTTATGTGGTGGAAGCAGGGTGAGGTCATGTCGCAGAGAGTCGGCAAACTGCCGGTCGGTGTCAAGGATGGCTGCGGCTTCGATTGTGTTGGAGTAAAGCTCGCGAATGAGCTGGGTGTCCATTGCCGGACCCATGACAACGCTTACCGGCGTCACGCTGTCGGCGGCGAAAAATGTATTTTCGGGCGACGAGCTTGGAGCTGTGACAAGCCAGCCGTTGCGCGGCTCTTTAATCATCGTAGAGCGGAAGAATTGTGCCGCCCCTTTCATTACGGGATATATCTCGGCAAGATATTGCTTGTCGCCTGTGTACAAGTAATGTTCCCAAAGGTGGGCACACAGCCACGCGCCGCCGGTGTTGGTTGCTCCCCATGATGGATGTTCGCCGGGGTCGGTGTATTCCCAGGGGTTGGTCATCATGTGCATTACCCAGCCCTCGGCGTCGGGACCGTAAAACACCTTTGCCGTGTGTGTGCCGTTGGGTACGGCGCGTTTCACCAGGTCTATAAGCGGCTCGTGGAGTTCCGACAGGTTGCCGGGCTCCGCTCCCCAGTGGTTCATCTGCACGTTGATATTGGTGTGGTAGTCGCCGTTCCAGGGTGTCACCACGTCATTTGCCCATAATCCCTGAAGATTAGGGGGCAGACATCCGGGACGTGTGCTTGAAATCAGCAGGTATCTGCCGTAGTTGTAGTATAGGGCGGCGAGCGAAGGGTCGCTTTCGGTCCGGAACGCCTCGATGCGCTCGTTGGTGGGCAGATGTGCGATCTTCCCTTCGGGCAGAGTCACGGTCGCCCGGTCAAACAGCTGCCGGTGACGTTGCGTGCCGAGCCGGTGAAGCTCCTCGATGTCGTCAAGCTTCATTGCCGCGCTTACATCGTTGAGCGCGTCGGTACTGTACATCTCTCCGTTGAGGTAGCTCGTTGCGGCGCCGACGATTACATATGCCTCGTCGGCGTTGCTCACTGTGATTGTGGAGTCGGAAGAATGTACAGAGGCGTTATCCCCCGCCACGCGGCATCCCGCCACTGCGGCATATCTTACTCCGTCTACTCCTGGCTGTCCGCTCTCGAGCATCCCGGAGAGCATGATCATTCCCGCTCCCGCGCTGCTCAGGCTCCCGTGTTTCTTTCTGTATAGCGAGGCGGTAAAGTTGACAGCCGCTTTTTGAGATGCCTTGATATGGTATATCATCACCTCCTCGCCGCGCGGCACGGCACACTCGGCTACGTATCTCACTCCCGCGATTGTATAGGCGGTCGTGGCGGTGGCTTCCTGCAGGTCGAGCCATCTCATGTAGTCGGTGACTGTCGAGTCGGGATAGGACAGGGCGATGTCGAGGTCGGCGAGCATCTGGTAGCTTCCATAAGTGCCGAGGTCGGTGGTCTTTGTCGGGACAAAGGTGGAATACATCAGCTCCTGTGCCTCAAGGTTTTTGCCTTCGACAAGCAGGCGCTGTATTTCGGGGAGGCTTTTTGCGGCTGCGGGATTGTCGTAGCATGCCTTTGAGCCGCTCCACATGCTTATCTCGTTCAACACGATTTTCTCGTCAAAAGGGTTGCCGTAGGGCATCATTCCGAGTCGGCCGTTGCCGAGCGGAAGGGTCTCTTCCCATTGCACTGCGGGCGTCGTGTACCATAAGGTCATGTCGGCGGGAAATGCCATGTCTGTATTCTGTGCCTGTAAGGCGCCTGTCACTGTGACTGCCGCAAGTAGGGCTGCAAGATGTTTCATAAGGGTCAGTTTGATGTCAGGTGTTTAGGTATTTGTTGCAAAAATAGCAATTATGGGCGAAATGTCGCATTATGCGGAAAAAAAATGTTAACTTTGTAGAGATTGCGCATGTTGCGCCTTGTTCCATGAAATCATTATCCAGGCAATGAGCGACGATATAGACGATATGACATTACCCGGTGAAGAAGAGGACACCTCTCTTCCCGCAGAATCATCAGAGAAGGGTGGCAGGGTCACGCTTGACACCACTGACGACGTGGTGAGACACCAGTTGAGAGGCATGTACCAGAGCTGGTTTCTCGACTACGCCTCCTATGTGATACTTGAACGTGCGGTGCCACATATCACCGACGGATTGAAGCCCGTGCAGAGGCGCATACTCCACTCTATGCGCACCCTTGACGACGGGCGTTTCAACAAGGTGGCTAATGTGGTGGGCGACACGATGAAATACCACCCCCACGGTGATGCCTCCATCAAGGACGCGCTTGTGCAGCTTGGACAGAAGGACCTGCTTGTGGAGACCCAGGGTAACTGGGGCAATATACTTACCGGAGCTTCCGCGGCTGCGGGCAGGTATATCGAGGCCCGACTCTCCCACTTCGCCCTAGAGGTGCTTTACAGCCCGAAGGTGACTGACTGGACTGTGTCCTACGACGGCAGAAATCCGGAGCCTGTGACGCTTCCCGCCAAGTTCCCGCTTTTGCTGGTGCAGGGAGTGGAGGGTATCGCTGTCGGTCTGTCGTCAAAGATATTGCCTCATAACTTCAATGAGATAATAGATGCCGCGATTGCCTATCTTAACGGAGAGGAGTTTGTTCTGTACCCCGACTTCCCCACAGGTGGTTTTCTCGATGTCTCCAAATACAACGACGGGGAGCGTGGCGGCTCGGTGAAAATAAGGGCCAAGATAGAGAAGGTCGACAACCGCACTCTCGCCATCACCGAGATTCCGTTTGGCAAGACCACCGGGTCGCTCTCCGATTCCATCCTGAAGGCGGCTGAAAAGGGTAAGATAAAGGTGCGCAAGGTGGAGGATATGACCTCTGAAAGCGCGCTCATCCTTGTGCATCTGCTTCCGGGAACATCTTCCGACAAGGCTATTGACGCGCTTTATGCGTTTACCGACTGTGAGCTGAGCGTGTCGCCCAACTGTTGCGTGATTTCTGAAAACAAGCCTCATTTTCTTGGCGTGAGCGACGTGCTGCGCCATAGCGTCGACACGACTCGCGACCTTCTCCGCCGCGAGCTTGAGATACAGCGCGCCGAGATCGAGGAGTCGCTCCATTTCGCGTCGCTTGAACGCATCTTTATCGAGGAGCGCATCTATAAGGACAAGGAATTTGAACAGGGTGAGTCGATGGACGATGTGCTTGCCCATATCGACCGCCGTCTGGATCCGTTCAAGGCTTCGCTATGGCGCGAGGTTACGCGCGACGACCTGCTCAAGCTGATGGAGATAAGGATGAAGCGAATCCTGAAATTCAACAGTGAGGATGCCGACCGCCAGATTGCCAATTATAAGGAGCGCATAGCCGTAATCGATGACCATCTCGCCCACATGGTGAGATTTACCATCGACTGGTATTCCCGACTGAAAGAAAAGTATGGCGCACCTTATCAGCGCCGCACTGTCATACGCAGTTTCGACAACATTGCCGCAGCCGCCGTTGCCGAGGCAAACGAGAAGCTTTATATCAACCGCGAGGAAGGCTTTATCGGAACTTCGCTAAAGAAAGACGAGTACATATGCAACTGCTCCGACATCGACGATATAATCATCTTTTACAAGGATGGTAAGTACAAGGTCGTGAAAGTGCAGGAAAAGATGTTTGTCGGCAAAAACGTGTTGTATGTAAATGTGTTCAAGCATAAGGATGAACGCACAATCTATAATGTAATCTACCAGAACGGCAAGGGTGGCATATATTACATGAAGCGCTTCTATGTGACGGGAGTCACCCGAGACAAGGAATATGACCTTACCCAGGGATTGCCCGGCTCGAAAATAATGTGGTTTACTGCCAATCCTAACGGTGAGGCGGAAGTGGTGAAAGTGACGCTGAAGCCTAAGCTGCGCCTGAAGACTCTGCAGTTTGATGTCGATTTCGGCGAGCTCGGGGTCAAAGGCAAGGGCGCACAGGGCAATATCGTAACCAAAAACGAGGTTCACCGTTTCTCGCTCAAGGAGAAGGGTGCGTCGACGCTCGGCGGCAGAGAAGTGTGGTTTGACCCCGATATCCTGCGCCTTAACTATGAGAAGCGGGGCACTTATCTCGGGGAGTTCCTTGGCACTGACCAGATACTTGTCATCCTTAAAAGCGGAGAGTATTACATGTCGACCTTCGCGGCAAGCAACCACTATGAGGACAATATACTGCGCATAGAGAAATACCGTCCGGGACATGTGTGGACGGCTGTGCTTTATGACGCTGACCAGCAGGGTTATCCCTATCTGAAACGCTTTACCTTCGAGCCGGTGGCAAAACGCACGAGCTTCATCGGTGAAAACGAGAAGTCGCAGCTTATCATCCTGAGCGACGAGCCGGGATGTCGCGTTGAGGTGACCTACGGGGGTGCCGATTCTTTCCGAGGCTCTGCCGTGGTTGACGCCACGGAGTTTATCGGGGTCAAGAGTTGCAAGGCAAAGGGAAAGCGACTCACTACTTTTGCCGTCGAGTCTATCGTGGAGATAGAGCCAAAGGAGGTTGATGTTGTCGACGAGACAGAGGAGGAGCCTGAACAGGCGCCTGCCGAAGATACTCCTGTTGAGCCTGAACGCTCCGACGATGAGGTGCGCGACGAGATTAACGGGCAGCAACGTATATTCTGATGCAACACGCCATGTCACGCATAATATTGCTCCTTGCCGCCATGCTGCCGTTTGCCGCGGTCGCGCGCGACAGCGTGGAGGTTAAGCCTCTGCGTCCGGTGACCTCGGCTTACATGATTGAGGCGGGCGGTGCCGAGCTTGTAAACACCTATCTCACTCCGCTGAAATACTCGGGCTGGAGCGGGGCGTTCAATTATGAACGCATGCAGGCAATGAAATTTTCTCCCGACAGGTGGGTGATGCAGCTACGTTCCGGACTGACGTTGAACCGCACCCACAATCCGGCACGCAATGCCACTATGTGGCGTCTGACAGGTGAATTTTCATGGGGCATGATGCACCGCTGGCGTCTGCCCGCCGGCATAACCCTTGCCGCCGGAGGCAGCACCGGCATTGACCTGGGGTGTCTTTACAGCACCCGTAACGGCAACAATCCCGTGGCTGTGGAGGCGGCGTGGACGGTTAATGTCACCGGATATGCCGCGTGGAACTGTCACATTGGGCGTCTGCCGCTTACTCTGCGTTATCAGCCTGTATTACCCCTCACCGGAGTGTTTTTCTCTCCGCAGTATGGCGAACTGTTTTATGAGATTTCGCTCGGCGACGACTCCGGGCTTGCCCATGCCGCATGGTGGGGCAACTATTTCCGCATGGAAAATCTTGTCACCGCCGACCTGCACTTTGGCGCGACCACGCTCCGTGTCGGGTTCCGCAGCAATGTGTTATCAACCAAAGTCAATAATATCACCACGCGTGTCATTAATTCATCAGCCGTGATCGGCGTGGCGGGGGAGTGGCTCAGCCTTACCCCCGGCAAGGGCATTAGCCCCGAGGCACGCATAATCTCCGCCCTGTATTGAAATGATAAATCGACTTGCAGCCTTATTTCCGGTCATTCTCCTGATATTGTCACTTTCCTCATGCCACAAGGTCGAGGAGTGGGATGACAGCCCTCGCGGCAACTTCGAGGCTCTGTGGACCATAATGGATGAGCATTACTGCTTTTTCGCTGAGAAAGATGTGGACTGGAACGAGGTACACAACCGTTATTCGGCTAAGGTCAGCGACGACATGACGGCTAAAGAACTGTTTTTTGTGTGTGCCGACATGCTTAACGAGTTGCGCGACGGTCACACTAACCTGTCATCCTCGTTCAACACCTCCTATTATCGTGCATGGTGGAGCGACTATCCTGACAATTACAGCTCGCGGCTCGTCGAGCAGTATTATCTGAATTTCAATTACCTTTCTTCAGGAGGAATCGACTACGGCATCCTGCCGCAAAATGTAGGATACGTGCGCTATGATTCTTTCAGCTCTCCGATAGGAGAGGGCAATCTCGACCAGATACTGATGTATCTTAACACATGTACCGGACTCGTCATAGACATCCGCAACAACGGCGGCGGCAGCATGACTAACGTGGAGACACTCGTGGCGCGGTTCATAACCGGGCGTACGCTTGCCGGATATATCTCCCATAAAACCGGTCCCGGGCATGACGACTTTTCCGCTCCGCGCGCCTACTATTATGACCCCGCCGAAAAAGGGCGCATAATGTGGGGCAAGCCGGTGGTGGTACTCGCCGGGCGCGGCACATTCAGTGCTGCAAATAATTTTGTATCAATCATGCAGTATATCCCCGGGTGTCGTGTCGTAGGAGCCACGACAGGCGGCGGCAGCGGTATGCCTTTTAACTCCGAATTGCCAAACGGGTGGGGCGTGCGTTTTTCGGCATGCCCGGTGCTTGACGCCAAAGGATTGCCCACGGAAGCGGGCATAGACCCCTCGCCCGGATGTGCTGTTGATTTTGACCCCCATGCGGCAGTCGACGGCATCGACACAGTCCTTGACTTCGCCATCACCCTCCTTACCTCCGGCACAGATATACAGTAACGCTGACTATTCAATCTTAGATTTTGCATGTGTGACGCGGGCGAGCTTCCACTCGCCCCTACACTGCCTGTCTGGATAGTTATTGATAATGCCCTGTAGACCACCGCGTAGCTGTAGGGGCGACTGGAAGGTCGCCCGCAACACAAACCATGCGAAAACACAGAATATCCCCGCCCGGGGATGCCGCGACATATACGTCATCAGCGGACGCAACGCGGGCGAGCTTCCACTCGCCCCTACACTGCCTGTATGGACAATCATTAATAATGCATTGCAAATCACCCCAACGCACCGGCGGACGTGACGCGGGCGAGCTTCCACTCGCCCCTACATTGCATGTGAGGTAGCTTGTGTTGCGGCGTGGTGTGTTATCCCCTTTGGGGATAATCCATGTTTAGCTGTGGGTTGAGCGTAGCGATACCCACGGTATGTTTTGTGTATTGACGATGTTTCCGTAGGAATCATCATGCAATAAAAAATGGGCCGCGTCAAAACGCAGCCCATTTGGTCGATAGACGCTGTATGTGTCAGCGGATTATTTTCAATACGCGCGGTGTCATGGAGTCACCGTGCAGATAGATTAGGAGCATGCCTTCCTGACAGTCGAGGAGCGACATTGCAGTCTCATTGACTGTTGCCGTGCTTACGATCTTGCCGTCGGTTGAATATATTGTCACCGTGGCGCCTGTCGCCTCTTCCGGGATAAGGAGGGTTGATGTAGCGGCGTCATACTTCATTTCGCCGATTGAAGTTATCACCTTATCTATTCCGGCGGGAGTCTTGTTGATGTCTTCCCCCATCAGATAGGCGAGATACACCTCGATTGCCGTATATCCGTTTTCGGTAAGCTCGTTGTTGTCGGCAACGTCAGGGTTGTAGCCGTTGGCGATTTCCCATTCGTCGGGCATTCCGTCGCCATCACTGTCGGTCGGCACAGTGTAGTCGGTTGAATAAGCGAAAAATCCTTCAGCGTCATTTTCGGTGTCGATGATACCGGAAGACGCCCCCATTGCTTTGCCGCCGAAGGTGGTGGTGCCGGTGCGAGCGTCGTCGGCTACACGCTTCTCCACTTTGTCGCGGTTGACACATCCCGCCTTTGCCACAACGGTCGCATATGCGTCGTCGGCGGTCTGGATGTTTTCAAGCATGTAATGGGCGGGTACATATTTACCCACTGCTCCTGCTATCGAATACTTGTAGTAGGCGTTTTCCGGCACGATGCGCTCGTCTACGCGGATGTCGGCGAGCTTGTAGCCTTCAGCCTGCATGGCGGTCCAGTTGTCGGCTGTAGCCGATGCGATTCCGTGAGCCACATTGCCGTTGACATACCACTTGGCGGGTCCCCATGACTTGGCCCCGTCGCGGGCGTAGCTTGAGTTGACAAATACTACCTGCGACTGATTGGATGCGTTGCCGGGGCGGTAGTAATTGTTCATGAAGTTACACTCGTGGGCCGAGTTCTTGCCGTTGTACGACGAGATGTCGGCTGTGTTTTCACCGCCGTAGCAGTTGCCCGCCTTGCCGTAGTTGTAGTTGACGTTGTTGGCATATTCCATAAACACCACATAGTCTTCACCGCGCGCACCGTTGAAGCGGCATGAACGCGACTGGTTGTGGGCAAGCAGGTTGTGGTGGTAAGTGGCGGGAGAGCCTCCCCACTGGCATCCGTAGCCGCGCACACCCTTGGAGTGTCCCGCGTTGTAGAGACCCTCGTGTACCATGCAATACTGTACGGTCAGGAAGTGGCAGTCGGCTGTGTTCATATTTTCTTCGACCGACCATCCGAATGAGCAGTGGTCAAAGATGAAGTTGGAGCAGTTTTCAGCACCGCAGGCATTATCGGCAAGTATGGTGCCGGCAAGATTCTTCTGTCCGATGCGGAAACGCACGTTTCTCACGATAAAGTTCTGCGAGCCTCCGAAGTTGACCTTATTGCGGGTTATGACGATTCCTTCGCCCGGGGCGGTCTGTCCGGCAAGGGTCCAGTCGGCACGGTTTACGCGCAATTCGCTTGACAGGGCGATGTCGCCGCTTACCTCAAACACGATGGTGATCGGCTCGTTCTTGTATTGGTTGAACGCCCAGCGCAGAGTGCCTTCCGAGCCGTCGTCGGCAAGCGAGGTCACTTTCACGATTTTTCCGCCGCGACCGCCGGTGGCATATTTGCCAAATCCTTCGGCGGTGGGGAATGCCGGCACTCGTGTCGCCTCGCGGGCTTCCACGGCGCGTGAGGTGACTCCATAGCGTGAAATGGTGCTTACGGTGTAGTTGCCCGAAGCGGTGGTGGTGTAAGACGGGGTCTCGGTCATTGCCACGAGTTCGCCGTCAAGATATATAAGGTATCCGGCTGCAAGCTCGTCGCTTTCCCACGTAAACCCTTTGCGGTTGACGGTGAAATTGGTGGGCGCTGTGGCGCTGTTGAGGATATAGTTGAAGTCAAAAGGCACGTCGGAGAAACGCTCAAACATGAACTTCGCGTTCATGTAGGCCTCGACTTCGGCATCCGATGCCTGACGGGCAAACGACACACGACCGGAGAGGTCGGCGGGTTCGCCGTCGCTGTTGATGCTGTTGTATTCATAAAATGACGCCGAGTTCTCGTTGCCGTTCCAGGCTCTCCATCCTGCGGCGGAAATGTGGTCGCCGAGCACACAGTTGAGGAACATCGAGCCGCAATTCTCATCCCACGGGCGTCCGAGCACATAGCTGCCTGCTGTCACGCCGTCGGCAGCTGTCACGCGGCAGTTGTTGAAGAACAGGCCGGGATAGAAGCTTTCCGCGCTCAGTTCGGGGAAGAGCACGCGGGTCATGGGCATGCCGCTTGACGACGGGGCGGTGATGTAGCCTCCGCCCTTCACGCAGCGTATCTCGCAGTTTTCAAACCACTCAAGACCGCCGTCGTAGATAAAGTCGACAGCTCCCTCGACAACACAGTCGACAAAGTAGCCACGCGACCCGACGTTAGCCTTGTAGGTGTCCTGGTAGCCGCTCAACACACAGTTCTTAAACATGTGGGCGTCGCCTGCAGTGTACAGCGCCTCAGCCTGTCCCACATTGCCGCTCGTGTTGCGGATGGTAAGATTTTCGGCATAGAAGCGGGGCACATATACATTCAGCGCGGCGCAGTCGTTGAAGGTCACGCCTGAGGCGCCGGCACCACGTGACACCGATGAGGTAAGTATGGTTGTCGCCGGGTCGGAGCCGATGAGGCTGATAAACTTGTTGTGGCTCTCTTTTGTGCCGGCATACACGTTTTCATCATAGACGCCGGGGGCTATGTAGATGATTCCGCGGTAGCCGTCGGGAATTGCGTCGATTGCCGCCTGTATGGTGGTGTGGTCGGCGCTACCGTCAGGGTTCACTGACAGGAGCATGAGCGGAGCGTCGGCGTCGGGGGCGTTGTCTTTGCCGCCTGTCTCGAAGTCGTCGAGATTAGATAGCTTGCCGACATCTCCTATCGGGTTGTTACGGGCGTGTTCGGCATCAGAGGCGCTGATTTCGTTGCCGAATATGCGCACTTTGTGTACTCGCGGAGCCTGTCGCTGCGCCATCGGGTCGATAGCCTGGGTGAAGGCTGTGCCGCCGTTGCCGTCGCCTTGCACGGGATTGTCCATGTCTTCGCCGTCCCATACACGCCAGCGGAGCGACACGTCGGAGGCGTCAATCACGTTTTCCATGAAATATCCCTGGTCGCTGTACACCGTCCATCCCTGCTTCTGGCGCTCCGAACCCATCCATACGAGGGGTTCCCAGTCGCCGTCTCCGATCTTGATGTCACATTTTATTCCGCGTCCCCAGGAAGTCGATGACCATGACCACTGCACGCGCTCCACGTAGGGGATATGGTCGATTTCCATCCATCCGTGAAGTGACGTGAGTGTGCCGTCGATTTCTGCAGCGGCGTCACGGCACATCTGCACAAATCCCGCTTCACCGTAGATAGGTTTTCCGGTGGAGCTGTCGTAGCGTATGTTGTCTTCAAGATAGTTCTTGTGACCTGCCTGTTTCCAGTCGTTGTAGTTGGTAGCCTTTTCTCCGAGATAATACTGGCGGGAGAAGGCGGCAGTAGCTCCGCCATATCCGCCGTAGGATGTCTTGTTGGCAAACATGCAGTTGTGAAACAACACGGGATAGGTCACGTCGCCTGCGCCACCGTTTGCCGGCACTTCAAGCACCGCGTTGACATATCCGCCTGACGAGAAGTCGGGGCAGTCTCTGCCTGTCTCAGCAGTCCATGTCGACGGCCAGCGGGTGTCGCTGAAATTGATGTCGATGATTTTGGTCGCTTGGGAGTCGTCGCTCCATTGTTCCACTACCGAGGGCGGGTCAAGTTCGCCCGGGGATGCCGCATTAAGAGAGGCGGCGCCTGCGGTCATGGCGATGATTACGCCGGTGATTCCGGGGGTTAGTCTCATGATAGATGTTTTTTAATGGTATATGTATGATTGTAATAATGAAGTTTCGATGGTATTATATTTCAAATGCAAAGATACGCAAATTTTGTTAAATCCCCTTGCATTTGTATAGTATTGTGGAGATTACCGCGTGATATGGCGCGTGGTATGGCGCGTGATATGGCGCGTGGTATGGCGTTTGGTGTAACTGCGTGGGGATTATCGCGTAGCTGTAGGGGCGACTGGAAGGTCGCCCGCAACACAAACCATGCGAAAATACAGAATATCCCCGCCCTGGGATGCCGCCACATATACGTCATCAGCGGACGCACCGCGGGCGAGCTTCCACTCGCCCCTACATTGCATGTGTGTGTTTGCGTGGCGTTGTGGGAGATTTCGGCGTGGTGTGTTATCCCCAAAGGGGATAGTCTTTGTTTAGCCGTGGGTTGAGCGTAGCGATACCCACGGTATGTTTTGTGAATTTACGATGTTTCCGTAGGAATCATCATCGAGTATCAATCGTTTCGCCAAATCAATGTTGCAATGCCGATGAAATGATGATTCCTGACGGAAACATCATTTGCGTCGGTGCCTGTCCGTGGGTATCGCTGCGCTCAACCCACGGCTACACGTCGGATTATCCCCTGCCGGGGAATTGCATGTATGGCGTTTTGGTGTAACGGCGTGCGGGATCACCGCGTAGCTGTAGGGGCGACTGGAAGGTCGCCCGCAACACAAACCAAGCGAAAACGCGGTCTATCCCCGCCCGGGGATGCCGCGAAATATACGTCATCAGCGCCCGCAACACAAACCATGCGAAAACACAGAATATCCCTGCAAGGGGATGCCGCCACATATACGTCATCGGCGGACGTGACGCGGGCGAGCTTCCACTCGCCCCTACATTGCATGTGTGTGTGTTTGCGTGGCGTTGTGGGGGATTTCGGCGTGGTGTGTTATCCCCAAAGGGGATAGTCTTTGTTTAGCCGTGGGTTGAGCGTAGCGATACCCACGGTATGTTTTGTGAATTTACGATGTTTCCGTAGGAATCATCATCGTGTATCAATCGTTTCGCCAAATCAATGTTGCAATGCCGATAATTTGATGATTCCTGACGGAAACATCATTTGCATCGGTGCTTGTCCGTGGGTATCGCTGCGCTCAACCCACGGCTACACGTCGGATTATCCCCTGTCGGGGAAATGCATGTATGGCGTTTGGTGTAGCGGCGTGTGGGATCACCGCGTAGCTGTAGGGGCGACTGGAAGGTCGCCCGCAACACAAACCATGCGAAAACACAACATATCCTCGCCCGGGGATGCCGCCACATATACGTCATCGGCGGACGTAACGCGGGCGAGCTTCCACTCGCCCCTACACTGCCTGTATGAATAGTTGTTGATAATGCTCTGTAAATCACCCCAACGCATCGGTGGACGCACCGCGGGCGAGCTTCCACTCGCCCCTACATTGCATGTGTGGTGTGTGTGTGCGTGGCGTTGTGGGGGATTTCGGCGTGGTGTGTTATCCCCAAAGGGGATAGTCTTTGTTTAGCCGTGGGTATCGCTGCGCTCAACCCACGGCTACACGTCGGATTATCCCCTGTCGGGGAAATGCATGTATGGCGTTTTTGTGTGATAGGATGGGGATTATTCGCGGATTGGGCGTACGGTGAAGCCGTAGGCGTTGTTTGTACCTCCGTTTAACGAAACGTGAGGTATTGCCGGGTTTCCAGAGAGTCGGTTATCAAGATAGAAAAGCAATGTACTGCTTGTCCATTTGGTACCCCAGATTGGATCTGTTTGTTCTTCGTCTCTAAATCCTGTTACAACTTGTGATGAGCTTCGTGTAAAACCGGAGGTCGCGATGAATGTAAGGTCGGCATGCGCAGGCCATGTGATTGTCGTTTCCTTTGACTTTCCGTCATTATATCCATCTATCACTTCTGTTTCTCTTACACCCATGTCACGCAGACCGGTCGCGGGGAAAAATATTTTTTGTCCCGAACCATTCTCTCCGGTAGCGATATTCCAGCCAATTTTTTGGCTGCCATCTTCGATTTTGTCATATTCATTAAGAGAACCATAAGCATTTGCTTCTGAGAGATTTGTTGTACCTACCTTTTTGCTGAACATTGAAAAAGCGTTTGGAGGCGGCATCTTATATCCGGGAGGACATGGGTCATAAATAGTTTTGGTTACATTCCGTTCGTTATTTGCATTGTCCAAGGTGTTGGCTGCTCCTTGCTCGTCCATCTGCGAGTCCCAGAAGTTCAATATAGCATGGTGCTTGTATCGGGTATTTCTTCCATCATGCCAGTGACGCCTGAGGTAGTCGGCAGTCAGGTCATAGTTGTCTACCTTAGGTCGCTTTGACATATAAAACTGATGAGGATTCTGGATTGAAGTTCCTATGCTGACTCCTGATTGTGCGGGAGCAATGGCATATTGCGGGTCATCGACAAAATATGCCTTATTTTTCATGTTATATTCTGTCTGCAAATGCGGTAGCCCTTTTGCCCAATCGAGAATAGCCCTGTTGTACACACCCGGCAGCATCGGGTCCTTGCGACCCCACTGATAGAAAGGATTGTCACCTGCGATAGAGGCTACGATTTCATCCTGAGATATTTTTATGGGAAGAGCCACGCTCTTTTTGGTCTTTCCGTCGGGCAGCTCAAACTCTACCCTCAGGGTAATATCGCGAGCCGGATTTCCGCCGTGCGGATCACAGTAGCCGAGATTACATGGCGCAAAATAATAATCTTTTGCCAGGGTGCTTCTTGACTTTGTGTGGATGTCGGCTGAACCGTCCCATTTATAGTTGGTCGCCCATATGTGCCAGCTCCATAGAATCACTTTTGCCGAGTTGCGCACGGCGACTACAGCATTGCCCTGCACAAAGCGGTCGGCACGCGCGTGAAATTTAAGCATATTGCCATCAAGCTTTACCTCGGTCACGAGTTCAGGAGCGTCCTGCCAGATGAGTACGGCATCGGTGGCTCCGGTGATATTGGCTCCGGTGATTACCTCATTTTCGTGATTTACAAAATCGCGTAACACACGATGATTTTCCTCATCGTCATTGGGCAGCTCTTTTGTTCCCAAATATTTGTAAGACGACTCGCCCGCAGTTCGCGCGTTGCCGTAGACAAGCGGCAGGCTGTAGTAGCCCGGGGCTGAGATTATGTAGCAGTTGGCGGTCTCTCCGCCTCCCGAGAGGTCGACGCTTGACGAGGGAGTACCTTGTTCAGGGTTGTTTCCCATCTTTTTGAGCATCTCTTCATATACCGACTGAGCCGGAAGAGCGATGCCGTTTTTGCTCACGAGCGCAGCCTGCGGGTCGGACAGATCAGGCTCGGGCTGCCATTGGCTTGCCGTCCATGTCTTGCCTCCGTCGACCGATGTCTGTAAAGTGAACGGGAGCGAGATGATTTTGGTCTCTGCGCCTGTCTGGGCAACTTTGGCAAAAGCCTTCAGTGCGACTTCTCCGGGAAGAAATCCATGGGCGCGTATTGACCGGGCGTCGGTCTTGCCGTCGACGGTAAGTTCGGCTACAGGCTCGACCACGATTCCGGTCGAGTTGAGCGAGTAGACAACCTTCTTGCCTGTACCCCATGTGGTTCCGGCGAGCGAAGCCTTCAGATGACGGTCGGTCCCGGTAAGCTCGTCGGTAAATTCTATATCTATTCCGGCATCGGCGGGAAGAGTCTGCGGAATCATCATCATGGTGATTTCGCCGCCGGTGATCTCGCTGTCTTTGTCGGTGTAATAATTGTTGTTGTCTTTGTCGGCCGACGGAAGTTTCTTGCCGTCGTCGCCAAATGATATTGTGAAATCGCGTGGAGTCCCTGCTGCTGTCCACGTTCCGGAGCCAATGCGGTGGCTCCCTTTGCCGTAAACGTTTTTGATTGTGACGCTCTTGATGGTGCCGCCGAGCATTGCCTCGCCTGTCTTGACGGTCACGGCGGTGAGCGCATGGGTGAATGTAAGACTTACCGCACCTTTCTGACCTCCGTCGCAGACGGTGACAGCAGTCATGATGTCGGTCTGGTCTTTCGCATCGTCGGGCACGGTGTAGGTCAGTACCGGCGCGCCCGTGTCGGTTGCGGGAGAGTGGATGAGGCGGCTGTCGTCAAATGCTGACGAATGGGGAGAGTAGGCGAAAAATTTCAGTGTGCCGGAATTTACCCACTGGAGTTTCAATCCGTCCTCGCGGGTCCATTGGCTGCCTGACTTGTGCATCTTCAGGTCGTGGGCGAAGTTGAGTGGGAAATCATCGCCGGGGGTGCCTGTATAGCACATCGCCGACACTCCAAACGAGTCGTGGAATCCGGCAGTGTCGGTCACCGGCGCGGCGCGTCCGGCTGAAGAGGAAGCCGCTGACACCGACATGGTGTCGGCGTCAGCGGATGAGATTTCCGTGACAAGATATAGAGGATCGGCATCGGAGTCACATGTCATCTCCCTGATGTCCAGTTGGCTGTCGGCGCGGGAGCCGGCAGTCCAGTCGCCTGTTACCTCCACGTCAAAGCTTATGCCTGTGCCGCCTGTCGACGGGCGGTCAAAGGTGTCATCTTCACATGAGGAGAACAGTGACACGGCGACAAGCGCCGCCATGCCGCCGGCAAAGCGTATATAGGATGATTTAAGATGTGACATAGTTGCGTTCATCTATACTTGTTTAGGTAATTGTGATTAATCCATCTTGGTGTCTACTGACTCTTCGGTCCAGTCAGATACTTCGACCTTGAAGGTAATCTCGTTTTCAAGCACGTTGTCGCCCGGCTTTTTGCCATCTTCCGGAGTGGTTATGATGTCGTCGCCCTTGGGAAGCACGTCGGGAATAGCGGGGGGATACTGTCCGGCGCCTGAGCCTCTACCGCAGAACTGAAGGGTGTAGACATATTTCTTACCCGGCTTCCAGTCGATGTCAATGGGGACGCAGGTGTAGCCGTAGGCATTTTCCTGATATACGAATTCTTTCTTATCGTTATAGGTGTAGGGGAAGAGCTGGTGAACATGTCCGTCGCCCTCAACCTTGATTGCCGGGTTTTCAGCAGCCCCTGCTTCAGTTACCGGAGAATTGTGGTAAGTCTCGACGCGACACAATACAAGGATATAGGCGCCGGTTGATGTCTCTGCGGTTGCAATCGCCCCTTCATGGGATGAGGGGTCGGCAGCAGCTTTGGCGAAGGCATATTTATCTCGTTTCTGGGGAATCAGCATAAGGCTTGACTGGTTGCTGCCATCGTTGCCCACGATTGTGGTGGCGCTGGATTGGCTAAGTGAGCTTCCTGCGGAATGAGAACAACCGTAGCTTACGAGATTGGCTGTATTTGCCCAGTTCATGTGATGATAGTCGGCGTCGAGTCCTTCTTTCTGGAATTGAAGGTCGGCGGTCGAATTGATGTTTACGAGCCATGCTCCCTTGACATATACGCGTCTTCCTTCTTCAAGGTCGGCGCCAAGCTTGGCTTTTATCTCGATCTGAGAAAGCGCGTGGTGAAATTCCAATGCTACCTGGTTACCGGGCGTTTTTGCCGCTTCGGCATATGTGACAACAAAATCATTCTGTCCCGCGCCTCCTGTTTCTACTGACTGGGCTACCTTGTAGTTTTGCAGGTGCTGAGAAAGATTTGTTATGCTCGGAGTCAGATAATCTTTTGCCGCCAGCGGACCGTAAGCCCAGAAGTTAATTGTGTTTACTCCTGTAGGCCAGGTTACTTTACTGTCCAGCAAGTAGATTCCTGATGACGAAGAGGGATCTTTTTTCGCTTCCATGCCGTTGATAAACATCTGGGGATAGCCAGCGGCATCGGCATAGACATAAAATCCGTCAAGGCCTTCAAGAGTAAGCGGCGTGGCGCGGCTTACCTGAGTAGTGAAGGAAATGCCTTCTCCTGCATTGATTTCCTGCAGCTCATCGGTAGAGCATGAGACAACCCCCATGGCTGCAATCAGGGCGATGCCTGATAATTTTGCATTCTGTTTCATGATTGTTACTCTGTTAAATATATTTCGATTGTTTATTTTGATTTAGTCGAGTTTTATAAGTATGTCGTCGATATTGTCCCAGTCGTCGACCGATGGCGCCATGCCTGAGTCGGCTGTGGGCAGAGTGAGTCCCGTAAGCCTGATATGTATATCGGTAGGGTCGGGGGCGTCATGCACCTGGTCGGTGACATCGAAGTTGTAATATATCTTTTCCGAGGTGTATATTGTGAAGATGTGGCTTGTCTCGCTCTCCGGGCAGTGTCCGAAAGCGACAAAGCGGGTTGTGAGAGTGTGGTTGTCGGGACGTTCGAGCGCCAGCGGTATAGTGACTCTTTGTCCCGCCGGTGCTCTCTTTGTCGGGGAGTGGCTTTCCGCCATTCCGGAGATGGCGGCGCTTATGTCGAGGTTCTCGCTCAGATTTTTCACGTCGGTTACCTCCACGGTGTAGCTTGCCGTAGCCTTTTCCGGGGTGAGGGTCACGACAGCGGGAGCGGAGCCTTGTTTTACTTCGGCTTGTTCAAGCGCGCCGCCCCATATGGTCTCTGGAGCGTAGCGCACCGGTTCATCGGCTGAGATTGACGGACGCGGCGGCGCGGGCATGTCACGTGACATCGGCTCCAGAAGACCTTCCTCAAGAGTGTACAGCTCGTAGGAGTCCCAGGAGTTGCCTCGCTCGCGCACCCATTCCATTTCACCGTTGTGGAAGAGGAGCATGTATTCACCTGCCTCGACGCGTATCTTTCCACCGTTTTTATCGGTAAATTCGTAGCGTTTGTAATGTCGACCGTCGGGGGAGAAGAAGTGAACCACCATTGTCGACGGAGAGGCGTCGGGATCTTTGGACCAGTCAAATTTTACCTCGACATCCATCATGTGGGTGTGGTCGTAACATAAATCCCTGTCGATGCATGACCATAGTGTGAGAAGCATGACAGCAACGGCGATACGTGATATTGTCATCATAGGTGTATTCATCGTTTGCCTCCTTTCCTTGCGGGGTTGCCTCCAATATACCACACGAGCGAAATCTCGGCTTTTGTGGGTCCGAACCAGTTGCGGGTGTAGGTCGCCTGCCACACGTCGCAGTCATCAACATGACGGTAAGTCTTGTACTTGCCGCCGAGATAGCCGACACCAAGGGTGAAATCGATGTTGAGGTGACGCGCCACGGGCAGCGAATAGCCGTAGGCGATGCCGGCGCCGTAGCTCCAGTCGTCGGCGATATAGCCTTTGCCGCCAAGCTTGAAGTCGTAGGTGAGCATCTGTCCGTATATGCCTACGTGATGACCGCTGAGGCGTGAATGGTCGCCTGGGTGAGCGCGGAACCAGTATCTCGCGCCCGCTTCTCCGCCGCTTACTCTCCACGAGCGGTGGCGGCTGTCGCTTTTCCACGGTGCATACATCCATCCCGCCTCTATGGACCAGTGTTCGCCTATCGCCACTTCGACAGCCAGATTCGGGACTGCCGCCGCGTCATAGAGCATGTTGGTCTTCAGCAGGGCGGTGAAGCGAGGCAGCGCCGTCGGGGTCATGTCGATTATCGGTGAATCGCCGGCACTCACAGGAAGGGTATTCATGGAGGTGTCGGCGGTGACGATTGTTTCGGTTGCCGGTGCTGCCGCGACAGTGTCGGTCGAGGCTGTCGCCTCGGCAAGCGGTTCTCGGGCGACGGAATCGACCTGAGCGGCGACCTGTCGCTGACAGATTATGGTGTAGCCGGCACTTCTCATAGCGGGAAAGAAGTGTTCCGACATGTAAAACCAGGGCTTACCCCCCCCTAAAGAGCTGAGTTGGCGCTTTTTGCCGTCGATGATTTTTCCGTTGTCATCAAATATCCACACCGGGGTGTCGGCGATGATTGCCGCTGCTTCCTCGCTCCAGGGCTGACGGGCGTCAATCACCATGCGTCGCAGCATTTCCCAGTCGATGTCGGAGTCTTCCACCTTTACTGATGACTGCGGCACAGAATTGGACTCGATGATGTGGCGCGCTATGCTTTCCGCACGCTTCCGGGAGAGGCGGCGGTTATTTGGCGCGAATCCTTCGGGAGAGGCGCTTCCTCTTACTGACAGCGACATGATAGCGTCGGGCGTGGCGGCAAGGCTGTCAAGCCATGCGGTGACTTGCTGCAGTGCCGCGCGATTACCGGCATACTGCGGCTCGATAATCGAGTATCCCTGACGGAAGCTGATATTGGTGCGCAATGTGTCACAGCGCATCTCCTGAGAGTAGACCGCCGCAGGTGAGATTATGTAGAAAAACAGTATTAAATGACAAGCAAAAAATACTCTCTTCATGATTGATTTTAACGAATTTAACTAAATTTTCCTTAATGTATAATCGCAAAACATTACACTGTCGCAAAATTAAATAATTAAAATATAACTTGCAAGAATTTAACACTATTGTGAGGAGAAAAGTGGTGATTTGATTATATGAACGTGAAAAAGCGCCTTAAATGTCGGGAGATTCAACTATTCTGCATATCTTTACGTTTGAAATATAATTATAATGTAAGATGAACCGGAAAGGTAAACTATATTTTCGTTACGGCACTATGGGGTCGGCAAAGACCGCTTTGCTGCTTACGACCGCCTACAACTTTGAGGAGCGTAACATGACTTATGCATGCCTGAAGCCTGTGGTCGACACGAGGGAGAAAGAGAATGTGATACGTTCGCGCATAGGCATCGAGCGGAAGTGCATGTGGATTTATCCTGACACCGACCTTTATCATCTTGCCCAGGAGATGTTTGAGCATACGATGACGGTAATCGACTGGTTTCTTATCGATGAGGCGCAGTTTCTGACATCCGACCAGGTCGACCAGCTCGCGCGAGTGGTTGATGACTACGGCAGCAACGTGATATGCTACGGACTGCGCACCGATTTCCGCACGAGGCTTTTTGAGGGTTCGCGCCGTCTTTTCGAGATAGCCGACACGATTGACGAGATAAAGAGCACGTGCAGTTGCGGCCGAAAGACGATAGTCAACGCGCGTATCGACGCCAACGGCGATTTTGTGACCGACGGCGAGCAGGTGGAGATAGGCGGCGACGACCGTTATATAGCCGTGTGCCGGAAGTGCTGGCGCAACAAGAGGATAGAGCAGTCGGTGCGTGACGCGCTGCCGTTTCTTGAACTTTCAAGAAGCGGAGAGGTAAAGGAACATTAATAAATGCAGACCGATGAAGAAGAGAATTAATATCTATGGTATAGTTGCGGCTGTGATGCTGCTTGCTGGGGCGTTGATGCCGGCGCGTGTTGCCGCTCTTGACCTCCCCGACGAGGATCTTAATTATATGATAATGTATAAGTGGGGGCTTGTCAACAAGGATGCGGCGAGCGCGGTGTTGTCGCTGCGTAGTGACGGCAACCATTATTACGCGAAACTGTCAGCGCGCACCCTCCCCTGGGCCGACAAGATATTCATGGTGCGCGACACCCTGAAGTCGACCATGCTGCGTGAGGGCTGCCTGCCGGAACTGTACACCAAAATCTCCCATGAAGGCTCGCGCTACGGGCGCGATGTCGTGCGCTATGAGCGCAATGGCGACGAGGTGACCGGATATGCCGAACGCTGGAAGTCGAAAAACGGCGGCCCTGTCACTACCTCGGAGACGGTGCTTCATGCCACAGGAAGGACAGTCGACATGCTGTCGGTGTTCTATTATCTACGCACACTCGACTTCGAGTCGATGCGCCCCGGTGAAGTTGTGAGCATGAATGTGTTTTCGGGAAAGAGCGTGGAGCAGCTTACCGTGCGCTATGACGGGATAGAGGATATCAAACTCGGGAAATACAGGTGGCGCACATTTCACCTGAGCTTTACGTTCACCCAGAACGGGAAAGTGTCGTCAGACGCGATGGACACATGGATAAGCACCGACGCGACGCGTATCCCCGTCCAGCTTGAGGGACAGTTGCCGCTCGGCAAGGTGAGAGCCTATTTTACGGGCAGTCCCTCCGCGATATGAGCATTTTGTCACGGCATATAGCCTCCAATGTTACCTTTTAAGAGGATTCTGTAACACAATGTCGGTGATCGAGCCGGGATAGATGTCTATCTTTGCGGTGAACAATACCATCATGTCATGTTACGGAAATCCTTATATCTTTTATTGTCGGTAGGCTCGCTGTCGGTGACAGCTGCGGAGAAATTGCCCGAAGTCAGTTTCATCACCCCTTCCATCGCCAGGATAAGATGGACGGTGAACGACAGTCTGCGGGGAAATGACACAGGGGTCACCGTCTACGGCGATTCATGTTTTACGGTCAATTCCGCGAATGAAGGCGGGAAGGTCGTTTACTCTACCTCAGAGCTGCTTGTCGAAATGGATAAGAGGACCGGGGCATTGGTGTTTAAAGACCGGGCGGCAGGAAAACTGCTGCTTGCAGAAAATGCCGATACACCACGCAGTGGAGAGCGGGTTGTCAGTGAGAAAATCGTGTATGACGATGCGTCGGCACGGATGGAAGAGACGGCAAACGGCAAAGTGACAGTCAAGGATGTCGTAAGGCGCGACACCGTAGGAGTGTCGACGCGCTACGTCAACAATTTCGCCTTTTCTCCATCCGAAGCCCTTTACGGACTCGGCTCTCACATGGAAGACTATATGGATCTTAACGGCAAGACGCTTTATCTCACTCAGCATAATCTCAAGGCAACGGTGCCGGTGATTGTCTCGACGGGCGGTTACGGCATCTTGTTTGACGCCGGGTGTGCGATGAAATTTGACGCCGGGTCGGTCACATATGAGGCGGCAGCCGAAGTTGACTATTATTTCATGAAAGGGGAGCGGCTTGAGGATGTCGTGGCGCAATACCGTTATCTTACAGGCGGTGTCTCCATGATGCCACGCTACATATTCGGCTATATACAGTCAAAGGAGCGCTATGTCAGCAGCGACGACCTGCTGTCGACCCTTGCGGAATACCGCCGGCGTCATGTCCCCGTCGACATGATTGTACAGGACTGGAACTACTGGCCCGAGGGATGGGGCTACATGAAGATGGATTCCCGGTATTATCCCGACCCTAAGGCTCTTGCCGATTCAGTCCACTCGATGAATGCCCGGCTTATGGTGAGTATATGGCCCAATCCTCAGTATTGTCCGCAAGAGCGCGATTTCCGCGAGAAGGGATATATGCTTGAACACTCCGTGTATGACGCGTTTAATCCTGCCGCGCGCAGATATTACTGGAGCTATGCCGACAGGGAGTTCTTTTCAAGGGGTTTTGACGCGTGGTGGTGTGACAGCAGCGAGCCGCTTGACGGAGACTGGAACCGCATGCCGGAGCCTGTCGACGGCAAGGATTACGGCTGGGATGACCATGAGCGCCGCTGGCACCTGAACAAGGATATACTTTCCGATGCGCTCGGCATGGAACGCAGCAGCCTTTATTCGCTCTATCACTCCCGGGGCATATATGAAAACCAGCGTCTTGCAACCGACCGCAAGAGGGTGGTCAATCTTACCCGTTCAAGCTACTCGGGGCAGCAGCGCTACGGCACAATCGTGTGGAACGGCGACACTCATGCGTCATGGCGGTCGTTCAGGCAGCAGATACCTTCGGGACTGAACTACATGGCTACGGGTAATCCCTACTGGACGGTAGATGTAGGGTCGTTTTTCACGGCACGTGACGGGCGATGGTTTCGCTGCGGCGATTTTCCTGCCGGGGTGGACGATGACGGATATAAGGAATATTATGTGCGCATGTTCCAGTGGGCTACATTCCTGCCTGTGCTACGCAGTCACGGCAGTGACACTCCGCGCGAGATATGGCGTTTCGGAGAACCCGGGTCAAAGTATTACGACGCGATACTCGGCATGATTGAGCTGCGCTACAGGCTGATACCTTATATATACAGCCTCGCTTTCAGGCAGACACTCGGCGGCTACAGCATTGCGAGGCATCTTGCATTTGACTTTGCCGATGACGTCAATGTGCGCGATATAAAGGATGAATACATGTTTGGCGACATACTCGTGTGTCCGGTGACCTATCCCGGTGCCGTCTCCCGTAAGGTGTATCTGCCCGCGCTTGACGGAGGCCGGAAGTGGATTGACTATTTCACCGGTGAGAGCCATGACGGCGGGCGGTGGATTGACTGTGACGCGCCGCTCGGGCGCATACCTCTTTTTGTGCGCGGTGGCTCGATAATAGCGGGCGGCGACGCGGTGGAGTATGCCGATGCACAGATAGGCGGCGATATAACCGTTAATGTCTATCCGGGCGCTGATGCGGAATTTATGTTTTATGAAGACGAAGGCGATAATTATAATTTTGAAAAAGGGAGCCGCATGACGGTGGCGATGGCATGGAATGACGGGGAGCGCACACTTAAAGTCGGCAGCCGTTGCGGTGAGTATCCCGGTATGCCTTCAGTGAGGACGCTCAGGATTGTAAGTCCTTATGGCGAGAAGACTGTGGACTATGACGGAACGGAATTGACAATAAGATTATGATAAAAAATATATTGACATCGGTTTTTATTATGTCGGGCGCGGCGTTGTCGGCGCAGCAGTCGCCGGGCGACAGGATAAGGGTGTCGGCTGAAGGTGATACGGCTCTTGTCGTCACGGGAAATGCCGGCGGCGAGTGGCGGAAGGTGCTGACACTCGAATGTGGAAAGATAACCGGCGTAGTTGACAGAGGAATACATGACGTGGACTACACGATGATAACCGGAAAGCGGAAGAGGTGTCATAACCGTTACCGCGAGTCGGGGTATCTGCTTGAGTCGGGCGATACGGTAAATGTGAGAGTCTCTGACGACGGAGTGGCGTGGAGCGGGTGTCACGGTTACGGGATTGATGTGGCAGGCTTTTCCCATTCATGGCTAATGAAGTGGACCGACTGTTACGAGGGCTTCTATGAGCGAGACCGAGAAGACCTGTCGGAAGGTATGAGAATCGGCTATCCGGCACTTTTTGAATATGGTGATAAGGAATTGTTCATGCTCCTGTCGGAATCGGGTGTTGACGAGAATTCTGCAGCATCAAGCCTGTATGCGGTGGACGGAGCCGGATTGTTTGACATAAGACCTGACGGGGAAGAGTCGTCGGGGTGGCAGACGGCAATAATCGGCACTCTTCCCGGCGTTGTCGGCTCCACTCTTGTTAATGACAATGCACAGCCGTCGCGTATTCATGACACCTCATGGATAGCTCCCGGAGTTGCGTCATGGGTCTACTGGGCTTATAATCACGGGTCAAATGATTATGATATAATATGCCGCTATGTTGACATGGCATGTGAGATGAATCTGCCTTATGTGTTGATTGATGCGGAGTGGGACGAGATGAAGGATGGTAAAAGTGTGCTTGACGCAGTCGCCTATGCCCATGAAAAGGGAGTGAAGCCGATGATATGGTATAATTCTTCAATAGGCTGGGTCGACGGGGCTCCGGGTCCGAAATTCCGGCTGAATACTCCTGAGGATCGCGAGCGAGAGTTTGCCTGGTGTCAGGTAAACGGCATCGCCGGGGTGAAGATTGACTTTTTTTCCGGCGATGATAACCGCAATCTCCGTTACATGACGGAGCTGCTTGAATGTGCCGCGCGTCATAACCTGCTGGTAAACTTCCACGGCGCTACCATACCTCGCGGGCAGCAGCGCACCTATCCTAATCTTGTAAGCGTGGAGGCTGTATATGGTGCGGAATGGTACAATAATGTACCGACATTCACTGACCGTGCCGCTTCACATAACGCCACATTGCCGTTTACGCGCAATGTCATAGGGTCAATGGACTATACACCGTGTGCGTTTACTGACTCGCAGCATCCTCATGTCACAACCGATGCCCATGAACTTGCGCTGACCGTGATGTATGAATCGGGAATCCAGCATCTTGCCGACCGTCCTGAAAGTTTTCTGTCACAGCCCGCGGTGATAAGGGATTTTTTGACGGCGCTACCCACCGCGTGGGATGACACGGTGTTGCTCGGCGGCTATCCCGGAGAATATGCTGTCATCGCGCGTCGCAAGGCTGACTTGTGGTATGTCGCCGGCATTAACGGCAGCGACAGCAGGCGTGAGGTCAGGATTGACATGTCGCTGCTGCCTGAGGCAAACGAAGAGGCAGCGGTGCTTATTACCGATTCTGACGGCGGATGGAGTGTCTTGTCTGACACCTCTGTGCCGTCGGTTATAAGCCTGCTGCCACGTGGAGGATTTGTGATGACTGTAAGGTCAGGCGTCACTGTGGATGACGCCTGTGGGCGGTAATTTATTTGATGTCGCGACGGAAGTGGAGTTTTGCTTCCGGTGACTGTGTCTCAAAAGAGAGCATGTCGCCGTCCTTGCTTACCTCTATATCTTCAATGACGGTATAGCGTGACAAGTCGTCGGCTATCACCCCGGTAAGGTCGCGTTTCCACGTATCGACATATTTTAGTGCGAGAGAGTCAAGATGAACCTGTGGCACGACTGTCGCCGCCGGCTGGGTGAATGTTATCTTGCCCGGGTCGATGTCGACATTGAGTTTTGAGAGGTCGAGAGCGAGAAGGAGGTCGTCGTCATCGTCGATGTCGTAGTGCCAGGTGCCGTCGACTGAAGCCTTTGCCTCGAGCTTCACCTCGTAGGGCTGACCGGCTGAGAGGGAGTCGGCGTCAATAGAGCGGGTCACGTTTATAACGCTTTGCAGATTTACCGCTCCGCCGTTTTTTTGCAGATTGTCGATGAAGTCGATTGTCACAAGTGATGATGCCGAAGATGCACCCGGTATCTGAGCCGTGATGTTGACCGGGTTTATGGCTGTCCATGTGCCGATGAATTTAGCGTGATTACTACAATAAGTCATAGTTGCCGCAACGCCTATTGCAAGTGAGCCGAGAAGTACAGAAATAGATTTTGACATAATTGTAAATGTTAATTTAATGTTAATAACAATAGCGTGTGCAATTAGTTCAGTCTCAACGGGATTTTCACCGGAGGTGGATTTGTGCCGGGTGTCAGACAGTCGGTCAAGAAAAGTTTTTGCAGGTAAAGTGGCGTAAGTGGGCTGTTATGTCGTATTTTATTAGTAACTTTGCGGCACTTTTTAACAATTAGTCATTAAGATGGATCGTAAAGTCAGAGTAAGGTTTGCCCCGTCACCTACGGGCCCGCTGCATATAGGCGGAGTGCGCACAGCGTTATATAATTATCTATTTGCCCGCAAACATGGCGGCGACATGATACTGCGTATCGAGGATACCGACTCCCATCGTTTTGTGCCGGGAGCTGAGGATTATATCAACGAGGCGCTTGCGTGGCTCGGAATCGGCATCGACGAAGGTGTCAGGGAAGGCGGCGCTTACGGACCTTACAAGCAGAGCGAGCGACGCGACATATATCGCGAGCATGTCAAGATGCTGCTTGACGCAGGAAAAGCCTATATCGCCTTTGACACTCCCGCCGAGCTTGAGGCTAAGCGCGGGGAGATTGCCAACTTTCAGTATGACGCCTCGACGCGTGATTCAATGCGCAACTCGCTGTCACTTCCCGCCGAAGAGGTGAAACGCCTTATCGACGAGGGAGCCCAGTATGTAGTGAGGTTCAAGATTGAGCCGGGCATCGACGTGGTTGTCAACGACCTTCTTCGCGGTGAGGTGAAGATAAACTCTTCCGTTCTTGATGACAAGGTGCTCTATAAGAGTTCCGACGACCTGCCCACCTATCATCTTGCCAATATCGTCGACGACCATCTGATGGAGGTGTCACATGTGATACGCGGCGAGGAGTGGCTTCCGTCGGCTCCGCTCCACGTGCTGCTCTATGAGGCGTTTGGCTGGAGCGACACGGCGCCTTCGTTTGTGCATCTGCCGTTGCTGCTGAAGCCCGACGGAAAGGGCAAGCTCAGCAAGCGTGACGGCGACAGGCTTGGTTTCCCGGTATTCCCGCTTGAGTGGCATCCGGAAGGCGGCGAAGTGTCGTCGGGCTATCGTGAATCGGGTTATCTGCCCGAGGCGGTTGTCAATTTCCTTGCACTTCTCGGCTGGAATCCCGGCGATGACAGCGAGATAATGTCGATGGATGAACTTATTGAAAAATTTGACTTCGGACATTGCTCAAAGTCAGGCGCGAAATTTGACTTTGAAAAGGGACGCTGGTTTAACCACGAGTATCTTCAGAAACTTCCCGATGAGCGTCTTGCCGCTCTGTTCAAGCCGGTGCTTGAAGCTAATGGCGTGAATCCCGCCGACTTTTCCGACGAATATATAGCCGCCGCCACAGGAATGGTAAAAGGTCGTATATATTTTGTCAAGGATCTCTGGGATCAGGCAAAATTCTTCTTCAAGGCTCCCGACGCCTACAATCCCAAGGATGTAAAGAAGCGCTGGAGCGAAGACACTCCGCGCATCATGGGCGAACTTGTCGAAGTGCTTGCCGCAATGGACGATTTCAGCAGCAAGGCGGCTGAGCCGGTGGTGCTTGACTGGATTGCCTCAAAGGGCTATCATCTCGGAAACGTGATGAACGCGTTCCGCCTGACGGTAGTCGGAGAGTGCAAGGGCCCCCATATGTTTGACATAACAGAGCTGCTCGGCAAGGATGAGACTATAAGCCGCATCAAGAAAGGCGTCGAGTCTATCAAACCAGAATAAAGCAAGTATCTCGACGACAGGTCATCATTTTTCCGGCATGAATCCTCTGTATAATTTTGCAATACGTGCATTTGGCACAGGAATAAAAATTGCCGCCTTACGCGACGAAAAAGTAAAAAAACTCCGTGACGGACAGCGTGACTCGCTTGATTATCTGCGAGCCACGCTGAAGCCGGGGAAGCGTTATATATGGTTTCATGCGGCGTCATCGGGTGAGTTTGAACAGGGACGCCCTATGATAGAGATGATCAAGCGCAATCATCCTGACGCTCTGATATTGCTTACCTTTTTCTCTCCGTCGGGCTATGAGGTGAAAAAGAATTTCCCGCTTGCCGATGCCGTGTGCTACCTTCCGCTTGACACTCCGCGTAACGTGAGGCGTTTTCTTGATCTGGTGAATCCGTCGCTCGCCGTGTTTATAAAGTATGAGTTCTGGGGCAACTATCTTCAGGAGCTCCGGCGTCGCGGAATACCTACATTTATCATCTCCGCGATATTTCGTCCGACACAAGTGTTTTTTAAACCGTGGGGCGGCTTGATGAGGTCGATGCTAAAATGCTATACAAAAATATTTGTACAGGATGAGCCGTCAAGGGCGCTGCTTGCCGGAATCGGCATTAATAATGTCTCGGTCGCAGGCGACACCCGCTTTGACCGTGTCACTGACATCATGAAGGGAGTCAGGGAGATTCCGGAGATAAAGGCGATGAAAGACAGCGGTGGCGTGATTATGATTGCCGGAAGCTCCTGGGGACCCGATGAGGAGAGGTTGATTCCATATTTCAACTCTCACCCTGAATTGAAGCTGATAATTGCCCCCCATGAGGTGACGCCTGAACGCGTCGCGGCGATAGAGTCGGCTGTCAGCCGGAAGGTGTGCCGCCTGTCTGCGATGACCGTGGATGACGCTGCTGATGCCGATTGCGTGATAGTGGACTGCTACGGCAAGCTGTCGAGCATCTACACTTACGGTGACATAGGCTATATAGGCGGAGGATTCGGTGTCGGCATACATAATATAAATGAGGCGGCGGTCTACGGAATGCCTGTGATATTCGGTCCGAATTACCATAAATTCAAGGAAGCAAAGGAGATGATTGCAGAGGGAGGCGCTTTTACCTACCGCAGCGAACAGGAGTTTGCCGCGATAATGGACGGACTGTTCTCTGACAGCGGCTCTCTTGCAAAGGCGGGTAAAATCGCCGCCGACTACGTAAAACACAATCTGGGTGCGACGGCTTGTATATATGCCGATATTGACAAAGTCATCACCCGTAACAGCGATTAAAATGAAATACAGTATTTCCGGAATTGCCGGGCTTCTCGACCTGAAGGAGCCGGTATATCCGAATTATTACATATCAGTGCTTCTTACTGATTCAAGGTCACTTACTTATCCTGAAGAATCATTGTTCTTTGCCCTGCGCACTCCTAATAATGACGGTCACCGTTATGTAAAGGGGCTGATAGAAAAGGGAGTAAGAAATTTTGTTGTAGAAGAGATTCCAGAGGGGCTTGCCGGGAGCGAGGACGTAAATTTCCTTGTCGTGGATGATGTCATGGCGGCTTTGCACAAGATAGCCCGCTGTCATCGTCACCGTTATGAAATCCCGGTAGTCGGGATTACGGGCAGCCGGGGAAAGACGACTCTGAAAGAGTGGCTTTACAGGTTGCTTCAGGATGACTTCAGGATTGTAAGAAGCCCGCGCAGCTATAACAGCCAGATTGGTGTGCCTCTCTCAATCTGGGAGATTGATGACGAGAGCGAGCTGTGTATATTTGAGGCGGGTATCTCCCTGCCCGGGGAGATGGCTGAGCTTCAGCCGATGATAGACCCTACGATAGGTATCCTCACCAATGTCGGCGGCGAACATGCCGTTGGTTTCCGCTCGCGCAGGGAGAAATGTGACGAGAAAGTTAAGCTTTTTACCGGATGTGACACATTGGTCTATTGCGTCGACGACCCGGATGTGAACGCGGCGATTGACGATGCCGGAATCAAGGCGCGCCGTGTCGGCTGGTCGTGTAAAAATCCTGATGCTCCCGTGAGCGTCAGTGTGGAGCGTAGCGGCGAGATGTCGCGTATTATATGCCGTTTTGACGGAAAAGAGAGCATGTCGGAAATTCCTTTTGTTGATGCCGCATCGGTCGAAAACGCCATTGTAGCTCAGATAGTACTGATGCTCATGGGAGTGGCTGACGGTGACATCAGGTCGCGCATGGCGGCTCTGACACCTGTAGGCACGCGCCTTAACGTGATTGAGGGTGTCAATGACTGCATGCTGATATTTGACGCCTATACCGGCGACTATCATTCACTTGGCCCGGCTCTTGACTTCATGCAGCGGCGTGTCACCGCCGACCATAGTTCGACACTGATACTGAGCGACGTAATGCACGAGACGATGACTCCGGGAGAACTTTACCGTAATATCTCGCATCTTGTGAAGTGCAAAGGCATAAGCCGTCTTATCGGTATCGGGGAGGAGATTTCAGCCCATGCCGGCTGTTTTGACATTAATGCCGATTTTTACAGGTCGACCGATGAGTTTCTTGCCGCCGTCACCCCCGATGATTTCAGAAATGAGCTTATCCTGATAAAGGGTGCCGACCGATTCGGATTCAACCGCCTTAACGACTTGCTTGAGGCGCGCCAGCATGAGACTGTGCTTGAGGTGAATCTTGACGCGGTGGTAAGCAATTTCAACAATTTCCGGTCACGGCTCAAGCCTACTACCGGTATTGTGGCGATGGTGAAGGCGTCGGGCTATGGCGCAGGCTCCTATGAGCTTGCCAAGACTCTTCAGTCGCAGGGCGCGGCTTACCTTGCAGTCGCTGTGCCTGACGAGGCTATGGACCTCCGCAAGGCGGGTATCACGATGCCTCTCATGGTGATGAATCCCAAGGTGGTCAATTATACTACTCTGTTTACCCATAATCTGGAACCGGAGATATACTCCTTTGATATACTTGATGAGATAATCAAGGAGGGCGAACGCCACGGAGTGAAAAACTTCCCTGTTCATATAAAACTCGATACAGGCATGCACCGTCTCGGTTTTCTTGAAAGCGACATGCCGAGACTTGTAGAGGTGTTGCAGCGACAGGACGTGATTTCGCCTCGTTCAGTGTTCAGTCATCTTGCCGCCGCCGACTCTCCTGAGATGGATGACTATACGCGCGAGCAGTTTGCGATATTTGAGCGCAGCAGCAAGGTGCTACAGGCAGGGTTCAGCCATCACATCCTGCGTCATATACTTAATTCGACCGGGATAACACGCTTCCCGGAGTATCAGTATGACATGGTGCGTCTTGGTATATGCCTGTATGGTATCCCGACTTTGCCCGATAATTCACAGGGCGACCTTCAGCCGGTAAGCTCCCTGCGCACTGTGATTATTGCCATAAAAGAGTGGGAGGCGGGGACTACCATCGGCTATAACCGGCGCGGTGTGTTGTCGCGCCATTCGCGGATAGCCACGATTCCGATCGGTTATGCCGACGGGCTTAACCGTCATCTTGGCAATGGTAATTGCACGGTGCTTGTCAATGGTCACCGCTGTCCTACGGTAGGAAATATCTGCATGGACATCTGCATGATAGATGTTACCGACGTCCCTTGCGAGGTCGGTGACACGGTGGAGATATTCGGCAAGAATATCTCTGTGATGGAGCTTGCCGACCGACTCGGCACAATCCCTTACGAGGTGCTGACATCGGTCGCTTCCAGAGTCAAGCGCGTCTATTATCGCGAGTAGGCTCGGGAAGCACTTCCCTGCCGAGCCATGCCGTGACGACACCTCCGGCCAGCATCACTGCGATGGACACCCAGAGCACGAGCGTCGAGCCGCCCCATTTAAGCAGCATCGGAATAAAGAACGCGCCTGCCACAGCACCGATTTTACCGATTGCCGCTGCCATGCCTACTCCTGTGCCACGGGTTTCCACGGGGTAAATCTGCGTCGGCAATATAAAGGTGATGAGGTGAGGTCCGGCGTTAAGAAACAGCTCAAAAAACATGAATGACGAGATTGCTATCCAGTCGGGAAGGTGAAGGCGGTAGGCGGCGAGCAACATGGCGAGCCCTATCGCGCTGAGGAAGAAGCCCCATGCCTGCATCTTTACGTGATAGACACGTTTCAGCAGCATCAATCCAAGGACAAATCCTATGAGCATTATGGCGCTGAGCCAGATTGTGACCTCTACCGAACTGATAACATGGTCAATCTGCGAGGCGGAGGCCGGCAGGCGGTTGATGCCGAGCGACATTATTAGGGTAGGGAGAAATATGCCTATGCCATATACACCGAGTCCCTCACACGCCCACGGCACCCCGCTGAATATCACTTTCTTGAAGTTGCGAGAAAGAAAGCTGCCCGACTCTTTCTTTGACGCAGCTTTTGTTGTGGTCCGGCTTGTCGGGTTTTGGGGAGGAAGTGTGACATCCTTACCCAGGAAAAACTGTACCGACTTCTCCGCAGCAGCCCTGTCGCCTCTTGACAAAAGCCATCCGGGACTTTGGGCAAAGTGGATTCTGAGCAGCAGCATCAGCCCTGCTATCCCTGTCATTATGAACAAGAGGTCATGCCACGGATGGGCTGACTGCCATCGGTTTATCGCATGATAGCAGATGCCGGCGACAATGACGCTGCCTATCGCCGCCGAGGCTTTTGCCACGCCTACCATGAGCAGCCCCCAGCGTTTCGGCATTATTTCTGATATGTAGTTGGAGTCAAGGCTGTATTCGCCTCCGACACTGAATCCCATAACGAAAAGACACAGGAGAAGCACAGTCATCGAGTCGCTGAAAAAGGCGATGACGGAGGCGACTATAATCAGAGCCGGACATAGCCTGAAAAACAGAAGGTAGCCGTAGCGGTCGCTTAATCGTCCGAACACGATTGCCCCGAAGGTAAGTCCTATTAATGATATGCAGCCCAGCACACCTTGCATCCCGGCTGAAATTTCGGGGTGTACGGCAATCTGTATGAGGGGGATGATTATGCCTACGAGAGTGGCGAGACCCTGACCTATCATCTGCCCGAGCGAGGCGATGAACAGTACCAGGAAATGCCGTGGGCGCAGAGGCATCGTGGCAATGTCGACCTTGCCCTGCGCAACAGTTGAAACATCATTATCGGTCATAAAAAACAAAGCTTTCTACATCTTATATAATGCAGAAAGCTTTGTAAAAGTTTTAACCGGCGGTTATTCCCACTCGATGGTTGCCGGCGGCTTTGAGGAGATGTCGTAGCATACGCGGTTGACTCCTCTTACCTTGCGGATGATGTCGTTGCTCACCTTTGCCATGAAGTCGTAGGGGAGGTGTGCCCAGTCGGCGGTCATGGCGTCGGTCGAGGTGACGGCACGCAGTGCGACGGCACGCTCATAGGTGCGCTCATCGCCCATTACGCCTACACTCTGCACAGGAAGAAGCACGACTCCTGCCTGCCATACCTGGTCATACAGACCCCAGTCGCGAAGACCCTGGATGAAAATGTCGTCGGCATCCTGCAGTATGCGCACCTTTTCGGGGGTGATGTCGCCGAGTATTCGTACGGCAAGTCCGGGTCCGGGGAACGGATGGCGCTTTATTAGATGTTCCGGCATGCCGAGCTCACGTCCTACCGCTCTCACCTCGTCTTTGAAAAGCAGACGGAGGGGTTCGCAGAGACGGAGATTCATCTTTTCGGGCAGACCGCCTACGTTGTGATGGCTCTTGATAGTGGTGCCGGTGATTGAAAGCGACTCGATGCAGTCGGGGTAGATGGTGCCTTGGGCAAGCCATTTTACATCTTTTATCTTGTGGGCTTCTTCATCAAATACATCGATGAAGCCTTTGCCTATAATCTTGCGCTTGCGCTCCGGGTCGGTCACTCCTGCAAGCTCGCTGAAGAACTTTTCCGACGCGTCTACACCGATTACGTTCAGTCCGAGACATTCGTAGTCGTGAAGCACGTTTTTGAACTCGTTTTTGCGGAGCATTCCGTGGTCGACAAATATACAGGTGAGGTTTTTGCCGATAGCTTTATTGAGCAGGACTGCGGCTACCGATGAATCGACACCGCCGCTGAGTCCAAGCACTACCTTGTCATCGCCAAGCTGCTCTTTCAGAGAGGCTACAGTGCTTTCGATAAATGACGCCGCGCTCCAGTCCTGACGGCTTCCACAGATGTCGACAACAAAGTTTTTGAGAAGCTTTGTGCCGTCGGTGGAGTGGAATACTTCGGGGTGAAACTGCACGCCCCACACCTTTTCTCCCTCAATCTGATATGCCGCATTGTCGACTTTTTCAGTCGAAGCGATAATCTTGAAGTTGTCAGGCAGTGAAGTGATGGTGTCGCCGTGGCTCATCCACACCTGCGACCTTTCAGGCAGACCGTGCAAGAGCGGGTTGCTGTTGTCAAACTTTTCGAGGTGTTCCCTTCCGTATTCGCGTGAGCCGGCGGGCTCTACTGTGCCGCCGTTGGTGTAGGCGATATACTGCGCTCCGTAGCATATGCCGAGTATCGGATATTTGCCGCGGATTTCGCTAAGGTCGACCTTGAACGCTTTTTCGTCGTAGACGGAGAAGGGGCTTCCCGACAAAATCACTCCAATCACCGACGGATCGTCGTGGGGGAACTTGTTGTAGGGAAGTATCTCGCAATAAGTGTTCAGCTCGCGTACTCTTCGCCCTATTAGCTGGGTGGTCTGCGAACCGAAGTCGAGGATTATTATTTTCTCTTGCATAGAGTGATAATTGTGGATTTGAATTGTTGCAAAGATACGGAAATAATTGCAATGCAACAAATATGGCAGTAGGCTTATGCTTACTATTGCTTCTCGGCGGTTATGCCGACATGAGTATTAGCAAGTGAATCAATGTTTAGCTGTAGAATGACTCGTTTATTGCTGCCGGAGGGCGGCGAGGGCGTCGGTGAGTGATGTAGAGGGGTTGAGGCGGATTACTGACGGGTCGCGTTTTAGCCAGGTGAGTTGCTTTTTTGCATAGACGCGTGTGTTTTTCTTCATGCGCTCGATAGCGGTGTCAAGCGTCATAGTGCCGTCGAAGGCTGCAAACATCTCTTTGTAGCCTACCGTGTTAAGCGAGTTGAGGTGGCGCAGTGGGTAGACGTGGCGTGCTTCTTCGATGAATCCGGCTTCAATCATCGCGTCGACACGTCGGTTGATGCGGTCAAACAATGTTTCGCGCGGATAGTCAATCATCATTTTTACGGTCTTGAAGGGACGCTCTTTCACTGTGCCTGTGCGCAGTGATGAGTAAGGCTGTCCCGCCTCAAGGCTTATCTCGATGGCATGGATGAGGCGGCGGTGGTTTGCGGGGTCGGCGATGGCGAGATAGTCGGGGTCGAGATTGCGAAGGGTGGCCCTTATGCCCTCGATTCCCTCGCTCTCGTAAAGGTCCATGACATGGCGGCGCACACTGTCGCTTACCGTTGGCAGGTCGTCGATACCGCGCGTAACCGCGTCGACATACATCATGGAGCCGCCACACATGACCGCGTAGGGCGACTTTTCCCACATTGACGGCAGCAAAGCCATTACATCTTCTTCGTAGCGCGCCGCACTATAATATTCGTCAAGCGACAGAGTGCCCACAAAGTGGTGGGTCACGGTTGCGAGCTGCTGCGGTGACGGCGCGGCAGTCCCTATGGGGATGTCGTGGAAAAGCTGGCGCGAGTCGGCTGAGATGATGTCACATCCAAGCCGCTGCGCCAGCTGTATCGACAAGTCGGTCTTGCCGGAGCCTGTAGGCCCGGTAATCACGACCAATATTGGCTTTTCAATCGTTGGCATTGTCCGTTATCGCTCGGCTACTATGCGTGCGATTTCGACAATCACCTGAGTCGCTTTCTCCATCGAGGGGATGGGGATGAACTCGTATCTGCCGTGGAAGTTCAATCCGCCGGCAAAAATGTTAGGGCAGGGAAGTCCCTTGAACGATAGCTGTGCGCCGTCGGTTCCGCCTCTGATCGGCACTACGTGGGGCTCTACTCCGGCTATGCGCATGGCATCTTCCGCGATGTCGATTATATACATGACGGGCTCGATTTTCTCGCGCATGTTGTAATATTGATCCTTGATTTCGATTGAGGTGCTGTTGGGGAACTCGTTGTTGATTTTTCTCACGAGATGCTCCAGCTCTTTCTTTCGGCGCTCAAAGCGGTCGCGGTCATGGTCGCGGATGATGTAGGTCACGACTGTCTTTTCTACATTTCCCTCAATAGAGATAAGATGATAAAATCCCTCGTAGCCTTCGGTATGTTCCGGTGTTTCCCAGCGCGGGAGCATCGAAGTGAACTGGTTGGCTATGCGGATGGAGTTAATCATCTTGTGCTTGGCATATCCGGGATGCACGTTGCGTCCTGTAAAGGTTACCTTTGCCACGGCCGCGTTGAAATTTTCATATTCAAGCTCGCCTATCTCTCCGCCATCCATTGTGTAGGCGAAGTCGGCGCCAAACTGCTCGACGTCAAATTTGTGGGCTCCCTGTCCTATCTCCTCGTCGGGATTGAACGCGATGCGTATCTTTCCGTGCTTTATCTCCGGATGCTTCATCAGGTAGTCGACAGCCGAGATTATTTCGGCGATTCCCGCCTTGTCGTCGGCTCCGAGAAGGGTGTTGCCGTCGGTCACGATAAGGTCTTGCCCGCGATAGGTGTCCAGCTCGGGAAATTCTCTCGGAGAGAGTACAATCCCTTTCTCTGCGTTCAGCGTGATGTCGCCGCCTTCATAGTTCTTGACGATGCGCGGGGTCACGTGACGTCCGGAGAGGTCGGGCGATGTGTCGAGATGGGCAATGAAACCTACGGTAGGCACAGGAGTCTCGATATTTGCCGGGAGGGTAGCCATGAGGTATCCGTTGTCGTCGAGGGTGATATCCTCAAGACCCATTGCCTGAAGCTCCTTTTCAAGATGCTGGGCAAACTCCATCTGACCCGGAGTCGAGGGCCAGAGATTGGTCAGTTCGTCACTCTGAGTGTCAAACTTCACATATTGTAAAAATCGGTCAACTACGTTCATGTGAGTTGTATATAGATGTTAAAATTTATTTCAATGAATGCAAAATTATAAGAATTTCCCGAATAAGCAATCTTTGCTGCCACTTTAACTGCTATTTTTCTCTTTTTTCTCCGATTTTTATCTTATATTTGTTTTCAGTAATTCAAAGTTTCGGGTATGGGTTTCAATTTTTCAGATTTGGCATTTCTTCAGGTCCCTAAAAAGGATATAACGATAGATGGTATCCGCTTAATCTTTGAAGACGGGGCTCCTCGTCGCATTGCGTTTGCCACAACCCACGCCGGAGCTTTAAAAAGAGGTTCCGGGGATCGACCGGGAAAGATTTTGCTGCCATTTAAGGAAACTGTGCTGCCATTTATTAGAGCGGAGCTTGGAAATGATATTGCTCTTTTCCCCTCTAAGTTCGGGGGCTATTGGCGATCATTTGATTCACCGGAAGAATATGATAAATTTGAAGCTTTTATCAGAAAGTATCATGATGTCGTGTTTCTTCGTGATGAACTTGACCTGTCGCTTGCTCTGTCTATGAATTTTGAAGAAGATGAAGAAGGTCATACAGAAATAGGTGATCTTGAATGTAAAGCCAAATACTCGGGTGATAGTGACGCAGAGTCAAAACTGGTTGATAAATGTGCCGAGTGGATAGGTTTATTGCCTTATTATAAATATGTTGATTATATCTGTGCTGTTCCAGGCAAAAGCGGAGCTATGAATCTTCCTCAGCGAATTGTGTCTAAGTTTGACACCTTTAATTTCAAGGATATTTCCAGTCATGTTTATTGGAGAAATAAGACGCGCCATATTAAGGATGCCGAATCAGTAGATGAGAAGTTGGAGATTCTTGATGAGTCAGGATTAAATATTGATGCAGACATAGATTTAAATGGCAAGACTGTGTTGCTTTTTGATGACCTTTACATGTCAGGATTGACAATGCAATATGTGGCAATGAAACTGAAAGAAAGAGGTGTGTCAAGAGTGCTTGGAATTGCTATTGTTAAATCAAGAAAAAATAAATGACAATATGCTGGCAACGACTGAGATAGAACATATAAATACTATATACAGCCTTTTGAAAGTAAAGGGTGTTGGTCCGGTGTTGACTAATAAGATTTTGTTTTCAGTCAGCTCAAATTTTGATGTTGGAGGACTTCGGAATAAAATCAATTCCGTTTTGGATAGTTCGCAAAGAGAATGTTTTAATCGAGTCATGAGTGTTGCAGAGGAATTAACTTCGCAATATGCTGTCGGTTTCATGTCGATTCTTGATGATGTCTATCCGGCGGCGTTAAAGCGTTTTCTTTCAGTAAATACACCTCCGGTATTGTCTTATATTGGAAACCTGGAGCTATTGTATAAGCGAAGAATTGCATTCAGCGGCTCAAGAAAGGTGTCGCAGAAAGGAGTCGGGATAACCCGAGACTGCGTGAATCAACTCTCCGGTGATGATGTGTGTATCGTTTCTGGTTATGCTGCTGGAGTAGACTTAGCGGCTCATGAGATGGCAATTACATCGGGCGCATCTACAATAATTGTCATGCCTGAGGGTATAAATAACTTCAGGATAAAGAAAGAGCTTAGGACTGTTTGGGATTGGAATAAGGTTCTCGTTATAAGTGAGTTTATGCCATCGGATAAATGGACATCTTCCAGGGCGATGGCTCGTAATAACACGATTTTGGGATTAAGTGATATGGTCTTTGTTATAGAGGCGGGGACTACAGGCGGCAGTCTTGATGCCGGAGTAAAGGCTTTATCGGGAGGGAAACCGTTGTTTGTCCCGCAATATGGGGTGGTTCCGGAATCGGCGGCAGGAAACGACATATTAATAGCGCGTGGAGCTTTCCCTATAAGGATGAAAAAAGATACGTCACGAGCAAATCTGGATAAGGTATTTGAATTATTGCGAGAGCCTGTTAAAGACACTCTGTTTTAGCTATTTTTCATAGACTCAGGTCTTTTGTTGCTTATTGTATTGTCGCATAATATTGATAAATCAGGCTTTTGAGATTTCGAGGGTGAGGTGTCGGTTGCGCGGGTCATCGCTCGGCGAGGTAGACGCCGCCGATGATGCAGGCGGTGCCGGCCGCGGTGAGCATGGTGAATGGCTCGCCGAGTATTATTACGGAGGCGATTATGGTTACGAGCGGCACGACGTATATATAGTTGGCAGCATATTCGGCTCCGAGCGATTTAACGGCGCTGTTCCACATCAGGTAGCATAACATGGACGCAAACAATCCAAGAAAGAGCAAGTTGGCTGAGACGACGGGTCTGAGCAGCAGATGCAGGTCGAGCTGCTTTCCCGACAGAATCATGTACAGCGCAGCCGATACAAGACCGTAAAAGAACACTTTTCGGGTTATAAACAGTGTTGAATAGCGTTTTCCGGTGATTTTCAGTATGATGCAGTATATCGCCCACAATATTGCCGCAATAAACGTAAGGAAGTCGCCAAGCGGGTTTATGCCCATGTTGACACTTCCGTTAAACACGACCATAGCCACTCCGGCAAGGGCTGTCAGGGAGCCGATGAGCATCCCCTTTCTCAGCGGTGTCTTGAAGAACAGGCGCGACAGCATCATCGTGAAGAGTGGCGCCGTGCATATGATAAGCGACACATTGGAGGCATAGGTTATGCCGAGCGCACTGTTTTCAGCGATAAAATACAGAGAGCCTCCGGAAAGACCGGCTGCCGCCATCATCAGCTCGTCGCGGATATTGTCGGCAAAGAGCCTGTTGCGTGACAGTAGGAGTATGCAGGCATAGGCAAGCAAAAAGCGGTAGAAAAATATATTTACAGGACCAAGTCCTTCCGCGATAAGCATCTTGGTCGATACAAAAGTGAATCCCCAGATGCTTACCGAGGCGGCTGCAAGAATGTGGGGAAGCAGCCTGCTCCCCGGTTTAGAAATTGTTATCATAAGTTTATTATGCCTGCTCCCTGTCGCAGTATGCGCAGTTCGGAGCTGTCGGTTATGTCCACTACGGTCGATGGGATTTCGTTGCCTTCTCCGCCGTCGATAACCATGTCGACAACTTCCTCATACTGGATTGCGAGCGACTGAGGATAAATGACGCTCCCTTCGCCGTCATCCTCGACTGAGGTGGTAAGCAGCGGGTTGCCGAGCATCTCGGCAAGTGCGAGCGGAATGGGGTTGTCGGGTATTCTCACACCTACGGTCTTCCTCCCTTTGAATACTTTCGGAAGCCTGGTCGAGGCCGGAAGCAGAAAGGTGAACTGCCCAGGCAGATGCTCTTTAAGCATCTTGAACGCGCGGTTGTCGATACGGGTGTATTCAGCCGCCTGCGATATGTCGTGACATATTATCGACAGCTCTGTCTTCATAGGGTTTATGCCTTTTATCTTGCATATGCGCTCGATGGCGTTGTTGTTGAGTGCGTCGCATCCTATCGCATACAGTGTGTCGGTAGGGTAGATTATAATCCCGCCGGAGCGTATGGTTTCTAAGGCAAGCTCAAGATACTTTTCGTTGAGACTTGTCGGATACATTGTCAGTATTGTCATAGTCAATAAGGTTTACGGTATTTGTCCTGGTTCAGGTCATCGAGTATGCTCAGATAGGAATTGTAGCGTGACTGCGCGATGCGGTGGTCGTCAAGCGCCTTCAGCACCGCGCATCCGGGTTCATGGGTGTGGGTGCAGTTGTTGTACCGGCAGTCATGGGATATCTCAAATATGTCGGGGAAGAAATGTGCGATTTCGCCTCGTTCAAAGTCGATTGTCCCGAAGCCTTTTATTCCCGGGGTGTCGATAATCCATCCTCCTCCCGGCACAGGGAACATCTCGGAAAATGTCGTGGTGTGCATGCCGGTGTCGTGGATGTCGGATATGGCGGCAGTGCGCAGTTCCAGTCCCGGAAGCAGGTCGTTGATTATTGTGGATTTCCCTACTCCGGAATTGCCCGAGAATAGTGAGATTTTGCCGGCGATGCGTTCGCGCAGTCTGTCAATCCCTTCTCCTGTAAGTCCGGAAATGTGCATCACGTCATATCCTATTGACCTGTAGAGGTAAGTCACGGCGTCAAGATATTGCTTGTCTTCCTCTTCAAGGAGCAGGTCAATTTTGTTTATAAGCAGCGTCGTCTTTACCCTGTAGGCCTCGGCGGTCGCAAGAAACCTGTCAATGAAAGTGGTCGATGTCACCGGATGGGCAAGCGTCACTACCAGAAACGCCTCGTCCAAGTTAGCGGCTATAATGTGGGACTCTTTTGACAGGTTGATAGCCTTCCTTATGATATAATTGTCGCGCGGCTCTATAGCTGTGATGAAGGCATTGCCGTCGGGGTTGACGGTAATGTCGACGCGGTCACCTACGGCAACGGGATTGGTGGTGCGTATGCCTTTTATCCTGAAGTTGCCTTTGACCTTGCAGTTGATGTCGCCCTCTTCGGTGTGTACGACATACCAGCTTCCTGTATTTTTTATTACGAGTCCTTTCATTGTTTTATAGTCAGTCTCCTATGATTGTTATTACCACGTCGCGCGAGCCGCCGTGGTCTCTGAATTCACATAGAAATATTCCCTGCCACGTTCCGAGATTCAGGTAGCCGTCGGTGACGGGGATGGTAAGTGTCGACCCGAGCATCACTGATTTTGCATGCGCCGGCATGTCGTCGGAGCCTTCGGCTGTGTGCATGTAATATGGCGCGCCTTCCGGTGCGACACGGTTAAGAATCTCTGTCAGGTCCCTGCGCACATCCGGGTCGGCATTTTCAGTAAGAGTGAGTGCCGCCGATGTATGCTTTAAAAAGATATTCATTATACCTTTTTGCGGGAGAGGAGGCAGTAGCCTTACGATTTCACTTGTTATCAGGTGCAATCCCTTCTGACGTGGTGCAAGTCTTATCTCTTTTTGCAGTATCATGGCTTGAATATTGGATTATAACACAAAGATAATTCAATATTGTCAAAAAAGCAATATTCCTTATTGAGCCGCCGTTCAGTCAATGAGCTGGTAGGTTGTGCCTATGGCAAGTGTAATGACCGATGCGAGCCCGCCGAGAAATTCAAGTGCGTCGCGGGTGCCTGACGCCCAGCGCAGGTGGGGGTACTCCTTCATGGCGAGCGCGGTGATTGAGGGAAGCAGCCAGAGCTGGCTGATGTAGCGCGGACGCCATGACTGTTCAAATATGAAGCAGCTTGCTATTGCAATCACAATCGTCACCCATATCACGCCAGGGAGGATGTTGCAGTATTTTATAAGTGCGATGACGCTGATTACTATGATAAGAGGCATCAGCGGTCCGAAACCGTGGCTCCAGCTTCCCTTGAACGGGGAGCCGAGGTCGATCAACGAGATTAACAACGTGGAAAACCGGTTGTGTTCCAGTGATATGCCTGACCGCTCTGTACCCGGATATGTTATGGCGCCTTGTCCCGGCAGGATGTATCCTTCCGCGATAAAGTCGCGTATGGCGGGGTTGTAGCCGTAAATGCTGAATGCAAATACGAGTGCGAGAGTGCCGGCGAGCAGCAGTTTCCAGGCAAATGCCTTGCGGTGGTTTGCCGCACACCATAAGATTGCTCCGAGCAGAGCGGTGCCTTCAAGTATTATGATGTCGTTGCCTGTGCTGAACGCCACGATTACGGTGCCAGTGAGCAGCACCCAGTCGCGCAGCCTGCCGTGATACCATAGCTGATATATCAGAGCCAGAGAAATGAGCATGCAATAATAGAATGTCATGTCGGCGCCCTGGCGGTAGACAGTGGCGAGTGCGGCGGGATTGCAGATAAACAGTATCACAAGCGCTCGCCGGCTCCCTCTTGAAATCTCGCGTCCTATGCCCCCGAATATGTCAAAAAGGATGAATGCCGATGAAATCATCAGTAACACTCCGAGCAGATTGGTGGCTGGGATGGCAAGTTTCCAGGCGACTGCAACGGCAAGCATGAGGACTGCCACGGCAAATCCTTTCAGCGCCGTAAGATAGTAATCGCTCCATATTGCGGTCAATATAATGGCGGCAAGCGCCGAGGTTGACAGCAGCCACGGGAAGTGAATGTAGAACAGGGAGAGTATACTGCGTGAAATGCTTACAAAAATGACTGTGAGCAGTATGATTGTGCCTGTGGCTTGTGATATGTTATGTATTTTATTCATTTTTATACCGGGCTTAGGCGTTGCGATGAATATTATGCAAAATTTTTAGTAACTTTACTTTGTTAAAGTTTATATCAGACCAACAATATGCCCCCCGAAACAGTTCATTTCGCAGAAGTTATACTGCCTCTTCCACTTTACGGCACTTTTACTTACCGGATTCCGCCGTCGCTTTCAGGTGCTGTCGCGCCGGGATGTCGTGTCGTAGTGCCCTTTGGCAGAAAGAAGTTTTATACGGCGATTGTAGTCGCGGTAGGGACATCTTCACCTCAGGGATTTGAGGTGAAGGACATCGTGTCGGCTCCTGATGACGAGCCGGTGTTGCGCTATCCGCAGATGAAGTTCTGGGAATGGATTGCGGAGTATTACCTGTGTTCAGCCGGCGACGTCTATAAGGCGGCGGTGCCGGCAGGGCTGAAGATCGAGAGCGAGACATTTGTCGAACTGAATCCCGACTACGAGGAGTCGGCTGACGACCGTCTTGGAGAGCGTGAGGCTATTATAGCCCAGTCTCTTGACCATAACGGGAAGATGACCGCAGCCGACATCGAGAAAAAGACGGGGCTTCAGCGGGTGGAGACCATCATTATGAGAATGGTGGAAAAGGGGGTGATAATAATCTCTGAAAAGCTTGTCGAGCGTTATAGGTCAAAGAAGGAGACATGTGTAAGGCTGACGGCGGGACGCGATGACAATGACGCCATGCACAGGGCTTTTGATGCGGTGAAGAGTGCCCCGAAACAGGAGAAGATGCTTGTCACGCTGGTTGATATGCTTAACAAGTGTCGCAATAACGGACAGGATGAAGAGGTGACCCGGCAGGCTCTTCTTGAGTCGACGGGATTGTCGCCCGCGATATTGTCGGCTCTTGTGACAAAGGACATTGTCTCCACTCATGTCAGGGAGATAAACAGGTTTCGTTACATCGGTGTCGCCACTGGAGAGCCGCCTGTGTTGAGCGAGGCGCAGAATGTAGCGTTGCGTGACATTCACAAGACATTTTTAGAGAAGGATGTAGTGTTGCTTCACGGGGTCACATCGAGCGGAAAGACAGAGATATATATTCATCTCATAGATTTTGTGTTGAAGAAGGGTGAGCAAGTATTGTATCTCGTGCCTGAAATCGCTCTCACGACCCAGCTGACACGGCGGTTGCAGAAAGTGTTTGGCGATAAGGTGGTGATATATCACTCTAAATTTTCCGACAACGAGCGTGTCGATATATGGAAGCGGGTGCTTCATGACCCCTCGCCATGTGTGATTATCGGTGCGCGCTCATCGCTGTTTTTGCCATTTTCAAAACTCGGTCTTGTGATTGTCGATGAGGAGCACGAGGCGAGCTACAAGCAGTTTGACCCGGCGCCGCGCTATAATGCCCGTGATTGTGCGATTGTGCTTGCATCGATGCACGGGGCACGCACATTGCTTGGGAGTGCCACCCCCTCGGTAGAGACTTATTACAAGGCACTCAACGGGCGTTACGGGCTTGTGTCGCTTACGGAGCGTTTCGAGGGGGTCGAACTCCCGTCGATAAGGGTCGTCGACATGGCGGAAGCACGCAAACGTGACGGGGCGAGCGGACCGTTTTCCCATGAACTTGTCAGGCTTTCGAGGGAGGCGTTGAAACGAGGGGAGCAGGCCATCTTTTTTCATAACAGGAGAGGATATGCCCCTGTCGTGTTATGCCGTCTGTGCGGTTATGTGCCGAAATGTCAGAACTGTGACGTGTCGCTGACCTATCACCGGCGTGCCGGGGAGATGGTGTGTCACTATTGTGGCGCTACCTATAAATTGCCCACGATATGCCCGTCGTGTAAAGAGCCGTCAATAGAGGTGCACGGGTACGGGACGGAGCGTATAGAAGACACCGTGGAGAGTGTATTCCCGCAGGTGAAGATTTCGCGTATGGACCTCGACACGACGAGAAACAAGGATGGATATGAAAATATCATCAATGAGTTCTCCTCCGGAAAGACCGACATACTTGTAGGCACGCAGATGGTCACCAAGGGGCTTGATTTCGACAGGGTGAGCATAGTCGGTGTGCTTAATGCCGACACTCTTATCAATTTTCCCGACTTCAGGGCGTCGGAACGCGCCTTCAATATGCTTGAACAGGTTGCGGGCAGAGCCGGGCGGCGTGAAAAGCGCGGAATTGTGGTAGTGCAGACAACGCAGCCGTCACATCCCGTGATTTCTTTTCTTCAAAGCCATGACTATACCGGTTTTTATCATCATGAACTCGATGAACGCCGGCGGTTCAGCTATCCTCCGTTTACACGCGTCATAAATATCTATCTCAAACACCGCGATGAGTATCGCCTTATTGACGCTTCGGCGCGTTATGCCGACACTTTGCGCACGCTTTTCGGCAACCGGGTCTTTGGCCCCGACGAGCCGCATGTGGCTCGCGTGCAGTCGCTTTACATACGCAAAATCATGCTGAAAGTGGAAACGCAGGCATCCATGCGTAAAGTCAAGGATATCCTGCGTTCGGTCTATGAGTCGTTTATGGCTGACGCCGCCTTGCGTTCGATGCAAGTGTATTACGACGTCGACCCTATGTGATGATTTTTACCAGCGGTTGTAGTGGATTGCTCCGGGATTCCACTTGTCTTTTGGCGTTTGCTCGCCTTCCGGATATCCTACCGGGACAACACATAGTGGAATTATGGCAGACGGCAATCCAAGACGATTTTTTACTGCCTCTACACGCTCGCTGTCGGGATATACTCCGGTCCATACTGCGCCAAGTCCGAGTGCATGGGCGGCAATGAGTAGATTTTCTGTAGCCGCTGACGCATCCTGAATCCAGAAATCCCTTGCTGTGCCTTCAAGCGCTTTGTCCATGTCGCCACACACCACGATGGCGAGCGGTGCGTGGTTGAGCATCTTGGCATACGGGAGCACTTCGGCAAGCGAGTCAAGGGCTTCGCGGTTATCAAGCACCACAAATGCCCATGGCTGTTTGTTGACGGCTGTCGGTGCCGACATCGCCGCACGCAGAAGTGTCTCTACCGTGTCGGGTGACACAGCGCGGTCAGGGTCATAAGAGCGTACACTGGTTCTTGTGAATATCGCTTCCAGCGCGGCGGCAGAGCTGTCGGCAGCCGGAGTGTCCTGTTTTGATTGACTGTTGTTACATCCTGTAAGCATCATGATTAATAGAGTGGCAAATAAAAGATTTTTCATTGATGAGATATTAATAAAAATGATTGAAACGTCACATGGTTCGGGCCTACGGCTATTTTATCGCTAACTTATGGCTTTTCCCGTCGATATTTATTATGTATAGACCTTCGGATGGCAGTTGCATCGACTCCGCTGTAGTGATGCCGCTGTAGATTTCGATGCCGGAGATTGTCGCTACCTGCAAGGCGACAGCTTTATCGGAGCTGACACGAAGAATCCTGCCGTCGACACTCACTGTCGCGCCGGTGTCGCTGACTGATGACAGTGACACGGTATTGTTGCCGGTATGGGCGACGTCAAAGTGTATCATTCCGTCTTCGGTTTCGGTGATTCCCGTTATCGAGATGTTGAGGTCGGCTCCTGACCAGGGACGCAATGCCGGAGAGGTGTCGCCGGTGAATGAGGTGACTCCTGCCGTGCCGGGAAACGCGTCGCCTGCACGTGTAAGCTCGCTCTTTATGTCGTCAGCCTCCTCAAGGTCGACATATTGGTGGCGTGAAGAGTTGTTGACCGTGTTATTGTCCCATACACGTTCATTGTAGTCTATGTGCCATATTAACATTCCATGTCCGGGGATGTAGCTGTCCCAGCCTGTTTTCTGCCTGTTTTCAAGCAGGAAAAACTCGTTTTCGAGCTGAGTGGGGATTATTGCGCCGTCGTTTTCCGATATAGGCGACAGGGTGACTTGGCTTGTCGAGCCTGTGATTTCCTGAGGGTTTATCCAGTCGAGCGCATAGCGTTCAAATATGGAATATCCTGCCGGGGTCTTCTCCCCGTTATTGTAGGAGCCGCTGTCAAGCAGTGACCATGAGCCGGGCGTGAACGCAGAGGAATATGACGTGGCATATAAGTCAGGCAGTCCCAGCACATGGGAAAATTCGTGGCAGAAAGTCCCGATGCCACACGTGTGATTGTCGACACGCTCGTTGGTACAGGCATATGAGTCGAGCAGCACTCCGTCAAAACGATGTTCAGTATCAGGCTCCCAGTCGGTGATGCGTGCCGAGTGAGGCCAGATGGTGTTTGCTCCTCCCGAAGTCGCTTCACCACGCCCGGCGTAAAATACAAATACATTGTCGATAACTCCGTCGCCGTCGCGGTCATACTCTGTGAAATCTACAGTGTCGTCAAGCAGCTCGCATGCCTCAATCACCATTTCATGAGGGGCGGTGTCGTTTCCCCACCTGTCATTTCCGCCATAATATTTCATCGGGCGAGACAGAACGACCGGTCCGTAGACATCGAAGTCGGGGAGGAATATGCCTGATGAATTCTGTATGAAATAGTCGCGTGCGCTTCCCGTCGCACCGTCCAGATTACACCCCTCATCATTGAGAAGTGACGTGAAATAGCTCCCGGCATCGGGGGTGAAAAATTCGCAGTCGGAAAATTCAGCAAGTATGACGAGCGCCTTCTGCTCGCCCTTTGCAGGAAAGGACGCACCTGGAAACAGCCCGTAGCGCCTTGGCATCGCCTCGATTGTCGCTTCGGTGTCCACTTTGTAAAGAAACTCCCTTGCCGCCGTGCTTCGGAGCGACGGCGCTGTCGCAGTCATTGCCGAGCGCAGCAGCTTTCCGTCGGGCGCGGCTTTCACATAATAATATGTGTCATTATCGTTGACAAGCGGGTAGCCGTCGTCAGTGATATAATAGTGGAAATGTTCGTCGCCTATGAGCCTTACATTAAGGGTTGTGCCATCGGGCTGTGTCACTGTCATGACTCCGGGACGGGCTTTGACGGCATGGACACTTTCGCTTGTGGCTGCAAGAAATGCTACAATCAGGCATATGTTGATGACTATTCTTTTCATTATGAAATGTTTTTGTCTTGCAAAGATACAAAAATATAACATATGCAGGTAGACTTGCTCTGTTCAAGAGTCGTCAGGATGTAATTTGACAAATATTAAATGATGAGTGGCGAAAAAAATTGTAACTTTGGCTTTATGAAATATTTATTGGAAAAAATCGGAGATGCCGGAGTGGTGATGGTGTGTGGGGTGTCAGGCTCCGGAAAGACTACGCTGGCTCGCAGGCTGGAGCGCTGTGGCTACAGAATGTTGTCGATTGACCGGATGATGTGGGATAAGCACGGGCTTTCAGGTGTCGATTATCCTGAGGAGCTGTATCCTCTCTATCTCGAAGAGGCGGAAACCGAACTTCAGAAGCGACTTGACGGGATAATCGCCACAGGAGGCAAGGCGGTGGTCGACTTTACTTTCTGTAAACGCTCGAAGCGTGACGTTTACCGTGATTTTGCCGCTTCGCGCGGTGCGGGGGTGGCTTTGGTCTATTGCGACACGCCTCTTGCCGAGATAAAGGAGCGGCTTCATCGCCGCAACCTGACTCCAGGTCCTGACTCGGCGATTGTTACCGACGAGATGGCCGAACGATTTTTTAACGGATTTCAGGCTCCCGGTCAGGATGAGAGTTTCATCAGGTTTTGTGGAGATAAGGAAAACAATTAAATTTGCGTGAATCAAACTTGGAATACTAACCCGATATAACATAATAACCAAAATGAAAAAGGAGATGATTTTAGTGACAGGCGGCACAGGATACATCGGTTCCCATACTGTGGTCGAACTTCAGAATGCAGGATACCAGGTGGTGATTGTCGACAACCTGTCAAACAGTAACGTGGATGTGCTTGACGGAATCGAGCGCATTACCGGGACGCGTCCTGAATTTGTAGAAGCCGACTGCACCGATATAGTTGCGATGAGAGGTCTGTTTGATAAATATCCTGATATAAAGGGTATAATCAACTTCGCGGCAAGCAAGGCTGTCGGCGAGTCAATGCAGAAGCCGCTGCTTTATTACCGGAATAATCTTAACACACTGATGAATCTGCTTGAACTCATGGGCGAGCGCGGAGTGAAGGGCATTGTATTTTCCTCTTCCTGCACGGTGTACGGCGAGCCTGACTGCAATCCGGTCACTGAAGAGGCGCCCATTAAGAAGGCTACCTCGCCTTACGGAAACACAAAGCAGATTTCAGAGGAAATCATTACCGACGTAATTAATGCCGGCGCTCCGTTCAAGAGTGTGATATTGCGCTATTTCAATCCTGTGGGCGCGCATCCGTCAGCCGAGATAGGCGAGCTGCCCAACGGTGTTCCTCAGAACCTGATCCCTTATCTTACCCAGACAGCCATCGGGGTGAGAAAGGAACTTAGCGTGTTTGGCAACGATTATAATACGCGTGACGGGTATTGTATACGCGATTTTATTGACGTGGTTGATCTTGCAAGGGCTCATGTCATCGCTGTAGAGCGCATGCTGGAGGACAAGAGCGACGAGAAGATAGAGATATTCAATCTCGGCACCGGCAACGGATTGTCGGTCATGGAGCTGATAGAGGCATTTGAACGTGCCACAGGCGTCAAGGTTCCGTATAAGATTGCTCCGCGACGTGCAGGTGACATCGAGCAGGTATGGGCTGACCCGAAATATGCCAATGAAGTGCTCGGCTGGACTGCGTCAACTCCGATTGACGATACCATGCGCTCGGCATGGGCATGGCAGCTAAAGCTTCGCGAACGCGGCATAATGTAACCGGTTCTGAAAAATACAAGCGCGGGAGCCATCTTTGCAAAGAGGCTCCCGCGTATTGTTTTAATGTATGTGGAAGAATACTACTTCACGATGAGGAGATAGTAATTTTTCTTACCTTTCTGGATAAGGATATATTTGTCATTCAGAAGCATCTCCTGAGTGGCGGGGAGATTTATGTCGGTGACTTTCTCCTTGTTGACCGATAGCCCGTTGCCCTGGGCGAGTTTGCGGAGCTCGCCTTTGCTTGGGAACACCTTGGCCTTGTCGGTGAGAAGCACTGCAAGGTTTACCGATCCGTCAAGGTCGGCGCGGTCGATTTCAAACTTGTCGACACCTTCAAATATGTCAAGCAGTGTCTGCTCGTCGATATTGCGCAGGAGCTCGCCAGCCTTGTTGCTGAACAGAATCTGTGAAGCTTCTACGGCAGCGTTATAGTCGGCTTCGGAGTGTACCATGACGGTCACTTCCTTGGCGAGACGCTTCTGGAGCGGACGCAGCCCCGGGTCGGCTTTCTGCTCGGCGACAAGAGCGTCTACTTCCTCACGGGTAAGAGACGTGAATATCTTGATGTAACGCTCTGCATCGTCGTCTGATACATTCAGCCAGAACTGGTAGAATTTATAGGGAGATGTATAACGCGGGTCGAGCCATACGTTGCCGCTCTCGGTCTTTCCGAATTTGGTGCCGTCGGCCTTGGTTATAAGCGGGCATGTGAGTGCATATGCCTCTCCACCGTTTGTGCGGCGTATAAGTTCTGTGCCTGTCGTCATGTTGCCCCATTGGTCGGAGCCGCCCATCTGCAGTTTGCATCCTTTAGTCTCAAAGAGGTGAAGGAAATCGTAGCCCTGCAGGAGCTGGTAGGTAAATTCAGTAAATGAAAGACCGTCGCGAGCCTCGCCGTTAAGACGCTTTTTCACTGAGTCTTTTGCCATCATGTAGTTTACGGTGATGTGTTTTCCTACAGTGCGGGCGAAGTCGAGGAATGAAAATTCTTTCATCCAGTCATAGTTGTTGACCAGCTCCGCGCGGTTAGGTGCGTCAGACTCAAAATCAAGGAACTTTGACAGTTGCTTCTTGATAGCCTCCTGGTTATGGCGCAGGGTGGCCTCGTCAAGAAGATTGCGCTCCGCCGATTTTCCGGAGGGGTCGCCTATCATTCCTGTAGCACCGCCTACCAGAGCAATGGGCTTGTGGCCGCAACGCTGGAAATGGCGAAGTATCATCACGCCACACAGGTGACCGATGTGAAGAGAGTCGGCAGTCGGGTCGATGCCGAGATATGCTGTCACCTTTTCTTTCTCAAGGAGTTCATCGGTGCCGGGAATCATTGTGTGGAGCATTCCGCGCCACTTTAGTTCTTCAATAAAATTCATCGAATTATTATGTTATGGTTGTTATTTCGTATAAACGTGGTATAATCGTATAATAATGTGCAAATTTAAGCATTTATCGCGATATCGTCTATCGGTCAGGATAAAAATGTGTAATTTTGTGTCATGAATGCTATTCGGTTACAAAGCGACACGTTGCGCTATATAGGAGTGACTCTTTCCAATCCTCACCATGTGACGGTGTATCCCGGTGTCACTGTGGTGATAGGTCCAAATGGAAGCGGGAAGAGTACGTTGGGAAGGATTATTGAAAAGGGCTGGAACATTATGACCAACTCGATAAAGACCGAGGGCGACAAGCCGGAGATAAAGTTTATCGAGTTCAACGACATTCACTCTTTGAGCGGCTGTCATGTCGAGTATTACCAGCAACGCCACGAGGCGACGATGAATGACGAGGTGCCTGTGGTGGCGGAAATCATCGGTCCCGCCGTCAAGACTGACCGTTGGCGTCAGTTGTGTGGCGCGTTGCGCCTTGAAGGCATCGAGGATAAGAAAATAAATTATCTGTCAAGCGGAGAGCTTCGCAAGCTCCTTGTCGTAAACGTGATGTCACAGAACCCTGACCTTCTGATTATGGACAATCCATATATCGGTCTTGACGCGGCGTCGCGTTCATTGCTGGATGAGGCTATAGCGGATATTGCGGCGGGAGGCACATCGGTGATGCTTCTGCTTTGTAATCCCGGCGAGATTCCCGATTGTGCCGATGCGGTAATCCCTATGTCGTCGCTTACACTTGGTGAGCCGGTCGACTGTCGGGGGAAAGCCGCGGAGCTTCGCGAGTCAATGATGGGGCTGATGGATTATGTCGTGGACCTTGAGCGTGTGCCTAAGTCACCTCGTGAACGCGAGCCTCATGATGTCACTCTTGAATTGCGGGGGTGTAATGTGAGCTACGGCAGCCGGCGTATAATCGAGAATGAATCCTGGCTTGTGCGTCAGGGGGAGTGCTGGGCGCTTGCCGGTCCTAACGGATGTGGCAAGTCGGTGCTGCTCAGTCTGGTATATGCCGATAATCCTCAGGCTTATTCCAATGACATAACCCTCTTTGACCGCCGTCGAGGCTCGGGAGAGAGCATATGGGATATAAAGCGGCGAATCGGGTATGTGTCACCTGAAATGCACCTATATTTCCGCTTTGAGGGTACCGTGAGAGATGTCGTCGCCCAGGGGCTCAGAAGCACGACCGGCAATTATGGCTCGATATCGCGTGCCGCCTCGGAAGAGGCTATGTCGTGGCTGTCGCTTTTCCATCTCGAGGGGCTTGCCGACAGGCGTTATTCAACGCTTTCCACCGGCGAACAAAGGCTTGTGCTTATAGCGCGCACATTGATAAAACATCCTGACCTGCTTATACTTGACGAGCCCCTGCACGGTCTTGATGCTGCGCGGAAGCGGAGTGTGAGGGCTGTGATTAACGCGATTGTCAGCCGCGATATGCCCACATTGATATATGTCACTCATTTTCTTCCCGAGGTGCCGGAGTGTGTTACCCGCACAAAGACTCTGAAAAAGTTAAAAAATATGTAAATACGGGATATTAGCTAATGCTTTCGTTGCCGTTTTGTCACTTTTTTGTAACTTTGGCACACGTAAAAAACAGTAAACCAATTATGAAGTGCATTCATTTTGTCCTTGCGCTTATGTCGATTGCAGCTATCTCATGTAATGGCGGCAGTGCCAAGACACAAGTCATGAAAGAGCGACATACGGTTTCTCAAGCGAAATTCTGTGCCGACAGTGCTTACAATTACGTAAAGTCGCAAGTAGATTTTGGACCGAGGATACCCGGCAGTGACGGACACAAGTCATGTAAGGAGTATATCGTGAATCAGCTGGCGCGTTTTGGTGCCGACACCATTATTGAACAGAATCTGACGGCAACCAACTATCTCGGCACCGACATGCCGTTGACCAATATAATGGGGCGTTACAATCCGGAGTCGGATGACAGGATATTGCTGATTGCGCATTGGGACACACGTCCCTGGGCTGATGCCGACAAGGATGTCAACAAGCGCATGTTGCCTGTGCCCGGTGCCAATGACGGCGCGAGCGGTGTAGGCGTTTTGCTTGAGCTTGCCCGCATGTTCAATGAAAAGGCGCCCGAGGTAGGCGTTGACTTGCTTTTTGTCGACGGCGAAGATTCAGGCAACAGCAGCGGATGGGGCAGCAGCGAGGAGACCTGGTGTCTCGGCACTCAGCATTGGGTGAAGCATATGCCCTATACGCCTGAAAGCATGCCGCGCTACGGTATATTGCTCGATATGGTGGGTGGCGTGGATGCCCGGTTTTACCGCGAGTATCTGTCGCAAGGATTTGCCGAGCGCATAAATGACAAGGTGTGGAGCCATGCGTCGGCGGCGGGATTTGATAAATTTTTCCTTAATGAAGTGAGAGGCGGTATTACCGACGACCACATATTTATCAACCGTGCCGGCATACCCTGTATCGACATCATTGAGTGCAGCCATCCGGCGACAGGCTCTTTCTCCCCTGTGTGGCACACGGTGTCGGATGACATGAATCATATCGACAGGGCTACGCTCAACGCAGTGGGGCAGACGGTGGCAAACACCGTGTATAGTGAAAAATCAAGCAAATAATTAAGACTATGACTATAAACCAGCAACAGGATGAAATAGTGGAGGAGTTCAGCGACATTGACGACTGGATGGACCGCTACGCGTATATAATCGATCTTGGAAATGCATTGCCGGCAATGCCTGAGGCATATCATATCCCGCAAAATCTTATCGAGGGATGTCAGAGCCGTGCATGGTTGCAGGCTGATCTGACGCCTGAGGGCAAGATAGAGTTTTCAGCCGACAGTGACGCTATTATCGTCAAGGGAATAATAAGCCTCTTGGTAAAAGTGCTTTCAGGTCACACCCCCGACGAGATTCTTGACGCCGACCTCTATTTCATTGACAAAATAGGCCTTGCCGAACACTTGTCGCCGACACGAAGCAACGGGCTTGCCGCGCTTGTAAAGCAGATGAAGCTCTATGCCGTGGCGTTCAAGGCAAAGCTCGATTCCGGAAAATAGTGAATTAAATTGATTAATTAATAATAAAACACCAATCATCGTATGTTTAAAAATCAACCCGCAGGACTGTATGTGCTCTCGCTTGCCAACACCGGCGAGCGTTTCGGCTATTACACAATGCTCGCAATTTTCTTGCTTTTCCTGCAGGCTAAGTTTGGATTTGACTCTACAGTGTCAGGTCAGATTTATGCAGGCTTTCTTGCTCTCGTATACTTCATGCCCCTTATAGGAGGCTGGGTTGCCGACCGTTGGAGCTTCTCAAAATGTGTTGTCACCGGTATCGCCGTGATGTTTATCGGCTATCTTGTAATGGCGATTCCTACCGAGATACGCAGCACTTCATCACTTGTAATCCTTTGTGCCTCGCTCCTTCTGATAGCCATCGGCACAGGACTGTTCAAAGGCAATCTTCAGGTGATGGTGGGCGACCTTTACAATAACGCCCGTTTCAGTGGTCAGCGTGACGCCGCGTTCTCGCTGTTTTACATGGCAATCAACATCGGCTCCATGTTTGCGCCGATGGCTGCTACCGCAATGTGTAACATGGCTATGGAAGCCAAGGGGCTTACCTATGTAAGCACTTTACCTGCTATCTGTAACAGTTTCCTTGACGGTGCTGAAAACGGTGCGGAGCTTGTCGCCACTGCTACAGAGGCGGGCATGACCCCCGGCGCCGACCTTGCGGCATGGGCATCGCAGTATATCACAACCCTTACCACCGGTTACAGCTATGGTTTTGCTGTAGCTTGTGTGTCATTGATTGTGAGCTTCCTGATTTATTCGCTCGGTCGCAAGACATATGCTCATATACTTAACGACAAGAAAGCCGCTTCAGCAAAGGCTGCCGAGGCTGCGGGACCGGAGCTGACTCCTGCCCAGACCAAGCAGCGTGTGGTAGCGCTCCTGCTTGTGTTTGCCGTCGTGATATTCTTCTGGATGGTGTTCCATCAGAATGGTGCCACGCTTACTGAATTTGCAAAGACCTGCACCTCTCCGGAGGCATCAGGATGGACCCGTATCGGATTCAATGTGTGGGCGCTTCTCAGCGTTGCAGTCGGCGTTTATGCACTGTTTAACCTGTTCCAGACCAAGAATAACATTGGCAGGCTTATTTCTGTCGCTATACTTGCTCTTGTAGGCTGGGCTCTATATTATTTCTATAACACGACTCCGGAGCCGTTGACCGGTATACAGCCGCAGCAGTATCAGCAGTTCAACCCGTTCTATGTAGTGGCGTTGACTCCTGTGAGCCTTGCTCTTTTCGGATGGCTTGCAAAGAGGAAAAAGGAACCCTCCGCTCCACGCAAAATCGGTTACGGTATGCTTATGGCGGCTGTCGCATATGGCGTCATGTGTATCGGGTCGCTTGCGATTGTCGGCACTTCTGCCGCCGTGTCGCCCAACTGGCTTATCTGTACCTACCTGTTGCTGACATTTGCAGAATTGCTGCTCTCTCCGATGGGTATCTCATTTGTCAGCAAGGTGGCTCCCCCCAAGTTGAAAGGCTCTATGATGGGTGGATGGTTTGCCGCTACTGCCGTAGGTAATTATCTTGTGTCGATCCCGATGCTTCTATGGGGTAAGATTTCCACTGCCGCGCTATGGGGAATACTCATAATAATATGCCTTGTGTCGGCGGCATTTATCTTCTCTATAATGAAGAAACTTGAATCGGCGACATCTGACGCTCCTGCGCTCGATCCGGTTGACGGCATCGAGGATGACGCAATCTGATAGGATGTCCCGGCTATAGATAAATGTATATATACGGGAGCGTGTCATTACTGAAAATTGATGCGCTCCCGTAATTTTTTTATGTTGAGAGAACCAATTGTCCTGTAATCGTGTTTTTGAGATAGTCGTGTTTCCCCTAAATGCCGGGTGACCGATAAACATCACATTATCAAAATTCAAGAAAAATGTCGCTTTCCACTATTATTGCCGCAATGGCATTGTCGGCAACCGCCACTATGGCTGATACAGTCATGTTGCCCTCGGCAACCGTCACCGCACCTGCCAAGACAAAGGTAGAGTTGCTTCCCCTTGATGTGACTATGATTAATAGCGAGACTATAGAGCGCTCGGCTGAGACCTCTTTGCTCCCGATTATGGTGAATAATGTGCCGGGGCTTTTTGTCACCGAGCGGGGATTCATGGGCTACGGAGTGTCGGGCGGAAGTGCCGGAACTGTCAATATACGTGGTGTGGGTCAGGGCAACAAGGTGTTGTTTCTTATTGACGGACAGCCGCAGTGGGCGGGCGTGTTCGGTCATTCTCTCCCTGACACATATGTCACTAACGGCGTTGAGCGAGTCGAGGTGGTCAAAGGTCCTTCGTCGCTTCTCTATGGCTCCAATGCCATGGGCGGCTCGGTCAATATCATTACGCGCCGGCAGGTTCAGGACGGAGTGTTCGGCTCGGCACGTGCGATGTTTGGCTCTTTCTCCACACAGAAATTCGGTGTGTCGACAGGCGTCAAAAAAGGGAAGCTAAGCGCGACGGTAGCGGGTCAGGTCGACAGAAGCAACGGCAACCGTGAAGGGAGCGAGTTCTGGCTTGCCAACGAGTTTGTCCAGGTGCAGTATGACGCCTCGCATAATTGGCAGGCCGGAGCCAATGTGGATATGTCGCAGACACGTGCCAACAATCCCGGAACCATCCAAAGCCCGCTTTTAAGCATGTGGACGCGCCTGCAGCGTGGTACCGCATCCATATATGCAAAAGATGTTTACGAGCATTTCTCGGGAGGAGTGCAGGCTTACATCAACTGGGGGCGTAACAAGGTCGATGACGGATATGCGCCCGGTGAGACTCCCCGCGATTATCTCTTTAACTCGACCGACTACAATATGGGCTTTACACTTTATCAGACCGTGAATCCTTGGCGTGACGCCGACCTGTCGCTGGGCGTGGACTTCGTTCACTGGGGAGGCCACAACTGGAATACCGACAAGGAGGACCCTGCAAAGCGCAGTGCCGAGTTCAAGGCTCACGAAAACGAAATAGCCGGTTACGTGATGATGCAGCAGGGATTCTGGGGCGACTTGCTGTCGGTCAATGCGGGAGTGAGATTGCAGCATAGCTCGCAGTATGGCAACGAATGGGTTCCGCAGGCGGGTCTTGTCGCTGCTCCGTTTAGGGGCTCTACAATGAAATTCTCATTCGGAAAGGGCTTCCGTGCCCCTAATTTGCGCGAGCTTTATCTATATGCCCCGGCTAATCCCGATCTCAAGCCCGAGTATATGTACAACTATGAGGTAGAGCTGCGCCAGCGCTTCCTTGAAGGTCGTCTTGAGGTTGGTGTCGCATTGTTTTATATCAATGGAAAGGATATGATTCAGACCCGGATGATTGACGGTCGACCGAAGAACATGAACACCGGGAAGTTTATAAACAAGGGTTTTGAGGCCGATGCGACATTTATAATCAACAAGGAGTGGAGCGTGAGTGCCAATTACAGCTATCTCCACACCGACACTCCGCTGCTTGCCGCACCTAAAAACAAGCTTAACGCAAAGGTTGATTACGCTCCGGGCGATTTTCGTTTCACGCTTGAAAACAGTGCGATATGGAGCCTGTACACCAACCTCGACCCTGTGGTGAAAAGCAATTACACGCTTCTTGATGCAAGAGCTGCCTATACACTGCGCGGCAAAGTGCCCGTCACCTTGCTTGTAAAAGCCGACAATATCCTTAATCGTCATTATGAGATTGTCTACGGCTGTCCTATGCCCGGCATCACCTTGATGGGAGGAGTGGAGTTTAAGTTTTAGACCCCGATCCTAATATTTGTTAACACCGGGGCTGTAGTAACTCAAATATGTAGCATATCCCAACATACTCTAATAAGTTACTAATAATTAAAATCTTATAACTGAAATCGGGCGTAATTAAATGTGTGGTGACGGAAAAAGTCACCATACCATCGCATCTCTCCGGCGCTTTTTGCCTTGTTCCTCAGTCACGTAGCTACGGCTACGCTCCTTCATCACAAGACAAAAATCACTCAGAGATATGCGACCCCGGCGTTAACAAATATAGGGGAACGAGGTCTTGACTTTCCATTGTCAACTTTTTTCCTTATCTTTGTAATAGAAAGGAAAATCAATGGAAAACTATATCGTATCAGCGCGAAAATACCGTCCGTCCACATTTGGCAGTGTGGTAGGTCAGAAAGCGCTCACGGCTACGCTACGCAATTCGATAAGCAAGGACCGACTTGCCCATGCCTATCTGTTTTGCGGCTCGCGTGGAGTAGGCAAGACCTCGTGTGCGCGTATATTTGCGAAGACAATCAATTGCGAACACCGCACCCCTGAGGGCGAGGCATGTAACGAGTGCCAGTCATGTCTTGAATTTAACAAGGGAAATTCTCTGAACATCATTGAGCTTGACGCGGCTTCAAACAATGGAGTCGATGACATCCGCGAGCTGGTTGACCAGGTGCAGATACCGCCTGTCAATGCAAAATACCGCGTGTTTATCGTCGATGAGGTCCACATGCTTACGACTGCCGCCTTCAATGCGTTTCTGAAGACGCTTGAGGAGCCGCCGTCCTATGTGGTGTTTATCCTTGCCACTACGGAAAAGCATAAGATAATACCTACGATATTGTCGCGCTGCCAGGTGTATGACTTTAACCGCATAACGATTCAGGACATGGTCGAGCATCTGCAATATGTCGCTTCAAGCGAGGGTATTGCCGCAGAGGCTTCGGCGTTGAATGTCATTGCCCGTAAGGCTGACGGAGCGATGCGCGATGCGCTCTCTATATTTGACCAGGTTGCGGCATCGACAATGGGCAATGTCACCTACGGCGCGACCATAGAGAACCTGAATATACTTGACTACGGTTATTACGATCGTCTTACCGGCGCCTTTCTGAATGGCGATGTGCCCTCGTCACTGCTGATATATAAAGAAATCCGCGACAAGGGTTTTGACTCACAGTTCTTTATAAATGGTCTTGCATCTCATTTTCGTGACCTTATGGTTGCACGCGACGGCTCTACCATATCGCTGCTTGAGGCAAGCGATGAGGCTCGCAAGGAGATGGCTCAGGTCGCTTCAAGGTGTAGGCCGGAGTTTCTTTACAAGGCGATGGACCTTTGTAATGACGCCGACCTGAACTACCGCACCGCGACCAATAAACAGTTGCTTGTCGAGCTTACGCTCATCAAACTGTGCCAAGCGGTCAGCCCCTCGCCCGATAGCGGCGCAGGAGAGGGGCGGTTACGTCCGATAACTCAATCGGGCACAGCGTCGCAACAACAGCCTGTGGCGCCTCCGGCTGCAGCGAAACCACAACAGCAACCGGCGCCCTCGTCACCACGGCAGAATGTCACAAGTGAGCCTGCGGCGATATATGCCACCGCAGCTGTGCCGCCTCCGCCGGTCAACACTCCGCCGAGGCGCACCACGACATTGCGCACTCCCGGTCTCTCGCTGAAAAATCAGTCACGACCGCAGGACACCACGGCAACGCAGTCGGCTCAGGTGGTGGAAAAGAGAATATCGCAGTTTACCGATGAACAGTTTGCGGCGGCATGGAAAGCGATTATGGCAGCTCATCCCAAGGAACATCTGCTTGTTAACGCCATGAGAATGGCATCGCCGGTGCGTACATCTGGGGCTGCATTTGCAGCGACCGTGGAGAGCGAGGCTATACGCGACAGCATAATGCAGGCTTTCGGCACATTGATTCCCGAACTGCGGAGCCGGCTTGACAATGATGACGTGACCCTTGAGATTACCCTGAACAAGGGGCAGGCTACAAGCGCGTCGCTTACCGACAGCGAGGTCTACAACTACATGAGGCAAAAACACGCTTATCTGAACACGGTGATTGAGGATTTTCATCTTACGATGGTGTAAGCGTGAAGTGACTTTTTTCTCTCAAAGTTGTTATAAAAATAGCCCGGAAAGGCGGAAAAAGTGGATAAAATGTTAAATCATACATTAATATATGCAACTTTTTCCTAATTTTGCCGAGAATTTTTGAATTAATATCGTAATCATGCTGAAAAATCTTGTCATAGTAGAGTCGCCTGCAAAGGCAAAAACAATCGAGAAATTTCTCGGGAAAGACTATAAGGTGATGTCGAGCTACGGACATATACGTGACCTGAATAAGAAAAAATTCAGTATTGACGTAGAGCACGGGTTTGCGCCCGTGTATGAGATACCTGATGACAAGAAAGCCCTCGTGGCAGAGCTGAAGAGCGCGGTTAAAAAAGCTGATACCGTGTGGCTCGCATCCGATGAGGACCGTGAGGGAGAAGCGATAGCATGGCATCTCTGTGAGGTGCTCGGGCTTGACCCGGAAAACACGAAGCGCATCGTGTTTCATGAAATTACGAAAAACGCGATTGAAAATGCAATCAAGCATCCCCGCTCGATAGACCTTAACAGGGTCGATGCGCAGCAGGCACGCCGAGTGCTTGACCGTATAGTAGGTTTTGAATTGTCGCCTGTGCTTTGGAAGAAAATCAAGCCGGCTCTGTCGGCGGGACGAGTGCAGTCGGTTGCCGTCAGACTTATTGTCGAGCGTGAGGAGGAGATAAAGAAATTCAAGTCGGAAAGTTTCTACCGCATTAACGGCTTGTTTCATTCGGGGGAGAAAGGTGTGGTTCGCGCCGAGTTAAGCAAGCGCCTGCCTGATGCCGCGGATGCAAAGCAGTTTCTCTCCGATTGTGCTGATGCCACATTTAAGGTAGGCGCGGTCACGGTGAAGCCGGTCAGCAAGTCGCCTGCGCCGCCGTTTACGACTTCCACCCTGCAGCAGGAGGCTGCGCGTAAACTCGGGTTTACCGTGTCACAGACAATGATGGTGGCCCAGAGGCTGTATGAGGCGGGACACATTACTTATATGCGTACCGACTCGCTTAACCTTTCGGCACTCGCCATTGACGCTATTTCCAAGGAGATATGCGGCAGGCTTGGCGACAATTATTTGAAGGTGCGTCACTATCACACCCGTTCAAAGGGGGCGCAGGAAGCTCATGAGGCGATACGACCTACTGACATCTCAAAACATTCGATAGACGGGTCGGCTCAGGAGAAGAAGCTCTACGGGCTTATCTGGAAACGCACTATCGCGTCGCAGATGGCTGATGCGGAAATAGAAAAGACTACAGTGGAGATTGAACCGTCAACGCGTCAGGAGCATTTCAATGCTACCGGCGAGGTTATCAAGTTTGACGGATTCCTGAATGTATATATAGAGGGCAAGGATGACGAGGAACTTGAGGAAAACTCGTCACGTCTGCCGGTGATTAACGAAGGCGACATCCTTTTAGTCGATGAGATTACCGCGACCGAGCGTTTCACCCAGCAGCCTCCGCGTTATACCGAGGCGTCGCTCGTAAAGAAGATGGAAGAGCTTGGCATCGGACGCCCGTCGACCTATGCGCCTACAATTTCCACTATCCAGGCGCGTGATTATGTAGAGAAAGGGGAGAAGCCCGGAGCAGAGCGCTCCTATAATGTAATGACGCTTAAAGATGGCAGCGTGTCGACTGAAGTCCGTTCGGAAATGGTAGGTTCCGATAAAGGCAAACTTATACCTACCGACATAGGCGTTGTTGTCAATGATTTCCTTACAAAATATTTCCCGTCCATTCTCGACTATGACTTCACAGCGAAGATGGAAGAGAAATTTGATGACATTGCTGAAGGCAATCTGCCTTGGAATGAGGAGATTGAGACATTTTATAATATATTTCATCCCGATGTGGATCAAGCTCTTAACATGCGCCTCGAACACAAGGTCGGAGAGCGTGTGCTTGGAGTGGATGACTCCGGACGTCAGGTCAGCGTGAAGATTGGCCGATTTGGTCCTCTTGTCCAGATTGGTGACGGAGAGGGTGACGAAAAGCCTCAGTTTGCCTCGTTGCTGAAAGGGCAGTCGGTAAGCACCATAACACTTGAAGAGGCATTGAAGCTCTTTGAGTTTCCGCGTAATCTCGGCGTGTTTGAAGATGCTGAGGTCACGGTTGCCATAGGTCGTTTTGGACCGTATATAAAGCATAACGGAAAATTTGTGTCCATACCAAAGGGTGTTGCTCCTGCTGCTGTGACGCTTGACGAGGCGGTAAGCCTGATTATGAATAAGCGCGAGTCAGAGAGCAAGAATCTTATCAAGACATTTGACGAAGAGCCTGACATGCAGATTCTCAATGGCCCCTATGGACCTTACATTTCCTATAAAAAGACTAATTACAAGATTCCGCGCACCATTGAATCGCCTTCATCGCTTACTGTCGATGACTGCCGTGAAATCATAAAGGAGCAGGATGCTAAACCTAAGAAGCCGGCACGTCGAGTGTCAAGAAAGAAATAAGAATTAATTTATGCCACGTAATAATGAGCCCCGCTCAGGGAAAAAGCCTATTGCCGCTTTTCGCCCTGATGTAATAGAGACTTATCCTGTTGATGCTGACGGTAAGCTGATGGAATTTCTCATGGCGTCTATGCCGCAGCGCAAGCGCACGACAATAAAAGAGCTTTTAAAGCATAATCAGGTAGCTGTCAACGGGATGCCTATACGGCAGTTTGATGCTCCGGTTGTGGCCGGAGATACTGTTAAAGTCAATCTTACAAGAGAGTTCAAGGTGTTTTCCAACAGGCGTGTGAAGCTTGTCTACGAAGATGCCGATATTCTTGTCATCGAAAAGGGCTACGGTCTTCTCTCGATGGGCACTGACACGGTAAAGGACGGCACGGCTTATTCTATAATGAGAGAGTATGTGAAGTGGGAGAATCCGCGCAACAAGCTCTTTATCGTCCATCGTCTTGACCGTGACACATCAGGGCTTATGATGCTTGCACGCTCTGTGAAGGCTAAAGAGGCTATGCAGCATAACTGGAATAATATGGTGTTGAGCCGTAAGTACATAGCTGTCGTCGAGGGTGAGGTCGAGAAAGATGAGGGCATAATCAAGAGCTATCTTGCTGAAAATTCCCGTTTTGAGGTTTATTCGACTTCTAATCCCGAGGAAGGGCAGCTTGCAGTAACGCGCTATCGCGTGATTAAGCGTGGTCTCGGTCACACAATCCTTGAAGTGGAACTCGACACGGGAAGAAAAAATCAGATACGTGTTCACATGAAAGATCTCGGGCACCCGATTGCCGGCGACCGCAAGTATGGCGCCGGGGCGTCGATAATACATCGCCTCGCTCTTCATGCCCAGACACTTCGCTTTGCTCATCCGATAACAAAGCGTGACATGAACTTCTCGACCCCGATACCTGGTTCGTTCTGGAAACTTGTAGGCGGTAAGTAGTCGCTGTCGGTTATTTGTGGTAGCGCCTGCCGATTATCGTCAGGATTATGCTTCTGCCAAGCAGGTAGCTGATAAACGCGAGCCATAGCCCGTCGTTGCCTATCGCGGGATAAGCAAGAAAATACACTGCAAAGAAGATAGCTGTGGCGCATGCCATTGATATAAGCATGTCGCGTGTCGCTGTCGCACCGATGAATATGCCGTCCCATGTAAATGCGAGAAATCCGGCTATCGGGATCGTGATTACCCAGTAGAGGTATTCGTGGGCGTGTGCCACCACTTTCATGTCGTTGCTCAGTATTTTAAGCAGCAGGTCACCGCCGGCGGCATAGAGTATGGTAAAAATTGCTGCGACAATAAGTCCCCATCGGCATATTTTTTTTACGCTTTCCGACAGACTTGCCTTGTCGTTGGCTCCGATATATTTCCCGGCAAGTGCTTCTCCGGAAAATCCGAATCCGTCCATGAAAAATGAAAACAGAGTGAAAAATTGCATGAGAAGAGCATTGACGGCAAGCATCTCCTCTCCCTGTCGCGCTCCGGTGCGTGTAAACCAAAGTGTCACGGCTACAAGACACAGTGTGCGGAGAAATATGTCGCCGTTAACGCGGAAAAAGCGCTTGAGACCTTTCAGTTCAAGCAGTTCCTTTATGCCGCATGGAATGATGTCGTAGCGGAGCAGCGCTATCGACACGGCAAGCAGGAAGCCTGCCCATTGTGAGAATAGAGTGCCTATTGCGACACCCGGGATGTTGAAGTGCAGCGCGTAGACAAATGTGCAGCTTACCAGTATGTTGCTGACATTGATGAAGATTGAGATCCACATGGTAGCCTTGGAATTTTGCATTCCGAGCAGCCATCCACACATCACATAGTTGCCGAGTACGGCTGGAGCGCCCCATATGAGAATCATGAAATATGTGCGGGCGAGCTCCATCGTCGTTGCATCTACATCCATGAACCACAGTGTTGCATCGCATATAGGACGGCGAAGGGCTATCATGATAATGCCGGCGATCAGAGCCACGAGCAGAGCCTGTTCAAGTATTCGTGACTGCCCCTCTTTGTCGCCGGAACCATAGTATTGCGCTGTCATGCCGCTTGACCCCATGCGCAGGAATCCAAACAGCCAGTACAGCATGTTAAACATGGAGCCGCCTACGGCTATCGCACCGATATAGGCGGCTGCACCCATGTGCCCTACGATAGCGACATCAACCAGCCCGAGCAAGGGCGTGGTGATATTTGTCACTATCGAGGGGATTGCAAGGTTGAGTATCTCACGGTCAATCGAGACTTTTCTCAGGGGCATCTTGACTATGCTTAGTATAGTTTTTTTGCTCTGAGGCAGTCCCAGATGAGGTAGATTATAAGCAGTGCATACATTACACAGCCAAGTATCTGGGTCGTCTCCATCGGCACGGGATTGTCATATTCAAATCCGGCGAAGCGTGTGAGGGCGGCAAATACGCCGAATAGCGCACCTCCGGCGATAAGACCTGAGGCGATAAGTGTACCGCGGTCGCGGCGGGCGTCATTGAGCGCCTTGTCTTTGCTGCGGTTGGAAACGAACCATGCGATTGCTCCTCCGACAAGCATCGGGGTGTTAAGCTGAAGCGGGATGAACATTCCGAGACAGAATGCGAGGGCGGGAACTCCGAGCCAGTTGAGGATAAGGGCGAGAACGGCGCCTACCATATATAATATCCAGGGTGTCTCTCCTCCCATCATAAGGGGCTCGATGACTTTTGCCATGGCATTTGCCTGCGGTGCTACAAGAGCATTTTCACCTGAGAATCCATAGACATCATTAAGCACGAGAATCACGCCGCCGACAGTAGCCGCCGACACGAGTGTGCCGAGAAATTTCCAGCTTTCCTGCTTCTTTGGTGTCGAGCCAAGCCAGTAGCCTATCTTCAGGTCGGTGACAAAACCGCCTGCCATAGACAATGCGGTGCAGACAACTCCGCCGATAACCATGGCTGCGACAATTCCGGAGGTGCCGTTAAGACCGATGGCGACAAATATGGCTGATGCGATGATAAGGGTCATCAGGGTCATGCCCGACACCGGGTTTGTGCCGACAATGGCGATAGCATTGGCTGCTACTGTAGTAAACAGGAACGCGATTACAGTCACTACAAGCCAGGCGACTGCTGCCTGCCAGAGAGTGTGGATCACGCCTGTGGCAAAGAAGATGAATACTGCGGCAAGCGCGATTACAATCATGAACACGATGTGTTTCATGGAAATGTCGGTCTGCCATCTCACCTCTTTGGCTCCCGCCTGCTTGCCTTTAAGTTCGCGTGCCGCGAGTCCTACCGCCTGAGCTATGATAGGCCATGATTTTACGATGCCGATGACTCCTGCCATGGCGATACCGCCGATACCGATCAGGCGGGCGTAGTCGCTGAATATCGCGTTTACAGGCATCGCGACTATTTCAGCCGAACCGTAGGTGCCCATTACCGGAATGATAATCCACCATACGAATATAGAGCCGGCAAATATCACGAATGCATATTTTAGGCCTACTATATAGCCGAGTCCGAGAAGTGCGGCGCCTGTGTTGACGCTGAATACGAGCTTAGTCTTTTCGACAAGCGTGGCGCCCCATTGCGACGCGGTGGAGGTGACGTTTTCAGCCCACCATCCGAAGGTGGCGAGCAGGTAGTCGTATATACCGCCTATCAATGACGCTATTACGAGGGTGCGCGCCTGGGAGCTTCCCTGCTGCTTGTCTTTTTTCCCTTCTCCGCTCACAAGCACCTGGGTTGTCGCTGTCGCTTCGGGGAAGGGATATTTCCCGTGCATGTCTTTTACAAAGTATTTGCGGAACGGGATAAAAAACAATATTCCGAGTATGCCTCCGAAGAGCGAGCTTAGGAATATCTCAAAAAAGTTGACAGTTATCTCAGGATACTTTGCCTGAAGGATGTAGAGGGCCGGTAGGGTGAAAATAGCTCCGGCTACGATTACTCCGGAGCATGCTCCGATTGACTGGATGATGACGTTTTGTCCCAGTGCGTTCTTTTTGTTTAGTGCGCCTGATAGTCCTACTGCGATGATGGCAATGGGGATGGCGGCTTCAAATACCTGTCCGACGCGCAGTCCGAGATATGCGGCTGCGGCGCTGAAAATCACGGCAAGCAGCAATCCCATGCTTACAGAGTAGGGGGTCACTTCCGGATAGTCGTGGGCGGGATGCATGACCGGATGATATTCTTCATCGGCGGCAAGCTCGCGAAACGCGTTTTCGGGAAGCCCTGCGACTCCGTTGTCGTCAGTTGTGTTTGCCACATTGTTGAGGCGGTCGTCTGATTTGTTGGGGTCAGCCATAGTTGTTGAGTTTGTGTATTATTAAGAAGGGGTGCGCTTTAACACACCCCTTGAAATTTATGCCTTTGTCGTTTTGATTACTGGCGTCCTGAGGTCTCCATGCCGCGGGCAATCTTGCCGATAAGTCCCTGAAGCACCTTGCCCGGGCCGATTTCAATGAACTCGGTCGCTCCGTCTGCCACCATGTTCTGTACGGTCTGAGTCCAGCGTACAGGAGCGGTGAGCTGTGCCACAAGGTTGGCTTTGATTTCTGCGGGGTCGGTGTGGGGTAGTGCGTCTACATTCTGGTATACGGGACACACGGGGGTGTGTACCGGAGTCTTTTCAATAGCTTCGGCGAGCTCGGCACGTGCAGGCTCCATGCAGGGGCTGTGGAACGCGCCGCCTACTTTAAGCTTCATGGCACGCTTTGCACCGGCTGCAAGTGCTTTTTCACATGCTGCGTCGATAGCAGGCTCTTCACCGGAGATTACAAGCTGACCGGGGCAGTTGTAGTTGGCACATACGACCACTCCGTCAACCGATGCGCAGATTTCCTCTACTTTTTCGTCGGGGAGTGCAAGCACAGCCGCCATTGTCGACGGCTTCATCTCGCATGCCTTCTGCATAGCCTGGGCGCGGGCGCTCACCAGTCTGAGTCCGTCTTCAAATGTCAGTGCGCCAGCTGCTACAAGAGCTGAGAATTCGCCGAGGGAATGACCGGCAGCCATGTCGGGCTTGATTTCGTTTTCAAGAGTCTTGGCGAGTATCACTGAATGAAGGAATATGGCGGGCTGAGTGACCTTAGTCTGACGCAAATCCTCGTCGGTGCCCTCAAACATTAGGTCAGTGATGCGGAATCCAAGTATTTCGTTAGCCTTTTCAAACATGTCGCGGGCTACGGGATTGTTCTCATAGAGATCCTTGCCCATACCTACGAACTGTGCCCCCTGTCCGGGGAAAACAAATGCTTTCATAATGTGTAAATAATGGTTGGATGTGTTAAATAAGGCTGCAAAAATAATCATTTTTTTTCAGAAAGCCACGCTTTTTGTCATTGATTTAGTAACTTTACACACTGAACAACTTGCAAATATAGACAATATGACACTATGTTTTATTTCATTGCTCTTCGGCAACCTTGGTCTGTCTGAGGTGCTGATTATCGCTTTTGTGGTGCTTTTGCTTTTCGGAGGTAAAAAAATACCTGAGCTTATGCGTGGCATTGGCAAGGGGGTCAGCAGCTTCCGACAGGGCATGAATGAAATTCAGGATGAGATAAAAAAGCCTATTGACGACAAGCAGGATGTCGGGAAACAATAACTCCGGGACATCCGGTGAGATGACTTTCTGGGGTCATCTCGATGTTTTGCGTGCCATGCTTATAAAGGCTGCGCTCATTGTCGGGGTGCTTACGGTCGTGCTGTTTGCCGTCATGCCCGACATTTTTGACAGTATTATTCTCGCCCCGTGTGACGGTGATTTCGTGCTCTATCGGGCGCTTGACGGTATCGGTGTGGTTAACAGTCTGTTGCCCGAGTTGTCCGGTTCCGGCTTTCACGTCGACATCGTGAATATCCGTCTTGCCTCTCAGTTCTTTATACATGTGTCTGCATCTTTCTGGCTCGCGCTTGTGTTGAGTGTGCCGGCATTGATGTTTCTTTTGTGGGATTTTGTCAGTCCCGCCTTATATTCTTCCGAGCGGCGCGGAGTGAGATTTGCATTTCTCTTCGGCAATATTATGTTTTTTCTTGGTGTCGCTGTCGGTTATTTTGTAGTGTTTCCGCTGACTTTGCGGTTTCTTGCCGACTATCATGTCAGCTCTTTGGTGGCTAATACCATCTCACTCGATTCTTATATGGATAATTTTTTAATGATAGTCCTCGTGATGGGAATCGTGTTTGAGTTGCCGTTGCTTGCCTGGCTTCTTGGTCGCATGGGCATTATTTCAAGGGAAATCTTCTCCCGTTACCGTCGCCATGCCATAGTCGTTTTGCTTGTTGGAGCTGCGATGATTACTCCTACCGGCGACCCTTTTACTTTGTCAGTCGTGTTTCTTCCGCTATATTTTTTGTGGGAAATCGCTTCTTTTCTTGTCCCGGCGAGAAAAAATGTAGCCGAAGTTTAGCTCTGTTGTTTCTTTTCTTGCGATTTTTTTGCTTGAACGAAGATCTTTTTTTTCGTCGAAGAGGCGTTTTTTGTTGATGGGCGAATAAATTTTTTTCGTCGGGGAAGATATTTTTTTGATGGATGAGGCGCGGTTTCTCGGAGTGGCGGCATGGTTTTTCTGCCGGTCTTTTTCTCTTATATTATATAATAATGTGGGAATGTCGGGGCGGTGAAAAATTTTTAGAAAAAAGTTGCGAAAATATTTGGAGGTTATCCGGAAAGTGTCTACCTTTGCACTCGCTTTTGAGGAGCGCCTGCGGCGAGAGAGCCGAAAGGAAATAACAAAAATTTTCGCTAAAAAGTTTGCAGGAATGAAATAAAGGTTGTAACTTTGCAACGCTTTTCTGAAAAACGAAATGCAGGCGGCAAGAGCCGAAAAGAACATTGAAATAATTGCAATAGACAATATTGAAGTAGTACAAGAGAAAGGGTCATTGACATGACAGTCTCTTCGTCAATTTCTGTTAAGCATCAACCCGGCCGGGAGTTCAATCGGGATGCACCCGTGATGGACATAAAACAAACTAAGTTAAATACAAACAACGGAGAGTTTGATCCTGGCTCAGGATGAACGCTAGCGACAGGCCTAACACATGCAAGTCGAGGGGCAGCGGGGAGCTGAGCTTGCTCAGCTCTGCCGGCG
>NZ_SPPC01000017.1 GCF_004570975.1 Barnesiella sp. WM24
GTTTCCTAAACGTATGAGCTATTCAAGGGCATAAAATTGAAGCTCAAAGCCGTTTACTAAGTGAACAACTGAGCCAACAGATATTGATAATTCGTCATAAAGCCTTGTAGTTCAACGGATAGAATAGTGGTTTCCTAAACCATAGATTGGGGTTCGATTCCCCACAGGGCTACAAAATATCGCCTCACTCATACAGAGTGGGGCGTTTTTATTTCCTCACTTTCCGCAGAATTTAGCTATATTTGCGGTGGAAAGTTCTACAATAGTTCTACAAGAAAAGACATGGCTACATTCAAGGCTGAGATTTACGCTCATCAAAAGAGAGCGGACGGCACTTATAATATCAAAATCCGCGTTACGCATAAGCAACGCAAGAAGTATCTCTCTACTCCGTGGTATGTGGGTAAAGAGGATTTGACCCGTGCCCTCAAACTGAAAAACCAAAAGTACATCGACATGGTAGAGGACACATTGCGCCGCTATCGCGCCATTTGCAATAACGTGGGCGAGGGGCTTGATGATATGACCGTGGAGCAAGTCGTTGAACTTATAACACGCAAGACAACTGAGCAGCCTTTTGATTTGGATATTGTGGCATATACTGAGGCTTTCATTGTCAAGCTGGAAAAAGAGGGTCGTGGCGGCACCGCCAAAGCCTACCAAGTTGCCATTAACAGCCTCAAGCGATTTGCCGAGCGTGATGTTGTAAGCATTAAGGAAATCACGGTGCAATTTCTCAACGATTGGATAGATTGGATTGGTAAGCAGCCACCACGGAGAAACTGCAAGAAAGGCGACCGAGCGCAAGGCTTATATCTCGCTCAACTCCGGGCAATGTATAATCGTGCAAAATTGGAGTTCAACGATGAAGAGGCCGGCATAATTCGCATACCATTCTCTCCATTCAATAAGATTACCATTCCTAAGCCCACGCTATCGCGCAAACGCGCTTTGACAGTGGAGCAGATGAGGGCATTGGCGAAAGTGCCTTACACGACCATTCTACAACCCGGTGTTAATCGCTTCAACTTTGCCAAAGACTTATTCCTTTTGAGTTTCTTTCTGGTGGGTATGAATGAGGCCGACCTATACGCCGCCACCGATTACAAGGACGGTCGAATTACATACCAACGCCAAAAGACGCGCAACCGCCGAGCTGACAAAGCCGAAATCTCTATTAAGATAGAGCCGGAGGCGCAAGCTCTCGTAGAAAAGTATCGGGACCCGACAGGGCAAAGGGTGTTCAATTTCTATAAGCTCTATTCCTCGACTGACACTTTTTGCGCAGCAATCAATAAGGGGCTGAAAAGGATTGGTGCTATTATCGGTGTTGATGATTTGGAGTTTTACGCAGCCCGGCATAGTTGGGCTACGATAGCCAACAATGATGCTGATATAGACAAATACACCGTCCACTCTGCACTCAACCATGTAGATGAGAGTATGCGCGTAACCGACATCTACATTCGTAAGAGTTGGGATAAGATAGATAAGGCAAACCGTGCCGTACTTGACTTGTTGGCATTGGATTTACCAAGTGTAGATGAGCCTAAAATTAGATAGTTTTGCTTAGGCAAAATGAAATTTTTGCTTAGGCAAAAGTTCGTAACGTACTGATATATAAGGGCAATTTTTCAAAGTTGCCTTTTTAATTTTGCTTAGGCAAAATGTTCCACGGAGAAAACGCCCCTAAAAATAGGCTCTCAAACACACTTTTTTAAGGTCGTTTTGCTTAGGCAAAATTTTACAACACAATTAAAATCAATGCTTTAATGATTTTATTTTGCTTAGGCAAAATGTTCCACGCCTTTTCATTTTGCTTAGGCAAAACATATAACACGTTGAATTATAGTGAAATACAAAATTTGCTTAGGCAAAATCTTTCGTTTGCCGTTTTGCTTAGGCAAAAGTTTGTAACGCATTGAATATCAAGCGCAATTTTTAAAATTTTGGATAAAATTTTGCTTAGGCAAAAAAATCTCCCTCGCGCCTGCGCGCATTATGCGCCTGCGCGCGTAAAAATATATACTCTATATAGAGAGTATAAGTAAAGTGTTAGTATATGAAATAGGGGGTGTGGGGGAAAGAACAAAACAGGGCAACACTCCGAAAGTGCTGCCCTGTTCTTATTCATCGAACATCTTGCCGGTGCCGGTCAAGAGCCATTTGGCATTAACGCCATAGTCGATTATCATAGGCTGGAGCCACGACACTTGAAACCAACCTCTATCCAAGTCTTTGCGATTTGCGATAAGATTCCGGCGGTCTATCTCGTATAGCCGGCAATAGGTGTTTACACCCCTAATTCTTTTCATCGCTACAATCGCGTCCAAAGCGCAATAAAAACGCTCCATGATTTGCTTGCTTACTGGGGTGTTCATTCCGGCTCTGTTCTTATTACTTTTGTTAAATCATCGTTGAGATACCATTTCTCTTTTCGGAGTATCTTTGCCCCCATAGCATTGTTGGCTCTGTATGTATGGCTAACATAACGGAAAAGCACCGCGTCCGGGTCATCACCATGCTCAATAAGATACGGGCGCAGCTCCATTGTCTTGTTGAAAATGGAATCGGGCGTCCACCCCTCGGCTTCGCCTTTTGCTCTTACTTGCTCCATTGCATAAAGCACAACGGTACATTCTTGAGGCTTTCCAAGCTCGACACACTCATAGCTATTTGGGTCGTTGAAACTTTCCTTGACGTAGTTCTCAACAGCTTTCTCGTATGGCTTTTGGCAAGCAGAGAGTAAGATTGCCATCGCAATAATTGTGAGTATCTTTCTCATCGGCTTATTCGTTCAATGCCCGGATAAGCTCAACGTCCGCTTTAAGTTGGTAAAGCTCATCGAGGGGCTGGTTGGTTATCTTTGCAGTCGTTATCGCCTTTTCAAGCTCGGTAAGCACTCTAAGGCTCTCATCGGGATTTACCCGGTTTACACTGGTGAGGCTTTCCTTGTAAAGCTCCAACACCATACGGTAGTATTTATTCATGCCATATCAATATTTAGTTTTTGTTCGATTATAGACAATAGGCGGTTCATCTGTTGTTGCGCCACATCAACTTGTGCTTGTGCGCGGTCTACTTGGTCTTGCGCTCTACGGGTTAACTCGTGAGCCTCTTTTGTGAGGTCTGCTTGAGCAGTCATGGCAGCAATGATTTTGTCTATCTCCGCTCCAAAGGAGCATGGTGGATTATTAGTAAAATCGTGACCGGCAAACTGAGGGTTGGGTCCCGTTATTGGCCCGTGGAAATGCTGGCCGCCACCGTGATTGTCTTGTGAGCCTATGAGCATAGCTCCCTCGCCTGTTTCAAGCCACTCACTATTGATTTGTGCGCTAAGTTTACTTAACTTGTTTATAAAATCCGGGCTTGTGGCTCTGCCATTAACGAGCTGTGATAGGTAGCTTTTGTTTGAGATACCCAATTTTTCACCCAAATCTTGTTGTGATGAAATTATGCCTTGACTTATTAGCCAGTGGACTATTGTCTTAATTCGCGTATTTTCAGCCATTTAGCGTTTTAATGGAAAAAATTCTTATAAAATAGTTTACTAAACATTTGGCGATTCGGATAAACTTGTTTATCTTTGCACCATAATAAGTTTTGTAGTGGCGCAAAGATACAAAAATTTGTGCTTACTGAACACATAACACTATAAGTTTTATAATGGAGAACAATAAAAAAACTAAGTTTCGACAATTCTATGACGCACTGCCACCAAAGGCCGATATAGCCCCTAAAACGGCATTCGTCAAGAAAATCGCGGCTATGTGCAAAGTGCATGAGGTAACGGTGCGCTGCTGGATAGCCGGCACCCAAAAGCCGGACGCACTTAAAACCTCTATTATAGCCAAAGAGTTAGGTATTTCCGAACAAGAATTATTCACCTAAAAACGCAACACCGATGACAGGAATACAAATCTTTAACACCGTTTGGCTTTTCATTTGGCTCTTATGTCTTGTGGGGGCAATCTGGGGAGTTTGCGCCGGCAATCCGGCACATTGGCTATCCGTGGTCGCTTCTCTCTACTTTTCTGGTTTGCTCTTTCTTGATAATGAGGACGGAGAAAGCCTCAAGGATTTACTAATTCGCAAATTGAAAGCGCATAGAAAATAGGCTATGACAATCACTATGGAATTGTACGAACTCAAAACGCTGTGCGCGAATATGGCGGCTCTGGGTGTTGCTACTTACCAAAAGGAAGCGGCTCCGGCAACTGACCTCATTTCCCAACGGGAAGCGTATCGCCAATTCCAAGAGGTGAGGGTTAAACGCTGGGTCGAAAATGGATTGATAACACCCCAACGCAACGGGGCTGCACAAAATTCCAAACGCTACTATTCACGCGCAGAGCTTATGGCTCTTAATCAAGCCGAAAGGTTAAACACAATAATTCACAAATAAGCATGAAAAAGATTTTTCTAAAATCCCTTACACTGGTAAACTTTAAGGGTGTGCGCGAGTTTCATGCCGATTTCTCCAATGCAGTAACGCTGGTATCTGGCGAAAATGGCACGGGCAAAACCACGCTCTATGATGGTTATCTGTGGCTGCTATTCGGAAAGGATAGCGCAGGGCGTAGCGATTTCAACATTAAGACGCTCGATGAGAACGGCAAGCCTATCTATCGTCTGGAACACTCGGTAACAGGTGTGTTTGTAATAGACGGCCGAGAGGTAAAACTGCAACGCTGCCTTGTTGAGAAATGGAACAAGGTTAACGGCTCCACCGAGGAAACGATGAAAGATGAAACCCAATTTTTCATCAATGATGTACGTTGCGGCACCAAAAAGGAATATCAAGCCGAAATATCCGAGATTATACCCGAAGATGTGTTTAGGCTTATAACCAATCCCTATCTTTTCCCCCGTCTTTCAGCCGAGGACCAGAAAGATATGTTGCTTGAAATCGTAGGCAACATAGATGATAATGAGGTGGCCGCGCTCAACCCGGAATTTATGGCATTGCTCGACCATATCAACGGCACTTCTCTTGCAAAATACGCTACCGAGGTAGCCGCCAAGAAAAAAGGGTGTAATGACGCGCTAACTACCATTCCGGCGGCAATCGAAACAGCCCAAAAGTTTTTGAACGACATAGAAGACTGGGCCGCGCTTGAAAGTGAGCTTACAACCAAGAAAGCGAGCCTCGCCAACATTGACGCTCAACTCGCCGATGTGAACAATGCGGCTATGGCTGCAAATCAGCGCAAGACCGAGATTGTGCGTATGTGCGGTGAAAAGCGAATTGCGTTAGGTAATCGTGAAAATGAAATCCGAGTGCAAGCCAGCTCTGACCGAAACAAGGCTATGGCAGATGTTCAAGCTATGGAGAGTGAGCTTGCGACCATACAGCGCAATATCGAATCCAAGCGTAACGAACTGACGGCATTAAAAGCCACTATCGCCAAGACCGACACCGAGATTGTAGAACTCCGTGCGCAATTTAAGGCCGTGGCTCTTGAAACCTACAAAGAGCCGGCACATGACAATCTCGTATGCCCTACTTGCGGAGAACCGCTTAGGGGCGAAAACCTCAAAAAGCAGCTTGAAACACTCCGTGGTAACTTTGAGCAGCACAAAGCCAAACGCCAAAAGGAAATCCAAGCCCGCGGCATACCTATGGGGCAAGCCTTAGAAGCCGCCAAAGCCAATGAAACACGCCTTACGGGGCAAATCTCGACCTTAGAGGATAGGGCGTTGGAACTCAAAGGTAAAATCGAATACGCCAAAGCTCATATTCCTGCCGCGCTCAACGCCGAGGAAATAATCAGCAAGGACGCACAATGTATTGCTCTTACCAACGAAATCCAAGAGCTTAACAACCAACTCAACGCCGATGTAAAGCCGGCCGACACAAGCGAACTGCAAGAGGCAAAGGCTATGCTTGCCGATAGTATCGCAGAACTCAATCAGCGACTGGGTAAGCGAGCCGCCGTTGACCGCGCCCAAAAGGAACTCGCCGAGTTAGAGGAAAAGCGCATAGCCAATAACCAAGCCATTGCCGATTTGGAGCGTTGGGAGGACACCTATACCCGTTTCCTCAAAGCCAAAGATGAATTGCTCTATCAGCGTATCAACGGCCTTTTCAGCTATGTTTCTTTCTCTTTCATCAAAGAGCAAAAGAACGGTGGCGAGAAAATCACTTGTGTATGCACCGTGGACGGCACCCCCTATCCCGATGTTAACGCCGCCGGAAAGCTCAACGCAGGTCTTGACATCATCAACGCCCTATGTAAAGCCAAAGGCTACTCCGCGCCAATATTCATTGACAACCGCGAGAGCGTTAACGAGGCTATCCCCACAATCTCGCAGGTTATCAATCTCCGCGTGAGCTACGACAAAGCATTAACAATCCAATAAGTTACTACAATGACGCAACAGACACAAAGGACTGCACCGGCCGTTGCTCCACAGCCGACAGCAACACAAGTCCAGAAAACGCCGGTCAATATGCTTAATGACTTACTCAACAATAGAGCAATGCGCAAGCAGTTTGACAATGCCCTCGGAGCGGGCGCACCGACATTCATAGCAGGCATATTGGAGCTTTTCAGCAGCGATAGCAAGCTCCAGCTTTGTGACCCTACCCTCGTAGTAAAAGAGGCTCTCAAAGCGGCCGTATTGCGCTTGCCTATCAACAAATCGCTCGGACAGGCTTTTATTATAGCCTACAACAACACCGTGAAAGATGAACACGGAAACAAGCGCAAGCAGTATGAGCCTACTTTCCAGATAGGCTATAAAGGCTTGTATCAGCTTGCAATGCGCACCGGCCAATATCGTATCATCAACGCCGATGTGGTGTATGAGGGCGAACTCCAAAAGAAATCAAAGCTCACCGGCGAAATCGACTTAGAGGGTGATAAAAAGAGCGATACCGTTATTGGCTACTTTGCCTATATCGAATTGCTCAACGGCTATCACAAGGCTCTCTACATGAGCGTAGAGGACGTTGCGAAACACGCAAAACGCTACTCAAAGGCTCTTATGTATTCCAAAGATGTTACCGTGGAATCCCTTATGGAGCTTGCAAAGCTCCCCGTGGTAGCAGATAGTGGCTCTCTGGGCTGGCTTGGCAACTTTCATGGCATGGCTATTAAGACAGCACTAAGAAATCTACTTAGTAAATATGGCTACCTCTCGGTTGAACTCCAAAAGGCTTTGGCGAGTGATGACATCACCGATGATGCTAAATTGGCATTATCGGCCGCTCAATCCATGCCGGCTATTGCTTCCACGACCGCGCCGCAGGCTATTGACGTTACCACGGTGGATTATGAGGACGTAGGCATGACTCCAGCCGATGAGTCAGAATTACCCACGGACAATATTGAATGTGGCTTTTAATTCGCTCGACTAATGAAATTGAAAGTATTAGGTAGCTCGTCCGCTGGAAATTGCTATGTTCTTGACAATGGCAATGAGGCTTTGATACTTGAGGCTGGTGTGGCTTTTGCGAAAGTCAAAAAGGCTTTGGGCTTTAATCTCCGCAAGGTGGCGGGCTGCCTAATTACACATCAGCATAACGACCACGCCAAGTACATACGCAATGTGGTGGAGTGTGGTATAACAACACTGGCACTCCCGGAGGTATGGACTGCAAAGCAAATCGAAAGTTCACGGGCCGTTGCTGTCCAGCCATACAAAGGCTACAAGCTGGGGCGTTTTAAGGTGCTACCTTTCCCTGCCTGCCACGATGTGCCCTGTGTGGGTTATCACATTATCCACCCCGATTGCGGACGTATGTTATTCTTGACCGATAGCTGCGATTGTTTGCAAATATTCCCACAACTCAATCATTTGCTTATAGAGTGCAACTATTCCACGTTCAACTTGCTTGAGGCGGTGAATAAGGGTTACACACTCAAAAGCCAGATTGAGCGACTACCAAACTCTCACATGGAGCTTGACACTTGCAAGCGAGTTATCCGTGAACATGACCTTACCGATGTACAAGAGATTGTATTGCTCCACCTCTCTGCTCACAATAGCGACCGTGAGCATTTCATAAGCGAGATAGAGCGACATACGGGTAAGGTTGTGTATGCCGCAAGTCCGGGTTTAACCATTGACATTACTAAGTATTGACATGGCAAAGGTGATGGTTGAAAAGATTAACGGGCTATTCAATCTCCGGCCCCTGTATGAGTGGTTTGCGCAGGTATGCGATGGGCTTTATCTCATTGAGGTAAAGAAAATCCGCAAGCCGCGCACCAACGACCAAAACGGTTGGCTCTGGGGCTGTATTTACCCAATGCTCTTAGACGGGCTTTTAGAGGCTGGTTGGGAGTTTACAACGGTGGAGCAAGTGCATGAGTTTTTCAAGGCTCTCATTGCGAAAGATAGCGTTGTAAACCGACACACGGGCGAAATCGTGGAATTTCCAAGCTCGACAGCCACAATGAATACCGTGCAATTCTCGACATATTGCGAAAAACTAAGAGAGTATGGGCGTGAATTTCTCGGAATCGAAATACCGGACCCGGATAAATATTGGCGCACGAATGATACAAGTAGCTGACAACGTAATCTCGGAGTTGGTAAGACACATTCCGATGATATTAGACCTCTTGCCGCCTAACCCTACCAAGAGCCTAAGAGCGGCAAATGCAATACGAATGACAAAGATAAACCTCAATAAATTAAAACAATTAGACGATGAGAGAAAACAAAGAACTCAAAATCACAACCGCGAATTATGAGGCTGCTTATGCAATGGCCGATGACAACACGCGCAAAATTCTCGCCACACTCGTGGGCGATAACGACACAACTGCAACGCCGGCTCGACCGGCACCCAGTCTATCCGACTACACCACCATACGCTCCTATGAGGACGCTTGTGAGGCTCTTGGAATAGAGCCAATCCTTAACAAATCACTACTCGTGCGTGATGGAGAAGGTATAGCAGACCTATTCACTCTCCCCAAGCATATAGTCGCACAGATGAAGTTAGAAATTATTTGCAAAGCTCTTTGGGGTGGAGAGAACAAATGCCAGCCTACCGCTGACGGGAGCAAAGTATGGTGGTACCCGGTACTTGCACTCTGGACACCCTCAGAGATAGCAGGCATGGAAGATGAGCAGCGCAAAGCCCTCCTGTCTGCCGGTGCGCACTATGGCGCGACTGCGGGTTTCGGTTGTCTGTCTGCGTCTTATCGTAGCTCGTGGACGACTGCGTATGGGGCGTTCCGCTTGTGCCTTGACACCGAGGAAAAGGCAGAATACTTTGGCAAGCAATTCGTGGAGCTGTGGGCTGAAGCCTATGCCTACAATTTCACGGTAGGCGGTCATCTTGAATAACTGCAACCAACAATCCCAAAATACATAAGGATATGCAAGATGTAATGTTTCCCAACGACCCGGTCGAAGCTCGTGAGCAAATGCTACGGGATAACTGCGACCAAATAGAGCCGCGTAGTTTTACGCGCTCTTTCTCCCAAGATGAGGTGAATGACCGCCGCGCCGAATTGGAGCAGGTATCAATCCAAATCACTGAGCTTGAAGATGAACTCGCCCAAGTCCGCGCCGACATAAAAGGGCGTATCAAGCCTTTGCTTGAACGCCGCGGCAAGATACTCGATGAGTTGAAAGCTCGTGGCGAGTGGGTAACGGCCGACACATTCAAATTTGTAGATGTGGACGAGGGCAAGACTGCCTACTACTCCGCTGAGGGTTACAAGATTGAAGAACGTGCCATGACACCACAAGAACGACAGCGCAACATCATTCAAGCCACGCGCTTTTTCAATCGCACCGGCACTGATGACTAAGTAATAATCACCCATAATTCAAACCACAATGGAAGATAACAACAAAATCAATCTGACAATCGAAAACTACACAGGCGAAAAGCCTATTGTGGTGGTTTACCGCGAGGGTATTGCCAGCAAGGTGCTGGACCAGAAAGCCCCGGAAAAAATCGAAATCGCCGGCGTACTCTCAATTCCGCTTGACTGGCTGGAAAAGCGCGTTGACACAATCAACCAAGCAGAGGCGTTTATTCTCGTTGAGCGCGACAAATACGCAATCACTCTCACAATCAACGAAAGCGACCCCTACAAAAAAGGCACAATAACCGGCTCCGCTGAACTCTCCGAGCTTTTTACAAAATTCGGTATTAACAACCCCAATGTGGGCTGGACACCGGCAAAACTGGGGCAATTCATTCGCCTCAATCGCGCAGCCTTTGAAGATAAGGAGATTTGTATGAAACTTGTATCTGCCCTCAAGAATTTCAAGGCTAACGCACAATCTCAAATCGAAAAGCAGCATGACCCGTCCGGCTCTCGTGCCGAGGTGTATCGCCAGACCGTAGAAAGCAATCTCCCCAAGTCGTTCACCGTTAAAATCCCCATTTTCAAGGGGCCGGAAAAAACCACGTTTGACGTGGAATTTGACCACTACCTCACGGACGGCGAGGTGTTCTTACAGCTTGTTTCTCCGGGCGCAAAGGAACTCACCGACCAATATTGCGATAAGACCATTGACGCGGTGCTTGACAAAATCCGCGGGGTTGCCCCCGACATTGCCATAATCGAAGCATAACGACTGCAACTCCCCTATGGCAAACAAGCGGATTAAATCCCTAATGCCTATTGACACGGGGGAATGGTTAGACAGCCCCCGTGTCAATACTCTCTCTTACGATGTAAGGGGGATATGGCTTACATTGCTTTGCTATATGTGGGAAAGCCCCACACGGGGAATTATGGCGCACTCTAACGGAAAGCCCTATACAAAGGGGCAAATCCTACGAGAATTGCAAATAGATTCTATCTCGCTTGAAATTCTCATTGAGAGCGGATTGTTGGCAATAGACAATCACGGAGTTTACCACTCTCCCGAAATGGTGCGCAAGGAGCGCATAAGTAGTGTAAGGCGCAATGCTGGTCGCAAAGGTGGAGAGATAACCAAAGGCAAGGTGTTTGCGGTTATACAAGAAATTACCCCCAATCAGCAAGCCTCCGTGGTTGTAGAGCCACCCCCCGAAAGCAAGCAAGCCACACCAATACCTCAATTATTCAATAATGAGGAAATTCCCGAAATGCCCCCAGAGCTTACGCCCGAACAAAAGGCGAAAGCCGAGAAAAAGAGAAAATATAAATACGCTGAAAATGTAAGCCTTACAAGAGATGAATACGCCAAGTTGTGTGAGGAACACACCGAGCCAGTAGTAAAGCGTATGATAGAAATTCTTGACAACTACAAAGGGCAGAATGGCAAGCGATACAGAAGTGATTATAGAGCTATCCTTAATTGGGTAGTAAACAGATATAACGATGAGCAACTAAGATATGGCACTCGACCCCCAACAATTACGACTACCGCAAAACCAGCAGGCGGCATTGGAGCTTTTGCGCCAAATGCAACAAGAGCGGTACAAATTACAACAGGAACAAGCCCGCAATCTGGTGATGCGCCGGCGAAAGACTATTCTGAAAGGTTTTAAGTATGACCTTACCGACCATGAGGAATACAACGTACACGCCGCTATGGTGCTTGAAATGGGTAACAACTATATGCTACGCGAGTTTTCGCAATTCGTAGTAGATGAGCATAATAAGAACGTGTTGCGTTTCTTGCTCTACTACTTCAACAATTGCCCCCTCGCTGAAACGGTGTTTCCAAATGAGGATTACAAGATTCACAAGAACATACTCTTAATCGGTGAGCCGGGTACGGGTAAGACTATGCTTATGCAAATTTTCGCTGACTATCTCCAAGCGACTCAGAACGACAACCAGTTTCGCAATATCAGTATGACCCAGCTAATGAACTATCAAAAGGTATTCGGGCATATTGACAAGTACACCTACAACGAACTTAAAGGAGCGAGCCGCCAAGAGGCTTATGACGGTGTGGACCCGTATAACATTTGTCTTAATGACTTGGGTATTGCGACCGAGCAGCAAAAGAGTTTTGGTACGCTTTTAACCCAAGTTACCGATGAATTTCTCTTTGCCCGCTATGAGATATATCAGCAGTATGGTAAACGCTATCATATCACAAGCAATCTGACCGTCAAGGAGCTAAAAAAACGCTTTGAGGGGCGTTTGCAAGACCGCTTCAAAGCATTCAACGTGATAGAGCTACACGGAGGTAGCCGCCGGCGTTAATCTTTCTCTCCCTAAAAGTGTGTTCACCGAACAATTACAAAGCAAAATGAAGCATAAATTTAACTACAACTGGACTCTCAAAGACGCTCATTTCAGCAAAGATAAGGGTGTGGTGTTTTCGTGCTTTGCTTGTGGGGGGGGTCAACAATGGGCTATAAATTAGCTGGTTACGATGTAATAGGTTGTAATGAAATTGACCCTCGCGTTATGAGCTTATACGAAACAAATCACCACCCACGCTATCCGTTTCTGGAACCGATACAGACATTCCGAGAGAGGACTGCATACCCGGACGCACTCTATAATCTTGACATTCTGGACGGGTCCCCGCCATGCTCCGCTTTCTCAATGGCAGGCAGCCGAGAGGAGGCATGGGGCGTTGAGAAAAAGTTTCGTGAGGGTCAAGCAACCCAAGTGCTTGATACGCTCTTTTTCGATTTCATAGAGGTTGCGCGAAAGCTCCAGCCCAAAGTTGTAATCGCTGAGAACGTGAAAGGACTCTTACAAGGAGACGCGAAAAAGTATGTGCAACGTATCTATGCCGAGTTTGACGCAGCGGGCTATTATTGCCAACACTGGCTACTGGACGGTCAGGATATGGGCGTACCACAAAGGCGTGAGCGTGTCTTTTTCGTGTGCCTTAGAAAAGACCTCATAGACCATGTGCCAGTGCGATACAATCTTTTTGACGTGGTACCGCACCTTAATCTCGCTTTCAACGAGCCACGCATAACGTGTGAGGACGCAGAACTTGAATTGGGCGATGAGATAACCACCAAATGCTATGTTGAGGACTACGGCCGCTTACAGCGTGGAGAGGAAAAGAAATATCAGCAATGTGCATTAGTGCAAAAAACAGACGTACACCCAACGCTCTTAGCAAGCTATCGTGATAAGGCAAGCCCTATGCCGGCATGGGAGCGCAAATGGCTCTCCAAATCAGACATTTGCAAAGTATCATCTTTCCCTCAAGACTACGATTTCGGCTCACAAAAGCCACACTATATATGCGGAATGAGTGTACCGCCAATAATGATTGCTCAAATCGCTACACAAGTTTATGAACAATGGCTATCAAAAATTAACCAAGTGAAATGAAACGCAAAAAAGTAATATTGACATTGTGCCGAGTATTCCCGGCCACTCATTCCAAAAGAGGGATAAACACCCTGTTTGCGGTCAAGCTCTTTGCCGGCCGCAAAATCCACACCATACGCGCAGATGAGAAAGAGCAATGGGAGAAAAAGATTGCCGACATCAACGAGGGCAAGAAAATCCTTTGTGTGCGTGAATGGACGGGCCGCCCCTACAACTCCGAGCAAGCCGACATAAAACAATTCGTGCAAGTAGGACTGCAAGACATCACAATTACCTACGGGGTTGATGATGAAACGCCTCAAGCATGGGTTGACGGAAAGCCGGTCCCGGTCGAATTACTCGCCAAGAATGACGGCCTCGAACTCTCTGACTTTATAGAGTGGTTTTTTGGTAGCGTACACAAGGGTAACGTGTTCAAAGGTAAGATTATTCATTTCACCGATTTTCGCTATTGATTATGATTGGCTTAATGGTGGGAGATTGCAAATGCTACAATGCCGATTGCGAAAGTGTCATGTGCGATATGCCCGATAACAGCGTGGATTTCATATTGTCAGATATACCCTACGATTTAGACCTTAACGGTGGTGGCGCACATGGGGATTTCTGCACACGCAAGCAGATACAATCGCGTAAGAATAGCTCTCTATATTTCGTGTCGCAAGGTATTGACTACGACAAGATTTTTAGCGAGTTTGAGCGGATTTGCAAGCGCGTGAATATATGTGTGTTTTGCTCTAATAAGCAGATAGGGCGCATAATGACATGGTGGGAGCAGCGAGGCTATGTGGCAACTCTTTTGGTGTGGGATAAGCCTAATCCTATACCATTAGGTAATGGGTGTTACATTAACAATCTGGAATTTATCGTGTATGTGCGCGAGAAAGGCGTTACCTACAACTCCCTCGGTTATGATATGCAACTGAAAACATTTCGCAATCAACCGCCCCAAGCCGCCCAGCGAATACATGAAACAGAAAAGCCCGTGAGCCTACTACAACACCTTTTGTTGCTCCATACGAAAGAAGGCGATATTGTCTTTGATGCTTATGCCGGCTCTTTCTCCACCGCGATAGCCTGCCACAAGGAAAAGCGTAAGTTTATCGGGTGTGAGATACTACAAAAATACTTTGAGCCGGCAATGAGACGCCTCGCTGGTGCTGTCGCTCAACAATCCCTTTTCTAACGAAATAACTATTAGTTACTATATGGAAACCAACGTAATAAATGCTACCAAACGCAAGGACATTTTTCTTGTGGACCCGCGTAACATCGTGGTGATGGACGGGTTTAACGTGCGCCGAGATTTTGACTTAGACGAACTCAAAGAGCAAATCAAGGCAAAAGGGGTGCTTAATGCCATTACTGTAATAGCTTTCAAGGATAAGGACGGTTTGGAACGCTACAAGCTGGTGGATGGTGAGCGTCGCTATCGTGCGACTATGCTTGCAATTTCTGAGGGTGCTGATATTCCCTATGTACCAGCCCTCAAAGCTCCGAAAGACGCAACCGTTCAAGACCTCTACATTGAGCAGATGATGAGGAATGAGGGTAAGAGGTTTACTGAGCTGGAGTGCGCAATCATGTTTCGCCGTTTCAAAGAGGAATTTGGCTTTTCACAGGTGCAAATTGCCGAAACATTCAAGAAATCCCCGGCTTTCATAAGTAAGTGCCTCGCATTGCTCGACCTGCCTCAGTATATGCAAGACAAGATAGCGAGTGGGGAGTTGTCGGCTAAGGCGGCCCGTGAACTTGCAAGTAACTATACCGACCCCTACGACCAAGTGAGAGCCGCCAAAAGTGCGGTGAGGACTGCAAAAGCGGCTGGACGTGCGACCGCTACCAACAAAGAGGTACAACGCTCCCTCAAGGACGCAAAGCAGGGTAAAGCAATCGCAGACGCTCTTAGGTGTGTCGCTGCCTATCTGGACGGTGAGCCGACCGTTGAGGTGGACGCTCTCATTAAATTGCTCGACAAGCACGGCACTCTATACGCAGCTATGAAAGAATATAAATCATCGCACAAGTAACATGGAACTCAACGAATACCAAAAGGCGGCACTCTCCACCGCTATTTACCCCAACGATAACAATATTAGTTATCTCGCGCTTGCTATTTGTGGCGAAGCCGGAGAGTTAGCCGATAAGGTTAAGAAAGTGATACGCGATAAGAACGGACAATTCTACATTGCCGACCTAAGCGCAATCGCGCTTGAATTGGGCGATATACTCTGGTATGCCGCCAATCTCGCTAAGGTGTTGGGGTATGACCTTTCCGACATTGCACAAATGAACATCGAAAAGATAAACGGCCGTGTTGAACGTGGTACAATCCACGGCACCGGCGATAACCGATAAAGATATGAAACCAATAGAATTTCCAGAACAGAACGCGCTCGCAACAAGCGAGGACGCGAATGTGCAACCGCTACCCTGTCGCATATCTGAGGACGGCACCCAAGTAATCTCTTGTTGGGAGCTTACCGAGGCAGACTTTGAACGCCTCAAGAGAAAGCCGCGGATATATGTATCACAAATGACGTATGGGGGTGCTATCCCACCGCTGTTTCTCACGTCCGACAATAACGACCTATTCACATACAACAAAATTCAACCCGAACAATGACACAAGACATCAAAGGGGTATGTGTCCGCACCAAAAGACCCCACAAGCCTATGCGCCTACCGCGCAAGCTGAAAAAGGACATCATCAAGACATCGGGCCGCGAGGCATACTACGAAATTATGGGCTATATGGCTCTGCAAGTCCTCATGGGAGGCAATCAGTATCTCTCAATCCGCAAGGTTAAATAAAATAATACAACGAAATGAAACTCTTATTTTTCGACTTAGAAACCACTGGAACGCTGGTAAACAAGCACGGAATACACCAAATTTCCGGGGCCGTTGTGATAGACGGCGAAATCAAGGAGAAATTCAATCTCCACGTTCAGCCTAACCCCCAAGCTCTCATTGAGCCGGCCGCCTTAGAGGTAGCTGATGTTACTGAGGCTCAAATCAAGGCTTACCCGCCTATGGGCGAAATCTACAAGCAATTTGTGGATATGCTCTCAAAGTACGTTGACCGCTACAATAAGAAAGACAAGTTTTTTCTTGTGGGCTACAACAACGCCTCTTTCGACAATCAATTTCTCCGCGCATGGTTTATCCAGAACGGGGATAAATTCTTTGGCTCATGGTTCTGGGCTAACTGCATTGACGTGATGGTTATGGCAACCCCCTATCTCGCCGACCGCCGCGCTGAAATGGAGAATTTCAAACAAGGCACCGTAGCCAAGACCCTCGGCATTGCTATTGATGAAAGCAAGCTCCATGACGCTCTCTACGACATCGAGGTTTGCAAGGCAATCTATGACATCGTTTGCGCCCGCTACTAAGGTATGATACACATTGGCATTGATACCGGCACCCACACAGGCATTGCCGTGTGGGATAGCCGGGGCCAGTGTTTCCGAGCCATTGAGGATATGGCAATCCACAAGGCTATGGAAATGGTGGCTCACTACAAAGAGATAGCCGACCAAGAGGGGGTAAGGCTTTATGTGCGTGTCGAGGACCCGCGACAAAGAACGTGGTTTGGCACTGAGCGAATGAGCCGCGAGGAAGAACGAAAGAGACTGCAAGGCGTTGGCTCTGTCAAGCGGGACGCTTCAATCTGGGAGGGCTTTCTCTCTGATTTGGGCGTGTGGTTTGAAATGGTAGCTCCCAAGCGCAATGTTACCAAGATTTCACACGAAAGTTTTGTGAACATCACCAAGTGGAAAGGACGCACGAATGAGCATAAACGTGACGCTGCTATGTTGGTTTTTGGGAGATAGTAAATTTTGTCGCCTAAAATGTGTTTAATAAACACATTATTTTGTATCTTTGCACTATTAACCGAGTTAATTTTTATCGTATGGATATGGCAACTCTCCATATTGGAGATTACATCATGTATGCTTGCGCCGCTGGAGGTGTTATGGTGGCTTTGGTAGGTTTGTGGCTGTTAGGCGGCCGCGAATGGATAGGCGAAAAGGTGGCAAATCTCTTGCCCCACGATACGCTCTCTAAGGGCGATAAAGCGCATATATACCTCAATGGTCGCTATAATCGCACCGCCACACTCACAAGAGTTGTGGCAGACGCGGTGTATATCTACGACAACAAGGTTAAGTTACCGCTTGACTATCGCGCCCGCTTTTATGGCATAGGCGTTGATAGCAACGATGGTAGCCGGCTTATCTATCTTTCCAATCGTGGCTATTACCGCCTTATCCGGGTGGCTGAACTGATACGCAAGGTGTTTAATCTGGTTGAGGACGAAAGCAACCTCAATCCCGATTATGCCGATGATGAGCAACTTTTAACCGAGGTGGCCGAGGAGGGCGCAGAGGAAGATGAAAAGTGAGCCTATGAAATACCGCAAGGCTGCTGACTTGCACCCTCTGCCTAACAATCCACGCACTATCGACAAAGCAGGGCTGGACCGTGTTGTTGAGTCTATCAAGCTCAATGGGTTTTGGGAACACCGACCTATGGCGTTAGAGGAACAGGACGGCCGCCTTGTTGTTCTGGACGGGAACCAACGCCTCAAGGCTGTAAAGCGACTTAAAATTAAAGAGGTCCCGACCGTGCTTTATTCCGAGCTTTCGGACGATGAGCGCAACGACCTTATCCTACGCTCCAACATCAACAACGGAGAGTGGGATTTTGGCGCATTACAGACTGACCCCGCTTTTGGCGATGTTGATTTTGGCTTTATCGGGCTGGACTTTCCGAAAGAGAAAGGCAAGAAAGCCAGTGCCAATACTGCAACCGCTGCTCCATTTGACAATTCCGATGATGAGGACGGGACCGATGACAACGATAATGAGCCGGGCGATGATGACAATTCCGATGACAAAGAGGCTTTCTATCGCTCCATGCTGAAAGATGTGCTGTATGAGAGCGACAACATCTATGAGATTCCCAACTTATTGCTGGAAATGCAAGCCGGCAAGGTTGAGTTGCCATTGACCCCGTGGGGCGCAAATAGCCGCCTCCGCAAAGATGTAGCCACTTACCATTTCTATGTAGATGACTACCGATTTGAGGCGTTGTTTAAAGACCCAATAAAATTGCTCACAAGCGGTTGCAAAGCCGTGGTTGAGCCTAATTGTAGTTGTCACGACCAAACGCCAATCGCGTATGGCATAAGCCTTATCTACAAAAAGCGGTGGCTTTGTCGCTATTTGCAAGAGTGTGGCATTAAGGTTTACGCCGACCTCAATGTAGCCCACAAGTTTATCGAATACAACAAAATGGGTATTCCGAAAGGTTACAACGCCTTTTTCACTCGTGGACTTGACGGGTGGCTTGAAAGCCTCAAGAGCGATTTACAGGTGGCGCAAGAGATAAGCGGGCTTGAACGGCCTAATCTTGTTGTCTATGGTGGTGGCGATGAGATTAAAGAGTTTTGCCGCCAACACGGACTGGTTTACATTCACGACTTTATCAACTCCAAAAAGAAATAGCTATGGGAAGAAATAGTGGTGGTGTCCGTGGTGGCGGTGGCTCATTCTCGCAGGCTCAAATTGAAAATGCGTTAAGCGACTATGTAAACGGCTATTCCTCTGAAATCAACGGCTGGCTACGCTCACCAAGCGACTATACGCTATCGCCGGCCAATAGAGCCAACATAAAGGTGCTGGATTCGATATTGACTGCACCCGTTACCAATGACGTGTTGTATCGTAAAACCGAGGCGAAGTCGATATTTGGCTATCTAAGCCAATCCGACTACGATAAACTCTATATGCACGTTGTAGAGGGCGCAGGCGGTGGCGATATGAGAAAATTAATTGCTAAGGCAACAGGACGTACATTTACCGAAAAGGGCTTTATGAGTACATCAAAAAGCGCGTCCATTGCCGAGGATTTAGACTTTGCGATAAAACCGATTATGCTTAGGATAAGTCCGGGCAAAAAAGCAAGAGGAATGGATTTAGACAAACATTCTATCGGCGAGGAAGAAGTTTTGTTGAAACGCAATACCAGATACAAAGTTAAGTCTGTCTATGGTAAGCGCGGCTCAATATATGTAGATGTTGATATTGTATAATCTGTAAAGCATAATAATATGGGTAGAAACTCCGGCTCCAATCGCGGCACAAAAGACGGTGGCGGCGATTACAAGGGCAAAATTACCAATGTCGGCTCTCTCGTGGAAATGACAGACCCGCAGATGTATAAGGCAACCAAACAAGCCATATCACGCTATCACGCTGTTTTGGGTGTTAGACAAAGAGAGGTTAAGCTGGCAGACTTTCCGGGTGCCTATGGTGTTCATGTTACCGCTGGTGGCGCGTCTAAGGCTGTTTATCTCAATCGCACACATTTCAATCAAGGCGCAAAGGCCGTTGGTAGGGCGCACTCTGACAATTATACAAGCGGTTGGAGTACGCGCACCAATAAACCCGTGGCTCACACCGTTACACATGAGCTTGCACACGCTACATGGAACGAACATCTAAGCGGTGCCAATCAAAGAGCAGCCGGCAAGGAAATCCGCTCTCTTTACCGCTCGTGGATGCGAGATAAAAAGAAAACGGGCTATGGCAAATATGCTCGTACCAATGTGAGCGAGTTTTGGGCTGAAACTGTTACTAAGGCAGTACACGGTAAATCCGACAAGTACACTCGCCGCGTTAAAGCTATATGCAAGAAATATAAACTCTAACTACATACAATAAGAAAATGAAAAGAATTGAATTTACAACCGAGGAAAAGGCTGTTATCCAGCAGCAACTCAACGGCGAGATTGAGGTGTGGAGTGCTACCGATGAGCAGCAGAAACACCTATCAAGCGTGATTGATAAAGCTGAGGCTCGTCTTGATGAGTACCCCGATGATTACGACTTTGGCGATGACCTTGTAGCGTGGATATGGCGTGAATACCAAGCACAGGAGGCTAACGCCTAACTACACGTTCACCGAGTAAATGAGCCGGGCAGTTTAACGGCTGTCCGGTTTCTTTTGCAGTTTATGTGTGTTTGTCAAACACGGGAATTAAAAACAACGGAATTACAACGAATGGCACTCTTTGAAAAAGGAAATAAGAAAGGCAATCGCTTTACGTCCGAGAACCAGCCCAAGAGAAAGGGGCGTGGCAAGCTCTCCGTGCTTAATTACATACGTCAGACCACCGGCAAGAAAGTTGACCCCCAGAGCAGCAAAGAGGAAATTCTAAAAGTTATCCAACATATCTACGAAAGCTCACCCGCAGAGCTGGAGCCACTGTTGAAAGACCCCACGGACCCGCACAAGCCCAATCCCAACACTCCGATGTGGGTATTGAGCATTATATCGGCTATCAACACCGATATGCGCTACGGGCGCACGTCCACAATCGAAATGCTCTTTGACCGAGTATTCGGCAAAGCAACGCAGACCATTGAGGGGGAAATCAATGCGCAGGTTACAAATACGGTGGATTTGTCGGTACTATCCACCGATGAGCTTATACAATACAATGCACTCTTAGACAAAATCAAGGCAGGCAACAATGGCGCGAACTAAGACACTATCCATGCCTTTGTCGCTTGCAGTCAAAGTTGAATTGTTCAAGCGCGGTTGTTTCGACTTTATCACTTGTCGAGATGGCAAAAGGCACGAAAAGCAAGGGCAAGCTCTCCAGATACTAACCGACAACGAACACGTTGAGGTGCTGTATGGTGGAGCCGCCGGCGGTGCTAAGTCGTGGACGGGTGCCGCGTGGTTGCTTTTTATGTGTCTTGCTTATCCGGGTACGAAATGGTTTATCGGTCGAGCCGAGTTAAAGCGTATCACACAATCAACCTATATCACGTTCAAAAAAGTTTGCGCGATGTATGGTTGCACCGATGACCTTTTCACTTTCAACGGACAACTCAATTACATTCAGTTTTTCAATGGCTCACGCATTGACTTTCTGGACTTGCAATATAAACCCTCTGACCCTCTATATGAACGCTACGGCTCTATTGAGTTTACCGGCGGTTGGATTGAAGAGGGTGGAGAGGTGAACTTTGGAGCATACGACACACTTAAAACCCGTGTCGGCCGCCACATGAATTTGGAGTATGGGTTAATGCGAAAAATCTTTATCACTTGCAATCCCAAAAAGAACTGGATGTATGATATTTTCTACAAGCCCTATAAGACCAATCAGCTTGAGGCGTATCGCTACTATATCGCTTGTTTGGTGCAAGAAAATCCATACATAGACCCCGGCTATATAGAGGGCTTACGCAGCACAAGCGACAAGGTTAAATTTGAGCGACTGTTTAAGGGTAATTGGGATTACGATGATAACCCCAACGCCCTTTGCTCGTATGATGACATTTGCGCGATATTCGGCAACAAGCTCTCTATCCGCACGGGCAAGTATTACATAACGGGCGATATTGCGCGTTTCGGTGCCGACTGTGCGCGTTTGGCTGTGTGGGATGGCTATCATATCATAGACAAGATTTGTATGCCACAGAGCAAGCTAACGGATATTCAGCTATGGATAACAACCAAGCAGCGCAAGTATCGTGTACCTAATCACCGTTGCATTGTCGATGAGGACGGCGTGGGCGGGGGCGTGGTAGATAATTGCGACATTAACGGCTTTGTTAATGGCTCTATCGCTTTCAATGGCGAGAACTACCGAAACCTACAAACGCAATGCGGCTACAAGCTGGCTGAACATATTAACGCCAATGAGGTAGGCATTGATGAGGACTTATTGAGCCAAGAGGAACGTGAGCAGATTATCCGAGAGCTTGAACAACTGCAAACGTGGAAAGGCGATAGCGATGGCAAGCTCCAATTAAAGCCCAAAGAGGAAATCAAGCTCGATATTGGTTGCTCCCCGGACTGGCGCGATATGTTTCTAATGCGCTGTTGGTTTGACTACAACGAAATAGAGATACCCGATAACATAGAACAAATATTAAACCCCCAATAATATGAGTATCATTCAATCAATCACGAACAATATTAAAGCCGCTGTTGGCTATCAACAGAGCTTTGATGAATTGCTTACGTCAAAAGATGTAACGCGAGCAGTGGCAATGATGACCCTTCACTCTGAAAAGGCTTTGTGTCACTTGAAAGAGTATGAGGTGAGCAGCCACAAGGTAATGGAGCGTGAGGATAGGGCTGTTTATGACAAAAAAGGCAAATTCTTACGTTGGAGCAGGCGCAACAAAATTCCTATCCCCTACCAAAAATTTATCAACGAAATTGCGTTGGTGTTTCTCTACGGCCGCCCTGTAAAGTGGACGCAACAATCTGACAGCACCGATTACTCATACAACTACTACAAAGAGTTGATGAGCGAAATTCGCTTTGATAGTGCCGTGCGTGAAGCCAAGCGCACCGCTGGCGCGGAGGGTGTGTCGGCTATTCTTTACCACGTTTACCGAGAGGAAGCCACCCAAACGCCTAAGCTCTTGCTTAACGTATTGAGCAAGAAAAACGGTGATGACATTTACACTATCAAAGACCAATACAAGCGTCTTAGGGCGTTTGCGTGGGGCTACTATCTCACTGAGCAGGGCAATCGCACTGTACACCATATCGACATTTACACGGCCGACACAATCTATCTGTGTAAGCGTGGGGCTGTCGGCTGGGACGTGGACGCACGACCTAATCCAATAGGCAAAATCCCCGTATTGCTCTTTGAGCAGGAGCCAGAACACGCCGATGTGCAACCGCTCATTGAAAAGATTGAGAACTCCGAAAGCGTGGAGGCTGATGTTATCGACCGCTTTGCTAATCCTACAATGGTTGCAACGTCCGAAATTCTCAACTCCTTACCTAAGCAAGAGGAAGAGGCAAAGTTGCTTATTCTCAAAAATGGCGGCAACGTGTCTTACCTAACATGGAACGAGGCAAGCGAGAGCAAGCGCAACCAGTTTGAGCGCATGGATAAGCACATTCTTTCCAAGTCGTTCACTCCTAATATTGATTTTGACAACATGAAAAGCCTCGGCAATCTGTCGGCTAAGGCAATTCGCAAAGTAATGTTGTTGGCCGTTATCAAGGCAGAACGCCACAAGGACAAACACGATGGCTATATGAGCCGACACGCCTCGCTTATGAAAGCGATAATGGGTAACGTGTTGGACTATGCGCACCGTGCCGAACATGAAGCCCTCAAGTTAGGGCATGAATTTCAAGAGCCGTTTGGCGATGACGTGAGCGAGTTGCTTGCTGATTGCTCCAAGCAATACAATGACGGCGCAATGAGCCGAGAAACCTATGTGGAGCTTTCCTACTTAATCAAGGACGCACAAGCCGAGATAGCGCGTATCAAAGCCGAGCAGCAAGAGAATTTAAAGCAACAAATGGCTCTACAAAGAATGGACGCTTTTGAACCAACTGACTAATGGAACACCAATGACTAAAATTAAATTAGTATCTGGCACACGCGGCATCTACTCTTTCTTTTGCCCCGGCTGCGGCAAGTATCACACTATTAACACAAAGGACGAGGGCTATAAGCAACCTATATGGGGCTTTAACGGGGACGTGGATAAACCAACATTCACGCCCTCTTTGGCTGTCCTATCGGTAACAAACATTGCAAATGAGTATAGGGAAATGCGTTGTCACTCATTTATCCGAGATGGCAAAATTCAATACTTATCTGATTGCGACCATGCTCTTGCTGGGCAAACTATTGACATGATAGATGAATAACTATGGCTAAGAAAGCACTGAAAGCAGAGCGGCCCGCCTACACCTGTAAGGACTGCAAACACTCGACAGACTGGCACAACAAAGGGGCTGACGGCAACATGATATTTTGCCGGTGCCAATTCCAGAAATATTGCAAATTTCTCAAATACGATTATTGCGACCATTTTCAAAAGCGATGAATATAACAACAAAATTCGATGTGGGGCAACGTGTATGGATAATGCACGATAATGAGCCTCAAGAGTGGATAGTTGAGGTTATCCACTTAGGCGATGTAGAAGGTAATCACCGACCAATGCCGACTTATGACCTACGCACTACCGACCCACAGCCCCTCCGTGGAGTATTCCATGAGAAAAATGTATGGGAGAATAAGATTAAGGCGACTAAACGAGAGTTATGCCTATCATTCTTAACTGATAAAGACTAATGGCAAAGCGAAAATACATAGACTACAAAAAGCAGCAAGCCGAGCTATTCAAGCGCACTGAAAGCTATGCTGCCAATGTGGGCGCGGCTTATCGTTCTGCGTTGACCGAAATAATTAACTTGGTAAAAGGCACCGAACTTGAGGCGGGCAAACCGTTCTCATTTGCCGAGTATGGCTATTCCGATGAGGTTACGCCAATACTCCGCTCTATGTATTCTCGCGTGTACCAGATTATCCGAGGGGGCGTAGAGAAAGAATGGCTCAACGCCAACGAGCATAACGATAGACTTGTCAAGGCGATATTTGGCGAACACTCAATAGAGGATAACCACTTTGCCCGATTCTTTCAACGCAACATGGACGCAATGAACGCCTTTTTTGCGCGTAAGACCGGCACGGGGCTTAATCTCTCGCAAAAGGTATGGAAATACACGGGAATTTACAAAGATGAGTTAGAGGACGCTTTGGATTTGGCTATTGGAGAGGGAACACCGGCCTACCGACTTGCAACGCAAATTCAAAAGTATCTCAACGACCCCGACCGCTTTTATAGGCGTTTCCGTGTCAAGATTGGCGAGAATGAGGACGGCACACCCAAATATGGGCGTATCTGGAAAAGGCGCGTCTATGACGCTGAAAGCGGGTCCTACAAGTGGATTGATGATGACCCTCGCAAATACCACCCCGGCCGGGGTGTATATCGTAGCTCTTACCGCAACGCTCAACGACTGGCGCGAACTGAAACCAACATAGCTTATCGCACGGCCGACTATGAGCGTTGGCAACAAATGCCTTTTGTTATCGGCATTGAAATCAAGTTGAGCAATAACCACCCGGAGCCGGATATTTGTGATGACCTCAAAGGTATCTATCCCAAAAATTTCAAGTGGACGGGCTGGCACCCTAATTGCCGGTGTTATCAAGAGCCGGTGTTGTCAAGCCCTGCCGAGCTTGATAAGATGTTGGATAATATTCTTGATGGGGCCGACCCCGCAAGCGTGGATTGCGCTGGAGAGGTAACGGCACCGCCGCCGACATTCAAGGCGTGGGTTAAGGACAATGAGGAACGCATGGAGAAAGCAGTGGCCGCCGGCACATTACCCTACTTTGTCAAGGATAACCAAAGCACCATTCAAAAGATACTCCACGGATTGACCCCGGAGCAACAAGCGGCAAGGGCTATGGGAGATTTACTTGATGACCCTATGGGTTTGCTTGCTCAACACGGCATGGATAGCCTCAAGCAACTTTACTCCGCTGTGCAATCAAAGTTGGGGCAAATGCTCAATGGCTCACTTGAACACCAAGCCGACACCCTCAAGTTTGAGATTGACTGGGTAACAAAGTACAAGAAATATCCAACATGGGAGGGCGCGGCCAATGCTTATAAAAAAGCCCTGCGAAATGTTGAGCTACAAATGCGCCGAGAGCGCATAGCGGCCGACATTCAAGGCGTGGAGGCTTTTGTTGCGTCTAATAGCGTGGATAAGGTCAATGCTCTCTTTCCACAACTGAAAGCAGCCTATGACGCTGGCGATGTAGATACGGCCCTGCGATTATTGAGCGAGGCTCAAAAGGCTATCGAGGAATATAAAGCCGAATTAATGAAACAAGGCTTGAATAGTACCACCAAACTTGAAAAGTATTGCGACAAACACCGCACCTTTGATAGCAAGGTTAAGAGCGATAAAACTTTTGTGCCATTCCAAGATAGAATGATTACCGATAGCTCCCCGGCATGGCAAGCAGCCACGGACGAGGCAAAGAAAGCCGTGAGTGCCTACACAAACGGTACCTATGACACAATCAACCGCTCCTACTGGCAGCACAAGCGCACACACGCAGACGGTACGCTTATGGATAGTATTCTTGACGGTTGCGCACTCTCAAAGGACACAGTGCTTAGGCGTGGGTGTGATATGGCAGAAATGGGGTCTATTTTTGGCGATGAATTTTTGCGCATGGTAAGAGCCTGTGATATTGACGGCCTTAATGCAGTCGCTGGTTGTCGAGGTATCAACGAGGGCTTCATTTCAACCTCTTTCGATATGAGCGGTGGTTTCTGGAAAAGCGTAGATTTGCGTATCTATGCGCCAAAAGGCACACAAGCCCTCTACGCTAAACCAATTTCCGGGTATGGCGATAGGCACGGCGCAGGCTGGGACGGGTCCACCGCAAGCAGAATATTTGACAAAGGGCGAGAGAATGAGGTTATCGTTCATCGAGGTTATGAGTATCGCTTTATCAAGGCTGAAGCAGGGGGCAAAAAGGGCAGCTCAATAACTATCTATGTTGAGTTATTGAGCCGCGATAAGAGATTGGTTAAGTGATAGGGCTTAGAGCGCGAAATACATTGCTTGAAAGTCTATATCATCGCGTTTCATCTTTTGGAGCTTGTCGAAGATTGCGAGTTTGTAAACCTCCTCCGCTTTCTCCGCCTTATTGGCAAGCTCTTTGGGGCGCGTCCGTTTCCAAGTGTCGTACCACCATTCAAAACCGCGTACAACTGAATACTCCGCGTCCCAAATTTGGAATTTGAGGTATTCGTTAGCCCACTCCGATTGCTCCACACTATCGGGGTTGTAGGGGTTTTTCTCACCGCCTTTGTAGAGCTTGCAAAGGCTCTTTACCATTTCAATTATATTGCTTTGTGCCATAGTTATTATAATTTTATTACGATGAACGGGCCGCGCAAGATGTAGATATTTCCATTGTCATCACATTGCCAAGTATGCCCTTTGCTGACGGTCTTGTTGAGAACTGGCACGAGTGCTTTTGCCACCTCTCGTTTATCCAAAGCCTCGAAGAATTTGCGTCTATCAAAATTCATAATCCGTAGAATAAGCGGATAACACTTTGCATTGATTGGGGTAAATAACTCAATGCCTTTTCTCCGATATGCCACGGAATACCCCACCGAGCCTCCGCAAGAGAGCCGACAATGGCCGCGATTGTGTCGCTATCGCCACCCCATGCCACAGCTTTTCTTATTGCCTCTTCAAAAGAATTACTCTGATAGAATATTTTGAACGCCAACGGGACCGTACCCATGCACGTTTCATCAAATTTACCCCGCGTAAATTCTTGTAAGTCGGGATAATATGAATCGACAATATCAATAAAGCCGGTCATGTCATCAAACAAGCGCAGGTGGTTGATAGCGTGAGCCACCGCTACCGCTCCCTTAATACCCTCCGGGTGATTGTGTGTCGGCAATGCAGTCTTTTCGGCCTCGTCCAACACATCAACGAGATTGTCGAAAGCCCATGCCACCGGGCTAACTCTCATCGCGGACCCGTTGCCATAGCTATTGTAGGGTTGGGGATTGCTGGAGGCTACCCATTGACCGAAACGGCCGCCATAACCGCCCATAGGGTTAGGGTATGACCGACACCAACGCAATAGGCTCTCTTGATAGCTACATTTGCGCAATATCGCGTCCGCAATAGCCACGGTGCATATTGTATCATCTGTAAAGCTACAAGCCTTATGGAATAGCTCAAAATCGCTCCTATGCGTATTGTTGAACTCAAAGCGTGAGCCAACTATATCTCCTACGATTGCGCCTAACATATTATTCGTTTTATAAAGTTATATACCCCCTATCTAAGCACCATATGCAAAGAGAATAAAGTGCGTCTATAAGCTCATTAGCGGAATAATCAACAATTACATCATCATCTTTATCATAATCCAGATATTGAGCAACCCACTTATGGCCGGCAAGCTCAAAATATAGGTTTAGATAAAGTTCCGCGTTAGCAAATGATTTCTGTGTAGGCACAAGTGCAAGCAACTCGGTGAGAGTAAAACAAGGCTCTCCCAAAAACGTACTTGCTTCGGAGGCTTTTACACCTCTCACCATAAGATTTAGTGATTGTTCAAGGGTGAGTCTGGTTTTCATTTCTCTTTCCTCTATTGGTTGGTGTTGTGGTTAAATCTCTTTTTCGGATTGTCGCAAGTGAACCGGTGTAAGTATTTGACTTGCTAAACCAATTCCAGAGTGAGCCTAAACCAATACCCACTATCTCCGTGGGTAGAGTGTTGTATATGGCTTTTGCGCTCCCAAAATAGTAGTTACGCCGGCCGTTGTATGGCTCTTTAAGCTCAACGTGGATTACTTTACGCGCCTTTGTCATTGTAAACCGAAACAGCGTTTTATTAAAACGGTGATTGCATACTCTAATGTTGGACAGCTACAACTCATGCCTACCCCATAGATAGGGTTGCAATCAGCAAACCAATCGCCATTTTCATACTGGGATATTCTGCCTAAATTATCATAGCCAATAGATATTACATAGGCATCACCATCATTCCGAACACTTACGCTGGGGTTATCCTCCCACGGGCGTAATTTTATGGATAGTTTTTGTGTCGTGCTTTCTATTTGGGCGAGTATCAAATTTGTATCTCTCATTGTTAGTTGTGTTTATTGAACGCAAATATATGAATTATATTTAATATAACAAACTATTTTTGCACTTTTCTTTTATTGGTCTTGTTGTTTTGTGGTGCTAACAAGGTTTTGAGGCGTGTTATTTCCTCTCTAAGCCTTTTGTTCTCTCGTTGGAGCTTGTCTATTTGCTCCGGGTAGGACAGCGGGGCTTTGCAAGTGCATTGCGATAAATCGCCACTTACCGCCACCGCCATACACCCCGGAATGAGGACACGCCCAACATCGGGGACGTTTATGTAATGGCACTTATCGCTCATCTACTCCCATTGCTCGTTTTACATCTGGGCGTTTAGCGTATTCTTGTTGCCGCTGTCGGCAATCATTGACACTATCTAAAAATTCATCACTCATTGGAATGTCGTATTCCAAACACTCATCGAAGATTATCAAATCCTCGTGGCAGTTGGTGCAAATGCCGTTATACATCTTGCACCCGCAATCCGGACAGTAACTCATTTTATTATATTTACTTGGTTAATGATTACCCACGCACCGCCTAAGCAGAACGCCACCTGTGCGGCCTCAAGCTCTTTTGCAGTCAATTCCTCGCGGCTGTAATTGAGCATTTCGTGTGCTGCGGCATTTAGTCGCTTTATCGTTTCGGGGTTGGCTTTGGCAAAGCCGCTAACCATAGCCGTTATTTCGGTTTCATTCATTGGTCTTTTTCATAATAGCGTCTTACTGTATCATTTAGTAACTCGCGCATTTCTTTCTTGGTTTGCTCCAAGGTGTACCCGTCAAGAGGCACCGCGCACGAGTATATCACCTTACGCACTCTGCGTTTAAGTATGCGTGTGGTACGCATATAGTAGATTTCGCCCAATACATTAGGCTCAACTTGATTGGTTTGGAGATTGTGAACGTGGATTACACCCACGGCTGAAATTAGTTGTTGTTTCATCTTTTGGTATGTTTTTTGTTTCTGAATTTGTCAAATATCGCATAGGGAGAATGGTAGTGCTTGCGTTTTCTTGAGGGAGAGTTTACACTATTGATAATCTTACTCATTCTCTCCATGATTTTATCCAATTCAAAGGCCGTAATGCAAAACTCTCTAAAAGCATTATTTAGGTTGTCAAGAGCCTCTTTAAGGGTTGTTGGGCTTTCCTCTCTCATCTTTCTTTATAATGTTTGCATGGTCGCTTACGAGCTGTTATGCGCTTTTGGAGTTTAGAGCAATACATCGTATCACCTATATTGTCGTAGTGTTCGCATTGAGAGCAATGCGGTGTGAGTATCTGGGGGATTGTATCATAGTCGCTTGGGGTTGCGGTTCTTAATTCAGTCCACCCTATCCCTACATATTGCATCACCTTTCCATTGGCGATAACGCAATAGTCGGCATCTATAACGCATTGTGGCGGGTTAACGCTCATCTTAATACTGTTGATTTCGGATTGCTTGACTATCATAGTTTGTAAATTCCATTAAATATTACACATATAGTTTTCTCATCTATATTGTGAAAATTAAACACATAAATTTTATCCTCCCAGTCAGAGCATACGGGTATGTGGTAATCCTCTTGTTCCCAACCCGGATGTTCTTTGTCATGTAGTCTTGCCTTATATGATTCGGATATTTCTTTGACTATCTTATCGTAGGACGTGAATGTTTCGGGGTATCTTTGCTCATAGTCGCTAATATGTTCCTTGAGGCTATCATATCCCTCTATAAATACATTGTAATCCACCGGCATTGCTGCTATTGTGGAAATATTGATTATCTCTTTATCAATATTATCAAGATACCGTTCTATAATAGGCAAAAGGTCGGTTGGTTCAATCGGTATGTTAATAGTCTTTTTGTTGCCAAAACCATCTACACAAGCATAAAATAGCGAGGGCTTTTGGGTATAGCATTTGATAGCCATTGCGGCGTAGTTCAATTTGCTACGTCCATCAAAAAAACTTTGCAATTCGGAAATAAGGGCTTTATCCATTGTCGTTTGGGAGTTGTGGCAAGCGTTGCCAGTGTGTAACATCTGTATCTCTTACAACTTGGCTCCAGTGCCAACGTGGGTTATTAGGGTCGGTTGTATCGTGAGGTATGCGCTTTCCGATAATAATACTTTGACGTGCCATTTTAGGTTCTTTTATGCACATTAACACACGCGCACCCATTGGGGGTAAGCACTCACTTACTTTAATCCATTCGTTTCCCATTTGCGTTGGTTGTTGTGGGTTTGGTGCAATAGTCAGCACATTTATATTTGTTGTTTGTCATTGTGCGCCCACGATAGCTACAAAAGTAACCATAACCGTAACGCATACCATGTTTACATTGGGCGCATAGGGATTTACTTGTTGCCATTTGCAGCCTCCTTTCTTGCGTTGTGAACGCCTTGAACATATCCACGTTCAACACGGCGAATATCGTTATACTTGGCTTGTGCCGGAGTTTCAATTACTTGTGTGGGGCTGTCGATAAAGCGAATATCGCGGCCCGTGCGCTGTGCTTCCTCGGTCAACACTTTGCGTATAGCGTCTTTGATTATTCCCATAGTTGTAGGTTATTTGTTTATTTCGGAATTTGGTACGTTGGCGAGATTGAGCAGAAAACTTATCTTAAAACAGGGTCTAAGCGCATCAAATCCCCAACGGTTGATTATGTTTATAATGGTTTCAAAAGCACTGGTGCCAGCGGGGTTATATTTGGCAATAATAGGAGCAAATTTTAATCGCTCCGTTGGTGATAGAGCCATAAAGTCGGATATATCCATTTCGGTAGCGTTTAGTCGGTGATACGATAGTAGTATTGCAATTCCTCGCCTTTCAAGTTGTCATAGGCGTAGTCATTGACTTGCTCCCACAACGCGCTATACAAGGCGGCTATGCGGTTGCAACGTGCGTCCATAGGTTTGTTCTGGTCGTAGAAATAGCCTATCTTGTGGTTCAGTACCATTGAAAGCTCGGTGAGGTACTTGTAGTTATCTTTCCACTCGCGGAAAGCGCGTGTGAATGTGGATTTGATTCCGTTTACACCGAAACGGTCGGCAATAGAAAAGTCTTGCCAAAAGGTAGTGAAAGGCTTGTAGCCGGTCATTTGCTCAACCGGCCAAGCGGGGATTGTGAATTTGATTTGTTGTACCATAATTCTTGTTGGTGTTGCGATATTATTTCTTGGGTTGATATGAGGTACAAGCTCTACCATTGGCAAGCCAGCGACACTCACAATCGTATTTCTTATTGGCTACGGGGCATTTGCCAACTTTGGGATTGTCTAAATTCGGCTCAAATAATTTACACGTTGAGCAGCGTTTGAATTTTGCCATACTATTATTGATTAAGGGCGATAGCTGTTTGTGGAACACATATTATGGTAAATTTTTTCCCATCTCTGGGATAGTCCACGCTATACTCTACATCAAAGGTGCATACATTGTAATCCCAATCGGATATTGTGCCAGATACTTTCTCACCGTTGCGTCTGGTAACTATTACCTTATCGCCTTTCTTGAATGTATTGAGAGTTGCCATTTTCTTGTAGTTGTAGAGTTAGTTAATAAATTTCCAGAGTGTCAAGTCCGCAAGCATGAGCTGTGTAGAGTGAGCGATTGAAACGGGGGTTATTCCAAAGACCGATAAAGAACCATTTGAGATTGTCGGAATACACGTTGAGAATGATAGCAAGCTCAACAGAGATACCTCTAAGGCTATAAACCTCTTTGCAAAGTTCATTGGCGGTCGCTCTTGCGTCTTGAATACGCTTAGTAAGATAAAGTATCGTTGCTATAATTGCGGCGCGTCTTTCGGCTGTTGGTTTGTGTCCTATGCTATTAAAAAGCTCAAAGTGAGTTTCCGAACAATCGGGAGTATTCTTTTGCTCATCATTAAGCGTTTCGGCGTAGTCATTAAGTTCTGCCTTTTCCTCATTGTTGAGGTTGTAGGCTTTTGCTATTTTAGCGAGGTCGGCTTTTGTGAGTAACTTTTTCATATTTCTTGTAGTTTTATTCGGTGTTGCAATCGGTTTGAGCTATCTGTGTTTCTCAAACACATTGCAAAGTTAATGTGTTGTATTGAATATACCAAATATTTTGGCAAATATTTTTCGGTAAAATTTACCAAGTAAATATAATGAGCTGAAATATAATGAATTTACCAAGTAAAATTTTAGTGTGTTTTATAAACACATATCATAAAATTTAGCTATCTTTGCGCTTAATAATAGATAAGCCAATCATTAACGCCCCTTTGTCGGGGCAAATAACTATTAATATGAACAAAGCACTTTACGAAAAGGTCAAGGACAAAACCAAAGACACCCGCCTATCGGAGAAGTACCTCAAAGCGATAACCGAAAAGCTCGGTGGTAGCGTTGAAGATGATTCTACCGATGAGGAGGAAATCGAAAAGACTGCGACCCTTATCGCAGAGGTAGCAACCGAAAGTCAAGGTGAGGCTACCCGCTGGGCGCAGAAAGCTAAGGGCAACGCCAAAACCAAGCCCGCCAAAGATGACGATGACACGGACGATGACACCGACACGGACGATGACACCGACACCAAAGGCAAAGGTAAGGGTAAAAGCAAGTCCAGTGATAACTCCACAAATGAGCGCATTGCAACACTTGAAAAGGAATTAGCAGAGGCTAAGGCAGAGCGCACCCGTGAGGCGCGTACCTCGGAAATCAATGCCATTCTTGACAAGCACAAAGTCCCCGCGTATCTCCGTGAAACTCTCCGCAAGTCTATTGCCGATGATGAGGACGCGGAAACCGTTGTGGCGGCGTTCAAACAGGATTGTATCACAAACGGTCTTATGTCCGACCAGCCGCAGGGTGCAAAGGCCGCAAGCGAAAAGCAGATTGACGAAGCCGCTGACGCTTTGCTGGACACAATAACCGCTAAATAAATTTTTCAACAATGAAACGCAAGAAAGCCTCTTTTGTAGGTACGCGCCCGATTTTCACGGGTAGCCCCTCGATTGTACCCGGTGGCTTTAATCTCGACAAAGAGAGCGGCAATTTCTCAGTGGACGATGTAATCCCCGCTGGAACACTCGCAATCCGCGATGAGGAAACCCGCAAGGTACAGGTCATTAAGACTGCAAAAATCTCAGACGTTGACCCCGAAGATAGCAAAATTCTCACTCTCTATGTAGATGAGTTTTATGCTCCTTTCTTTGCGGTTGGCGATAAGGTGCTTAAAGCTGATGCCGTTTCTGGCACATTCGCAGCCGCTCCCGCTATCACAAAGGTAGAGGAAAAGGGCAATGTCTATCGTATCACGCTCGACAAGGCAATCACAGGCGCAGCTAAGGGCGATGTCATTGTGGAGGTAGTGAAAAGCGGAGAGAACGCCGCAGAGCGCGGTCTCGCCAATTCCACCACCATTAAGGACGTAACCGTTAGCGAGTTTGAAACCGCTATTGACGTTACGGCCGACACCATGCAATACGCACTCTTTGAGAGGCGCGTTGCTCCTATCCCCGCCAGCCAGAAAGACGAAACCGGCTCTTTCCTTAAAGCCAATCCCCACGTCAAGCTGACAAAATCCATGTAAGTATCACTCTAAAATCAACGATTAATGCCTAAGTCAATTTACACTACTTTCAAAGGCTTGCACAAGAACGGCTCCCCGCTCGAACTGCTTGCAACGTGGCGTAAGACCTTTGACAAAGCCTCAGAGCGAGAGGTAGCTCTTTTCCAGAAGATGTATACCGATAGTTGGTTTACCTACAATACACCTCAAATGTCGCTGACTGCTGAGGCTATTGTCGGAAAATACAACATTCGTTTTATGGCTACGCTCATAGGCGATGAATCCCCCACACCCCTGCGCCGCTCTGATGGCTTCGATGTCTGGACCAAAGAAATCCCTCGTGTCGGCCACAAATTCGTGATGTTTGCCCGTGATTATCGTAAACTCATGGAGGTTTACGAAAATCCCCGCCTCAAGGAAGCCGACAAGGTGAAACAGATTGAAAAGACACTCACGCACGATATACAGGACGCCTACCTCGGCTGTAAGGACGTTATGGACTTTATCGTGCTGATGGCTTTCTCCAACTGGGGTGTAGCTCAATTCAAGCCCACTCTCAACAATCCCGGTGGACGCGAATATGAGGTGGATTATTCCATGCCCGAGGCTAATAAACTTGTTTCGCTCGTCAACTGGACCACTGCAAACACCAAGGCCGGCAAGCTCATTCCAATCCTTTTTCTCGCCGCCCTTTGCTCCAATCTCCGCGACCGCGGCATAGAGCCGGGTGAAATCCTCATGTCGCAGGAACTCTACACATGGCTGCGTATGGATAGCACCACTCGCCTCCTCGCTCATGGTAGCGACAAGCAGGCACAGGTCGTAACCAAGTCAGAGCTTAACGCCATTCTGGAAGAAAACGAAATCCCCACTATCACGGTCATAAAACGTAAAATGGGTATTGCGCCCGATGGCAAAAACAAGGTTATCAACCCGTGGAATCCCAACTTTATTGCTATCAAGCCTGCCGGCGTTATCGGTGAAATCCAGCCCTCAATTGAGGACTCCGAGCTTATCGAAGAAGATGACGTGGATTATATCAACGCTGGTAATGGTGTTCGTATCTCCAAGTGGCGCACTGGTGCCTCTACGGGCCAGACCGCTGGCGAGTACACCGAAGGTGCGGCTCGCTTGCTGCCCCTTATCACCGAGATAGGGCAGATTGTGTGCTTACAGGTACGCGGCATTACTGAGAAAGCGGTTGAAACAACCGATGAAAACGGTGTTGCCAACTACTACCTAACAAAAGCCGAGTATGACGCTGAAACCGAGCTTGCAACCGTATAATCTAATGCTTTGCTATGGAACTTAAAGTAATCAAGACATTCAACGGCAAAGCAGAGGGTCGAATTATGCGCCCCGGCGATGTTATCCAGAGCAACGATGTTGAACGCATTAACACACTCGTTTCGGGTGGGTTTTGCGTAATCGTTGCGCTGGATAGCCCCACGGCCGCCACTACTCCCGACCCTGCCGATGAAATCGCGGAGAGCAACACCACGGTTGAATTTCAAGGCAAGCGTTACCATATCGAAACCGTTAAGGCCGCGTTAGGCGTTATCGGTGTTCGCGTGGCTCACAATGCCAAAGAAAAGGCCGTAAACAATGCTCTCGCCGCTCTTTCCGATGAGCAGGCGCAGACACTCACGGAAGCACTCGACAACAACGACACATCCGACCCCAACACCGCAACTGATTAAGCTATGGAGATAACCATTCTTGAGGCACTTATGGCCGAGCTGGAGCCTTACACCGCTGCGCAAGTGGTGTGTAAGAAAGCTCTCATAGACGCGGGGCTTGATGACTTTACCAACGATACACCCTACACCAAAGACTGCAAGCGATATGTAACTATCGCCGCAATCAAGGTGCTTAAAAAATTTCTGCCTTTGAGCAGCGATAGCGTGGGTAAATCCTCACAGTCTTACGATACAAAGGAGCTTAGAAAGCGTATCAAAGACTTGTGCGCCGAGGCTGGGCTTGATGCTGATGAGATATTGGAAATTTCCTCAATCACGGACGGCTCAATGTATTGGTAGGATATGAAATACAACGGCTCATTCAACTATTGGCATGGTGGTACGGTCATAACCGACCCAACAACCGGCTTTATCGTTCAAAGCGACACAGCGACCTTTGAGCATGGTTGCGAGTGCCAGATTGATGTTTCTATTCCTGCCAAACATTTCATAGGCACAGACGGGCAAGAATACACCTACACATACGATGTTTTCATTCCAAAGTATTTCCGGGGTGAAATTAGTGTGGGCGATACGATTCAGCTTGTAGGTGCTGACCATTCCGTGATAGCAGAGTTTAAGGCGCAGGGCGTTGATACGTTAAACCGCAAACACATTGAGGTATGGGGATAACACCGATGTTTGGTAGTGGGTTGATAGCAGCACAAGCCGCCGCGTTTCAAAAGCGCGTTGAGCAAGCCGCTATTTTCCTCATGCAATACTTAGGCGAGGAACTTGTCAAGTATGCAAAGGACAAACACAACTACACTGACCGTACCGGCAATCTTACAAACTCAATTAGTTATGTGGTAGTGCGCAACAAAGAGATAGTTTTCGGTCCAGACCAATCAAGCACAGGGCAAGCAGCGGCATTGCAAGCAGCTCTAAAAATGATTGACACGTTGCCTGATTGCATTTCTCTTATAATCGTTGCTGGTATGAACTATGCCGCCTATGTGGAGGCAAAGGGATATAACGTGATACTCCCCGCCGAGCTGAAAGCCAAAACCGACTTTCCGCAAGCGATGAAAAAGCTAATGGATAAGGCGAAAGCCAAAGCAAATGAAATGTTTGGAACGACAATATGATAACGACCGAAGAAATAGCTGTTAGGGTTTACCAAGTGCTCCAAGAAAGCGAGGTAAAGACCATGATAAGCGGTGTAATCGACTACGAAAGGAACGACTACACCAAAGAGGACGTAATTATTGTGCCTCACACGATAGACGGTGAGGGTAGTGTTCGTTTCGGGCAAATCAATGTGAATATCCATGTGCCGGACATTGCAAAACCCGTTGGGTGCGGCAAATCCGTCTTTCGTATCAATCACTCACGGTTGATAGCCATCCGAGCCAAAGCTATAGAAGTACTGCAAAACCATTATGAAATCGGGCAAGGCTACAACTGGAATGTAGGGCTTATAAATCCCCCAATCAAAGAGCCAGACCACGATGAGCATTTTGTTTCGTTTGCGCTGGAATTGACCGTGAGAGATAAGAAAAGTAACCAATAATAATTTTAACTCATATAGCTATGCCTATTTTATCTACAATGGGGTTGAAAAAAATCTACATCACCCCTGCCGGCACAACCCCCGGCGAAATGCCCGCCAACGGCCCCGCATGGCTCGATTTAGGCGATGTTTACAAAGACACCTGCCAACTCGTAGATGATGACGTAGAGCAGACCAAGCACGAAAGTGAAACGTCCGCAAAGGTTATCACTCTCATGGGCAAGTATGTAACAGCCGTAAATCTCACGCTTATGGACCCGGACATGGAGTTGCTCGCCCGCTATTTCGGTGGCACACTCTCCGGGACCAAGGGCAAACGCAAGTGGCTACGCCCCCTCAAGCCCGTTTACAAGGAATGGGCTATCTGGCTTATGCCAGAAGAGGGCTTTTTCGTGGGCTGCCCCAATGTGGTAGTTGTGCCTAAGTTTGAAATCACCTATTCAGCCAAGGGTATCTGCCTCGTGCCTATGAAAATCAATTTCCAAGACCAGCTCACGACCCAAGAGGGCATAACCGACCCCACTAAAGCCGGAGCGTAAACCGGGCAACACCAACCAACCCAAGCCCCCTATCCCTATTCGGTTAGGGGGCTTGATTATATCTATTGACAATGGAACAACAGGAACAGGAACTCACGCGAGAACAGCGTTTAGAGTTAGAGGATAAGGCGATACAGGCTCTCTTGTCAATGGGGGCTAAATTCTCCGTACCTTTGAAAATTAACCCGGTTAAGCCGTCCAAATGGTTTAACCTCAAAAAACGCATATTTCGCAACCGCACAGTTGTATGGCGCGATGAGCAGATACCCAAAGGCTGGGACGTTACGCTTACCGAGATACCCGATGTTGAGTTGGGAAAGATGAAAGAGGTGTATATGCGCAACTTTCATATCAAGCCGCTCTATTTGGGTACTATTGACCGCCTACGCCAACTCTATATTCTCATAGAATATGATGAGGAAACTGTGCAAGAGCAGCCAATCCAAGAAAGCAAAAGGCTATTCAAGTACATACCCCAAATGGCAGAGATAGCCGCCGTTGCAGTCATTAACGACCCAACTGTTGTTGACCCGAAAAATAAAGCCGTCCGGGAACTTAAACAATTCTTTATGGAACACCTTACTGTGGCGCGTTTACGCAAGCTCGCTGAGGTGATTAACCAAATGATGAATCCCGCGGGTTTTACGTCCTCTATTCGATTGATACGGGAGATGGGAACGACCCGACCCAAGACCGAAAACGAGCGAATAGAGTAATCGGGTTAAACTCTCCGTGGGGCAACCGTGGTGAACTATTGCGAAACTTTGGATGGAGCTATGATTATTTGCTATGGGGCATTTCATGGCTCAATCTCCAATTAATGATTGCAGACGGCCCACGCACAAAAGATTTACCAACAGACGAGGACGGCAACCCTATTGATGAAAACGAAATAGTGGAACAGGAACTCACGACAAAAGAAGATATTAAAAATTACCTCAAAGGTTATATGTAATGGAAAATATAGGCGGCAGCTTAGGTTTTAGGGCAACGCTCAACATAGACGATTTTAATGTGTCGGCACTTGCTATGGAACGACAGATTAAGAATTTTTCCGATAACGCTATTAGCGAGGTTGGACAGGTTGAGGACTCTTTTAGGCACATGGCTGAAAAAGCAGGGCAATACATATCCTACTATCTTGTAGGACAAGGTATGCACGGCCTTTTAAATTCCGTCATACAGACTCGCGGACAGTTTCAACAGTTAGAGATTGCCTTTGAAACAATGCTGGGTGATGGCTCAAAGGCGCATACTCTTATGTTGCAAATGATTGACACCGCAGCCAAAACTCCATTTGACCTTTTGGGTGTTGCCGAGGGTGCAAAGCAGCTTATGGCGTATGGTGTTAGTGCTGAAAAAGTCAATGACACCCTTGTAAGGCTTGGAAATATCGCCAGCGGCCTCTCTATCCCTCTTAATGATATTGTCTATCTCTATGGTACTACAATGGTACAGGGTAGGCTCTACGCCCAAGATGTGCGCCAGTTTACAGGTCGTGGTATTCCGCTTGTAAAAGAGCTTGCGGAGAAATACCATAAAACGACCGATGAGATAAATGCAATGGTATCGGCCGGCAAAGTTGGCTTTAAAGATGTTGAGGAAGTCTTAAATAAAAATGACAAATGCCGGCGGTCAATTCTATAACCTCATGGAAAAACAATCTGCCTCTCTTACGGGACAGATTGCCAACTTAGAGGACGCATGGGATACGGTGCTTAATGATTTTGGCAAGTCCGGGCAAGATATTTTTGCCGCTGGCATATCTGGAGCAACCTACTTTGTTGAACACATGGACGATGTGCTTCGCATTGTGAAAGCCATTACCATTGCCTACGGCTCCTATAAAGCTGCGATGATACTTACCAGCGTAGCAATGAAAGGGCAGACCGGCATTGCAGTGCTTGACAATACCGTAAGAGCCGCCAAAGTTGCATTGCTCCAAAAGGAAATCATTTTGAACGGCAAGTTAGCTGTATCGCAAAACGCTGAAACTGTTTCTACACAAGCAACAACCGCCGCACTTGAGGCAATGTTGAGCGCAGAGGAACGTGTGAATGTTGCCAAACAAGTACGTTTAGGGGCTATTGTAAGCCTTTTGACCGCTCAACAGCAAGAGTATCTATCAACTTTGGGGCTTACTGTTGCAAGTGCGGGCTACGAGGCTGCGGCTATTGGTGTGATGAACGCAGACCAAAGAGAGGCATTGTCGAAAATCAACCTTACAACTCAGAGTGCCGCCTATCGTGCCGCTCTGACCCAAGAGGTAGCCGCAAAGCGTACAAATCAAGCCGCCTCATTGGAATCAATGCGCCTATCTGTAAAAGAGGCCGCCGCCAAAGCTGAATCGGCCCGTATGGACGCAATAAAAGCCAAGAGCGCACTTGAAGCCGCACAAATGGAACTCCACCGAGCCACTGTAACGGCCGGAGTGGACTCATACCTTATAGCCCAAAAGAAACTTGAAGCGGCTGAGGATAATGCCGCACTTACTCGCAAAGCAGCCTTAGCAGCGCAAGCGGATTTTTATGCCAAGAAAAAAGCCCTTGAAACAGCCGCCACACAAGCCTCGCGTAATGCGTCTGTGGCAGACACCGCGGCAAAGACTGCACAAGCGGCAAGCACCAATATTCTTGCACTTGCCACAAGCAAGCTGACTGGAATGTTCAAAGCTCTATGGGCTACACTTAAAGCAAATCCGTTAGGTTGGGTACTAACTATTGCCGGCGCAGTATATAGCATTATTACCATGCTATCCTCAAAGACAGAGAAAACCAATGATGTAATGGAGGAGTTTGCTGAGGGTACTAAAAAGGTAAATGATAGGCTTGATTTATATTACGCTATTCTCCAAAAATCCGATAAGGAGTCAAAAACTTATAAGGAAATGCTGGAGAAAATCAATGCTATATGCAAAGAATATAATGTAACATTACTTGATGAAAACGCGACTCTCAAAGAGCAAGAGGCTCGTTATCTCGAAGTTAAAGCAGCCGTTCAAGCTACAACCGCAGAGAAAATAAAAGCCAAGCGTATTGAGGAAGAATTAAACAAGCTCAATGAAAAAGGCGATACAAACTATGGTGGCTTTGAAACCCGTATAAATAATCTTACCTACAATACGGGTGAAAAACGAACTGTAAACGATAAACAGCATGGAGAATCCTATGAGGTAGATATTCAGGCGGCCGCTGAAAATATACGCAGTATGGCACCGGAAGTAAAGGAGGCCGTGCGTACTTTGGTAGAAAGTGGTGCTAAGGAACTCTCAAAGTTAAGTGGCGATGAATACACAAAGAAATACAATGCTATTGTTAGCCAAATAGTAGCAGGTGTAAAAGGTGGAACAAAAGCCACTGAACGCGAAATGCAGGCTTTCCAGACACAATTGACTCTTTATTTGGATAACCAGATACGCGACATTCAAGTATATGACAGAGCCATTGCATTAGTTGATGAGCGTCTAAATAATTTTCTTTCTCCAAAAGATACAAGCGGAGCTGAGAGTGTCACCGACTACGCTAAAATGTCTTTTGAGGAATTGGATAAATTGGTTGTAGAAACACAAAAAGAAATAGATGCAATCAATGGAAAAACCGTCAAGGTTGACGCTGACAACACCATGCTTAATGAGTTGTTAAGCAAGCTCAAAGAAATTAAAAGTACAATCTCCACAAAAGAAACCAACCTCAATACCGAGGAGGGCATATCTAATCGTATAAAGCAACTAAAAGAGGAACGCTCGACTACGGATATGACAACAGCCCGATATAAAGAGCTAAACAAAGAGATTGCAAAACTTGAAGGCCGCCTACCAAAACATACCAATGCGCAAACGGAAGCAAAAAGTGCTGAACGCCATGCAGAAACCTTACGTCAAAAAAGGCTTGAAGCCGATAGGCGTTTGGAAGAGGCTCGTATTACGGTAATGGAAGATGGTTATGCCAAACGCAAGGCTCTGTTGGATTTGCAATTTAAGCAGGAGATTGACCGCATAAATAAGGAGGAACGCGAACTTGCCAAAGCCAAAAAGGAAGCTGGACAGGGTGGATTGTCCGCTACTGAAACAAAGCAATTTCAGCAGCGACGCGATTACGCCCAACAGAATTACAATCGTGATAGTGCCAAACTCTTTGACGATGAACTTGACTACAAGCGTAAGCAATATGAATTATATTGGCGTTGGGTTGAGAATATGGGTAAGGACGTGGCCGACAAACAATTTGCATCTTTGCTCCAGTCCGGCGGCTCATTCAAAGAATATCTTGAAAAGCAGATAGCCGAACTTACTAACAAGCAAAAGAATGGCATGGAACTATCCGAAGGTGAGGGCAATTTCCTTATCACGCTTAAAGCACAATACGATGAGATTACTGGTGCAAAAACCGCTCTTGAGGCGTTTAAGGAGCAAGTGGAGCAGACAGTAGGACGCGCCCAGACTTTAGCCGAAAAGATAGAAGCAGTCGCAAAAGCAAAAGAGAAATTAGAGAATGGCAAAAGTGGCATTGTCAATGATGATGACAGAGCCGCCGCCGCTCTCGACCTTGAAAGGCGTAACATCGAACTGCAAAAGGAACTTAGAGAAACCGTATTGAATGATTATAGCACCTTTGAGGAACAAAAAAGTCGCATAATCAACAAGCACATACTTTTGCGAGAAGAAGTTGAGCGACAGGCCGCGGCCGACTTGAAAGCAGCCGAGGAAAGCGGTAATCAAGAGCGCATTAACATCGTAAAGAGTACACGCGAGGAACGCCTACGCCTTATCAAAATGAGCGAAACCGAGGAACTGTCAACTCTCAATACATCGTTTCTCCAGCAGACCGATAGCTGGAAAAAGTTGTTTAGCGACCTTGACACCCTTTCAGTAGGGCAAATCTCCAAGCTGATTAGCGATGTCGAAAAGCAACTCAATTCCGGCAATCTCCAGCTTTCGCCTATTGATTTCAAAGCGGTAATCGACAGCCTTTCACAAGCAAAGGAACGTATTCAGCAGCTCAACCCCTTTGCCGCCTTAGATACATTCTTTAATGACTACCTAAAAGCCAAAGACAAGTTGGCAAAAGCAAAGGCCGCGCTTGCAAGGGGCGAGGGTAGCAAAGAAGATGTTGAGAGTGCCGAGCGTGAGGTGAAATCGGCCGCCAATGGTATTACAGAATCCGTAGAAAAGGTAACGGATATTACCACAGAGTGCGCATCTTCGCTACAAAGTATGTTTGACGCACTGGGCATGGACGGTGTGGCTGACGGGCTGGGAACTGCAATAGAACTCATGGGGCAGTTGGGTAATGCCGCTGCCTCGGTCGGCAAGTTTATGAGTGGCGATATTATAGGTGGAGTTACTGGCATGATTTCATCTATAACATCTGTTATAGGTATATTTTCCAAGCTCCATGATGCAAAGTATGAGAAACGAATACAAAACCTACAAAAGCAGATTGACGCGCTGGAACGCTCATACAATAGACTTGAACGGGCCTTTAACAACACCTATTGGGTGTTTAATGATGAGGAACGTGCTGGTTTTGAGCAAAACATTAAGCTCATAGAAGACCAAATAGCCGCATTGGAGAAACAACGCGAAACTGCCCGTCGCTCATGGGATTTTGCTCAGTATGCAAAGTTGACAGCCCAAATTAAGGACTTAAACGGCCAGTTGTCAAAAGCCAAAGAGGGTGATGATATGCTGGGCTTATATGAGCAGCAAAAAAAATCTCTCCGTGAGCAACAGGATTTGATGCGCCAACAGATAGACGCAGAACGCTCAAAGAAAAAGACCGACAACGACAAAATCCAACAGTGGAATGACGCAATAGAGCAGATTGAACAGCAGATTGAGGACTTAGACCGGCAAATGATGGAAACCTTTGCCGGGACCACAACCCAAGAAGCTCTCGACCAATACGCAGACGCTATTGTTGACGCATATTGCGCCGGAGAGGACGCGGCAAAGGCTCTTGGTGATACCACGAGAGAGGTATTGAAAAAGGCTGTAATAGATGCGCTCAAACGCCAATTCTTAGCTAAGGCTATGGACGAAGCCGTGAAATATCTTGGAGAGGCAATGTCGGACGGTGTTTTGACTGACCGCGAGAAAGAAACATTTGAATTGATGACAAAAAGAGCCGGTGAAACATTCACTAATGCTCTTGACGCGGTAGGCGATTGGATTAAAGATGTTGAAGATGTCGCAACAGACCCCTTGACGGGTGCCGTTACCTCAATGAGTGAGGAAACAGGCGGTGTGATTGCGGGCCGTCTTAACGCTTTCATCATAAACCAGACCGAGCAAACAAGTGTGTTGCGTGAACAGCTTTTGGCACAATCGGCAATCGCTCAAAACACTGCAACCGCCAACACTATTCTCTCCGAGGTACGCGATACTCTCAAACGGATAGAAACCAAAGACAACTCTTTACTCTCACAAGGAATATCGTAAGGCTATGGAACTGATTCAACAACTCAAACAAGACGGCATAGACAAAGGGCTATGCCGCCTATGGCAAGGGAAACTCCGAGCTGGGCTTTCAACCGAGGAACTTGCAAAGCTCTACATTAAGGGCATTGACTTTTGTATTTCCGAGGATTACCCTACGCTCAATTTTCTCCGGGAGCATTTCAAGGGCAAGTGTGAGCCTTTCGGGGTGTATGTCGATGATGAGATACCCTCGACCGCCAACAAGCCCGATATGGTGCTTAACGGGGCTTGCAAAGCCATGTTGGAGTATGACGATTTTTCTGTTTCGCGTCTATATATGCGCCATGATAGCGAGGCGGCCGTGATTGTTTCCAACAATGCCATTGTTACCATTGACCTATTCGATAATGCGAAAATACATATCTCCGTAATAGGCACCGAGGCGCGTGTCAACATCAATGCCTATGGTCGTAATACCACGGTAGATTATATCGGCATTTCATCGTTTGCGAGAATTAAAACAATATTTCACGATAAACCCACATACTGATATGGTTGATAAAAATTTAATCTTGTATCTGCCTTTTGATGACCCGGACGGCTCAAAGGCTTACGACTACTCCGCGGGTCGCCATGACGCAACACTTTCTGGTGGAGCGATGTTTACCAAACAAGCAAAGGCCGGTAAGGCTCTTGACTTGTGCGGTGGAGAGGTAAACACTGAGCAGAATATTCCATTTACGGGCGATTTTACCGTATCACTCTATGTTCAGATTCAGCAGAGGCGTTTGGGCTGGCTCTTGAATTTACCCGGTATAGAGCAGCACAAAGAGCAATGGGTCGATGTGGTGCCGGGTGAGTGGTATTTTATTTCTTTTGTGCGCTCTGGTTCTACGTTCAAAGTCTTTCTCAATGCTGATTGTACATACGTTGGCAATCTGGCCGCTAATCCCACGGGGCTTGCTCTCTGCACCGAGGAACTGTTAACCACGACTGCAAAGCTCGATGAGGTGCGAGTGTTCAACGTGGCAAAGACCGAGAAAGAAATCCTCAAAATGCAAGCCAACAACGATGTTGAATACTATGTTGACGGTCACAATTTCAAGGACTACGGCGTGTATGTGTCGGCCTCTGACGGGCTTGTTGGCAGGCTGGCGCAGAAAGAAAGCCTATCGGTAGACTACGACAACTACCACGGTGTTGTGCGCGACCGCAAGCGCAAGCGTTTCAAAGAGCGCACAATATCGCTCAAATGTTTCATTGAAGCCTCAAGCCGTAGTGCGTTTGTAGAGTGGCTTAACCGCTTTCTCGCACTCTTTGACGGCGACCATACGCGCCGCCTTACCGTAGAGTATGACGGCAAGGCAAAGCCCCTTGTGTATGAGGTGGATTTGCTTGATGATGTGGCAGTTGATAAAAAGTGGGGCAGCTACAACGAGGAACTAATGGTAGGCACATTCACACTCAAACTAACAGAGGACGAGCCGGTGAAAAAGGTACTACGCCATATCTCCAACAACAATAACTCAAAAGCCACTATCACCGTGTCAACCTACAAGTACCTTAACATCTACTGGGGTGATGGCACTCACACATTCAACGTGGGGGGCAATGATACTACCGTGGAGCATACCTACGCTCTCCCCGGCGAGTATGACATTATCGTAACGGGGGTGATAGAAGATATTGAAAAGTTTGAAACCAACGCCATAATGGTATGGGAATTACTCAAATAATCAAACGCAACGGCGAGATTATCAAGCTCAATACAAAGGAGCCGTTTTGCGTAGTCAAGCAGGCTACGCAAAATAGCTCCCTTATGGGCGATGACAATATCACATTACAAATCGTTTCCTCCGAAATGCTCTCTTTCAGCAAGGGGGATAAAATCGTTGTGGACGGATTCGACTACACCATAAGGACTACAACAACTCGTGAAATTCAAGGCGAGGATTACAACATCTTTGAACCTGTTTTCTACGGCCCGATGTACGACCTTATGAAAACCATATATCGAAATTGCGACAAAGACGGAAAATCCGACCGCTCGACATTCGATTTGACCTACACAATTAAGGAATTTGTGCAGGTGCTTATATACAACCTTAACCGCGATTATCCGGGTATGTGGGCTTTCGATGAGCTTAATTGCCCCGAAACCGAGGCTATCACAATCCAATTCTCCGGGGTGAATTGCTTGCAAGTGTTACAGACGCTTTGCAACAAAGACAATTTCAATCTGGAATTTCTTATATCCCAAAACGGGAATGTAAGAACAATCCATATCGGTAAATTCGGGCAACGTGTCAATCCCCCCGGCGGAGCAGAATACTTTGAGTGGGGCAAGGGCAACGGTCTATACAAGCTCAAAGAGCAAAAGGTTGATGACAAGGCTGTGATTACTCGCTTGTGGGTAGAGGGTGGCACAACCAATATCCGCACAAACTACCGTGAGTATGCCGAGAGATTGCAACTGCCATATCCACGCCGTTACAATCGTAAAAGGCACGTCCTTAGTGACGGCACTGTGGTTGAGCCAAACACCGAACTTATAGGCATAACAAACGACAATGACCGCTTTTTAGAGGACGTGGCATTGCGCGACAAAATAGGCAGCGAGGAAGATTGCAAGACCTATGACAAAATTTTTCCTACACGCACGGGGCGCGTGACTGCACTGGTGGCCGGCGATATTAACGCTTTCATTGATGACACTATGGATTTTGACCTTTGCAAGAAAGATGACAAAGGCACCGTTTACTTAGTGAATGAGGTTAGCGCGAAAATCACTTTTACCAGCGGCCGACTTGCTGGGCAGCAATTTGAGCTTGAGGCTAAGAATGGCTATGACCATACGACAAAGAAATTCCGATTGATTCCTTTTACCGACAATCGCGGCCTAACTACTCCGACTGTACCATTTGAGCAAGGTGGCGCATACCCTATTGAGGTAGGAGCGACCTACAAAATTACCGACATATTTTTGCCCGAAAGCTACGAGGAAAATGCTGAGGAAGATTTATGGTATGCCGCTATGGACGATTTCAAGCAGGCTACACAAGCTAAGGCTCAATACAGCCTAACACTGGACCGTTTGTATTTCCTTGAGGCGTTGGAGCGAGGCGTTGATGTTTGCCTTTTCAAAGTGGGCGATTATGCACCTGTGCGTGATACTCGCTTTGGCATAGAGAAACAAATACGCATACAAAAGATTACCCGCAATCTACTTTTGGAGCAGGATTATCAGCTCACGCTCTCCGATACGACTGCAATTTCAATCTCGACCCAGACCGTTCTCTCTGTTATCGACCATGAGCGGATTATAAATAACAACCGCCTACGGGACCTTAACAAAGCTCGCCGCGGGTGGCGCACCACCGAGGACTTACGCAATATGGTGTATGACACGGACGGCTTTTTTGATGTTGATAACATTCGCCCCAACTCTATTGACACAAATATGCTCACTGTCGGCTCAAAGAGCCAGCAGTTTGTGTTGACGGGTGTAATACTCCAAGCCAATGTAAACGGCAACCCAAATAACTTTGCCGCCTCCGCCGGCATTTTATCACACCTTACGATTGACCCAAGCCGAATAAGGGCATGGCAAATGGGCGCACTCACATTTGAATTGCCAAGCAATGCCGGATATTATCTCTTTGCCAAATGCTCTAAGACTGGAGAGAGTGGCACATGGATAATGACCCAGACGCAATATAAGTTTGAGCCGACCGATGACCCAAACAATTACTATTTCCTTGTGGGTATTCTTTCAACGCTCTACGCAGATGACAACTTCCGTGATTTCACAACCACTTATGGATTTACGCGCATAAACGGCAATACTATAACCACGGGGCGCATTATTACGAGTGATGGAGAGTGCTATCTGGACTTAGACGGTAATAAATTCCGCATAGGCGATAGGTCAAGTTCTATTGATTGGAATGTGAGCCGAAACAACACTATAACTCTCAAAAACGTAAGTGTTATTAGTGAGAGTGGCGATGTTGCACCGTTGGGCGTATATCGTGGCGTATGGAACGTCAATTACACATACTACAAGAATGATGAGGTAAGCTATACCGATGAGAAAGGCGCGATTGCAACCTATCGTTACATTCACAATACACCGACAAAAGGTCACAAGCCTACTGAATCTGTGTATTGGGGAGTTGTGGCAAAGGGCATAGACGGGGTTAATGGCGCGGGTAATAAATTGGTATACCGCTATGGATATGATAAGCCAGCAAAGCCAACAGGAATAGACCCTAACCCCACGGGCTGGAGTGATACCCCAGATAATGACACAATCAAAGTCACACATGGCACAGCTTTCACCCTCAAGGATGGCTATTATAAATCTCCGGCTGTCGCGGCCAATGGCATATCGACAAACAGGCTTACATTTACCACAAGCAAACCAAACCAGCTACTCGCAATTGAGCTATGGGCTTCAAGTGAAAGTGGCTTTGACTTCGTGCTTGTTGGCAAACTTGACACCGAGGGGCTTACCAGAACTGCAAACTATTTCGACCGCATTAGTGGTGATGAGGTTAAGAAAGTTGTATATCTACCTATCCCCACAGCCGGCACACATTTCGTTGATGTAGCTTACGCCAAAGACAGCTCCAATGAGAGATTTAATGATTGCGGACGTTATCGCATTGTCACCCCTCAAAATTGCTGGATGTCGGTTGGAACAATCGGCTCTGATGGAAAAATCGTATCTTGGAGCGACCCTGTGCCATTCTCTATTGACACTCCAGATGTGGAGCGCATATATCGCCTTATGGGTAGCGAAACGACCCCTACAACTCCGGGTAGTGATGCTTATGTTGATGACTATGTACCACCGCTTACTACCGAAACACACATTGTCGGCAAGGAGTACAAGCGTGGCGATGTCGTTATTGGTGCTGATGGTAATTATTATGAATGTGTTGTAACCACAACAACCGAAACTCCAATAGCCAAGAGCGGCCAGTTTTGGATTATATCTGTGGATTGGAGTATTCGCAAGGGTTGGTCTGATAACCCAACAGGAGTAACAAATGCCTACCGATACGAATATGAAAGTGTTCGTAAAAAGAAAGATGGTAAATGGGGCGCGTTTTCTACACCTGTGTTATGGATGGTGTTGCCATTGAACGGAGAAAAAGGCGATGACGGAAAGAATGGCGATTTTACCGAATATCGCTATGCTGTGAGTGGCGGCAAGTTATCGCATGGAAAGGCATTTACCGCCAGCGATAGAAACCCCGGCAGTGACTGGACAACTGTAATGCCCTCTGTTGGCAGCTTGCAATATCTTTGGCTCACTACTGCAAAAATCAATGGAGAAACCAATGCCTTGAGGGCGAATTGGACTACTCCGATTCGTGTAACCCCCTATGATGGTGTGGACGGTACTCCGGGTAAAGATGGTGATGTTGGTCCCGCTCTTGTATTTCGTGGCATATATAGTAGTTCAAAATCATACGTTGGCTCTGATAAACGTGTTGATGTCGTAAAGTACAATAATCATTATTATGTTGCTCGTACTGATGCGGGAACATTTTATAACGTATTGCCAACAAACACAGCGAAATGGAATGATTTTGGAGCGGAGTTTGAAACAATAGCTACCGGGTTCTTATTTGCTGAAAATGCCAATATCGCAAATCTTATTTTTCGCAATGAAAGACTTGAAAGCCAAAGCCAGACAAACGGTGTTCCTAATTTCTTTCTTGACGGATTAAAGAATATCGCCTCATTTGGAGCAGGAAGCGCAGTCTTTGACGGAGCAAGTGCAAAACTTGGTTGGCTAAATATCGTAGGTCGAGAATTGCTCGGTTTTGATGATGACGGTATTCAACGATTAAGACTTACTCCAAGCTCTTTGCCAAGTGTCGGTGGTGCTTCCAGTCATGAAGATGTAATTATCAAAGCTACTGGAGGTGATGCAACATATACAGGCACAACTAATTGGGAGGTGAGCTTTGAGGAAGATGTCTGGTGCTATTATGGGCGTGATGACCATGAAGATGATATGCACGATTCCATATACGCCTATATTGAATTTGATATAGCCGAAGATAACACATTGTTAGACCTAAGTAGTATTCAATTCGGTTGTGGTGTAAAACGCACAAATTCCACACAATACGAATGGTTAGATTGCTCTTTATCGGCAACGGCTTTTCTAAAAGTAGGTACTCAATGGCAAACAATTGGCAGTGTTTCTCTCAAAGATAGTAGCACGGCAAAGATAACCATACCCAAGAAAGGTCGTATAAAAGTGTCGTTCAATGGAACAATAGACCAAACGCTATATACCGATTATAGCGGTAAATTTACCTTTGCGACACAAGCTATTTGGGCTATCACGGCTAAAACCGAAATGATTATTGCTAAAGATGGCTTCATGGCAATATACAACGCTAATTATCTACGAATGCACTCTACCGATGGATTAGCGGTGAAAATAGGTAACTACCACTTTCGAGTAACGAGTAGTGATATTTCCGTTTCCAAAAACGGGACAAGTTGGACTAAACTAATAACGTAACAATGAGCTGGATTACTGAAAGCAACCGCCTCAAGCATTTTCTTTACGCTATACCATGCGCTATTATCCTCACTATTCTCTTTGTCGGTGGACTTGCCGCCGGCATGGAGTTTAAGGATAAGGCGCATGGTGGAGTGTGGGATTGGCTTGACCTCTTAGCCACAATATTAGGCGGTATTGTGGGACAAATGCTTCAAATGGCAATTATTTATATCTTAATATGTGTTCTATGAACACATTATTTTGTATATTTGCAGTTGAATTTACCCAGTTAACAATATGGAAGATGTAAGAATAGTAGCAAAGGGTCGTATAAAAGACCTCTCCAAAGGCTTTCGACTACCCGAAAGTCTGCCATTCTCTATCTACCTACGTTCCAAAACGGGTGTTGTTGAGAATGATACTCTCATACAATGCCGCCTTATTTGTGACAAGGAGATAGGCGATTTCCCCGTGCCTGTGGGTGATTGGACTCCCGGTAAGATTGTGGCTTTGCCCCCCAACGCAATCGACACCGACAAATATGAGATTTATTGGGGTGCAAGCGATAACCCCTATTAAACCGTAACACTATGGGCTTAATCTTAGGCAGCGGCTCCACTAAGCCGCAATACCCCTACGATATGTGGTATGGTGTGCAAGGCGATTTTACCAGCAAGGACTATAAGCTCACTCGCATTGGTAATATGGACTTGCACCGCACACTACCTATCCAGAAAAAGCTGAGGCGTTTCGTGGAAAACACGGACGGCTCCGTTAAATACTATCTCCACCAGAACGATTCCCGTAAAAAGGATTCTGGTGCAACTGCAAAGCTCGACACCACGGATGGAAACGTGATGTTGGAAAAGCCCGAATACTTTTGCCGCTTTGAAGTTGAGGGTACAAGGTGGGCTATGTGCATTTCAGAATATGCTTTGCCCGGATTTGTGCGCATGAGTCGTAAAACACTATCGCCGTGGTGTGCCACAATCAACATTGCTAACTCTATTGCTGTTTCCGGCTGCTGGCTCCAGTGGGGCGCAGACGATGAGCTTTTGCGTGATGCGAATGGCTTCATTTCCTTACTCCCCAACGCGGCTAATTTCCGCGGTGGTAGTGGAGCCTCGGACGCAAACAAAGACGGCACATTCTGCTCCCAGCTCGGTATGCCCCGCACCTCTATTTCTAAGGCCGGCGCACGTCCATTCTGTAAGAATGGTACACACTTAGGTGTAGCTCGTGCCTATATGGAAATAGCATGGCTCCAGCGTATCGAATATGCCTCGCTCCATTGCCAAGAGGCATACAACGAAACGCTCACGGCCGATGGTTTTCATCAAGGCGGCTTAGGAAGCGGTCCTGCGGTGGACGGCGGTCAGTGGAATACATGGGGGGGCTATCGCCCGTTTGTGCCTTGTGGAGTTACTGCACCGCTCGGTAACAACACCGGCCGCATATCCTATACTATCAAGGGCTGGACCGGCGGCGATAAGGTGGTACAGTGCCTCTCTTATCGCGGGCTTGAATTGCCCTATGAATATCTATGGCTACTTGCTGATGACTTGCTCGTTCACTGTTCACCCGAAACTGCCGATGACCCCGGACATTGCACTGCTTACGGTTGCACAGACCCTGCGAAATTCGCCTCACCAAGCGATACGGCAACCTCTATTCCAGATGGATATGTTCCTATCACAGAGTTACCTACTACTGAGGGCTATATTTGGAATTTTGGTTTTTCGTATGATGGATTTACACTGCCTACAAGCGTAGGGGGTGCTTCAAATCAAGGAATGTGCGATTATTTTTGGCGTGTAGCAAAAGCAACCGCAAATGGTTGGTACGGTGCCCTCCTGTCTGCCGTTGCGGACGCTGGCGCGGTTGCGGGTTTCGGTTATCTGCTTGCGTATTATCGTAGCTCGTGGACGAAGGCGGATGGGGCGTTCCGCTTGTGCCGTTTTTAACGGACTGCAAACCAACGGTACACGGAGCAACGAAAATATTATCAATTAAACACATAAGACAATGGAATAAAACGAATTAACGCAAAACGAAATACGGGTGTCGGCGGTCAGGGGTGCCCTCCTGTCTGCCAATGCGAACAATGGCGCGAATGCGGGTTTCGGTTATCTGAATGCGAATAATCGTAGCTCGTGGACGAATGCGAATGGGGCGTTCCGCTTTTACCGTGGTTTCGACTTTCTTGAATAAGATATTTCCAGACTGTTGACCGCCGACACCTTACCTCTTGGTAAAAAAATAGTGATTAAGACAGTGTGAGTAGGAAATCCAAAGCTCTGTTTTTGACTAACGGCACAATGAGCGACAAACCGCATACATACCTCTCCCAATACTCCGACTTTGAGGATTGCGGGCTTTATATTGGTAACACAAGCAAACTCTTTTGCTCGCCGACCAAAAAGCTACGCAATGTATACTGGCTGCTTTATACCAATGACAACCTTTGCTCTGCACAATACAAGGCACAGAAAGGCAAAGGCGACCATTCCGACATAAAGCGATTCAATGGAAACATATTGGAGAATATGTACGCTCTTTGGTATATGTTAAGATATGAAACGTATAAGCCGGGCGAATATCGCATAAAGAAAATCCACGACCCGAAAGAGCGCGAAATTATGATTGCGCCGTTCTTTCCAGATAGGATTATACATCATTGCATTATAAACGTGTTGGGGCAACACTGGACCCACATTTTTATAAAGAATACATATTCTTGCATTAAGGGGCGCGGCACCCACAAATGTATGCTTGACGTGCGACACGCCCTTATGCGTGATAAGAAAGGCACTCGAATGTGCCTCAAGACGGACATTAAGAAATGTTACGACAACATAGACCATGCCGCGCTCAAATTGATTATCCGCATAACCATTGCAGATGAGCAACTTTTGAGGCTGTTAGATAAGATTATTGATAGCAACGGTAAAGAAAAAGGTTTGCCAATCGGCAACTACACAAGCCAATATCTCGCTAATCTCTATTTCGCATATTTCGACCACTGGGTTGTTGAGGAGTTGGCGGTGTTGGTTAGGCGGCTTTTCGGGTGCAAGCTCTATTATTTCCGCTACATGGACGATATGGTGTTTCTCTCTGAAAGTTCGGAGGCACTGCATTTCGTTCTCGATATGGCAGGGCTTTATCTGGCGGCCGAGTTAAAAGTGGAGTTCAAAAAGAATTGGCAGATTTTCCCGGTTGATGATAGGAGCATTGACTATGTGGGTTTCAAACAAAATCACCACGGAGTTTTGATGCGCAAGAGCATACTTTTGAGATTTTATAAGAAATCTATCAAGGTTGCACGAAACAATCCTATCCACAACGAAACGGACATAAAACATCTGTTCCCGTCTGAATATGGCTGGGCGTTAAGATGTAGTGAGCAACATAAACAAAACATCTTTAATACCGTAATTCAAAATGGACAAAAGTATTTTATCAATCGGGCTGCTCTCGCAGACGCGCCCGCAAGTAATTGACCCCTACAACAACGGTCAAGGTACAGTTCTCTACAACCACAACATTGTTGAGGTTGATGTGGTCGAAGATGAAATGGGTGGTGTAACCGTTACCGATGACCCAAAGACTGCAACCGGCAAACGCTATCAGTATGACAGCCTCCGCGTGGAATATCCTACCACAGCCGACAACATTTTCAGCACCTTGCTTTCGGCAAAGTACCCCGCCAACACTGAGAGCAAACTGGTAAACGAATACCAAAGCGCAGTGCTGGGGCTACTCCCCGATGATTACAAAAAGCCCTACGAGGCTTTCCTCAAAGACCGCCTTGCTATCCGCAATATGGTGGATAGCGATTGTAGCACCCTTAATATCCCGATAGACTTATGAACGATGAGTATGTAGAGGATTTCGTTGAGGACGAATCCGCCGCCGGCTCCGACCTTTTCGATTGCGACTATACCCCGATTGACGCAGTTATCAACGAGGTAACGGTGTTCACCGGGTGTAAGACAATGGCAACCGAGAATGGCGACCGCCTACTTATTGCCTATGGTGAGGGCGCGGCTAAATCCGCGTTTTTCATCGATAGCAAAAAGCTAAGGAATGTATTTTGTAATACAAACCGTCGTTTCCCTTTTCGCGCAGTTATCAAGGTGGTAAGCTATGGCAATATGTTTGGTTTTAACGTGTTTGCCCCTAACACGGAGATAACCACCGCTGACCGAGATAATTTCTCTTTCTACAAACGAGGTAAAAAGCGAAGCCGATGACAGACGAAGCAATGACAGTAGCCCACGGCATAAGCGAATTAGGCATGATGGCTATCACTGCCGCCTTTTTCCTTTTGCTCTCCGCTCTATTATGGGTGGCTTGTTTCCGTTGGTTTAAGTCTATCATCGACAACATGATTAAGGGCAATACTCAAATGGTAAACGACCTACTTGTAGAAACCCGGAAACAAAATGATATGCTCACAGACATATCCGAGGGCTTGCGTCCCGAAACGCAGCTTAGAATAAAGCACACAACCGGCGTGTTCTTTGACCTTGCCATTGAAAAGGTGTGTCGCATAATAAAGAAAGTGCGTGAGGAAAACCACATTATAGATAAGGACGCTACACGCACCAAAATACACACGCTCATACTTAATATCCATGAGGACAGGAATAGTCGCTTTGACTGTTTCAACTATCGTGGGAAAAAGCTATCCTCATACATAAACCCGGATTGGGTGGAATGGGTGGCTGAGGTTGTAGAGCGTGAAGTATATAGCGACACCATAAATCACGGACGCGCCTACACCAATGTGCAAGCTGTTTATGAGAGAATAAAAATTGATTTTTACCACAGAATGAATCACGAATGAAAATCTTAATAGACAACGGCCACGGTGCCGACACAAAAGGCAAGCGTAGCCCCGATGGGCGATTGCTTGAATACAAGTATGCCCGCGAGATTGCGACCAGCATAGAAAGCGAGCTTAAAGCGCGTGGGTATGACGCGCAGCGCATAGTAACCGAGGAATCTGACATAGCCCTCGCTGAACGCGCCCGCCGAGTGAATGAAGTATGCGGCAAGTTTGGTGCCGCCAATGTTATCCTTATATCCGTACACTGCAACGCCGCCGGCAATGGTTCTTGGCTAAAAGCTGGTGGCTGGTGTGCTTACACAAGTAAAGGACAGACAAAGGCCGACCCCCTCGCGACCGCTCTCTACAATGCTGCCAACGAAGCTCTTGCAGACTACATAGCGGACTTCCCAAATCGTAAGGCCGCCGGTGATTATGACGGCAAGCAGCGTCCTATCCGTACTGACATGACGGACGGAGACCCGGATTTTGAGGAGGCTTTTTACATTCTCCAAAAGACCAAATGCCCTGCCGTCCTTACAGAGAATCTTTTCCAAGACAACAAGGCCGATGTGGACTACTTGCTATCCGAGAATGGCAAAAGCTCTATCGTTGCGCTCCACGTTGAGGGCGTAGTAAACTACCTTAAATCCATAGGCCGATGAAAGGGTGGATAGCAGCCATTATAATGGGGTTGTGTCTTATGCTAATTTCCGTATGCGCTACCAACAAAAAGCTCACAAGCGAAAATGAGCGATTGACCGCCAACAACACGTCCCTAATGGAAAGAGCCGACTACTACGAAACCGAGGCCGGCAAGTCTGCCGCCTCAGTTCAAAAGTTGGAGCTTACCTATTCCGAGCTGGAGCGCAACTATCAAGACGTTTGCCAGACGGCACACGACTTGAATATAAAAGTAAAACGCTTGCAAGCCGCCGCCACGACTGCAACGCAGACCGAGGTTAAGGTTGTTACTGAAATCCGGGACAGCATTGTATATCGTGATGGATTGCTTGATAGCCTCAAGGTGCTAAGGTGGCAAGACCCGTGGGTTAGCGTTGCTGGAGAAATCCGGGGGCGTGAGGTTGAGCTTGATGTTGTTTCTTGTGACACTATTAAGCAGATTATCCACCGGGTACCGAAAAAGTTTTGGTTTATCAAGTGGGGGTGCAAAGCTATCCGACAAGAAGTAGTAAGCACCAATCCACATACCAAAATAACTTATACTGAATATATCGAATTAAAAAAATAATTTTCTTGTAGTAACATTTATAGTTAGAGATAGGGGGAGGCCGTGAGGTTGCCCCTTATTTTTTTTGATACCATTATAAAATATATAATGCGTTTGGTCGTTACAAAAATAAGAGCTAACTTTGCACTACCGATTCTTGTAATCGGTGTTGCAAAATAATCCCCGTTAGCTCCAAAAAGGCGCGGGGATTTTAGAATTTAAGCACAAATTCTACAATAGTTCTACAAGATGCCAATTTAACCTCGTATCTGGTTGATAGTCAAAGTTGAGTTAGGAGTTTCCTAAAC
>NZ_SPPC01000018.1 GCF_004570975.1 Barnesiella sp. WM24
TGTATACGAAGCCCCCGACTCGTCGCTCGACTTATTTGGACTTGAATTGACTTGAGGCATTATTTCATTAATGCTCTTGTACTGTTTCTTGTCTATTTAATCATTTCAATGTTCTTGCGCTTTCGTTATCGAATCACTTTCGTTTCGTTCTCAAAAGCGAGTGCAAAGTTATGCGATATTTTTGAACCCTCCAAATATTTTTGCAAAGAATTTTTCAAGGCAAAATGAACAATTTGTCACAAAAGTATGTTTTATAACATTTTACGCGATTTTACCGATTATATATTTAACTTTGGTTAACAATTGGCTTTTCTTAAATTATCCTCAAGCCGCCCTTTTATCAATAATTATCCGTATCTTTGACAAAAAGAAAAAAACACAGATGCTACCATTTATACACCTCCACGTACACACCCAATTTTCGGTGCTTGACGGACAGGCGTCGGTGCCGGCGCTTGTCGACAAGGCTATCGCCGACGGAATGCCGGGACTTGCTATCACCGATCATGGAAACATGTTTGGCATAAAAGAGTTCTATAATTATGTAAAAAAGAAAAACGGTAAAGTAAAAGACCAGATAGCAGAAGCCGAAAAAGCGCTAAAAGAAGCTGAAGAAAACGGTGATGAAACGGCTGCAACAGAAAACAAGCAAAAGATAGAAGACTTGAAAAAGAAAATTTTCAAGCCTATTTTCGGCTGCGAGATGTATGTCGCCCTAAAATCGCTGCATGAGCATGTTGATAAAAAGGATACCGGACGCCACCTTATCGTGCTTGCCAAAAACGAGACCGGCTATCACAACCTGATCAAGATTGTGTCGCAGGCATGGACAGAGGGATTTTATTCTCACCCGCGTACTGACAAAGAAGCGCTCGCGGCACATCACGAGGGTCTGATCGTATGTTCGGCATGCTTAGGCGGCGAAATACCAAGGCTTATACAAGCCGGAGAAATCGAGGAGGCCGAAAAACAGGTGCAGTGGTTTCAAAGCGTATTCGGCGATGACTATTATATAGAGCTGCAACGCCACAAGACCAACAAGCCCGGCGCCAACCGCTCGACATATGAAGTGCAGGAGTCGGTAAACCCCGAACTAATAAGAATCGCGCGTAAATATAATATAAAGATAGTCGCCACTAATGACGTGCATTTTGTCAACGAGACCGACGCCGAGGCTCATGACCGCCTCATATGCGTGAGTACAAACAAAAATCTCACCGACGAGACACGCATGCGCTACACAAAGCAGGAGTGGATGAAGACCCAGGCAGAAATGAACGAAGTCTTTGCCGACCTGCCTGACGCGCTTACCAACACGCTTGAGATTCTTGACAAGGTGACCACCTACTCTATCGACCATAAGCCGATATTGCCAAACTTCCCGTTGCCCGACGGATTTACCGACAATGACGACTATCTGCGCTATCTCACTTATGAGGGCGCAAAGAGGCGCTGGGGCGACAATCTTGGAGAGGTACACCGCGAAAGACTTGATTTCGAGCTCGACACGATAAAAAACATGGGTTTCCCGGGTTACTTCCTCATCGTGCAGGACTTCATCAGAGCCGGACGCGAGCGCGGAGTGTCAATCGGTCCGGGACGTGGCTCGGCTGCCGGTTCGGCGGTGGCATATTGCCTTGACATAACCCAGATAGACCCGATTAAATACGACCTGCTCTTTGAGCGTTTCCTCAATCCCGACCGTATATCGCTGCCCGATATCGATATTGACTTCGACGACGACGGACGCGCCGACGTGCTTAGATACGTAACCGAAAAATATGGTGCAGAAAAGGTGGCGCGAATCATCACCTACGGCACCATGGCTGCGAAATCGGCAATAAAAGACGTGGCGCGCATAGAACAGCTTCCGCTTTCCGAAAGCAACCGTTTGACAAAGCTCATACCCAAGCACATGCCTGAAGTCAACGGAAAGGAGCTAAAACCCACGCTTAAAAACTGTTACGAGCATGTGCCGGAATTTCAAGCCGAACTAAAGAGCCATAATCCGCTCATAATAGAGACATTACGATATGCCAAAGAACTCGAAGGCAATGTCAGGAACACGGGCGTACACGCCTGTGGAGTCATAATCGGACGCGACGACATAACCGACTGGGTACCCGTCAGCACCGCCACCGATAAAGACGGCTCCAAGCAGCTTGTGACACAATATGAAGGAAGCGTAATCGAGGACACCGGTCTTATAAAAATGGACTTCCTCGGACTAAAGACATTGTCCATCATAAAGGAAGCCATCGCCAATATCAAGCAGACCCGCGGCATTGACGTAGACATAGACACTGTGCCCATCGACGACAAAAAGACTTATGAACTTTACTGTGCGGGAAAGACCACCGGCACATTCCAGTTTGAGTCGGCGGGCATGCAGAAGTATCTCCGCGAACTCCAGCCGACAGTGTTTGAGGACCTGATCGCGATGAACGCCCTTTACCGTCCGGGGCCTATGGACTACATCCCCGACTTCATCGCCCGTAAACACGGCAAGTCGCCAATCGTCTACGACATCCCCATCATGGAGCAGTATCTCAAAGACACATATGGCGTCACTGTATATCAGGAGCAGGTCATGCTCCTGTCAAGACTGCTTGCCAATTTCACCCGAGGCGAGAGCGACACACTCCGTAAGGCCATGGGTAAAAAGCTCATCGACAAGATGAACGCCCTAAAGGCTAAATTTCTTGAAGGCGGTCAAGCCAACGGACATAAAAAAGAGGTGCTTGAAAAAATATGGGCCGACTGGGAAAAATTTGCCTCTTACGCCTTCAACAAGAGTCATGCGACCTGCTATTCATGGGTTGCGTTCCAGACCGCCTATCTCAAAGCCAATTATCCCGCCGAATACATGGCAGCGGTGTTAAGCCGCAACCTCGCCGACATCACAAAACTCACCAACTTCATGGATGAGTGCAAGTCGATGAAAATAGATGTACTCGGCCCCGATGTAAATGAATCGTTCTCGGCATTCGGTGTGAACAAGGACGGAAACATACGCTTCGGACTCGCTGCCATCAAGGGCATAGGAGTGAATGTGGTAAATGAGATTATACGCGCCCGAAACGAAGGGGGCACCTTTACTGACATATATGACTTTGTAGAACGCGTCGACCGCTCGGCAATAAACAGGCGCACACTCGAAAACCTTGCCAACGCAGGCGCGTTTGACTGCTTCACCGACATAAAGCGGGAAGACTATTTCGAACAAAACAACAAGGGAGAGACCCTTGCCGAACTGCTTGTGCGTTACGGACAAAACTTCCAGAACGACAAGAGCAAAAATGAAAACTCCCTTTTTGGCGACTTCGACGACAATCTTACCGTAGCCGGCCGACCGCCGGTAAAACCGGCACCGGAACTTCCGCTTGCCGTAAAGCTTGAGAAGGAGAAAGAGCTTGTCGGGATGTACCTGTCGGCAAATCCTCTTGACCCCTACTATGTGGAGCTGCAATACGGATGCACCACCCTGAAAGATTTCTCTTCGGAAGAAGACATAGCTCTCGGAAAGGAGATCACGCTCGGCGGAATGGTCACGGAATTTGCTGTAAAGCAGGGCAAAAAAGGACCTTTCGGCATCATGAAAATCGAAGATTACTCCTCGGCAGCCGAGTTTATGATGTTTGGCAACGACTTCCTGAGCTTCCAGAAGTTTGGTGTGCCGGGCACGATTGTACGCTTAATCGGCAAATATGAAAACATCTACGACCGTGTAAGATTCAAGATAATAAATATCTCGCTGATGGAAGATGTAAAACGCGACCTTGTGTCACGCATCACCATCGATGTCAGCGCCGACCGCCTTAACGAGAATCTCCACAAAGTGATAAAGGACTATGTAAAGAGCAAGGCCGACGACGGGAAACAGCTATATTTCCGAGTGCGCGAACCGGAGCTCAACCGCTCTGTAAGGCTTGGAGCATCGGTAATGGTGTCACTTGAACGCAAATTCCTGAAAGCTCTCAGCGACATGAACCTAGAGTATGACATTGTGTAAAGTCAATGTTGCGTAAAAGCGTAATCTTTTTTAAATTTGTCATCGGAAATTATTCACAATAATATAAAAAACATATCCAATTATGGCATTTCAATTTACTGACGAAAACGTAAAAGAATCAATTGCAAGCGGAAAGCTTGTTGTGGTAGACTGCTGGGCGACCTGGTGTGGACCCTGTGTGCGCATGAGCCCCATTATCGATGAAGTAGCTGAAGAATTTGGCGACAAGGCAATCATAGGCAAATACAATGTCGATGAGCAAAACGACCTGTCGTCAGAGTATCGCATCATGTCAATACCGACAATACTCTTTTTCAAAGACGGCAAACTTGTAGACCGCCTCGCCGGTTCTCAGTCAAAAGCCACTCTTGATGAAAAAATAAACAGCCTGCTCTAAAAACCGGCTAAACAAATAGACAACAGCGGCAACAGAAGTCATCATGCTCCTGTTGCCGCTGTCATTTTTTATAAAAATATCAAAGCTTATATAATCGCTGCAATTGAGTAACATGTAATGACAACCGTCACTACAAGCTTAAACAAGAGTCCACACACAAATCCCGCAAGCGAACCTGCTCCCGACCTGAAAGCGTCGGTCACACTGCTCCTCCCGATGAGCTCGCCGATGAATGCCCCGACAAACGGACCGACAATCAGTCCCCATGGCAAGAAAAACAATCCGGCAAACGTGCCGGCAATGCTCCCCCTTTTACCGTAAGGTGTCCCGCCAAACCATCTTACTCCAAGCGTCGGTATAATATAGTCGGCAACAAGAGTAAACAAGACAAGCACCCCCAGCACAAGGACAGTAAGCCATCCTATATGAGCTGCTGCCGGAGTAAGAAGCAAAATCAGATAACCCACCATGGCAAGCGGAGGACCGGGAATGACCGGCAAAAAGCAGCCGACCACTCCACCGAAACACATAAGCAGGCTCACTATATAACAAAATATATCCATAATACTTGCAAATATACAAAAAAAGAGGCTGCTTTGACACAGCCTCTTCTAAATTGTAAATCTTAAAGTAAAGATTATTCTGCAGCGGGAGCCTCAGCCTCAGCAGCGGGAGCTTCTTCAGTTGCAGCAGCCTCAGCGGCAGCAGCGGCCTCAGCCTCAGCCTTAGCGGCAGCGAGTTCAGCCTTCTTCTTTGCAACTTCTTCAGCCTTAGCCTTATTCTTGGCAGCCTCAGCCTCAAAACGCTGTTTTACTTCCTGTTCCTTCTTGCTTGCCATAGTTGCCTTTGCAGCGTCTACGGTAGCCTGACGGTTGGTCTTCCAAGCCTCGAAACGACGCTGAGCCTCAGCCTCGTCAAAAGCGCCCTTCTTGACACCACCCTGAAGGTGCTTCATAAGGAGCACGCCTTCGTGAGAAAGGATTGAACGCACTGTGTCGGTTGGTTGAGCACCAACGTTAAGCCAATACAAAGCCCGCTCGAAGTTTAAAGTTACTGTAGCAGGATTAGTGTTCGGATTATAAGAACCTATCCTTTCAATAAATTTACCATCTCGTGGTGCCCTGCTATCGGCGATTACAATAGGATAAAACGCATAGTTCTTGCGACCATGACGCTGTAATCTGATTTTAGTTGCCATTGATTAAATTGAATTAAGTGGTTTTGTATTGCAAAATGCGGTGCAAAGGTAAACATTTTGAATGAAACTGCAAAACATTTGCCATCTAACTTTCTAATATTGTTCGCAGAACGTGAAGTGAACGTGAAGCCGAACGTGAAGGCATGACTATTTTTGCGGTTTGATTATAGCGGCAAAGCCTCCTCCCGAAGCCATTACCGCGTCAAGCGACGACGATGAATCGACCTTAACACTGTTGCGGCGGCAGTCAGCACCGTTACGCGCCACGTTGACTCCATCGCTCATGGTAACCGCCTCATATCCCACTCCGGGAGAAAGAAACGAAAGCGGCAACTCCAAAGAACGCGGGGTCATCGACGTAAGCGCACCGACATACCATGTATCGCCCTTACGACGGGCTATCGCGACATACTCGCCCACTTTCCCTGAAAGGACCTGAGTCTCGTCAAACACCGTAGGTATCTCAGAGATAAATTCAAGGCTCTCAGGATTGGAGCGATAAGCACCGGGTGAGTCGGCAAGCATCTGCAACGGAGCCTCATAGACCACATACATGGCAATCTGATGGGCACGTGTGCCAAAACTCATCGGCGTGTCGTTTATGCTACGGTAATTTCCGGGAGCCGCATTCACCATGGCTCCAGGTGTATAGTCCATCGGACCGGCAGCCATGCGTATAAACGGAGCGGTCACATCATAGCGCATCACGTCAACACCCGGCTTGCCATCCACCACAGGAAGCCATTTATAGTTTTCAAGTCCCTTGACTCCTTCAAAATTCACGACGTTAGGATATGTGCGCTGTATGCCGGTAGCCTTCATTCCGTGAAGGTCAAGAAGAAGATGATTGGCGGCCGCGAGGTCGGCTATACGTGTCATCGATTCAACCACGCGCTGGTCGTCACGGTCAAAGAAGTCAACCTTGAATCCTGCGACCCCGAGTCGGGCATAATGAGGAAATGCCTCAGCCATTTCTTTGTCGACATCGCGCCAGCGAGCCCACAAAATCACCCCTACACCTTTTTCCTTGCCATAACGCACCACTTCGGCGATGTCAATGTCACTGACCGGCTGCATCAATGACTCGCGGCTCCATCCTTCATCCACTATGATATATTCAAGACCGTTTTCTGCGGCAAAGTCGATATAATGCTTATAGGTCGGTGTATTTACGCCGGCCACAAAATCCACTCCGGTCACGTTCCAATTATTCCACCAGTCCCATGCCACTTTACCGGGCTTTATCCAGCCGGTGTCGGCAATTCGCGACGGCGCGGCAAGACGCTGTGCCATGTCACAGTCGGCAAGGCTGCCGTCATCTGATGTCACCACTACAGCTCGCCATGGCAGCTCTACATCTCCATCGATCTCAGCTATATAGGGTGCGGTCTCTGTCGGTATGAGGTTAAGACGGTTAAAACCGCCTACCTTTTCCGAAAGAGGCACCGGGGCAAACCGCGCCTCAACCGAGTTGGCATCCTTACCTTTGACTAAAAACATGCCCGGATAGCCCTGAAGGTCACCTTCCATAAGAAGCGCCTTTCGATTGCCCGGCAACTCGACCATAAGCGGCACTATCGCAAGCGAGTCGGCATACATCTCTGACAGCGGCGACTCATCATAATAAGACTCAAACGAATAACTGTAAGGATAGCCGCTATCACGCAGGTCATTGACATAGGGCACAAAAGCCTTGTAATCGCCCGCAAAGTTAAACACGGCTTCCTCCGAGGTCACATGACGCTCGCCCTTCCCGGAGAGCCGCAGACGATAAGCCGCACCATCGTCATAAGCGCGGAATATGACCGAAAGTCCGCCCGACAAGCGCAATGTCATCTCATTATAAGCGTCTTTTACCTCTGCCTTTTTATAAAACGGGGTAGCAAACGAGCTGTCGACGCTACGTCGGCTCACTTTGCTCACTCTCGGATTTTCACCCGGCAATTTACGTTCACCCAGCGACAGGGAGACGGGAGAAGGCGTGATTACACTTACCGAGTCATGACACAGCGACCATGTAAGCCTCTTGCCTGCGTCAACCGTCACGACAAGATGTCCGTCGGGCGATGACAGTTTATATTCCTTTGCCTGCAAGGCATTTGCAGCAACGCCGCTGATAGCGGTGACTGCAATCAAAAGTTTTTTCATAATTATTCAGGTTGATATGTAAATGATTTGACCACGGCTGTGCCGTCGCCGGTAGCAAAAAGTCCTATTGTAATGCCGGTGAACCCTCCGGCTGTCTCGGTAGACAGATAGCGGGTGTCAAGTTGACCGAGCGAATATGCTTCGTCTCCGATAATACAGGAGAAATCATATCTTTCGGCTGTGCCCTTGACCCTCAGCTTGACGGCTGTGCCCGGGGCTATGCCAACGGGCAGCGAACGCGAACCGCTTATGGAGTTAAGCTGATAGTGCAACACGGGATATTGCTTTCCATCGGCACGCTGTTCAAGGAATATGTCGTAATGAGACATCGCATCCATGTAGACCGAGACACCGCCTTCGGCACCTTCGGCTGAACCGACAAGCTCCATCTCCGCCGTGACGCTGAAATCTATATCCTGCTGCCTTACAGCTACAAATGTTGGGCTGCCAAGACCGTTAAGTGTCTCCGCGCTACCCTTCAGCAACAATCCATCAGCAGTAAAGGCATAGTTATCAGTCACGGGATTACGCAAAAACACCCAATTATAAGGGAACCGGTCCATTTCGGTAAAATTGCAGAATATGCTCCTCTCAGTGCCGGCAGTCTGCGGGAGTGTCGCGACATTCATTTCAGTAGCAATCGTGCCGTTGCCATTCACCACGGGCCAACCGTCGGAGTTCCAAGTCACCGGGGCAAGATAAGTCTCACGTCCTGTCAGATGCATGTTGTTGGTCTGCGGACGGAAGGCAAGACACACCATCCACCACGAGCCGTCGTGAGCTTCGACAAGATCGGCATGTCCCGTGCCCTGGATTGGGTTATCCTGCGCAATCTGACGCTGATGATATAGAATCGGATTATCGGGGTTTGCCTCATAGGGGCCATATATGTCACGGCTTCTGGCAATCGTGACCATGTGTCCCATCTCTGTGCCACCCTCAGCAATCATGAGATAATACCATCCGTCCTTTTTATATATGTGAGGCGCTTCAGGATGACGCCCGCCGGTGCCGCCCCATATGCGGCGCGACTCCGTCAACTGCCGTCCCGTGGCAGGATCTATCTCGCAAAGCCATATCGCCCCGTCGGGATTTGACACAAAATAAGTCTTTCCGTCGGCAAACAGGAGCGACGGGTCAATACCTCCCTGGTCAAGCCACACCGGCTCGCTCCAGGGTCCGGCAGGATCGGTCGATGTCACTAAAAAATTACCTCTGCCATTGTCACCGTTGCCGACATTGGTAGTAATCATGTAATATGTGCCATCGTTGTAACGAATCGTTGGGGCATATATCCCCAGCCATGCAGAAGCTCCCTTCAAAGGCAACTGCGACTCGCGGTCAAGCACATTGCCTATCTGTGTCCAGTGAATAAGATCTTTACTATGAAATACCGGCACTCCGGGAAAAAACTGAAAGCTGCTGTTTACCAGATAATAGTCATCGCCTACACGACATACACTCGGGTCGGGATAAAAACCGGGAATCACCGGGTTGACATACCCCGTGACCGAAGCTTCACCGGCAATACCGGTCATGGCAAGAAATGAAAGTGCCGCTAAAAAATGTTTCATGCTAAGAAGGTTAATCAGGTTACAAATATAATGATTTTACACTAATATTCATAACCATATTCATGACAACCTTCCCCAATACTTTTTTAATGCTCTTTTATTATGCCGTTGCGGTAGGCGTAAAGCAATTCGGTAAGTTCATCAATCTGGCTCAGCAATTCCTTGCCCTTGTCGGTGTCACGCACACGCATTCGCTTCTGGCTAAGCTCAACAATCTGTGTGGTGCTTACAATGTCAGTCCCGGTTGATATGGCCTCGGCCGCCGAGGTAAATGGCTCATGCTGCACGAGCTGCAGTCCGCGGCTATGATAGACCAGGGTGTATCCGGCAATGCCCGTAGTGCCGTGGTAAGCCTTTGCAAAACCGCCGTCTATTACCATTAGCTTGCCGTTGGCTCTTATCGGTGTCTCCCCCTTATTGATTCTGACCGGTACATGCCCGTTTATGATATGGCGGTGCTCGCCCCCGACTTTAAACGCATCAAGAATCATGTCACACACCTGTTCACTGTCACGAAGAGTGTAGTAGTGACCTTTCTCCTCCTTGTGTGTGGCGGGATCGACAAGGAAATAGCGCTCAAATGTAGCCATCTTGGACTTGTCAAAAAGCGGAGAGTCGGGACCACACCAAAGATACCAGTAGTAATCGCGTGCAAATTCACGGTCGGCGGCATCGGCATCATCATTAAACGCCGAGCGCATGACCATGCCTATACGCCGGAACAACTCGCTCCCTTTATATCTCTGTCCGCGCAGCTCAACTTCTTTCAGGGAGCCGTCGGCATTCAATGGCATAGATGCATGGAAAAGCAGATTGGAATTATATACGCCATACATGCTGCCGTGGGAGAACAGGCATTGTATGTGCTTGCGCAGCTTGTCGCTGATGCGGAACGAATGATGCAGTTTCTTTACAAGCTCTGCTTCCTCAGTGGTGAGACTATACGGGTCATCGGGATTGACCGTAGGAAAATGCGTATCCTTCATCTCGTAGTCCTTCCCGTCAAGAGTGAACACTTTGCGCCCGAAGTCGATGTGGCCGAGCAGCTTCCTGTCCTGCATGCCCCATTCCGGATATTTGTCGGCAAGAGCCGCCTCAAGTTTAAACTGGATTATACTTATGGCTTTGTGCATCTTGGCTATAAGCCGCTGGGTCTTTTCCGTGTGGGTCGTGTCTTCCGGATCAAGACGCGGACCAAACCCGTTGCACTCGTCATCGCCGTAGGTCTCCATAGCAAATGTTGCGAGCGGAACCAGGTTTATGCCATAACCGTCCTCTATAGTAGCCATGTTGCCATAACGCAGCGACAGCCTCAGCACATTGGCTATGCAGGCATCGTTGCCTGCTGCCGCGCCCATCCACAGGGCGTCATGATTGCCCCACTGGATGTCAAAATTACCGTAGTCACAAAGGGTGTCCATGATAAGATGAGCGCCGGGACCGCGGTCATATATGTCGCCGAGTATGTGCAGCTGGTCGATGCTCAGACGCTGAATCACATTACACAAGGCTATTATAAATGAATCAGCCTGACCGGTAAGGATGATTGTCTCGACGATACGGTTGAAATAAGCCTGCTTATTGTCATCTGACGGAGACTCGTGGAGAAGCTCCTCAATAATATAGGCAAATTCCTTAGGGAGCGCCTTTCTCACCTTAGAGCGCGTGTACTTTGAAGAGACAGTCTGACACACACGCACGAGCTGATGCAGCGTGACATTATAAAAATCGTCAAGGTCGCTCTCGGAAGCACGTATGTACTCAAGTTTTTGTTCAGGATAATAAATGAGCGAACAGAGTTCACGTATCTCCTGCTCGCGCAACGAGGTGCCGAATATTTCAGTCACTTTACGCTTTATATTGCCTGAGGCATTTTTCAGTATATGCCTGAAAGCTTCATGTTCGCCATGTATGTCGGCGACAAAATGCTCTGTCCCTTTAGGAAGGTTGAGTATCGCCTCAAGATTTATTATTTCGGTGCTGGCGGCACTTATATTACGGAAAGTCTGTGACAGAAGTTCAAGCACACGGCGGTCATTTTCGATGCGCGCCGGGGTTATCTCGGTTGTATGTAGGGTCATTCAGATAGTCAGTTTTTACGCGGTTTCCACAAAATTAGCAAAAGTTATCTTATGAGGCAAACAAATGACTAATCGATTTTGTTTACCGGAGTCAGGGCAATTATAATCAGCATGCCCCGTCTCCTGCATTAACACACTTAAACATTAGGCATGTTATCATTGTTTATTATCTGTAAACAACCCGCAAAATAATGTTTTGAGTGAATAGTCTTATTACATATTCGTCTGTCATTGTACTGTGTGCCACGATGCTTTCACGCTTTCACGTGTGCCACAGCCCGAGGAATATGGCATGACTCCACTGCTGATTGACATGACAACCTGTATCAGAATCATAGCCGGCATATTATGTGCCATTTCAGTTTATGGCTGCACCCAGAAAGAGCTTGTTTTTCCGGGTGAGGAGATGGCTACTGTTTCTGTGAGATTCATGTGGGACCACGCTGAAGAAGCCTCTGTCGACGGAATGACGCTATACTTCTTTTCTGCCGACGGAATCTCCAAAAACTGGCGTTTCGATATAGCGGGACGCGATGGAGGCAAAATCGAGATTCCTATAGGTCGATACCATATGGTCGCATGCAACAATGACCTGCCGGGCATAGAAATTGAAAACGCCGACCAATACAGTTCAATCAGCGCCACGGCACGCCGATGGATTACCACCGGCACCTTCACCTCAACCGGCATGCTTTACGGAAGCACGGTAGATGACATCTATGTGACACCATGCGGAGTCGCTTACGAGACACCATCAGGCGAGACAAAGGAATGTGACCACAGTCTTGTCAGATGCTTTCCCGACTCACTTTCGACACAATATACCGTGAGCATTACCAATGTCTCCGGGCTCGAACATGTCAGGTCGGTATCGGCGCTCCTTTCGGGGGAAGCCTCGGCTCTCACCCTTGCCGAACATTTGCCGTCAGGCTTCGGACAAGAACTGTCATTCGGACTTCTTGCCGACAGGACTGACAACCGACTTTACGGTTCGGGATGCGCATTCAACTATGATGACGGGCGCATGGAGCCTTACATCCTGTCGATAATCGTAATGCTCGACACCGGAAAGTCGTTGAAAAAAACAATCACTCTGACACCCGAAAACATAAACATATTATCAAGACACAATGTTATAATAAATGTAAATGACTTTGAAATTCCCGATGAAAGCGACTCTCCGCCGGAAGATGTAGGCGACATCAATGTTTCAGTAGACGGATGGAATGTCATTGTCATCGACATTTATAACACTTACAATAATTGGAAAGTATAATATAATTAAGCATCATCAGACATGAAAAAGAGGAACTTATTGATGGCATTATCGGTTACGGCGGTTACGGTGATTACGGCTACAGCCGTATCCTGTAGCGATGACGATGATGTGCCCTATGTAAACACAAGCAGCGACAACGCGATACGATTTGCCGCCGGCACCGAATTCTCCCGTGCCGGAGACATAACCACCAATAACCTGACTGAATTTAACGTATATGCCTATACTGACGAGTCGTCGGGTCCTAACCTGTTCATGAATAATGTGACAGTCAGCAAGACCGGCACAAATACATGGACCTACTCCCCGTTGCAGTATTGGCCGGCAAACGAGTCAGTCGACTTTTATGCATATGCCCCGACAACATGGGTAGGCGAGACCGGGCCGCTGCTTCCCATTGCCTACGACGCTATTACAGGCGACGAGGATATCGTGTATGCAGTAATTCCCGACCAGAAAGGAAATACCGGACAGCCAAACGCACAGGTCATCTTTAATTTCCGACATGCCCTGTCGAAGCTTACCATAAAGCTTAGCTCGTCAGACGCCAAGCTAAAGGTGGTAGTAACAAATGTGGCAATGTCAAATATAATGACCAAAGGCAACTTCAATTTCCCGTCGGCTTCGACAGCCGACCCTGCATCACCTGAGACTGTTGGCACATGGACCGACCAGAATACCCCCTACTCTTATATCCTGCACTGGTCACAGGCTCTGTCGGAAATGCTTACGCTTACGCAGACACCGACTGTCATCGCTGCAAGCGGAATGGGAAGAGGCGGCACTATGTTTGTCTTGCCGCAGCCGCTTACCTATCGCAGCAACGGAAACGGAAATGACACATACATCGCTGTACAATGCTCCATCTCTGACGTGGCAAGCGGTGAAAAGCTGTGGCCTAATGAAAATACACCTAAAGATGACCTTGCACAGGGAAGCACTACCGGCGACGGCATTCTTAGATTTCCGTTGTCGACAAGCAAGTACTCTGAATGGCAACCGGGATGTCACTACATCTATAACCTTGTCATAAACTCTAACGATGACATGGGCGCAATCGAGTTTGGCACTCCCTCTGTCGATACATTCATTGACGTTGAGACCTCATACCAATAATAAGCAACAATAAACATAGTATTTAAGTACGGGAGACATGACAACAGCTCGTTTGTCATGTCTCCCGTACTTTGCTCCGGCGCGATATGGATTATACCGATAATTTATGTAACTTTGCCATGTATGATACATAACTCTTCCAATAAAAAGACTATACGCATCGTCGTAGCCGCATTGTCGATAGCCGCAATCGCTACGGCTCTTCTTGTATATCGCAGTTATTTCATCACCGGCTATGATGGAAACGAAGCAAAATGGATATACATCGGCGACAAGATGACATCTGACAGTATCGGGCAAATACTTGGCTCCGAGCTTGGCGCAACCGGTAAAAAGGCGGCAACGATATGGTCGCTCGCCGGCGGTGACGCATCACGCGCGCATGGTGCCTACCGTATAGAGCCGGGCATGAGCGCCGCAAAAATATACCGCAAGATTTCACGTGGAGCACAGACTCCTGTAAAACTCACTTTCAACAACGTCCGTACAGTCAACCAGCTTGCAGGACTTGTGGGCCGACGTCTCGAAACCGACTCCGCCGCCTTTTTAAGCGCCTGCGACTCAATCCTGCCGGAAAAGGGATTTAAAAAGCAGCAATATGCCGCGGCATTTCTACCTGACTCCTATGAATTTTACTGGACGGCATCGCCTGAAAAAGTAGTGACCACACTCTGCGGTTACCGTGACCGTTTCTGGAATGACGAGCGCCGCGCCAAGGCGTCAGGACTCGGACTGTCACCGGTGCAGGTGGCGATAATAGCCTCAATTGCTGAAGAGGAGACCAATGACCGCGCTGAACGCGGTACAGTAGGACGCCTGTATCTGAACCGCGTAAAAAAAGGCATGAAGCTTCAGGCTGACCCGACTGTAAAATTTGCGGTCGGCGATTTCTCGTTGCGACGCATCACAGGCAAGCATCTTGCCATACAATCGCCCTATAACACATATCAAAACGCCGGACTTCCGCCCGGCCCGATACGCATAGCCGACAGAGAGACAATTAACGCAATTCTTGATTCAAAGCCTCACCCCTATCTGTACATGTGTGCAAAGGAAGATTTCTCCGGACGCCACAACTTTGCCGTGACCTATGCCGAACACCAACAGAATGCCGCGCGTTATCATAGAGCATTGAACTCACGAAACATCAAATAGCCATGACCCTGAACCGACCTGACGACAAAGACGAACTTGTGGTCTTTGACACCTACACTTCCGATGCCGATGCCTATATCGCAAAGGGCGTGCTAGAGACCAACGGAGTGCCGTGTATAATCAACAATGAGATATTCTCGTCGGTATATCCCGTCACCCTGTCGCCCTGGGGCGCGATAAAACTGCTCGTCTTCAGGCATGACCTTGAGAAGGCGGTCAGCATAATGGAGTCACGACCGCTCTGAGGCGCCGGAGTGATGTTCACGTCGCTTTGTCTGTAGCGTTATGTAATCGTCATAGTAAGCAAGCAGGAGAGTCGTCAGCGGCAACGCTATTATAAGCCCGAGGAAGCCGAGGAGACTTCCCCACACCGAGAGCGACAGCAATATTATCGCCGGATTAAGCCCCATTGCCTTTCCCATTATCTTAGGAGTGAGATACAGGTCCTGGATTGCCTGCACTACCGCATAGATTGCCATGCACTCCCAGAATATGACCCAGAAATCAACCCCTGAATCCACTGAACATACAAGACACAGTATCGTAGTCGGGATTATCGAAATCAACTGTAGATAAGGCACCATGTTGAGAAGCCCGATAAACATGCCGAGCACTATGGCAAGCGGCATGTCAATAATCAGAAAACCGATGCTGAAAAGCACGCCGACACAAAATGCCACCAACGCCTGACCACGGAAATAATGGTTCATAGACCGCTGTATGTCGCGTCCTATGCGGAATACCGTGCGCCGGTAGACAGGGGGGACCATATGCCTCACCATCAGAGTAAGCTTCTCATAATCAAGCATTATAAATATCACATAGAGAAACACGATAAACCAGCTGAGGAGTCCTATTATCATGCTGATACCGCTCGTGACAATGTTCCAGGTCGAAGAGATGAGATTTTCCACCATTTTTATCTGGTCTTCCCGCTGCATCAGCCCGGCGAGGTAGTCAAAATCGACATATTTCTTTATGAAGGAGTGGACTCCCTCCGGCATAAACGGAATCTCGAGTTCGGAGTCGGAATACACTTTCAGCAGATGCCCCATGTGGTGCATCTCACCTATTATCAACGGCACAAGAAGATAACACAACAGGCCGAAAAGGAATGTAGCCTCAAACAGCGTGACAAATATAGCCACCACCCTGCCCTTCAGATTGAGCAGCCTGCGGTTAAACTGAACAAAAGGCTCAAACAGATAGGCTACAAGGCATGCCACGCAGAATGGCAGCAACACTCCTTTCAGGATGCCGATTAGCCAGATAATTCCTATGATTACGACACATGTGATAATGATGCGTACGACACGGTCAAACGTGTAAGGTTCCCTTGAAAACATTTTTTCTCTTCTAATAATGTCACGAAATTAGCTATAATTTCTCTCATTATGATGATTTCTGACAAAATTCCTCATAAAATAATGACGGGAAATGTCGTGAATGTTGAGCCAAAGATGACGATATAAGTCATTCTTTTAACCACGAGGGGCGGAAAATCATGTTTTTTGTGTAATTTTGTAGAAAATAATTATCACATTAAACGCAAAACAAACTATGACAGAACAAGTCAAACAGACACTCAACGACAAGGCGTGGGCACGATGGACCGTACTCGTGCTCGTAGCGTCGATGATGTTTTTCGCCTACATGTTTGTAGACGTAATGTCACCCTTACAGTCACTTATCGAGACTGAACGCGGATGGTCGCCCGACGCGTTCGGCTATTATGCCGGAGCGGAATATATCCTGAATGTATTCGGATTTCTGATTCTTGCGGGTATTATCCTTGACAAGATGGGGGTAAGGTTCACAGGCACGCTATCGGCTTCAGTAATGGTGATTGGAGCGTGTATCAAACTATATGCCATCAGCGACATGTTTCAAGGCTCGGCACTTGACACCTGGCTTAGCTCCTGGTGGACCGCAATGCCGGGAAGCGCAAAGCTTGCGGCGTTCGGCTTCATGATTTTCGGATGCGGATGCGAGATGGCTGGTATCACCGTGTCCAAGACTCTTGCAAAGTGGTTTGAGGGCAAGGAGATGGCTCTTGCCATGGGTGCAGAGATGGCAATCGCCCGCTTCGGCGTGTTTGCAGTGTTCTCCATCTCTCCGCGCCTCGCCAACTGGATGGGCGACGAGACAGTGGTCGTTCCGGTAGGATTCTGTACCGCGCTGCTTTTCATCGGTCTTATATGCTACATCGTGTTTACATTCTTTGACACCAAGCTTGACAAAGAACTCGGCTCGTCAAAAGAAGACAACACCGCTGAAGAGGAGTTCAAGCTCAGCGATGTCAAAAACATCCTCACAAGCAAGCTTTTCTGGATTATCGCGATGCTCTGCGTGCTATATTATTCGGCTATTTTCCCGTTCCAGCGTTATGCAGCCAACATGCTTCAGTGTAACCTCGGTATTGACGCCACGACGGCAGCCGACATATTCCGCTGGTTCCCCATCGGCGCGGCAGTCCTGACACCTTTCCTCGGCTATTTCCTTGACCGTAAGGGAAAGGGTGCCTCGATGCTTATCCTCGGAGCCATCCTGATGATTGTATGTCACCTGACATTTGCCCTTCTGCTTCCGGCTTATCCGAGCAAGGCCCTCGCTTTCACCGCCATTATCGTGCTCGGAGTCTCGTTCTCTCTCGTTCCTGCGGCTCTGTGGCCCTCGGTGCCCAAGATCATGGACTCACGATTCCTCGGAAGTGCCTATTCTCTTATATTCTGGGTTCAGAACATCGGTCTGTCGCTTTTCCCGATTCTTATCGGCATAGTGCTTACGTCGTCCAACCCCGGAGTCACCGACCCGATGAAGTATGACTATACCAACCCTATGCTTCTCTTTGCCGGTCTCGGCGTGCTTGCACTGATATTCGGAATATGGCTAAAGGCTCTCGATGCAAGGAAACATTATGGTCTTGAGCTGCCCAATATCGCCCCGAGCAGGGAAGAAGAGATATTTGCCTCTGAAGGTGAAATCAACGAATAAACCGAAACGGTTTGTTATAACAGAGAGGCGTGATTCCGCAGCGGGAGTCACGCCTCTCTGTTCTTTTTAGAGCCTGAGCAAGGGGTCAGTCGTCGCGGGTGACACGTGTCATCTGCCCCGCAGCATTAAACCGGTAATCATCAATGCGGTCATGTCTTACCTCCACTTTATAGCCCTTTACCGGATGAAACTGAATCTCCTCTACCGAGTCAAGCGCACCCTGGTCGGAAAGGGTGCGACACGCCTCGGCAGGCAGCATATCGCGCACCAGGACCGCCGGCAGCACTCCTCGGTCAGGGGCACTTACCTCCGTGCATTTGCCCTGTGAGTCAAAGTCAAGGTCAGTGCCGTCGGAGAGTTCCAGTTCGTAGGAGTTGGACCAGAACTTCTTTTCATACTTTACAATCGTCTTTCCTTCAAAATGCTTTTTGATAAAAGACTTTGCGGCCACAGGCAGTCCGGAACTTTCGACCGATGCCGGGATCTGCGCCCTCAGCGACATGCAGCCCACACTCAGCGCGGCTGTTATCGCAAGTACTGTTTTCTGGACAAAACGATACATAATAAAAGTGTCTTACAGTTAGCAATCTAACCATAAGACACTTGTTCGGATGATATTGTTCAGTGTAATATCAGGCTTTATTAGCTCTCTTGCGCTCGATCTCGTCAAGGATAATTTTACGCAGGCGCAAGTGATTGGGGGTCACCTCGACATATTCATCTTCCTTGATATATTCAAGTGCTTCTTCAAGCGAAAATACCACCGGGGGAATGATACGCGCCTTGTCGTCGGCTCCCGACGCACGCATGTTGGTAAGCTTCTTTGACTTGGTGACATTGACCACGATGTCGTTGTCCTTGGCATTCTCTCCCACTACCTGTCCGGCATACACCTCTTCCTGCGGGAAGATGAAGAATCGTCCTCGGTCCTGAAGCTTGTCGATAGCATAGGCATAGGCGGTGCCCGCCTCCATTGCTATAAGCGAGCCGTTGGTGCGGCGTTCGATATCTCCCTTCCAGGGCTGATATTCAAGGAAGCGGTGAGCCATTATAGCCTCTCCCGCCGAAGCAGTTAGCACATTGTTGCGCAGTCCTATGATGCCGCGCGACGGGATATTGAATTCAATGTGCAATCGGTCATTCTGGGTGGTCATCGACACCATCTCTCCCTTTCGGCGGGTTACCATGTCGATAATCTTGCTTGAATATTCCTCGGGCACATTGATGGTAAGCAGCTCGACGGGCTCGCATTTCTTTCCGTCAATCTCCTTGATGATTACCTGAGGCTGACCCACCTGCAACTCGTAACCTTCGCGACGCATGGTCTCTATCAGCACCGACAGGTGAAGCACACCGCGACCAAACACAGTCCACACATCCTCATGCGCCGCCTTGCTGACACGCAACGCAAGGTTCTTGTCAAGCTCCTTTTCAAGACGGTCGGCAATGTGGCGCGAGGTCACATATTTTCCATCTTTTCCAAAGAAAGGCGAGTCGTTGATGGTGAATGTCATTGACATGGTAGGCTCGTCGATGGCTATGCGCGGAAGCGGCTCCGGATTATTGATGTCAGAGACAGTGTCGCCGATCTCAAATCCGTCGATACCGACAAGCGCACAGATGTCGCCCGACGATACTTCCTGCACGCGCTTGCGACCCATTCCTTCAAAGGTGTGGAGCTCTTTTATACGCTGCTTCACCACTGAGCCGTCTTTCTTGCAGAGGGCTATATCCATGCCTTCACGGAGTGTGCCGCGATGTACACGGCCCACAGCGATACGCCCTACATAGCTTGAATAGTCAAGCGAGGTAATCAGCATCTGCGGGTCGCCTTCAAGGGTCTCCGGTGCCGGGATATAGTCGATTATGGCGTCGAGCACGGGAAGGATATTGTCGGTAGGCTTGTTCCAGTCGGTCGACATCCATCCTTGTTTAGCCGAGCCGTAGACTGTAGGGAAATCAAGCTGGTCTTCTGTCGCGTCAAGGTTAAACATCAGGTCAAACACCATCTCCTGCACTTCGTCGGGACGGCAGTTGGGCTTGTCGACCTTGTTAATGACAACCACAGGCTTCAGACCCATCTGTATGGCTTTCTGTAAGACAAAGCGGGTCTGGGGCATCGGGCCCTCGAAAGCATCGACAAGCAGCAGACAGCCGTCAGCCATGTTGAGCACTCGCTCCACCTCTCCGCCGAAGTCGGCGTGTCCCGGAGTGTCGATGATGTTTATCTTATATCCCTTGTAGTTGATTGATACGTTTTTTGACAGAATAGTTATGCCTCGTTCACGCTCAAGGTCATTATTGTCAAGAATTAATTCACCCGCATTCTGATTCTCTCTGAAAAGGTTACCCGCGAGCAACATCTTGTCGACCAGCGTCGTTTTGCCGTGATCGACGTGAGCGATAATGGCAATATTTCTTATGTTCTGCATATTCTTTTGATTTTCACTGCAAAATTACTATGTTTAAAAACATAAACCAAACCGATTGACAAAAAAATCAGTCACCATCATCAAAAAGAGCCGCCCCAAATCAAAAACATTTGCCCCATCAACAAAAAATACACCACGGTTTACACCGCGTAGCTGTAGGGGCGACCGGGAGGTCGCCCGCCCATCCGCATGGCGCACCCACCCACATCCCGGGGTTGCTGTCACCGCGGGCGAGCTTCCACTCGCCCCTACATTGCATGTTGTAAATCAACGAAATACACAGGGATTACATCAACAAAAACACACCACGGTTTACACCGCGTAGCTGTAGGGGCGACCGGGAGGTCGCCCGCCCATCCGCATGGCGCACCCACGCACATTCCGGTGTTGCTGTCACCGCGGGCGAGCTTCCACTCGCCCCTACATTGCATGTTGTAAATCAACGAAATACGCAGGGATTATATCAACAATATACACCGGGGTTACACCGCGTAGCTGTAGGGGCGACTGGGAGGTCGCCCGCCACATCCGCATGGCGCACCCACCCATATTCCGGGGTTGTTGTCACCGCGGGCGAGCTTCCACTCGCCCCTACATTGCATGTTGTACATCAACGAAATACGCAGGGTTTACATCAACGATATGCACCACGGGGTACATCGCGTAGCTGTAGGGGCGACCGGGAGGTCGCCCGCAATATCCGCATGGCGCACCCCAAGCGCACATCCCGGGTTGCTGTCACCGCAGGCGAGCTTCAACTCGCCCCTACATTACATGTTGTACACCAATAAAATACGGCGCATTTCTTCAACAAAAATGCACCACGGGGCACATCGCGTAGCTGTAGGGGCGACTGGGAGGTCGCCCGCCACACCCGCATGGCGCACCCCAAACGCACATCCCGGGTTGCTGTCACCGCAGGCGAGCTTCCACTCGCCCCTACATTGCATACTGTAAATCAGCGATATACAATGCGGATTACATCAACAAAAATACACCTTGGTTACACCGCGTAGCTGTATGGGCGACTGGGAGGTCGCCCGCCCATCCGCATGGCGCCCACGCAATCTATCCCCGGCAGGGGATAATCCATGTTTAGCCGTGGGTTGAGCGTAGCGACACCCACAGTAACCGCAACCCCAAAAATATCGTTTCCGCAGGAATCGTCAATTCCCGTAACATGATGATTCCTAACGGAAACCACACGCTTGGTACATATTTTTCCGTGGGTATCACTTCGTTCAACCCACGGCTACAAGAAAGATCATCCCCAAGGGGATGCAACCCATGCCACACACCCACATGGCGCACCCACGCGCATATTCCGGGGTTGTTGTCACCGCGGGCGAGCTTCCACTCGCCCCCACATTGCATGTTGTAAATCAACGGAATACACAGGGATTACATCAACAAAATACACCTGGGTTACACCGCGTAGCTGTAGGGGCGACCGGGAGGTCGCCCGCCCATCCGCATGGCGCACCCGACCCACATCCCGGGGTCGCTGTCACCGCGGGCGAGCTTCCACTCGCCCCTACATTGCATATTGTAAATCAATAAAATACGGCGCGGATTACATCAACAAAAATGCACCACGGGTTACACCGCGTAGCTGTAGGGGCGACCGGGAGGTCGCCCGCCCATCCGCATGGCGCCCCACCCACATTCCGGGGTTGCTGTCACCGCGGGCGAGCTTCCACTCGCCCCTACATTGCATGTTGTACACCAATAAAATACGTCGCGGATTACATCAACAATATACACCGGGGTTACATCGCGTAGCTGTAGGGGCGACCGGGAGGTCGCCCGCCCATCCGCATGGCGCGCCCACCCACATTCCGGGGTTGCTGTTACCGCGGGCGAGCTTCCACTCGCCCCTACATTGCATGTTGTAAATCAATAAAATACGGCGCGGATTACATCAACAAAAAATGCACCACGGGTTACATCGCGTAGCTGTAGGGGCGACTGGGAGGTCGCCCGCCACATCCGCATGGCGCACCCTCGCACATTCCGGGGTTGCTGTCACCGCGGGCGAGCTTCCACTCGCCCCTACATTGCATGTTGTAAATCAACGGAATACGCATGAATTACATCAACAAAAAATACACTACGGGTTACATCGCGTAGCTGTAGGGGCGACTGGGAGGTCGCCCGCCCATCCGCATGGCGCGCCCACGCACATTCCGGTGTTGCTGTCACCGCGGGCGAGCTTCCACTCGCCCTACACGGCATGTTGTACATCAATAAAATACGGCGCGGATTACATCAACAATATACACCGGGGTTGCGGGGTGCGGCGCATGCATGGCGCACATGCGCGTTGCCGTAAATAAAACAGCCGGCCCGGAGGGGTCGGCTGTGGTGTGGGGTTAATCTTTTGTGGAGTGGATTGGCTGTGGAAGCGACGGTATCTCTGCCGGAGCCTTTACGCCGTCGCGCTCGAGGAGAGCGTCGATGGTAGGTTCCTGTCCGCGGAAACGCTTGTAGAGCGTCATGGGATGTTCGGTGCCCCCACGTGTCAATACGTTTTCACGGAAAGAGTCAGCGGTAGCCTTGTCAAACAGACCGTTTTTGAGGAAGACCGAGAATGCGTCGGCATCGAGCACTTCAGCCCACTTGTAGCTGTAATATCCTGCCGCATATCCACCTGAGAAAATGTGGCTGAACTGCGGGCTGAAAAGGCAGCCTTCCACCTCGTCAAACATGCTTACAGGCGCCATAGCCTCATTTTCAAACGCCACAGGATCAGCGACAGGAGCAGTGGTCATGTGCCATGCCATATCGGTCAAGCCAAACGCGAGCTGACGAAGGCAGGCATATCCGGCGCCAAACTGGGAAGTATTGACAATCTTGTCGACAAGATTCTGAGGAATCGGTTCGCCGGTCAGGTAATGACGGGCAAAACCGTCAAGAAATTCCTTTTGTGTAAGATAATTTTCATTGAACTGGGAAGGCAGCTCCACAAAGTCACGATAGACGTTAGTGCCGGAGAGCGAGCTGTATTTAGTGGCTGCGAGAAGCCCGTGGAGCGCATGACCGAACTCATGGAGGAATGTCTCCACCTCATAGGGTGTAAGCAGCGAGGGCTTTGAGCCTGTAGGCTTGGTGAAGTTCATGACAATTGACACATGGGGACGCACGGAGTCGCCCCCGGCAGTAATCCACTCTTCGCGGAAATTGGTCATCCAGGCGCCGGGACGCTTGCTTTCACGGGGGAAGAAGTCGGTATAGATTACACCGACAAAGCTACCGTCGGCATCCTTTACATCATAAGCCTTTACATCGGGGTGATAGACAGAGACAGCGGGATTATGCTCGAATGTGAGTCCGTAAAGACGGGTCGCGAGCCCGAACACACCGTCAATCACATTGTTAAGTTCAAAGTAGGGGCGAAGCTCTTCTTCGTCATATTTATACTTCTCTTCCTTCAGCTTATTGGCATAGTAGCTGTAATCCCACGGCATAAGCTTGACCGGGGCACCCTCACGCGCGGAAGCAAAATTCACAATCTCCTCAAACTCGCGCAACTGGGCGGGACGATAAGCCTCGGCAAGCTGCTGCAAGAGCTTATTGACATTTTCCGGGGTCTCCGCCATTGTCTTTTCAAGCTTATAGTCGGCATAAGTCGATTTACCGAAAAGATTGGCAATCTGACGGCGGGTGTCGGCAATAGAGGTCATAATCTCCATGTTGGAGTATTCGCCTTTTGTATTGCGGCTGCTGTATAGCTTGTAAAACTTCTCGCGCAGGTCGCGACGGTCGCTATATTTCATAAACGCCGTGTAGACAGGCTGAGCAAGCGTGAAGAGGTATTCCCCGTCTCTGCCTTTTTCACGGGCGGCAAGAGCGGCAGCCTCTACAGAGCTTGCAGGGAGTCCGGCAAGGTCGTCGGCGGTGAGCCATATCTCATAGGTGTTAAGCTCTTTCAACACATTTTGTCCGAATTTGGTGGTAAGGTCGGAAAGCTGAGCCGAAAGCTTGCGATAAGCATCTCGCTTCTCTCCCTGCAGCTCCGCACCCTGGCGAGCAAAACTGTCGTAGGTCGTAGAGAGCAGCATCTCGTCTTCAGGAGAGAGTGAGAGGCCGTCTTTTTTGTCATATACAGCCTTGATGCGCTTCCACAAGCCCTCGTTAAGGCTTATGCCGGTAGAGTGCTGCGACAGCTTGGCAGATACACGTAGCGAAATCTCCATCATCTCATCGTCGCTCAACGCCGAGAGAATGGGGAAAAACGCATTTAGCACCCGGTTAAGGTCGGAGCCGGAGCGTTCAAGGGCAACGATGGTGTTTTCAAACGTAGGCTCTTCAGGAGAATTGACAATAGCGTCAATCTCGCTGTTCTGCAACTGCATGCCACGGTCGATAGCCGGCTCGTAGTCCTTGTTGGAAATCCGGTCAAACGGGATTGTGTTATGTACTGTCTCAAACTCCGTAAAAAACGGGTTTGAAATATCTTCTACTTTTTGCTCTGCGTGAATCATGTTAATACATAAAATTAAAAAAGTCAGGGCTATTTTTCTCATAAGCTCGTCATATTGTTTCGATTAATCACACAAATTTACGGAAAAATCCTGACACATTGCCATAAACGGGGTCTTAATCTCGTGAATATAACAGAGCGTCGATGACAAGCGGCAACAGCGACTCCTGCACGCCGGCGGCAAGAAGCCTCGGGACATCGGCCTTAAAGCCCTTAATGAATGCCTCGACACCCCCACTCTCATTGTCGACCGACAGTCCGTAGAAATTCAACGCCTCCTTTATATCACCGCAGGCAAGATAAAGATGCCCCATGTTGAGATAGTCTGACGCGTCAGGGCGGTCAGTGAGCACCTTCTCATAATAACTGCGGCTCTGGCTGAAATCGCCCGCCACAAAAGAGGTCCAGGCGATAGGACGCCATGCACGAGTCGACTTGTCGTCAAGAAACTCCACCTTGAAATAATAGCGCAACGCGTCGTTGTAACGGTCGAGTTCAAGATAGCAGTGTCCAATGCTCAACGCCACGCCGAGGTCATCGGGTTTCTTCTCCTCGACACGACGGTAATATTCTAGCGCCATCGCGGGATTGTCAAGCTCCTTGTAGCAATTGGCAATGCGGCGCAGTGTCCACAGGCTGTCGCCGTTAAGCAGCTCCGCCTGCTTGTAATAGTCGAGAGCCTGCGCCATGTCACCGAGCTTGGCGTGACAATAGCCGAGTTTCTGGTAAAGCTGCGCATCGGGAGGCATGGAGCCGGCAAGCAACCCGAACACATGGGCGGCATCCTCATAATAACCGCGCCGGAAATAAAACTCGCTCACTACCGGGAGAGTCTCAACGTCAGTAAGGTCGGCGGCAAGAAATGGCAACTGGAGCAGATTGACAGGGCGCATGAACGGGTCCTTAAAATCGCCCTTCCTACGGAACAGCTTGAAGAAGCGATACAAGTCCTGCACATATTTGTTAGCTATACGCCCCGCCGACATCGAGCCTGAAGAGACAGCGGCAGCCTGCAGCTCAAGCTCATTGATGCGCTGAGAGTCAAACTGCGACAGCATCATATGTTTCTGAGCGGCGGGCACCGAAGCCAGGGCGAGTACAAACGAATACTTGTCACCGTCGCAGAAAAACGGTGATGACGCCACCATGTCACCTATTGTCGACAGGTCCTTGCCGAGCGCATCCTTGACGGCAGAGTGATCCATGTGAAACGGGATGAACCAGTTAGCCACATCAGAGAAAAACGGGAAATACTTGAGGTTGGAAAATGTCATCATGAACACATCGCCGCCATCCTCCTGCATCTTGGTAAGCTCTTTGAGTTTGTCGGTTATGCCCGACTTATCGAGGAGCTCCTGCCACTCTGGGTTTTCCTCAATGTCGGCAATATCGGCGACGCTATCCTTCATGCGCCGGGCTATGTCGGGGCGCAGCTTTAGCATTGAAGGCAGCAGCTCTTCCTGCATCTTGCGGTTGATGCGCTCTGTGTCACGCGTACGGATAAACTCAAGAAACACTTCCTTCACATCGTCGTGCCATGACGTGGTGTCACGCAAGGCGTCAATCCTCCGCGCCAGCTTCGACGACGCTACCCTCGACCGGTTGACATACATGGCAAGCAGCGCCGCAACGAGCGCACGCACAGAAATGCTTCTTGACGGCGACGACTGATAGATGTCAAGCAGCATGTCAAGACGGGGCTCGTCATAATACTGCAGCAAGCCGAGCAACAGAGCCGACACAAGCATCTCCTTAAAATAGAGGGGAATCTCATCGCCCGACATCAGGGATGACACAACCGCCGCATCATCGGCAGAGAGCGGATAGGACACCCACAGACGGTTGAAGAGACGGCGCTCCGTCTCCTCCTTCTCCTTAACACCGGCATCAGCCTTAGCATTGCCCGCGGCGATGTTATAGAGCGACAGGTCGGAGAGCAAGGCTACGTAACGGTCGGAGAGCGACTTTAACGAGTCGCTTTGCATGCTCTCATAGCGGAGAGTGTTGAAATATATCTCAGGCGACTTAGGGCGGCGCAGCTCACGCGACACCCTGTCAAGAATCTCAAATATGCCTCTTACAATCGAGTGGTAAATCTCATCGCGCGAAGGATCGTCTACACCCTCTACGGCATATCGGAGCATCATCGAGTAAGATTGCTCAAGGTGGTCGATGCGGTCGGTTATGCGCCAGTCGCCTAAAGAAGCGCTATAACTGCGAAGCAAGCCAAACGCGTCGCGCAGACGCTTCTGCATGACATAATTCTCTATCTTGGCAGGCAGATCGCCTGTTGAATGCTGTATCATATAACTAAGTAACTGTTAATGTGCAATTATAACAATCAATATAGCAAAACTTATGCCAAACTTATATTAAAAAGATGTAATGCACGGCAACGTGTATAAAAAGCCTCCGCCAAGGTACAGGCAAAAAAAAGCCTCCGCCCGTAAAGGGGCGGAGGCAAAGGGTTTATTCAGGTTTTACCTTAATTAGTCCTGTGAAAAGATTACGATACGGTTCCAGTTGTTGGTGTCGTATACCTGTGATGCGCTACCCTCAGCCTTAACTGTCAAGCGATCAGCGGCGATACCGTATTCCTTGGTAAGCATGTTGAATACGTTCTGTGCACGACGCTCAGAGAGCTTGAGGTTGTAGTCAGCAGTACCGGTATCCTTGTCAGCGTAACCCTTGATGACAACCTTAGTGTCGGGATTAGCCTTCATCCACTGAGCGATGTTGTATACGTTAACTGCTTCCATAGAAGAAATCTTGGCAGAGTTGATAGTGAAGCGTACAGTTGACATCAACGGAGCGCCTACTTCAGGACATTCAACAGCTACAACTTCGGGGCAGGGGAGCTGAGCCTCAGCAGCTGCAAGACGTGCGCCGGTGTTGGCGAGCTCGCCGCGGAGGTCGTTAATCTGACCGTTAAGCTGGCTGATGTAGCCAAGATAAGAGCAGGGGTTGAATGACTTGAACTTCTTGCCACCGAGGTTGAAAGTGAAACCACCCATTGCGGTAAGGTTCATGTCGATAGAGTTGGTTCCGTAAGTGATGCCGTCAAACTGGTCACCGTAGAATGAGTAACGACCTTCAGCGAAGAAGTCAACATACTCGCAAAGACGGAAACGGAACTGCATACCTACTGATACGGGGATCTGCCATACCTTAGTCTTGTAGCGACCGTGGTTTTCAGGAGCGTAAGCGTTGTAAGGACCGGTAAAATCCCAAGAGTAAGAACCACCGACACCGACGAAAGGCACGATGCTGAATACACGGTTGTCATTTACCTTGAAGCTGTTAAACATATCCCACATCAAGTCGAGGTTAGCGTTAACAAACTTAGCCTTACGGTAAGCGCCTGATGCGTTGAAGTGGTAAGCACCACCCTGTGCGCTGATACGCCATCCCAGATAGGGAGTAAACCATTTACCGAATCCTGCACCATAAGCAGCAGTGATGTGACGCTTAGCAGCGTGAGGAGCGTGTTCTACGATAGGGAATTCCATACCGGCACCAATCTGGATAAACCAGTTATCCTTCTTTCCAGAATAGTAGTGGTCAGCACATTCTACTTCGCTGAATGTAGCTTCCTCAATTACTATAGCCTCTTGAGCTTTAGCTTCGTTTGCTGAAAGAAGCATAGCTCCCGCTGCAGCAAAACCAAAAAGGATGTTCTTTTTCATTCTTCTTTAATTTTAATTTATACAAATTATTTTAAACCCTTCATTGTCTCTAACCATTCAACCGGCTCTCTTTTCATTAGCGGTCGGTATCACAAGTTTTGGTATATTAACACAAAGACATTTCGCTTTGTTCAATAAAATTTTTCACAAAGGTATAGTTTTGTTGAATATCATGCAACTTTTTTGGACACAATTTAACACGTGATTGTTAAAGTTCACACTACTTTATGTGCTAATTTTCATGTTATTTAGCGATAGCACAATCGGTTTGCAAATTTAACGTTATATTAAATACCGGAAAAATATGCTTATATTTGTAATCTATTTTTCTGCATAATAACCGACAAGACATGGCTGACCGACAAGACGACATTAAGAAACATAAACATTCATTCAAGACCAAAAGCCGGTTCAGGCTATCGTTTATTAACGAAAACCGGTTTAATGAGGTGTGGACAATGAAATTCACACGCACGGAGATTGTAATCGCCAGCATATTGCTCGTGGCGGCATTAAGCTGCCTCGCGGCGACCATAATCGTCATGTCGCCTATACGCACTCTCCTGCCCGGCTATCTTAAAGAAGGACAGAGGCAGGAAAATATAGTCAACTCCATGCGCATCGACTCGCTTACAACCCGCGTCAACATCAACAACGCCTACATCTCCAATCTTGAGTCGCTGCTCGCCAACCCAGCCGACTCGCTGCCATCCGCCGCCACTGTGCAGCATGGAGAGCCCATGTCGCCCGACTCACTGCTGCCCGCGTCGGAAAACGAGCGCCAGTTTGTCAGACAATTTGAGGAAAACGAGCGGTTCAACCTCAACGTGCTGTCGCCGATAGCCGCCGACGGCATCTCGTTTTACCCTCCGGTAAGCGGCGCCACGGAGCTTAACGCCGAAGGGCAGAATGAATTTTCCATAACACTGACAGCACCACCGTCATCAACCGTATGTGCCATATACGCAGGCACTGTCGTGGACTCTTACATGACACGCGGAAGCCGCAACACCATTATCCTGCAGCATCCCAACGGCTTTGTGTCAAAATATTCCGGCATACACACACCCTTTGCCAGGACAGGCGAAAAAATAGCCAAGGGAGCGGTGATAGGCATCACCTCGCCCAAAGAGTCGGGACAAGAGACGACTGTGACATTTGAGCTGTGGAATAAAGGCGCTGCGCTCAATCCGCGCGAATATATCGTTTTTTAGCCTATTCGCTTTTATGTTAAATGAAATTGCCGTAAATTTGCAGACACATTAATATATATAATGAAACAGAAACAACTCGCTATAATCGGAAGTACAGGTTCGATTGGCGTACAGACACTTGATATAATCTCAGAATACCCTGAATTGTTCCGCGCATCGGTGCTTGCCGGAGGCTCTAATGTCGAATTGCTTGAAAAGCAAGCTATCGAACACCGCCCCGACAAAGTGGTGATAGCCGACGAAAGCGGCTACGAACGACTGCGCGACTCGCTCTCGCCGCTCGGCATACAGGTAGAGGCGGGCAGCAAGGCAGTGGCTGAGGCAGCGGTATCGGTCGACGGAATCGACACTGCCGTGATAGCCACGGTAGGCTACAGCGGACTTGAGCCCACGCTCAAAGCCATTGAGCATGGCAAAGAGATAGCGCTCGCCAACAAGGAGACACTTGTAGTGGCGGGAGAGCTGGTGACAGGTCGGCTCGCGAAATCGCGCTCGACAATCATGCCCATCGACTCCGAACATTCCGCGATATATCAGTCGCTCACCGGCGAGACCCCTGAGTCGATACGCCGGCTGTTGATAACGGCCTCGGGCGGCCCGTTCCGCAAAATGTCGCTCAAAGAGATGGAACACGTGACCGTGAAAGACGCCCTTGCCCACCCCAACTGGTCGATGGGGGCAAAAATCACCATTGACTCGGCGACTATGATCAACAAGGCGTTTGAAATCATCGAGGCGCGGTGGCTGTTTGATGTTCCAGCTGAAAAAATCAATGCAGTCGTGCATCCGCAATCGATCATTCACTCAATGGTGGAATTTGTCGACGGCTCCATAAAAGCCCAGCTCGGCTTGCCCGACATGCACCTGCCCATACGCTACGCGCTCGGCTGCGGCAACCGATTGCCATCGGAACGCCCCGGACTCACGATAGCCGACTACGCGTCGCTTGAATTTTTCGAGCCTGACTTCGAGCGGTTCCCGTTGCTGCGCCTCGCCTACCATTCGCTTGAAAAGGGCGGCAATGTGGCGTGTGTGGTAAACGCGGCAAACGAGATAGCAGTCGCCGCCTTCCTGAAAGGGCAGATTCCATTCCTCGGCATACGCGGCATAATCGAGAAATCACTTGAGGCGATACCCTATATCGCGACCCCGTCATATGACGACTACGTGGCTACCAACGCCGAGACTCGCGCCTATGCCTCATCTCTCTTATAAGCAACTCAAAACGTAAATATCTACAATCACTTATTAACAATGGAAACATTTTTGATAAAAGCGCTACAGCTCATCCTTGCGCTCGGACTTCTGGTAATAATCCATGAGTTCGGACACTATATATTTGCCCGCATGTTTGGCATAAAGGTTGAAAAGTTCTATCTGTTTTTCGACCCCTGGTTTTCCCTATTGAAATGGAAGCCGAAAAAGCAGAAAGCCGTGACCGACGCCGACGGCAACGAGCGTGCCACATGGAGAGACACCGAATATGGTATCGGATGGCTGCCACTGGGCGGATATGTGAAAATCGCCGGAATGATTGACGAGTCAATGGACAAAGAGCAGATGGCTCAGCCGGCAAAACCTTGGGAATTCAGGTCAAAGCCCGCTTATCAGCGTCTTCTGGTCATGGTTGCCGGAGTGTTGATGAATTTTGTTCTCGCAATCCTTATCTACGCCGGCATCGCATGGTACTGGGGAGAAAAATATATCCCCTTCGACCAGGCATATGAAGGTTTTGACTATGTGCCGGCGGCGCAGAAGATAGGCTTTAAAAACGGTGACATACCATTGCTCGTGGACGGCGAGAAAATTGACATCTCCACCGGTGACCACCTCATGAAAATGGTGGAGGCTAAGAAAATCACCGTACTGCGCAACCATAAAGACACCGTAGACATAGCCATCCCCGAAAACTTCATATTCCGGCTGAACGATGACAAGGGATTTCTTAACTACAGGCTGCCTGTCTATGTGCAAAGTGTGGTAAACGGCGAGCCGGCAAAGGAAGCCGGACTGCTCGCAGGCGACCACATAGTCGCCGTAGGCGATGCGCCGACACCATCCTACACCGAATTTACCGCCGAGCTTGCCAATCATCCCGAAGAGACAATAGGGATGAGAGTAGTGCGCGACGGTGACACTATCACTGTGCCGGTAAAGCCTACGGCGGCAGGAAAAATCGGCATACAGCTGAAGCCGATTACCGACATATATCCCGTGGTAACCCGCCATTATAACTTGCTCCAGTCGATACCCAAGGGATGGGAAATCGGCACGGGCAAACTGTCGGCCTACGTCGGCTCGATGAAATATGTAGCCACCGCCGAAGGAGCGAAGAGCCTTGGCGGATTCGGGGCGATTGGAAACATGTTCCCTGAAAAGTGGAGCTGGCTTGCATTCTGGGAAATCACCGCTTTCCTGTCAGTCGCACTCGCATTCATGAACATACTCCCGATTCCCGCGCTTGACGGAGGCCACATAATGTTTCTTCTTTACGAGATTATCACTCGCCGCAAGCCAAGCGAGAAGTTTATGGAATATGCCCAGATTGCGGGCATGGCATTCCTTATCCTGCTTCTGCTTTATGCCAACGGCAATGACATCTACCGATTTATATTCCGATAAAACAACGATATGGACTATCCTGAAATAGTATTGAGAAAAGGCAAGGAGCAATCGCTCGAACGCCTGCACCCATGGGTGTTTTCAGGTGCTGTCGCACACCTGCCCGAAACAGTCGAGGAGGGTGACACGGTAAAAGTAGTGTCATCTACCGGCAAGGTAATCGGCACCGGACACTATCAGATAGGCAGCATAACCGTAAGGATACTTGCCTGGGGCGACGCGGCGGTCGATGCCGCCCTTTACGGCGAGCGCCTTAACGCCGCCTATGAGCTGCGTCGCGCCCTGAAGCTCATAAACCGCCACAACAACGCCTACAGGCTTGTTCATGGAGAAGGCGACTTCCTGCCGGGACTTGTCGTCGACGTGTATGGCGACACGGCTGTGTTGCAGGCCCACTCTCCGGGAATGCACTTTGCGCGCGACATCATAGCCGCCGAACTCGTGAACCTCCCTGACGCAGGCATAAAGAATGTCTACTACAAGTCGGAGACGACTTTACCTTACAAGGCTCATCTCGACCCGCAGAACCAGTATATAATCGGACAATTTTCAACCAACGTCGCCGAGGAAAACGGGCTCAAATTTCATGTCGACTGGCTGAAAGGTCAGAAGACCGGATTTTTTGTCGACCAGCGCGACAACCGTGCATTGCTTGAGAAGTATTCCCATAACCGCAAGGTGCTCAACATGTTCTGCTACACGGGCGGATTCTCTGTATATGCCTTGCGTGGCGGCGCGGAACTTGTCCACTCTGTCGACAGTTCGGCAAAGGCCATTGCCCTGACCGATGACAATGTAAGGCTTAACTTCCCCGATGACACCCGCCACAGCTCTTATGCCGAAGACGCGTTCAAGTTTCTATCGGCGATGGACACCCCCTACGACCTCATCATCCTTGACCCTCCGGCGTTTGCCAAGCACCGTAGCGCACTGAAAAACGCGCTTATAGGCTATCGCAAGCTTAATGCGAAGGCTTTTGAGAAGATTGCCCCGGGAGGCATCCTGTTCACCTTCTCATGCTCGCAGGCGGTAAGCCGCGAACAGTTCAGGCTCGCAGTGTTTTCGGCTGCCGCGCAGAGCCGCAGGAAGGTGCGCATCCTGCATCAGCTGACTCAGCCTGCCGACCATCCGGTCAACATCTATCATCCCGAAGGTGAATACCTGAAAGGGCTTATATTATATGTCGAATAAGAAGTACCCTATACCTATAATGATTAATAAGATAAAAACCGCCGGCGTGGCCCTGCTCACAATGGCTACAAGCATCAATGCAATGGCTAAAGACAAAGACCAGTTCCAATATGTTACCGACCGCTTCGCTGACATCGAGGTGTTGAGATACAAAGTCCCCGACTTTGAAAATCTTTCTCTGCAGCAGAAACTCCTCATATACCATCTTACCGAAGCAGCGCTTGCCGGACGTGACATCCTCTGGGATCAGAACGGCAAAGACAATCTTGCCGTCCGCGACCTTATGGAAAACATTTATCTGAACTATAAGGGCGACAAAAACTCCGGTGAGTACAAGGAATTTGAGAAATATCTTAAACAGATCTGGTTTGCCAACGGTCTTCACCATCACTATTCGATGGACAAGTTCACGCCAGGATTCAGCAAAGAGTTTCTGGTGTCACAGATCAATCTTCTCCCTCAGGAAAAGCGCCCTGCCAATCAGGAGACACTTCTCGCCCTTATCTTTGACCCTGCTGTCAAGCCCAAGAAAGTAAACCAGGCTGAAGGCGAAGACCTTATTCTCACCTCTGCGACAAATATATATGAAGGCGTTACCCAGCCTGAAGTAGAGGCTTATTATGCAGCAATCAAAGACACTACCAACCTCACTCCGATATCTTACGGACTCAATACCCGAAAGATAAAAATCGACGGAAAAGTAGTGGAGCAGCCTTACAAGGTAGGCGGACTCTACTCCGATGCCATCAAGCGCATTGTCAAAGAGCTCGGACTGGCTGCGGAATATGCTGAAAACCCGGCGCAGAAGGCTTATATCGACAAACTTATCGAGTTTTACACCACCGGCGACCTGAAAACATTTGATGAATACTCGATATTGTGGTCGGAAGAAACCGACTCACAGGTCGACTTCATAAATGGATTCATCGAGTCATATGACGACCCGCTGGGCATGACCGGCTCATGGGAGTCTATCGTCAATTTCAAAAACAAAGAAGCGTCGGCGCGCACCGAGACGTTAAGCGGCAACGCGCAGTGGTTTGAAAGCCACAGCCCCGTAAATCCCTCATTCCGTAAAGACGAGGTGAAAGGTGTCTCTGCAAAGGTAATCACCGCGGCGATACTTGCCGGTGACGCGTATCCCGCTACCCCTATCGGCATAAACCTGCCTAACGCCAACTGGATTCGTGCCGCCCACGGCTCAAAATCAGTTACGCTGGAAAATATCACCCAGGCTTACGACGAGGCATCCCACGGCGACGGATTCAACGAAGAGTTTGTAATCGACGAGCCTACACGTCAGCTGCTAAACGACTATCTGTTTATCACAGATAATCTACACACCGACCTCCACGAGTGTCTCGGACACGCCTCCGGCCGCCTGCTGCCCGGTGTTGACCAGGATGCGTTGAAAGCCCACGGCTCAACTCTTGAGGAGGCTCGTGCCGACCTGTTTGCGCTATACTATCTTGCCGACCCGAAGCTGCTTGAGCTCGGTCTGCTCGACAATCCCGATGCCTACAAGGCAGAATATTACAAATACATGCTCAACGGACTCATGACCCAGTTGATGCGCATAGAGCCGGGCAAAGATGTCGAAGAAGCCCACATGCGCAACCGCAAGCTCATCGCAGAGTGGGCATATGAACACGGTAAAGCCGACAATGTAGTGGAATATGTGAAAAAAGATGGCAAGACATTCATCAAAATCAACGACTATCGCAAACTTCGCGACCTCTTCGGTCAGCTGCTCGGAGAGATACAGCGCATCAAGAGCGAGGGCGATTACGAGGCAGGCCGTGACCTGGTGGAGAAATATGCGGTAAAGGTTGACCCCGCAATCCACAAGGAGGTGCTCGACCGCTATTCTCATCTTGACATAGCTCCCTATAAGGGATTTGTAAACCCGGTCTACACTCTTGTAAAGGATGCCGACGGCAATGTGACCGACGTGACTGTCGATTACAGCGAGGATTATATCCCGCAGATGTTGCGATATTCCCGCGATTACTCCACCCTACCGAGATAATCGCCACACCGAAATTCAGACCCCGACACACCCTACAAATTACCCGGTTCATTACGAATCGGGTAATTTTGCATTTGCCCGTTTAGAGCAGGATTTTGCCGGTCAAATCACTACTAATCATGTGTTTTATGGGCTGAAAAATTAGCTTAGATGAAATATTTTCATTAAACTTGCAACCAAAAATCATCATAATGTCTAAAATCAACAAGCTAAAGACCGTTCTGAACGAAAAGGGAGTGACAAGCAAATGGCTTGCCAACCAGTTGGAGGTGAATCCGACCACAGTCTCCAAATGGTGTACCAACTCTTCTCAGCCAGATATCCTTACCTTATTGAAAATCGCACATCTTCTTGATTTAGAGGTAATGAGCCTTTATGATGAAGAACTTGTACGACTATATCAGACCAATGTAGAATAATGAACTTTTTATGAGTAAACGCCCAATAAAATTTTATGTTTGTGTACTGCTGTTATCTATTATTATAACAGCGGTTGGTTGTGTCGGACACAGCGAAGTATGGGAAAAACTGGATGTGGTAGAACAACTTATGGAGACAAAACCAGATTCTGCCCTTGTGTTGCTGGACAGAGTCAAAGTTTCCGATTTTATCAGCAATGAGGAAGTTGCACGGTATGCCTTGCTCAAATCCATAGCTTTGGATAAAAATTATATTGACACGACAACATTTGACATCCTTCAACCAGCTATAGACTACTATCTAAAACACGGTTCCCCTGACGAAAAACTGAAGACCTACTACTATCAAGGTCGCATATACCAAAATCAGGGAGACAATGATTCAGCGATACAAAGTTTTATGCGCGGTAGAGAGTATTTTGGACAATCAGAAGATTCTATTACTATGGCAAACCTTATGGTAGCCAAAGCTACGATTCTATATACTACATATAAATTCGACGATTACATTCATGACAATCTTTACGCAGCCAAGTTGTATAGGGGTATTGGTAAAGATGGCTACGAAATGTCATGCCTTGCCAATGTATTGGACGGAGGTATAATTACTAATAACAAACAACTCGCAGACAGCGTCCTATTTGTGGCTCAGCAGAGGGTCAGTGAAAATGAGGAGTTGGGATCTTTATTTTCTCCATATCTTTTATCTTATGCAGTTAATTTCGGAGATAAAGATGATATAATTGAACTTCTTGATTATTGTAACTCATTGGATTCTATTGACGATGCTGTTAAAATAGATATTGCAGAGGCATATTGTAAAATTGGAGATTCATATAACGCCAAACGTTTTATAGACTCAATAGATTCAGTTTCAGACTTGACAAAATCTCTGAAACTTTTGGCAATCAAGCCTGATATCCTTGAACTAAATGGTGATTTTGCAGGAGCTTTATCGGCCTACCGAGACTTTTTAACTACTATAGACTCCATACACTTGAATATCTTTTCTCACGATTTGCTGTTTGCCAAAGAACGCCACGAGATGGAGAGATGCAATATGCAGAAGATGCAAAAGAGAGATAAAATAATATGGCTGTGTCTCTGTATGGCTCTGGTGTTGCTTTGTATTACAGGATATATTTACTATCATTACAGATTGGGAAAAGCGAAAGGCTTATTGGATGATCAGGAGAAAAAAAGGTTGCGACTTGAGCAAGACAATCTCAAAAAGGAAAACGAGAATCTTGAACTGAGAAACCATCAGGCAGAACTGGAAAGGCAGAATCTTCAACAGGCTAATGAAAAGCTTGAGCTGGAAAGGCATAATGCAATTCTTGAAAAACAAGCGGCCGAATTGGATTGTGAGCGTCAATCATTGGTCGCAGAGAATCTTCATCTTAAAATTGAACAGTTGGAGGATGAGAGTGCTTCTCTTAAAGAGATTTTGGAGAAGCGAAAAGACCTTGCCAAACCAATAGCAGATGCAATCAAGATAAGGATGGAGATGCTGAACGGGTTATTAGCCACCAAGATTACAGAAAATGATTCATATGCTAAACCCTATGGGGCTTGGAGAGACCAACTCATTCAGGACAAAGATGAGTTTATGAATACTACTCGTCTTGCGTTCAAAGCTTCACATCCCAAATTTATAGAATATCTGGAAGCTCACGGACTGACTGAATCTGAAATCAACTATGTCTGTCTTTATGCCATTGGTCTTCGGGGAAAAGAAGCCGGTGAATATATGCAGTTGAAACGACATTATCATATTAGTAGCGATGTTCGCAAGAAACTGGGTATTGACGAGCATCAGACCAATATTGGAATCTACATTCGAAAGCTGATGAAACAATTATAAATCAGCTGGGCTTCCTTTTAACCCCATTCATTAAGACAGTCCATTGCCTTGTTAGGCAAATGGACTGTCTTTTTATCTGTTTTCTTCATTTTGCCCCATTAAAATCCAGTGTGTCAAACTTTGACCTTGACCACGCGGAAAGCCCATTTAAGACAATAGACATCTGCTTGTTATTTAGAGGGATACAGTAGGCTTGTGTCAAACTTTTATTCTTGAATGCAAATAACGGCCATTGTAATTTTGTGTTTACTTATGAACAACAAATAACGTTATGATGAATATTACTTCATTTTTCAGAAAAAACACCTACATGATAAAATGTAAGGGCATATCTTATATCAGTTGGCGAACATTGCTTTTGCTTGTCTCATTTTTTACGGTTCTTTTGTTAGTGTGTTTTTCCCAATATCCGGGTTCTAATGGGGAAAGCATACTCCAGCATATATTATTTTAGAAGATTGGATAATGCAAAAGAATAATTACCAAGCTACGAAACCCAATGTATGTGGCTCATGGACTATTGCCGTCAAACTTTTGGCTTCCCAAAGCAGAAAAGAAGCACCTCCATAGTTGTAATAAGTTAAATACTAATGTGTTAAAAATATCAACCGTCAAACTTTTCTTCTTGCATGAAAACTTTTTCAGCAGTAATTTTGCTATAGATAAACCAATAAAAAAGCACGATATGAAAAAGTATCTTCTTCTGATTGGAGTCTTAATCTCCATTGCCATTCAGGCTACCGCTGCCAAAAGCGGGGTGTTCATGACCATTTACCGAAAAGGTCATGTAGATAAAAACACAACTGTCCATCGTTCTCCGATGCGACTCCCAATTGATGTTTTCTACGACAATGTGGCACGACAGATAGAAGTTGCCGGTAATGAGGATATGATTGCACAAATATACCTCTGTGATGAAAACGGTAATACATTAGACTACTCTCCATGTGTCAATGTGGTGTTGGATATTCCGAGTAACTATAATGGACTAATCATAATACGCATCGATGGTGCGGATTGGGTAGCTACGGGAAAAATCATTGACTGATACCTCTATGACGAATGAATACACCATCATTTGCCGCGCATAGAAGGAATGATTGTAAGTGTGTATTTTGAGAATAAACCATAATAATAACCTTAAACACAAACACAATGAGAAAGAAATGCCTACTCATGATTGCTGCCGGCATAGTGCTTGCAACAGCGAATGTGCCGACAACTGCGGCGCAAGAAGTTGCGGGAATCGAAATCTCTCCAACATCAGTCCTCCCCATAACGGGAGTATCCGAATCTACGGATGGCAACTACAACTTCAAGAGTTTCGAGGTCGAGGCTTCCGAGGCGGGTTCGTACTACACGGAATTCTGGCTTCTGCCATCCAAGTATGCCAACAACAGCTATTCGTCGTTTATGATTTACGTGAACGACAATTACATCGGCTCCATAACTCCAACTGTCGGCAACTGGCAGGCAGTACGTGTTGATGGACATGAGACCTTCGATATGACAGAAGGTACAAATGTAATCACCATCGCAACTCTGGCGCCTGAGTTTCCAGAAGTCGAGACTCTCAAAGTGTCCTTGAATGATGCTGATGCAACATTCTCCTCAGAGGCCTACGAAGAATATCTTGATGACGCTGCTGCTGGTGTCACTTATGATATTCCAGAAGATGATGGTATGACGGTGTATGCAAGTGATGCAACGGGAGTGGGACCGGCGCATTTTTCAAATGTACCTCTGAACTATACATTCTACAAGACCTTCAGCTTCACAAAGGGACAGGAAATCTTCATCACTTCCTCAAGTTCAGCCGCACACAAGATTGATGTAGTATATTACGGCTCTGAGCCTAAAAGTTCTGGACTCATTGGTCCGACCAATCCGATTATTACGCCGATTAATTCTGGCATTCTTAATCCTGGCGTTATCAATCTGACAAGTTTGAATCCATTGGCTGAGAGTTCTGTTATAATTCGACCATATGTAAAATTTCGAGTTCTATATACTCCGGCCACTTCTGAGGAAATGCAGGGATTGAGTTGGGTCTTTCCTTCTCAGAAAACCCTGAATTCATCAATGCAGGTAGCTACTGCAAAAATGAGAATTACTAAATCCGGTCAATATCTTGTACGAGTACGTCATGCTGTAAATGGTGGCTCCGCTTTGGCTGATGTCAATGTAAACGGTGCGTACTATTATGAAAACACACCTATAACCTTGTCATATAAATCATGTGTTATTCCGGCCGATGGTAATTATTACGCTACATTTACTTGCTGCAATAACTTCGGTACAGATGATCCGTACCTGTTCATCCACGGAGCTGATGTCGATAAAATCGTAGGCTTCAATGACGATGCGCCAAGTGCACAAAGAGAACAATACAATCTGTCTACATGGGATTCCTACATTTCTCAGAAGTACTTCATGAAGACATCCGGCATAAGTGTCAGCAACTACAGTTCATCAAAGCCTACTTCACGCTGTAATATAGTAGCCCGAATATCAGAGGGGGCTGCGCAGTCCGTGGCTAAGGCAAGAGCCAAAGCCGCTAATACTGCCGGTGTAACTGAGATGTCAATCACAGACGAATCTGTACAGATTGCCGTCCCTGCGAATATAAATGACTCGTTCTCAATCAATACGACTGAGATTATTCATAAAGTTTCGATATATGGATTGGCAGGTAATCGCATTGGTTCTGTCAACTGTAATGAATCCTGTGCGATTATACCGACATCCTCCCTTAATATAAATCATCCGGGAATCTATGTCATAAGCGTTGAGACATCAAATGGTGTAATATCAAAGAAAGTAGCTATTAAATAATAATGAATTGTAGTAGTGGGGCATGAGATATAATGCCTCTCTACTACGTAAAATAATGCTTATGAAGTATTTAATTACTCCTTTAATCTGTAGTCTGGCAATAAATTGTTTTGCTGAGGAGCCGCAACCACCGGCTCCAAGCGAACCGGACGGAATCATCGGAGGACATGAATATGTGAATCTGGGGCTTCCAAGCGGTACACTATGGGCTACTTATAATGTAGGAGCGACTTCCCCTTATGAAAAGGGACATTACTTCGCATGGGGGGAAGTGGAGCCTCGCGAAGATTTCTCTTGGGAAAGCTATAAGTTCTTTGAAGGATATGAAGTGGACCCGAATAATGGCGAATGGGTTGTTCTTGAGAATATCGGTGCTGACATATGCGGAACCGAATATGATGCGGCGCGTTATCAGTGGGGCAGCGGCTGGAGGCTTCCCAATGAACAGGAACGCTATGAGTTGCAGATGTTATGCTGGAGCAACGGACTTTCTGAAGAAAATGGCGTCCGAGGCGTAAGGATATATGGACCAAATGAACACAGCATATTCTTGCCGATATGTGGGGGCGGTTTATGGAATGGCGAACAGGATCCATTTCATAATACCGACGCAGCCTATTGGACAGGGGTTGAAATGCCGGAGTACGGTTATAACGGCAGACCAATTGAACCCAGCAATGTAGGAATGTCTATGTTGGTGGATTTAGCCGGATTTTCTTCAGGGCATTCGTCCCAAAAAGCTTACGGTCTCAACATCCGTGCGGTGGTCAATCCTAAAGAGGCGGGTATTGACAATATAGTTTCCGAGAATGATAAAGTCCGTTTAGCCTACCATAATGGTTGTATTCATGTCTCAGGAAACCATTCCCAAGGAATGATAAAGGTATTTGACCTTTCCGGGAGAATGACCTTCTCGGATTCCGTCGTGGACGGCACTTGTCTGTTGCCTAAACTGGCAGACGGTATATATATCATTTCGTATGCTGATAAAGGAAATAGAATAACAACTCAAAAAATAACAATCAAATAAATCACATCATGAAGAAGTTCATCACTTTCATGGTAGCAGCATTCTGTCTGTCGTTATCAATCTCTGCACAGGATAGTTTCTACTACTATCATGGCACAAAAATGCCGTTGAGCGAGGATGCGACCAAGATTGTATCGATTGCTCCAAAAACAGAAAATGTATCCCTCTCTCAGTCAAACGGGTTCACGCTTGTCAAAACAATTTCGGACACACGCAGTCTTATCAAGGTGTATGAACTGTCTTCATCCACCACAATCAAGCGTGCCATTGCAACAAATCCATCTGCATCGGTAAACATTCTGCCCTGTTATAAGTCAGTAAGCGGGAATGAACTTATCCCCAACGGGTACATCAATGTAAAGCTTAAATCAGCTACAGATTATTCAAATCTTCAGACTATAGCGCAACAGAATGGCTGCGAAATCATAGAGCAGAACCCCTTTATGCCCTTATGGTATAATCTGCGGGTTAAGAATGCTCCCGGACATAATTCGGTTGAAATCGCCAATGCGATATACGAAACAGGAAAATTCGCCTCAGCATTTCCAAGCTTTACGTTTGACGCTCTTGAAATCTCCTACGACCCAAACGTATACGAACAATGGGGATTGTATAATTCCCAATACGAAGATCTGGATATTTCATTAAGTCAGGCGTGGAGTTACGCCACAGGAAGAGGAATAAAGGTCGCTGTCATCGATCAGGGAATCGACTTGAATCATCAGGATCTGCGTGACAATATCTACCCACTGAGTTACGACACAGAGACAAAAACATCTCCCAGCAAATTATATGACTATCATGGAACCCATTGTGCAGGTATTATAGCTGCTGTAAGAAACAATGGAATTCAAGTTGCCGGTGTCGCGCCGGATGCTAAACTCATGTCTGTCAGCAATAGCTTATCTTTGACCTCTAATTTGGAATCCAATCTGGCAAATGGAATTAATTGGGCATGGGAAAACAGTGCGGATGTCATTTCCTGCTCATGGTGGTGTGAAAAGAACGAATTGTTGGAAGAAGCAATTGATAACGCAGTTACAAAAGGACGTGAAGGCAAGGGCTGTGTATTCGTTAAGTCTGCTGGCAATTATACAAGATTACATCCAACCTATGATATATCTTACCCTGGAGATTATAGTCCTGATGTTATCGCTGTATCCAATATGACTGAGAATGGAAGTCTTTCAACTACTTCTTGTTATGGTCCAAATCTACTTGTCGCCGCACCGGGTACTAATATATTATCTACATTGCCTGATAATAAAATCGGGAAACTTAGTGGAACTTCCATGGCATGTCCTCACGTTGCAGGATTAGCTGCATTGATTCTTGAACGGAACCCATCACTGACGGCAAAGAAAGTCCGTGAGATTATTGCTAAGAATACGAAAAAGGTCGGCAGTATTCCTTACAGCACCAATAAAATTTATGGAACATGGAATATTAAATATGGCTATGGCCTTATTGATGCCTATAAAGCTGTCATCAATACCCCCCGTAACTAAAAAAATGGGCTGTGTCATAGTTGTACTTATTATGGCATAGCCCACAATACATCTTAATTAACGTGAGTTCGATATAAGCAATCAGAACAAAGTTAGCTGGTTATCTGTCACAAACTCCAAAGAGATAGACGGTTTCTTTGGAAAAAAACAGTAAGCAGCGATAGCACTCAAGGCATTGGTGATGAA
>NZ_SPPC01000019.1 GCF_004570975.1 Barnesiella sp. WM24
TACGTGAATGTCCTTCTTGTTTCAATAAGAAGATGTCCATAATTCCTGTTGACATCTTTTTTTTTTTTTTAGATGTGTATAAGAGACAGCAATAATTATGTCTGCTACCGCATCTACAGAACGGAAAAGACTTATGTCTAATAAACAATACAATGAGATATGTTCCTTCTAAATCAAATAGTTCATCGCATTCACATATATGAGATTTTCGTTTATCTGTGTCAATTGGAATATTGCTAATGCGTTTATTGTAAATTTCCATTCGCCGAATGCAAATATGCATGATAGGTTGGAAATCGACGATAGAGTCGATTGGAGTCCACCTTACACCTTTTCCATATGGGTTATAGTACTTTATATCGTTATAATCTTTATTCTTTCGAAGAAATGAACCATCTGCATGATAAGACATTTCTGCTTTTGATATAAAAGTAGATGATTCCATTTCTAGTTCAGTCATTACCCCATCTTCTCGTGTATTACCATCTTTTTCTATAATAAATACATTATAAAAATCAGTTATTTTAAGATCTACTTTACCATTATCTGCCATTTGAACAACACTAAATAACAGGTAGTAGTGTGAGTTCATCTTAAAATAAATATCGACCTTCTCTCTTTTCTTCATATATCGTCTAATATTTTGAAACCTTGAGAATATAAATTCTTTTGCCTTTCCACTCTATTTTTTCTTCTTGGGAGTTGGTGATGACGAGGAGGTTGTCGCAGTGGAGTTCTTCGGCGGCTTCGACGAGGGCATCGAGTTCGCGTTTTCGGGTTTTCTCGGAGGACATATCGTAGCAGACTTGTATGAGTTGTTCTACTTTTGAGCCTTTTCGGGTGACGAAATCAATCTCTTTGTCGTTGCGTGTGCGGTAATAGAACAGTGTTTTACCAGGAATATAGCCACGACGTAGCAATTCGACAAACACTTGGTTCTCCAGCAGACGACCGAGGTTCTCACTGAGATTGAATGCGGTGCTTTGCACAAAACCGTTATCAACCACATACACCTTTTTAGGTGCTTTGGTCATCAATTTCAGTTTGTTGTTGAAGCGCGGCAGGTAGAAGAACAGATACGGTTCTGCCAGATAGTCACAGAATTTCTTTGTCGTTGCAACGCTTGACAAGCCAAGCTCTCCGGCAAGGTCATTGGCAGATATAGGATTGCAGAAGTTGGAGAGTAGGTAAGTGGCAAGATTATATAGATCGGTGGTGTTCCTCACCTTATGTCGTTTGGCGACATCTTTCAGCAGGATGGAATCAAACAGCGTAGAAAGATAACTTTTGGTGATGCTGCGCGCCGGGATTGTTTCCGGGTAACCGCCGTTGCGCATATAGTCATCAGCAAGCGTTACAGCCTGCGCAGCCTGTTCTTCCAGCTGCGGATTGACATTCTTCCATGTCATCGTTTCTTCAAGGCTGAACGGGAGCATCTCAATCTGGAGATAACGCCCTGTAAGGACGGTAGCCATTTCGCGACTCAACATATTGGCATTGCTGCCCGTGATTACGAGGTTCTTGCCTCGACGGTAGAGCTTACTGACCCACAGATCCCAGCCGGGAAGATTCTGGACTTCATCAAGCAGCATGAAGTCATATCCGGGATAGACATCTTCAAGTGCTGACATCGCCAAGTCTTCATTCCACTTTTCAAGCAACTGATTGTCGTCGAAATTGAGATAAGCGAAATTCTTGCCCTGTAACATAAGCAGAGCAAAAACCGATTTGCCCACCCTACGAGGCCCAGTTATAAGTTTGATAAGCGGATTTTGCAACAGTTCGTCGGCGTCATACCTTGTATGCCGTTGCTGATAAGGGCGCGACATAAGTTCGTCACGCTCCACCCGCTGATTGAGTATCGTTGTTTTCATTGCAATCTGTTTTAGACTGCAAATATAGCTAATTTTATTCATTTGTATCTCCGTATTGAATAAAATAGACAATATTTTATTCAATAGGCTTCCGCTAATTGACTATTTTAATATAATATCCTGTTAACTTCGATAGAAGCTCGATGCGTTTGAATCATATCAGAGCATGGCGGCAATCTGTTTTTCCACAGCCGTGCGTATGAATGAACATGGATTTTGGTTCCGGACGCTTCAAAGGAGTATATCTTGAAGAAAACGATATGGCGTTACCATTCTTTGAAGCGTGGAAGAAACCGTTTGTATTACTTGGATTCGACACTTTTTCTCCCCGTAAAGTCGGAAGTACCGATCATGTAAGTTTTTCACGTCTCGGATTGCCGGCTTATCAGTTTATACAAGATCCTTTGGACTATTTCCGCACAAACCATACAACAATGGATACCTATGAACGTCTTTCTCTTGATGACTTGAAGGTTAATTCTGCGATTGTTGCGAGGCTTGCGTATTGTGCGGCTATGGATGACAACCGCATTCCGATAAAGCCGGGCTTCCCCTGAGAAAATATCAAGATGATAATCCAATACGACAAAGCCACTGACAGAGATGCAGTCTGCCAGTGGCTTTGTTATTTTACCGGGGTTATGGTTTATTTACCGTTATCCCTGAATTTATCTACGACAGGTCGCAAGGGGTTTGAATATTCCGGGCCGAGGTCTGTTTCAATGATATTGAGCAAAGCAGAAAGCTGGTCGGGGGTAAGTCCTTGATGGAGACATATACCCATGTGTGCCGCTGCCATTGGCTCAACTCCGCCAACTCCGGCGATTATGGATACCGTGGCGAGTTCCCTGTCCTGCCACGAAAGAAGGTCACGTGCAAAGATGTCGGCAAACAGATGTTCCTTGAGGAATTTCTCGATTACAGGGGCAAACACCGCATAGCCGGCTTTTGGAGCATCGGCAGGAACACCCGACAGTTCCGCGAGGTTCTTTCTGCCAAGTTCGTATTTTTCAGCATCGGTCATGTCGGGGACAGGGGTTGATTCTTTGCCGATGGTGTCGTTTATTCCTGCTTCTTTGCGACGGTCAAGAACCGACATGAATGTCTGGATCGCGCGCAACGAGCGTGGGAAGCCGGCGTAGGCGTATGCCTGAACAAGTATCTCCTTGATTTCATTGACAGTCATTCCGGCTTCAAGCCCTTGCACAAGTGCTGTTTCAAGATGCTGAAGGTCGCCACGACCTGTATATGCGCCTATCGCCACTATAGCCTGCTGGCGGGGAGACAGCACCCGGTTTGCCTCGGCATATTTATTTGCCGCATCGGTTGTCGCAGTCGCATATTCCGTATCAGAAACCGGAGAAAGCCATGTGACTTCATTGTTTCCCGGATTACACTCAATCGCAATATGAGCGAACCAACTGTCGGGAGCCGCACCGTGCCAGTGTTCGACATCGGGAGCTATCTCCACTATATCGCCCGGATACAGGCGGCGTGCCGGTTTTCCTTTCTCATGATAATAACCGATGCCTGCGGTCGCAATCAGGATCTGACCGCCTGAGTGGCGGTGCCAGTTATTGCGGCAGCCCGGCTCAAAGGTCACATTGAACATCGGCACATTCAGCTCCTTGACCTCCGACAGAGGATACAGGTATGCTGTGCCTATAAAATTCGGATTGCCAGTCATGGCGTTTCCGATTGGATATGGCTGTTCAAACTGTTGAGCAACCATCGTGAATGATGAAATTATTGCCATAGTCGCCAATAATATTTTTTTGAATTTCATAACTGTGAATTTTGCTGTTATTCGAGATAGAGCAAAATTACATAACTAATAACAAACCGTAGTTTTGAATAATACGGAGACTTTTACCTAAATTTCCGATATGAATTGTAAGATATGAATCAGTATTCTGGATACTAATACTTTGTGTTAACTGAAACGTTTTTATTTTCTCCGAATTTGGATATTATAGCCGAAAAAAGTATAAAGCCATCGACGACACATTTTCGTTATTTTGGTACAAAATTCAATTACAGATGAAAAAGATTTTATGTTTACTGATAGTGTTGATGAATATGATACAGGTAAATGCCAGTGACTCACCGAAAATCATCAGCCGCCCGATTGAAAAGGTCAATTTTAATCCGGTGGCTTTTGAAAACAGAGAAAACGGTTTGACGCTCGCGGGAATTTTGTTTACACCGCGTGATTTTGACAAATCAAAACAATATCCGGCGGTAATTGTCGCCGGGCCGATGTACAGCACGAAAGAACTTACGCAGAGTATATATGCGGAGATACTTGCCACACATGGCTATGTCACACTTGTCTATGACAACTCGACGATAGGTTCGAGCGAAGGCCATCCACGTGCATTTGAGGACCCTGCATTGAAAGGCAGTGACGCAAGGAGTGCGATAACATACCTTACGACATTACCATACGTAAATAAAAATGAAATAGGAGCAGTGGGGATATGTGGCTCAGGTTCATACATACCGGCTGGACTTGTGAATGACACAACTGTGAAAGCAATAGTATCCATCGTGCCGTTTACGGTAATGGACCGGATTCACACCGCAACAGACGAGCGACTTCTGAAAGAAAAAGCAGAATATGAATCCGGAGGAGATGCAAAAAGACTGAATCTTATCGAACCGGGAAGCGAGGGTGCTGCCTACTATATGAATCCGGAAAGAGGCGCAGCACCGAATTATGTTCCATGCGTGACATGGTCACAGCTTGAATGGCATAAATTTCATCCGACAGAAATAATCAAGAAACTCCACAAGCCCTATCTTGTCATAACAGCCGAGAATGCTTTTACGCGTCCGGGTGCGGAAGAAATGTATGAGAATGCACCGGGGCCAAAGGAATTCCACATGGTCAAGGGTGCTTCACATTTTGAAATGTACGATGTAGAGCCGTATGTTCTTGAGAATATTGATGTAATATGTAACTTCTTCAATAAATACATGATTGACAAATGAAAATTTTACCGATAATAATCTTTTCGGCTATGAGTATGACAAGTTTTGCTACAAAGCCGCTTATGATTGAGCGACAGGGGCAATTTCCGGTCGGAGGCACCACCATTGAGCGTCCCGGCACATTTGACCCCGACACATTTACCGGCTGGACCAATCCGGTTCAGGACGGACAGACATATCGTTGCGACCATGCTTTCGCCCGCTATCAGATACCTGTGAATGCAAAAAAGCTGCCACTTGTATTCGTTCACGGTTTTGGTGGCGATGGAGTCTGCTGGGAAACCACGCCTGACGGGCGTGACGGTTTTGCCACTCTCTTGCTGCGCGAAGGATATCCGACATACGTCCTTGACCTTCCAGGCAGAGGTCATGCCTCTCGCACAAGTGCAGAAGTCACGGTAAAACCCGTGGCTGACGAAGAATTCTGGTTCGACATCTGGCGCATGGGCCTATGGCCCCAGTGGAACGAAGGAATCCAGTTTCCTAAGGATTCACTGAGTGTATCCAACTTTTTCAGGCAGATGGTGCCCGACCTGAGCAACCATCAGCTCGATGTGGCAGCTCTTGACGCCGTGTCGCAGAAAATCGGCGACAATATTCTTGTGACCCACTCGGCGGGAGGCTTTCCCGGATGGATGGCGGCAATGAACAATCCTCAGGTAAAAGGAGTGGTGGCTCTTGAACCTGGAGGCTTTGTCTTTCCAGAAGGTGAGGTGCCTGAACCACTGCCGGGACTAACGGGAGGACTTGCCGGAGTGGCGGTAGCCCCTGAAAGGTTCATGGAACTTACAAAGAAGCCGATCGTCATATATTTCGGCGATTATATTCCCGAATCAAATGCTACGACATTGGGTGGAAGCAACTGGGAAGTCCGCCTGAAGATGGCCCGTGAGTTTGTAAACGCAATCAATCGTCACGGCGGCAATGCCACACTTGTCGAACTTCCGAAAATCGGTATCCGAGGCAACTCCCATTTTCTTATGCAGGAGCTTAACAACGATGTTATTGCCGCGCACGTTGCTCAATGGCTGCAACAAAATAATCTTGCTGACTGACTATGAACGTACTTGTAATAAACGGAAGCCCTGAAATCCACGGTTGCACAGACAGGGCATTACTGGAAGTTGAGCGTATCCTGAATCAAAACGGGATTGATACTCATCGTGTAAATATCGGCAATAAGGATGTCAGAGGCTGTATCGGTTGTCGGAAATGTCGAACAACAAGCAGATGTGTATTCAGCGATGTTGTAAACGAAACGGCTCCGCTTTTTGCCGCGTGCGACGGTCTGTTGATTGGCACTCCTACCTATTTTGCCGGAGCCAATGGTCAGTTGCTGTCTTTCCTTGACCGACTGTTTTATTCGACAATGGGAGCTTTTGACAAGACAATGAAAGTCGGGGCTGCTGTTATTTCGTCCCGGCGTGCAGGTTCAACTTCCGCGTTCGATGAAATCAACAAATACTTCACCATATCGTCAATGCCGGTCGTATCCAGCACATACTGGAACGAAGTACACGGTTATACCTCCGAAGATGTTGAAAAAGACAAAGAAGGACTCCAGACCATGCGCAATCTCGGTCATAATATGGCTTTCCTTATAAAAGCCATAAAATCAGCCAAAGAAGCTATCGGGATTCCCGAACAAGAAAGAGGTGTCTTTACAAATTTCTTTGCACGGGATTAATCAGTCTCTTCTCATACGAATAAAACGGCATTACGGTGAAATTCCATAATGCCGCTTTATTTAATTAGTATGTGTGGTCTTAAATTGTCTTGCCGAGATTGTATGCTTCCTGCATATATTGGGACTGCTCCACGGCTCCCTTTCTTCCCATACCGATGGCTTTAACCATTCCTCTTTCAACAGGATTTGGCAGACATACGACAAAGCCTCGGAACGCGAATATCGCGGTCTCCGCAGTGGAATCCTCGGCATCGGCACATGCCGTAATATAGTAGAATTCTTTACCGGCAAGTCCCTTGTTGCGAAAACAACGGTCCATGAGAGTTTTAAGCTGTCCGTCGATGTTCATGTAATAGACAGGACTTGACAACACTATGATGTCGGCGTTTACCATCTTGTTGATAATAAGTGGAGCCTGATCATCGGAGGCTACAGAATCGGCTGAATGTTCATGCTGTTCATGGAAAAAGTCGATTTTGTAATCGTCAAGAAAGACTTTCTCCACATTGCCCCCCGCTTCCTGAGCTCCGCGCACAAACTCATCGCAAAGTAAATCAGTATTACCGCCTTTACGCGGGCTTGCCGACAGCACAAGCACATTCTTACGGCTCTTGTTGATTGTCGAAGTATCCGACTGCGCGATGTTATATACCGGCAGATTCTGCTCGACTCCACTTGTAGAATTACCATCTGCAACCCCACCTGTTTTTCCGCATGAAACCGCGCACAGGCAAAGAAGAGCGACGGCAGACTGTGTTATGATTGATTTATTCATTCTGATAAATTTTAACGTTGTTTATTGTTATGTACTCTGTTGTAATGCCATAGCTGCCAGCTGTTGATTATATTCTGCCAAAGAATATAACTTCCCGGAGCTATCGAGGTTATGGGGATAAGGTAGGTGTATGAAACCCATATGGCGAATACCGTGTTTTTCTGTCCAAGTCCCTGACCTCCGCTTATACGGTCGTTGTACCATCCTCCTATTATCTTTCCGGCCGCAAATTGCACACAGCAGGCTACAAGTCCGACAACCGACAAAGTGACAATAAGATGAACGGCGGCATTACTGTTGACTATTGACCTGAGAGTCTGACCGACGACAACCATCAATGCGATACCCCACAGATAAAATGCCACTGATCCGCAATATCTGAGGATAATATCCAGTACTTTTGGCAGAAATACCCTTACACCCCATGCAACAAAAAACGGGAAGATAAGCAAGGGGAACACCTGTCGGCTAATCAGTACGAGCTGATGGATGAATGATGTGTCTCCTTTACCTTCAATCAAAGGAAATACCAGAGGGATGGCTATTGCCGCGGCAAGGTTGCTGGTTATTGTATAAGAGGTCAGTGAAGCCTCGTTGCCTCCGAGTTTCCCGGTAATCACAGCGGCGGCGGTCGCTGTCGGTGCAATCAGACACACCATAGCCCCCTCTGCCGCAATTCTGTAAGGGAATGACGGAAACGCGAAAAGCAGACCTCCTATAAGACCGCACGATATAAGCTGGAATGCCACAAGTATCAAGTGCCATTTCTTCACCTGCATGTGTGCGGGATTGATTTTGCAGAATGTGAAAAACAACATTACAAAAACCAACACAGGTATGAAATAAGACACAAAAGACTCCGTGACTCCTTTAAGCGGCGAGAGGAATCCAATCAGATGAAATGCCAGAAAAATCAGCGTTCCGGCAGCTATGCTGATTGGTAACGTCCACTCCTTGTATATTCGTAATGCAGCATTCATGCCTGTGACATACAAGACTTGTAAATATCTACAAGTTCATCGACCGTAAACGCACTGTCGGACGCAAGTTTCTCCGCAGCTTCACGCAGGCGTGATTCATCGGGTGTATCGCCATATTCAGAATAGCAGACCGGCAAGCCTATTGATTTGAAATAAGTTCTAAGTCTGTCACATCCAACCTGAATCAAGTCCTTCTCACCGGCAAGTTCAGGAAAAACAGCCGTCAGATACCGCTCAACATCAGTCTGATGATATTTCGCTATTGCTCTCAACCATTCAGGGAATAAGACAGTAAACGCCTGACGGTAATGCAGAGGCATACACAATCTTATGACTTCCACATCGTTGTAAAGGCTGAAACACCATGATAGTTGCTTTCCGCAATACAATAGTTTGCTTGTAGTCATGGCAGAAGCCCACATCTGAGCGGCACGGGCGTCGTAATCATGCGGATTTTTCTGGACTGCAGCGATACTGTTTCTTACCGAGTTCATTATGCTCAATCCAAAACTGTCGGTTAACGGGAATGAGCCGCCCAAAAACGGCACACTTGCCTGAATGAACGTAACAATTCCGGCGTATGCGCTCTGGACTTTATCAAGGGTAAACGTAAATTCGGGATTAAGTAGCGAAAAATCTGCAAAAAAACCGTACAACGAGCCATGTCTGCCTGTTTCGGTATCATCAATCTCCGCTGATGCGTCTGCCTCCGATCCACCCGAAGGATAGGTCGGCACACACCCTATGATAAGCCGTTCCTCATGTCCGGTCACCGGCTTGTCGAATGTAAGGTATTCCCAGATGTCATCATGCTTTGCACCAAATGCTATCATTTTGGCTATGTCCATACAGGAACATCCGCCAACGCCGATAACGCAACTGATGTTATGCTCATGACATAATGAGATTCCCTCTTCCACATACCTGTAATATGGTCCGATACAACCAGGCAACTCATGCCATCTGATACCGCTTGAGTCCATTATTGCTGTCAGTGCTTCGTAAGCTCCGTTGAACTTTGCTGAGGCTCCGCCATATACAAGCAGAACATCGCTTCCCACAGGTATCTGCTCAGGAAGATGCGACACCGCATCTTTACCGAAGAATATATTGACCGGGGTCTGAAAATGAAAATTACTGCAAGTGTAATTAGCCTTGTTGGTCTTGTCTTTGTCCAAGACAGCTTCCATTCTGCTTTGTTTTTCTTCTTCCATTTTATATCAAATTACATATCAGTCAGGAAGTTCGGCACGGGTTAAAATCCTCTGCTTATCCTCGAGCGACATATTGAAGAACCTTTTTTCTTTGTTCAACTCATGGATCTGTTCCATTTCTTCCGGAGTGAGCTCAAAATCGAATATATTGATATTTTCTGAAATATAGCCGTGGTCTGTCGCGCCCGGTATTACAGAAAAACCTTTCTGTATGTGCCAACGCAATATTACCTGCGCCGGCGTCTTGCCATGAGTTTTGGCTATGTTCATCAGTACCGGGTCACGGAACAATGCCCCGTTGCTCATAGCACCGCCGAGCGGAAACCAACATTCAACCTGAATATTTTTCTCAGCGGCTTTTTCCTGCCATTTCTCCCGCTGCGCGTATGGGTGAAGTTCAATCTGCAAAGCCACAGGTTTTATTCTTGCCCATTCGTTGACGGCAGTGAAAAGTGTGTCGGCAGCATCGAAATTACTGATACCGAGTGAACGCACTTTACCGGATTCCACAGCCTTTTCCATATCACGCCATGCGCCGCGCCAATCACCGACAGGCTGGTGGACGTAGAGAAGGTCTATATAATCCACACCAAGCCGGTCCAGCATCTTGTCAATGCCTTCGAGCGTCTTCCCTTCGCCGTATTCAGTCGGCCAGACTTTACTCGTAATCCAGACGTCTTCACGAGGCACACCGCTTTCCTTAATGCCCTTTCCGACACCACGCTCTATGCCGTAGGCGTGGGCAGTGTCTATATGTCGGTACCCGTTTTTCAGCGCAAAGCATATGGCGTCAGCCATTATGCTGTCACCGGGGACATTGAACGTGCCTATTCCAAATCGGGGCATTGCAAGCCCGTTGTTCAGAATGACGTAAGGCTGGTTGTTTATGGTTGTGTCCTGTAACTCGGAATGCTTTTGTGCAAATGTGCCAATTGTGACAAGGCATGCACAGAGCGTTAATAATGTTCTTCTGATCATAATGTGCGATTTATTGTCGAACCGGCTCTTATTTACAGGACAACCTTTTCTGTCTTATTCTCACTGCGCACAATATATATGCCTTTCTGCGGCACGGACACCTCCGATTTAATGCCGTCATATACGACATCGCCGGTCGTATTGTAAACCGTTATATTGGCATTGTTGTCAACGGCGACATCATTAATGCCGGAGTTGCCGGGAATCATTCCTATACGGTTCAGCCACTCTGTCACGCCCGATGTGCTGCTGCCTCTTGCTCCGAAGCCTTCAAGATGCTTCGCATCAGGTGTAATCTCCACAATCTTGGCAAGTGTCTCGTCGCGGTATGTTGCCGCGTAAGTGCAGAAAGGTACCACAGTCTTTCCGGCGAAGTCGTAACTTTCAGCAAATGTGTGTATAATCATCGGAGCCTCATGCCACCATACCGGGCAGCCTATGAATATCACATCATAGTCGTCCCAGTTTGCCACCTTGTCCTTTATCGCAGGACGCGCGTTGGTATCCCGTTCTTCAAGAGCCACTTCGGTGCAAGGTGTGTACTCAGAAGGATAAGGCACTACCGGCTCTATTCTGAACAGTTCGCCTTGTGTCTGATTGGCGATGTAGTTCGCAACGGTTTCCGTATTTCCTCCCCAGCTGAAATAAGCTATAAGGATTTTGTTGGGGTTGGCTGCTCCGAGTGAGAGCGGGGCAATAGCTAATGCTATCATCGCTATTGCAAGAAATGTCAGTTTTTTCATATTATTCCTGATTGATTTGTTTATTCGCCTAATGTTTTGGTAAATACGAGAGATATGAGCTTCCATTGCCCGTTATCCATAATATACGTTTCAGTCACGTAAAAAGGAAACCGAACTTCATGCCCTCCTACAACAGAATTAAGATGTATTGTGCTGTAAACTGTTGCCGTCGGACCGGCAAATTTAACTTCCTGCTTATGTATCTCAGCTTTCTTGTACCAGATGCCACCATCCCTGATTGTATTCAGCTCGGCATCCTTGCCCCAATATCCACCCATGTGTACAAACTGGGCGGAATCATGGAAAATGGCTTTTAGTCTATCGACATCTTTATCAGCCATCCATTGCCATTTGTCATTTGACAAATCTATTATCGCCTGTTCTTCATCAGAAAAACAAGGAGCGTTTTGTGCGGTCAATAAGACTGCACCTAATACTAATGTGATAATGGTCAATATAAAACGATTCATCGTGTCTGTAATTTTTTGCAAAGTTACAGACACGATGACAATGGGTTGTTATGATATTTTCGGAGGGAACAACCGTTTTTACTGAAAACGCTATTCTCTGTATTGGGTAGGGTTCAGACCGAGAGTACGCTGGACATAGCGACTAAAATACGCCGGTGATGAAAATCGGAACATATCCGAAATCTGGACGAAAGTCAGACTCTTGTCGCGCAGAAGCCGGGCTATTTCAAGCGACGTATAGCGGTTTATCCAATAGTTTGCCGGATAACCGCTAACCTTTTTTGAAACCTCCGACAGATATTTCGGGGTAACACACAGGGCATCGGCATAATATGTCACCTCGCGGTTGTGACGGTAATCCCCGTTTTCCAGCATATTCAGAAAACGGCTCATGATTGAGGCGTTCTGTGTGGATATGGAATCTTCTCCGCTGAGGGTTGAATGGAAATCAAAGAAATCGAGTATTGCCGACTGCACGGCGTTGATAAGCAGCTCGCGATAAAAATTGTGCGATGTCTGGTTCAAACGGTAATCAATCCAGCGGAAATCACGCTCGCATACAAACCGTTGTTCGTCGGTCAGGTGCATCACCGGATTAAGAAACAACGCCAACTGACCTTTCATTCCATAATTGGACTGCGGTGTACACAGTTCAATAAAGGGTGCTGTCACATATAGATTTTTAACGGAGAAATCATCCGACATCTTTACGTCATCGAGTAATTTCCCTTTTCTTACAATCATCAAATCTCCCTCATTGAACTCGAAGGTCTGACCGTTGAAACTGAATGTGGATTTGCCTCCCGTGCATAAAGCATGGGAGAGATAATCCTTATAACGGTCCTTGCCGATACCGTCAATGGAGTCGGAGATTATAACATCATTCAACTTTTCCATGCGCAAATTTACAAATAATTGCTCATATTCCAATTGTAATTATTTCGGTGTCAACATACAAAATCACAGAACACAACGTATCCAACCAAAAATCAGATAAAGTCATCAGTCATTTTCGGGGATTTTAGCATCACGCACCGAATTTAGGGTAACAGCCGGAAGTGAGATTAGACATAATTTTGCATCAGAACAATTAAACATAATTACAATGAAGAAAATATTTTCATTATTTGTTTCTGCGATTGTGTCTATATCGCTGATTGCCTGTGGCAACGATGAGCCGGAACCGGAAATCCCCGGTGGCGACAATACCGAGGTGCCAGAAAACAGTAAAATTCTTGTAGCATACTTCAGTTGGGGTGGAACTACCCGCCGAATGGCACAGCAGATTGCGGAGCAGACAGGAGGTACACTCTTTGAAATAGAACCTGTTGTGCCATATCCTGCCGAATATACGCCATGCACCGAGGTGGCTTTGGAGGAACGTGATACAGACGCTCGACCGGCTATAAAGAATACGGTAGAGGATATGGAATCCTACGACATAGTGTTTATCGGTTGCCCGGTATGGTGGCACACCGCACCTATGATTATAAGCACCTTTACAGAGAGCTACGATCTGAAAGGCAAGATTGTAGTGCCTTTCTGCACATACGCTTCTACATATCGCGATGAAACGCTCCGTAAGATTGTCGACCTTACCCCTGAATCTACCCATCTCGCGGGTCTTGGACTTACAAGCGGGAGTGTCAACAGTTCCAATATCGCGACATGGCTTAAAAATATAAATGTAGTCAAGGAATGAAGCGCATTTGTTTTTTTCTTTTTGTAATATCCTTGACCGGCACCGGCATGTCATGCGCTGAGGGAACAGACAATCCGATAGTCGATGAAACAACTACATTGCCGGGGTCTGAGATATATGACAATGCGGTGATGTCCGGGACTGTCAATTTGTGGCGACAAGGAAATATCCCGACCGTCACACGTAATGTAAATAACTCCGACGGACCTGACTTCATACCGAATATGGAAGTGTTCACTGTCGGAGAAGACACAGCCCCCAAAGGAGCGGTCATCATCTGTCCCGGAGGAGCGTTTATGTTCCGTAGTATGCAGAACGAAGGATACGACATAGCGGATATGCTTGTGCCGATGGGATATCAGTGCTTTATCGTAAATTACCGCATCCGGCCATATACCATGCAGGAAAGTGCCACCGACCTTCAGCGTGCCATCAGGTATGTAAAGGCTCATGCCGATGAATACCGTATAAATCCTGACAATATAGCTTTGGTCGGTTTTTCTGCCGGAGGCATACTGAACGGAGAGGTTTTGCTGAACTGGCGTGACCTTACAAACGGAACTGCCCTTGACAACAGCTATGTGCCTGATGTACTTGACAAAGTGCCGGTTTCCGCCTGTGCTGTGGGTATGATATATTCTTTCTACGGGCGTCTGAGTGTATCAATGAACGATGTGGAAACACTGCGTGCCGCCAATCTGCCACCGGCCTTCTATTGCTGGGGAACACGCGATGGATTTGCCGGCCAGTTCACTCAAAACGCCGGCGCAGTCGAACAGGCAGGATATAGGATAGAACGTAAGATTCTACAGAACTATCCTCACGGATATGGGTCTGGTGGCAATTCCGCCGTATGGGGCAATGATTTCGACAGATTCCTGATGTCGATAATGTCTGAAAATTCAGCGGTAGATGATGTTTCTGTAAATGTGGAAAGTGATGTTGTTGAAGCAATGTATGATATAAACGGACGTCAAGTCACTCCGGAAACTGCAAAAAACGGGATATATGTTGTAAAGCGCACTACCGGTACTTCAAAAATTTTATTAAACTGACTATAATGGAATATAGGACATTAGGATTGAGTGGTCTGAGAGTATCTGCCGTCGGACTTGGCTGCATGGGCATGAGTCACGGATACGGCACTCCGGCAAATAAACGGGATATGATCCGGCTGCTTGATGATGCGGTCGATATGGGTTATACATTCTTTGACACTGCCGAAATTTACGGCACTGTCGATGATCCGCACGCCAACGAGGAACTGCTCGGAGAAGCCTTGCAGCCTTATCGTGACAGAATTGTTATTGCAACAAAATTCGGTCTTGAATTCGAGAATCCCGGTGGCGACGGCCCGCATCCGCTTATACCGGATTCGAGTCCGGTGGCGATACGCAAGGCTCTTGAAGGATCGTTGCGACGTCTTCGCACCGACCACATCGACCTCTATTACCAGCACCGTATTGACCCCGATGTAGAGCCGGAAACGGTAGCAGGTGTGATGCTCGACCTTATGAAGGAAGGCAAGATTCTCCACTGGGGCATCTCGGAGGCTGACGAGGAATATCTGCGTCGGGCACATGCCGTATGCCGTGTCACTGCCGTGCAGAACCGCTATTCGATGATGGCGCGATGGCATGAGGCGCTGTTCCCTGTGCTGGAAGAACTTGGCATCGGCTTTGTGGCGTTTTCTCCGCTCGCTAACGGTCTGCTTACAGCAAACTATGACGCATCTTCAACTTTTGACCCGCACTCCGACTATCGGGCCGCAATGCCGCAGTTCAAAAAGGAGAGCTTTGAAAAGAACCGTGAGCTGATGGACTATATCACACAACTTGCCGATGAACATCATGCCACACCCTCGCAGATATCGCTGGCATGGATGCTGTGTAAGAAACCGTGGATTGTTCCTATCCCCGGCACACGGCATCTGTGCCGTTTGAAAGAGAATGCCGGCGCGCCTGATGTGAAACTGAGCCAGGAGGAAATCGCCCGGATTGACCGCACCCTCGACACAATACCAATGAGCGAAGTGTTCGGCGGCTCAAAAATTGTAAAACCTCAAAATGTAATCTGACGAAAATGATTCCAAAAGTAATATGCCACATAATGAGTTCGGTCGACGGCCGACTTCTGCCGGGTCGGTGGACGCTGCCGTTTGATGGCACACCTGCCGGTGAGTTGTTCAAAGAATATGCCGAGTTAGGAAAATCGCTTGACACTGACGCATGGATGTTCGGCAAGTCAACCGCGAAGGAGGCTTTCCCTTATAAGTTCATGCCCAAGAGCAACGACAGGGCACAAGCCGGTAAAGTCTATACCGGAAACCGTGACTCTGAAAGACTGTTCATAACTGTTGACCCCGATGCGGATATTTTCTACCCCGACAACCGCCTCCGTGGCGACAATATCCTTGTCATTTTAGGAACGAATGCGACAGCCGATTATCTTGCGATGCTTGAAGAAAAAGGCATTTCATACATTGTGCTTGCCGACCCGACTGATCTGCGCAGTGCAATGGAGATTATTCATGACCGCTTCGGAATCAATAAAATCTCGCTTCAAGGTGGCGGCATAATCAACGGCGCGATGCTCGCAGCCGGACTGATTGATGAACTTAGCCTTGTGATGTATCCCGGAATTGACGGCCTTACCACCGTGCCCTCCATATTTGAATATCTCGGCGCGTCTGATGAGACCCCGGCTGCCGGTCAGTCACTGGAGCTGCTTTCAGCCGAAGTGTGCAATCATGGCATAGTGTGGCTCAAATATAAATTTCATAAAAAGGGGTGACGTATGGCAGCTCGACTTATGATATTGTCGGTATCTGTTGCTCTTTTCTCGGTTCTTGCCGGATGTGCCTCAACATCAGCGGAAGAGGAATTGTTAGAGGTGAAGGTGTCGGAGAATAATCCCGGCAACCGCGATGAAAACCCGTCTGAAATGAAAGATTACAGCCATCTTACAACCGCAAGCACTGTCAGCGATGTGGTAAGCCATCCCGCCTTTCAGGGTTTCGGCAGATATATCCTGCCGCTTGAGTGGCGTTACGATCCCGACATGAAGCTCGGCAATATACCGTCGCTTCTGCCATACCACAATTATGTGGATGCCGGGAGGGCTGTAGGTTATATCAACGAGATGATAGATATGGTTGGAAATGGTAAGCAGTTGTACTATGACCTCGGTCGCAAGGATGCCGGACTGTTTTTCTTTCCCGGAAATCCCGGCGCGCCATTCGCTGTGTTCTGTCCGGGAGGAGGATTCTCTTATGTCGGTTCAATCCACGAGGGTTTTCCTCTCGCTCTCGAACTGAGCAAGAAAGGCTACAATGCTTTCGTAATCCAGTACAGCGTTGACCGTGGGGCTCAGAGTGCCGTCGAAGACCTTTCGGCAGGCATAGACTATATATTTACCCATGCCTCTGAATTAGGCGTATCGACTGATGACTATTCTGTGTGGGGCGGCTCGGCAGGAGCGCGTATGGCTGCATATATCGGGTCATACACTCCTGCGGCATTCGGCAATTTTGTCGATGCCCGTCCTGCCACAGTCGTGATGGGCTATACCGGCCATTCGGAATATACGCGTCAGGATCCGCCGACATACGTTGTTATCGGCGAGAATGATGCTATTGCAAGTCCGACGGTAATGCGCCGCCGGGTGGAAGCATTGCAGTCGCTCGGCATAGATGCCGAATTTCATCTGTTCCCAAATCTGCGCCACGGTTTCGGTCTTGGCACTGGCACAAGTGCCGAGGGCTGGATGGACGGTGCGGTCAGGTTCTGGGAGAAACACATGAACCATTCGGCAGGGATACCTAACATTACCATTTAATAATCATGAAATTATATTCCAAAATACTTTTATTAATAAGTCTGTCGAGTCTGTCATTAAACTTATACGCTCAGACTGACAGCATACCGACACACGGTTTTGCCGCATTTGATGAAAGCGGTGTGTTTCATCCATACGAATTCAACCGCCACGCAGTCGGCGATGACGAGATACAGATTGAGATTCTGTATTCAGGCATCTGCCACAGTGATCTCCACAATGTGCATGGCGACTGGCGCAAGGAAGAGTATCCGATGGTGCCGGGGCATGAAATTGCCGGTCGTGTCGTTGCCGTTGGAAAAGATGTCACGAAATTCAAGGTTGGTGATTATGCCGGCGTTGGCTGCATAATCAATTCATGCCATGTATGTGACTATTGCCTCAACGGACAGGAGCATTATTGCAGCGAGTCTGTTTCTACTTATCACGACCATGACCCTTACCACGATAATGAGCCGACTCAAGGAGGATATTCCGATAACATAGTGGTTTCTCAGGACTATGCCATAGCCATTCCTGCAAATGCAGATATGGAGAAAGTCGCACCGCTGCTGTGTGCAGGAATCACAACTTATTCGCCAATAAAATATGCCGGTGTTAAGTCTGGCGATAAAGTCGGACTTGCCGGTTTCGGAGGTCTGGGAAACATGGCTGTGAAATACCTGAAGGCTCTCGGTGCCGATGTCACGGTCTTTGACATTTCTGAGGACAAGCGTGAAGCCGCCAAAGAGATGGGAGCGTCACGGTATGTAAACGTCAACGACTCGGCGGCTATGGCGTCTATCGCAAATGAGTTCGATTTTATCATCAGTACCATTCCGTCGGCTTACGACCCTATGACCTATATGAAGATGCTGAAATGGAACGGGCAGATGTGCATAGTCGGCATTCCATCGGCAAAAGATATGCCGCAGCTTTCAATGCGCTCATTCATCGGTATGGCAAACAGACGTCTGTTCGGTTCAAGAATAGGGAGTATCGGTGAAACCCAGGAAATGATGGACTATTCGGTGGCGCATGGCATATATCCTGATGTAGAAGTGATAAAGGCAGATGCCGACCTCATAACCGACGCATACGAGAAAGTCAAAAACGGAGAAGTAAAGTTCCGTTACGTAATTGATATGTCAACTTTAGAAAAATAATAAACCATATGGATTCTTTCACTTTTCAATATCCGGTAAAACAGTATTTCGGCAAAGGCTGTCTGGAGACTGCCTTGAATACAGAAATGCCCAAAATGGGTAACAAAGTAATGCTTGCCTATGGTGGCGGCTCATTGAAACGGTCAGGTCTTTATGACCGCATCCGGAAAATGCTTGAAGCAGCAGGCAAGACAGTTGTGGATTTTAGCGGCATTATGCCCAATCCCACATACGCCAAAGTTCAGGAAGGCGCAAAAATTGCCCGTGAAAACAATGTCGATTTCATACTTGCCGTCGGCGGAGGTTCCGTTATAGACTGCTGCAAGATTGTCTCGATTCAGGCAAAGACCGATGAGGATATCTGGAGTATGCAGTATGGCAAAGAGCGTCGTATGGCGACAGACTGCATCCCTATGGGGGCGATTCTAACGGCTTCCGGAACCGGTGCGGAACAGAATAACGGCGCGGTAATAACCAACGAGGAGCTTAAACTGAAACAGCCTCTTTTCGGTGCGTTCAATTCGTTTGCAGTGCTTGACAGCGACCTGACGCTGACTTTACCCATGAAGCAGGTGATCAGCGGGGCGTTTGACACGCTGAGCCACTGTATGGAGACCTATATGGGACGCCCTGCACACACCAATCTTACCGACGAGATAAACGAAGCCATAATGCGCAATGTAATCAAAAATATCCGAGCTCTTATTGCTGATCCCGACAACGACTTTGCAAGAGGAGAGCTGATGTGGGCATCTGCGATGGCTGAGAACTCAATCCTTAAACTCGGCAAAATCACTGATTTTCAGTGCCACATGCTTGAACACGCAGTGGGAGCATATACCGATTGCAACCACGGTGCCGGTCTTGCCATTATACATCCGACCCTTTACCGTCACATGCTGGACGAAGGAGCTGAAAAACTGGCGGCAATGGCAGAAAATGTCTGGGGCATAACAGAAGGCACTGAAAAAGAGAAGGCGGCAAAAGGTGTCGATGCGCTTGAATCTTTCATCAGGGAAATCGGTATGCCTTCGCGATGGTGTGAGATAGGCGTGACTGAAGAAACCCTGCTTCGCAAAGCGGCTGACTCAACCGTGCTGACTCCGGGATGCGCCAAGAGATTTACTCACGATGAGCTGTTTGAAATACTGAAAGAAACAATGTAACGCATCCGATATGAAGAAATATATATTATCAATAATACTGGGACTGATGTCTCTCCCGGCATTCACTCAAAATTCTACGATTATGGAAACAAAACCTATTTTCAAGAATGTCGATGTAAAGGATGTCCTTGCCTATAAGGGCAATCCCTACGGCCTTGTCTACAACAACGCCATTATGAAGAACGAAGCCGGAAAGGTCAATATCCACCCGATTGAATATGACCTGAACGGTTTGAAAATCCGTGCCAACGTCTATACTCCCGCAGGATATGATCCCGCCCGAAAGTATCCCGCACTCGTCGTGGCACACCCCAACGGAGGCACAAAGGAGCAGGTTGCCGGCAACTACGCGCAAATTATGGCTGGAAAGGGCTATATCACTCTTGCCTTTGACGCCGCTTATCAGGGTGCGAGTGGAGGAGAACCCCGAAGCACCGACAAGCCGGCAAACCGTGTGGAGGACATTCACCGCGCGGCAGATATCCTGCTTACATATCCCGGCGTTGACGCCGACCGTCTGGGTATACTAGGTATCTGCGGTGGTGGCGGCTACACGGCAAAGGCGGCACAGACCGACAAACGCTTCAAGGCAATCGCCACACTCAGCCTGTTCAATTCGGGACTGGTGCGCCGCAACGGGTTCCTCGATTCGCAGATAAACCAGATTCAGGAACGGCTCGAAGATGCCTGTGCAGCCCGTCAGAAGGAAGCCGGAGGCGGTGAAATAGAATATGTCGGCGACATGAGCGGAGTAACCCCGGAGCAGGCTGCAAAACTGCCGTTTGACCTCTACCGCGAGGGCTATGACTACTACATCGTCAATTACGCACATCCCAATTCCACTTTCCGATATACCAAGAGCAGCCTTATAGATCTGATGGACTGGGATGCCTCGGAAGGGATGCTGCTCATAAACAAGCCTTTGCTGATGATTGCCGGAAAAAATGCCGATACGCTCTACATGTCGGAACAGTGCTTCAGCAAGGCAACCGGAACCGATAACAAGGAGCTGTTCCTTGTACCCGGCGCGACACATATACAGACCTATTATGTGCCTGAGTATGTGACTCAGATCTCCGACAAACTGACTGACTTCTTCGGCAAGAATCTATAATCAGCAAAAACAAATCAATATGAAATTTGTAAAATCAATAATGACTGTTATGTCGGTTCTGGCTATGGCCTTCAGTGCCTGCGCCTCCAAACCGGCATCAACGCCACAAACCCCTACAAACGAAGAAATGAAATCTGTAATCGTCTATTTCACTCATTCCGGTAATACGGAACTGGCAGCCAAGGAAGTTGCTGCCGTGACAGGGGCGAAAATGATACGCCTCCAGCCCGAACAGCCATATTCATCAGAGGATGTGGATTGGGTAAACGAGCAGTCGCGATGCACTCAGGAACATCTCAACCAGTCGCTTCGCCCCGCCATCAAGCCTGTTGACATTAACTTCGCGGATGTCGACACCGTTTTCGTTGGTTTCCCGATATGGTGGCACGAAGAACCGGCTGTAATACGCACATTTCTCGATAACTACCGTACAGAACTGAAAAACAAGGTCATATATCCGTTCTGCACCTCCTACGAAAGCCCGATGTCGGAGGCGGATGCAACCCTGCATAAAGGTTATCCCGACCTTAACATAAAGACCGGACTGCGTCTTCCCGCAAAACCTGAACAAATTAAAAAATGGATAGAACAATGAATACAGTGACATTAAACAATGGCGTCATCATGCCGCAGGTAGGCTATGGCGTCTATCAGGTATCCCCAGCTGAATGTGAACGCTGCGTCAGCGATGCGCTCCGTGTCGGTTATCGTATGATTGATACGGCTCAGGCTTATCACAATGAGGAAGGTGTCGGTGCCGCCGTAAAAAACAGCGGCATAGCACGCGCCGAGCTGTTCCTCGTATCCAAGATATGGATTTCAAACTATGGCTACGAAAAAGCCAAAAGGTCGATAGACGAAAGTCTGCGAAAACTCGGCACTGACTACATCGACCTGATGTTGCTTCACCAGCCTTTTTGCGACCGTTACGGCGCATACCGCGCGATGGAGGAGGCATACAAGGAGGGCAAGTTCCGCGCAATCGGTGTCAGCAATTTCTACCCCGACCATTTCATCGACCTCGCAAGCAACGTGGAGATTGTTCCCGCTGTCAATCAGGTGGAAACCCATGTGTTCGACCAGCAGATAGCAGCTCAGAAATACATGCAGGAGTTCGGCACCCACATCATGGCATGGGCACCGCTCGCCGAGGGACGAAACGGATTCTTTACCAATCCCGTACTTGAAACAATCGGCAAGAAATATGGGAAAAGCGTGGCACAGGTCGCACTCTGCTGGCTTCTGCAACGAGGTGTGATTATCATCCCGAAATCGACCCACATTGAGCGCATGCAGCAGAATATCGACATATTCGACTTTGAACTCTCCGCCGGAGATATGGCTGAAATTGCAGCACTTGACACTGCTACAAGCCTGTTCTTCGACCATCACGATCCCGAAGTCGTGAAAATGTTTATGGGCTGGAGATAATAATTCTCTCACATACGAGATACGGAGCCTTGTCAAATGCGACTTGGCTCCGTATCCCTTTATATTAGTGCTTGATTTCAGTTCCCGACATTTGCCTGATTGTTGGCATTATAGCGGTCGCCTTGTATATGGATTGAGTCCAATACTTCATCTATTCGTTTCAGTTCTTCTTGTGTGAAAGAGACATCAGCAGCTCCAAGGTTGTCTTCAAGATGACGGAGACTGCGGCTTCCGGGAATTGGTACAATCCACGGTTTCTGATAGAGCAACCATGCTATTGCAACTTGCGATGGGGTCATGTCTTTCTCAATGGCAAGTCCTTTGATAAAGTCAACGAGTGCCATGTTGGCCTCGATGTTCTCTTTTGTAAAACGTGGTACTGAATTACGAAAATCGTGTTTGGTGAACTTTGTATCCTTAGTAATACCACCTGTAAGATACCCTTTGCCAAGAGGACTGAATGTAACCAGTCCGATGCCAAGTTCTTCAAGCACACCGATGAGTTCCTTTTCAGGCTCCCGCCAGAACATGGAGTATTCATTTTGAACTGCTGTCAGCGGAAGGATTGCATGAGCGGCACGTATAGTCTTGATACTGGCTTCGGAAAGACCCCAGTGCAGGATTTTTCCCTCATCCATTAGTTCCTTGATAGTGCCTGCGACATCTTCGACCGGCACATCGGGGTCAACACGATGCTGATAATACAAGTCTATGTGATCGGTGCGAAGACGCTTCAACGACCCTTCGACTGATTTACGGATTGTTTCAGGACGACTGTCAAGCACCTGAGTAAACTTCTCCATTTCCATGCTTATTCCGAACTTTGTGGCGATTTTCACATGGTTGCGGATAGGTTCCAGTGCTTTTCCGACAAGCTCCTCGTTAGTGTAGGGGCCATAGACCTCGGCTGTGTCAAAGAAGGTGACACCAAGATCGTATGCTTTTCTGATTAAACCTACCATTTCATCTACATTTGCAGCCGGACCATAACCGTGGCTCATGCCCATACAGCCCAAGCCTATACTCGATACTGTAAGCGGAGATAGCACTCCTAAAGTTCTTTCTTTCATTGCTATTTTGATATAAAAAGTTTTCAGATGTCTAATAATAACATTCAGCATACGATAGTAACATTGCACATTATTCGGAGAACATTTCACAAAACACAGAAAAAGCGGATTAGCTCAATTGCAATTTGAGTTAATCCGCTAAATTATAATTAAATTGCCCATCGTCTTGAATTGCCCGATAGATTATAGTCAGCTTTGGCTCTGCAACCGTAGACTTTTTCTGGTCGTCAGATATTGAAGGAGCGTCCACCACAGTGGTATTGACTTCAACGGTAGAAGTCGGTTTATTCTCAACGCCGTATCGCAAATCCAGTGAACACTTCCGTGAACAGGAAGAAACTTCCGGAGTTTGTTCACGAAGTATTGTTCTGCAATTTCGTCGTATTTCACCGTTCTGCCACCTTGTTCACGATTAAACACAATCCCAAACTCGGCTGAATAGAGATAAAAGAGTTAAAAACAAGGCTAAATTAACTGTCGCGTAGTTAAAAACTTCAATTGATGTTAAATTCCGCCCAAAATCAACTCCTAATTCTCGAAAAGTGGGGATCTGAACCCTGAGGAAAGTATAAAAGCCCCACTTTTGAAACGGTAAATCGCAGAAAAACGCAGAAGGATAGAGGATTACAAATTCGCTTCATAAATCGTGAACAAAACTGTTCACGCCGGAGGCTGTTCACGAATTGCACACCACCATACCTCACAATGTTCACTATTCTGCCGGATAGAGGTATTACAAAAATCGCTGAAACCGTCTTAGTTTCAGCGATTTGCGGCATCTTGCCGATTTGTTCTGTGATCCGCCTGGGAGTGACATTTGTGAATCGTATTGAATCGTAATGAATTTTAGCGTTCAAAGCCAATTATCACACATTAATTGATTATCAGCGTCTTATCGTAACAAAGCCATTTGCGACATTGAACTTTGGAAATCATCAGGGCGCAAGTAGAGGCAGAAGATGTGGACAAAGCGTGGACGAAAATTTTGTCATGTGGACAAAATTTAGTAATTTTGTACCACATCAAAATAATCTCTCTGAATATGGCAACCATAACACGCTCTCTATCCTCTAAGGTCAACGCCAATGGCGAAGCTGAAATCATGTTGCGACTGTCGGTGTCGCGCGAACTGCGTCTGCGCCTGAAAAGCGGCATCTTTGTTGAGGCTACCCGTTTTCGTGACGGTAAGATCATTATGCCACGCGCAGACCGAAAGACACTGGCAAAGTTACAAATAATAAATGACAATCTCGTATCTTTGGAGAGCCGACTGATTTCGCTCTGTGTAAGCACACCACAAAAGTCTCTCTCCAAAGAATTTTTCGAGGACGCTATTCTGCGTCACCACCACCCGGAACTGTTTGAGGCCGCTCCGAAGAAGATGTCGTTTTTCGATGTGTTCAATGAATTTCTCGACAAGCATCTTGACGGCGCACCACTGTCAGGCCACTACAAGGTGCTTGCCCGACTGTTGCGTCGCTTTGAGCTGTACAGGCAGAAAACGACCCGGACAAAGTTCACGCTTATTCTCAACGACTTTGATTCCACCGAGATAGAGCGCTTCAAGGAATTTGTAATCAATGAGCCGAAAATTTATGACAAATATCCCTCAATATACAAGACCGCCTCTGATGTCGTTGAGACTGCACGTAAGCCCCGTCGCCCGGAGAAACGCGGCGAGAATTCTGTCATAGGGATACTAAAAAGGCTTCGGGCTTTCTTCAACTGGTGTGTGAGACGTGGCTATCTCGACCGCACTCCGTTCGCAACTTTCACAGGTATAGGCAGTGAGAAATACGGCACTCCTTACTATATCACAATAGAGGAGCGCGATTTGATAGCCGATTTCGACCTGTCGGATAAACCGGCTTTGGAGGTGCAACGCGACATATTTGTTTTTCAGTGCCTTATCGGTTGCCGAGTGTCGGACTTGTTGGAAATGACGTCGGGAAGCATCATAAACGGTGCAATCGAGTACATCCCCAACAAGACCAAGAATGAACGCCCGGAGGTTGTACGAGTGCCACTAAATACACGCGCACGGCAATTGGTGGAGAAATATTATGCCAAAGGAGCTGAGAAACTGTTTCCTTTCATCAGCGCACAGAAATACAACGAGGCAATAAAAAAGATATTCACTCTCTGCGAGATAACCCGAATGGTGACTGTCCGCAATCCAAAGACCGGGGAAGAGGAGAAACGCCCGATAAATGAGATTGCAAGCAGCCACATGGCACGGCGTACATTCATCGGCAATCTATACAAGAAAGTCAAGGATCCCAGTCTTGTTGGGGCTTTGTCAGGGCATAAAGAGGGCAGCAAGGCTTTCGCCAGATACAGGGAGATTGACGAGGATATGAAAAAAGAACTTGTCAGCTTGCTCGACTGATGTTATTTTATCAGCCTATTAAGCTGATTATGTGAGAAATTTGTTGTACCTTTGTAATTGAATTAGTAAAAGGAGATAAAACTATGGCAATGACAATTAAAACATCCCCCGAACTTTGGGGCGAAGATGCAAGAATCTTCACCGAGGAAGCGGAGCGCAATGGCAAATTGCCTACGCCAAAACTCTCGGAATCACAGCGAAAGGTGCTTTCTACGATGTTGGAAAGTGCTAAGAACATCATATTTCCTCCACGGAAAAACTGACAATGGTTGAATTTATTTTCGTAGAAAACACCTTTATGGTGCCTTATACCAAGGAGGTCGCAGATTACTGTGACCCCTTTTCTTGTGGAGATGACGACCTTGACGATTTTTTCAGCCATGATGTCTTTCTCTATGAGGAGGAATTACTAGGCAAGACCTATTGCTGGATAAACAAGGCAAATCAGCGTGAGATAGTGGCCATTGCCACACTGTCATACGACGGCATCAAAACGTATACACTTGATAAACCCTCCAAAAACTCTTTCCAACGAAAGATACCACAGCAAAAGCGGCATCGCAGCTATCCTGCTGTACTGATTGGTCGCCTCGGTGTCAGTATGAATTTTCAAGGCAAAGGATTGAATATTGGCACACAGCTGATGGATGCGCTCAAATATTGGTTTGTGGACGAGAATAATAAGGCGGCTTGCCGCTATATGCTCGTTGATGCCTACAATACCGAATCCACTCTGCATTACTACCTGAAAAACGGCTTTAAGCCTCTATATAAGACCGAGCAAGGAGAGAAAGATGCGTTTGGCATATCTGCCGATGAGGATTTGAAAAGCCGGATCTTCTTCTTCGACCTAAAATTGATAACAGCATAATTTCCTCTGCATTTTCTGCATTATCCGCATTTTGCGTGGAAGTTTTTAGTAAGAAGACGGATAGATATGAAACGCGAGTCCATACGTCATACGGGTATGGGGTTGCGCCGTATCTTTCTTACAGGTCTTCCACAACAACCCTCGTGTTAGATACGACGCTTCTCCATACCCTTTTTGCGTAATGTCGAAACATCGGGAACAATCGTTAAGAAATAGGTCGGATATACTTAGAAAGTGTTATCCGCTGGTTGCTACCGGCAGTTGGGATGCCATAACGGTTGCGGATCTTGAAAAAGCCATACCCCAGACAAAAGGAGCTATCATCTATTATTTCAAAAATAAGAAAACTCTTTTTGCAAACGTTTTCGATGAGCTGTTCTTTCCTGTTTTCACCTTATCGCAGGAGGAACGGGAGGCTCTTGCCAAATCCTCTGTTTCTGATTTTTATAAACTCTACAAAACACCCTTTGAACGAGTAAGGGACGATTTAAGAGATAACTATGGTGTGGAGAATCCTTCTCAGGCAATCTTCAATCTATTCATCCAAGGCTCCAAGCACTACGACCAGTTCACATCAAACGTCAGCGAACTGATGCAGCTGGAGCAAGACTTCATGAGCCGCATAGTCGGAGGCCGAGTAAACAACATTCTCGACCTAAACCGGGTATATGTGGAAAATATTGGGAATATCTTTATTGAATCAATGAATTTTGATTCTTATTAGGTTTCGATAAATCATTTGGCGATAAAAGACCCCGTTTGAACGGGTCCGCGATGACCTTGCTAAAATTATGGTATTGACAACCCTTCAAGGGCTTTGTTAAATATTTTTATTCATGGGTCAAAGCATTATGAAGGGTTCTCAACGAGTGTTAATGATTCCATGAAACTGGAAGAGGAGTATATGAGCAAGATAGTTGAGGGATGTGTGACAACGCTGATAGATATTAACCGAGTTTACATTAAAAATGTGGGTAATTTGTTTATTGAATCTTTTGATTTGTCACTATTATTACAATTCAATAACAAGACATCGACTAATCTTATAATCAGCCGATGTCAGTATTATTCAATTGTCCGCAAATGTTTCTTTTATGAGTTTACGCAAAACTATTGATTAATCCCAAAGTACCTACAAACAAAAATACGCATATGTGGGTATACGATTTTAATTCTGTCAGCATTCTTCAACATTACTGATGAGATAATGTGCAGTATATCTGAAAAGATATTTATAGATATGTTCATTTATTATTCCCAGGTACTAATGATTAAAACAAAATTTTCTATTCGTAAAGAAACATTCCTGATTTAAAAGCCTCATCATATTCTTTTTTATCCATAAATTGGACTTTAGACCGCCACAGTTTTTTTAAGAACTCAATTTTTTTCAACGGAATGTTATTCTCGTTCATGAATATATAATCTTTTATATCATTAAATTGAATCCAATCTAATGTCGGAATTACTGGATTTAGATATTGACTTATACCACAGAAACATCCTATAACAAATACAAATTCACGAACACGATTACATAAAAACACAGAATTTACAAATCCCGACCCAATATTTCCGCAGTTAAATAATGAATCCAGTATTTCCATGTTTTTATGAATATAATTCAATACAACTTTATCGCCTTCTTTTTTAGATTTTGTAGGGAAAATGAGTTGATTTGAATTAATATTCCTAATGCCTCGATATTGCAATCTCTTTTGAAGATTATTGTATTTCAATTCAAATAATGACGTCTCATCGGACAATGGCGAATTAATGATTGAAAATTCATTCACTATATTGCGTGCATCAACCACTAAATCCCATGAAAGCAAATCTTGATTAAGTTCATACCATTGTTCAATTGTGCGCAGGTCTTTATCGAGATTTCTGACGTTGTAGTTGTGGATTGTTAATTGGTCTTCATCTGATAACAATCCTACGATATTTAAAAATTCTTTCTGATCTATAGATAGACTTTGAGCTGCCTTGATTGTCTGCCTTAATGAACAGAGATTACCTCTGAAATAGTTGTCTATTTCAGAAGTAATCTTTGCATTAATATTGGAAGCAATAATAACAAGGAATAATAGGAGTGTCGTTATTTTTGCCATTTTTTTCTTTCTACTGACGATACGTTGTTTTTATCATTCAAGTGGAGAATAACTGTCCCAATTCGATTTTCTGAACTGGTATCGCTAGCATTCTTAAAAACAGGAAGAACCATTTGTCCATTATCGAAAAATCTATCAAATGGAGGAATATAGGCTCCGGTAACTTGCTGCTCCATACTTGTTGCTTGAATATGAGCTTTAGTCAATTTTATGCCCTTAACCTGTACTTGATATTGTTCAAAGGTCTCATGCATGAGAGCACTTGCTCCATTTAGCCATTCTCCTTCTCCAAGTGTCTGAATATCCGATATTGCAACAGATTGTATTGCAGCATCGCCAATTGGGACTGAAAGAGATTCAACAATGTTAATCTTTGTATCTCTTTCGTCTGTTACAATTTTATTCAGCGCTTTATAATAGTTCGCTTGTTCAGGAGTCATATCACTAGGATTCTTATCTTCAATCTGAGTTATTTGAACTTGCTTATTTTCATCTAAATTCAGTGAATAGAATCCCCCCATGCCTTTCTCATAAAAAGAAAGAGTAGTCTGTAAATCAGCATCTTCACCTACTAATGTTAATGACAATCCAATTTTATCATAATATACTAAAGGAGAATTGGCACAAAATACATAAGCAGATATATTCGGATATTTCTCTTGAAGCGGATCTGTTGACATCCAAAGGCTGAGGCGTGGTTCATAGTAACGGGCACCATAGTAGTACATGCCTGTCTCCTCATCAAACTCTTTTGCGTTGAAGAGATAAGGAGTGTTCCATACGCTGTTACGCTCCTCAATAAATACTTCGCCGAAAGGAACATACTCGATGTGCTGCACCACCTCACCGTCAAGATTGGTGATGAAGCTTGAACTGCCTAAGTGGTCGGGATGATAGAAGAACTGGAGGTTCTCGTAGTTGTCGGGATCCTTGAAGGACTCGGCAATCGCGCGGGTCTGGGCCTTTCTCATCGCCTTGGCCTGTGCAGCCTCCAATGTGCCGTCGTTGCAGCAGAATCCCTCGCCGTCGGCATAGTTGTTGTTGTCCGTGCCGTTGTAGGGTACATCAAAGAAAGTGTAGTGATCCTTGATAACCTGTTGCTGTGCGGTGTACTTGGACTTGTAGTCAACAGAGAGTCCGTCGGTCTCACTTCCGGCATACTCTATACGGCGCGGATCAGAGCCGTAGGAGGCGAAATCGCCTATCTTCGACACGATTCTCTGAGAACCTGCGTAGATATGCTTGGTGTAGCGGCCACCCTGATTGGCGACAAGATAGGGACTCACATAGAGCGAGAACTTCGCGGTGTTGGTAGAACCGCCTGAGAATACGCCGTTGACATAGACCTGGTCGCTCTCGCCGGAAGTCTTGACGGTGCGCTCACCGTCGGCATCATACCAGTAGTTGGACACGAAGCCATTGTCGTCCACTGAGAGCAGGCGGTTCTCCTCGTCCCAGATGAGCTTGCGCTCACCGACGCTGTTGTCCTTATGTCCATCCTTCATCATACGGCTTGTGTTTACATATACAAGGTTTCCATTCTTGTCATAAGTATAAACGTGACCGTTCTCCACTTTGTTCCCCTCCGGGGTCTCTTCCGTGCGGTAATCAACATCCTTTACACTTTCAAGCTGGAATTTCTTCCCTTCTTCCGAACTGTAGGTATAGGAAAGGTCATAGCCGACATTGAGGGTGCCGTTGAACTGCACGTTGTCCTGCGTCAGATGCTGGCGCTTGGAGGTGATGCGGTGCATATTGTCATAACCCATATCGAGGGTATAGGATGCCGATTTGCTGTCAGCCCCGGTGTATGTACCCGTCGCGGTGGCGAGACGATAAAGACCGTCATAAGTACAGGTGTGCGACATCTGGCCGCCGGCATTGCCGTTGGCGGGAAGAGAAGCATTGTTGGCCACCGAAAGGACATTGCTCACAGCGTCAAACGTATAGGCGTTGTCCATAATGGATGTGCCTCCGCTGTTGACCGCGAGATTGCTCAGGCGGCGACGGTTGTCGTAGGTGTAGAAGGTCTCCGCACCGTTGCAATACTTCAGATAGCTGCGCTGCTCGAACTTGTCGTAGCCCAGTTTGGTGATGTAGTCGTAACCGTAGGATTTCTCACCGCGTACCTTTTCAAGAAGACCTCCGAGGTTGTAGGAGTAAGTCACCTTCTCCTCGTCGGGGTAAATCATCTCGATGAGTCGGTTGTGGCTGTCGTAAGTCCACTGGGTGACGTAGGTTGCAATCGCCTGATTAGGCACGATGAGAGTGCGGCGTGTCTTGGTGACAGGAATTGCCACCAAAGAATCAATTTTATTGTCTATTCCTCGTGCCTTAACCATGCTGCGGTAGGAGTTTACATACCACTCCTATATCGGCAAAATTACTGAAATTTTTTGAGACAGCAAGCTAATGAGCCGAAAAACAAATAATTTGAGTTGCGTTGAATTATAAAACCGCCGAGGAGGATACGGTTATTCTCTCGGCGGTTCGGTCAGTAATGGTGTTATTTTTCAGTCGGGTTGAAATAGAGATAGGTTTTGTCCAAGCCTCGCTCTTTCTCCCAATAGCGGATATTGTCTTTGATGCTGTCGCGCACCTGCCATGTTCCCATTATAAAATCCCGCTCGGTGTTCATCAAAAATTGGCGTGATTTTTCGGTCTTATACGCAGTCCTCTGATTGCGATAGAGCCATTCGACATCCCTCAGCTTGGAATTTTCGTTGAGCTGATAGAAGAATCCATAGCCGAAGCCTCCGGCGGCGAGAAGAAGAGTTGCAAAGAGTATAGGTGTCGCCTTCCACCATTGCCCCCATATTATGGACTGAGCCTTGTGGCGGAGTTCGCTTACCACATCGTAGAGCTTTTTTCGCTCATCTGCAAACTCCCTGCGGAATCCTTCATAAAGAGCGTCCTTGACCTTATCTCCCAGATTGTCGGACAGTACATCCGCAACTCCCTTCGACAGGCTGCCCGGCAGTTGCTCCATGACTTTTTTGAGTGTGCCGTCGGTTGAGGTTGCCGATAGCTTTTCATCAAGCAGTTTGCTGATGCTTTCATTGGTCGCAACATTGTCGGGCAATTTCACCGTTATCGGTCTTTGATTGACTGCTTGTGTCGGCGGCGTTGCCTTCGCTTTTGTTTCGAGGGTCTCGATGCGTGTGCCGTGGTTGGTAACTGTCTTTTGCAGGTCGTCAATCTGCTCACCTTGTTTCTTGACGTCATCATATAGCTTTGACATATTCAGATTCTTCTTGATTTGCGTTT
>NZ_SPPC01000001.1 GCF_004570975.1 Barnesiella sp. WM24
ATAATTGGACACTATAAATTTACGAATTTTTCGCGATAATACCAAGAAAATCAGCCACTTAGTTTTATACTAAATGGCTGATTGTTTTATTGTTGGACAGCAGAATTATTATATCGAACTCACGTTAATTATGAATAAACGTAAACTTATAGGACTGATTTTAATACTGGTCATAGCGCCTGCATTGAAAGGATTGGCTTCCGGTCTGGTTCCAGAGCAATGTACCATTGGAGACCGCCCGGTTTGTTATCCAATAGTGGATATCGGTTTTACATTCGATGGAGCTATCGACATTGTTGAAAATTCTACGGCAACGGTGTATTCAGATGGACAGCCTTTGGAAACCGGTGTGCTGTCATGCTCGAACTACACGGGGAGAAAGAGAACACAAGGTACCGCGGTAATCACATTTGAATCACCCTTAATCCTACCGAAAGGGAAATCATATCGGCTCGTGGCGCCGGAAGGTGTGATTTTCAGAGAGGGAAATCCTGACATCTCCATCGAGGAACTCAGTGTTGAATTCTGTGTCCCCTCCACCATAGGTCCCGCCAGCCCCTCTATCGAGAATGGCTCGATTGTAAAGAGTACCGATCGAATAGGATTCTATTTCGGTGTTGAAACAGCTCCGGTCGAGAACAGAAAAGTTGTGCTGCTCCGAGAAGGTGTCCCTGTCAGGGAATATGGCTGTGATGTCAGTTGGGATTGGAATCTTGGTTATGCCGGGGTAGATTTTGGAGAAAAAATAAATTTCGAGAACGGGATAAGATATTCCATTCAATTGCCTGCGGGCAGCACGAGTGCCTTGCACCGTCCGGATATTGTCAACGAGGAGGCCGAGGTCAATTTTATAGGTGGCTACACGGAACCGGTGAAACCTATCCAATACATCTGGTGCAGTCTCTATGACCACCATCTCGCAGATGTGCTTGGCGAAGTAAAATTCTTCTATGACCTCCCGGTTGCTCTTTCTGCCAATCCGACCGTCCAACTTTATATTGAAGAAGAGAACCTCATAATCAAGGAAGTGGTACCGACTATTTCCGAGGAAAATGGGAAATGGGTGTTAATCGCGGATTTTGAGAACACCCCCCTTGTCTCAGAGGAGGGATATTCCATAATCATACCCGAAGGAACACTTGTCTCCAAGGACGGAGATGTAATTGTCAACCAGCGCAATGTTATGTCAGTCGGGAATAGCAGTGGCATTGTGGAGATTAAAAATGCAGAATCCCCTATAACCGTCTATAATGGAATTGTAAAAATAAGTCAAGTTGTTGAGGGAAGTGATATAAGACTAATTTCTCTTGATGGAAAATTGGTTTATAACGCAAAAGCCTCCGTAGAAGATGTATCCATTTATGTTCCAGTTGCCGGAGTATACCTGCTGTCCCTAAATGGGAAGACATATAAAATCGCAGTTAAATAACAAAAACAGATTTTGCCGCGTGACACGTGAAGAAATGCTTATCTGACATTTTATTGGCGTAATCCAATAAAAATGGTTATTTTTGTACATTAATTTTAATGTATTTTTAAACCAGACACGATGAACGATTACGTCGAAGCAAGGTTAGAAGTCACCCCCTGTGACGAAAATCACACCGACATTCTTGCCGCCCTGCTATGTGAACATGATTATGAGAGTTTTGTCCCTGACGCGACAGGGCTTACTGCATACATAAAGAAAGAACTGTTTGACTCGTCAATATTCCGTCAGATAATCAATGATTTCCCCTTTGATGCCACCATTGATGTAAAATGGGACACGGTAGAGGGGCAAGACTGGAATGCGGAATGGGAGAAAAACTACTTTCAACCGATTATCGTGGACGACAAGTGTGTCATCCACAGCTCATTTCACAAAGACATCCCCGCTCTACCCTACGACATAGTAATAGACCCCAAAATGGCATTCGGCACAGGTCATCACCAGACGACCTCCCTTATCATCAGGCGTCTGCTCGACATGCCGCTGGACAACAAATCGGTCATAGACATGGGTACCGGCACCGGCATACTCGCGATACTGTCAGCCATGCGCGGAGCCTCGCCTGTCGATGCTATTGAAATAGACGAGTTTGCCTACGTCAATGCGGTTGAGAACGTAAAAGTCAACAATCATCCCGAAATCAACGTAATTCTCGGAGACGCCGGGGCGCTTGCCGGACTCAATCCCGCCGACATATTCATCGCCAATATAAACCGCAATATAATCACCGGTGACATGCACGCATATGCCGCGGCACTGAAAGACGGCGGCACGATGATACTCAGCGGATTTTATGAAGAAGACATCCCTGTCATCACCGCCGAGGCTAAAAAACATGGTCTCGAATATATCGACCACAACACTCGCGACCGCTGGGTATCGGTAATGCTCAAAAAATAACGACATGGAATTTATCGAAGTAAACGACGTAGTCAAGGACTATTCCGGACACAGAGCCCTTGACCATGTGAGCCTCAAAGTGAAGGAGGGCACGGTCTACGGGCTGCTCGGCCCGAACGGTGCCGGCAAAACCTCACTGATACGACTGCTAAATCAGATAACACGGCCCGACAGCGGAGAGATATTTCTGGACGGCAGACCGCTTGCCTCTGAAGATGTAATGAAGATAGGCTATCTCCCCGAGGAACGCGGCCTATACAAAAAAATGAAAGTGCTGAGTCACATCGTATATCTCGGCAGGCTTAAAGGCATGACCAAGTCCGACGCCTACCGCGAGGGCAGGATGTGGCTTGAGCGCATGGGGCTCGAAGAGTGGGCCGACAAAAAAATCGAGGCACTCTCAAAGGGCATGGCACAAAAAGTCCAGTTCATATCCACGGTCGTCCACCGTCCGAGACTGCTGATATTTGACGAGCCATTCTCCGGATTTGACCCAGTAAACACCGAGCAGCTGAAGAAGGAGATACTGCGTCTTAACGAAGAGGGAGCGACAATACTCTTCTCGACCCACAACATGGCATCGGTGGAGGAAGTGTGTGAGGAACTTTCGCTGATCAACAAATCGCGAGTCGTGTTGCAAGGCAATGTGCTCGACATCAGGCAACAGTTCAAAAAAAATCTGTTTACCCTCCACATCGCCGAGCCGGTTCTCGCCCCCGACGACTCACTGTTCACAATCGAGAGCATAACTCCCCACCCGCTCGGAGGCTCAGAGGCGATAATACGTCTCTCCAAAGGCGTGACAATTAAAGAAACCATCGAAAAAATCAACCGTGCGTACACTCTCCTCGGCTTTGAGGAGGTGCTTCCCACCATGCACGAAATTTTTATTGAAACAGTAACCGAAAGCAATGGACAAGCGTAGATTTCTGTTAGTGCTGCAACGCGAGTACTACTCTATAGTGGCAAAAAAGTCATTCATACTCACCACCCTGCTCTCTCCGATTATCATGATAGCGCTGATTGCCGTGCCTGTCCTGCTGATGGAGTTTAACCGCAGTGACGCGCAGGTAGTCACGGTAATCGACCAAAGCGGCAGATATGCCGACAAGTTTGTCGACTCCGACGATTTCAAATATTCGGTGTTACCCGACATGTCATCATCCGACATGAAAGAGCGCTTCATGGAAGCCGACGGCGACATATACGCCATACTTGTGATACCGAAAGACATCGACCAATCCCATACTGTCAACATCTATTCCGAAAAGCCGGTAAAGATGTCGCTGTCAAGAGAGATCTCCGATATACTCGGCAGAAGCCTCTCGGAAGCAAAAATCAACTCCTACGACATCCCCGAGCTGAAAAAAATCATCGCAGAAAGCAATATATCGGTCGAGGTCAAGAGCCACACATGGGACGAGTCGGGCGAATCACTCTCCTCAAGCGAGCTTGCCACCGTCACCGGACTCTTCCTTGCCTTCCTGACCTACATGTTTGTATTGATGTATGGCGCAATGATCATGAGCTCGGTAGTAGAAGACAAGACCAACCGCATAGTTGAAGTCATCATAAGCAGTTGCCGGCCGATGGAGCTGATGCTCGGCAAGATAGTCAGCATCGCGCTTGTAGGGCTTACGCAGATTGCGATATGGAGCGTACTGCTCAGTATCGGCATGTTCATACTCAGCGTCACCGGTATATTCACCTCCTCTCCCGACGTTGCAGCGACAATGGTGGCCGGAGGCACACAGATGCCCGAAATGGCGGCCGGAGAGATGCCGGAAATAATCCAGGCCATACTGGGCGTAAACTGGCTACGCCTGTTGGGCATCTTTGTACTGTACTTCATCGGCGGATACCTGCTATACGCGTCACTTTTTGCCGCCTTCGGGTCGGCTGTCGACCAGCAGAGTGACGCCAACCAGTTTACCATGCCCGTAATGATGATTATCATTATAGCGTTGCTCATCGGTCAGGCATGTATGGAAAATCCCGACGGCACACTTGGAGTCATCTGCTCACTTATCCCGTTCACGTCGCCAATCGTGATGATGATACGCCTTCCCTACAATGTCCCTGCATGGGAAATCATCACAAGTATCGCGCTCCTTTATGCGACCGCCATTCTGTTCACATGGCTTGCAGCACGCATCTACCGCACCGGAATCCTCATGTATGGCAGGAAAATATCGTTCAGTGAAATACTCCGCTGGGTGAAATAACCTGCAAATCCAAACAAATAGTAAGCAAAACGCGTTTTATAATTGCGATTTAAGTACCAATTGCGTAAATAATCGTCAAATTTCTTGATTATGTCGGCAATTGGTACTAATTTTGCAATTATTCATAAATTATTTTTATAATTCATCATTAATGAGCGATCGTTTATTCATATTCGATACTACCCTGCGCGACGGGGAACAGGTGCCCGGATGTCAATTAAATACTGTTGAGAAAATCGAAGTGGCCAAAGCACTTGAGGAATTGGGCGTAGACGTGATTGAAGCCGGATTTCCGGTATCAAGTCCAGGCGACTTCAATTCAGTCGTTGAAATATCCAAAGCGGTGACATGGCCCACGATATGCGCCCTGACAAGAGCTGTGGAAAATGACATACGTGTTGCGGCTGATGCCCTGCAGTATGCAAAACACAAGAGAATACACACCGGTATCGGCACATCGGACTATCATATCAAGTATAAGTTCAACTCCAATCGCGATGACATACTTGAGAGAGCCATCGCATGTGTAAAATACGCAAAACGCTTTGTCGAGGATGTCCAGTTTTACGCTGAGGACGCCGGCAGAACCGACAATGAGTATCTTGCGCGAGTGGTCGAGGCTGTAATCAAGGCAGGCGCCACAGTGGTCAACATCCCCGACACCACCGGCTATTGCCTGCCATCACAGTTTGGAGAAAAGATACAATACCTGATGGAGCATGTCGACGGCATCCACAAAGTGACTATCGCCACCCACTGCCACAACGACCTCGGCATGGCGACAGCCAACACCATGTCAGGAGTCATGCTCGGCGCGCGCCAGGCTGAAGTGACCATCAACGGCATAGGCGAACGAGCCGGCAACACCTCTCTTGAAGAAGTGGCGATGATATGCCGCTCCCACAAGGAACTCGGCATTGACACCAACCTAAACACCACCAAGCTGTATGGAATCAGCCGCATGGTGTCAAGCCTGATGAACATGCCCGTACAACCCAACAAGGCTATCGTGGGCAGAAACGCCTTTGCCCATAGTTCAGGCATCCATCAGGACGGCGTACTGAAAAACCGCGAGAGCTATGAAATCATCGACCCGAAAGATGTAGGTGTTGATGAAAACTCAATCGTGCTTACCGCCCGCTCCGGACGTGCCGCGCTTAAACACAGGCTGCACGTGCTCGGAATCGAGCTTGACAAAGAAGCCCTCGACAAGGCATATGAAGGATTTCTGCGTCTCGCCGACAAGAAAAAAGAGATTAACGATGACGACGTGCTTCTTCTTGCCGGCGAGCACCACAAGGCTACACGCAGGCTGAAACTTGACTTCCTTCAGGTGACATCGGGAGTAGGAGTCAAGTCGGTAGCGTCAATCGGGCTTGACATCGCAGGTGAAAAATTCGAGGCTTGCGCGTCAGGCAACGGACCTGTTGACGCGGCGATAACAGCCATCAAGCAGATTATCCACCGCCGCATGCTTGTAAAAGAATTCCTTATACAGGCAATCAGCAAGGGAAGCAACGACATAGGCAAAGTACACATGACTGTCGAATATGAAGGAAACACCTACTACGGATTTTCAGCAAACACCGACATCGTGGCGGCAAGCGCCGAGGCGTTCATTGACGCCATCAACAAATTTGTCAATTAACAATAACTTCATAAACCGATCCAAGCTATGGCTCGCACCCTTTTTGACAAAATATGGGATTCCCACGCGATAAACACTATCGACGGAGGTCCGACACAGCTATATATCGACCGTCATTATTGCCATGAGGTGACAAGTCCCCAGGCTTTTGACGGACTGCGCCGACGGGGACTGAAAGTGTTCCGCCCGGAGCGCACAATCTGCTCCCCCGACCATAATATCCCCACCCTCAACCAGGACAAGCCTATCACCGACCCGGTATCACGCAACCAGGTCGAGACACTGACGCGAAACGCATCGGAGTTCGGGCTTGAATTATTTGGACTCGGACATCCGAAAAACGGCATAATCCATGTCATCGGACCGGAGACCGGACTGACACTCCCGGGCTACACAATCGTGTGTGGCGACAGCCACACATCGACCCACGGAGCATTTGGCGCCGTGGCATTCGGTATCGGCACATCGGAAGTGGAGATGGTGCTTGCTTCGCAGTGCATCCTTCAGCCAAAGCCCAAAACCATGCGTATCAGTGTCAACGGTAAGCTCCGCGACGGAGTGACGGCAAAAGACGTGGCGCTGTATATCATCTCAAAGATGACAACAGGCGGTGCCACAGGATACTTTGTCGAATATGCAGGCGAGGCCATACGCGATATGTCGATGGAGGAGCGCATGACCGTATGCAACCTGTCTATCGAGATGGGCGCGAGAGGAGGCATGATTGCACCCGATGGGGTGACATTTGACTACATCAAGGGACGCGAATACGCTCCGAAAGGCGACGCCTGGGAAAATGCCGTCGCTTACTGGCGCTCGCTTGCAAGCGACGACGATGCGGTATTTGACAAAGAAGTGACATTTGACGCAGCCGACATCGAGCCGCGCATAACATTTGGCACCAACCCGGGCATGGGCATAAGCGTGACCGAAGCCATCCCCTCTTATGACGGTGATGACGAGACAGGTCGCGCCTCCTACATGAAATCGCTTGAATACATGGGATTCAAGCCTGGAGAAAAGCTTGAAGGCACGCCGGTCGACTATGTGTTCCTCGGCAGCTGCACCAACGGCAGGTTTGAAGACTTCAAGGCATTTGCATCCTATGTCAAAGGCAAGCACAAATCGCCCGATGTAACGGCTTGGCTCGTGCCGGGTTCATGGTCAGTGCTTCGACAGATTAAAGAAGAAGGCATTGACCGCATACTCGCCGATGCAGGATTTGAATTGCGCCAGCCCGGATGCTCTGCATGCCTCGCCATGAATGACGACAAGGTGCCTGCCGGAAAGCTCTGCATCTCTACTTCCAACCGTAATTTCGAGGGCAGACAAGGTCCCGGAGCGCGCACGATTCTTGCCGGGCCACTTGTTGCCGCCGCAGCCTCCGTCACCGGCAAAATCACAGATCCACGCAAAAACCGATAAGCTATGGACAAAAAGATTACAGTTATTACATCGTCGGCGGTGCCTCTGCCGATGGAAAACATAGATACCGACCAGATTATCCCCGCGCGATTTCTCAAGGCGACATCACGCGAAGGATTTGGCGACAACCTCTTCCGCGACTGGCGATTTGATTCGGAGGGACATCCCATAAAGGATTTTGTACTTAATGACCCCACCTATTCAGGCTCTATCCTGGTTGCCGGAAAAAACTTTGGCTGCGGCTCAAGTCGTGAACACGCGGCATGGGCGATATACGACTACGGATTCCGTGTCGTAGTGTCAAGCTTCTTCGCCGACATCCATAAAAACAATGAACTGAATAATTTCGTGCTTCCCGTGGTTGTCAGCGAGGAGTTTCTTGCAGAGATGTTTGACACAATCCGCGACAATCCCGCATCAGAATTCAAAGTCGACCTGCAGGCACAGACCATCACCAACCTCGCCACAGGCAGTAGCGAGGATTTTGACATTAACCCTTATAAAAAACATTGCCTTCTCAACGGACTTGATGACATTGAATATCTACTGTCCAAAAGACAGGACATCGAAGACTGGGAAAGCAATCGAGAAACTTATTAATCTTTGAACAACATGAACTTCAATATAGCCGTTTTACCGGGCGACGGAATAGGTCCCGAGATTTCAGTACAAGGAGTGGATGTCATGCAGGCAGTGTGTGACAAATTCGGACATACAGTGACCTTCAATTACGGCATTGTCGGAGCCGATGCCATTGACCGTGTCGGTGACCCGTTTCCTCCCGAGACGCTCAAGCTGTGTAAAGAGAGCGATGCAGTATTGTTTTCGGCAGTAGGCGACCCGAAATATGACAACGACCCTGATGCCAAAGTGCGTCCGGAACAGGGACTTCTCGCAATGCGCAAAAAACTGGGTCTATTTGCCAACGTACGACCTGTAGAAACATTCAAGTGTCTCATCGACAAGTCTCCGCTGAAAGCGGAAATCGTCGATGGCGTTGACTTTGTCTGCATCCGCGAGCTTACAGGCGGTATGTATTTCGGAGAGAAATATGAAGATAACGACCGCGCCTATGACACCAACCACTATACCCGCAAAGAAGTGGAGCGGATACTCCGCGTAGCTTTTGACTACGCCATGCGACGTCGCCGCCACCTGACAGTGGTCGATAAGGCAAATGTGCTTGCGTCGTCAAGATTATGGCGCAAAGTGGCGCAGGAACTTGAAAAGGAATATCCCGAGGTCACGACCGACTACATGTTTGTCGACAATGCCTCCATGAGAATGATTCAGGACCCGCGCTTCTTTGATGTCATGGTGACTGAAAATACCTTTGGCGACATATTGACCGACGAAGGCTCGGTAATCTCCGGCTCGATGGGGCTGCTCCCGTCAGCATCTACGGGAGAGAGCACTCCCGTATTTGAGCCTATTCACGGTTCTTGGCCGCAGGCAAAGGGGCTGAACATAGCAAATCCGCTCGCTCAGATACTTTCGGTGGCGATGCTTTTTGAATATTTCAACTGCAAAAAAGAAGGAGAAATCATACGCGAAGCCGTCAATGCCTCTCTTGACGCCGGTGTATCAACACCCGATATTAAGGGAACAAACGGTAAAAAATACGGCACAAACGACGTCGGAGCATGGATTGTTGAATTTATCCGCACCTATTGATTGCAAAGCAAATCGGCTCATTCCGGTTGCCAAGTCTTACTTTTATGCTTAAAAAATCACTATATTTGGAAATTATTGTTATATTTGCAAAATATATCACACACAGGTAATATCCAAATATAGTGCTACTAATACCTAAAATTTTTGACAACAAATGCAATTGGAAGATTAGGTTGTTGAAAACGCTCGGCATAACACTCCTTGCCTTTGCCCTATCTTTCATACTGATGCAACCGTTTTCGTTTTCGGCTGCGTCTTTGTTGTCGTCGTCAGATGGCAATGACTTTACTATCAACGACTTTTACAACAAAGTAGCCGATAACCGACTTGTAAGCACCCTTGACAGCGACATAGTAATCATCGACATTGCCGACAGCGACCGTGACGGAATAGCCGACATACTGGAGACAGTGGCGCTTTGCGGTCCACGCGCTGTAGGGCTTGACGTCGTATTTTCCGACCGCAGGGAGGGCGACGAGCGTATTATTGAAGCGGTAGGTCACTGTCCCAACATAGTAATGGCGGTGTCGGTCAAAAACGACTCGCTGACCGACAGGTTTGCGATTGACGAGCAATCATACTTTACCGACAGCCTGGGCATCACATCTGTCGGGGCCATCAATTTCCCCACACAGCACACCAACCGCACGATACGCGAGTTTCGTCCTGATTATAAGAGCATTGACGGTACTGAAATCCCGTCATTCGCCCTTGCTCTCAGTGAAATGAACTCTCCCGACCACCATAATTCCGACATTTTCCGCGAGCGTGGCAACGAGCATGAGATAATCAGGTATTATTCACGCATCTTCAAGACTTTCACGCCCGACAACCTGATTGAACACGCAGAAGAATTAAGCGACAAGATTGTGCTGATAGGCGCGCTCGGCGACCCTGCCGACATCCATGCCACCCCGGTCACAAACTCCATGCCGGGCATCCTTATCCACGCTCACTCTACAGCCACAATCCTGTCGGGGAGCTATTTCTACCAGCTTCACAAGTATGCCAACTGGGCGATAGCCTTCACAAGCTGTTTCTTGGTAGTGTTTCTAAGTCTGTCACTGCACCTGGGCATCAAAGGCTTGCTGTTGCGCATACTCCAGGTAGCGCTGCTATATACCGCCATAAGAGTAGGATATTACTTCTTCATAGAGCATGATGTCGTAATCAACTTCTCCTACACCCTGCTCATGCTCACTTTCGGGCTGTTCGCATGTGACATCTGGATAGGCATGACCACTATTTTCAAGTGGATTGCAGGTCTATTCTCAAAATCAGACAAATCAACCGCCAATAATATTTACATACGATGAAAAAGATTGCCACACTATTATTGCTGCTGACTTTAATGACGATGCACGCGACCGCACAGTATTCACTATATGACTATTTCGGCGACGTGAAACTACTGCGCGGAGGCAAAGAAATCGTCATCGAAAGAGGCATGAAGCTAAACGCCACCGACCAGTTCAATATAGGAGATAACAGCGGCGTAGAGATTCTTAACTCAATGAATTCACAGATATTCAAGTCTTTATCAAAAGGCAACTTCACGACAACCCGCATAATGATTGATGCCAAAGACCAGGCGACCGACAATCGGGCGGCTATACATGACAAAATCCGCTTTGGAAAATCGTCGACCAATGGAGATGACCGTGTATATGTCGAAAAAGGGCTTGTAAGGCGCTCGATGGAGACCTACGACCCGGAGGCCGAGAATCTTCAGGTTGACATCAAGAAACTGAGCGCGAGTGTCTATAACGCGCTTAAAGACACCGACGCGCTTCGTAACGCGACTTTTCCGGTCAATCTTCTGCATGCCCCGGTCAATAACTCGGGACTTAAATTCATGTTGGAAAACACCCTGTCTTTCCCGGTATATTTCAATGTATTGCGCATCATACCGGAAGAAAAGAAAGTCGAAATATCAGAACTTGGACAGCCTACCGGCAACTACGTTGTGCTGAGCGACCAGTCAATAGTAAGAAGCCAGTCGAAAGGATTAAAGACGGGAGGCAAGCACATACTGATAATGACCCACTGCTACTTCGATATAGACGAGTTGATTGAAAATGTCGAGACACTCATGCGAGAAGAAGCGACAGTAGCATCCGACACACATCTACCGGTTTACTTAAAATCACTCTAATCCTTATAATTCATTAACCAATTCTATCATATTTTTTGCTATGCTATCAGGAAAGAAAACACTAACCAAAGCAATTGCGCTATCGCTCCTGCTTGGTGCCCCTATGTTTGCTTATGCCGATGACAATGCGTCAGAACAGAAAGTTGCCCCGCGCAGTGAGTACAAGTTCCCGCAGGTAAACACGCCCAAAGGTCTTGCAAAGTATTCGCTTGCAATCTATGGTTTTGACGACAACAGCATGTTCACTTGTCGCAAAAGCCCTATCGTATCATTGCATAAGAAAAATATTATCGATGATGTAGTAATCAACCCTGCCGGTATAAACTTCATTGTGTTAAGCAAGAAGAATCTCAAACCGCAGGCTGTAATCTACGACCTCAACAACACCGACACCGAGATTTTCCAGTTTAAGAATAAGAAAATCGGCGATCCCACGGCAATATTATACACTCCCGACGCAAGGTCGCTTATTATTGCCACAGAGACAGGTGTACACATTTTTGAAGGTAAGAAATTTCAGGAAATAGCATCATTCCCGACTCCGTTTACCGTAAAAGAGATGCTGATGAGCAACAACGGATATTATCTTGCCGTAACCGACGGAACCAAAGTGGCGGTCTACAACTTCGAGGAGAAGAAACTACGCAAAGACTGGGATTTCGGCGTCAGCGTAAACGGCATGGCGTTTAACGATGACAACACTGAGTTTGCAGTTGTCACTGACGACGGTGTACTTAACATTTATGACACCCGCAATTTCCTTATCAAAAAGACTATCGACGAGCTCGGCAACGCACTGTCATGTGCCTATAACTTTGACGGCAAATATATAGCCGTTGCCACCTCGCCCAACATCATCACCATAATAAATCTTCTTGACGAGACCGACCGTGACTTTGTAGAAGTTCCTGACGGAGAAATGTCGAAAATACTGTTTATACCCGACAGCCGCAAAAACACCCTGCTGTCATACAACTCGTCGAAAGCCATCAATGCAAAGCGCATGTCGAAGCTTGAGCCTTATTATGCAAAGCTTATATCTGACGAAGTGAATCTGCGCATGGAAGAGTGGTTGAAGATGATGCCCGGTGAAACAATGGAAGAGTATCGCGCCCGTGTCACCGATGAATCACGTGCAAAACAGCGCAAGCTCTTTGAAGAAGAAATCTCCACCAATCTTGCAGGCGACCCGCTGTCAATGGCAGAGGTGAGCCTCGGAAAATATGACCGCAGCAACAGCATCCTTGCCGTAGGATTCACCAACATGCCTACGATATATATACCGGTGCCTGAAGAAAAGGTGACCACTTTCACCTCAGCCGACGCCCTTGAGTTCAAGGATGTGAAATATGGTGTCATGGAAGATGACAACTTCGAGATTATATATGCAAAAATCTACAACCGCAACGACGGCGAGACCTACATCTACGACAATCTCGACAGGAAGCCGCTTTCATTTATTGACGGTGACGACAATGTAGTGTCAATCGAGATTATCCAGCAGCAGCAGATGGAAGAAATGAGACTTCAGGAAATCAAGCAGAAGGTCATCGACGAGGCAAAGATGCAGAATGTGATTTCCGACCACACCAATATCACCGTAGACTCGCGCGTCGTGTCAGACTTTGACGCCAACGGAGAGAAAATACTGAATTACGTGGTCAAGTTCTCTTATGAGGTTGAGCCCGACTTCTCCGTCCAGGAAGACTTCGCCCCCGGCAAATATCATGTCGACGAATCAGGTGCTGCAAAATCCATGCTTGCCATCGTAAAACAGGCGTTTGAAAATGACCTTGCGCAGTATATGAAAGATGGCAAAAAGCTGAACGTAAAAATCTCAGGAACAGCCGACGGTTCGCCTATCGTGCGCGGAATCGCTTATGACGGTGCCTATGGCGACTTTGAAAACGAGCCTGTATATCAAAACGGACAATTGTCAGGTATAAGCGTCAACACCAAAAACGGCATAAAGCAGAACGAGCAGCTCGCATTCATCCGTGCCGTAGGCGTGAAAGATTACCTTGAAAAGAATGTTGAGAATCTGAAAAACATGAAGTCAGATTATAACTACTACATAACCGTGTCGGAAGGCAAAGGCGGTGAGTTCCGTCGCATAACCACCGAATTTACATTTATCGATGCCTTCTGATTATATTGACATAGATAAATCTTTATACTCTACTAATTGAAAATGAACGTAAACTGGATTAAATTTAATCTTGCGGCGTTATTGACGGCGGGAGCGGCTACCTCGCTCCTCGCTGTCAACGACGACGCGCCTATGACTCCTTCACTTGGCGGCGCCCCCGGCATGATGAATCTCGGGAATCTTATCCCCGACGAATCCATGATGCAAGGCGTGTCGCTCGTTGACGGCGACAGCCTTAAACAGGCGGCTATCGACAATACCGTACAGAAAGCTACCGACCTGTACAAGCATCTTAAATGGCAGAAATATGAGAATCAACCCGAAAAAGAAATCTTTGCGACGGCATTTGACTGCTACAGCACTTGTCTTGACGCCATGAAGCTCTCGGCAAAGGGTTCACAACAGTGGGAACAATGTAAAAGCATGCTTCGTGACATCAACAAAGACCTTGAGGCAGGAGCATTCTTTTACTCCGGAGTAGGCGACCAGAACATGCTTACTCAATTTGCCCAGGCATTTGTCGACACCCATATGATGGACGCGTTCAAAGGCGAGGAGTTCCCCCGCAACAGCGCCTACCCAGCCATTGTCTACATCGCAGCCTCGGGAGCCTACAATGCAAAAGATTACAACAAGGCTATCGATTACTTTGACCGATACTTGTCGACCGGCGATGAGAAATCGCGCGAGCAGATTTATCTCTTTCTGGGACAGGCCTGCATAAACACCGGCAAGTATGAACAAGCCGTAAAATCAATGGGCGAAGGACTTGCCTTGTATCCCGACAATTATAACATGATGCTTATCGCAATCCAGGGATGCATCGACGGCGGACACTCGGAACTCCTTCAGCCGTTTCTTGACAAGGCTCTTTTCCAGAAGCCGTTTGACGAGCAGCTACTCAACATCCAGGGTAAGCTTTACGAGGACCAGCAGGCTTATCAGAAGGCACTCGATGTCTACCGCAAGCTTGAAGAGCAGCGCCCCGACAATCTCGGCGTAGCAAGACACATCGCGTTGTGCTACTACAATCTCGGTGTAGATTTCTACAATAAGGCGATTTATGAGGAAGATGAAAAGACGGCAAAGAAAAACAGCCGCCAGTCTGACACATATTTCGATGCCGCGGCGATGAAGCTTGAAGAGGTGGTAGCCAACGACCCTACATCGCTCAAGTATCTGAAAGCTCTCGCGGTAAGCTATGGCTGTATCGGCAACAAAGAGAAATTTGAGACGGTAAACAACCGCATACGCGCGCTTGGCGACTCTCCTGTAGCGGAAAAGAGCATGCCCGGGCTTATCACAGCCAATGCCGGTGATGTGCCTAACTTCACCGGGTCAGGCAAAGGTGCCGCCGACATGATTAAGCGCAACGCCCCGCTCTACTCCGACTTTGCCAAAAGTTATGTGGAAAAACATCTCAATGAATGGGCGAAAAGAGGTGAGTTTGAGAAAAACGACGACTATACGAAGCGAGTCAACGAGCTTACCTTGCGACAGGAATATGAACGGCTGTCCCGCAAGGCACAGGATGAATACCTGACTGCCTACGGCAAAAAACTGCGTCTCACTGACTTTACGCTCGAGCCCTACGACGCCGACAATGAGACCTATCTCATAAAGTCGACCTACGGCCCCATAATCCTTAACGTCCCTGCCGAAAACAGCGAGGCTGAGACATTCAAGTCAAGCTGGAAAGGAGTACACTTCAAAAATCCGAAATATTACATCGAAAACAACGAAGTCAAAATTTCGGGTATCACGTTTGTAACTCCCCACGGAAAAGAATATTCCTACAACAAGACCGACGGCATTGAATACTACATCCCGCCCGTAGATCTTGCAGGAATAAGCATCACGCCTTCCAAGTCAGGCTCGACAGGTATCGCGGCAGCCCCGTCAACTTCCGGAAAACTATCGGATGTCGACGAGAACATACCTTACAACAACAAGCCCGCCAACTCTACATTTGCAGTAATCATTGCCAACGAGTCTTACACCAATGTGCCCCGTGTGGAAGCGGCGCTCAACGATGGCGAGACATTCAGCAAATACTGCAATCTCACTCTCGGCATACCGAAAGAAAACATAAGGGTCTACAAAGATGCCACACTTGGAAAAATGCTGCGTGCAATCGCTGACATACGCAATGTCGTGAAGTCGGTCGACGGCAATGCCGATGTCGTGTTCTACTATGCAGGTCACGGCATGCCCGATGAAGGCACTAAAGACGCCTTCCTTCTTCCTGTCGACGGCGACGCTACCGTATCGGAAAGCTGCATTTCGCTTGCAAGGCTTTATAATGACCTCGCTGACATGGGAGCGCGTTCGGTTATGGTGTTTCTTGACGCCTGCTTCTCCGGTGGCAACCGTTCAGGAGGCATGCTGACCGCCGCCCGCGGTGTGGCGATAAAGCCCAAAGAGACAGCGCCCAAAGGCAACATGTTTACACTGACAGCGGCGTCAGGCAATGAGACCGCAATGCCCTACAAGGAGAAAAATCACGGACTATTCACATATTATGTGCTTAAAAAACTACAGGAAACAAAAGGTAACGTGACCCTGAAAGACCTTAGCGAATATGTGATTGACAACGTGCGCCGACAGTCGACAATAGTGAACCAGAAGCCACAGACCCCGCAGGTGTCGACCTCCGGAAAAATGGCGGAAGAATGGACAAAACGTAAAATGCACAACTAATCATGAAGAAAAGAGTGTTGACCACATTAGCCTCGCTTGCCATGACACTAAGCGGAATCGCGGCTGACATCGAAACTGTCAAAGGTGAATACACCTATTATGGCAGCAAGACCGAGTCGCGTGCCGACTGTGAACGCGCCGCGCTCAACGGGGCGAGAGCAAAAGCCCTTGCCGAAAAATTCGGCACGGTCGTCACCCAGGACACCTACCAGCACGACGTGGTGTCGGACCGTGGCGAATCGACCTACTTTTCGATGCTTAACGAGTCGGCGCTCAAAGGCGAGTGGATTGCCGACATCAAAGACCCGGAGTACAGCTACGAGCTTGATTCCGACGGCTTTTACATTGTAACATGCAAAGTGGCGGGAAAAGCCAAAGAAATCTCCAATGATGCCGTTGACTTTGCGGCAAGCGTATTGCGCAACGGCACCCGCACGGTCAATGCAGATACACGGTTCCGCTCCGGCGACGACATGTATCTCTACCTGAAGAGTCCTGTCGACGGCTATGTGGCGGCGTTTCTTGTCGATGACAAAAATAATGTCTACAGCCTTCTGCCCTACTCCAACAACATTTCAGGGGAGATAAAGGTAAAACACAACAAGGAATACGTGTTTTTCCATGCCGCATCAGGCGAGCCCGAACATGGAGAGGTCGATGAGCTTGTCATGACTGCGGAGGAAGATGTCGAACACAACCGGCTGTATGTCGTGTTTTCACCGCAGCCATTCTCAAAAGTCGTGGACAATTATGCCGGTGACGGATTGCCGCGTATGCTCTCTTACGACTCATTCAACAAATGGCTTGTCAAATGTCGAAAATTTGACTCCAGGATGGGCGTGAGAATCATGAATCTTGAAATCAAGAAATAATAACTCAATTACTAACCTTTAATTTTTACTAAGATGAAAAAGTTAATGATGCTACTCCTCGCCATCTGCCTCATGGCCCCGATGGCTTCGGCCGACAACAACAAACAATTGGAGAAGGCCCTCAACAAGGAAAAGAAAGAAAAGATGAAAGAATACAAGAAAGAGGGCTGGAAGCTGTTTGCAAGCTCACGCACTCTTGAAGTGGCTCTTCTAAAGCACTACGACAAGCTCAACACCCTCGGTGAAGACGGCAGGGAAGTCGTAGGTGTCGCTTCAAAGTTCAAGTCAAAAAACATCGGAAAGCAGATGGCTACCAACAACGCCTGCACTACCTATGCACAGCAGGCAGGAAGCTCGCTGAAGGGTCGTGTAGTCAGCGACATGGCAGGCGACGGCACAGAGGCTACTGATGAATTTGACCACTTCTATGGAGCCTACGAGCGCCTTGTCGAAAAAGAAATCAAGGGTGAGATGGAAGAGAGTTATTCTATCATCCGCGACAATGGCGACGGCACATTTGAACTTCAGACATTCTTTATCGTCAGCGAAAATGCCGCTTCTAAAGCGCGACTCCGCGCTCTTGAAAACGCCATGAAGGAAAGCGAGGCGGCTCAGCGTCACGCCGAGAAGATTTCGTCTTTCGTTCAGGAAGGTTTCGCCCAGGAATAAACTTTTATCCGGTAGCCGTTATCCCGAGCAAGGCTTAACGGCTACCTTGCTATCTTAATTAACCTACTAATTTTCCGTCAATGAAAAATCGTATATTCTCTACCGTAATCACAGCCCTGGCAAGTACAACGATAGCTATGGCTCAATCAACAGGAGGCTCTTTCGCCGACTTCAGAAAAGGATTGCTTGAAGGTTATAATGCGTATCGAAACGGCGTGCTTGAGCGTTACGACCAGTTTCTTGACGGAGTATGGACTGATTTTGAACAGTTCAAAGGTGAAGAGAGCAGTTCGGTGCCTAAGCCGGAGCGCGTGCCTTCAGTAGGCGATGTCCCTGAAGTCAAGCCGGAAAAGCCCGATGTCACGCCTCCCGCGGCAAAAGCGCCGGAACCCAAGCCGTCACCGAAGCCTGTGGCGACGCCCGCCCCTCAACCCGAGCCCCGGCAGTCAAAGCCAAGCACTGTCACGCCCGATGTCAACTACGACTTCTCTTTCTACGGACTCCCCGTCAGCATGCCGGCAATCGACGTGCATGTCACCAACCGCCTGTCATCACCGAGGGATTTCGGAACACAGTGGCGTGAATTTGCAGGCAACGACAATGCCCGCAGGCTTATCACAGAGCTTACTTCAGCCGCCGACAAAATGACTCTAAACGACTATCTCCGTTATGAGCTTGTCACCTCCTACGTAGACAGCAAATACGCTTCATCTCCGGCAACATCGCGCATGGCGTTGAAACATTTCCTGCTCGTCGGGATGGGATATAACGTGCGTATCGGTCTGTCAGGCAGCAACGCCGTGCTGCTCATCCCTTTCAAACAGACAGTGTATGCCCGCACCTACATGATGGTCGACGGACAGAAATTCTATATCTTCACCGACAAGTCACTCGATCCAAAAGCAATCCTGAGCATGCGCATATCCACATGCGAGCTGCCTAAAAACGCAGATACCGGCAATCCGATGGACCTGCGCATCGCAGGGCTGAATCTGCCTTACAAGCCCCATAGATATGACCTCAAATTCAAAGACCTCTCGCTCTCAGGCGAGGTTAACGCCAACATATTCCCTATCCTGTATAATTATCCGCAGATGCCTACAGCCGACTTCGCCCGCTCGACAGTGCTTGCCGATGTACGCGACGACATTGTAAGACAGTTCAAGTCGCAGCTTGACGGCAAAGAAGAGCTTGAAGCTGTAAACTCTCTGCTTCAGTTTGTACAGGGAGCTTTTGAATATGCTACCGACGAGGCATTCCACGGCTTCGAAAAGCCCTACTTTTTTGAAGAGATACTTTACTATCCGAAATGCGACTGCGAGGACCGCGCCATCTTCTACACTTATCTTCTGTGGAATGTGCTCGGGCTTGAAAACCAGCTTATAAATTTCCCCGGTCATGAAAGCGCGTCAGTAAGGCTGTCGCAGCCTATCAAGGGAGATGCATACAAACATGACGGCACCACCTATTATATCTCCGACCCCACTTACATAGGGTCAGTGACAGGCATGTGCATGCCTACCTATTCCCGCGAAAACCCCGGTGTAGACTACACTTACAAAAAGAGATAGACGGAAGTTATCGCGTCAATCTTCCGAATAGTGGCGTAGCACCCTGCGATAGGAATTGAAAATCTTGGATTTTGACACAAAGCCCACATATCTGCCATTTTCCACGACTGGCAGATTCCATGCTCCGGTAGTGTCAAATGTCTTCATGACATTTTCCATCGTGTCGCCGATCTCAATTTTAGCAGGCGGCATACTCATGAATTTGCTGACATACATCTTCTTGTAAAGATCAGGGCGGAACATGATATTGCGTATATCGTCAAGCAGCACCACCCCTATAAGATTCTCATTAGCGTCAAGCACCGGAAACAGATTACGGTTGGACTGCGAGATTACATCAACCATCTGCTTCAGATTCATGTCAGGAGTCACCGGCTTGAAATCATTCTCTATCACGCTGTTAATCTTGAGCAGACGCAATACTGACTTATCCTTATGATGGGTCAGCAACTCGCCGCGCTTGGCAAGGCGGATGGCATATATGCTGTAAGGCTCAAACATCTTTATTGTGCCATAAGATATTGTCGAGACAATCAGCAACGGGAGAAACAAGTCATAACCTCCTGTAAGCTCGGCGGTAAGGAAGATTGCCATAAGCGGAGCGTGCATGACTCCCGACATCACACCCGCCATGCCGATAAGTGCAAAATTTTTCACCGAAAGATCAAGCCCGAGCATAGTGTTCAGCAGATATGAGAAGAAAAATCCTGTCATACAGCCCATATAAAGCGACGGGGCAAATGTACCGCCCACACCTCCGGCGCCATTGGTCGAAGAGGTGGCAAACGCCTTGGACAGACACAGTCCCCCGACATAAAGCACAATGAACCACGGTGTATTTCGGTCATTATAAAATATTGAGCCGTCAACCACCGATCCGGCATCACCGTTAAGCATACTCGTAATCACATTATAGCCTTCGCCATAAAGCGGAGGGAAAAAGAAGATAAGCACTGCCAGAATAGTGCCGCCTATAGCCGCCTTTGTCCAGGGATTCTTGACGCGCGAGTAGAAACCTTCCATCATGTTTATCACACGGATAAAATACAATGAGGCAAATCCGCAAAGCACTCCGAGAAGGATTACATAAGGAATCCTTACCGTAAGAAAATTCTCGCTCTGCGCAAAGAAAAACTCGACATCATAACCCGTGAAAACATAAGCCACGGTAGCGGCGGTGATAGAAGAAATAAGGAGAGGCATGACTGAAACCGTTGTAAGGTCAATCATCAACACCTCAAGGGTAAACAGCGCACCGGAAATCGGCGCCTTGAATATACCCGCCACACCGGCGGCGGCACCACAGCCGACCAGAATCATCAGCAATCGCGGTGAAAGTCTGAACGCTTGACCGAGATTGGAGCCGATAGCTGCGCCCGTCGACACAATAGGTCCCTCGGAACCGACAGAACCGCCGAAACCTATGGTAATCGAAGCCGCGACCACGGCGGTGTAACAGTTATGCCCTTTCAGGCGGCTCTTATTCTGAGATATCGCATAAAGCACCCTTGTGACACCGTGGGAGATGTTGTCTTTTACAACATACCTCACATAGCAGCTCACTATAATGATTCCGACAAGCGGATACAACAGATACAGGTAGTTACCACCCGTTATGTCGATATTAAGCAACAGCGAACTGGATATGAAGTGTATGAGCCACTTGAACACAAGAGCTGCGAAACCACACACTATTCCTGTTATAAAAGCAAGAATCAGTACAAAATTCTTCTCCTTGATATGCTTTTCGCGCCATTGCAGCAACGCGAAAAACCAGTTACTTGTAGTATGTCCTATATTTTGAATTACAGCCATCAGATTCCCTTTCCGGTAAATACAATCTTGAATGTATATATTATAATCTTTATATCAACTCTAATAGAGAGGTTTTCAAGATAAAGAAGCTCGTAGCGGAGCCTTTCTACCATCCCGTCGACATCGGAAGCATAGCCATATTTCACCATACCCCACGATGTAAGACCGGGACGCACCTGCTGGACAAGCGCGTAATAAGGAGCGCGCTCCATCAGCTTATTTATATAATATTCGCGTTCAGGCCGCGGCCCTACAAGCGACATCTGCCCGCGCAGAATATTCCAGAATTGCGGAAGCTCGTCGAGACGGTACTTCCTCAAAACATGCCCTATCTTCGTGATGCGTGAATCATCGGGAGCCGACAATGCCGGACCGCCCGACTCGGCATCGGTATACATTGTGCGCAGCTTATATATCCTGAACGGCTTCTTATGCCGTCCGATACGTGTCTGACTATATATCACAGGACCTTTGGAATCCATCTTTATCAGGATGCCAAGCACACACATCACCGGGACGGAAACAATCAGCCCCACTACCGACACCGCCACATCAATCACTCGCTTCATGTTGATTGTAAAATCGCTTATCGGAGCATGAGCCACATCGACAAGAGGTTCCCCGGCTATATTTGCCGTGCGCACTCTTGTCGTAAGTATCTGGTAAAGGTCGGGCGACATCAGCACCCCCCTGTCGGTAGGCAGCAGGCGGTTTATGACATCCCTCGTCTCGGTCTCTCCGCCGGGCTGAGGCATAATCACATATTTACTGATTGACAAGGCATCGCTTACCTGCTCGATCTCATCCATTTCATATACAGGCAACGACATTTTACCCGCCGGCCTGCCGCCCGCAGAGACAAAGCCGATTACGTTAAGCCCCATTACAGGCTGCAGCCGGCGAAGGCGGCAAAGCAAAGCCTCGGCATCGTCACCTGTCCCGACGATAAGAGCATTGAGCGCCCACAATCCCGACTCAATCTTGCGCTTAGCCGAAGATGTGATACAGTACCTCACCGTATAAAGACAAGTAAAAAGCACGCCAAACACAAGCAGTATAAGCAGATACGTGTGTCCGCGGTCGGGCTGCAGGTCGTTAATCATCGCTACGAAGAAAAACAATATTGCACCTGAAAGCGCATTGCCCAGCGTGACACTAAGCTCCTGAAGGCGCGATTTCATAAACACATGATTATAATAGCCCGAAAGCCAATAGACGCCAAGCATCACCAAGGGAAACACAATCTGCTCCACGACAACGGGCGTATTGGTCATGAAAGCCTCTATCGACCCGAATTGCCTTGTCATCGCGTCAATGTGAAATCTTAAAAGATTAAACACCACCACTGCGACATTGGTAGCCAGATAGTCGGAGGCAACATATAAAATTCTATGTCGTGAATGTAGTGTCAAGGGCGAATCACAGTTATCGAGTTATCGGGATTAAGCTTGACTATGCGTGAAGGCGTGCCGGGATTCTTGTCATCGCGTCGCGCCTCGCATATATAGTCGACAGCCTCTTTCACTTCAGTTGAAATCTCATCAAAGTATCGAGCCGCCGGCTCTCCGCTTATATTTGCGGAAGTAGACACCAAAGGCACTCCGGCACTCCGGCACAGCTCACATGAATACCTGTCGCGTGTCACTCTCACTCCTACTGAGCCGTCTGCAGCCATAAGCTCTCCCGCTATGCCTGTCGCTCCCGAGAGAATCACGGTAGTAGGACGCTCGCCGTCAAGCAACAGCCTCTCCGCAACATCGGTAAGCCCGGGGAAATAACGTCTCACAGTGTCTACCGAATCCACAAGAAGCAGCATCGCCTTGCTGTCGGAACGACGTTTTATGGCATATACCCGCCTTACGGCGTCACTGTCAGTGGCGTCACATCCTATTCCCCACACGGTATCGGTGGGATAAAGTATCACCTTACCGCCTCTCACTGCACCGGAGGCACATTGTAAATCGTCATTCCAATCCATAACTGACACATTATCCAACATACAAAGATAGCTCTTGACTTCGAAAAAACGAAATTTAAGCCCGCTTAAATATTTTTCATCAGCAACAGCACCCGCAATCTATGGCATTTCGCCATTTAATTAGTAACTTTGCGAGTTAAATACAATCGACCAAAATGGCAGAACGCAATATACTTGTCAAAGGCGCACGCGTCAACAATTTAAAAAACGTTACAGTAGAAATACCCCGCAACAAGCTTGTGGTCATAACCGGGCTGTCAGGCTCGGGAAAATCATCGCTTGCCTTTGACACCCTGTATGCCGAAGGTCAGCGCAGATATGTGGAAAGTCTGTCGGCCTATGCCCGCCAGTTTCTCGGGAAAATGGCTAAACCGGAAGCCGATTTCATCAAAGGACTTCCGCCGGCAATCGCCATTGAACAGAAAGTAAACACCCGCAACCCGCGCTCCACCGTCGGCACATCGACCGAAATCTACGATTACATGCGACTCCTCTTCGGACGTATCGGCAAAACCTATTCGCCGGTGTCAGGACTGCAGGTAAAAAAACATACAATCGAGGATGTGATAGCAACAGCTCAATCTTATCCCGAAGGCACGCGCATAGCCGTAATCTCTCCGGTTTCACTGCCGGAAAACCGCACTTTCCGCCAGCAGCTTGAGATATATCTCAAAGAAGGCTACTCGCGAGTGGTAAAAGACGGAGAGTTCACCTTGATAGAGGACCTGATGTCGGCGCCCGACACCCCTGACGACGCCGAAGGCTATGACCTGCTTATCGACCGACTTGCCGTAGAGACTTCGGGCGACGAGGCGAGCAGGCTTGCCGACTCCATAGAGACTGCATTTTTTGAAGGTCACGACACAATGAGCCTGCTCGCATGGAGCGAGTCGGGGCTTCACCGCCATGACTTCTCAAAACGGTTTGAAGCCGACGGCATAACATTCCGCGAGCCGAGCGAACTGATGTTCAACTTCAACAATCCTTACGGTGCATGTCCCGAATGTGAAGGCTTCGGCAAGGTAATAGGTCTTGACCCCGACCTGATAGTGCCCGACAAGTCGCTGTCGGTATATGAGGATGCCATAGTGTGCTGGCGTGGAGAAAAGATGAGCGAATGGAAACGCGAGCTTATCCATATCGCCCCCCACACAGGATTTCCTATCCACCGCCCCTACTGCGACCTCACGCAAAGCGAGCTTGACCTGCTCTGGCACGGCAACGGAAGGTTTCGCGGCATTGACGGCTTTTTCAAGATGGTGGAGGAAAACCAGTACAAGATACAGTATCGCGTGATGCTTGCCCGCTACCGTGGCAAGACTGTGTGTCCCGTGTGCCACGGCTCACGCCTCAACCGCGACGCTTCTTACGTAAAAATCGCCGGCAAGACCATATCCGATCTTGTAAGGATGCCCGTCAGCGACCTGAGGGAATGGTTCAAGCGACTTGAACTCGGTGACTCCGACACCAAAATCGCGTCAAGGCTGCTTGTCGAAATCAACAACCGCATCGGATTTCTCTGTGATGTAGGGCTCGGGTATCTTACCCTCGACCGCCTGTCATCGACTCTTTCAGGAGGTGAAAGCCAGCGCATCAATCTTGCCACATCGCTCGGAAGCAGCCTCGTCGGCTCGCTTTACATACTTGACGAGCCGAGCATAGGACTTCATTCACGCGACACCGACCGCCTGATAGGAGTTTTGAGAAAGCTCCAGAAAATCGGCAATACCGTCGTGGTCGTGGAACACGACGAAGAGATAATGCGCGCCTCCGACTATATAATAGACGTGGGTCCCGAAGCCGGACGCCACGGCGGCGAGATAATCTATCAGGGCGACGTGGCAAATCTCCAAAAAGCGACTGACTCCTACACGGTAAAATATCTCAACGGCGAGATGTCAATACCGTTGCCGAAACGCCGCAGGCAGTGGCGCGATTACATCGAGGTGGTCGGCGCGCGCCAACACAATCTGAAAGACATCGATGTAAAGTTTCCGCTCGGCGTGATGACTGTGGTGACGGGAGTGAGCGGCTCAGGAAAATCCACTCTCGTGCGCGACATCCTGTATCGTGCGATGGTGCGTCATCTTGGAAATCCCGGCGACTCCCCCGGTCTTCACAAAGCCCTGCGAGGCGACCTGCAGCGCATATCGGCAATCGAATTTGTCGACCAGAATCCTATCGGCAAGTCGTCGCGAAGCAACGCCGCGACCTATCTGAAGGCATTTGACGAGATACGCCGCCTCTTTGCCGAGCAGCAGTCGGCAAAGCAGATGGGATTTGCCCCCGGCTATTTCTCCTTCAACTCCGAGGGAGGACGCTGTGAAGAGTGCAAGGGAGAAGGCACGATAACAATAGAGATGCAGTTTATGGCTGACATAGTGATTCCCTGCGAGGCATGTCATGGAGAACGATACAAAAAAGAGGTGCTTGAAATCAAGTACCGCGACAAAAATATCAACGACGTGCTCAACATGACCGTCAACCAGGCTATCGAATTTTTTGGCGAGAGCGGCGAGTCGCTGCCGAAAAAGATTGTGAGGCGCCTGAAGCCGCTGCAGGATGTAGGACTCGGCTATATCAAACTCGGACAGTCGTCGTCAACCCTTTCCGGCGGAGAAAACCAGCGCGTCAAGCTCGCCTACTTCCTTTCGCTTGAAAAGCCGGAGCCTACAATGTTCATATTTGACGAGCCGACCACCGGACTGCATTTTCACGACATCAACACTCTGATGGACTCCTTCAACAGGCTCATATCCCTCGGTCACACGGTGATAATCATCGAGCACAACATGGACGTGATAAAATGTGCCGACCACATAATCGACATAGGTCCCGAAGGAGGCGCCGAGGGAGGCAACATCGTGGCCGAAGGCACTCCCGAGCAGGTAGCTGCTGTAGCAGAAAGCTACACCGGCAGGTATCTTGCCGAAAAGCTATAGCCTTATCTTCTTCTTTGACTTCTTGCCGAAACGGGTATTGAACGAGTCAAAGTAGACCCGCAGCTGCAGGCGCTGATAAAATATAAAGCTGCCTTTGGCTAAATTGAAGTCAAGCGAAGCCTGCAGGTCGACATATCTGTTGTGGAGCAACCGCGCATAAACGTCGGTGCGGTTATAAAACGAGGTCTGATAAAACGGTTCGCCGGGATATAGCCCCGCGCCAAATTCCGCATATGACGGCAACAGCCTGTCGCCCATGTAAAACGAGTTTTTCAAGCCAAGCCAGCGCCACTCGCCGAGCAGCTCAAACCATCCGCCGCCAGGTGTTTTCCACCCGTCATCATTTGCCCGGTTACGCTCTACCGTGAGCAATCCACCGACACGCAGCTCAAGCCTGTCAAGCGGAGTGACGCGACAGAGATCAAGCCCTACATAAGGATTGAGCAGGAAATTATCGACGATATGCTGATCGGCAGGGGCGTTTTTCTGAAGCGCGTAGTGATTCATCATCGCGTTACCGCCCACAAGCAGCAGCCCTCCTCCGGGAGCGCCCTCGCCATGAAACACGATGTTAAACGCCTCTCTGCGCACATCGCTCTGCATGCCTCTCCAGTCAATGTAGGCCTCAAGCCATCCGTGGCGAAGATTATACTGTACAAGCGCTCCGCGTATATTGTGCTGGAAATAGCTCAACGAGTCACTCCAGAGAAAGCCCGGAAGCTCACGGCGCAACTGCCAGCGCGGAAACAGTCCCATTGAAAAGCTCCACCGCCTGCTTTCATGACGATAATAGATTGTAGGATTCAGGCGTCCGTCGTCCCAGTCATTGGTAAGATGCTGTGTCCACACCACTCCACCGGCTATGCGGTCATGTTTGGTAAGCCTCACGCCCACTTCCGGGGCGAGCACAGTAAAAAAGTAAGTCTTGGGGTCGGTAATCTTACGGTCGCCCTCACGGTTGTCAAACACAGAACTGAAGTCAACACTCCAGGTCACTTCCTGAGCATTGCCGACGGCACACATACATAGCAAAAATGCCGCCCATACAGCGGCTGTTCTAATAAGTCTCATTCCTATAAATCAACTGTTTACTTTTTCCTTACGTCAAGACCTACCGCCTATCGCTTGAACACGCGGTAAATCTTACGTATCTGTTTAGTCGCCTGAAATGCAAGAAGAGCATAGTCGACGATGGTAAATCCGGTAAACACCTTTTTCATCATCCCTCCGGCGAAGCCCGACTGCTGGCGTGTCATAATCTGATGTGCGGCTGAAGTAAGCTTTTCGCGCTTGACCTCCATTTTCACATGATTGACCGCACGCTGATAGCGGAGATCGTCAAGCGTGTAGCCCGACCATTTTTTCAATCCGTCAACAGGCAATTGTGATGGCACCTTGCTTTCCATAACTATTCGGCTTTTTTGTTATTGTTATTGTTTTGATGAGGGAGCGGGTCAAGAAACAGTCTTGACAGAAACCGTGCGATAGGGTCTATAAACAATGACCTGCGGAATATCATCGCAATCGCAGCTATAAGCAGATACACGCCTCCCATGATAAGGAAGCACCACATCTCGGGGAGCACCTGGGCAAGAAGCAGCACAAGCGCTATCGAGATAAAGAAAAACGCGCACACACCTAAAAGGAGCAGCAACGCCGCCATTGCACCGTGGGAAAGTAGCACGGTGGTCTTTTCTATTGAAAGTAATTTCAGATTTTCCAGATACAGCTTACCCCACTCCTTCGCATTGGCAAGAGTCCTGCGCAGTTCATCGTTTTGTTCACTCATGACTTGCTAAATAGTTAAAAACGTAATCGAAAAGCCGGGACGCGAAAACAGTCGTTATGCCGATCGCGCGTCCCGGATATGATGTCAATAAGCCCTGACGACTGCTAAAAGTCAATCGTCAAGACTCTGTGTAAGCTGCTCTACAAGAGCGTCGACATCGCTTTCGGTGCATATTATGCCACGCTTGCGGAGAAGGTCGCAGATGCGTTTACGCAGATCCTCACCCTTTTCAGGGGCAAAAAGAAGAGCGGCACCGGCGCCTACTATCGCACCGCCAAGAAATGCCGAAATAATTCCTAAACTATTATTCATGATTTAACGTAACTCTTTGATGGTTTTTACTTCTTTAATTCCTCGGCTATCTCATCGGCAAGCTCTTCCATCTGGTTCTTTTTCAAGCTGATGCCCTTGTCTTTAAGAAAGCGCACAATCTGGTTGCGTGTATCCTCGCCCTTTTCAGGAGCAAGAAGGAGTCCGATTGCGGCACCGGCAATAGCGCCGCCGACTACTGATAGAATAATGTGTAACGGTTTCATTTCGTCAATTGTTTTATTATTGAATAATATATGTCACTTTATAGGTATAACACATTTTTTCTCTCATTGTTTACATCGCAAACGCATTGAAACCGCCGTCGACCACAGCCACTGTTCCGGTGACAAATGTCGATGCGTCGCTTATAAGATACTGAATCGTACCACAGAGCTCCTCGGGCTTGCCGAAGCGCTTGAAGGGAGTCTGACGGATTACGTCGGCGCCACGCTCCGTGAGCGAGCCGTCGGGATTGGTGAGCAACGCACGGTTCTGATTGGTAAGGAAAAATCCGGGGGCAATCGCGTTGACACGTATCGACGAGGTGAACTTGGTGGCAACCTCGTTGGCAAGAAACGCGGTGAAGTTGCTTATACCCGCCTTTGCGGCTGCATAACCGAGCACTCGAGTCATCGGGCGGAACGCAGCCATCGACGAGAAGTTGACAATCGAGCCGCGCCCAGCGTCAACCATAGGCTTCAGAAACACCTGGGTAGGAATCACCGTGCCTGTCAGGTTCAGATTGAGCACTCGCTCAAACTCATTGACTTTCACGTCGAAGAATGTGCCGGAAGGAGCGATGGTGGCGCCGGGCATGTTACCACCGGCCGCGTTAAGGAGAGCGTCGACGCGTCCATAGGCAGCCATGATTTCATTGCAGTTTTCACGCACCACCTCTATATCCATCACGTCGGTCACAAGAAACATCGCCTCGCCGCCCTTAGCCTTAATCTGCTCGACAAGCCTGTCGCCTTCGTCACGTCGGCGCCCCATCAACACTACCTTCGCACCCTCAAGCGCGAGATATTCTCCTATACATGCACCGAGCACCCCGGTGCCGCCGGTGATTACCACCACCTTATCTTTTACTGAAAACAATTCGTTCATAAGCCTACTATTTTAAATTATTTACAGCAGCCATGATGCCCGACACCATTCCGAGGGCAAGCATCCTGCCATGAAATGAATAACCCGCATTATACCCCATCTTGTCGTCACCGAGCATCAACGGAGCGTGGTCGACACGCATCGGCACTCCCGGACGGCGTGTCTCAAATGTATTTATCACGTCAATCAGCCTGGGGTCAAGGTGGGTCGACTCCTTGAAGTCACCGTCGGGCAACACGTTGCAGATACGGGCATGCACGAAGTGGGTGCGGTCGGCATATTTCTTTGCCAGTGCAGGCACATCGTTATGGGCTCCCGCACTCAGCGACCCGGCGCAGAAGGTCAGTCCGTTGTGGCTATCGGGCACAGCGTTGAGAAACCACTCTATATCCTCGTCACAGGTGACGATACGCGGCAGCCCGAGTATCTGCAAGGGGGGATCATCGGGGTGTACACACATGTTGATGTCATACTCGCGACACACCGGCATGATAGCCTCAAGAAAATACTTCATGTTGGCTCTCAGCTTGTCGCGGTCAATGCCGTCATATAGCTTGAGCAGCTCGCGGAACGTGTCGACCGGCGTAGTGTCATCTTCCGAGATATTACCGTTGACAAAGCCCTGTGTCTTCACGATGATATTGTCGACAAGACGGCGCTCACCCTCCGGAGTCATGGACTTCTTCAGCTCCTCAAGACGCGCAAGGGTAGCCGCGTCATAATCCTTCTCGGCGCCCTCGCGCTTCAGAATACAGCAGTCAAAGTAAGCAAACTCCGCTTTGTTGAAGTAAAGGTTGGATGTACCGTCGCCGTTAGGATACTCAAGGTCGGTGCGCGCCCAGTCAAGCACAGGCATGAAGTTGTAGCATATAGTCTTCACGCCTGCCTTGCCGAGATTGGCAAGACTCTCCTTGTAGTTTTCGATAAGCTGCGGCCTGTCAGCACCGCCATATTTTATCGACTCGCTGACCGGAAGGCTCTCTACCACCGACCAGCGCATGCCGTGGGACTCTATGAGATTTTTCATCTTCATGATTTCCTCATAGCTCCACACTTCCCCGTTAGGGATATGATGCAAAGAGGTCACAATACCCTCCACACCAATCTGCCTGAGCATGTCAAGCGTAATCTTGTCATTGGGTCCAAACCAACGCCATGTCTTTTCCATTGATAAATCAGGTTAGTAAGTTCTTCACAAAGATATATAAAAAAGCCCGATTTCCGCGCTGCGCACACAAGAAAGATTACACAAGTGCCGCCACATGACATGTCGCGACGTAATGCAGCACGGTTGCATCCCCTCCTGGGGATAAATTGCGCGTGGATGACATGGCGCGCCATGCACATACGGCGGGCGACCGGGAGGTCGCCCCTACAGCTACGCGGTGTAACCATGCCATATTACATTGATTCACAACACGCAATGTAGGGGCGAGTGGAAGCTCGCCCGCGCTGCATCAACCCAAAACAGCGACGGGACACAGCACGGCTGCATCCCCTCCTGGGGATAAATTGCGCATGGATGACATGGCACGCCATGCATATACGGCGGGCGACCTCCCGGTCGCCCCTACAGCTACGCGGTGTAACCGCACCCTATTCCATTGATTCACAACATGCAATGTAGGGGCGAGTGGAAGCTCGCCCGCGCTGCATCAACCCCAAAACAGCGACGGGACGCAGCACGGTTGCATCCCCTTGTGGGGATAAATTGCGCATGGATGACATGGCGCGCCATGCACATACGGCGGGCGACCTCCCAGTCGCCCCTACAGCTACGCGATGTAACCCCGTTGTATATCCTTAATTTACAACATGCAATGTAGGGGCGAGTGGAAGCTCGCCCGCGCTACATCAACCCAAAAACAGCGACGTAATGCAGCACGGTTGCATCCCCTTGTGGGGATAAATTGCGCGTGGATGACGTGGCACGCAATGCATATACGGCGGGCGACCTCCCAGTCGCCCCTACAGCTACGCGATGTAACCCCGTTGTATATCCTTAATTTACAACATGCAATGTAGGGGCGAGTGGAAGCTCGCCCGCGCTGCATCAACATCAAAAACAGAGACAAGCGATATAACGACTTCAACGTTTAATCGCATCTCCCGTCATAATCCGCAAATACACATAATCCGCAAATACAATCTGCAAGAAACCAAATGCCGGCATCACCATCTCAGATTTTTTACCTATCTTTGCGTTCCTTATTATAAAAAATCAAATCAAGACAAAATAATCGACAGAAATGACATCGACCAATCACAAGAAAAAAGTCCTTATCGACCTTACCGACTATGGAAATATCACAATGGGTTTCGGACAGATCGCAGAAAACTATGCAAAACTGTTTGCAGAAAGCGACCACGATGATTTTCAACTGATTTACATGATGCCAAAAGGCTTTGTCGGCGGCAATGTTGAAGTTCTTGAAAAAAAAGGAATTTACAGGTATATTCCCTTTTTATTGCCTAAGATAGATGTATGGCATGCAGTAAATCAACAACGCAAAATCTATCCTGCCCACGATAATGGCAAACTTATATATACTATTCACGATCTCAACTTTCTTGTCGAGAAAAAACCGGCGAAAGCGGCGCGATATCTGAAACGCATGCAAAAAAGGTGCGATCAAGCATCAGTAATCACAGCAATATCTCAGTACACAGCCGACATCGCAAAAAAAAACATCGACCTTAAAGGTAAAGAAATAAGAGTTATCTATAATGGAGTCGAGCGAATTGACATGCAACCTGGCAAGCAGCCACGATTTGCAACCGGCAGACCATTCTTTTTCACAATCGGTCAAATCCGCGAGAAAAAGAATTTCCATCTTTTAATTGATGTCATGAAGGAATTTCCTGAATATGACCTCTATATATGTGGCGATACAAATTGCGGACGTGAAGTATATTCCAATAAGATACGCAGCGAAATTGCAGAAAAAGGACTCACAAACGTTTACCTGACAGGCACAATAAGCCAGGAAGAAAAGACGTGGCTCTACCGCAACTGCGAAGCTCTGCTGTTCCCGAGTCAGGGAGAGGGCTTCGGCATCCCCCCGATTGAAGCTATGCAATTTGGCAAAGCAGTGTTTGCTGCAGCCCGCACATCATTGCCGGAAATATGCGGAGGCTACGGCTTTTTGTGGGAGAAACTGACTACCGAAGAAATGGTCGACAGCATAAGGAAGAATCTGCCGGGATTTTATGACGACAAGGCTCGCATAGAGAAGATTAAGCAATATGCCTTTTCTTTCTCTTACGAGAGCCATATCAAAGCCTATCTTGACTTATATCGGGAGTTGCTATAGCCTGTCAAGGAGCGAATCGAGACGAAGCATCACTTCATCGGGCGTGGTTTCCGTCAGGAATCCTCATGGCATACATTTAGATGATTCCTACGGAAACATTATCATTGGGGTTACGGCTACCGTGGGTATCGCTGCGCTCAACCCACGGCTAAACATAGATTATCCCCGGCGGGGAAAAATTGCGCGTGGATGACATGGCGCACCATGCATATATAGCGGGCGAGCTTCCACTCGCCCCTACAGCTACGCGATGCAACCGTGCCATATTTCATTGATTTACAACACGCAATGTAGGGGCGAGTGGAAGCTCGCCCGCGCTACATCAACCCCAAAACAGCGACGGGACGCAGCACGGTTGCATCCCCTTATAGGGATAAATTGCGCGCGGATGACATGGCGCACCATGAACATACGGCGGGCGACCTCCCGGTCGCCCCTACAGCTACGCGATGTAGCCGCACCATATTCCATTGATTTACAACACGCAATGTAGGGGCGAGTGGAAGCTCGCCCGCGCTGCATCAACCCAAAAACAGAGATGGGACGCAGCACGGTTGCATCCCCCTTGTGGGGATAAATTGCGCGTGGATGACATGGCGCGCCATGCACATACGGCGGGCGACCTCCCAGTCGCCCCTACAGCTACGCGGTGTAACCGTGCCATATTTCATTGATTTACAACACGCAATGTAGGGGCGAGTGGAAGCTCGCCCGCGCTACATCAACCCAAAACAGCAAAAGGGATAGAACGACTTCAACGTTGAATCGCATCTCCCGTCATAATCTGCAAGGACCCAAATGCCGTATCACCATCTAAGATTTTTTACCTATCTTTGTAATCATTATTATAAGAATGTGCTCTAACGCATATCTGCCTGGTGTAATTGACATTATCTTATGAACAAAATTAAAATCGTAATTCCCATTTATCGAACAGAGCTAAATCAAAACGAGATAATGGCTCTTGATAACAACATCAACAAGTTATCGGAACACCCTATAGCTTTTATAATACCGGAAAATCTTGATATTTCAGAAATTAGTGCTAAATATCCAAAAGTAGAAATCATACAAGTGTCTGACGAATGGTTAGGTACTAAAAATGGCATAGATGGATATAACCGGATGATGATGTCGGAAGAATTTTACCGGATTTTCAAAGATTATGAATATATTTTCATATGCCATATTGATTCATGGATATTCCGTGATGAAGTGAATTATTGGTGTGATAGAGGCTATGATATTGTTGCTCCGCCTTGGCCTAAATCAAAACGATTCTACTTTTTCCCATTCAAACAGATTCTTTCATCTAAAATAAAAAAAAGGAGGGGTGAGGTCCATTGTCGAGAGATTGTATATGACCATATCGGCAATGGCGGACTATCTTTGAGAAAAGTAGCCTCTTGCTTAATGGCTTGTCAAAAATACAGCAAAAAAATAAATGAATATATTCAACTTTCAAAGAGCAAACCTTTCTACTACGAAGATGTTTTTTTCGCTTTAGAACCTAAAGAGTTCAATTATCCTGATACACAGGAAGCGGTCTTCTGGGGTGCAGATATCAGACCGGATATGTGTCTATATCTAACCAAAGGTCAGCTTCCAATGGGTTGCCATGGTTACGCACATAAAAGACGCAGAAAATATTGGGAGAAACATATTCCAATCAAGTAGGTTCTTTCTCTTACGAGAACCATATCAAAGCCTATCTTGACATCTATCGGGAGTTGCTATAGCTTGTCAAGGAGCGGATTGAGGCGAAGCATCAGTTCATCAGGCGTAATTGAATCAAAGAGTTCTTCATGCGTCATAGACATCCGTGCATCAGCTGCGACTATATCATCGACCGATATGCCGCAGGCAGTGGTGCGATTCTGCGGCATCCACACCTTAGGAGAAGCAGAAGGCGAGAATATGGCAAACGAAGGAATGCCAAGAGCCTGTACAAGATGGCGTGTACCGCCCTCGTTTCCATAATAAAAATCACAGTTGGCACACAAAGCGGCAAGTTCACGCAATGAACGTGCCTGTAGATTTATCTTTACACATGACGGCTCGCCAAGACGCTTGAACATGTCACGGGCATCTTTCTCCTCCTGACCTGGAGCATAGTTGAACACCATCTGAAAATCAGGATGCCGCGCGATTATACGCCGCAGTGTCTCAGCCATAAAATCCATGTTCCAGCGCTTTTTCAAAATCTTTGTCGTGACTCCTACAAGTATCACAGGTCGTGAAAAGTCGATACCCTCACGCTCCATATAATTACGGAAGTCGTTACGCTCCTTTTCCGTGATATGTATACTGAAATCACTGACCGGCACTATATCTCCTATGCGGTTAAGCGGACCGGCAAGCATCAGATTGCGCTCCACCATGTCAATGTCAGCAGAGTGATCATTATTGCGAACCTCATCGGTGAGCAAGAAGCGCGTATAACCTTTCTTCACACCTATGCGGAAAGGCGTAGACAGTGAAAATGCCGAAAACAACAATGTGTTGAGAGTCGACCTCATATCTATAATCACGTCATAATGACAGTCGTGGACAATGCGCCACACTTTTGCCGCATATGTGGTGAACGGTTTTAGCTCGCTCTTATCAAACGTAATAATCCGGTCAATATCAGGATGTCCCTCATAAAGCGGGGCAATACCTTTGTTTAATACAAAATGAATTTCTGCACCGGGAAAATTTCGCTTCAGGGTGGAACACAATGCAGTAGCAAGAATCGAATCACCAACCTGACGGAAGCGTATTACCAATATTTTCTTTATATCATTTTTATTCATTGTCAACTCTGAAACCGGTATAATCTATAGCACTATTAATATATGTCTTGGGGAAACTCTATCTGTCCTTTAAGTCATGTGTTGAGCATGGTGAGGAGGTCGGCGACTACGAAGGTGCTGCCGCCGATGAATATGGTGTCGGATGGAGAGGCGGCGGAACGGGCGGCGGCATAAGCCTCGCCTACTGTCGGGTAAGCAGCCCCTTTCAATCCCAGCGCACCGGCATTTTCCGCCAGCACCTTTTCATCGAGGGCGCGGGCTATCGATGCGCGTGTAAAGTAATAGCGCGCGTCGGCAGGGAGCATTTTCAATATGGAGGTCACGTCTTTGTCGTTGACAAATCCTATCACTACATGTTTCACGCCGGGCGACGCATCAAGCTGTCGTGCAAGATATTGCCATCCGCCGGTATTATGACCTGTGTCACATACGGTAAACGGGGCTTCACTGATGCGCATCCAGCGCCCCATCAGTCCGGTCATTGAGCACACCTCTGCAAAACCTTTCCTTACGTCGCGGTCATCGATGTGCCATCCGGCTTTACGCAGTTCATCGACAGCCACCATTATAGTGGCAGCATTTTTGGGCTGACACTCGCCGGAAAGCGCGCCGGTAATGTCGCCGAATGGAGTATCGCGATAGAGAATGTCGCCATCCACAGCCACAGCCGCGGAGTAAAGCGTCTCGTCGTCGGCATAGCGCACAGGCGCACCTACCGATTCAGCCTTTACCGCAAACACCTCTCTTACATCGCCCTCCGACTCCCCTATCACCACCGGGACACCCGGCTTTATTATGCCTGCCTTTTCCGACGCTATAGCCGGGAGCGTGTCACCGAGAAACTGGGTGTGGTCCTTCGAGATATTTGTAATCACCGATAGGCAGGGACTGATGATATTGGTGCTGTCAAGCCTGCCGCCGAGCCCCACCTCTATCACCGCCACATCGACCTTTGCCTTTGCAAAGTATTCAAACGCCATGACCATCGTGAGCTCGAAAAACGATGGCGACTTGTCAAATCCAAGCTTCATGTAGCGCTCCACAAATCCGGTCACCTCCTCGCGCGGAATCATCTTGCCGTCGACACGGATGCGCTCGCGGAAATCGACAAGATGGGGCGATGTGTAAAGTCCGGTCCTGTAGCCTGCCGCCTGTAGTATCGCCGCCAAGGTGTGGGCGGTAGAGCCTTTGCCGTTAGTGCCGCCTACATGGATTGTCTTATATAAGTCCTGCGGGTTGCCGAATGTCGCGGCAAGCGCGATCGATGTGTCAAGCCCCGGCTTATAGGCAGGTGCGCCTACACGCTGAAACATAGGCAGCTGAGTGTACAGGAAGTCAATAGCCTGGTCGTAGGTCATGTCAATAGAGTATAAGCCCCGCCACACCGGCAAGGCAGATTATAAATATGGGGTGAATTCTGGTGAAATATACAAGACAGAACGATGCTGCACAGATGATTATGCTTATCGAATTGTCGGGAAAGTTCTGACGGTTCATCAGCAGCAGTGCCGCCGAGGCGATAAGCCCTATCACGACAGGGCGCAGACCGGCAAATATGCCTTTTATCGCAACGGAGTCTTTGTGGCGGCGTATGAAATGGCTCGCATAAAGCACCAGCAGAAACGAAGGCAGCATCACGGTCACGGTGGCGACAATAGAGCCCCACACACTGCCGGTGACGACATAGCCTATGTAAGTGGCGCTGTTTATGCCTATCGGGCCCGGGGTCATCTGCGAGATTGCCACGATGTCGGTAAACATCTGCTCGGTAATCCACCCGGGCGTCACGACTTCGCGCTCTATCAGGGCAAGCATAGCGTAACCGCCGCCAAAGCCGAAAAGACCGATTTTCAGGTATGCCCATATGAGTTTAAGATATACGCTCATTGTTCATCCTCCTTTCCTTCATTCTTTTCACCGGCGGCCGCCTTGCCCTTTTCAAGCAGCTTCTGCTGACGCGACAGCCACAGGTAGCCACACAGACCGCCCAGCACGATAAACACGATGGGGTTCCATCCGAAGTAAATAAGCGCCGCCACAATAACGGGTATCCACACAGTCTTCCACGATATGCCGGCTGCCTTTGCCGATGTTATCACAGGGGCAATGATGAGGGCCACCACGCAGGGACGGATGCCCATGAATATCCTTGACACCACGGAATTGTTTTTTATGATGTCGGGAGTCAGGAAGATGGCGATGGCAAGGATGATGAGAAACGATGGCAGTATCGTGCCGAGAGCCGCGACAGCGCTTCCCTTGAAGCCGCGCAACTTGTCGCCGATGGAGACCGATATGTTGACGGCAAGTATGCCGGGCAGTGACTGCGAGATGGCAAGCAAGTCGAGAAATTCCTCCCGCGAAATCCAGTGATGCTTGTCGACAATCTCACGCTCGATGATGGAAATCATAGCCCATCCGCCGCCAAATGTAAAAGCTCCGATTTTGAGAAATGTCGTGAAGAGTTGCAGATAAATCTTATCCATAATGCAATATAGTGTTTTGAAATAAGACACGAGACACCGGCTTCATGTTTATTCCGACCGCAAAGTTACACATTTTTTCACAATCACAAGCCATGCCCGGATAATCCATGTTTAGCCGTGGAATCATAGCCACAAGGGGGATATATTGCGGTGAACCGCGTGAAATGAAAAGTTTCCGGAGCTGCCGCTGTCAATGGCGACTGCTCCGGAAACCTATAATCTTAAATCAAAACCTGTGTCAGCGACCTGTCGACTTTATCTTATCGCGCAGATAGTCGTTGAACTCCGAGGCGTCAAGAAGCTCTTCAACGGTGAGGTGCATGCGGTAGCGCCAGTAATGGCGCGGATTTGCCGGAATATTAATCAACTCCTCGCGCGGATCCTCACGGCGAAGCGAACCATTGATTGACAGCCAGTCCTGAAGCGGGAATATCGCCAGCATAGAGGGCGACTGCAGGTTAAGGGTTATAATCTTGTCGCATATCCAGGGCTCGGCATACTGAGGCGCCGCTCCCTGCTCGTGGAGCATATTGTTGTAATAGTGCTGGGTGACATCACGGTTTTCTTCCCACCACTGGCGAATACCGCCCATGTCATGGGTCGAAGTGGTGCAGACAGAGAGGTAGGGATAAGTCCATGTATTGCCAAACTCAGCCGCCGGGTCTTTTGGCATGCGCTGTATCTCAAGCGACAGCATCTGAAGCTGCGACATCACGGCGGGCACACAGTCGGGAATCATGCCGAGATCCTCGGCACAAGTGAGCATCGAGGTCGACCCGATAAGCGGGGGGAGCTTCCACATAGCCTTGCCATACCAGAAATCGTTGTGACGGTGGTAATAGAAGTCATTATACAGCCTGTTGAAACACCAGCGCTCATAATCGGTAAGCGAGCGGTAGATATAGGTGTACTGAGCGGAGATGCGCGGATGATACTTGCCTTTCTCATAGGGATCTTCAATGAAGAGCACCTCGTCGACAAGTCCCATGAGCGCATTGCTGAGCTTGTCATTTTTCTCCGATTTTTCTTCCTGAGCGAAATAGTCGGCAATCTTGCGCTGGGTGTCAAACTCGTCACGCAGCTTGTATCTGCCATAGCCGACATTGATGAGGAAGCGACGTTTTGCCTCGTCAGTGTATTCGCCGAAGAAATCGTAAAGGAAGTAATCCATGATAAACGGCGTTGTCTGCAGGTCGACGTCAAGCCAGAAGTCATAATTGTTGCGCAGCTCGTCGGGAGTGAACGGCAACGCCGGATTGAAGATGCCGAGAAGTCCGTGAAGGGCATTCATCGGTATCTGCCATATGCGGAAAAATCCAAGCACATGGTCGATGCGGTAGGCGTCAAAATACTCCGACATCTTGCGGAAACGTGACTTCCACCATGCAAATCCGTCTTTGCTCATCTCTTCCCAGTTGTAGGTGGGGAAGCCCCAGTTCTGTCCGAGCACAGAGAAGTCATCGGGCGGCGCACCCGCCTGACAGTCCATATTGAACAGGCGCGGGTCAATCCAGGCGTCGGCCGAATCGCGCGAGATGCCGATAGGTATATCGCCCTTGAACGCCACACCATGCTCGCCGGCATAGCGGTGGACCTCACGCATCTGCTTGTCAAGATGATACTGAATGTAGTACACGTAGTTTATATCGTCATGATGCTCATTGACAAAGGCGGCAACCTTGCCGGCATCGTAGACAGCATATTCGCCCCACTTGCCAAATTCCGGAGTGCCGTTAAGGTCACGCAACACACAGAATGCAGCATAGGGAGTAAGCCACGAGGCATTGTTAGCGACAAATTCCCTGAAGTCGGCCGACTCCAGAGTCTTGCCGCCTTCCTGACGGAATATCTCGCGGGTGAACTCATTTTTTGCGTTGTTGACACGCTCATAGTCGACCTGAGGCAAGGAATTAAGCTCTACCCTGAGGTCGTCGAAATACTTCTGGCGGGCCTCATCCTTCAGCCGTCCGAGCTCGCTGAGTCTCAGATACATCGGGTGGAGAGCAAAAGTGGAGTTGGCGTTATAGGGATAAGAGTCAGTCCATGTGTGGGTCATGGTCGTGTCATTGATGGGAAGTATCTGCAGAAACTTCTGTCCGGTCAAAGCCGCCCAGTCGACCATCTTCTTCAGGTCAAAGAAGTCGCCGACACCGAAGTCATCCTCGCTTCTTACCGAGAATACAGGTATAGCCACACCTGCACAATGCCATGCCGGGCGCGAGTTGACAAAGCGCAACCCGTTAATCAGCAGCGCCGAGTTCTTATGTTCAGGAATTATATTCATCACCCTGTTGTCACCGCCTTCCCAGGCAAGCACCTTACGGGTGAGACGGTCAAGGATGACAAACTTGTAGCTGAAAGGCAGGTGGACATCGTTCAATGGCAACACCACGTTCCACACCGGAAACGAAGCGTCGCTCATCACAATCGCGTTTTCGGGATTCCACGCGCCGAGTGACTCGTCGTCGCCACATATGGCAAGCACCTCGTCGCTGCCTACCATAGGCGCGGCAACAGAAATCGAGATCGAACCGCCAAAGGTCACATCGGCGGCTGCGCGGTCATCGCGACGGTTGATACAGTCGATAAACACCGAAGAATAATATGGCTTGTCAATCGGTTGATCCTGCCATAGGTCATAAATCTCATAACCGCCCGCTCCGGAACCGGGCACAAACCGGTGAGGAGCGCCCCACTCATGGCGTTCGCCGCCATTTTCATGACGCACGATATAGTAGTAGTCAAACTCGCCGGCATCATCGGGGATTTCCACGTCAAGAGTCCATTTAGACAGGCCCGACTGCTGAAGCTTTACGGCACGCGATTCATCACCACCGCCGAGACCGGGCACAGTGCCGCATATATAAAGCGACTCACCCCAGTTGGTGCGGTAATCAATGTTGAAATTCAGTTTCATGTTTTATCGGTATTTTGTTTATCGCTATATAATTTTATCACAGTGCTGTAAAGTTACTGAGTTTTTCACAATTACAGCTCCTTTTTCTCTACTTTTTTTGTAGATGCGCCAATTATTCAGCCGTATTCAGCCGTGAACAATCGAAACGCGTCAACCCGCCAAGTAAAAAAGAGCCTAAAGGGTCATAAACCCTTTAAGCTCTTCTATTGTCTTATCGGTTATTCATTGTTATCCGCATTTTGATGTGCCGCAGGAAGTGCATATAAGACACCCTTCCTGATATATCAGGGTCTCGTTGCCACAGTTGGGGCAGCACTGACCGCTTGCCTTGGTCCCGTTGGGAAGATATTTTTTAAGGGCACGCTCGACACCCATCTTCCACGTATTAATCGACTGGCTGTCAAGCTCAAGACTACTTACAAGCTTGAGTACCTGCGGAATAGGCATGCCATAGCGCAACACACCCGATATGAGCTTCGCGTAGTTCCAGTATTCAGGATTGAACTTGTCGGAAAGACCCTCTATCGTGGTCTTGTAGCCGCGCTTGTTGATAAACTGGAAGTCGTAGCGCTTGTTGCCGCGCTCATCGACCGCCTTTATTATCTTGCCGTGGGTCACGCTTTTGGGGCAGAATATGCCATCCTCATCATCGGCAAGACCGGTAAATATCTCATAGGGCTGACCGTCGACAAGACCCACGAACGCAATCCACTTCTCCTTGTTGTTCTGGAAGCGCACTACATCAGCCTCCAGCTCGACCGGACGCTTGACAACATGCGCGTCGTCAATCTTTATCTTTTCGGCAGGCTTGTCAGACTTCTTCTCTACCGACACAAGCACTCCCGAGCGCGAACCGTCACGATACACCGTACAGCCCTTGCATCCGGAGCGCCAAGCCTCGACATAAAGACGGTTGACAAGCTCCTCGGTGACATCGGAGGGAAGGTTGATTGTAACGGAAATCGAGTGGTCGACCCACTTCTGAACCCTACCCTGCATCTTTACCTTCTCCAGCCAGTCTACATCGGCTGAAGTAGCCTTGTTATAGGGCGACTGAGCCACGAGAGCGTCAAGCTCTTCCTGTGTATAGGAGTCCTTGCGCGTGATGCCGTTTACATCCATCCATGTGAGGAATTTAGGATGATACACGATAAACTCCTCAAAGGCGTCGCCCGACTCGTCGACATAATCGATGCGCACATCGGGGTCATTGGGATTAACCTTGCGGCGACGCTTATAGACAGGCATAAACACCGGTTCGATGCCTGAAGTAGTGCGTGTCATAAGGCTCGTAGTACCGGTCGGGGCAATTGTCAGGCAGGCGATGTTGCGTCGTCCATTTTTTACCATCTCTTCATAAAGAGAGGGATCGGCATCCCTCATGCGGGCAATAAACGGATTATCTTTTTCGCGCGATGCATCAAACACCTCAAACGCTCCTCGCTCTGAAGCCATGACCACCGATGAGCGATATGCCGCGAGGGCAAGCTCACGATGAACCTGCTCAGAGAAAGCGGTAGCTTCCGGAGTGCCGTAACGCAGCCCGAGAGCGGCTATCATGTCGCCTTCCGCGGTAGTACCAACTCCGGTGCGTCGTCCCTTGAGTGTCTTCGCGCGTATTTTTTCCCAGAGATGACGCTCGGTCTGCTTCACTTCAGCCGATTCGGGGTCGGAGTCAATCTTTGCGAGTATGGTGTCAATCTTCTCCATCTCCAGGTCGATTATATCGTCCATTATACGCTGCGCCTTGGCGATGTGACTGCGGAAAAGCCCGAAGTCAAACTCGGCGTCTTCCGTAAACGGGTTGTTGACATAGCTGTAAAGGTTGACCGCGAGCAGTCGGCAACTGTCGTAAGGGCAGAGAGGGATTTCGCCACAAGGATTGGTAGAAATTGTCCTGAATCCGAGGTCGGCATAGCAATCGGGCACAGATTCACGGGTGATAGTGTCCCAGAACAGCACCCCCGGCTCAGCCGACTTCCATGCATTATGCACAATCTTTCCCCATATAGCCGCAGCGTCGACCTCCTTTGTCACAATCGGCTCCGAGCTGCCGTCGACGGGATAAGTCTGCATATAAGGCTTGCCGTCGACAGCCGCCTGCATGAACTCATCGTCAATGCGGACCGACACATTGGCGCCGGTCACCTTACCCTCGGTCATCTTGGCATCGATAAACGCCTCGCTGTCGGGATGCTTGATGCTGACCGTCATCATCAACGCGCCGCGTCTGCCATCCTGCGCCACCTCGCGGGTAGAGTTGGAATACCGCTCCATGAACGGCACGAGTCCTGTAGAGGTAAGAGCGGAGTTTTTCACAGGAGTGCCTTTAGGGCGTATGTGGCTGAGGTCATGCCCTACACCGCCGCGGCGCTTCATGAGCTGCACCTGCTCCTCGTCAATCTTCATTATGCCACCGTAAGAATCGGGGCCGCCGTCAAGCCCGACTACAAAGCAGTTGCTCAACGACCCTACCTGAAGATGATTGCCGATTCCTGTCATGGGGCTGCCCTGCGGCACTATATACCGGAAATCCTTCATAAGGTCAAAGACCTCATCCTCACTCATAGGATTAGGATAATTGCTCTCTATGCGGGCGACCTCACGCGCAAGACGGCGGTGCATGTCGTCGGGAGTCTTTTCAAACAGGTTTCCGAATGAATCCTTCAGTGCATATTTTGTAACCCATACACGAGCCGCAAGCTCGTCTCCGTCAAAGTATCTAACCGAGGCATCATAAGCCTCATCATAAGTATATGTGATATTTTCCACGAGGTGATAATTTTTATATTCCAATGCAAAGATACGCTTTTAAAATCGTAAATTCGCAAAATAATTACAAATCTACAAACAGTCATAGACAATGGATATAGACCAGTATTTTTCAAGCCGGCGCACAGTGCGCCGCTACACGTCGAAGGAAGTCGAGCCGGCATTGCTGACCAGGATGTTGGACGAGGCCGCCCATGCGCCTAACACAGGCAACATGCAGCTTTACTCAGTGATTGTGACACGCTCGGAAGAGGGCAAGAAGCGACTCGCGCCGCTACACTTCAACCAGCCGTCAGTGACCGGATGCAGCGTCCTGCTGACATTCTGCATTGACGTAAACAGGTTCAATCTTTGGTGTAAGGAGGGTGAAGCCGATGCCGCCTTTGACAATCTCCAGATGTTTCTTGCCGGAGCCATCGATGCATCCATCTTCGCACAACAGTTTAACACTATAGCAGAGATGAACGGACTCGGATGCTGCTATCTTGGCACAACCGCCTACAATGCCCCCCGGATTGCAGAGGAACTGAAACTGCCTGACGGAGTGGTGCCGCTCATCACGCTTACCGTAGGATACCCCGACGGAGAATCACCTCTCTCCGACCGTCTTCCTGTCGAGGCAATCATCCACGAGGGCGAATACCGCCAGTATACCGGCTCGCAGATAAGAGAGATTTATGCCACACAGGAGGCCCGCGACGACAGCCGCCGATTTATAGCTGAAAACGGCAAGTCGACGCTCGCGCAGGTATTTGCCGAGGTACGCTACCCGAGAGCCACTAACGAGGCTTTCTCCAAGACCCTTCAGGAATACCTTGACGCCACATATCTAAACAGGCAGAAATAATCACGCAGAACACTATCATAAATCACGAGGGGCGCGAAATATTTCGCGCCCCTCGATGTTTTTTATCTTGTCAGAAACCCCGTCATTCAGCAGGCTCCATGACAAACACCTTGTAGTTGTTCTGCTTCATCAATTCAGCCATGAATGCCTTGACGTCATCTTCAGTTATGGCATTAATGGTGTCGACCGAAGTCAGGAATGTGTCAACAGGAAGCAACTGATAGCCGGTCATTCCCGACAGCCATGCCTGATTTTCAGTCATGCCGCGTGTAGCCTCCTTAACCATATACTCTTTTACCTTGGCAAGCTCTTCGGCAGTGATATTGGCGGTCATGTCGTCAAACTGCGCCGCGATAATCTCAAGCACCTTGTCTTTCATCTCAGGCTTCATCGGGAAAGAGCTCTGGAACATTACAGGGTTGTCGCTGATGCGTGAAAGAGATCCGTTGGCACTGATTGAATATACCGCGCCTTCTTCTTCACGTACAGTCTTAATCAGGCGCGCCGAAAGAATCTGACCGGCGATAGACGCGAGCTTCTGATTTTTTGCTGTATAAGGCATGTCGGCAGAGACAATGATGGCTGCATAAGTAGTCGGGGTGTCCATCTTCTGCCTTATCTGCTCGGTTGAAGCACCGGGTTCAATACCGAGTCCGGCGAGCTTGACCGGAGCGGTTTTTCCGGCTACAGCCGGAAGAGTGGCGATATACTGCTCAACAAGAGGCTTCAAAGCGTTAATGTCGACATTTCCTACAAAATAGAAAGTATAATCGGCGGCGTTGGCAAGCTGAGAGCCTACAATCTCAAGTATGCGTCCGCGGTCGGCGTTTTCGATTGTATTCACGTCAACGGCGTGAGAGCGTCCTGACTTGAAAAGATATTCAAGCAACTGCTTATTGAACTGATATGCCGGAAGAGCCTCCTGATTTTTAAGAGCTCCGACATATAGATTCTGAGTAGAAGAGAAGTCATCGGGACTTATGGTAAATCCGGTAAATGTAGCATAGATAAGCTCCATCAACACAGGAAGATCCTTAGGCACAGCCGAGCCGGAAACCTCTCTCGTGTATGCCGACAGATCCACTTCACAGCTTGCCTGCTTTCCGGCAAGGTATTTCTCAAGGTCAGAGCTGCTGTAGCCACCGAGTCCGTGACGGCTAAGCGCATAGGGAAGATAACGCAGATTCAACGCATCGTCTTCGCCAAAGACCGATGTACCTCCTGTGGCAAGAGCGGTAAAGAGTATTTCATTGTCTTTGAAATCAGTCTTTTTCACGACCACTTTCACGCCATTGGAGAGAGTCCACTCCTGAGTGTTATACAACGGATTTTCAGTCACCGCTACAATCTTGCCGGGGGCGGGAAGCGACTCAATCAGCGGCTCGCTCTTCACGTCATCGACAAAAGCCTCTATCTCTTCGGCATCGACACGCTGCATGGCCTCGGCAAGCTGAGCTTCAGTGGGCACGGCAAATCCTTCAGCATCAGGAAGCATGGCGAGCACAACGATGTTTTTATCGCCGACTATCTCGGGAAGAGCCATGTTGATCATCTCCACCGGAATCTGATTGGCAAGCATGCTCATCATCGTGAATTCATTCTCAATTCCGGGTATAGGCTCATTGTCAAGGAAGTGTCTTACATATTCATTGACAAGCGAGGTGGAAGTCGTATTGGCGCGGTTGTTATATGCCTTTTCAAGACGAGAGAGATACTCGCTGCGGGCACGGTCATACTCAGTCGCGGTGAATCCGCCTCTCTTGGCACGCAGTGTCTCGCGATAAACAGCCTCAAACGCCGGTATCAAATCGCCATCCTTTGGCAAAGCCGCCACGGTAAGGGCATCAGCCGTCTTTGAAAGCATGAAGTTGCCATAAGAAGCGTCGGCAAGCGCAAATACAGCATCGGGCTTGCTTGAAAGCTCCTGGAAACGCGCATTAAGCATGGCATCGAGCATGTCGACGGCATATCTGCCCACGAGATAGTCAAGAGTGCCCTTCAGTGAATCGGGGGTAGCCTCTGACTTAAACATTATCTGCACAACAGCGTTACGCTGCTCAGGGTCACTGCCGACGGCAAAAATAGTATTCTGATTGTCGGGCACGGGATAATACACGCGCTCAGCAGGATTAACAGGCATCTTAATATCGGAAAATATCTCCTTTATCTTAGCCTCTATGCGGTCGACATCAATGTCACCTACCACAACTATTCCCTGAAGGTCGGGACGATACCACTTCTCGTAGTAGTCGCGCAAATCCTGATAGGGGAAATTGTCAACAATCTCCATTGTGCCGATAGGCAGGCGATAGGCATACTTGCTGTCAGGATAGATGACCGGAAGCAGTTTTTCGTATATGCGCATCTGACCTACATTGCTGCGACGCCACTCTTCATGAATGACACCACGCTCCTTGTCAATCTCGGCATCTTCAAGCAGAAGCCCGTCGGCCCAGTCATGAAGAATCAGAAGACATGAATCCTGCACACTCTCACGCGCTGTCGGGACATTACATATATTATAAACAGTCTCGTCAACCGAAGTATAAGCGTTAAGATTCTGCCCGAATTTCACGCCGACAGTCTCCAGCCATGAAACGACCTCATTGCCGGGGAAATTTTTTGTGCCGTTGAAACACATGTGTTCAAGGAAATGTGCAAGACCGCGCTGATTGTCCTCTTCCTGTATAGACCCTACTTTCTGGGCTATATAGTAATCAGCCTGACCTTTGGGGTACTCGTTGTGACGGATATAATAGGTCAATCCGTTGTCAAGTTTTCCAATTCTCACTTCAGGGTCAACCGGTATAGCCGGCATTGCCTGAGCACTTACAAAAACGGGAGCTATTGCCGCAGCAAGAAGCAATAGCAACCGACTAAAATACTTTTTCATTGCTGATACATTTAATCTTATATTTTTATCACAAAGATACAGAGATTATTCGGAATCGCAATAAAATAGTGTGTAATTCATAGTATTATTCATAAGAACCTTTATATAGCCTTTCATTAAAAAAACTTCAGAATAAAGAGAGCTGCACGGGAGGCGCAGGTACAGGCGTAATGATGACAGACCTGTCCTGAGTCCATCCCTGACTTGAATTGCGCAGACGCAGCGTCACCAGACCGAAACTTCCGGAGACAACACGTCGCACCTGACGTAAAATTTCAGAAAATGAAGTCAAGCCACTCAACTTCAAAGAAGCCAGCTGCCTGCCGTGTTGTGACAGCGTGGCGTAGATTATGTCTGAGCTGTTAATCGTTCCCATTGTGAGTATCTGCCTTAAAATTACAAGGCAAATGTAGCTCACCACATGGGCAACATTACGGCACAGTATCGCAAAAATCAGTTAAAACCTTGATTTTTCTGACAATCAGAGCGATTGTCTCAGCACTTGAACATCGCCTCAATCTTCGCGAGATCCTCGCGCAATGCAGGCTCCATCGACAGGCGCTCCTCAATATTGCGGCAGGCATGAAGCACAGTGGCATGAGTGCGTGACAGACGCGTACCTATCGCAGTAGCAGGCATCTTGGCGTCGCGGCGTGCAAGGAACATCACCATCTGGCGCGCATCGGAAATCTCGCGCTTGCGGCTCTTTGCAAAGAGTGCATCCTGATCGATATTGTAGTAATCGCTGACGCTCTGGGCAATCATCTCAAAGTTGATTGACTTCTTGTGAATCTTCACGGCGTTTCCAAGCACTGTGCGCGCAAGGTCGACCGTAATCTCACAGTTAAGGATAGTGGCGTGGGCAATCAGCGACACAATTATGCCTTCAAGCTCACGGATGCTGTCAGTGACATTGGAGGCGATATAGTCAAGCACCTCTACAGGAATCTTCAATCCGTCCTGCGAAGCACGGCGGGCAAGCACCTCACGGCGCAAGTTGACATCGGGCTTTTCAAGCTCTGCCGTCATGCCGCATTTAAAGCGCGACAACAGACGCTCGTGCATATCTTTCATCATCGAAGGCGGACAGTCACTTGACATGATAATCTGTCGCTGATTGTGATGGAGATGATTGAAGATGTGGAAGAACGCACCCTGGGTACCGGGCTTATGCATCAAGTCCTGTATATCGTCTATGATAAGCACATCAATCGACTGATAAAAATTAATGAACTCATTAACCCTGCTCGGACGCGCAGTCGCCGCGGCTGTATACTGGCTTTCAAAAAGTCGTGCCGAAAGGTAAAGGACCCTTGCCTTTGGGTCGCGCTCCTTTATACGGATGCCTATAGCCTGGATAAGATGAGTCTTGCCTACACCTGTGGGACCGAATATGAAAAGCGGGTTAAATGTCTTACACTCCGGATTAGTCGCAATAGCCTCACCTATCGCACGCGCAATCTTGTTAGATGGGCTCGCGCAATAATTTTCAAAGGTGTTTTTGGGGTTAAGCCTTGAATCGAAATCCTCCACAACTTCTGTGTCAAACGGATTACCCGTGCGGACACGCACAGCGGGACTCGGATTGGAACTTTCAATCGAGACCGATGTGTCGGGGTCGGAACCTACCTGGTTATATTCATAAAACAGTCTCACCCCCTTGCCGTAGACACGACGCAACGCATAAAGCAATATCTTTGCATATTGCTCTTCAAGGCGCTCCACAAAGAATGGAGTGGGCACACGAAGATGAAGCTCATTGCCGTCAAAACTTTTTGAAGTTATGGGCTTGAACCAGGCGTCATACTGTTCGGTAGAAAGATTATCCTTGAATATTTTCAGACAATCTTCCCACATTTTTTGGTGAGTTTCGTTCATGAAAATGTAATTTTAGGCTATTATGTAGGCTTAACTTTTCAATGCAAATTTCCCCCAACTTTTTTTGAAAAACAATTGAAAAAAAATTTGGATTTTACAACTATTCCACAATATAGCTGTTTTTCAGCTGCTTATAAAATGGTTAACACAAATTCTTAATTTTAGAAAAACCAAACCGACATATAACTATAAATCAACCGTTTAACCTCATGTTAAGAAGTTAATACAACTTAGGGGCTTCGCGTGAAACCCCTAATTATAGCTATTGTAGCACATCCCGTATTGTGGAACATAACCACAAAAAAGTTATCAACTATTTAGAATCATTCCAAATAGCGTCATTCTGCCGTCAGAACACCTTAATCGGCGGGATGTAGCGCTTGGGATTCTGCTTCAAATCAATCAATATAGAGTCAAGGCCGCCGGCAACACCGTTAAGATGGTCATATAGCTGACGGTCATTAAGGAGGAGCCCTATTGAATTGTCAGGCTCGTTCATCTTTCCGGTTATGGAATTGATATTTGCGGTCAGTTGGTTCACATTATCCATCGTCTCCTGCAACGGTATCTTCTTCAACTCTTCCGACACGACTGCAAGATCGGCAGTGATAGAGTCGAGATTGCCGGCTACATTGTCGACTGTCTTCATGGTAGCAGGCATGGTGGCAAGCGTGCGGTTAAGATATGTGGTGGTAGCCTGAAGATTTGCCGTGATGGCATCAAGACGCTTTACCGACAGCAAAAGCGCCGAATCGCTCACAAGCCTGTTTACCGAAGTAAGCAAAGTGTCTATCTTGGGAAATACATCCTCTACCTTAGGCATAAGCCCCTCAGCGATTCCGTCAAACATCGACGGCTGATTCTCGCCTATCAGCCTGTCGCCTACGCTGTGACTGTCAGATGAAGTAGAAAACTCAAGGACAACAGAAGGCGAACCCAGAAGATCAGTCTCGATAATCGCCTTGCTTCCCGCCGGCACACGCAACTTCTTATCAAGAGAAATCTCTACAAGCACATGTCCGGGATTGTCATACTCATATGTAATCTCCCTTACCTGCCCCACCTTAAATCCGTTTATTGTCACCGGAGCCGATACAGTAAGACCGTTGACATTGGTATAGGACACATAATAATAGTTGGCAGCCTTAAACAGGTTGACTCCTTTCAGATAATTAATGCCAAAAAACAGCACCAGGGCGGCAATCAGCACTGAAAGCCCTATCATCAGCTCTTTTGAATAGCGTTTCATAATGCGTTATCTCTTTAATTTCATTTTCTAATTTATCTTACGCGCTTTCCATCGCGTACAGTTATTATAAAAGCGTCAGAAAATTTTTTCCTGACCTTATTCATCTCAGTCTTGGCTTTGTCAAGAGAGTCATAGCTGCCGACAGTATATTTCCACATACCGCCGTCGCGGTAACAGTCCACACCTTTCAGGCCTCTGAATTCCGATGAGTTTTTCTTCAACTTTGACGGATGAGATAAAAACTGCACCTTATACACCAAGTCGCCGGCGGATTCAGCCTGCTCCGTATCGGTCACTTCCTCTTCTTCATTTTGCTCATCTTCAAGCTCGTTAGAATCTCCTCTCGACTTCCCTGACTTATGATTGTCATGAATCTTGCCCGACTTCCGGTCAAAGGATGTCTTATAAGACTTAAATGCGTTGAATATCGACTTGGCAAACTTGTTTTGACCCGACTCAGAAGCGAGAAAAGCCTCCGATGTAGGATTGCATATAAATTCAAGCTCGATAAGCACAGCCGGCATGCCTGTCTTGGCAAGCACCCAGAATCCCGCCTGTCTTACCCCGTTGTTCTGACGCCCGGCGGTTGTCACCATCTCCGACTGTACCCGGCTCGCAAAGTCAATGCTCTGCTCCATATGCTGATTCTGGCTAAGCTCAAATATTATGTAGGACTCCGTCGAATTAGGGTCAAAGCCGCAATAGGTCGTGGAAAAATCATCTTCAAGCATCATTACCGAGTTTTCACGCTTCGCCACAGCAAGGTTCTCAGCGCTTCGGTGAAGTCCCAGCGTATATGTGGCAGTGCCCTTTATAGTGGTGCGCCGCTTGTTTTTCTTATCTACCGAGTTGGTATGTATCGATATGAACAGGTCACCGTGAGCCTTGTTGGCAATCTCGGCACGCTCCTGCAGCTCCTTGAAATAATCACCGTCACGAGTATAGACAACCTTTACGTCGTCCATATTCTTCTTGATGAGATTTCCCAGTTTAAGGGCGACACCAAGATTGATGCTCTTTTCATTGGTCTTGTTGCCGATTGCGCCGTAGTCATGACCGCCATGTCCCGCATCGATAACAACGACGAAGTCCTTTGCCATAAGCTGCGACACCGACAGCAGACTGATAACGAGGATTGCAAAAATCCGAAAAAGTCGATACATATAATATTACAGAATATCTTTGCAAAATTAAGAAATTACAACGTATTTATACTATTTTACCCTTCATTTTTATCCCGCAGGCACAGAAAATAGGTAGTTTTGAACAACCACAGTGATACTTTCATCATGAAAATGCGTTATTTTTGTAAACCAAAATTGCAAACACTGATGAAACATATATTGTTGACTCTCGCCTCATTCATTTTGCTTGGGGCGGCATCCTGTAAAGACAACAACGGCAGGCAAGCCCCCGACGGGACACAAAAGGTAGAGATTATACGTTTTGACCGCGACATAGCCGCCTATCCGCAGCGCGACAGCACTGAAAGAGCTAAATTCCGCGACCGATATGCGGGCGTGCTGATGATGACGGTAGGCCCCGACTCCATAACCGATGAAGCCGTGCTGACCTATGCCAAGGGAAAAGGAGTCACCATGTTTGTCCCTGACATAAGGCAGCGATTCACCGCTCAGGACTCAATCGAAAACACCCTGACCGACATCAGCTACAATCTCTCCGACATGCTGCCGGGGATGAGATGGAAAATAATATATGGCGGAGTGTCGACCTACAACCAATCAATACTCATGACCGACACCATAATGCTTGTCGGGCTAAACCACTACCTCGGCAAGGATTATCCGGCATATGTCTACTTTGAGCCTTACCAGCGCGACGTCAAAACCCAGAGTCATCTCCCCTATGACATAGCCGAAGCCATGATCGTGGGGTCATATCCATATACACGTGATGAAAATGCGTCTTTGCTCAACCGCATGCTCTATGACGGCGCAATCACCTATATACTCATGACATCGATTCCCGGTGCCGACATAGCTGAATTGCTGGGATACTCTCCCGAAGAACTTAAATGGGTTACGGAAAATGAGGGGAATGCCTGGCGGCGCATTATTGAGCAAGGCTACCTTTACTCAACCGACTCGAGTCTTGCCGACCGCATGTGCCGTCCATCACCGGCAAGCCCGTCAATCCACCCCGACGCGCCCGGACGAGTGTGCAGGTACATAGGCTATCGCATTGTAGATTCCTACATGCGCAATCATCCCGATTTCAGCACACAACAACTCTTGACGCCTGAGTTTTATAACGCTACCTCAACTCTGGTCGATGCGGGCTACTCGCCCAAATAAGACCACTGTAAATCAGTTGACAATCATCCCTCCGAGGCGGCTGTCGACGCGGTTGTCATAATGATACACCCGCGCAAACTGCCTTATCATAGCAAGAGTCACACGACTTGGAGAAGCCTCGTCGGCAGGTTTACTGTCTCGTGACGGCAATGTGCATTTAGATGGTGTAGACTTTTTATCCATAGGCAAACCGATTATCTTTTTTTATTTCGTATAAGTATAACGCACCGACACCTGTTTTTATTATAGGTTTATCCGTCAATTATAACAACAAACCGAAAAATAAGCAAACAATCACTAATTTTGACCGCTTAACTACGTTTTCGCGCATTTATTGTATTAAAATCGCAAAAAATATATAATTTGCTTGTTTTTATGACCGCAATATGATAACTTTGCGGATGTAAAAATTTATTGTTAATAACCTAAACCTTACTGCCTATAGCTTGACATTACTCTAAACAATAATATCAACACAGTAATGCAAAAATTGACCAATCTCACCGACGAACAATTAGTGAGGGCCTATGTCGACGGAAACAATACAGCATTTGACACATTGTTACGTCGTCACCAATCAAAGCTATTTTCTTACATTCTGAAAATTGTAAAGAACAGGGATATAGCCGACGACATTTTTCAAGAGACTTTTGTCAAGATCATCATGACCTTGAAGCAGGGACGCTATGCCGAGTCAGGTAAATTCGGTGCATGGTTGACAAGAATCGCACACAATCTCATCATCGATCATTTCCGTCAGGAAAAATCGGAAAACAGCATCTCTACCGATGATGATGACGTGAACCTTCTCAACCGACGCGACCTCTGCGATGAAAACATAGAGGACATCATGGTCAACGACCAGATACGCACTGATGTGCGCCGTATCATCGAAGCTCTCCCCGAGAGCCAGCGTGAGGTGCTTATGATGCGTTATTACAGCGACATGAGTTTCAAGGAGATTGCCGATGCCACAGGCGTGAGCATCAACACCGCCCTCGGGCGAATGCGATACGCAATCCTCAATATGAGGCGTATAGCTGAAGAAAACAACATCGTACTGTCGGCATAACCGGCAAGCGATTATACACTATTGCAACCGACAGACACCCCGCCAAAGGTGTCTGTTTGTTATTTTTCACTATAAGAATTTACGATTGTCACGATATTTTATTTATCTTTGCCAGACGAACAATAGTTATGATTTATCCAGACATCAGCCAATATTATGAACAAAATTCTTGAGAAGGAGCACTTTTCCGAGAAAGTTGTCAAACTTATCGTTGAAGCGCCAGCAATTGCCATGTCACGCAAGCCCGGTCATTTTGTCATCGTGCGTGCATGTGAGCATGGAGAGAGAATCCCACTGACAATAGCCGACGCCGACCCTGACCGTGGCACAATAATGCTTGTCGTGCAGGATGTAGGTGTTTCGTCCCACAAGATATGTGCGCTTGAACCGGGAGAATACCTGACCGACGTGGTGGGACCGCTCGGACAGGCCACCCACATAGAAAACGTTGGCACGGTAGTGTGCTGCGGAGGAGGTGTAGGAGTAGCGCCAATGCTCCCCATAATAAAGGCGATGAAGCAAGCCGGCAACAGAGTGATTACCGTTCTCGCCGCGCGTACAAAGGATTTAATCATACTTGAAGACCAGGTAGCCCCCTGGTCGGATGAAGTCATAATCATGACCGACGACGGCAGCTACGGCAACAAGGGATTGGTTACCGCCGGTCTGGAAGAGGTGATAAAACGCGAAAAAGTAGACCAGGTCGTCACAATCGGGCCGGCAATAATGATGAAATTCGTAGCCCGGCTGACTCAGGAGTATGGCATACCCACAATGTGCTCGCTCAACACCATAATGGTCGACGGCACGGGCATGTGTGGCGCATGCCGCATCACAGTAGACGGCAAGACACGCTTTGTATGTATCGACGGGCCTGAATTTGACGCCCACAAGGTCGACTTTGACGAGATGCTCACGCGCCTGCGCACATATAATTAACACTCCAATCCTATATTACACAGCAAAATGTCAGCAACCAACATATCAACATCAGCCCCGCGCGATGCCCAATGGCGCGAAGAGTTACGCAAAGCCACCCCTGTCAAGGAGCGCACAGCCATACCGAGAGTGAAAATGCCGGAACTTGACCCCGGCTACCGCGTTACATGCAACGAAGAGGTCAACCAAGGTCTGTCGGAAGAAGATGCCGTGCTTGAGGCAAAACGGTGCATGGACTGCCCCGACCCGCAGTGCATGACAGGATGTCCGGTAAGCATAAACATTCCCGGCTTTATAAAGAATATCGAAAGAAAAGAATTTTCAAAGGCTGCATCAGTGCTCAAAGAGACCAGCGCGCTACCTGCCGTATGTGGCAGGGTGTGTCCGCAGGAAAAGCAATGCGAGTCAAAGTGCATATACCACAAGATGAAGAAAGAACCCGTGGCAATCGGATATCTTGAGCGATTTGCCGCCGACTACTCGCGCATCTCAGGCGGCACAGATGGTGACACACCTTCAGCAGCGCCTAAAAATGGCGTAAAGATAGCCGTAGTAGGCTCCGGTCCCGCAGGACTGTCATTTGCCGGCGACATGGCTAAACGCGGCTACGAGGTCACTGTGTTTGAAGCGCTCCACGAGATAGGCGGAGTGCTGAAATATGGTATTCCCGAGTTCAGGCTGCCCAACGAGGTAGTTGATGTAGAGATTGAAGCGCTTGCCCGGATGGGGGTGAGATTTGTAAAAGACTGCATCATCGGAAAGACTTTCAGCTACGATGACCTCCACGAAATGGGGTTCAAGGGCATCTTCGTGGCGTCAGGAGCGGGACTGCCGAGATTTATGGGCATCCCGGGTGAAAACTTCAACGGAGTAATGTCAAGCAACGAGTATCTCACCCGCATCAACCTGATGGGCGCAGGCAGAGAAGGCTATGACACCCCGGTATTGAAAGGAAGCCGCGTGGCGGTAATAGGCGGAGGAAACACAGCTATGGACTCGGTAAGAACCGCGCGACGTATGGGAGCTGAAAAGGCAATGATTGTCTACCGCCGAAGCGAGGCTGAGATGCCGGCGCGAGTAGAGGAAGTCAAGCATGCCAAAGAAGAGGGCGTCGAGTTCATGACGCTGCATAACCCGATAGAGTATCTTGCCGACGACAAAGGCAGAGTGTGCGCCATGCGCCTGCAGCGCATGGAACTTGGCGAGCCCGATGCCTCAGGGCGACGCTCTCCGGTAGAAATCGAGGGCGCGATAGAGGAAATACCTGTCGACCTTGTGATAGTAAGCGTGGGTGTATCGCCCAATCCTTTGATACCTAATGCAATCAAGGAGCTGGAAGTAACGAAGCGCGGCACGATTGTGGTTGACGAGACAACTCTACGCTCTACGGTTGACGATATTTATGCCGGAGGTGATATTGTAAGAGGCGGAGCCACAGTAATCCTGGCGATGGGCGACGGACGACACGCGGCTGCGGCAATGCACGAGAGCCTGTCATCAAAATCATAACAGCCCCCTCCTACCCTCATTCCGACAGTCAATGAAAAGAAAATTCAAGATAGGACTACTGCTGCAGATAGTGCTGGCAATTGCGCTTGGCATTGCGGCAGGATATGTCATGCCTGTACAGGCGGCGCGGATATTTGCTACATTCAATGTCATATTCAGCCAGTTTCTTCAGTTTCTCGTGCCGCTTATCATTGTAGGCTTTGTCACTCCCGCCATCGCCGACATCAGCAACAAGGCAGGGAAAGTGCTTATAGCCACTGCATTGATAGCCTACGTTGCTACTTTCTGTTCAGGCATGCTTTCCTATTTTACAGGAGTGTTGACATTTCCGGGAATGATAACACCCAAATCGCTTGACGCCGCAATCGGCAACGGACACGAGATAACCCCGTTTTTCACGATAGAGATACCCCCTATGTTCGGGGTCATGACCGCGCTTGTGCTCGCTTTCATGCTTGGCATAGGCATAGCCTACAGCAACGGCACCGTGCTGCGCAATGCCGCGACCGAATTTCGCGACATTGTGGCCCGCGCCATACACTCCGTGATTATCCCCTTCCTTCCGGTCTACATATTCGGCATATTCCTCAACATGACACTGGCGGGAGAAGTGGGAGGAATCATCTCGGCGTTTGTAAAAATTATCGTAATCATCTTTGCCCTTGCCGCCATACTGCTTATTATCCAGTATTGCATCGCGGCGCTATTTGTAAAGCGCAATCCGTTCAAGCTTCTTTACACGATGCTTCCCGCCTATTTTACCGCTCTCGGCACACAGTCGTCAGCCGCGACGATCCCTGTGACATTGCGTCAGGCGATAAAGATGGGGGTCAGCGAGGATATAGCCGGATTCGTAATACCGTTGTGCGCCACCATACACATGTCGGGAAGCACGCTGAAAATTGTGGCTTGCGCCCTTGCCCTGATGATTATGCACGGCATGCCCTATGACCTGCCTATGTTTGCCGGCTTCATCGCCATGCTCGGCATCACGATTATAGCCGCGCCAGGAGTCCCCGGCGGTGCGATAATGGCGTCACTCGGGCTTCTCGCCTCGTTACTTGGATTTTCTGAAAAAGACCAGGCACTGATGATAGCCCTTTACATAGCGATGGACAGTTTCGGGACGGCATGCAACGTGACAGGCGACGGATTTATCGCCCTTATTATTGACAAATATTTCGGAAAGCGGAATAAAGACCTGCCTGCAACCGACGAAGTAATCACCGGAAAGTGACTATCTTATTATAGATGTAATTGATGAGCGTGTAGACGACATTGCCTATGAGAGTGGCGATACCGTAGCCCGACATGGTGAACGCAGCAATCTGGTACTGGAAATCTTTAAGCGGAGTCTTATAGCTCAGAAGCCACACGACAAGGAATTGCAGCCCGTAACACACAAAGAATCCTACTAAAAATCTTATCGCCTCCTTGTAGTAGCGTCCCGATGACTTGAATACCCAGTTTTTATTCCACAAAAACGAATTTATGACACCACACACATAGCCGATAGCGTTTGACAAAAGCGGATTGACTCCCAGCAAAGCCTTGCAGACATATATGACGCACAGCGTGACAAGCGTATTAAGAACCCCTACACAGGCATACTTTGCAAACTGTAGTATCGTATTGCGGCTTAATGTCATGTTACTATTCATTTCACTCAATATTCAAGGTTTATTATTCTTGACTTCCTCCATCAATACAGGCAGCGACCAGCCATAGCGCACAGCAAGAAGGCGTATTATAATGACCGTGGCGGCACAGGCAATCCCCTGAACCATCGGCGAAGCGCCGGCAAGAAGAGTAATCCAGTATATCAATCCGCCGGCAAGACATGCCGTCGCATATATATCTTTCTGAAACAGCAGAGGCTCATTGTTGACAAGGATGTCGCGTATGACACCGCCGACAGCACCCGTCACCACACCCATTACAATAGCCACCCACATCGGGTAGTCCACATCAAGGGTCTTCTGAATGCCAATGACGACAAACAATCCGAGACCTATGGTGTCAAACACAAAGAGAATCTGCGTCTTGACAAGCACCTTTCGGAATAAAATCACGAGTATCAGCGAAATGCCCGTCACTGCAAGATACCACCAGGTCTGCATCCAGAACACAGGGATGTCAAGAAGAATGTCACGGAGCGTACCTCCGCCGATAGCGGTGACAAGCCCTACCGTATATGCCCCAAACCAGTCAAAATGCTTTGCCGCAGCCATGCGTATGCCGCTTATTGCAAACGCAATCGTGCCGATGACTTCGATTACAAACAAAAATGTCAATTCCACATCCATAACAGTTGCATGCTATTTTTCTTGGTTTTCGCGACGGTAATAGCGGCACACACCGGTAAGCCCGCAGTTCAGGCAGTCGGGGCGCCGTGCCTTGCACACATATCTCCCGTGTAATATAAGCCAATGATGAGCCTTCGGGATAAGAGCCTCCGGAATATGTCGGCAAAGCGTCTTTTCAGTCTGTAGAGGCGACTTGCTTCCGGTAGTAAGCCCGATGCGCTCGCTCACTCTGAACACATGGGTGTCAACCGCCATCGCCGCCTTATTCCATACGACCGACAGAATGACATTGGCGGTTTTTCGACCGACACCGGGCAGACTCATAAGGTCATCCATGTCAGACGGCACCTCGCCGCCGAAGTCATCGACAAGCTTACGCGCCATCCCGAGAAGCGACTTTGCCTTGTTGTTGGGATAGCTCACCGACTTTATATAGCCATAAATGTCATCAAGCGAAGCGGCGGCCATGGCGCGGGCGTCAGGATAAGCCTCAAAAAGCGGCGGAGTGACCATGTTGATACGCTTGTCGGTACATTGCGCCGACAATATCACCGCCACAAGCAGCTGAAACGTGTCGGAATAATGCAACTCTGTCTCAGCCACCGGCATCGCGGTCTCAAACCACTCAATCACAAGCCTGTAGCGGTCTTTTATTGTCATTTATCAGTGAGCGGCGGTAAATTCCTCAAGGAAGCGGGTGTCATTTTCAGAGAACATGCGCAAATCCTTGACCTGATATTTCAGGTTGGTGATGCGCTCCACTCCCATACCGAGAGCAAAACCGGTGTATTTCTTTGAATCTATGCCACACGCGTCAAGCACGTTCGGGTCCACCATTCCACAACCGAGAATCTCTACCCAGCCGGTATGCTTGCAGAATGAGCAGCCCTTGCCTCCGCAAAGATTACATGATATGTCCATCTCCGCCGAAGGCTCGGTGAAGGGGAAATAGCTCGGGCGAAGACGTATCTTTGTCTCAGGGCCAAACATTTCCTGGGCAAAATACAGGAGAGTCTGTTTAAGGTCGGCAAACGATACATTCTCATCGACATACAGCGCCTCGACCTGATGGAAGAAGCAATGGGCGCGCGCTGAAATCGCCTCGTTACGATAGACACGTCCCGGGCAGATGATTCTTACAGGGGGCTGGGTCTTTTCCATGACGCGTGATTGCACGGAGGATGTGTGGGTGCGGAGCAACACGTCAGGATTACGCTGTATAAAGAATGTGTCCTGCATATCGCGCGCCGGATGATCGGCGGCAAAGTTAAGCGACGAGAACACATGCCAGTCATCCTCAATCTCGGGGCCCTCGGCAATCGAATATCCAAGACGTGAGAATATAGACACGATTTCATTACGTACAACCGATAGCGGGTGGCGCGTGCCAAGCTTTATGGGAGAAGCCGTGCGGCTCATGTCAAGGTCACTGACCTCGCTTTCATTATTGGCAAGAGCCTCGCGAAGCGCATTTATACGTTCGGTGGCGTAATTCTTCAATTCGTTCAGCGGAGCTCCAAGCTCACGTTTCTCTTCAGGCGACAGAGTGCGGAACTCATTCATAAGCTCTGACACAGCACCTTTTTTGCTGAGATATTTGATACGCAGCGCCTCCACATCGGCGGCATTGGACGCAGCCAGCTGATCAATTTCAGCCTTGAGCGCATTTATTTTTTCTAACATAGCAATGTTCTGTTTCTTTATATCGGCAAAATTACAAAAATTCCGCGAACTTTTCATTACATTTGTCATTATGAATGATTTTATAGGCAAAGTAAATGACAGCATTACCCGCCATGGCATGCTGGAACAGGGGGGGAAAGTGATTGTAGCCCTCAGCGGAGGCGCTGATTCGGTAGCTCTGCTTGTATCGCTGCATGAGCTGGGATATGAGTGCATAGCCGCCCACTGCGACTTTCATCTTCGCGGTGAAGAGTCGGAACGCGACCGCATGTATGCAGCTAAAATCGCGGCAGAATATGCGTCAGGCTATAAAGAGATTCATTTTGACGTGGAAGCCTATAAAAAAGAGCATGGCGTATCGACAGAGATGGCGTGTCGTGACCTGCGCTACAAGTGGTTTCGTGACCTTTCCGCCGAATATGGGGGCATACCCGTGGCGATAGCCCACCATCATGACGACAATATCGAGACCATGCTTCTTAACCTTCTCCGCGGGACAGGCATAACCGGACTCACAGGAATAAAATATATCAACGGCATATTTATCCGTCCCATGCTTGACTGCAGGAGACCGGAGGTGGAGGCGTTCCTGAAAGAAAGGGATATCGACTTCATGACCGACAGCACCAACCTCATCAGCGACGTCAAGCGCAATAAATTACGCAACATTGTCATTCCGATGCTGCGCGAGGAGTTTCCCGATGCCGACAAGGGATTGACAACCACACTGCACAACATGCGCGATACAGCCGCGCTATACTCATCCCTTATTGACGACGCGACCTCACGCTATCTTAATGACGGCGAGATAAGCCTCTCCATCATTGACGACAATCCCGAAAACGCCGTGACAATACTATATGAGACAGTCAAGGCTTACGGATTCAATTCGAGCCATGCCGCCGACATAATCACAGCCTGCAAGTCACCGACATCATCGGGCAAAAGATTCTTATCGCCCACTCACTCAATCATAATAAACCGTGGCAACCTCATAGTCGAAGAGCTTTGTAAAAAAAGCCTCCCTGAAAAATATATCATCGACCTCGACAATCCGCTGTCGCTTCCTGAATGGCTGACAATCGAAAGAGTAGGACGCAGTCAATTCCGTCCCGACCGCACCGGAAATACAATATATCTCGACCCGTCAGTGCTCGACGGGTCCCCGGTGTTCACCCTGCGTCACCGGCATGACGGTGACCGCATAGCCCCCTTCGGGATGAAAGGGAGCAGGCTCGTAAGCGACATATTCTCCGATGCCAAGCTTTCGCTAAGAGACAAAGACGCCGCATGGCTCCTTACCAGGGATGACACCATACTGTGGATTGCAGGAATGCGCGCATCGCGACATTTTGCCGTCACGCCGGAAACGTCGGATATAATCGCACTTCATTATCACAAGTAGACAGGGTGATACCTTCCTGAAAACTTTTGATGAAACTGATGTGTTTAATTCCATAAAGTATTATATTTGTGCAATTATTATTAAAGTTATGCATAAAAGCCTAATCCAATATATGCAAGATTCCATCCGCAATAATTGGGAGAATCTTGCTCTTACCGACTTCAACGGTGTATCATATCAATACCGCGACATCGCGCGTAAAATAGCGAAACTGCATCTTCTTTATGAACATGCCGGCATAAAACGCGGCGACAAAATCGCGTTATGCGGCAAGAACTCGTCGCAGTGGGCTGTGGCATTTCTCGCTACCGTAACCTATGGAGCCGTCGCAGTCCCGATTCTTCACGAGTTCAAGCCCGACAATATACATCACCTTGTATCACATTGTGATGCAAGATTATTTTTTACCGACGACTCGACCTGGGAAAACCTCGACCCCGATTCAATGACCAAACTTGAAGGGGTTGTAAATCTCACTGACTTTTCACTGTTGATGTCGCGCAACGACAAGCTTAAAGCTGCACGTCAGCGCCTCAACGAACTATTCGGGAAAAAGTATCCTGAACGGTTCACTCCGGAAGATGTGAAGTTTCACTCTGAAAAAGAAGGTGACGTAGCTGTAATAAACTACACTTCAGGGTCTACCGGATTCTCCAAAGGAGTCATGCTCACTTACAAGAATCTTTGGAGCAATATACAGTTCTGCATCGACGGGCTTACATTTCTCAACGCCGGCGACGGCATAGTGTGTATGTTGCCCCTCGCCCACATGTACGGGCTTATCGTAGAGTTCATTCACCCCTTTGTCAAGGGCTGTCACATCTATTTCCTCACCCGAGTGCCATCGCCGAAAGTAATCCTTGACGCTTTTGCCACTGTAAAGCCCAAGCTTATCGTCACGGTGCCGCTGATTATCGAGAAAATTGTAAAAACCAAGGTATTCCCGCTGCTTGACAAGCCGTTGATGAAGCTGCTTCTGCACGTGCCGTTTATCGATGAGAAACTGCTTGACAAAATCAAGAGAGGACTTACCGATGCATTTGGAGGCAATGTAAAAGAGATAATAATCGGCGGAGCCGGACTGAACAAGGAGGTTGAGACTTTCCTGCGCCGTATCGGATTCCCGTACACGGTAGGATATGGCATGACAGAGTGCGGGCCGCTTATCGCATATGCGCCCTGGAATATACAGCGCACCGGCTCATGCGGAAAACCGGTAGACCGCATGGAATGTCGCATCGAGTCTACCGACCCGGTGAACATTCCCGGAGAACTCTGGGTGAAGGGCGACAACGTGATGAAAGGATATTTCAAAAACAAAGAAGCCACAGAGTCAGTCATGAAGGACGGATGGATGAATACCGGCGACCTATGCACGATGGACAACGACGGGTTCATCTATATACGCGGAAGAAACAAAAACATGATACTCGGGCCTTCGGGACAAAACATATATCCTGAAGAAATCGAGCAGAAGCTTAACAACATGCCCTATGTCGCCGAGTCGATAGTGATTGACGGCGACGGCAAGCTGATAGCCCTCGTATATCCCGATATGGACCAGGCGACTAAAGACGGAGTGCCTATGGACGAGATGGGGAAAATTATGGATGAGAATATAAAGACCCTCAACAAGGAACTTCCTGCCTACTCGCAGATATCCAAGGTCAAAATCCACTATCAGGAATTTGAAAAGACACCTAAACGCTCCATCAAGCGTTATCTATACCAGCGGGCAAAGTGATGAGACTGATTGTGGCTGCAATTACATTTCTGGTGTCGTACTATGCCGTTACGATAAACGCGGCGACACCTATCTGTGGCGATGTCGAAGTCGGCATCGACAGGATGTATGAGTTTGTAAAGACCCACAATGAAAATTTTCCCCGCGAAATTGCCGAGGCTTACTATCACATCGGGAAGAAATATGGCGTCAGGGGCGACATTGCCCTGTGTCAGGCGATACTTGAGACCGGATGGTTCCGCTTTTCCGATGATACGGCAGTCACGTCAGACCAATACAATTTCTGCGGACTCGGCGTGACAGCCAAGAAAGAACGCGGTCACGCCTTTGACAGCATAGAGGCAGGTGTCACGGCACAGATACAGCACCTCTTTGCCTATGGCAGCAGCGACAACCTGCCTGACGGCGAAGAAATAATCGACCCGAGATTCTCCTATGTAAGCCGGGGCTCGGCTTCGACATGGGAAGAGCTTAACGGACGATGGGCGGCAAACAAGCACTATTCCGACCGTATATTAGCCTTGTTCTACCGAATGTCGGAACGCACTGTCCTGACTATCGAAGTAGACATACCGGATGAATACTGGGAATCGGACCGGTAAAAGACTTACAACTGAAAACATTTAGATTTATGACTTATCACGACATAACTCCCGACGACCGAAAATTCATGGACTTGGCATGTAAACTTGCCGAGGAAAATGTCAATGCAGGCGGAGGACCGTTTGGCGCAATAATAGTCAGGAACGGGGAAATCATATCCACAGGAGTCAACACTGTGACCCGAGACAACGACCCTACCGCCCACGCCGAAATGAATGCAATAAGAAGCGCGTGTCACTCCTTGGACAGGTTCAAGCTCAGTGATTGTGTCATCTACAGTTCATGCGAGCCGTGCCCTATGTGTCTTAGCGCACTATACTGGGCGGGAGTAAAGCGCATCTACTACGGCAACACGAAGGAAGATGCCGACAGGATAAATTTCAGCGACAGCTTCATTTACAAGGAAATCGACAAGAAACCCGCGGAACGGATGATTCCGTGCATACACATCGAGGGCACGACAGCGATAAAAGCTTTTGACCTCTGGGAGAAAAGCACTGACAAAATCGTGTACTGAGGCTACTGCCGGCAGAGCTGCCTGTAACCGATGGCAAAGTATTCACGCTCAAACTCGACAGGGCGAAGCAGCTTACCGTCATATTCAACAATATCAAGGTCAATCGGTACGATTCCGGTGATTTTTGACTCGGAAGTCCGTCCCGACTTTCGCTCGTAGTCTTTCAGCAGTCCATTGAGAGTCGCTGAATCATGAGCAGTAAACCCGATAGCGACGCAGTTAAAATAAGCCGGATACCTGCCGCTATATTCGGGGGTCTCATAAATGTCAGATGTAGCACACTCTGAAAGCACTTCATGCAACCACTTTACAGCAGCGTCCATCATGTAATCCCTTGAAGGAGCATTACTTCCTATGCTCACGATAACCTTTTTCATCCCTGCGCAATGCCTTTCATCGAGAGAGCAATCCTTCCGCGTTCATAGTCGATATCAATGACCCTTACCCTTACATGCTGATGCAGCGACACCACCTCGGCGGGATTGGAAACAAAACTGTCACAGAGCTGCGAGATATGCACAAGACCGTTTTCATGTAGACCGAGGTCGACAAAACAGCCAAACGCAGTTATATTATTGACGATGCCGTTAAGCTCCATACCTACAGACAAATCCTTGATGTCGCGCACTTTGTCGTCAAACTCCATAACCTCGACGCGGGCACGCGGGTCACGCCCGGGCTTTTCAAGTTCAAGCACAATATCGGTAAGTGTCGGAAGACCTACGCTCTTGTCAACATAGGGCGAAAGATCAAGCTCATTAAGCAGTCTCGGATTCTTAATCAATGTCTCGACGCCGCAATGATTGTCGGCGGCAATACGGGCAATAAGCTCGTAGCGCTCGGGGTGAACGGCTGTATTATCAAGTATATTTTCCCCGTCAGGAATCCTTAAAAAGCCGGCACACTGCTGATAAGCCTTTTCACCCATTCTCGGCACATCGAGCAACTCTTCACGGCGTCTGAAATCACCATGCTCGGCACGATAAGTGACTATATTTGAAGCAAGAGCCGGACCTATGCCTGATACATAAGACAATAACTCGCGAGAAGCAGTGTTGACATTGACCCCGACTGAGTTGACACAGCTCTCCACTGTATAGTTAAGCGCCTCTTTCAGTTTGCCCTGGTCGACATCGTGCTGATACTGCCCCACCCCGATGGATTTAGGCTCAATCTTCACCAACTCGGCAAGGGGGTCAATCAGACGTCTGCCGATTGACACGGCACCTCTAACCGTAACGTCATAATCAGGGAACTCGTCACGCGCTATCTTAGAAGCAGAATATACCGACGCACCGTTCTCACTGACGACAAACACCTGTATCTTTCTCGGATAACGTATAGACGAGAGAAATTTCTCCGTCTCGCGGCTCGCAGTGCCGTTACCTACAGCTATTGCATCAATCCGATAAGACTCCACAAGACGGCTCACCTTGAATGCGGAGCCGTGAAAATCATTCTGTGGCGGATTAGGATAAATGACCTCTGTGTGAAGAAGGTTGCCCTGCTCGTCAAGACACACAACCTTACATCCCGTACGGAATCCGGGGTCAATGGCAAGCACCCGTTTATGACCGAGAGGAGGAGCGAGAAGAAGCTGCCTTACATTGTCGGCAAACATCGCTATCGCACCGTCATCGGCCTTCGACTTCGCGATAGCCATGACCTCCGTCTCGATAGACGGGCGTATAAGACGGCGGTAGCTATCCTTAACGGTAGCCTTTATGAGCGAGGCAGTCTCCGGAGTGGCTCCGGGCTTTACAAAAAGCCGGGCAAGTCGCTCGATCATCTCTTCATCATCAATAGAGATGCTCATTTTCAGAAATCCGTCGGCTTCTCCACGCAATATGGCAAGCAGTCTGTGGGACGTTATTGATCGTAGCGGACTGCTGAAGTCAAAATAGTTTCTATAATTGTTTCCTTCTTCTTCCTTACCGGCGACAGCCTTTGCCGTTATCACAGCGTTTCGCTGATAGCGCGAACGCACAATCGAACGAGCCTTCTCGCTCTCGCTCATCCATTCGGCAATTATGTCCTGAGCTCCCGAAACAGCATCTTTTTCATCAGCCACATCACCTTTGACAAACTTCTTTGCCGCCTTCCCAACATTATCGAGATTCTGCGACATAATCATCCGCGCAAGCGGCTCAAGCCCTTTTTCGGCAGCCATTACCGCCCTTGTGCGCCTGTGTGGCTTATATGGAAGATATAAATCCTCCAGCACCGACGGGTCAAGTGTCTCTTCTATCTTTTTCTGGAGCTCGGCAGTGAGCTTGCCCTGCTCCTTTATAGTCGCCAGGATAGCTTCCTTTCTTTTGACAAGAGCGGTCAACGCCTCATATCGGAGTTTTATATTGTGTACAGCCACCTCGTCAAGCCCACCTGTAGCTTCTTTTCGGTAACGGCTTATAAACGGTATTGTAGCGCCGTCATCAAGGAGTTTTACCGTTGCTGAAACCTGTTTGCGGAGTATGTTCATCTCTCCGGCTATTATAGAAAAAAGCTCACTGCTCATTGTTGTGTGGAAGAAGATATATATATTTTTAATTATGTGACTTTTTTAGAGTAAGCACCGTGATTTCCGGCGTGGCTCCTATACGTGCCGGTATAGCCACTGTGCCAAGCCCGATATTGACATAAAGCTTATGGCTGCCGTCGCTGTCATTATACAAGCCGCCCCATGTAGGATAACGCCATGCCGCAGGCGACACACCGCCGACCTCCATCTGCATGGCGTGGGTGTGGCCCGACAGGGACAGCCCTATATTAATTGTATCGTTATCAGCGATTTTTTCTACCCAATGTGCGGGATTATGAGTAAGCAGCAGTTTAAACGTGCTGTCGCTTTGACATGGATAAGCCTTGTCAAGGTCACCATATACGGTAAATGGCGGGTCACCCCAGTTTTCAACCCCGACGACAGCGATAGAGTCACCGCCGCGATATATAAACTCGGTCTCGTTATTGAGCAGCCTCCAGCCCATTTTACGCTGCAGGTCATTCATAAGCGCCATGTTGGCACGCTTTGCCTCGTCGCTCTGCCATTCGCAGTAATCGCCATAATCATGATTGCCGAGAATCGAATATACACCGTCGGGAGCGTCAAGTCGCGACAAGACTCCGACAAACGGCAAGAGCTCATCAGTGCGACGGTTTACAATATCTCCGGTAAACATTATGGCGTCCACATCAAGACCGTTAAGCTTATCGACAACCTCACTTACAAAGGTAGTATCGTTTCCATATGTCCCGACATGGAAATCAGAAAACTGGGCTATCTTGTAACCGTCAAACCGCTCGGGAAGATTGTCAACCATTACCTCGACCTGTTTTATCTGGACTGACGTGCGGTTTATCAGCGCCGCCCACCACATTACGCCAAACACGGCGACGGCCGCGACAGCACCGATGACAGCCGGAAGTCTCCAGCTTTTTTGCCGCCACAGGCGCGGCAGATAACCGATAAAACTGATAAGGCAAAATATGTATTTTGGAATATATACCGAAAAATAGGCATAGAGCATCCACATTATACACACAAGCATGCTGTCACTGCCACTACGCCGGGGAAGACAGATTGTCACCACCAGAAACAACAGGCATAACAGCGAGCTCCAGGCATAGGCGACGCCCCAGAACCTTCGGCGCGCAACAGCAGTAATGCGCCGCCATATATAGTAGTCAACAAACACGTTGACTACCATAAGTATAATCATTATCAATAACGGCAATCTCATAGTGTCATAAATTCAGCAATCCGACAAATCGCATGACTTTACGCTTCACTGCTGCATGTCTCGGCTGAAATCTTATTCTTTAACGGATTAGCATACATCGTAAGCATCATCTCATATAAGAAAACGTTATCCTCGTCAGTTAGTTCAGGAATGTCCACCTTTTCAAGCTGTGTCCTGATGTAACGTTCAAACGCCTCTTCCTCCTCCGAGGTATATCTGTCGGCAAACTGCGAGCTGCCATGCAGCTTGTCATAAGCGATGTAATTGATAGGGAATATCATATAGCCGGAATGTATCTGGCAGTCAACGGCATCACACACATCACGCGCAATCTGGCTCTTATCGGCATCCTCGGGAATGAGGTCGATAAACGGGTTTAGCGGAGTCCCTACATTAAAATGCACCCTTCCCTTAGGCTGGAGCAGACCGGTCTCCATAGCAAAAAGGTCATCACGCTGAGTCTTTTTAAACTCCGGGTCGTTACGGCGCAGCAGAAACTCACGAGCCTTCAGATAATCGTTGGGGTCATATTCATAAGAGATTGACACCGGAAGAAGATTTATCTCCTTCAAGTTGTCGCGGAAATCACCGTCACCGGCAAGCCCGAGCATCTTTATAAGAGAATCCTGGGCAAGGTCGCTTGAGTCTTTGCTTCTGCCCTGACGCTCCGCAATCCACACCGACTGTCCTTCTTCACCGACAGTAAAATGGATATATGACGACAACTCTTTAGCTGCCTCCAGAGCCTTTACCTTAGGCAGGTCGCGCTTGACAATAAAGCTTTTGTTAAGTCTTACAAGATCGCTGATCCACTCATAGATAAGCAGATTGTTTCCGATAGCCACCTGAGTAGTAGGATACCCTGAACGAAGGAAACACAGATTCAGGAAAGAGGTGTCAAGCACGATATCACGATGATTGGTGATAAACGTGTAAGCCTTTGACGGGTCTATGCGGTCGATACCTTCAATCGTAAGCCCGGAAGTGGTCTTTGAGGCAAGCATCTCAAGGAATGGCCACATTATCTTATGCTGGAACGTGTCTTTGTCTCTTACCTGAAGGAGATCGTCACACATTTCTTTATAGTCAACATTGGGTAATACCCACTTTACAGCATGTTCAAATCCCGGCTCTTTTACCAGATGCTGCATCTTTTCATGAAACATACTGTCGGGATAAGGAGCTATGTCTTCAAATGGTCGTGAATCCTGTGTCATAACTATATTTATTATTTCTGTTTTTCTAATTTAATTAAATTCAACGGTTAAATCTATTTGGTCCAGATATCAGAGTCTGTCATTATCATTGTATTTGCGCCAGCGCTCTATCAGCGAAGTCATGTCATCGGGAATGGGGGCGGTGAAAAACATCTCTTCACCTGTAGCCGGATGCACAAAGCCGAGAGTGCGCGCATGAAGCGCCTGACGGGGACACACGGCAAAACTGTTTGCGATAAACTGCCTGTATTTTGACGAAGTAGTGCCGCGCAACACCTCGTCACCCCCATAACGCGCGTCATTAAACAAGGGATGTCCGATATGTTTCATATGGACACGTATCTGATGGGTGCGACCGGTCTCAAGCACACACTTCACTACCGTCACATAGCCAAGCGGCTCAATCGTGTAATAATGGGTCACGGCATGTTTGCCATACTCGCCGTCGGGAAAGACCGCCATCTGCAGCCTGTCTTTCAGGCTTCTGCCGATATTGCCTTCAATCCTGCCGTCGGCAGGGTCGGGGCGTCCCCACACGACCGCGACATATTCCCTCTTTGTAGTCTTGTTAAAAAACTGCTTCCCAAGATGAGTCTTTGCGTCGGGGGTCTTCGCCACGACAAGCAGTCCCGATGTATCTTTATCTATTCGATGCACAAGCCCCATGCGCGGGTCGTTGACATCATATTCCGGATTATCTTTGAAATGCCATGCAAGAGCGTTGACAAGTGTGCCATGATAGTTGCCGTGTCCCGGATGCACCACAAGCCCGGCAGGCTTATTGACGACAAGCAGGTGCTCATCCTCATATACGATATCAAGCGGTATGTCTTCAGCGATGATTTCAAGTTCATAACGAGGGCGGTCCATCACCACAGTCACCACATCAAGGGGCTTGACCCTGTAATTGGACTTTACCGGCTTGCCATTGACAAGTATACAGCCGGCAACGGCAGCCTGCTGGACGCGGTTGCGCGACGACTTTTCGAGGCGTGCCACCAGAAACTTGTCGACGCGCAGAAGCTGCTGTCCCTTGTCGGCTACAAACCGGAAATGCTCGTAAAGCCCGTTGCCGTCATCTTCAGCATCATCACCGTCGATCGCGAGACCGTCGGGACAACCTTCATACAGGCTTTCTGACATGTTCACATCCTTTTCCATGATAAGCCGGTCCATTAGTTGATGTCAAGCTCGGCAGCCTCTTCATCGCCAAGGATAGCCTCAGCGACACTCATGCTGTCATCTTCATTGGCAATGCCCTGCCCCACCTCAAGAGTCACAGTCGCAGAAGAGGGAATGCGCGCTCCGGGCCGCAACGTGACGCCGTTAAACTTGACGGCGAGGACAAGATCGCGGTACTCGCTTGCCACGTATTGCTCCTTGATATTCTTCACGCCAAGCCCCTCAAGAGTCGAGCGTGCCTGTCGCAGCGACATGTCGGCAAGATCGGGCACAGAAATCATCTTGGGCGTAAAAGCGATAACGGTAAGATACACCGTGCGGTTAGGCTTCACTTTGGTATTGGCTCTCGGCGACTGCTCAATGACTGTACCGGGACGCGTCTTGTCATCATATATCGAATCGGAAAGCTCCGGTTCAAGTCCTGCCGTACGCAGCGCTGTAGCCGCCTGCTCATACGAAAGTCCTTTTATATTCGGGACCACTTCATATTTGCCGTGCTCGGTCCATATGTCAAGCCATATAAGGGTTATCCATATCACGCCACAGCCGGCAAGCAATATCAGCAGAAAATTAAACAGTATCGGATGATCTTTTATAAAGTTCCTTTTATTTTGTTTTGATGTTTCTTCCACTATATCAAATTTTAGTTAATCGGATGTGTCACGCTATGCAACACTCCACCAATCAAGCGCAAAATTAATTAAAAAAGGCGAAATAAGGGTTGCTAACATACAAAATTGTAGGTCAAATTGAGTTAAAACAGGATTTCAATCAAAAAATCGCCCGTTTTTTATCATATCACGCGATTTATTATTAACTTTGCAGCTTGAATATTCGACTGCATATATGCGTAAATACATTTATATATCACTTTCACTGCTGATGCTATCCGTCATGTCGTCATGTGGCGAGTATAACCGCATCTTGAAAAGCAATGACAACGAGGCGAAGCTTGCTTACGCCCGCAAGGCTTTTGACCAGAAGAAATACACCCAGGCGGCAACCGTGCTTCAGGACATCGTGGCGACGATGAAAGGCACCAGAAACGCCGAGGAGTCGCTGTATCTGCTCGGCCTCAGTCTGTATGAAAACAAGGATTACATAAATTCATCGGCATATTTCCACACCTATTATACACGATATCCGAAAGGGAAATATGCAGAAATGGCACGCTTTTATTCAGGCTACGGATGGTATCTTGACTCTCCCGAGCCTCAGCTCGACCAGAGCGGCACAATAAAGGCCATCGAGGAGCTTCAGGCTTTTCTGGACTACTTCCCCAAGAGCGACAAAGTGCCAGTGGCACAAAATGCCATATTCGAGCTACAGGACAAGCTGACACTAAAAGAGCTGCAGAACGCTCAGCTATATTACAATCTTGGCAACTACATGGGCAACAACTACGAGTCGGCGGTAATCGTCGCCCGTAACGCCATAAAGGCATATCCATATTCAAAATACAAGGAAGAGCTTGAAATGCTAATCCTCAAGTCGCGCTACCAGGAGGCGGCACAGAGCGTGGAAGAGAAGAAAGCCGACCGCTTCCGCGAAGTCGTCGATGAATACTACTCATTCATCAACAACTACCCCGACACCCACAACCGAAAGGAAGCCGACAACATCATGAAGATTGCCAGCAAATACGTAAACGAATAAATTATTAATATAATGGACTACAAGAAATCCAACGCACCTCTCACAACCACAACCCGCGACCTCACCAAGATGTCGCAGGACACCGGTAATATCTACGAAACCGTTTGCATTATCGCAAAGCGCGCCAACCAGATTGCCGGAGAAATGAAACATGACCTTGAGAAAAAGCTCCAGGAGTTTGCCTCTCTCAATGACAACCTTGAGGAAATTTCAGAAAACCGTGAGCAAATCGAGATTTCACGTTACTACGAAAAACTCCCCAAGCCCACTCTTATCGCAACTCAGGAGTATATCGAAGGTAAAATCCATTTCCGCAATCCGTCAAAAGACAAAAACCTTGACTAAGGCTTTGCCATGTCAAGGATATTCACTAACTTTGTGCGCTCTTTAGAGCAATTGTATATTTATTAACTTTTTAATTTCATTAAGAATGCACCTAAATTCTGAAGAAAAAGTAAACATCTTTGAGAAATACGGTAAGGGCAAGACTGATACTGGCTCACCTGAAGCTCAGATAGCATTATTCTCGGTTCGTATTGCTCATTTGACTGAACACCTCAAGTCAAATCACAAAGATTATACTACTGCGCGTGCTCTTAAAGCTTTGGTAGGTAAGCGTCGCCGCCTTCTTGACTACCTTATCAAGAAGGACATCAACCGCTACCGCGCTATCATCGCTCAGAAGGAGCTTGGTATCCGCAAGTAACCGCAAGTTTACTTAAAGATTACAATGGAGTTGTGTCAAATAAGGCACAGCTCCTTTTTTATATCCAAATCCCCACCCTTGCTATACACATCGGGGCTAACCTCCATATAAAAAAAATGACGGCACACCCTGCAAAGAGCATGCCGTCAAGCATCATGGAATTATGATTATTATTTCTTGAAGAAACGGTTGTAAAGACCCTGGAAGCCCTGTCCGTGACGAGCCTCGTCCTTAGCCATTTCATGAACCGTATCGTGGATTGCATCGTGTCCGAGCTCCTTTGCGCGACGTGCGATACGCATCTTGTCCTCGTTGGCACCTGCCTCAGCAGCCATGCGCTTTTCAAGGTTAGTCTTGGTATCCCATACAACCTCGCCGAGCAGTTCAGCAAACTTGGCAGCATGCTCAGCCTCTTCAAATGCGTAACGCTTGAAAGCCTCAGCGATTTCGGGATAGCCTTCGCGGTCAGCCTGACGAGACATGGCAAGATACATTCCTACTTCGCCACATTCGCCGTTGAAGTGGGCGGTAAGGTCCTTAATCATCTCCTCGTCGCAGCCCTTTGCAGAACCGATTTCGTGCTCGGTCACAAATACAAGGTCGGCAGTCTCATCAAGTTCTTTGAACTTGCTTGCGGGAGCGCCACAAACGGGGCACTTCTCAGGAGCTTCGTTACCTTCATGAACATATCCACATACAGTACAAATAAATTTCTTTGCCATTTTTCTTAAATTTTAGATAGTTATACGAATTTATTTAATTTTGGTCATTAATATCAGTCAAACTCATCTCTTTGCGGGAAGAGCTACAGTCGCCACACAATCCCTTAAAGCACAAATCAACTCCCTCAACACTGAAGCCCGAATCATCGGAGCTAAGCGACACGGCAATCTCATCGCGAAGAGGCACATCGAAAAGCGAGCCACACTTGCGGCAGAAGAAATGGGCATGAGGGGTAAGCGCCAGATCATAACGCGCATTACGCGAATCCACATTCAACATCGTAACCGCACCTGTGCCGACAAGCACGCGAAGCGTATTATATACCGTGGCAAGCGACAATGTAGGCATCTCTTTTACAAGCGCATCATAGATTACTTCAGCCGAGGGGTGTACAGGATTATCAATCATGAAACGTGTCACAGCTATACGCTGAGCCGATGGCCTTACGCCATGCATCTGCAGATATTCTGTTGCGCGTCTCATCTTTTCCATATATTGAATCTCTCTAATTTTATAATCATTACAAAATTAGAAATAGTATCGAAACTACCAAAATTATTTTCCCTAAAATTCATTAATTTGCATATAATCCTCAGAAAACACCCCATCTACCCTACTTTCACAGCACCTCCTATACTATATTATAATATATAAAGAAGCCAACTGCCACAGAAAGCGCTGCCGGGCGACATGCCTAAAAAGAAAAGGAGCCGCACCAATTTCCGGCGCAGCTCCTGCAAAATAATATTATATTTTTTCCTTAATTCAATATGCCATATTTCTTAAATACCTTCTGAATCTTCTCCAAAGCTGTCTCAACCTGCTCTTTGGTGTGAGTAGACATTAGGCTGAAACGAATAAGGGTATCGTGAGGAGCCACAGCCGGAGAAACCACAGGATTCACAAATATGCCGTCTTCAAGCAAGTCGTGAGTAATGGCAAATGTCTTGTTATTATCCCTTACAAACAGAGGGATGATAGGAGTCGAGGTATTACCGATCTCACATCCCATCTCACGGAATCCATCAAGAGCAAAGTTGGTCAGCTCCCAAAGGTGATCCTGGATTTCAGGCTCACTCTCCATGATGTCAAGCGCCGCCATTACAGCCGCAGTCGATGCCGGAGTGATTGATGCGGTAAAGATATAAGAGCGAGAGTGATGACGCAGATAGTTGGTAATCTCCTTATCGGTAGCAATGAAACCGCCAAGCGAAGCAAACGACTTGCTGAATGTACCCATAATAAGGTCAACGTCGTCAGTCAGTCCAAAATGGTCACACACGCCGCGACCACCCTTGCCGAACACACCTATACCGTGAGCCTCATCGACCATGACAGTAGCGTCATACTGCTTTGCAAGGCGCACAATCTCGGGAAGATTGCAGACATCGCCCTCCATTGAGAACACGCCGTCAGTCACAATCAGTTTCACCTTATCGGGGTCACACTTCTTCAACTGAGCCTCAAGCGACTCCATGTCGTTGTGCTTGTACTTCAACGCCTGGGAGAAAGAGAGACGGCGACCGTCAATAATCGAAGCATGATCCTGCTCGTCAAAGAGGATATAGTCTTCCCTGCCTGTAAGAGTCGAAACGACACCGAGGTTCACTTCAAATCCGGTAGAATATATCATTGCATCCTCCTTGCCGACGTAAGCCGCGAGACGAGCCTCAAGCTCCTTATGGATGTCAAGTGTACCGTTAAGAAACGGAGAGCCGGCACATCCGGTACCATATTTCTTAATAGCCTCGATAGCAGCCTCTTTTACCTTAGGATGATTTACGAGACCGGTATAGCAGTTTGACCCGAACATCAACACCTTTCTGCCGTTGATGATAACTTCCGGATCCTGTTCACTTGATATTGCACGGAAATAAGGATAAATGCCTAAAGCCTTGGCTTTCTGCGGCTCTTGATACTTGTCAAGTTTAGCTTGTAATAGCTTCATAATTATCTATATAGTATAGCTTTTAGCGATTATTCGTAATGATCGGCAACTCCCGATCCTCTAAAATTGCAGGCTGCAAAGTTAGCAAATCTCCGGCAATAAACGCAAAAAAACCTTAATTTTAATGGGGTTACAATCTATAAAAAGTCTTAATGAGGCTTATTCCTTCCCTTCATGAGGCACTGCCGGTGAAGGACGGTCAAGTTTTTCTCCATTTTCAGCAAGTTTGCCGTCTTTCATCTTCAGTTTAACCATGTCAAATCCCTGCCCGTAGACACCATTCACATTGGCCTGCGTGATAAAGGCATCCTTATCTATCGACTTTACGATACGGAATATCGTGACTGATTCAATCTTACGGCACATGACCAGAAGCACCTTGACAGGATGTTTTGAATACCACCCCATGCCTTCAAGCACAGTACATCCGCGCCTTGCCTCATTGTTGATAGCATCGGCAATCTTTTCCCAATGAGATGAAATTATAGTAAACTGCACAGCCTGGCGAGTGGTGTTAATAATCTGGTCAGCCATAAAAGAGGCAAGAAAAGTAACCACAAGACCATATACCACATTATCAATCTGGTGGAATATCAGGAAGCTTGACGAGATAATGATAAAGTCACAATAAATCATCATGCGCCCGATTGACACGTTACTGTGTTTCGACACCATCGCAGCGATAATGTCTGTGCCGCCGGTAGAGCCGTTATGGGTAAATGCCAGTCCGATGCCGACACCACACATCATAGCGCCAATGATTATGTTCATGAAAGTCTGCTGCGCAATGAGCGGTTCCGGAAACATAGGCTGCATGATACCTATAAAAAGGTTGATAACCGTAGCACCGAATATAGTACGTATGACAAACTGCTTGCCGACAACTTTATAGGCGATAGCAAGAAGGGCAAGGTTACATCCGTAAGAGGTTATAGCAACAGGAATTCCGGTAAGGAAGTAAACAATCGAGCCGAGACCCACAAGACCGCCGATAACCACTTTTTCAGGGAGCACAAACGCACAGAAGCCGAACGCGTATATAAGAAGTCCCAAAACGATTATGACATAATCCCTGGTAGACAGCCAGATACTGTTAGGTGAAAATTTCATTGCCTGATGATAGCTTATATTAATTTATTATTGGTACAAAATTACGTCAATCGCCATAATACACAAAATAAAATTAACAAAAAAATACACATCGCGCCGCAATCCCCGGGAATCCCTGGGAATCCCCGGAACAATCCCCGGAACACACATTTCCGGCAAAAAACGACAATGGCGTGCGGGTCATATCGCCCACACGCCATTGTATTATCCTATAGATATAGATATCAGTCTTTAATCTTTGCCTTGATAAACTCGCGGTTAAGACGGGCTATGTTGCTCAGAGAGATGTTTTTCGGACATTCTGCCGCACATGCACCTGTATTGGTACAGTTACCGAATCCGAGTTCATCCATCTTCTTCACCATAGCACGGGCACGACGCGCACGCTCTACCTGACCCTGGGGAAGGAGAGCAAACTGGCTTACCTTTGCAGAGACAAAGAGCATTGCCGAGCCGTTCTTACAAGCTGCCACACACGCACCGCAGCCGATGCAGGTAGCTGCATCCATCGCGAGGTCAGCATTAATCTTAGAGATAGGAAGACTGTTGGCATCCTGTGCGCCTCCACAATTAAACGACACGTAACCGCCTGCCTGCTGAATCTTGTCAAACGCGTTGCGGTCTACCATAAGGTCCTTGATTACGGGGAACGCAGCCGAACGCCAAGGCTCAACCGTGATTACCTCGCCATCCTGGAAGCGACGCATGTAGAGCTGACATGTAGTGGCTCCGGTAGCGGGACCGTGGGGATGTCCGTTGATGTAAAGAGAACACATACCGCAGATACCCTCACGACAGTCATGGTCGAAGGCTACCGGCTCCTCGTGATTAGCCACGAGTTGCTCATTGAGTATGTCAAGAGTTTCAAGGAAAGAGGTATCGGTATCAGTCTCAACCGTATAAGTCTTGAACTCGCCTTTTTCCTTCGGTCCGGCTTGACGCCACACCTTAAGTTGAACAGTTATATTTGCCATTTGAGTTTACTTTTCTTAGTGATGTGAAAAATTACGACTTATAGTTACGGGTCTGAACCTTGATAGCCTCATAGTGAAGCGGCTCTTTGATAAGTTCCGGAGCCTTGTCGTCGCTTCCCTGATAGTCCCAGCACGATACGTAGAAGTAATTCTGGTCATCGCGCTTAGCCTCGCCTTCCTCAGTCTGATATTCTTCGCGGAAGTGACCGCCGCAGCTTTCGTTACGGTTAAGAGCATCGTAAGCAACGAGCTCGCCCATAGTGATAAAGTCATTAAGACGGAATGCCTTGTCAAGCTCGATGTTCATGCCGTCGGCTGTACCGGGCACATAAAGATTGGTCTGGAATTCCTTGCGGAGGTTTTTGAGCTTCTCAAGTGCGGTGGTAAGACCTTCCTTGGTGCGACCCATACCTACATACTCCCACATGATGTGACCGAGTTCCTTGTGGATTGAGTCAACAGAGCGTTTACCCTGAATCTTCAGGAAGTTTTCCTGAGCCTCAACACACTTCTTCTCAGCCTCGTCAAATTCCGGAGTGTCGGTAGAGAAACGGGGCACTGTAATCTGGTCAGAGAGATAGTTCTGGATTGTATAGGGAAGCACGAAGTAACCGTCGGCAAGACCCTGCATGAGCGCAGACGCACCAAGACGGTTGGCACCGTGGTCAGAGAAGTTACATTCACCAATTGCGAAAAGACCCTTCAGTGAAGTCTGAAGCTCGTAGTCTACCCAGATACCACCCATAGTGTAGTGGATAGCGGGGAAAATCATCATCGGGTTGTAATAAACCTCGCCGTTGATTTCACGACCCACCTCTCCGGGGTTGACGTCGGTGATTTCTTCATACATGTCAAAGAGGTTGCCATAGCGCTGACGCACTGTGTCGATTCCAAGACGGTTGATTGCATCGCTGAAGTCAAGGAACACGGCAAGACCGGTGTTGTTCACGCCAAACCCCTTGTCGCAACGCTCCTTGGCAGCACGTGAAGCAACGTCACGGGGCACGAGATTACCGAATGCCGGATAACGACGCTCAAGATAGTAGTCGCGGTCTTCTTCGGGGATGTCAGAGCCCTTGATTTCACCCGACTGAAGCTTCTTTGCATCCTCAAGCTTCTTGGGAACCCAGATACGACCGTCGTTACGAAGCGACTCTGACATGAGGGTAAGCTTTGACTGCTGGTCGCCATGCACGGGGATACAGGTGGGGTGAATCTGTACGTAAGCGGGATTAGCGAAATATGCGCCCTTGCGGTAGCAAGCCATAGCCGCGCTACAGTTACATCCCATAGCGTTGGTCGACAGGAAGTAAGCGTTTCCATATCCACCGGTGGCGATAACCACAGCGTGGGCGGCGAAGCGCTCAAACTTACCGGTCACAAGATTTTTGGCGATAATACCGCGTGCTCTTCCGTCAATCATAACCACGTCATGCATCTCATAGCGGTTGTAGCTCTTCACCTTTCCGAGGTTAATCTGGCGGTTGAGAGAAGAGTAAGCGCCGAGAAGGAGCTGCTGACCGGTCTGACCCTTTGCATAGAAAGTACGAGACACCTGTGCGCCACCGAATGAACGGTTGGCAAGCAGACCTCCGTATTCGCGAGCGAAGGGAACGCCCTGAGCCACACACTGGTCAATTATATTGTTAGACACCTCGGCAAGACGGTAGACATTTGCCTCGCGGGCACGATAGTCACCACCCTTAACAGTGTCATAGAACAAACGATATACAGAGTCACCGTCATTCTGGTAATTCTTTGCCGCGTTAATACCACCCTGCGCTGCAATCGAGTGAGCGCGACGGGGAGAGTCCTGAATGCAGAAGTTAAGTACATTGAAACCCATCTCGGCAAGAGATGACGCAGCCGACGCACCTGCAAGACCTGTACCTACAACAATAATGTCAAGACGACGCTTGTTGGCAGGGTTTACAAGCTTCTGGTGAGCCTTGTAGTTGGTCCATTTCTCAGCGATAGGACCTTCCGGGATTTTGGAATCAGCCGGATTCATCACTTTTACGTTTTCTTTAGTTAAATCCATATCGCAAATTAATTTTCAGGTTGAACATTAGTTTCCGCAGGTGTACCTTCAAGATAGTCAAGCAGGCTGACTACAGGCTCGAAGCGTGCAATCTCGTTGTTAAGCCACTCTTCGGTGACACCCATCTGCATAGCCTGCTGAGGCTCGCCGAGGAGAGCCTTGAGCTGAGAGTTGTGCTCACGTACGGTAGAAGAGAACTCGTCATATTTGAAGCGGTCAACGGGAATACCTACTGCATCGCCCATCACTTCCTTATACTGGTCGCGGAGTGTAGCGTCCTTTTTGTAGAAATCGTTGTTGGCGTTTACGGTAAACACGATAGCCTGCGCGATGAAGAGCAACACCACAATCGAAGTCCACCAGCAAGCGATGGATTTAAGGCGCGGAAGCCAGGTGATGTTATTCCATCCTGCTGACTGGAACATTGACCAGAAGCCATGGTTCATGTGAAACCACAAAGCAATGAAACCGATGATGTAGACAATCGGAGTCCATACACAAGAGAACGCCTCCTGAATGAACAGGGTACCCATCGAGGGAGGAAGCACGCTCTCTACGCCACGGATTTCCTGAAGCTGCATCTTTGCCCAGAACTGAATCATGTGTACGACAAGGAATGCAAGAATCACAATTCCGAGCACGAGCATGTTTTGAGACGACCACTCTACTGTCGCGGGCTTCTTTGACACATTGTAACGGTCGTTACCACGTGCCTTGCGGTTCTGCAAAGTCAGCCAAACAGCATAGATAATGTGCACGATGAAAAGCGCGGCAAGACCCAGAGAAGCAACCAGCGCATACCAGTTGGCTCCGAGAAACTCGCATATCACGTTGTAAGCCGACGGATACACGATTGCTACCGCGTTCATCAAGCAGTGAAAAGTAACGAATAGGACGAGGCATGCACCTGTGATGGCCATGACCAATTTACGCCCTATAGATGAGCTTGTTAACCACATAGTAGTTTTGAAATTAGAAATTAATATATTAATGAATTTTATTGTAGCTATTGTTCACCATGCAAATTTAAGACTTTTTGCTTACTGCCACAAGGATTAAGGAAATTTTTCCATAACCGGCATATTAGATTTTTTTTCAGAGGCCTGTAACGGTCCCAACCCGACAAAAGTCACGCAAAGGCGCTCGCGAGAAAAATATGTTTTACAACATCTTTTTGAAATTTCGCCGCTTTTTATTATGCAAATAAAATCAAAATCACTATACTTGCGTCATGAAATTATACAAACCAAATGTTGATACAACTCACTTTATTAAATTCTGAACATTCTACAGAATCCATCATATAATAGTAGATAGATTTCTCATGAATGGAAGGACGGCAGAGCTTGAGATAAGTAATGCCGTCTGTTTTTTTGCCGTTAGCCGACAATTCATTAATTTTACACCTTAATTTATATATTACACATTTTTATTGATGAAATCAATCTTTGCTTGCATGCTCGTTTTAGCTCCCGTGATTATGTCAATCGAAGGATGCAGCTGCTCGCGCACCGATGCGGCTGAAGCCATCGAGACAGCAACGGCAGAAAACACTGATTACTTCTCTCACTTTGACTCGATGCCCGACGGTGGCTGCATAAAAATGAAAATCAACCCTATCGGAGGATCGCTTGCACGTGTGTTCAACGACAGTAACCACATCCATCTCGCCGAGGCAAAAGCTATCGGCATCGACCCTATCGACGGAGCGGCGAAAGCGTGGAAAGTAAAGCGCAATGTAAAACGCATAGAAAGCTGCCGGGAATATTATGTAGACAATCTCACCCACTCTGTGCCTTATCTCATCCCGGAAGCCGCCGACCTGCTAAAAGAGATCGGGAAGCGGTTCAACGACTCCCTTGAAGCCAGAGGCGGTGGCGACTACAGGCTGAAAGTGACAAGTGTGTTACGCACGGAAGGCGCGGTAAAAAAGCTGCGTCGACGCAACATAAACGCGACACAGGAGTCAGCCCACAGGTATGGCACCACTTTTGACATAAGCTATGCCAAGTTTATCTGCGACTCAGTGACTGTGCCACGCACACAGGAAGACCTGAAAAATCTGCTTGGGGAAGTGCTGAAGCAGATTCGTGACGAAGAAAAATGCTTTATAAAATATGAACGTAAGCAAGGTTGCTTTCACATAACGGCAAGAAAGCCTAAAGAGCATCAATCATGAGTGAAGAAAAAAAGCAAAAAAGTATGCCCTTGAAAATAGTCAGGTGTGTGGCATATGCCATCGGCATAGTTGCGGCAATCCTGATAGCTGTCATCTCTATTGCGGTGTGGATACTCACGCCGCAGAGGCTCACGCCCATCGTGACCGACATAGCCAACAAGAGTCTTGACGCGGAAGTGTCGCTGTCACGTGCTGAGCTTACCTTCTGGAAGACATTTCCCACATTATATATAGACCTCGATTCCCTGACAGTGAAAAGCAACGCTTTCAAGTCATTGCCTCATGAAAGCCGGGAGAAGCTGCCCGTATATGCCGACACGCTTGCCGATATAGGACATTTCCGCGGTGGCATCAATGTACTTGCCCTTCTTGGCGGTAAAATAAGCCTGCACGATGTCGAGCTTTCCGGCTCAAGCGTAAATGCAGTGGCTTATGATAGCGCCACGGCAAACTATAATATCGTAGCCCCGGGCAAAGAAGAGGAAAAAGAGTCGTCGGCGTTTCCCGACATATCCATCAACAGGTTTACAATAACCGACTCCCTGCCGTTAAGATATGTTTCAGTCGCCGACAGCATCGATATAGGGGTCACCCTGTTGCGGTCAGATGTTATTTCGTCGGAAAACCCTGCCTACCGATTGCAACTGAACAGCTCGATTGCAGCGCTGCTACCGCCCGACGTAAGTATCGACTCACTGAGTCTTGCTGTCGACGGAAAAATAGAGTGGGAACATCACCCTAACGACAGATTTATTTTTAAAGACTTCACTTTAGCCATAAATCCGGTCAACGCGGTCATAAACGCAGCAATCTCTTTAGGGACAGCGGTCACTGTCGATGAATTGAACGTCAACATTGACCGGATGCCTATACTGGAGACAATCGGCATGCTGCCGGAGCAATGGCGTCCGGCAATGCCCGGTATATCCACCGACATGGCTGCCGACATAGCCATGACTCTCACCCGTAGCTATCCGCTTGACAGCAAGGGACTGCCGTGGATTGACGCGACGGTTACCGTGCCACAGTGCAGCGCGACTTACGAGGGATATGAATTTAATCACATCAGGCTTACTGCCGAAGCCGCTGTCAACGGCGACAATCCTGACGCGTCTGTCGTCAAGCTATCAGAGCTATCGGTCGGCGGCGACGGCGTTAACGTTAAGGCAACAGGCGACGTGACGTCATTACTGAGCGACCCCGCGATAAAAGGGCATGTCAATGCCGATGTAAATTTTGCACGGCTTCCAAAGTCGCTGCTGTCGATAATCCCGGGTTCGGTCAAAGGTAAATTGCAACTTGACACTGACGCAAGATTTAGATTGAGCAATCTGACTCCCAAGCAGTTTCACAAGCTACAGCTCAACGGTGACCTTGACCTGTCAGATTTCGGATTATCATCGGCAGAGCTTGGCGTAGAGCTTTATACGCGCAAAGGATGCTTCAAACTTGGCACAAACGAGGGGTTTGTCAATGACAAAATCCGTGTCGACTCCCTGCTCACCGCATCACTCAGCATCGACACCCTTGCTATGGACATCGAGGGCATCAAGGTCAACTTACGCGACCTGAAAGGAGGAATCGGATGTTCCAACAAAGCATCGTCGGCCGATACTACAGCGATAAACCCGATAGGCGGAACAATAAGAATAGCCCGTCTGCGCTACTCCGACCCCGACTCGACACGCGTCTACGCACGCGACCTGTATGTCACCTCGTCATTACGCCGCTTTGAGCAACAGGCAAGACTGCCGCTCATGAATCTCGGCGCCGGAATAGGATTCATCGCCTATGCCGACTCGATGAACCGCCTTATATTGAGGAAAGGCAATGTCAACCTCACAGCCCACATGCGACCCGTAAAGCCGATTAACCGGAGGCTCAAACAGCGCTACGACTCCATAGCCGCCCTTCATCCGGGAGCCTCACCCGACTCCGTAATTGGAATTATGCGCGGGATGATGCCCCGACGGTCGCAGGAAGCCATGTCGCAATATGACGTGGTCGACTTCGGCGTCGACAATGCCACCAAAAGACTGCTACGCAAATGGGATGTGTCTGGTTCGGTCACAGCGGAGCGTGGCAGAATGTTCACGCCCTACTTCCCCGTGCGCAACCGGCTGAGCAATGTCGACATGAAATTTTCGACCGACAGCGTTGTCCTGAACGGCTTGAAATATCAGGCTGGCAGTTCCGACTTCACCATTAACGGCGACATACGCAACATGAGACGCGCACTTACCTCGGGACGCCCGTTAAAAGTGAGCCTCACCGTCAAGAGCGACACCATTAATGTAAACGAACTTGTACAGGCTTCATATAACGGAGCGGCATTTGCAGAAAAAATCAAGGACGGCTCTGTCAAGCTTGCGGCTGTCGACTCGGAAAAGGAGCTTGACAACCTCGCCGACTCTGTTGCCGCCGAAGGGATGACGGCTGCGCTGCTTGTACCTGTAAATATCGATGCCGAAATACAGATGAACGCCAACAATATCATATACTCCGACATGTATATGTCAGATTTTGCCGGTGAACTCTTTGTCAAGGACGGAGCGGTGAATCTACGCGAGCTGTCGGCAAAGTCGGGTATCGGCGACGCCAAATTCACCGCCCTTTACACCGCGCCTACTAAAAAAGACATGCGCTTCGGATTTGGACTTGAACTGAACGACATCCATATAAAGGAATTTATCGGCATGATGCCGGCGGTGGACTCCCTGATGCCACTGCTCCAATCATTTGAAGGGCGAATAAACGCCGACGTTGCTGCGACAGCTCGCATAGACTCGATGATGGACATCGACCTGCCGTCGCTCAATGCCGCAGTGAAACTTGAAGGCAAAGACCTGGTGCTGCTTGACGCGGAGACATTCCGCACCATTTCAAAGTGGCTGATGTTCAAAGACAAGAAGACCAACGTCATACCCCACATGAATGTCGAGATGCTTGTCGAGGATTCAAGACTTGAGCTTTTCCCGTTTGTATTTGACTTCGACCGTTACAGACTTGCGGTAATGGGCTCCAACGACCTCGCCATGAATTTCAAGTATCACGTATCGGTGCTGAAATCTCCGATACCGTTTAAATTCGGCATAAACCTGTCGGGCAATGCCGACAAGATGAAAGTGCACCTTGGAAAGTCCAAATATAAGCCCGACAAAGCCGGCGAGACAATAGCTATTGTCGACACCACGCGCATCAACCTGCTCAAAGAGATTGACAATGTGTTCCGTCGCGGGGCACGCAACGCCCGTCTTGGTGCAATCAAGCCGGAAAAGCGGCCCGAGACTGTCAGCTTTGACGAGAGGGGCGACACCATCTCTCACGAAGACTCGGTAATGTTTATCAATCAAGGACTGCTTCCGGCACCACCACAACCGGAACCGGCCGCAGCCACCGACGAGAATAAAGACAAGAAAAAGAAGAAGAAATGACTGAACAGCAAGCTATAATAAACTATATGGAGCGCAACGGGCTTATGAGCTTCGCTCCTGCCGCCGCGCTCATTGACATGGACGGCACTCTATATGACTCGATGGGACACCATGCCGACGCATGGTATCGCATGATTTCCGAGCTCGGCATCGACTGCGACCATGACGAATTTTTCATGTATGAAGGAAGAACCGGTGTCGACACCATCAACATAATATTCCGCCGCGCCTATGGTCACGATGCATCGCCTGAAGAGGCAAAGGAGCTTTACCGCCGCAAGACCGTATTGTTTAGCGAAATGCCTCCTGTAGCGCCTATGCCGGGAGCGCAACGGATGGTAAAGGAGCTGCTTGACCGCAGGCTCACCACCGTGCTCGTGACAGGCTCCGGACAAAACACTCTCCTCAGCCGCCTTGACAAAGACTATCCGGGTGCATTCCCTGAAGGGATGCGTGTGACCGGGCATGATGTCACCAAGGGGAAGCCTCATCCCGAACCATTTCTGAAAGGCATGCAACTTGCAGGGGTCAATGCCGAAAACAGCATCGCCATTGACAACGCGCCGCTTGGCGTCATGGCGGGAGCAGCCTCAGGTGCATTTACGATCGGAGTGACTACCGGACCCATTCCGGAACAGGCTCTCCTTGATGCCGGAGCCGATATAGTCTACCCTTCTATGGAGGCACTCGCCGACAACATCGGCAAACTTATAAATCCGTTCAATATGTCAATCTAACTAATCCACACTCACGCTATGAAACATCAGGACTTACTGTTTACCAACGAAGTAGCCGAAGCTCTTGACAAACTGATAACCGATGCCGGGCATCCACTCACATTTATCATTGTCGATGAGAACACACGCCGCCACGTGTTGCCGCTGCTTCTCGACAAGTCATCAACCCTTTCGGGAGCAAAAATCATCACGGTCAAGCCCGGAGATGTCAATAAGAACCTCACCTCGCTTGCCGACATCTGGACAGCACTACAGGAAGGCGGAGCCAACCGCAAGTCACTGATGATAAACCTCGGAGGCGGAATGGTCACCGACATGGGCGGATTTGCCGCCTCGACATTCAAGCGTGGCATACGCTTCATCAATATCCCCACCACCCTGCTCTCTGCCGTCGACGCTGCGGTAGGCGGCAAGACAGGCATAAATTTCAATGGACTAAAAAATGAAATCGGAGTGTTCAACGAGGCCGATGCCGTAATCATCTCGACCTGCTATCTCTCCACCTTGCCGGTAGAAGAACTCCACTCAGGATATGCTGAAATGCTGAAACATGGCCTCATCGACAATCGCGACAACTATGACCGTTTGCTCGGCTATCGCATAGAAGACGCCGACCCCGCGCGCCTTCTTGACCTTCTGAAAGAGTCGGTCATGGTAAAACGCCGTATTGTCGAAGAAGACCCGCATGAACATGGCATACGCAGGGCGCTAAATCTCGGGCACACAATAGGACACGCGTTTGAAAGCCTCGCCATGCGCCGTGAATCGCCCGTCCCCCACGGCTTTGCCGTGGCATGGGGTTGCGTGACAGAACTCGTGCTGAGCCACATGAAAACCGGATTCCCGTCGGCAGAGCTACAGCGATTTGCCGCTTATATCTACGAAAATTACGGCTCATTCCCGATAACCTGCGAAGATTATCCCGAACTGCTTGAGCTTATGCATCACGACAAAAAAAATGTCGACTCCGACATTAACTTCACCCTTCTCGGCGGCATAGGCGAAATACACATCGACTGCACCGCGTCGGAAGACGAAATCAAAACCGCTCTCGACATATTCCGCGACCTCACCCACCAATAGCGAGACCGGCGACATTCTGATACTGAGGACAGGCTCAGCTATTATTCAAGGTCATGTCGCCGCCGACGTTCTTTTCTTCAACAGAAGCCGGGGCGCGGTTGATGACATATTGCTCATAGTAGGAGATGAGGAGTGTTGTCAGCGGGAGGGCGATTATCATGCCTATGAGTCCGAGCAACGTACCCCACACTGAAAGCGACAGCAGGATTATAGCCGGGTTAAGGCCCAGTGCCTTTCCCATAATCCTCGGTGTAAGGATATAGTCACATATACACTGACTGACAACATACACAAGCAGACATTTCCCAAACTCCGGAAAGAAGCCTACAGCCCCACCGAGCGAGTCGATGAAGCATACAGCCGCAACGGGTATAAGCGTGACATACTGGAAGTAAGGAATCAGGTAAAGAATGCCGACAAGGATACCGAGCACTATCGCGAGCGGGATGCCCACTATCGAGAAACCTATGCAGTAGAACACCGCGGCGCAGAGGGCTATAAGCGCCTGTCCGCGGAAATACTTGTTCATGCTGTCTTTTATGTCGTCGCCCACCTTATAGGCTACCGGACGGAAGCGCGGAGGCACAAGCAGCCGGAATCCTCTCATCAGCTGCGGGTAGTCAATCAGGATAAAAATCACATAAATGAATGTCAGCAGCCACTCGACCGCATGCATCAGCACTCCCACAGAACGCGAGATAAACGAAGTGCCCCGGTCAAGTATTGTCATCATGTGCTGCCCGTCGAAGTAACGGGTCAGGTCATCGATGTCGAAATGAACGCTTACATACTCATGAAGCGCCTTCGGGATAAGCCGCGAGGTAATATCCTTGTCGGAATACTTGTTGATAAGCTCCGACATCTGATGAATCTCGTCAAGCACCGACGGCACAAAGAAGTAGCACAGCAGCCCTACAAGAAGCGTCACTTCCAACAGGGTGATGAACACCGGGACTATGCGCCGTTTAAAATGAAGCAGCTTACGGTTGAACTCGACAGCAGGCTCAAGCATATAGGCGAGCAGACACGCCAGACAGAATGGCAGCAATACATCCTTCAGGATGTTGACAAGCCACACAAAACCGGCGATTACGGCAAGCGAGATGACCAAACGCACTACCCGGTCAAATGTATAGGGGCGACGGGATATCAGCATAATGTTAATACCTGATGAATTGACATCATTTATATTATAATAACATTACGGGGTAAAAAGTTTTGAGCCACAGACCTAATCACAGGCATGTGGCTCAATTTTCAAGTGTGGAATAGAAAATATATATGAGTATAGTGCAATCTTTTCCGATGAAGGATCACCGCTTTATCACCTCGGAGGGCGACCGCCGGGTCCGCCCGGTCCACGACGGGAATTGCGGTCGGTAGGCTGGTTGCCGGCCCCGAATGTATTGAAGCGATAAGAGAATGTTATCATGAAGTAGCGGGTAAGCGAGTTATAGCTTGTATCGTCGATATAGTTGGCGGTCACATTACGCATGATGCTCTTGCGCTGCTGCAGCAGGTCATAGCCTTTAATCGCCACTGTAGCCTCCTTGCCTTTCAGGAACTGATAGGCGATTGACGCATTCCACATCCACTGGTTCTGGTCATAGCCTGCCGAGTAACCGTTAGTGCCGGTGAAGCTCAGGTCAGTATTGATGACAAGTCCGAAAGGCGCATACCATCCGGCATTGAACATGCCGCCGTAAGTCTGCACGGAGCGGTTTGCCGCTGTCTGTAGCGAATTATGGGTCTCCTGGAGGTTGAAATAAGGACGAAGTTCAAATTCCCAGTTCTCGGGACGGAACGCAAGCGACACCGACGGACCGATATTGAAAGAGCCGCTTCGGTTACGCTCTCCGTTGTTGAAACCGATAGCCTGGCTATAGCGGGCAAAAAGGTTTCCGTTAAACTGCCAGTTTTTATTGCGCAGCGGGAATGAAATCATGCTGAAGAGATTGGCATTCCAGTTGCCGTTGACATTTTCATATGTAGTCAGCTGACCGCCCGTCTCACGGTTAAACTGAGTATTTGACACAATGCTGTTTTGAGTGATGCCGACATTTGCCATTGCCATAATCGAACGCTGAGCGTCCACATTAAAGTCGCTGAAACGCACCCTTACATTGTGATTGAACGAAGGCTTCAATTCCGGATTACCGACCACGATACGAAGAGGATTGCTCATGTCGGCGACGGGCTGCAACTGCGTCATCGACGGTTCGCTCGCATTGCCGCGGTAGTCGACATTCATATTGCGGGTCTTGTTAAACTTATAGCGGAAGCGCAGATAAGGCGACACGTTGAACACCCAGCGCGTGGCAATGTCACGGGCACTGTTGATAAGGTCCTTGCTCTTTGACATGGACGGGACAAACGCCATACCGACATTAAGTGTATAATCCCTCCTGACCTGACGGAATCCTACCTGCATGCGCTGCGTGAAGAAGTCATTGCGGAAACGGTTGCTGAGCTCATCGTTAAACACGTTTTGCAGATAATCCACAACCGGGTCATAACCTCCGTCGGGGAAAGTCACCGGATGGTCATAGACCATCTTGTCGGCATTGTTCCAGCGGTAACTCATGCGATAGCTTATCTCGATGAACCTTCCGTTTTTGACATCACCGATAGGCTCGGTCCAGGTAAGGCGTCCGCCTACACGGTTGCTCCATGTATGATTGTCGGTAAACTGGTCATATACATCAAGACTGTCATTGCCAAGTATATTTTTGAGCAGATAAAAGCGGTTGTAGGAATAGCTGAAATCCTTCTCCTTGACATTGCTCATGCTGTAGTCTACAGCAATTGAGAATGACCTTCCGGGATGAGACTTGAAGTTATGATTAAACCATAGTTCACCACCAAATTCATAAGAGTTTCCGTCAGAGCTGCCGGTATTGATACTCCTTGTCACCAGTGAACGGGCAAGGTCGCCGGCAAATGTGCGGGAAGAGTCGGCGCTGACCGACTTATTATAATTCAAAGAGAATCGCGGTCTAAACTCAAGTGTGGTAAGAGTATCCATTTTCCACTTCACCCGGAAATCACCGCGGATGTTATGACCCTTGTCGCGGCTTCCGGAGCGGCTGCTCAGATAAGAGGTGGAGTCAGTAAACAGATACTGGCGTTCCTGCGATGTGCGGGTGTCCTGGTCGGTGTGGCTATAAAGCAGGTCACCGCCGACACGAAACGACTCGTCGCCTTTGCCTACATTGAAATTCACACCAAATGACTGAGAGGTGTTGATACCGTTATTGCCACCGAACCGGCGGAAACGGCTGCCGTTACTGTCAGTAAAGCCAAGCTGGTTTATATTGTTGAAATTACCGAGAAATGTAATCTGGTTATCATTCCAGAACCTGTTGACATTGAAATCAGCGGCATAACGGTCATCAGTGCCATATCCGCCATTGACAACGCCAAACCATCCGTTTTTCATACCTTTCTTCACCGTAAGGTTAATCACGGTCTCCTCTTCTCCGTCATCTACGCCTGTAAGTCGCGCAAGGTCGCTCTTGCGGTCAACGACCTGCAGCTTGTCAATCATATTTGCCGGAAGATTCTTAGACGCCACCTTAGGGTCGTCAGAGAAAAACTCCTTGCCGTCCACAAGGATTTTTGTCACTTCCTTGCCTCCCGCCTTGATTTTACCGTCAGAGTCGACCTCAACACCGGGGAGCTTCTTCAGAAGGTCCTCCATGACGGCATTGGGCTGTGTCTTGTAGGAGCCGGCATTATATTCGAGAGTGTCTTCCTTTGCCACAATCTCAGTCTTCACTCCTGTCACAACCGCCTCTTTCAACATGATTGACGACTCCTTCATCTTCACCGGAACCGTCACGTTTTTGTCGGCGACCTTTGTGTTGACAGTCGCATTATCATAACCGATATAACTTGTCTGTACAATATAGGAGCCTGCCTTTATGTCCCTTAGAGAAAATTTACCATTAACATCAGTTGTAGTACCCTTTACAAACGCACTGTCCCTTGCGGAAAGCAGCCTGACTGTCGCCTCTATAAGAGGGTCGCCATTTTCATCGGTCACCGTACCCCTTACATTTGCGGCAACAAGTGAGGCGCAACCTAAAATTACAGCAGAGAATGCCGTCAGGCACTTTTTGAGATTCAAACCCATTGGTGTAGTAAGTTATTATTTGATCGTCAGTTATAATTAATTCACAATCACTTTGACTTACTAACTAAATAAAGGTTTAATTTACACTCATCTTTTTTTCAAAAAAAATTCAACCGCCTTTCACAAGCGTCATGGCATGACAAGGCGGCATGACGCTCACTCAAACGAGGTAAAAGCCAAGGGCAGCAGCGACTTGACCGACGGAAGGACATAGATGTTACCGCGTCCGGCAAGAATCACCTTTACATCACGAGAGGCAAGCTGCTCATACTCTGCCAGCACCTGGCGGCAAGCACCGCAAGGAGATATAGGCTCGGCGACCTCTTCTCCCGAAGTGTCACGCGCGGCAATGGCAATCGCAGTGAATCTTGCATCGGGATAATTGGCATTGGCATAGAACGCAGCTGTGCGCTCGGCACATATACCTGATGGATAAGCGGCATTTTCCTGATTGGACCCGGTCACTATCTCCCCGTTATCAAGAAGCACAGCAGCGCCTACGCTGAAAAGGCTATATGGCGCGTACGACTTCCGGGTCATGCCACGGGCGGCATCGACAAGGCGACGGTCGCTCTCGGAAAGTTCGTCATATCCTACCGACAATACTGGGGTTATAATATTCAGCTCCTTCATAGAATCTTAATTTATGGTTATCGTCACTGCAAATATAAAATAAAACCGGGAAACGTCAAATGACATTTCCCGGTTTTATAGAGTTATTAAGAAGAATTTTCTTGATTAGAGATCCCAGATCACATAGAGCGCGCCCCATGTGAATCCGGCGCCAAATGCCGTCAGAATCATCTTGTCGCCTTTCTTCAGCTTATCCTTGTATTCATTTATACATAGCGGGATTGAAGCTGCGGAAGTGTTGCCGTAATGCTCGATATTGACAAGCACCTTGTCATGGCTGATACCGGCGCGTTCCGATACAGCCTCGATTATACGGAGGTTGGCCTGATGAGGCACAAGCCAGTCCACATCTTCCATTGTCAGTCCGTTGCGGGTAGCCACATCAATCGATGATGTGAGCATGTCGGTCACTGCATGCTTATAGACAGCCCTGCCCTCCTGATAGATATAATGTTCGTCAGCATCGACTGTCTCATGAGTGGCAGGCTTTACAGAGCCGCCGGCCTTCATCACGAGGTGAGGCAGACCGGTACCGTCAATGTGGAACACACCGTCGATTACACCTACCTTCTCTTCACTCGGCTCAATCAGCATACAACCGGCTGCATCACCAAAAAGCGGACAGGTAGCACGGTCCTTGTAATTGGTCATTGACGACATCTTCTCAGCGGCAACGACCACGATTTTTTTATACATGCCTGAGCGAATGTAGGCAGAGGCGTCCTGAAGAGCCACGAGAAATCCGGCACAAGCCGCCTGGATGTCGTAAGCATAGGCATGAGTCAGGTTACACTCATGAGCAATCACAGAGCCCGTCGAGGGGAAGCGATAATCAGGGTTGGATGTGGCGCATATCAGCAAGTCCACGTCTTCCGGATTTGTTCCGGTTGACTCAAGCAGGCTGTTGACCGCCTTTATGCCGAGATAAGATGACCCGGCACCTTCTTTATGAAGGATACGACGTTGCTTTATACCTACACGGGTGGTAATCCACTCGTCGTTAGTGTCCACCATCTTTGACAACATGTCATTGTCAAGTATGTCATCGGGGACATACGCTGCAACACCTGCAATTCTTGGGTATAGCATAGTTATTACTTATTCTTGTTGCAAATGAATAAAAACATCATCTCCCGGGCATATCAGAATAGCCCGGGGAGTGAAGTCTTAATCGAATAAGAGGCAGAGAGTGACCTTCTATGCTTAGACAGCAGCAGGCTTTTCGATAGCGAGTTTACCACGGTAGTAGCCACACTCGGGGCATACACAATGGTATACATGCCATGAGCCACAGTGAGGGCAGATTGCCAATGTGGGTTCAACTGCCTTGTCGTGAGTTCTGCGCTTTGCAGTACGAGTCTTCGATTGTCTACGTTTAGGATGTGCCATTTGTACTATGTTTTTATTAATTGTTATCTGTCAGTTTCTTCAATTCATCCCACCGCGGATCGGTAGGTGCATCGCTGTCATCGACCTCATCGATTTCCTCCATCATATCCTCGACCATGCCTTCATCCTCTTCGCTCATCGCGCCGGGTGCACGATGCTTCTTCAGCAGCGAGCTCATCGCGCGGTTGCATTTTCCAAGCGGATGCACATGCTTGATAGGTATGGTAAGAGCAACAGTGTCATAAATCATGTACGCGATGTTAAGATACTGATCGCTCTCCGGAATCTCAAGAAGTTCATCAGAGTCATCGCAATAGTCGGGACCATACTTCACATATATATGATAGGATGTGTCGACAGGCCATTGCAGCTCATCAAGACAGCGGTCACAGATAAGGGTGATTTCGCCCTTGACCGTGATCGTAAGCTCATACATGTCATCCTTATAGATGACGTTGACATGCACGTCGAGATTGGCGTCGCGTATATCGGCGCTTTCCATGTCGACGAAAAATTGCTTGTCAAGATGATAGTCAAAGTCATGACTTCCGACAGGCAATGTCTTTAAGGGGAGCTTAAATGCTGAAAACTTTCCCACGATGAATTTTTTGTTGAAAAACCGCCGCAAAGTTATACATTATCCTTGAATTAAGCAACTTTTGTCCAAAAATTTAATTCTTCTGATGCCGCAACCTGCTCCTACAACGCATCTGCCCTGCTTTATACAGGGCGATTTCACCCCTTCCGCAGCCAAACACAATCTGAAGCTCCGGAAAGCGCACATCCTTACTCTATCCGCGCCAATTCAAATAATATGTCGCGAAATTAGTGAAAATTCATGCCGTTTTGGTATTTTTGCAATCCACAAATAAGAATTTAGTCAATCTTATGAATAGATTTCTTCTTTTATTGACAATAATATTAATGTATTCTTTTCCGGCAGCAGCCGTGTCGGAGAAAACCCTCATGGAGCACCGACTGTCGGAATATGTCTCAGGAAAAGATGCCACAATAGGGATTGCCGTAATCATAAACGGCAACGATACGGTCGCAGTCAATGGAGATAAAGATTTCCCGATGTTAAGCGTGTACAAATTCCCGCAGGCGCTTGCTGTCGCCGATTATTGCAAACGTCACGACATAGGTCTTGGCGACACGGTAGCGGTCAAGGCAACGGAATTAAAGATTGACACATGGAGTCCGCTAAGAGACAAGTATGGGATTTCCGACCTGACGGTTACCATCAACGAGCTCCTTGAATACACGCTGCAGCTCAGCGACAACAATGCGTGTGACATTCTGTTCCGACTAATCGGTGGCACTCAGGCAGCCGACAGCCTGATGAAAAGCATGGGATATAATGACATCCATATCATATCGACAGAAGACGAGATGCACAAGGACCTGAGCCTATGCTATCTTAACAGCTCGACTCCGATAGCGATGGCACGGCTGTTTGACCGGTTTTATCGTGAAATAGAGAGAAACGGGTTAAACACCCACAGGGTTATAGGCGAGATTATGACATCATGCACCACCGGAGCCAACCGACTCCCAGCACCGCTAAAATCATCCGATGCCATAATCGGACACAAGACAGGAACAGGTGACACCAACAGCCTGGGGCGCATAATCGGAATCAACGATGCCGGAGTCGTATATCTCCCTGACGGCAACACCTACTCTATCGCTGTGTTTATCAAAGATTCAGCGTATGACATGGCTGAGACCGAAAAAATGATTGCCGAGATTTCAGAGCTGGTCTACAAATCCTTGCCTTAATAAATCACAGCAGTAAAACCATCATAAAACCCGCTTTAAATTACTACAAGCCGATGAAACTTGCTATTTTCGCGTCAGGCGACGGCTCAAATGCCGAAAACATAATCAAATATTTCAATTCACGCGATTGCGATGGAGAGGTGGCCCTTGTCGTGTCAAACCGTCAATCGGCCAAGGTCGTGCAACGCGCCGGGCAGCTCAACGTCCCTGTAGCTGTATTGTCACGCGATGAGATAAACGACCCAGACAAACTATGTCACCTGATGGACCGACATGACATCAACGCGGTAATCCTTGCCGGATTTCTGCTCCCGATACCCACATTCTTGATAAAGCGCTACAATAATCTCATCATAAACATTCATCCGGCATTGCTCCCTAAATATGGCGGGAAAGGCATGTATGGCAGGCATGTCCATGAAGCGGTAGTGGCGGCAGGAGAAGCCGAAACCGGCATAACCATCCATTACGTAACCGAGCATTATGACGAGGGAGAGATCATCTTTCAGGCGAAAACGGCAATTTCTCCCGATGACGGACCCGATGAAGTAGCAGAAAAAGTACATGCCCTTGAATACCTATATTATCCGAAGGTAATAGCCGAGACCCTCTTACGATAGGCAGGAGAGCGGGTAGTCTTGACAATTTTTATCCATTTATTTGCAAAAAGTTTAATAAGCGACATCTTTGTTTGAAAATATTTGCATAGAAATATCAAAGCATTTAAATTTGCATAAAATCAAGCCTTGCATAAACACATTAACTATCCAACCAAAGAATTCCCCGCCGACAAAGCGGGGAATTGCTTTTTATAGGCTATCTGTATAAAAGAGCACACGTATTGCAGACAGGCAATTTCACCACATCAGCAGATTCAGGCTTCTTGCCTCGACACTTCAACACCCAAAAAAACATCATAACCGCAAAAGTTTATAATCCTTAATTGGTTTATAAAATAAATATATTATATTTGCACAAGTTTAGTTTTATCCATACTTATGAACCTCGAGACAAATCTGCTTTTATTCATTCCTGCGGCAGCAGCGATTCTTACAACCGGCACGAGCACGTCGGCACAGGAACTCTCCGCCGACTCACTCACTACTGTCAAAAATCTACAAGAGATCGTAGTCACTGCCCCCGAGACAGAATATTACGGCAACAAGACTTCATTTTTCCCGACCAAGGAGATGAAAGCAACAATGACCGGCGGGATACAGCTGCTTGCAGGATTACAGCTGACAGGACTCAGCGTCAACCCGGCATCGGGCAACATCGCTCTCCTCGGAGGGAAAACACTGTCACTGAGAATCAACGGCAGACCGGCGACTAACACCGACATCGCGTCAATCGCGTCAAAAGATATAATAAGAATAGATTATATCACAAATCCGGGACGAAGGTATGGAAATGCCGATGCTGTTATAGATATAACCGTCAGACGCAAACAATCAGGCTATGGCATTATGCTGAACCTGCTCCAATCGCTCAACCGCGGATGGGGCAACTATGCATGTGCAGTCAATTACAATATCGGGCGAAGCGAATGGGCTGTCGACTATAATTCCAACCCGATGTGGGATATGGACTGCCACCGCGACAACAAGGAGTGGTTAAAACTTGCCGACGGCTCCACAGTATCACGCATCGAGACGGGCATAAAAAGCCCCAACCGCATGGCAACCCACCACACCTCACTCCGATATTCCTACGCTGATGGAGACCGCATGATGCTGAACATGCAGTTACGCCTATCCTTACGCGATGACAAATATGTCTCCGCGGGACACATCACGACAGTCACCGGCTCGGCATCGTCAACATGCCGGGAGCGCGAGACATCCCCCATCAAAAGCAATCAGGGAGACCTCGACCTATATGCCCACTACAGAATCAACCGGAACAATAAGATTTTTATCAACATCGTCCCGACAGTCATCAACGGGAAAAACCGCCGCACATATGAATCTCCCGAGATAAGCCTTACGTCAGACATATCGACAAGCGGAACACACCTGCTCGCGGAATGTGCGTGGGAGAGTAATGCCGGATGCGGACAATTGTCAGCCGGATTCAGGAGCCTTAACGGATGGATAAAAGCGACACAATCAGGTTACGCCTTTATAATCAGGGAAACAGAATCCATAAACTCCATTTTCGCCGAGTGGTCGCAGACGATAAACGACGTGCAATATACAACAGGCGCCGAAGTGACCTTACACTCATTACGACAGCCTGTCAAATATAAAAAAGCGCTCGTCAATCCGCGTTTCAGCCTCAGTGTCTCACCATTTTCATGGGGAACCCTGTCACTCTCACTCAACACCTTTACAGTGGCACCCTCCATAAACTGCCTCAACCCCGCAAGGCAACAGATTGACACATATCAATGGACCGAGGGCAACCTAAGTCTTCGACCGTTTCAACGCCATGAGTCACGGATTGAGTTTCACACCCGCTTCAACGAGATTGCAGCAAGCATTTCTTTACGTGACCGCTACTGCCATAACCCGGCAATGGAAGCGAAAAGCCATATTGACGGATGTATCGTAAAATCATATTTCAACGACGGATATAACAATGATTTTGAAATCAAGGGTGCGGTAAGGATGCCCCTGTTTACCAATCATCTCTCCATGTCACTTGAGGGCGGCTGGCATTCGGCTGTAAGCAGCGGCATCAATTACCTGCACAGGTATTCACAGCCGTTTGTCAATGCCCAGCTCATGTTCATGACAGGCAAATGGTGGATAATGCTCAAATACAACAACGCTTACAACCGCCTGTGGGGTGAAACCATCGAATCAACCGACAACAATCTGTTCAACATAGGCGTAGGCTATACCTGCCGCAACGCCACATTCTCTGCCGGGATAGTAAATCCAATAGGCAATATAGCGATACGCACAACCTGTCTTAGCTCTACAGCCGGTTATGAAAGGCAATATAATGCCTTGGGGTCACATCAGCTCCTTTGGGTCGGAGTCACCTTGAACATGCATAAGGGCAAGAAGCATCTCTCCCGGAAGAAACGGCTTGAAAACATCAACTCATATGAAACAATAAACAATCAGGTAAAATGAAAAAACTCGTTATCTCAATCGCGCTTGCCTCGGCGGCACTGACATCCAAAGCGCAACACGACTGCACATTGGCATTTGAAGACATCCCCTACTCCGAGGGCACGCTGTATGTATCGGTTACTTCAGGTAAAAGAGATATTCTCAAAGAAGCCCTTGCTGTCGATGAAGGCGACATCACAGTCAACATCGACCTTAGTGATTACATAGGAAAGAAGCTGTCGGTAAAAGCGTTCCAGGACCTTAACGGCAACGGCAGGCTTGATTTTTCTGACATCGGCTATCCTGCGGAACCGGCGTTGCGCACAGAGTTCACGCCAAAGGAGGGCATTACCAATCATTCATTTAAGCTGACAGAATATTAGATGCCGTCCCCACGATCGGTTAATGCCGTGGCGGGGTCTTATGCAAGCCGTGCCATGGATTAAGAATCATCATGGCACGGCTAAACATATTTATTTTTTCAACTTATTTCATTATCTTTGCATGTATCAACGTAATACAATGAAACCGGAAGAAAGCCTTGACATAATAGGACGCATGATTTCCGACACGCGACGGAGCGTGCTTGAGCAATCTTATGTCCCCTTCCTTACCTGGGGCGCAACGACTGTCGCAGTAGCTTTACTTGTGTATCTGCTGAAGACAGTAGCCGGAAATGAGAATTGCTATTTTTACTGGTTTCTTATACCGGTAATCGGCATCCCGCTGACGAAGATGTTCAGCCCGCGCTCCAAGCTTATCAAAACAGGCATCTCGACTTCGCTGCGAAGCATATGGTGGATGCTGTCAGTGCTGCTTATCACATTTTCGGTCGCTTCATTTTTCTTTCAGATAAATACTTTATTTTTTATACTGTTGCTGCTCTCCATTGGCTCTTTTGTGTCAGGAGCAGTAATCGGTTACCCTTTTTTGAAATACAGCTCGATGCCAGGATTCATCACTTGCGTGATAATGTGTTTTATCACAGGAACCGACCAGATTCCTGCTTTTGTGGCGGCAATCGCGGTAATGATGATTGTGCCGGGATTCAAAATGAGACATGACCTAAAAAGCTTATGACAGAACTAAATCCGATTATCCACTCCCAACTGCGACTGTCCATACTCTCAATCCTGATGAGCATGGACGAAGCCGACTTTATGTATCTGAAGCAAAAGACCGAAGCGACAATGGGTAATCTGAGTGTGCAGATTACAAAACTTGAGGAAGCCGGCTACATAATGACAGAAAAGACATTTCAAGGTAAACGCCCGCGAACAGTGTGTCGAATGACTGAAACCGGAAAAACTGCGTTTCATGAATATGTGGCGGCTTTAAGCCAATACATCCGTCCGGCTCTGGACAATACAACAGCCGATTCCCAACCCGGACTACAGCCATGTTGACCATAATGTCATGATGGACTGACTATCTATAAGTGATGAAAACCATTCTTTCGATAATAGCACCGTTGATAGCGTCATGCTCTCTGACATCAACGGCACAGGGGCACGCGGACAAGCATGACATCAGCCTCTTTGCTACATCCGTGAGCCTTGACATGATTGCGTCGCTACAAAATTTTGACCAAATAAAGGATGTAGCGCAATTCACCGCCCTCGCCTCCGACACAGCTTTCACCGAACAGCTGATGAGAATAAACGAAAACGCGAGGGCGTCCAACCTGTGTAATTTCTATTCCAGATTTCATGGAGATAAAAACAATACGGATTCGTGTGTCACATTCTTCATGAATATACCCGATAATGATTCCATCATCCATTCCGACGAGAAGTGGATAAACAATATCGCGGGATTGCAGCACGAACTTGCTTATTGTATTTCAGCCTTAAACCAAGCCGGCTACTCAAGTTATTGGAAAAAAGAGGTCAAACCCCTGCTTGACCGATATATAAATTCCTATCCCGTGTCGGAAGAGACACTTAATGTCATTCATGAGGCAATGACCGAGTTTTCAGGACCGGAGATTCTCCCTCCTACCCATTCCTCCACCTATGTCATGAATATCGACAATGCGTTTAACCTGTCTGACGAGTCATTATGCTGCACTCCACATCTGCTCGACCCTGAACTGGAGAAAAAATTCCGGCTTGATTTTATAAAAGTCTATATCCACGAAAATCTTCACAGGCTGTCAATCTCAGAAGAATTAATGAAAAGACTCGAGGAGATTGAAGCCGATGAATTTTACCGTGAACATGAAAATATAGCCAGACAACATAATGAGGGAGGCAATGAAGCATTTGTAGTCGCGTCAGAGGCATTTATCTCCCGCAAAATCAGACTTCGAGATGACCAAAGCGTATATAATGAATTTAAGGAATATGTCGACGGAAGCCTTGTTTTGGCTCCTATAATTTATGTCAACCTTCCCGATAAAAAAGCGACTGAATCACTAAACGACTTTATTATCAGATTATTTGACCAGGGCAAAATAAAAACCGGCAGCATCAGGCAACAATATGAAAACGCAATGAATCAACTGATGTCAAAAATCCAATAGAAAGCTCGTTGAACCGAAAAACAAAACCGCAGCATCCCGATAATTAATTTATTGTCGGGAGCCATCTTTTGAACGGGATTTTCCGTAATTTTGCATCCTGACAAACAACAATAGCATAACATGACACTAATAGATGACACTATATGTGCGGTATCCACCGCTCCGGGCATCGGCGGAATTGCCGTAATACGCGTCAGCGGAAATCAGGCATGCCGGATTGTTGACCGCGTGTGGCAAGGGAAAAGGCTTGAAAATGTCACCGGTCACACAGCCCATCTTGGCACCATAGTGGATGAGCATGGCGAGACTATAGACCAGGCTGTAGCCACGGTATTCTGTGCCCCTGCTTCATTCACAGGCGAAGATGTGGTAGAGCTCTCGGTACATGGCTCGACATGGATTCAGAGAGAAGTAGTGCAGCTGCTTGTGCGTCAGGGCTGTCGCATTGCTGAGCCGGGAGAGTTTACCCGTCGGGCCTTTGCCTCAGGCAAACTTGACCTCGCCGAAGCCGAGGCAGTAGCCGATGTGATAGCATCGTCATCTCGTGCGGCCCACCGCATGGCAATAAGCCAGATGAGAGGCGACTTCTCCCGACAGCTTGAATCGCTGCGCCAACAATTGATTGACCTGGCGTCACTTCTTGAACTTGAACTTGACTTCTCGGAAGAAGATGTGGAATTTGCATCCCGAGAGACATTAAAATCACTTACCTGCGAGATTCACGACGTCGTGTCGCGCCTTGCAACCTCATTTTCCACCGGAGCGGCACTCAAAGACGGAGTGCCGGTAGCAATCGTAGGCGCCACAAATGCCGGAAAATCGACACTGCTCAACCGTCTGCTCGGCGATGACAGGGCAATCGTCAGCGATATACACGGAACCACCCGCGACATAATCGAAGACCGGATAGAAATCGAAGGCGTACTGTTCAGACTTATTGACACGGCAGGACTTCGCGACACCAGCGATGTGGTGGAGTCACTTGGCATAGACCGAACCGTGAAACAAATTGGCAACGCAGCCATCGTAGTATGGGTCATAGACCCTGCGACCGACCAAGAAACACTCCGAGACACCTGGCAACGGATAAGTTCTCGCCTCACAGAAAGCCAACAACTCATCGTAGCGCTCAATAAATGTGACTTATCAACACCGGGCGTCGACCTTGACTCGATCGGATGTCAACGCGACAACATCGTCATCCTTAACATCTCGGCAGCAACAGGAGAAGGAATAGACTCACTGACTCAAACCCTTGTGGAAGCTTCAGGCGTAAACTCATGGCAAGGAGAAATCCTTGTCACAAACTCCCGTCACTATGAAGCCCTCACAAATGCACTCGGCTCAATCAAAAGAATCAAAGAAGGTCTTGACGCCGGCATCTCAGGCGACTTCATCGCTCAAGACGTACGCGAAACACTCCATCACCTCGGCACCATCACCGGCGCCGTCACAACCACCGACATCCTCGCCACCATCTTCTCCCGCTTCTGCATCGGAAAGTAATTGGTTGATTATCAACGCCTTGTATTGATGGCAATTGACTGCTACTGAACGATAAAACTTAAATCTTACAAGAACGCCTAATGCTGATAACTGTCAGTGTTAGGCGTTTTTATGCACTATTTTGTACGGATTTTGTACGACAGCGACTCATTTCACCCCAAGCGTCAGCAAGGTGGTGGAGAAAGTTGACAATGGTTGTCAATGGTTTACGAACATTTACAAACAACGGAGAAATCTCCACAAATGAGATGAGTAGCAACATTAGAATTGAGAAAATTTGCGAGTGGTGTGGCAAACAATTCACCGCTCAGACTACCGTCACTCGCTTCTGCTCGAAGCGATGTGCGGAGCGCTCCTATAAGGAGCGAATGAGACAGCAGAAGATTCAACTGGCAAACTCAACTGTGCCAGCGACGACATCTGCTATTAAGGAGAAAGATTATCTGACAGTCGCGGAAACAGCGAAAGTCTTAGGCATGACTCGACAGGGTATTTATAAACTGATTTATCGCGGCGATCTTGTTGCAGCCAAACTCAGTTCTCGCCTGACACTTATCAAACGTGAGAGTATAGACAAAATGCTTGATGGTTCTCCATATACAAAAAGAGAAACCAATGAAAAGAAAACTATAAATGAGTTCTATACTCGCGCAGAAATTCGTGAGAAGTTCGGAGTCAAGGATTCATGGATATACAAGGTCGTTGCCGAAAACAATGTGCCTAAGACAATCCTTCGCGGTAAGGCATATTTCAGCAAAAGTCATATCGACCGGCTTTTCTCTGTGAGAAAAGAGAATCCGGTAATTACGGAGTGGTATTCTGTCGAGGATATTCAATCAAAGTATGGAATGACGTTATCGGCGATATATACGCTGGTGTCGAAAATCGGTATTCCGAAGCGCAAGGAGGGTCCGAAGGTCTATTACTCCAAATATCACTTTGATGTGGCTAAAGGTGCCAAGTCGGCCGAGGATGTAGAGTTTATTTCGGTGGCTGATGCCATGGATAAATACTCATTGACCCGTGACCAACTGTATCACTATGTCAAAACATACAAGATAACCAAGCTCCGTTGCGGCAAGTATGTCAAACTGAACGCCAAGGAGTTATACGAACTATTCAACCCAAAGATTGAGTTATAATCCGGTGATTTTTCTCACCGGGCAACCACCTCTTTCCCTTACACATTATAAATCTAAAACAAAGAAATATGGAATCTGCAACCATCACCAAAGTGACCCTGCGAAAAGAAAAACTGCGCAGCGGCAAACTGTCGCTCTATCTCGACTACTACCCACCCATCTGGAATCCGCACATCAAAAAGATGTCGCGCCGAGAGTTTCTCGGTCTGTATCTCATCGGTAATCCTAAAGACAAGTTCGAGCTTGACTACAACGAGGAAATCATGCTCAAAGCTCGTGGCATCCGTGCCACCCGTGAACTGGCAATCATCAATGAGGAGTTTGGATTCCTCGACCGTACCAAGAAGCAGGCGGACTTCCTTGAATACTTCGAGGGCAAGACAAAGGAGAAATATCAGAAATGGGAAATCGTTTATAAACATTTCAAGGACTTCTGCAATGGCAGATGTTTGATGAAAGACGTGACCATCGGCCTGTGCAACGACTTCCGCACATACATTCTTAAAATTCGGGTAAAGCAGACCGGCAATATTATCTCGCGCAACTCAGCAGCCGGATACTGGTCCACCTTCCGAGCATTGTTAAAACTGGCTTACAAGGAAGGCTGGCTTCGGGAAAATATCAATGACTATCTGGATCGCATCGACTGGGAAGAACCGAAAATCAACTATCTCGAAATCGAGGAGGTTAAGAAACTGGCTGCCACGCCATGCAAAGTCGATGTACTAAAACGTGCATCACTCTTCGCCTGTATGACAGGACTTCGCATCAGCGATATTCTCCAGCTCCGTTGGGAGAACATCGAACTGTCGCCAGATGGCGGCTACTGTATGCGCATCCGCACCCAAAAGACCAAGACTCAGGCGACATTGCCATTGAGCGATGAAGCCTTATCTTACTGCGGTGAACAAGGTCGGGGCATGGTATTCAAAGGACTGAGCCGAGCACACACCCGGGAGCCGTTCAAGAAATGGCTCAAAGATGCCGGCATCAAAAAGAAAATCACCTTTCACGGTCTTCGCCACACATACGCTACGCTCCTGATTACCAACGGCACCGACATCTATACTGTCAGCAAAATGCTTACGCATAAAAACGTTGCCACCACTCAGATCTACGCCGAAGTCGTGAACAAAAAGAAGCGCGATGCCGCCAATTCAATCTCTCTGAAATAACTTCCAAGTGAAATATCCCAAATAATAAAAGCGAATCGCCCCAAAAACACCAAACAAATCGCCCCAAAAACACCAAATAAATCACCCCAAAAACACCGATTTGTTTAGAATCATCATAATCTGTGATGCCGCCAACTCAATCTCTCTGAAATAAACTCATAAATAATTTTGCCAAAGTAAACTTTTTAGTTAACTTTGCGGTTACATAATAAGATATGGCGAATAGAACCATAAAACTATACAAAGACTACTTCAAGGTGTTCTACGTGGCACAGAATGACGCGGTAAGACGCAAAATAAACTACTGCATCAACGTAGTCAAGACTGTGTATAGAGTTCCAAAGACCATTCTGAAGAATATGGAAGATGCCGACGGGTTATATGAAATCCGTGTTGAAGTCGGGAATAACATATTCCGCATCTTCTGTTGCTTTGACGAAGGTTCTCTTGTAATTCTTTTCAATGGTTTTCAGAAGAAAACGCAGAAGACTCCCAAGCAGCAAATCGAACGAGCTAAAAAATTAATGAAAGAATGCTTTAACGATAAAGATAATGGATAAAGCAAAGAAAGAAGCCATCATGAACGCGCGTACATTCGACGAGCTTCTTGATGCAGAATACGGTAGCCCCGGATCCCCGGAGCGAGAACAATTTGATGCCGATGCAGCCGCCTTTTGTCTGGCTGAGACGCTTAAAGCAGAACGTCTTAAAGCGGGACTGACGCAGGAACAGCTTGCAGAGCGTATCGGCACAAAGAAAACCTATATCTCCCGTCTTGAAAACGGCAAAGCCGATGTTCAGCTCAATACCCTCTTCCGAATCTTCGAGGGTCTCGGAAGACGTGTATCTCTGACAATCCTGTAAAATCGGATGATATTAATCATTGTAAAACAGTCTGAATAGTATGATCGATAAAACTATTGAGTTATGAAAATGACAGCTCAACTGTTCGATCATAGATTTTAGACGCTCTCGGTGTCAATCAGCTGACAATCTAATTATTCTTAATTCATAAAGACTTCAATAACCATGAAAATATATCCTGACAAAGACAAGGCATTTCCTAACCCTGCGATTCCGAGCCTTTGCTACATAAAGAATGTGGTGAAGAATCCAAGAATCATTATCGGCGATTATACATATTACGATGATATCGACGGAGCTGACAGATTTGAGGAGCACGTCACGCATTTCTATGAATTCATAGGTGACAGGTTGATAATCGGGAACTTCTGCGCAATTGCCAAGGGGGTTACCTTTGTCATGAACGGTGCCAACCATCGGATGGATTGCGCCACCACCTATCCTTTCTACATAATGGGAGGAGATTGGGGTGGTGCGATTGCACCTGTAATGGATGAATTGCCCATCAAAGGTGACACTGTCATCGGCAATGATGTATGGATCGGGCAGAATGTGACAATCATGCCCGGCGTACATATTGGCAACGGAGCTATAATTGGCACAAATGCCACGGTTGCCTCAGACATTCCGCCTTTTTCGATAGCCGTCGGCAATCCGGCAAAAGTCATACGCCGCAGATTTGACGATGAAATGATAGACTTGCTGGAGCGTCTACAATGGTGGAACCGTCCCATTGAAGAGGTTGATATATTGATTCCGATACTCTCCAATCCTAATATCGCTCAGGCAAAAATTGAAATAGAAGAATATCTCCGTGCTCAAAACAATTAAATTGCAGCCTGACCTGAGTGAACAAAACAGTGAGTTAAATTGTCTATAAAGACGTAAAATTTAATTCACTGTTTTATATGAGAAATACGCCCCAGCGCACGAGGAGCTATGCTTCCCCTACCCGGGACAAAATTTTTATCTGGAGTGCCGTTGTTGCTGGATGTGGCATCATGGCTTTACTTGGTCGCCACGCTGCCATTCACCGTTTCGGCACTGACCAATTTACCGGCAATGTACTCTTTGCCGTTTTCTTTTTCCTCTCAATCGGTCTTTATTGCGGTTTTCAATCGGTAATCGAAGACATGTTCAACCGCCTTCAATCTCTTTTTCGCCGCCGTGAAGTCATGGCTATTGCCGAGACTACCACTGGCGAACAGATTGCAATACCCTCTGTAGAAGAACCAGAGCCTGCTATGATGGAATATTCGGCTCCTGTGCAGGGGGGTGTGGCTGAGAATTGTCCTGAGGTCACTTTCCCAACGGATTCCAATGAAGAAATCGAGGAGGATGCTGAATATCTGACACTCGAAGATGGTACTCGCATAAAAGTCGGTGCTATAGATATTGATGATGTCGTTTTCGATAACCTTGAAGACAATATCACTGAGTATAGCAGCCTTCAAGAACGAAATGAAGCTCGTGGCGAATATCCTTATTTTGAGGATTATATCGGCGGTCATGGACTTGAAGAAGTGTTGGAGTCAGACACTCTATACAAGGAATGGGTTAGTCTTCAGCCCAGGCATATCAAGAAAGAACTCGAATTAGGCATCTATCGTGTCCGGGCATATCCAAAGAGCGATGACTCAATCGGTTGCTTTACTAAGACCGCAAAGGAGAACTGTATCAAGCAGGACGATGGCAAAATCCGTATAGAGGAATGGGAAGAAGAGGCGTACATCGACGCGAATGGCGATGTCTATTATTCCGACCAGATTGAAGCCGCTCTTCAAGCTCTGAAATCAGACAAGCAACATTCTGAAATTCAGAAGCAACTGCTACTGCAACATGAACAGTGTAACGCAGCACATGCCGAACTCGCAGAGGAAGATATGAAATTCAGTCTCGCCCAGATAGAATTTATCTGCGCCTATATCACCTTCATGATGCAACCCTATCTCGAAGCGGACGAGTTGCAAAAACTACACCACAATGCAAAGATATGGACGGTCAACGCAATGCCACCATTCACGCCCGTCAATCTCAGGAGCAACCATCTGACTAAGGAGGATCTGAAACATCTCGGATATAATGTTGGCAAGTTCCTTCGTCTGCAAGGCGGTGTTATCGCCCGATTCGTGAAGAAAGTATTTGAAAAGCCCTTCGAGAACACCCACATCCGTACTATCGAGCAGAAGCTTCGGGAAAGGAAAACCAACAAGGAACGAATTCCCATCCATACCAACGACCAGATGGATAAACTTTTCAAGCACTTCCAGCGTTACGGCAACATCAACCTCGACATACTCAACAGAGCATAAACAAGCTCAATCTCAACGCAAAAGCGAATAACAATGGCAACTGCCGGAGTTATTCGCTTTTATCATTAGTTCTATTTCTCCGCATCCGCCCAAAAACCATAATTTGCCGAAATTATCAGCGAGTTTATGGCCTGTGTAAGGTTTGCGAAAAGATATATTTATCTAGAATAATTACTTATAGCTTCAAGAGCGGTAGAGAAACAATTTTTCAATTCAGCTGATGAATCGAAAAATTTTGTACCACCATACAAACGATAGTCTAAGTTCAAGAACCATTTCTTAGTAATCTCTTCTTCTCCATTTTTCTTGACTTTTCTATCAATATAGAAACCAATTCTTAAATCATCATTGGTTTCAAATTTTTCTTCTACATATGTTGCCTCCCCTATATTTGAAAGTTCACCATAGATAACTTCCAATTGATCGACAGCTCGTAATAATTCCTCTAGATCACTTTGAGGAATATACACGCTTATGTTCGACCGCTGATATCTCTCTTTTTCAATATGAAGATACCAACGGACATTATCGCCAATAGTAACCTTTCGGAGATTGGCAGTCATAGCATACGATTTCCAACTTCCCTTAACGATATCTGGAAGGTCAAATTCGGTATAACGAATTAAAGTTCCAGTTTTAGATGTGAACTGCTCATAAGAAGAAATCTTTTTTGAGACTTCCTCCTCAGTTTGTGCAAAAGAGCACGTTACTGAAAAAATCAGCATAAATAGCAGTAATACTTTTTTCATTGCCTATTTTTTTGTGGTTGTTTTAGTTTACAAAATTAAGATTTTTCTTTGGAACATAAACTATTATTTGAAAACAATCTACATTGCGAGATTAACTTCGTGTCAATTCGTGTCAATTTCAATGGGAACACAGTTATGAAATCTGCATAGCTTTCTTCTAAAATTTAATAGGAAGTACGTTGTACCGACATTTTTGGCACCTTATCTATATCATCAAGTATGGCTTTCTTCCTCATTATGTGATTAGCCAAAAATAACCGGAGAACCACTCCTTTTCCCACATTTTCACCATACAAATAATTCCATCTTTTTGATTCTGTTTTTCAGTGGGTTAACACTTGTTATACGGTTATTTTGAGGTAGTGAGACTGGTTAAGTTGATAACCCCCAACTCACTCTTTTACTTTGCGTTAGAATTTCAAACGAAACCCCAAACCCAAAGTAAGTATGGAAACATCAACACCAACTTTCGACCAGCTGCCACATGTGGTAAGCGGTCTCTCCGAGAAACTTGACCGAGTGCTTGACCTGCTTGAAAAGGCAGGCATCGCCAGCCACTCAAAACAGACCAAGCCCTCACGCAGACTCGTGTATGCGAAAGAGGCTTGCCAGATAATAGGCAAGTCACTTTCTACCCTCTACCGCGCGGTCAAGGCTCCGAATGACCCCATTCCGAGCTACAAGCGCGGCAAGCTCCTCTATTTTTATGAGGATGAAATATACGCATGGATTGAGGGCGGCCGTAAACACTCCGCCGCTCCTTCCCTTGCCGAAACCGCAGCGGCTATCACAGCCGGTATGAAACGCCGTCCCCGCGGGGGCTATAATTTCTGAGCCTATGGAAAAGAATATTACTCCGGACTCTGTGATCAGCGCGTTGATGAATCACGCCAAGACATCCGACAGTGATTTCCCGGTGCAGGTGTTCCCCGCCAAGATGCAACGGATTATCCTCGAACTCAACACCACCTGCGGATTTCCGATTGACTACACGGCATCGGCTATGATTACCGCCATATCCGTGGCAATCGGCAATACCCACCGAATCGAAGTGAAACGCAACTGGCAGGAATCGGCAATCGTGTATATAGCGATTGTCGGACGTCCCGGAGATTGCTTATCGGCTTGCCGCTTGCGAAGCAAGAACTCGCACCCGCTTACATTCGTGATGCGACCGCTTGTCAATGCCGACTGGAAAAACAATCAGGAGTTTCAGAAAAAACATTGCGAGTATCAGCAGGCTGTGGCTATGAGTCGTAAGGAACGCATCAGTGCCGGACTGGATGAATTCCCGAAAGAGCCTAAGCGTCTGCGATACCTCGTGTCGGACGTGACGCAGGAGGGTCTGAGTGCCATTCACTCCCATAATCCCCGTGGCTTATGCCTTTGGGTTGATGAGTTGTCGGCATGGTTCAAGAACTTCACCCGCTACAACACCGGCTCGGAAGAACAATTCTGGCTTTCGGCTTTCAACGGCAGCACTACAATGTCTGACCGCAAGAATTGTCAGAACTCCATCTTCATCAAGCGTCCGTTCATTTCGGTGGTCGGAACAATCCAGAAACGACTGCTCACCGAACTTGCCAACGGTGAGAGAGCAGCCAACGGTTTCATTGACCGCATACTCTTTGCGATGACCAAGAGCAACGGCAAACCGAGATGGAACGAAGATGAAGTGCGCGACGATCTCGACCGTGAATGGGAGCGCATACTCAACCGTCTTCTTTCAGTGGAGTATGTGGTCAACGAGGAGAAGGAGCCAATACCCACTGTCATGCGGTTCACTGCGGATGCCAAACGCAGACTCTATGAGTGGCAACATGAGAACGCCGCGCTATGCGACAATGAGATGAGCGACAATGTGGTCAGTTTCTTTTGCAAGCTCGAAATCTATGTGCTTCGGTTCTGCCTGATACTCCGGATGGTTCGCTGGGCTGTCAGCGAGGAAGAACCGCGCCCCTCGGACATCGAAGATGATGACGTGGCGGGAGCGATAGAATTGGCTGAATACTTCCGAGGTAACGCACTCAGCGTACTCACCTGTATCAGCGAGGAGAAACTGAATGAACTGCACCGCACAGTCTATGAGCATCTCACTGAGGAATTTTCGACCGCCGACGGCATCCGTATAGCTGAGCGGTTCGGGATGAAAGACCATACTTTCAATATGTTCCTCACTCGCAATCTCAACACCCTGTTCCGTCGCGTACGCCAAGGGTGGTATAAGAAGCTGTCGTGTTACTCCGCTAACAAAGTTACTGCCGATGAGCAGGATTGATGATTCAATGGTGGCGGCCACCATGCGTGGCTACGACCACAACAATCTCTTCGCTTTCGTGGCGGCGATAATTGGAAGTAATGAAGCACGGCGATTGATGGAGATGTATCGCGTAGGCACATCAAAGCATTGGCAAGGTGCCACGGTGTTCTGGCAAATCTCGGCTGACGGCAATGTCCGTGGTGGTAAGATTATGCTGTATGACCGATTGACCGGACATCGTGTGCAGGAACCGTACCCCCACATCAACTGGATACACTCGGTGTTGAGATTGCCCGACTTTAAGTTAACCCAATGTTTCTTCGGTGAGCATCTGCTCCCATATATCCGCGACAAGCCGGTTGCCATTGTGGAGAGTGAGAAGACGGCAATACTCGCAACTCATTACCTTCCGCAATATCTGTGGTTCGCCACAGGCGGCAAGTGCAGTTGTCTCAACCGCGAGGCCATCCAAGCACTCCGAGGCAGAGAGGTGATGCTGGTGCCCGACCTTAACGCTACTGACGATTGGCGCAAGAAACTGACGCTATTCGATGATTCGGGAATAAAGGCAACTCTGTTTGAATCGCTTGAACAGATGGCTACAGATGAGCAGCGTGAACAAGGTCTCGACATTGCCGACTTCTTAATCGCCGAGCAAACTCCACACGGCATACTTGAACAAATGATGCAACGTAATCCGGCATTGCGACAACTCGTTGACGCGCTACATCTGGAACTCGTAGGCATCGAAGAATACAAATCGAACGAAAGCTCACTAAAATCTGAATGAAATGGCACAATCAAAAATCTCCAATCCTCTGTCATCCGAAATGACTGGTATGTCTAACAATTCAATTTTCTCTGAAACTATGGAAAATCCTACCACCCCCGAAGTTCAGCCCATCGCTGAACAGAGCGAAGCCGCTCAGCCCAAGTCAAACCGCCCCACTGCCAAGCAGCGCAAGAGCGAACTCGAAGATTACCGCACCGCTTTCTTTGCCCCGATTAAACTCGGCAAGGACAACAAGCATCAGGTAGCAATCAGCAACGACACGTTTGACCGTGTCGAACGCACTGCCCGATTCTTCGGCGGCCCCGGCTACAGCGTCAGCAACTTTGTCGAGCACATCATCAATGAGCATCTCGACAATAACGCTGCCAACTATGAAGGCTGGTTCACCTTAATCAGTAAATCGTTCTGACCACTGCCCCAAGGCAGTGAAAATGGCGAAGCCATCGGCAACGCCGGTATCCGGATATTCTGTAAGGAATAGGAGGATAGCAAGGTAGTGGCAATGTAAACATTTCCGACCTTGCATCCTCCGTTACCGGGCGGCTGGAGTCCGTTCCCGATGGTCACAATGTCGAATCTCAAAATCCCAAGACAATGACATTCACAAGAAGAAAGAGAGCTCCTTCGGGAGCAACCGAGAAGTCTGGCAAGTCATACGTTGTCAGTGTCAGGCTCAATGAAGAACAGTATAAGACCGTGCAGGAAAACTGTCGAAAATCCGGCAGAAAGATGTCTGACTTCTGGCGCCACGCTCTGCTCAACGCCAAGGTTACAGCAGTAGCCACACCCGATGATATGGCGATTCTGCGTCAGATCGGGAGCATGGCAAATAATCTGAATCAGCTTGCAAAGAAAGCCAACGAAGCGGGTTTCAAACTCGTGGAGTGGTCTCTTAAAGGTATGAGCAAGGAGATAAAAACGCTTTATACAAGACTGTCTTATGATTGGAGGCATAACTAAAGGAAGCTGTTTTTCCGGCTGCGTGGAGTATGCTCTCGCGCTGAAAGAGAAAAACAAAGAGGCGCGTCTGCTCTATTCCGAGGGTCTGCTGACCGACACGCCGAAAGATATTATCGACGGTTTTGAATGTCAGCGACATCTCAACCGCAGGGTTCAGCACTGGTGCGGACACATCTCTTTGTCCTATTCTCCGAAAGATGCAGAACGCATGGACGATGATTTTATGGTGAAACTCGCGCTGGAATATATGGATAAAATGGGGATAAAAAACACCCAGTTTATCATTGTCCGGCATCTTGACAAGGAACATCCGCACTGCCACATCGTCTATAATCGGGTGGATAATGACGGCAAATGTGTAAGCGACAATTTCGAATATTATCGCAACAACGAGATCTGCGACGAGATGAAAAGGAAGTATGGTCTGACCTACGGCGAGAACAAAGACAATGTAAAAACCCAAAGTTTGAAAGGACGGCCGAAAATCCGACAGGAGATTTATCTCGCCGTTCAAGCCGCCAAAAGATTGGCAAAGGACTGGACTACTTTTCAGCGCGAACTCGCACAAAAAGGTATCACCGTAAGGAAAAAATTCCGACGTGGCTCTACCGAAGTCGATGGTCTTTCCTACTTTAAGGACGGGCAAAAATTCAAAGCATCACAGGTTGACCGCAACGGCAGATGCTCCTACGATGTCATCTGCAAGACACTTGACCGGAACAAAACCCGCCAGTCCCAGCCGGCATCGCCCTCGCCCAAACCGATGCGGCAGCAGCCTAAACAGGAATCGAGTACCGCTGCAAAAATCATCGAAGCCGGAGCCGATATTGTCGAAGGACTCGGCAATGCACTCGGTGGTCTCTTCCAAGTCGGACCTGCCTATGACCCGGAAGAGGAGGCTTTCATCAATGAGATGAAACGCCGCCAAAAGAGAAAAAGAGGCAGAAGTGTGTAATTTCAAAACTGAAAAACATGAAAGAAAATCCTGAAAAATTCTCGGAGAATATTCTCCAAAACATCGCTGATGACCTCAGCACAATCAACGGTACTTGTACCGAGATCAAGGAGTCGCAACTCAACTGCGCCACCGCCGACGACCTGAATAATATGGGTACCACCATAACGTCAGCCGTCATCGAGAAAGTCGATAAGATGCAGACATCCATCGAAACCCAGACGCAGACGGTCAGCGAAATCGGCAGCAATCTGACTTCTTCAGTTGACGACCTTAAGACCGAAATCACCAATAAGCTTGACAACTTCACCGTCAATCCACCGGTACAGAAGATTGAAAAGACAATCCGTATCGCCAAGGAATCATGGCAAGTCTACCTCGCAATGTTCATTTCGGTATTCACCTTCATCTTCTTCGGAGCTGCCACTATCTGGCAGGAGTCGCGCATCGAAAAGGCCCGTATCTCCGACATCAAGTATCATTACATCATGATGCACAACGGTGTCAACTCGGCCGGTCTGGACAGTATCGAAAGTTGGTTTCGCGACCCCGACAAAGTGAAAATCATCGAATCGGAAGTGCGAGCCTACGAAGAGCGAGTCCATGAGACCGCCCGCGCACTCGAACAGAAACACCGTCTCGAAGAAAAAATCAACGAACTCAATTCACAAACAAACCCCAAATCCAACAGAAAATGAAAGCATCCAACAACCTCAACCAACTCCTCTCTCGTGTGAAAACCTTCTTCTGCCACAAGGCACTCCACGAAGAAAAACAGACCGAACCCACAACACAGCAGCCATCAGTTTCAGACCAACGTCTGAAAGCTGCACTCGCCGAAGTAGAGAAATATCTCGCCGACAACTTCGGAACAGAACCCTCTGCGATGACCTATCAGGAGTACAGTAACGGTATCAGCCTCACCTCTGACGACCCGACATTCTCAACAGCAGTCGTCATTCTGACCCGTGCTAACGGCACGTACAATCTCCCCGACAACGTAATCCTATTGGGTTACGTCAAAACCGACAAAGGAGATGACTACCTCATCGAACACCTTGGCAACTTCATTATCTTCCTTAAGCGACTCGGCATCAAACACCGCATCCAACACCTCGCCATTGCCTTCTCGAAAGAGCACTATGACACACCATATGACGTCAAAACCGCCGACATAACCTGCGTTCACCTCTACTAATCTCTACCCCCCCTCGCCCCGACAAGAAATTTTCCTCTTGTCGGGGCCAATTCATATTAAACAACTGGTTATTAATCATCAAGAAGGCACGTGTTCAGTATAAACTATTGTATATGTGAAAAAAAATTACTAACTTTGCATCATATTACAAGAAGTTGTAACAAGATGAGTAACGAAGTTAAACCAATACCAGTAAATAGAATTAAGGCTGTTTTAGCAGAGAAACAGGTTTCGGCTAAACGGCTTTGTGAAGCAGTTGGAAAGAACGAGACAACAGTTTCTCGTTGGTGTAACAACAAAGTTCAGCCTTCCGTTAATCAACTTCAAGAAATAGCTCACTTCTTAGATGTTGATGTGAGAGAATTATTATGCCCAACAAAATGAAAAGAATAGGAATTGATATTTTTGCGGGTGCTGGCGGTCTTAGTCTTGGAGCTGAGATGGCTGGAATAACTATTTCACATGCTATAGAAATAAACCGGAGCGCTGTTAGAACCTATGAAAGAAATCATCCTGACACCAAAGTCATTTGTTCGGATATACGTGATTTAGATCCCACAGATTTAAAACCTAAAGATAAGGGCGTCTTTATTATTATGGGAGGCCCTCCCTGTCAAGGCTTTTCATTGTCAAACACTAGAACCCGGACTATGAAGAATCCTAATAATTCACTTTTTGAAGAATTTCTAAGATTCGTTCAAGAAATACAACCGGATTGGTTTCTTTTCGAAAATGTGTACGGGTTTACCAATATGAGTAATGGAGCAGTCAGAAGATTGGTTGAAATATGTTTTAGAAGTTTAGGCTATGAAGTGGCAGATGAAGTTTTGTGGGCTTCTGATTACGGTGTTCCTCAACGACGTAATCGATATTTCATGGTAGGTAATCGTTTAGGTATTAAATTTCAATTTCCCCAAAAACACAAAAAGCCAATATCCGTATGGGAAGCAATAAGCGACTTACCTATCGTTGGGAATGGAGAACAGTCATTCGAGGGTAAGTATCTTTGCAGTTTAGCTGAAGCTACCGCATATCAACGACTAATGAGACATGATTCTGAAATTCCCACTCAGAATCTGGTCTCACTTAACAATGAATTGGTCATTAAACGATACAAGCATATTCCTCAAGGAGGAAATTGGAGAGATATTCCCGATGAACTAATGGTCAATTATGCCGATAAAGAGAGATGCCATAGCGGTATTTACAAACGTCTCAAAGCCGATGAACCATCTGTGGTTATATCGAACTACCGAAAGAGTATGCTTATACATCCCTTTCAAGATCGAGGTCTATCTGTTCGGGAAGCAGCACGTATTCAAAGTTTTCCCGATGACTTCTATTTTGAAGGACCAATCTCTCATATTCAGCAACAAATTGGTAATGCCGTTCCTCCGTTATTAGCTAAAGCTGTTATTCAACAAATCCTTAAATTAACTGAAGACCATGAGCAAGGACAAAAAAATTGATCCACGAGCAGATATGCTCATGGGCTCTATGCGCTCAATGGGTTATTCATTTGAGTCAGCAGTAGCCGATATAATCGATAACAGTATTACCGCAAAATGTAGCACTGTCAAAATAATGTTTCCAAATACACCTTTAGATGATTTAGCAGTTGGTATTTTGGACGATGGTATTGGCATGTCTAAAGATGTTTTAGTAGATGCTATGCGCTACGGGAGCATAGCATCCGAGGATAAACGCGATGAATATGATTTAGGCCGATTCGGACTTGGTCTAAAATCTGCATCGCTCTCTCAGTGTAAGATTTTGACAGTTATCAGTTATCATGATGGGAACATGGTAGCTTATTCTTGGGATTATAATTATATTCTTCAAAAGAAAGATTGGATAGCCAAAGAACTACATATAGAAGAAATCCTCCGGCTACCATACATTGAAGAATTAAGAATTCAAGGGAAAGGCACACTTGTACTTTGGCAGGATTTTGACATTTTACACAAGTCTAGTGAGGGACTTGTTTTTGATGCACTAAACGATATGAAAATGAGATTGGATGATGCACTCACTCTCATCTTTCACCGTTTTTTATCAGCTAATAAGAATAAATTATCCATTTATATAAATAATCATAAAGTGCGTCCTCAAGATCCGTTCCTTGAGTCTCATCCTAAAACGACAACAAAGAAAGAGAGAAGTATTGCAATTCAAGATACGACAGGAATTGAGCGTCATATCAGAATTAAACCATTTGTTCTACCTTACATCACCGATCTTTCCGATAAAGACCGAAAATTAATTGGAGGCATTGAGAACTTACGTCTTCGTCAAGGATTCTACATTTACAGAAATAATCGTTTGATAATCTGGGGCACTTGGTTCGGTATGAAGCCACGAGCAGAATTGACGAAGAATGCCCGTATAAGAGTTGATATACCAAACTCTCTTGATGACATATGGAGTATTGACGTTAAGAAACAATCAGCATCTATACCTAAACGCATTCAACAACAGTTGAAAAATACGGTTATTCAGGCATTAGACATTTCAACTACGAAGCAAACTCATCGTGGAAGGAAGGAGAAAATTGATGATGACCGAGATTATATATGGGAGCGTTTTCAAGACCGCAACAAGTCATTTTATTATCAAATAAACAGAGATAGTAAACTCTTTCAGTTTATACGTGATAAAATGACGGATGACGATTTTTATCTGCTTCAAATGCTTTTAAATGAAGTCGAAAAGAATCTTCCCATTCAACAGATGTATATTGATAAATCTAACGAGAAGATTACAATACAGGAATCCGATCAACGTCTTGACGAGGTGTTGGAAATTGGTACAAGTATGGCAAAAAGCATTATGTCTTTCACAAATCGACCCTATTCAGACATTGTGGATGACCTAATGAAGTCAGAACCGTTATGTAATTTTCCTCAAGTGCGTGAAACCCTTTTGATAAGACTTAACAATGAAGTTAACTGAGCAAGAACATATGCAGATAATGTCAATGCTTAAACAGCAGATTGACTGGGATATTGACAAGGGCAAACGGCTTGAATACGATAGCATTCAAGCTTATATAGACCGTGTTATAGGATGGTTACATGCTGATATTGATGCCGAAGACAATGCTAAAATATTCTCAAATATTGAATACGCTTATCGCATAACCCATACTGCGGGGCAATGTATCTTCTCTGAATACGACGATAGACATGATTGGTATGACAACGACACATATACTAATGGTTATTGGACACGATATCGTCAGCACTTAATTGATAACACTAATATTGACCTCAATAGTATCAATCTTTTAGATGAAATAACACTCCCCAATATTATGAACTGTTTGGGTAATCCAAAAGATTCTTTTGATGGTACTCGTCTTACTCGAGGGTTAATCATAGGAGATGTTCAGTCTGGAAAGACTGCAACGTATTCAGGTTTAATATGTAAAGCAGCTGATGCTGGTTATAAGGTAGTTATTCTTTTGGCAGGCATAACTGAAAGTTTACGTCAGCAGACTCAAGAGCGCATTGATGAAGGTATTATCGGTTATACAATCAAGAAACAACATAAGAGTGAAATTCGCGAACGTGTTGGAGTTGGCAAAACTAATCATCAAATTAACGCTTCACCATTCACATCTTGCGTCACCGACTTCGTAAGCAGTAGTGATAAGATTGCAACTTCTCTCCACTCACAGAACTCCTTGGTTCTGTTTGTGGTAAAGAAAAATGTTTCTGTTCTTCAGAAACTATATAATTGGCTTAAGGAACTTAATCTTGATTCCATTTATAATTATGTTGATGTCCCTATGCTACTTATTGACGATGAAGCTGATAATGCCTCGGTTAATACACGCAAAGATGAGACTGATCCCACTCGAACTAATAAATTGATTCGTAAGCTATGTAATCTCTTTAAAAATGCGACATATGTGGGTTTTACGGCAACCCCTTTCGCCAATGTTTTCATTGATCCAGACTCAGAGGATTCTATGAAACACGCAGATTTATTCCCAGAACACTTCATATATGCCCTACCAACCCCCTCGAATTACGTGGGAGCAAATCGAATATTTTATAAGGAAGGCGATTGCCATAGAAGTCTTCGTTATATAACAGATATTGAGGAACCAGATTACAGCTCAGATGAATATAGAGATGCTGTAGAGAATAATCCGGAAACACTGAATTTAGGACCATTCTACTATCGTCATAAGAAGGAGTGGAATGGAATATATCCAGCTTCTTTGCGCGAAAGCATCCTTTGCTTTTTCCTTGCGAATGTAATACGCGATCTTCGTGGCAATCATTCTTCACCTCGAAGTATGTTGATTAACATGAGCCGATTTGTAAAAGTGCAACATCGTATTGCTGAACATGTTGACAAGGAGAAAGAAGATGTTTTCAATGCCATACGTTATGATTTCTCGGAGAATACTGCCAAAAATTTCAAATTGCCATTATTCAAGGAGTTCCAGCAAATATGGGAGAAACATTTCACAAATGTAAAAGACGTAACTTTTGCAGACGTGATAAAGAAACAGAACCTTATAACTGCCATTGAGAAAATAAAGGTTATGGTAATTAACGGTTCTAAAAATAGCGATAAACTGGATTATAAGACTAACAAATCCATCCGTGTTATTGCCGTTGGTGGCATCGCACTATCCCGTGGTCTTACATTAGAAGGCCTGATGGTTAGCTATTTTTATAGAAACACCGCAACATTTGATGTCCTTATGCAGATGGGCCGATGGTTTGGGTATCGTCATGGGTATGAGGATATCTTCCAAATATGGACTACCCCTCTTAGTGCCAGTTGGTATGCTGAGATTGCACGTTCTTCTGATGATTTAAAACAAGATATTCGTAGCATGTTTGACCAACAGCTTACTCCAAAGGATTTCGGCATTAAGGTTAGAGATAACTGTGACGAGCTACAAATCACAGCATCAAATAAGATGCGTAGCACATACAATCTTGATGTTCAGTATTCTTACTATGGTCGTTTCTTTGAGACTCCATATGTGAGTCTAAATGCCAAGCAGAATAAGAAAAACAGAGAAGCCGTAGTCTCTTTAACTAGAAAATTATTTGAGTCAGGATATGCTTTCCGATTCGCAGACATTCGTAAATACGATGATAAAAACATTAATGATAAAAATGGTGCATCACGATTTTTTGAGAATGTACCTAAACAAATAGTAATTGATTTCATCTCCTCGATAAAATGCTCGTTAGTAAATATGTTCTTTAATGTGGAGAACATATTAACCTTCCTACGAGATCCGGAGAACTCTGACATAGAGAATTGGAATATCGTATTCGTTGGTGGTGAAAGTCAGGAGTATTATGACATCCCGGGTCTTGAAAACATTCAGTGTGCAGCCCGTACAGTCTACTATAATCCCAAGCGTGTAATTCAGATAACCTCCAGACGACGCCTTCTAAGCGCATCAGCTGGTAAATTGGCTCTCTACCCTCATGAGATAAAGGAGGCCGAAGAATCACAAAGAAAGCGTTGGGTAGATGAAGGTTGTTGTACCCCAGAAGAAGTCGCACGTAGGAATATGCCAATGAATGCGTATTTTGCCGAGTTGCCTCACAGGACTCCTGTATTATACATTGTATTGGTGGATCCCACTAAAGAAGATAAAGATGATACCAAACAACTGATTAAGTTTATGGATGCTTTGGAATCAGAAAAAATCGTAGCATTCGGCATTGGTCTTCCAGCTGTGGACGATCATGGCAAGTCTTGCCACTACAAGGCGAACAAGACGTACTACAAGTTAAACATGCTTGATGACTTAAGCGAGGAGGAAGAAGATGAAGAATAAGATATATACTACATTTTCAGAAGGGTTTCATCCGGGACAATTCATACGTCTTAATGATAATGATTCGTTGAATCTTTACATAGGGAAAGATGATAATGGTTGTTTTTCCTTTGAATTTCTTGGCCACTTTACACCCACACGACTTGTAGGTTCTGAGGTCATATCGGTATCACAGACTAAGCATAAGCAACTTATTTCTATCCGCTTTTCGCTAGAAAATCAAGACCTCCTTGAATACTTCTGTACATTTTGCGAAGATCTTGTAAACTCGACATTAGATATAACAGACGATAATATCGCCTACAAATTATTATCTCAGCGATATTTATCTTGGAAAAGGCTTTTTAGGCCGAATCAAGGTCGTCTTAATGAAAATGAAGTCATGGGACTCATTGGGGAATTACTATATCTTAAAGACAACATGTTTGTGCAACATGGTCCTGATTCTGCAATTGAGGCATGGACAGGTCCAGAATATACTCATAAAGATTTCTCCCTTGATAACGAGTGGCATGAGGTTAAAACAATATCCACAGGCAAAGGTGCAATTAAGATTGCATCCCTCGAACAACTCGACAGTGACATAGATGGGACTTTAGCTGTCTATGAACTTGAGAAGATGAGTAGCTCATTTAATGGCATAAAGTTAAATGAGATAGTCAATTCGATACTGCAACTGTTAAATATCCATCAACGGGAAATTTTTTTGAATAAACTCAGTGGTTTCGGATATGATTTTTCACCAGAATACAATAATTACGTGTTTTCACTGAGCTCTTTTGAAGAATATGTGGTGAATGACAGTTTCCCCCGATTAAAAAGAGAATATATCCCTATTTCAATTAGCTGTGTACGCTATGACCTCAATAAGGCTGAACTAGAACCATTCAAAATGTCAACGGAATAATTATTTACTATGGACATTCTCGAATTTAGAACTCAATATATTGATAATCTTCGCTTCCAAGCAGAGCATGAAGGAAGTGAGCCTGAAACGCAATTCATAAATCAGGCACTAGAAGATTTGGAAGCAATCGGAGAATTAAAGGATCCGATTCCAATGTCTGTGGAGATGAAAGGCCGCAGAGGACGTATAATGGCATTCGATGCCTACGCATACGATGATGCTGATGCATCACTTGTTCTCATTACCAGCGATTTTTCTAACGAGCGAGAACAACCCTCAACCCTTACAAATTCACGCATTGCAGAGCTCTCAATACGAATGCGCAATTTCCTTGAAGAAGCTGTCAATGGTTCAATCTCGGATTACTGCGATGATTCTGATGAAGTCATAGACATTGCTAAAGAATTCAAGAAATACATCGGCAAAGGTCTCATAAATACTGATATTATGAGATTTAAGTTCTATATTCTTTCTGACTCAGTCCTAAGTAAACAAGTAAAAAGTGTTTCACAAGAAGACTTCCTTGAACGTCCCGTTGAACTCAACGTATGGACTATTGAGCGGTTTTTCCAAACATTTGCATCAAATTCGAGCGAAATTATTGAATTTGACACAACTGAATTTGGTTGTACCGGAATCCAGTATCTTAAGGCGGAGCTTGGTAATACTGATAGTTTTGATTCCTATCTTGGGATTGTCCCGGGAGAATTCTTGGCTAATCTTTATCTGAAATACGGTAGCAAACTACTCCAAGGTAATATTCGTGCTTTCCTAAGTGTAAGAGGCAATGTCAATAAGGGCATTCGTCGTACAATCATGGAGCAACCTCATAAATTCTTTACCTATAACAATGGCATAGCTATTGTAGCTCGCTCAGTAGCTTTCTCTCCTGATGGCACAAAGATAGTTCATTTCAAAGACCCACAAATCATAAACGGAGGCCAGACGACTGCCTCTTTAGCAAATGCCATAATTCGGAAGGAGGCAAAAAACGGGATGGAGAATATATTTGTACCAATGAAATTGACTGTTCTTAACGTAGAGAATGATATGTCTGAGGAAGAAATCGACCACTACAACGAAATTACTAAAACAATCTCTCAATGTGCAAATAGTCAAAACGCAGTTTCGGCTGCTGATTTCTTTTCTAATCATCCTTTCCATGTGATGATGGAGAAATTGTCAGATAGAGTATTAGCTCCGCCTATTGATGGAAACCCTGTTCAAACTAAATGGTTTTATGAACGTTCCAGAGGTAAGTGGGAACAGGAGCAGATGAAGCTAACGCCAGCGCAGCGTAAGAAATATTGTGACATGCATCCAAAATCACAGGTCGTAAAGAAAGAAAAATTGGCAAAGTGTTTAAATACACTTGCAATGAATCCTCATCAAGTGTGCCAAAGTTCAGCAATAAATTTCAATCGTTTCGCTGAACAGATAGAAAAAATTTATTCAGAGTCTCGTGACTCTATAAACGAAGAATACTTCAAGAAAGCTATTTGTTCGGTCATCATCTTTGATAAGCTTGATAGTCTTGTCAATAAATCATCTTGGTATCCGAAAGGGGGCAATAAAGCACAAATTGTACCGTATGCTATTGCTAAACTAATGTCGTTGCTTCCAAAAGATAAAGATCTTGATTGGAAGGCAATCTGGCAAAAACAAAATGTTTATTCTGCATTGGCAAAGGAGCTACTCGCCATAGCGTTCTTGGCTCATACATATCTAATGGATCAGGCTGGTGGTGGACTCGTGCGAACTATTTCACGAAATATAGGTACTTGGACCGGATTTCAGAAGGTTAATTATGAACTTTCTGATGAGTTCGAGACGTCATTAATTTCTCGTAATGAAACTAAAGATGTTGAAGCTTCCGCTAAACGAGCCCACCGTTTCAACTCTAGTATAGATCAATCAGTTGAAATATTCAAACTTGGAGAGAACTATTGGAGAAATGTTTACTCCGATTTAAAGAAGGAGGATTTACTCTCTTCTGGCGATCTTAGCTTCATAAACTCTATTGCTAATTATATTGGAAAGAATTCACTACCTACTACTGCTCAGTGTAAGAGACTCGTGAAGATTGTCACTAAAGCAGAAGATAAAGGTTATATAATGCCTAAGGAATAACATTATGGTACCAGATTTCGAAGAATTTATATTAGCGACGCTAAAGGCTTTAAAAGATGGGAAAACAGTTTCCCTTCAGCAATTACGCTCTGATGTCATTAATTATTTCAATTTTTCCAAGAATGATTTGGCAGAGACTACAAGAAGCGGCAATAATACGAAAGTAATCGATCGTATTACATGGTCGTTAACTTACTTGTGTCAAGCTGGGCTTGCAGAAAGACCTCAACGTTCTTTTGCGCGGATTACACTATCTGGCATAGAGTTACTTGATAACCCTCCGGCTGTTATTACGCGAGAATACCTATCTTCAAAATACCCTTCCTTCCGAGCCTTCACTAATCGTACACGAAAGAAAATAGTACAAACGGGTGAAAAAAAGGATACTGAAAATGCTAACGAAAATATTGACATATCTGATTCAACAAAGCAACTAAAAGATCTTAAATCCGCAATCTACACAGTAAAAAAGATGGGAATTACCCCATCTTCCGAAATGCTATCAAAATTACATGAATTAGAGAAAGCCCTTACAACCTCTAAACTATATCCAGTAGTTTTTGCGGCAGTAAAGGAAATATCAAAATCTATAGACTTTAAATTGACAGTTATAGCCAAAGACGGGGATATATATTTTGATTTCAATGATGATATTCTTGATATAAGTCAGAATCTCGATAATTTTATTCAGTATCAGGAAAGTTCCTCCAAAGCAAGAAAGCGCCGACCCAATCTTAACTTTTATCAGATGGGGCTAATCGATGGTGATGTTCTAACTTTCGTCGCTGATGAAAGTATCAATGCTACGGTCGTTAGCGAAAATAAGGTTGAGTATAACGGCAAGAAATATTCTCTGACTAAACTCACTCAAAAACTCAAGGGGTTGGATCATGCAATTCAGCCAACCGGTGAGTGGAGATTAGAGGAACAGAATCTACTTGACCTCTACAACGAAACATATTCATAGCAATTCCAACCATCAAATTCTCATAACCATCGAAGTTTGATATAAAATAACTATTACCCACCATAGTTCTTGATTCGAATGGCAACTCTTAACAAACTCAGTACTCATTATCTATTTTCGGATGATGGACATTTTATGGACGCATTTATTTTTAATAAATGCGAATACCAATTATTGGGGATTATTCAGGAAGTAAAGAGATTAGTAAGTGCAGATATAGAAGTAAGCGTACAGCCACTTTTAGAAGGTAGCCTTTGGAGTAGATTAAAGTTTACAGCCAAAGATGGAAAAGAAATTAAACTCCAATGGGTTATTGCTCTCGTTATAGCATTATCTGTTAATCCCCTATCTACTTCCTTAGATAATGTTCTTAATTGGGCATTTGAATACATTAAAGATGGTTCCTATATACACAATCTAAAGAAAGAAAAAGAACGTCTTGAATTAGAAAAGGAAGTAAGAGAACTGCGTGCAGATTCATTAAAACATGCAACAGTAGACATTCAGAATAAGATAAAACGAAGAGTATCGAATCTATATTGTGAAGCAAAAAAAGAATCTCGTATTACAGGCATCGGCTTTTCTTCATCCGTTGGTAATGCTGACAATAATGAAATTGTTATCAATCGACATTCTTTCGATGCATATATTATCACTGACGCGATGGAGGATGAAAATACAATTTATAACGTCAGAATTGATATTATTGCGCCTGTGCTTCGCAAACGAAAAATTAAATGGCAAGGAGTCTATAATTCTCAGCCAGTTCCTTTTAAGTTAAGCGATGTAGATTTTAGAAATTCTGTTTTAAAAGGCGATGTGGATTTTACAGGCGGTACATATATTATATGTGACCTAAAAATCTACACTTCGGTTGATAAAGAAGGAGAAACTAAAATTAGTGGATATGAAGTTATAGAAGTACACTCATGCGGGAAAGATGATAATCCTCCAGAAATAACGACCGGTGAAAGGAAACGTCAACTACAACGTCAGGCTAATAATTCTCCAACCCTTTTTGACTTTGATGTTGATTCTGATTTAAAAGATGACGCTTCATAAAAATGGCACAAGGAAAAATCGATAAATTAAAACAGGAATTTTCACTCAAATATCCCCATATAAGGCTTACGGGACTACTTGGGACTGGTAATCACGGAATTGCCTTTGCCATACCTGATGAGAAAGTTCTGAAATTAACTTCTGATTCGGTATGCAAGGCTCTTCAAGGTAGCCATTGTAAACATCTCTGTGATATAGAATCTATGGGAGCGTTTTACTCTGGTATTGAGGAGCGAATGTATACTTGGATTATTATGGAACGACTGTATAAATCACCTGAACAAGAATGGGTCAATCAAGCTTTCCGTGATTTCAGACATGCATGGTTTTCTCTTTTTCCAGATAATCCAATCACCAATTATCTAACTTGGAGCGACCTTTGGTCGATATACAAATACAAAGAAACAGCTAAAATCAATCGATGTATAATGTTGTGTAACGATTATATATCACATATCAATGAGAATGAGGATACGCTTATGAAACTTTCAGATCAACAAATATCCACACGGATTCAATACGTATCTGTTTTCTTTGAGTTCATAGAAAAGGCGTATGCTGAATTGTTTAGTATCTGTCCTTACGGACGAATCGACTTGAATGAAGGAAACTTTATGTTTGATAAGAAAGGCAATCTAAAAGTCCTCGATATGCAAACAGCGATGTAAAAATTACACTAATATAATACAGATGGCTAAGAAGTTTGAGATACGAAATAGCACGGTGGAATTCCAGATCTTTCAGATTGAGGGGAAGGAGTACGGTGTGCAGGTTGTGTACCGGGATGAAAGTATCTGGTGCACACAGAAGGCTATGGCGCAGCTTTTTGATTGCTCCACTGATAACATCGGGTTACATCTGAAAAATATATATGATACCGGAGAGTTATTGCAAGAGGCAACTACCGAGAAATTCTCGGGAGTTCAAACCGAAGATGAGCGTCAGGTACATCGCATCTCAAATTCTATTATGCCAACAGTTTTGCTGAGTCGTAGTTTGAAAAAACACCTCATTATTCAAGATCGCCTATTCCAATCGGACTTCAACCGTTTTAACGATAACGTCCTTTCGTTAGATTCAGAATAATCATTAGAGATGTCATACAAAGAAAAATATCAAGGGCTTGAGCAGTATCTGACTTCCGGTGAGCCGGGAGTGGAGGAGCGTGCCCGTAACTGGTCTATTGCTATCGGGTTACAGGATGTTGACCGATTGAAGCCATCGGAGTTTTTGCTTGAACAAGCCAAGGCAAACATAGAAGGTTCGCTTTCAAGTGAGGAAGTTGGCAAACGTCTGGAGGAGTATTATAGCCAGAGGTCTGTCCGCGAGCAAGCTGAAGTTGACGGGACTTTTGAGGCAGACCAAGTTTCAAACCGAATCAATCTACTTTTAGCAGAGAAGGCTTTTTCATTCTCGCCTATGGAGTTGTCCCGCATTCATGGCTTTCTCTTCAAAGATGTCCTTTCTCATGCCGGACAGTACCGCACCTATAATATTACCAAGAATCAGTGGATTCTTGATGGCGATACTATCGGCTATGGTAGTGCAAACTCTTTGTCAGAACTTCTGACATATGATTTTAGTGAAGAGAAAAAATTTGATTATAGTGCTGTTTCTTCCGTTGAGGCTATAAGACATATCACGCGATTCATTTCAGACATTTGGCAGATTCATGCCTTTGGGGAAGGGAACACTAGAACGACCGCAGTCTTCCTTATCAAGTATTTGAGAAGTTTTGGGTTCGATGTGAATAATGAGAGCTTTGAAAAGCACTCATGGTTCTTCCGTAATGCCCTCGTTCGTTCTCAATACGAGAATATACCTAAGGGCGTTCACCGTACATTTGAACCACTTGAACGATTCATGAATTTTGCGGTATTTGGCATACCGGCAGATCTCCGTAACCGAACTCTTCACATCCGGTGGGAAGAGTCAAAATCTCGAAATGACGTTTGGGAATCTCCTAAACGCCAAAATGACGTTTTGGAAACGTCAGAAGAATTATCCGCACGACTTACATTGAAAGAAATGGCTGTTATCAGGCTTATAATGAACGACCCGCAAATTTCAATAGCAAATATTGCAACTAAAACAAGTCTGAGTAAACGGACGGTCGATCGTGCCATAGCTTCGCTTAAAGAGAAAGCAATCCTCTCACGAATTGGGGCTAAGAATAATGCAACTTGGATTATTAACAATACGCCTTCGGAATTATGAGCATGAAATCTATACTGTGTTTTATTATAATAAAATGTTGTTACACTTGGATATACTATTACGACGAATGGAAATAGGATTTGTGAGTTTTAATCAAGAGGCTCTGAACCGTGCTAACAAGGTGATGAAACTATTGCAGGGTCAAGGAGCGATTGACGAACTTGGGCTTGGACGTATCCGAGATGCTTTCTCAAATACCATGTTCCCGGGCATGTCAGTCTTGCAGACTCATGCCAAATATTTCTTGTTAATGCCGGCACTCTATGCCCATCTCGAAAAGACACGAATATCCGACACCCGCGAAGCGCGTACCATTGTGCGCGAACAGGAAGTTAAGCTGACATATCGTCTTATTGAAGGGTCCTCAAAAGATACTACCGGTATTATCGGCGCAGATATGTTGAAGGAAAGTCGAGGCGCGAAATATGTAAAGTATGATCCAGCCTATGTATATCAAGCCGGAATGGAAACATATGGACTAATTCCTTCCGGAGGCAATATCTATGCAACTCTTGCTGAGCGTTCTGCCATCTATCAAAACATGCCGAGAAAACATAAGGGAACCGAAGAAAATGGAGATGATTCGGATGACCTGACAGGTAATCGTCAGCTATTCAAAACTTGTGGTGTGAACTATAATTTCAATAGCAAAGCGCAGTTATCTATTACATTAATGCGTAAAGAGGCTGAATTTCTCAAGCAGCAGATAGTGACTACTACTCATGGTTCGTTGCTTAGTTATCTGCTTGACAGTGGCCTATACGAGAGGGTCCCCGCCTTCTCGTTCGATGATGATGACTTGGGTACATTATTAAAAGATAATGTACCAGATGAATTATATCTAACCTACAATTTAGCTTTGCGTTATTCACGATTTGCCTATCTACTACGACTGAGATATGCTATGCAATATGATATACTAGTCGGAGCTGAAGAATCAGCAGAAATTGAGGCGGCGGAATTTAGTAGGCTACTGACTAAATACGCATATGAATTTACTCCAGACTCTATCAATGAGATAATCCAGTTCGTGTCGTCAAAAGTGACCGAGGAGTCATGCAAGCTTTTTATCAAAAAGAGTGCTCAACTCATTGCGGAAAAGAATTTTGACGAACTTGATAGACAAATCGTACTGAGAGAGAAAACCATCAAGGGTCTAAAAAGAAGTAAACTCCTAAACTATAAAGACATGCCGCAAGGAAAACCATTTGAATCTCCCCAGCCAATGGCTTACCGATGGAATACAATTGTTCGAACTGTGTTGTCTGAAATTGAGGAAGGATTGAGCAATGAATGACTTGGTATATAATGAAATAGTTGCAACTCCAGGCTATGAGTTGGAATTTGCAGTCGGTACGACCTACAGTCTTGATGCGGAGGCATTCCTCGCCATCGCCTTGTCTTTTGCTCGTCTTGGTGACGTAACCGATGCTGATTTCCAATCTCCATTCCGTCTGCTTGAAGGTTTGCGTCAAGCAAATAATCGTATTGCCCTCTTTTGTAATCGTGCCGGATTACAACCGCCCCTACGCATGAATCCACTGTATGCCATGCTTGACAAGAGTGTATTTGAGGTTGCAGACGAGCATAAAGGAAAAGAATTGGCTAACTTCCATCCGAAAATATGGGTGATAAAAGAGCGTTCGCTTGACGACCGTACCAAGCGTCAGATAAAACTTGTGGTAATGAGTCGTAATCTCACAAAAGATTCAAGTCTAGATATCGCGGCTACAATGACAGCACCTCTTGATGTAAAGACTTCTGCTGAACTTCGCCGCAAACATCAACCTCTTAAAGATTTATTGATGATTCTTGCGGAGAAGGCTAATCCTGACAAGAAAAAGAAGATTCGAAAACTTGTCAACGACCTCGACTCAATGGGTAAATTTGTTCTTGATTCTCCTTTCGAAGATTATGAGTTTCTTCCGATTCATTTCGGCGAGAATCTGAATCCGAAAATAGACATTACAAGAGATTTAGCAGGACAGAAGATGATGATAGTATCACCCTTCATTGATAAGACACCCCTCAAGAGTGACGGCAATTCAAATCCTATTCAGTGGCTCAATGAATATAAGCCATCGAGCGAAAAGGTGCTGATTACTCGCATTGATAGTCTTACACCTGAAATCTTGAGTATTTATTCCAGCAATAAACGTGAGATTTGGGTTATGTCGCAGGTTGCGGAACAAAATGATATTCAGCCGATGAATCTTCATGCCAAGATGTATTTTTCTTGGGCTCCGGAAACTTATCCGAATGGAATCTATTATTGGCTTGGTTCGGCAAATGCTACTGAAAGTGGCTTCAACCAAAATTCGGAGTTCCTTCTCAGGCTATCAATGCCTATAGGTAGAGGTCGATTTGAGACGTTCAAATCTGAATTTTGCGATGAGAAAAAGCAATTGTGTGAACAAATAACGTCATTACCAAAATCTGAAAGCAGCCAAGAGGATCATTCTATTACTATTGCTATACGCAAAAACTTGATTAGTAGGAATAACCTCTCAGCCGAGGTTATTGAAATTGAAGGAGAATATACTGTTGTTATCTCAGCTAAGAAGTGTAATGGCATTAATGGCCGAATAACATTTGCCCCAATTCAAGAGCCTTGTAATGAGTCAGAGCTAATGCCGGATGCGCTGATATGTAAATTGAACGGTATATCACGAATCCAGCTTTCGGAATTTTATATTCTTAAGGTCATTCCATTTGATGAGACAATCAAACCAATTAGAATGGCAATAAAGATTCCAACAAAAGGTATTCCTGAGGATCGCGATAATCATATATTCCGTTCGTTGATAAATACTTCTGATAAGTTTCTCAACTACGTCGAGATGATGATTACGAACCGTCCACAAGAGTTCGCGTCAATAATGATGCAAACCGATGAGGCAAAATCTATGGGAGAAAATACTTTTGCTAATCATAAAGGTAATACACTTTATGAATCTTTGCTTCGTATTGCTGCCACTAATCCAGAAAGATTGGAAGAAATTGAAGAATTAGTAAATCGACTGGATGCGACAGTCGTCCCTGATTCTTTCCGTCAGATGTCTGACATGTTCAAACGTTCAATCAAAAAACTTCGTTGATTATGGCAATATATGATTTTCAAAGGGCTACTGCCGATCGCATTGCCGATATATTTCGACAGGCAACAATCGATACAAATGGTAATGAGATAAAATCCGGAGGTCAGCGTAGAGTGCTTCTTGCTGATGAAGTCGGCCTCGGAAAGACCCACGTTGCATCTGCCGTAATCGACCGAGTGCGAGAAATGCGCAAGGCTGTCAACGACGATATGTTTCGTGTGGTTTATGTTTGCTCAAATATGAGTATTGCAAACCAAAATATAGAGAAACTCGGTATAAAAAACAAGGCGGATGTTACGGAGAGCCGTCTCTCAATGCAGCATCTGACAATTCGCGAGCGGGAAGCAAAAATAGTTAATTCAAAAAGCGGTAAAATGGGAGAAATTATTATACCGCTTACTCCTTCAACATCATTCTCCTTGCGTGGAAACAGCAAGGGTAATGCTGCCGAAAGAGCTTTGATAGTGACTATTTTAGAAAGATTTGACGAGTTCTCCAACTTCCAGCATCACTTGTCACGGTTGTTTCAAGCCAACTCAGGCGATAGTGGATGGGGATATTGGTTGAAGCGTTATTCCAAAAGGGTTAGTGATCTTGGTCAATCTTATATAAAAGATGTGCATCAGTATCTTTATAGCAATCAAACATTTTTGGATATTCAGGAAGAATTGATTGGAAATTTAAAAAATGGAGACCTTTCAAACTTAGACAGCACTAGAATTATAAATATGTTGCGCCGAATATTTGCAGACCTTAGTATGTCTATGCTTGAGCCTGATCTTATCATTATGGATGAGTTTCAGAGATTCAGTTCGTTGTTGGATTATAACGATGAAAGCGAGCAGAGTGTGATTGCCAAAAAGTTTTTTGAACAAGAAGGCGGCCAACAACCACTAATATTACTTCTGTCCGCAACTCCGTATAAGCCATTCTCTACTCTTGAGGAACTAACCGAGTATAATGCCGACGAGCATTATGAAGATTTCAATCGACTGATGAATTTCCTATTTAGCGGTGAAAATGAGTTCCATGAGCTCTGGTCTGACTATTCCCATAAATTATCACATATTCGCACAGAAAAATTCGATGTGATACTTGCCTCCAAGCAATTAGCTGAAAAGAAGATGTATCACGGAATGTGTCGCACAGAAAGACTAAATGAAGGGCTAATCTCTACTGAGGCAGTAGCCGAAATTCCGATTTCTACCGATGATATTCTCTCATTTTGCGAAATGCAGAGAATTATTTCTGCATGTAAGGAAGCTTCTGGGCGAAGTTCAAAACTACGTTTTTCATTGTCAAATGTACCAATGGAATATGTCAAATCATCGCCATATCTGCTTTCGTTCATGGACACCTATGAGCTAAAGCAAAAAATTTCTACAGTCTATCAAGGCCGATTCAAGGGATTACCCGAACCTTCCGAACAGGTTCTCCTTAGAGAAAAAGATATATCTCAGTTCCATAAGATTCCCATGCGGAATGCCCGTATGCAATATTTGCGCGATATGATGTTGCCCAAAGGACGTGGAACAGAACTTCTACTCTGGGTTCCAGCGTCACGTCCCTATTACACCACCAATGCAGAAAATCCTTTCGTAAAGAATCATGGTTTTTCAAAAGTGCTTGTCTTCTCAGCGTGGGAGATGGTACCACGAATGATTGCTACACTCATGACCTATGAAGCGGAGCGCGAAGTTATTTTCTCAAAATATAAGAAGGCTGGGTATGATAAGCGCACAGGTGGTAATCGCCTTAAGCCAGATGCTCAAAGTATTCTGGTATATCCCTCTAAATTCCTTGCATCACTTTATATTCCATCAGATTTTTATGGAGAAAAACTACACATAATCAAGACTCACATAAAACGTCAGATTTCTAACGCTGTCCAAGGGATTCCAACATCAGAACGTCGAAACTATGGTAAGATATTGCGTGTGATTGAATGGCTCGATAATCCCGAAACAGAACGTCCGGATGAGATGCCAGCTAATACTATTGAGATTCTCACCGATATGGCTATCGCTGCTCCCGGTGTATGCCTTTATCGCATATTAAAAGATTTTGATATGGCGCGTGAGGCAGCCAAGGGATTCATAACCATATTCAACCGTCGATTATCGGGATACATCATTGATAAAATTCAAGATAAGTATCACGAAGATGAGTTCTTCTTGGATGGGGTTATTGACTATTGCGTACTTGGAAACCTACAGACCGTTCTTGATGAATACTATCATTTATGCTCAACGCCTGATAATTTCATCAAAAAGATGAACGATGCGTTCATAAATGTTTCAACGCTCCGTATTGACACTGATAACTCTTTCGGTTCTGCCGACGGGAATAAGTTCGCTATGCGTGTGTCATACGCCGTACCTTTTACAAAGGCGAAAAATACTGCCGATGAAAAGAGCGAGGTACGCAGTAACAATATAAGAACCGCATTTCAATCACCATTTTATCCTTTCATTATTGCCAGTACATCCGTTGGTCAAGAGGGACTCGACTTCCACTGGTATTGCCGAAAGATTGTTCATTGGAACTTACCTTCAAATCCACAAGATCTTGAGCAACGTGAAGGTCGAATTAACCGATACAAATGCTTGGCAATTCGACGAAATATTGCCAAGATTTTTCCAGATATTTACGACTGGGATAAACTATTTGACAGCGCTAACGAAGAAGTCAGAAAACAGTTTGGTAAGCGTTATTCAGAAATGGTGCCCAACTGGTGTCTTCCCACCGAATGGCTTCATGATCCGAATATTGATATTGAATGGATTGAGCGAATAGTACCTCAATATCCTATGAGTAGCGATATTGATAAATATCACCGACTTATTGACGTGCTATCACTATATCGGTTGACTATGGGTCAACCAAGACAAGAAGAATTACTTGAAATGCTAGAAACGCTGCGTCTTGACGATAAACAGATAAGGCAATTATTATTTGATCTATCGCCAATCTCACGGCATAAGTAATTCTTTAATAATCTGAGTAATAATATCGTGATATAGACGTTTCTTTGAGTAAAATACTGAAGTCTGTAGTTTTGAAGCGTTTTTCAGATTTACTTCCTTGCTATTTCGAGCTGTTTCAGGATTTTTGCCCTGACTTGCTCGAATGAGAGTGGAGTGAAATTATTGTTGTCAACTCCGACATCAAGTTGAGTCGGATAAAGATACTGGAGACGACCAGCATCTATTCCGGTGTTGGAGGGGCGAGTGTGAACGTGTCCGAACAACTGCCACACGTCATCCTTGTACCCTCCATCAAAACACAGGTAGGGATAGTGGCTGAGGTAGATTTTCTTTTTCCCTATCTCTATGCGCATTGCCATTGCAACGTGTTCAAAGCGTTCGATAAAGCCCTGCCTGATGTTCTTGAGGTCGTGATTGCCGAGAATCAGATAAATCTTGCCGTTGAGTCGATTAAGTATTTTATTCCATTCGGCTGTGCCTCCAAGGCAAAAGTCTCCGAGGTGGAACACTGTATCGTCTTCACCGACAACACTATTCCAGTTGTCTATCATCGCCTCGTTCATCTCATCAGTGCTTTTGAAAGGACGCTGACAATATTGGATGATATTGGTATGATTGAAATGGGTGTCAGACGTGAAGAGCACCTTATCACCATCAAATTTATAGTTCATTGTCTTCGATTTCTATTATGGCATCCCGGCGGAAACTGGTTTGCTCTCCGTGAAATGTGTAGCCAAGCTGATTGCAGATACACCGGGTATTGCCTATTATTTTGTTTATGTTTCGATGTGAATGACCATATATCCAATAGTCTATACGGCTGTCGGCTATATAGTTGCCCAATTCCACGGTGAATGCGCCGTTGATTGGACTTCTTTTGAACTCATCAGCCATCAGCGCAAAAGAAGGCACGTGGTGAGTTGCGACAATCACGTGTTGAGCGTTGCTTTCAGCAACACTCCGCTCAATGAATTCGCGGCACATTTCATGTTCCTGATTGAAACGTTGTGCAGAAAGTCGGAACTGTCCGTTGCGTATTCTATGGAAATCGGTTACACCTCGTACCGTCTGGAATTCCTCGTGGGGAGGAATCTTTGCCCAAAGAGTAGATGCTATAAGCTCTATATCCTTAGAGATGGTAATAACGCAGTTATAGACTGCCTTTACATTCGGGCGAATATTGAGTTGCCAACCTTCATAAAGCTCGTTGATGTCGAAACTTTTGTAGAGTTCATGATTTCCTGGAATGACTACAGTTTGCCGGAAGTTCTCGGCACACCAATCCCAGAACGGATGCCGTTCGTAGTTTTCATCTCCGAGATAACCGATGTCACCGGCAAGAACGAGTATGTCGCCGACGGGCAGTAAGGGATTACCTTTGAGCCATCTGCTGTTTTCATGAAACTCCAGATGTAAATCAGATGCGTATTGGATTTTCATACATTTTTTGTTTAGTTGTTGAAACGTTGGTACTTACTGTGTCCGCAGCTAATCGTGGTGGAGAAGGTTATACCAGTATGGACACAAAAAAACAACTGTCGGGAAGCGTGGTAAAGACTTTCCGACAGTTGGTGTATTTCAGTTCGTCTGTTTTGACGATTAATTTATCTCGGTAGAGCCACTGAAACAACGCAGTCGGGAATATCCGCGTAATGATGTTGTATTTGCTGACAGCACACAAGGTATGCTTTCGGAGCGTTTTAAGCTCTGAATGGCTGTTGTAGTTGCTGTATTATAGTGCTGCCTAAACATCTGTTTCAGAATTTGTGGGCACAAAGTTAATACTTTTTCACAATTCAACCAAATTATTTTTAGAATATGAATACTTTACGCCTAATCTCGTTCATAAAAGTACAACATATAATACTCTATTCGTTCCAAAGACTTTTACTGGGCAATTGTATTAATGAAAGTATGCTTTATCATACTCTTATTTGGTTGCGTCAGGATTTCTTGCTATATTTGCACAAAAGTTTACTATGTCATACTATGGAGCTTAAAGATATCATGAAGCAACGTAGGGAAATCCTATCCCTCACACAACAGGATCTCGCTGAAATGGCGCAGGTCGGAGTTGCCACAATCAAGGATATTGAGCGTGGCAAGGGAAATCCTGCACTAAACACCGTAAAGAAGATTCTTGAAGTGCTTGGTATTGAGATAGATTATAAGGTACGACAGACTATATAATTACCGTTGACAGATGAGAGAATTAGCAGTATATTACAATGATACAGAAGCCGGAATACTTACTGAAAAATATCCCGGTGCAGACTATACGTTCCAGTACAAAGAAGACTATATAAATTCCGCATTGCCTCCGATTTCAGCGACTTTACCCAAGCAAAGCACCGCATTCAATTCCGAGCATCTTTTCCCATTTTTTTCTAATATGGTTCCTGAAGGAGCCAATCGACGGGTTATATGCCGTTCGCTAAGAATTGATGAGAATGATTTTTTCGGGATTCTTGAAGCTATGGCCGACAAAGACTTCATCGGAGCAGTAAATATAAGGAGAATTAACAATGACTGAAATAAAAAACTGTCCGTCCCTACTTTTAGATGGCTTTAATACATATAGCCCCAAAGCGACAAAAATGCTCTTTAACGGAGTAAAGGTAAATTCTATTCTCAATTTTGATATTGATGAATTTAGAAATGCCGGTGAGATTGCCGATGCGATGCACCGTATTTCTGTCTCCGGTGTGCAAGAAAAATTCCCTGCAATAATTAAATCGGGCGAAATCAGAATTGCGGGGGACGATGAACGCTCTACTCATATCCTGAAACCTGCACCTTGGGATAAAACGCTTCGTGATCGCAAACTTATTCCAGCTAATGAGCACCTGACCATGCAGATAGCATCGCAGGTCTATGGCATACATACAGCAGCTAATGGATTGTGTTTCACATCCAAAGGTCAGCCGGTATATATCACACGCCGTTTCGATATTCTGCCCGACAGCTCAAAACTGCCGATGGAAGATTTCGCTTCGTTAGTCGGCAAAAACGAACAGACCGCCGGCCTTCATTTCAAATATAATGGTAGCTACGAGGATATTGCCAAGGCAATTCGGGCAAACGTCGCTGCATGGATGGTTGATATGGAACGATTCTTTGAATTAGTCGTATTCAACTATATCTATGCAAACGGCGATGCTCACCTTAAAAATTTCTCACTGATTCTTAATGGGCAAGATTACCGCTTAGCTCCCGCATACGACCTTCTTAATACCAGCCTTCATGTGAACGGAGATGATCTTGGACTTGACGGAGGACTATCACCCGACATTGAGAAAAGTGACATGTTTGATAAAACCGGACATCCCTGCCGTCTCGACTTCGAGCGATTCGGCAACAAAATCGGCTTGGTAAAAAGACGTATGAATAAAATCCTCAACAAGTACACCTCCCTACCCGATGGCACAATAAAACTCATTGCCCAAAGCTTCCTCCCCGACAAAGCGAAACGCAACTACACCCGTATCGTAAACGAGCGAATCACCCGCTTCATCAGAGAATCGGAGTGATTATTGTAGAGATTCAAGATAAGCTGATTTTCGCCGGTTTTGTACGCGCATCTGTATGTCGCAAAAAGTTAAAGTTGCTATATCCCTTTGATAATCGGATTATTATAGCTAAATTTGCATTAAGTCACTGTTGTCGGTTTGGCAAATGCGGCTTGTAACGATTTAAGTAGCAGACGGTTAACTACTTACAAACGTAGAAAATGCACGTCACTTGTACGGATTAGAATTATACCCATCTGTATATCAATAAATTAACCGCTTCTGCATCGGAAGCGGCAGTGACATTCTGCATTGCGGAGAGCATTGGGCTATCGCCCGATGGCGGCTACTGTATGCGCATCCGCACACAGAAGACAAAGACACAGGCGACATTGCCGTGAGCGATGAAGCATTGTCATATTGCGGTGAAGATGGACGTGGGATGGGATTCAAAGGGTTGAGCTGTGCCGACACTCTCTAACCGTTCAAGAAATGCCTCAAAGATGCCGGTATCAAGAAGAAAATCACCTTTCACGGACTCCGTCACACTTACGCTACACTCCTGATTACCAACGGCACTGACATCTACACCGTCAGCAAAATGCTTACGCATAAAAACGTTGTCACGACTCAGATCTACGCCGAAGTCATAAATTATAAGAAACGCGATGCCGCCAACTCAATCACCATCAAATAAACTTTAACATGCGTAAACAATATATTTGTAGGACAAACATACGCCAAGAGCGTAAGCTGCAATATCATTGTTGAGTGTTTGACTCGAACAGGGCATACCAAGTTGATTAGAAAATATGAAAGTCCATAACTTGCTGATTCGGCATCGAAGTTATGGACTCTATGGGGTTAGCGAAAAGGTGCAGTTAATTTTCGTACATAGGATCTAAATATTTTGGTTCTGACTTTTCAGATTTAAGACAATTTTCGGGGTGTATACCGAAACAATAGAACACTGTTGTTTTTTCATCTCGGTCATTGGGATTAAGAACACGAACCCCATATTCTCCTTCTTGAGCCGGAAATGTTAATATGTATGATGACTTACCATATTTTTTTCCATTGAAGTTTATATACTCCATATTGCCTTCTGAAACATTCCCCAGCCAATTTACGTTGGCTAATTCAGTTTTACGCTCTTTTTTCTTTTCCTCAAACTTTACTAATTGTATAAAGGTTGTAGGGTCTGTCTCATTGTCTTTGCATCTAACAACTAATGTGATTGTTCCTGTCTGAGGAATTTGAGTGGTTGCTCTGCCATTTTTGAGTACGGCCTTTCTGCGTATATTACCTATGCCAACTAGAAGTCGACCAGCGGAAGCAGATGTTTTTACTTGAGGGATTGATTTTTCAGTTGGAATTGAGAGCGTATCACCGTCAACTTTTAAGACTGCAACTTCTCCTGCCCATTCCGGCTCAAATTTCTGAGCCGAAGCGAACAAGCCCAACGCGATAAAGAAACTTAATAGAATGTACTTTTTCATAAAAACTGTCTAAATATTGAATAGCTACGCAAAAATAATTATAATCTGCGAAAAATTAGTGGAATACTTCAAAATTGTTGGCTTAAATTCACAAATTACTTCGCTAAGGTAAACTTTTTCGTTAATTTTGGCATTATAATAACGAATTATGGAACAGAATAAAGGACTCCGAAAAATGAATTGCTGAACTTTCGACGAACTTCTTGATATGGAGTACGGCGAAAAAGGAACGCCTAGCCGCAATGAGTTTGAGAAGGATGCTCAAATATTTTGCTTAGCAACCACCTTGAAAGAGGAAAGGCAAAAAGCCGGACTTACACAACAAGAGTTAGCAGAGCGTATCGGCACAAAGAAAACCTATATCTCCCGTCTTGAAAACGGCAAAGCCGATGTTCAGCTCAATACCCTCTTCCGAATTTTTGAGGAACTTGGCAGACGGGTATCGCTAACTATTTTATAATAACATCCAAAATCGCCTCCAAAAAAAACAATATACAAACTTAAATAATATGGAAAACAGAACTATAAGGTTGATTTATCCACAGTGGCAAGGTGCTGATATTGCACGGTGGATTCCCCAATTAGCTCCGGATGATGCCTCAAGAGGATATTACCTTGGCTCGATGCTGCTTGAATTTCTTGCTCCCAAATCGGATTGCGAGACGTTCCGTGTTCCTGTATCTACTGATATTTCAAAAAGAGTTGTTAAGGACGGAGTATTAGACCGTGATGCCCTTGTATTACAGACAAAGGCGGCACTTGACACCTTGAAGATTGCAAATCCGGATAAGGTTGTGACTCTCGGTGGAGAGTGTTCGGTCAGTGTGCCCGTCTTTACATATCTGGCGGATAAATACAGTGATGATGTAGTGGTGGTTTGGGTTGATGCCCACCCCGACATCACATTGCCCGGCGATGATTATACCGGGTATCATGCAATGGCATTGTCAGCTATCATGGGAAAAGGTGATGAGAGTATTATCAGACAACTTCCGGCTAAAGTCTCTCTCGATCGAATCTGCCTCGCAGGACTAAGGGAGTGCGAATATCCTTACATTGAAAAACGAGTGGACGATTTTGGCTTAGCACATTTTTCCCCAGCAGAGCTTGCGTCCAATAGCGAACCCATTATCGACTGGTTACGCAAAAGCAATGTATCGAAAGTAATGATTCACTTCGATATGGACGTTATGGACCCTTCCGATATTCTTGCAGCAGTAGCCGACGGACCCGAAGGAGGATTAAAACTTACGGAAGTTGTCCGCCTCATCAATGACATTGCCCGCGAGAAAGAGCTTGTGGCATTGACAGTGGCAGAGCCTATGCCTCGCCTGGCAATACGCCTCAAACAGATGCTTTCGGAGCTACCACTATTATAGAACCAATTGACCTTCATAATCTTCCACGACCAACCTTACGACAACGGTAAGATTGGTCGTGTTTATACCCTTAACATATCATATAATAAATATTATTGCCCGATTTTAGCCATGATATGATATATTGCTATAAGATTAACAAAGCCCCAATATCTGGTTTCTTATGAACAAATCGCGGGGTTAAATTGTCTATATTGGTGATAAAATATTTTAATTCCACTTTTTATACATCTAAAAATGACAGAGATGCCCCCGCGATTGAGGAACACACTTCCCCCTACCAGGGACAAAATGATTATCTGGAGTGCAGTAGTTGCCGGATGCGGCATTATGGCTCTGCTTGGCAGACATGCCGCCATTCACCGTTTTGGCACCGACCTATTTACCGGCAATGTACTCTTTGCCGTTTTCTTTGTCCTCTCAATCGGTCTTTATTGCGGTTTCCAATCGGTAATCGAAGACGTGTTCAACCGCCTTTCGGCTCTTTTTCGCCGCCGTGAAGTCATGGCTATTGCCGAGACTCCGACCGGTGAAAAGGTCTCGGTATCCACGACAGATGTACAAGAAATACAGGAACAATGCTCAGAGCCGATTCAAGAAACTGCTTGTGTAGCAGAGAGCAAAGGAGAATCGAAAGTCGCCATTCCCATGAATGAAAACCGACCGTTTGAGGTATTGGAAATTGTAGACGATATGCGTCATATACGTTTCCCTGATGGAGAAGAGGCTTATGTAGGCATGGAATTATCTGACGATGAGATTATGATTGAGAAATCATATAATGATTCGAGAGACTATGATGCTGAACTTGAGGAAGCATACAACGTATATCTTGACTCTATGACTGATGAGGAGCGTTATGACCATGAGCATGGAGTTACCCGCATTCAAAAGAAGCGGGAATATGATGAAGATGTAGGTTTCTTCTCATCGGTATGCATTCAGGATGTCCACAAGAATCCGGATGGGTCCACTTTGATAGAGGAAACAGAGCAAGAGGTTTACGTTACTCCAGATGGGTCGGTGTATTATCTTGAGGACATGGGTCCAATTTGTGATTTTTATGAGAAACATAAAGACAATATCGAATCGCATGAGGAGATAATGACACGAAAGCAGCGATGTGATGAGGCGTTTAACGAACTAAAACGTCACGAAGAACTATATAATCTTGAACAAGTGTCGTTTATCTGTGCATATATCACACATACGATGGAACAGTTCATGGAGTCTCACGAACTGGACAAACTACACAATAATGCGAAAATTTGGACAGTCAATCCGTTAGCCCAGTTCGATGCTGTTCAGCTACGGAGCAATCACCTGTCAAAAGAAGACTTGAAACATCTTGGCTATAATGTCGGGAAATTCCTGAAACTGAAAGGCGAAAACATCGCCTTATTCATCAAGAATGTATTTGCTGAAAGTTTCGGCACCGTGCAGGTGGGAACTATTATTGCGAAACTTGCCGATAGGAATCCGGGGAAAGACCGCATTCCTTTACTCTCTGCCAAAGAAATGAATTATCTTTTCGAGCATTATAAACGCTATAAGACCATTAATCTCGACATTATTCCCAAGAGACTGGCTGAGGAAGAGGTTAAAGCCAAATTAGAGGCAGCTAAAAAGAAGAATAGGAAATAATAAGGGAACTTTCCGGTATAGTATCGGCGAATAGCCGCGACTTTTGTCATGGTTATTCGCCCTTTTGTTATAAATCAAGCTTATAAAGCACATGAACACACAGCGGAGAATCATCAGACAGATTAGGATGCCTGAACTCTCCGGCCTTTACCATTCCAATCTTCTGCATCACACGCTCTGACGTGGCATTTATCTTGGAGGTGAAAGAAAACAGCCTTTCAATTCCCGCAATCTTTGCCAGACTCAGCACAGCTTTGGCGGCTTCGGTTGCATATCCCTGATTGTGATAATCAGCGGCAAGACGCCACCCTATTTCAACGCCTGGAGTGAAGTCGGCATCAAAACCTATTTCATGCAGTCCAACATATCCGATAAACTCACCTGTGGATTTTATTTCCACTGCATATAATCCCCAGCCTTTAAAGTCAAACTCATTCTGAATACGATTGTAGAAAGCCTCTGCCTCAGCATCACTCAGTGTTGCCGGGAAATAGCGCATAACACGTGAATCCTTGTTCATATTGGCGAACAAAGGTAAATCCCCCTGCTTCCACGAGCGAAGAATCAATCGGCCTGTTTCGATGTAGTTCATTATTTCTCAAATTGAGATTCGATATAAGCAAACAACTCAGGATTGTTACACATCGGATGTTGAAGACTTTTACCTCCTTTGAAGCCATGTAATTTCAAAACTGATTCATCAAGTTTCTCTCCTGTATATTCCTCTATCGCCTTTAATCTCCAAGTCATGTGCATTGGCGGAGTTTCAATCCAATAATTGCCGTCAGCACGCAGTTCCTCAGCTACAACTTCTGTTTTATAAATAATTTTACGCTCCTTAGAGCTGAAGACTATATGTTTCTCAACATATTTCTTTGTTAGATTAAAATTTCGTATTACATTTGCAGTTGCAGACCGCATCGCAGGAGCCCCGGTCTGGGGTTTAGAGAGGCGGGATGCAGAGACATAATATAAAGCGTTTACTCGACGCTTGATTCTTGACTATCGGGAATTCTCGCAAAATTCACATTGGAGTCAGGGATGAAGCAACGGTAGATGCCCGTGGATATGTATTATATTGTATTCAGCAGTGTACTCCGTGAGGAGCTATCGCTGAATACACTTGACACATATTCAAGCGTGGGCTTCTGCGTTGCCGTCCAACTCCAATAGGCAATGCGAGAAGCCTCCGATAGTGGGACGAGCAACAAGTACAGACAACTCACGCTTTTTTCGTACCCGCTCGAATCAGGAGATGTCTATAGAGCACAAAACAATAAACCAGTCGTGGCTCGCAGGTCATCACATACTTCTTCATCTCGCCGTTCTCGCAATGGCAAAAAGAATAGTTCAACTTCAAGATTTTTAATCATTGGAGGCTCAATCTGTGTAATAGCAATCATTGGTCTCTTGGTCTGGTTCCTCACAAGAACTCCTTCATATACATTTCAACGCTCCCAGCTTGACAAGTACGTCGAGATGACTCAGAACGTGCATTTGCTGAATGATGGCGCATCGGTGTATGTTGATATGTCAGACGGCATGAATTACGCATACTCTACCCCTGGAAGCAAGGAGATGCTTCAAGCAATTATAAATAAACTTGCAGCAAACCAAGCTATCAAGTTCTATGGATTAGCTGATGAGAAAATAACTCCATTGGATTATTCTCATACGCAACTTTATAATTATATGCTTAATCGTAACAGCTATGATAAACAGAAAGCTCCGATTGAAGCCACATTGCAAAAAATAATATCCGAGAACCAACCGGCACTCCTTATGACCGATTTTGAAGAATATAAGGGGCAGGTTATAGAACAAGCCGCTTACGCAAAAAAATATTTCATTACATGGCTTGCTAATGGTAATAACATAACCTTTTACAAATGGGACTTTGTGGAAAAAGGGAAAGCCAAGCATATGTTCTTGGCTGTATTTGATGATAATGCCAATCGGCTAAATTCATTAGTTACAAATGCAGTTATTATGACGGCTCCTAATACCGAGAGATACGTTCTCGGGAGCCGCAATTTTGCTTATCCTACCAGTACGCAATATATATCCTTAAAACAAGGGGGTAACTACCATAATAACGATGGTGTCGATGTTGTAACAGCTGTAATGGAAAATGGAGGATCTAATGACTACATAAGTTATGCCAAACCTTATGCCACTGAAAATGGAGCTCCCGGTCAGTTCGCACCCTTAGACATATCTCTTGGCGCATACGCAGAATACTATCCACTTGGTGTAAATTGGACTGATGCCATTGCTAATGCCAAACGTATGCAGGAAGCCGGAATTCCAGATGACATCAAATATGACCATCTGTTAAGTGACTTGTATATTGATTTCGGAGCTCAAAACGGTTTCAATATTGAAAATGTAGAAGTCCGCGTTTTTGATATGTGTGAAACCATGATGACAATTTCAGCGAAAGGAGACTCTATAAAAATAGAAGAAATAGAACGAATTGATAAGCCCGAAGTTAATATGTTCCTTACAGCATCAATGCATGATGGTAAAGGTTTGCCTATTGGCTGGAAAGAAATAACTGTTGATTTTGACAATCTTTTTAATGGCACATTTATCGGGGGCATCAATCCCACAAATCTATTTAGAGCCAACATTGTCATCTCAAAAGCCACTCCAAATATAGCTGAAGTAAACAACTTCTTTGGCTGGCCCGGGAATCCATCGTTAGCCAATTCTATTAAAGAAACATTGACCGCAGGTTCATCAAATCCTCAAGGTCGTATTCTTTATACATATTATATAAAAACCATATCTGAATAAATAAAACACTTACCATATGGAACAAGTATCAATCACATCTGCCTATATGTGGGCAATCGTAATCATGGTGTCATTTTTTCTGCTCGCCGTGATAATCTCAAACCTCATTCTGTTTAAACCAAACAATCCAGGAACCACAACTCGCAGAATTTGTTTTTGGGTACTGTGTGTTGCAACTGGTGTCGTTGGATTTATAATCAACTTCGCCATTGGCGAAGGCATTACAGTTCCGGTCATACAAAGCAATTACTTCATGCACTCAGGAATAGCTGCCGGTGTTTGTGTTGTTGTTTACATTCTCATCGGTTTTGTTGTCAGCAAACTTTTCCCCAACTCTAAAGTTGGCACGTGGTTCTAACGCACAAAGAGAAATAAATGAACGATAAAGTATTCCTAATATCCATCGGCGGTACCGGAATGAGGTGCCTTGAATCTTTCGTGCATTTATGCGCGGCCGGACTATTTGATAACCATACCATTGAGATTCTTACTCTTGATACCGACCAAAATAATGGTAATAAGGATCGAGTCGAGAGTCTGATAGGGCTCTACAACAAAGTTAAAACAAACGACGCATCGAATCAGGGTGGAGAACAACGCAGTAATACGTTCTTCTCTGCCAAGTTAAACTTATATAGATTTTTTACTGACTATTCTTCACCGAATAGGCAAACCCTACATGCTTTGGCATCAACTAAAAATCTTACCGACGAACAGCGACAAGACAACCAAGACCTTTCAGACCTCCTGTTTGAACGAGATTCAGTTCAGCAATTCAAACTTGATCATGGATACAGAGCACAAACTCATCTTGGCTCAATGCTCATGTATCATGGTATAATTGAAGCTGCAATAAACGCCAAAAAAGGCGGAGATGCTGTAAAGACACAAGAGAAAGAACTTGCCAGATATCTTGAACTTCTCAATAAACACGCTGCAACCGCACGAGTATTTGTTTTCGGAAGTGTATTTGGAGGAACTGGCGCTTCATCTATACCAGTAATACCTATCGCAATAAGTGAAGCCCTTAAAATCCTTACAGGCGGTAACAATGAGTTAAACCTGAAAAAAGTTCTTTTCGGATCTACTCTTTTAACCGACTACTTCACATTCAAAACGCCTACAACTCAGCAACTGACTATAGATAAAATCATTGCTGACGCCAATAATTTTGCTCTAAACTCTCAAGCAGCTTTAAGTTTCTATAATGATGATACAACCGTAAAGAAGACTTATAAGCGTATGTACCACATTGGCTGGCCGAGCAGTTTGAAAATAAACTATTCAGATGGTAAATCCGGGAATGTGGTTACAGGAGGGCATGAACAGCGAAACGATTGTCATGTTGCAGAGTTGATGTGTGCAGTTGCTGCATATGACTTCTTTAACGAAGATCGTGCAAAGCTTGAAAAAATAGGCGAAGCCGAGTACGATTTTAGAACAGTTGCAGTCGATGACAATGGCAATATGCAATTGTCTGGAGCAAGTTTTGTGGGGGCTGAACGCGGTGAAGTATTCGAGAATAAACTCGGAGCCTTACTATCCTTGGCTCACATTATATTGTCAAAATTTGAAGGTGCGCACGAAGGCACCTGTGGAACCGCTCAGTTGCTTAATTATCTCGACTCGGCAAAATTCACTAATTTCAACGAACTTTCTGATGCACAATGCGCCGAGATAGATGAGTATCTCAAGGAATTTGGATACAAATTCGTTAAGAGCAGCGTCGTATTCGGGTGGATATACCAAGTATTCAAATCAGTAGGTGCCGGGAAATTTATTTTTGCTCCTGAAGCATTTATTACAGACATCAACGGTCTACATAACATTGACCCCGGAACCATCTTCGCAGATGAAGCTCATCACTGGGACAAATCAGGTGTAGCTGTGCTAAATTCTTCATCAGACAGGCGTTTCAATACACTTATAAGCCTACTCAAGAGTGAAGATACAATCCCCGATGAGGCACAAGCAACAACTCTTAAAGAGGAGTTTCTCGCACAAATGTATAATGCGGTTACTATTGCTCAACATTTTAACGAATAACTATGGCAGAAAAATCGCTTACAATAGATGTGAACACATCAGCCATTCCTTCTGGTGATCTCAATAAATGGAAGGAGTTGGGCAATACCTCTGTGTTCATCAAAAATATAATCACACCACAATTAAGCAAACATACAAATGTCGGTCAACTCGTGTCCGGCATCCCGACTGCTTTCGCTCGCGTTGACTTGTTCAAAACAGCGCTTGACCATGTTGCGACAAGTGGAGGTGATACTACCACGAATAATCTTGTTGGCTATTATAGTCAATTAGTTGACGAATGGAAAGGTCTTATTGCTTGTATGGCACTCGATTATGCACATATCAGCGTAAGAAAAATCGCACTCTCATACAGCGATGGCAAAGATGTCGCAAAAACAAATAATGTTTACGAGCCTAAAGGTGCATTTGGAAATATGCTTCTTCGCCGTAGAAATCGTTGGTGCGACCAAAATCTTACTGACAATCAGACAGCGACTCCGTTTATTAACGTAATAAAATATAGGAACACGGTTGTCGGTGCCACTGCTCCTGAATCGTTATTGTTCACATCCACAGGCTACAAATGTGATGCATCAGATGAACGCCCATGGATTGATGTCTTAACGGGTAAATTCATTGACCCTTTAAAATCATCAATGAAACCCATGCAAGTCGCGACCTTACATGCCTATGTTAGTCATATCCTGCAAGGATTAGGCGAAGCAGAGGAATATTATAAGTCGCTTCCTGCCGGGGAAGGTGTTAATTATATCTCAATACGCACTTTACTCAACTCTTGGAAACAAGAAATTGAAGAACGTGCTGCAAGAGATGGATTTGAACTTTCTATTGGCAGTACTCCTCCTGTGAGTGCAGCTTTTGGTGGACCTTTTGAGAAACTATTCTGTCATAAGGATATTCTCAATGGCGTTGAAGGTGTCATTTCGGAAACAGAAATGAACGGAGGTGTAGAATTCGATCCCAAAAATCTCTTGCTCGAAGATAATGCTCATATCGCCAAACTTGACTTAAATATTAGTGCGACAGAATTTAAGAATCTTCCAATTCTTGTTCTGACAGCCGACGTCAAGGGGATGCATGACAAAGCATATTTTGCACTTCCATTAAGTGCTCAAGGCTTAAACGTTTTTGGAAAAAATGTTGCCACCTTGGTTGGAATGTCTGGCTCATCGAGTGCAATTGCATCAACCCTTAAAGCGACATATGACCCGTCTGTGCGCACAGATAACCTTGAAGTAATCCTTACTTTGGTTACTGACTCTGGCATACGTAGACAGTTCAAGAAAGTATATACTTCCGATGGAGAAATCAAAAATAAGGATATTTTAATTTGGCCTAATTTCGTTTCTCCACAATGGAATGCCTACTTTATGTATAACGAACTGCCTCACAACGGCACCAGTACGTCATATCGTGCTTTTCCATTCGTCGGTGATATGCAAGGCGACTATTTCCGAATTGTCGTTGATAGAGAGCAAGCTCCTGTTCTCCTAAGTCGCGACGGAAGAATAGTTGCGCCAGACAGGGTTGTCAAATCGGAGCTATTGGTTCTTTCTGATGAAGCAGTTGCAGACAACCCTTACAAATACGAGATATATCGCTCAAACAAGCCGTTCAAAGGGGTAAGACTTCTTTCTCCTACCGGCAACGAAGGTGGCTATCTTCTCATAAACTATAGTTCTGCTCAAGGCGCGAACTTACCTCATGATTGGATGCGCCCCGGTGCTCACTCATCGTTGAATCCTGTCCGTTTGGGAATTGACTTTGGAAGTACCAATACATCAATCGCATATTCGAGCGACAGCACTCAGGAACAAGGATTTTCGTTTGGGAATCAGCGTGTTTCACTAATGGGGAATGAACTTCCCGGGAAGCCGTTATTCCCTCGTGAGAATCAAGTTTTCTTTTTTCAAGGTGCAGGTCCGAGCGTTATGTCAAACGCTATCAAGAGCGTGTTGACTATTCATGATAATCGTCGCTTGCCTGCACTTAAAACTGGCGAAACACTCAAAATGAGGAACGAGCGTGAAGTCGTAGGCGGTTTCCCAAGCTTTGCTGATAATCTTCCGTTCTCCAATTCCGAAAAGAATAAAATCACTTTGTTCTATCCTAATGGGGTTGGAGAAGTTACCCAAATCCATAATATGAAATGGGAGGACACCGATGATGATAAAGCTCATAAGAGTGCATTCTTGCGGACTCTTATGCTTCAAGTTTATGCTACGCTGTTTGCCCAGGGTTTAGTACCTAATAGCATAAAATGGTCTTATCCATCTGCGATGGCGGGGCAACTTCTGTATTCATATCAGAGTATTTGGGAGACGCTAAAATCGATTTCACCGGTTTTGAAAGAAAACGGCGAAAGATACGAGTTAAATGTTAGCCGCTATACTGATACCCGTTCGTTAGGAACCGATATTGGTACCGGGGTGTTTGGTACAGTGGGGCAAACATCAACCGGTTCCGAAAGTGGTTTTGGTGGCGGTTTCGGAGGCGGCTTCGGCAGTATAGATTCTTCCTTCGGGGGCGGTTTTGGAAGTAAGGGTTCCTCGGACTTCGGAGGCAGTTTCGGCGGAGATTTTGGCAGTGACAACTCTTTCGATGATAATGTTGGATTTGGTGCACTGGAAAACAAAGCTCCTGCCGAAGAGAACTCGTCTGAGGATTTTATGCCCGATAACCCGGACAAAGAGGTGTCGTATGATCCGGAGCCTCTATACACGATGACGAATGCAAATTCAAATCCGAGCCTATCAGAAGCGGAAGCAGTTGCCAATTTCATTTCGGTGAAATATGGCACTGAAACCAACGTCTTAAATCTTTGCTTTGATGTCGGTGGTAGTACCACCGATATATCGGCTTTATTCTACCTTAAGAATGGAGTCACTATGATAAAGCAAAATTCATTGCGTTTTGCTGCTCAACGTGTATCACAATCTGTTGCAAAATTTCCTCAATTCAAGAAGGTTTTAAGCTCCATTTGTGCCGAATACAAAATCCAAATGGTTGGACTTAATTTCGGTAATGACACATACAATGAGCATACAGCGCCATACTTCTTCGATCAAATCGTTAATCGTCTTAACGATAATCAACTGGAACATCTATATCGGCGCATTGCAGCTGATTGTCCTCAGCTAATGTGCGTTAACATGTATGTAACCGGTCTTTTGATGTTCTATGCCGGGCAAGTCGCACACAAACTTATTGATGATCTGAATAAGACTCCTGAGACCGAATGGCCTGCTCGTCGCAAACCTAATGTCCGTGTTACGTTTGCAGGTAAAGGCTCCCGACTTTTCCAATGGCTTAATACCATTAATTCTGCAGCAGCTAAGCAATATTATGGACAGATGTTCGTAATGGGATATGGTAAAAACCATCTAATGGAAACCCTCGCTGGATGGCAACATATTGAACTGCCTCAGCTTCATGATACTAATATCAAATATGAAGTATCGAAAGGCTTAGCCAAGGGAGATACCATTCTTCAGCGTCCACGTACTCAGCAGCCTTCCGAAATTATCGGAGAGTCAGGATTTGAGTTGACCGGTAATGACAATATACCTCGGCCAATAGAGTTTACCAACTCCATTACTCCTGCGATGCTTGGCCAAATTGGTGTACGTCTTCGTGCCGATAACACTAAATCTCAAGCCGATAAATTCACTGAATTTTGTAGCTTCTTCTATCAAGCCGCTCGCCAACTCTTTAATTGGTCGGTTAATCCAGCCGAGCTTGAGGTCGCCTGTCGTGATATGAACATTTCGGGTTATGTACAGAATATGCCGGAATTCCGTTCGGCAAGACGAGAAGCACAGGAGGGCGGTAAACCTTTCAGCTTCGTTGCTCCTATCATTATCCTTGAGGGTATGAAATTCTATGAAAACACGTTGTTGAGACTATTAAGATGAACGGAGACAGCTATAAAATAATCATATCCATATCTCACCATCGCATTTCCTTTGAATACTGGCAACGCGATGGTGAGAACAAACTTGTATCGCTCCCTAATGGAAATTGGCCCGCCCCATTGGCTTTCTATTGCTCCGATACAGGTATTGTAATTGGGGATGATGCTGTCCGTGCAGCCCATTCTGGAACCACTAACGCTTTCGATAATTACTTTGAACGATTAGTGGAGGATAGCACATATACTATTGGAGGTCAAACTCGTCCAATTAGGAATCTATTGCTAGATGCATCGGAATCTATTTTTCGAGATTTTTTCCGTCATGTCTTGTTTAATAGATTTGGCTCTTTGAGCGACAATCGGGCTAATATGCCTCTGACAATTGTATGTGAGTCAGACATAAAGCCTAATGAAAGAGCCTTACTTCATGGTTTATTCAAGGACAGCGGATATAATCGAGTCAGAGTCGTTGATTATGATTGTTATATAAATAGATATATTAATGAATCCTTATCTAACGAATATGTCTGCGACAAAGTCGTGGTCGCTTGGGCAGAAGGTGCTGATTTAACGTTCTCTATATTCGGTGTGAATAATGATTTCGCTCCCATTGTCAAAAGTTTTGAAAACTTAGGAATTGATCCGCGAAAGAAGTATGTTGAGAAGATGATATGGGAAAGGGTTATAGGTCAGAATCCATGGCTCCAAAAGTCAGATGAAGAAGATGCAATAAGTAAAGCTGCATCCGACTTTTTAAGTTCATCGCTGCCATTGGTCAATGATACAATCTTGCTTTCCGACGGGCAGCAATACCATTATAGCCTTAATAGGAACACAATAGACTATATCCAAAATTCTGACGTAGTATCTATAAAGGACACTTTGGAACAATTCCTTAAAGAGAATGGAATTATAAATCGTTCAAGGGTTCTTCTTCTGCTGCGTGGAATTGTTGCCGGTAATTCATATTTTGAACAAAATCTTAGCCCCGGATTTTCAAAAACTATTAGGACAGATAAAAAACTTCGAGATAACACGATGAACCTCATTATCTCTGAAGTAGTTCCTATGTTTGAACCTGAGACAATTATTGTTGAATCTCCCGTTGATGTTAATCCTCCGCGGGAAAGCGACAATCAAATTAAAATAAAGGAAATTTCAAAGAAATGGAGACTGGTTAAGGCCGAGGCCAATGGAAAGCAGCGTGGTGGACAGCCCGACATGGCACTACAGATGCTTAAGGACTTTCTTTCTGAATGTCAAGCCATATCAGGAGTTGATAATGTAATCGCAGAAATTTCTACTGAAATTGCGAAATATAATATCACTCAAGCACCAGTTGTCAATCATAATTCAATTAAATCATTTGAACGGCAATGGCGAGAGATTAAGGCTACAGCGAAAGGAAAAGTCAGGTCGGGAAATTTATCTGATGCTCGTTCCATTCTTCAAAGTTTTCTCAATTCTTTGGAAAAGGAACCAGGAACAGACAGTCTTATTAGCTCCGTTCAAAACGAACTTTCATTGATTGCCGCTGATGAACCTAAGCGATCTAAATCCAGGCATAAAGATGGTGACATTCACCCTAACGGCAAATGGGTTTGGGTTGCTTCTGCGGCTAACGGAAATGGTGACTGGCGCGTTATTGATGGAAGAATTCACAATCAGACCAAGCAATATAAAGAATCCGCCAGAGAAAAGAATAACGATGGAGATTCTTTAATAGCACAAGGTAAACTCAAGGAAGCTCGCGATTGGTATAGGAGCCAAAACAACAACGTTATGGCTCGTATACTTTCTGACATAATACGTTCTCAAAAAGGCGTGGAATTAAGGAAAGCCGCTATCGAAGAATATAGAAAATCAAAAAATCGCGAACAAATTTCCCGTATCATCAAAGAGATTGAAGAATATATAGATTTATGCGAAAAAGCTGGTCTCAATTCTTCTGAATATAAAAAACTGCTTGCAGACTACCGAAAAATATAATCATATAATATCAACAACAATGGCAAAAAAATTCGACCTTTCAAAAGGTGAAAAGTTCTCACTCGGCAAAGGTGATGAGCTTTCAGCAATTCAGGTTGACCTGAATTGGAAATCAGGTGCAGACCTTGATGCATCCGCGTTCCTCCTTAACGATGATGGTGTAATAACCGAAGATGCTGACTTTGTTTATTACAAGTCCAACAACCGTTCCGAAGCTTACGACCGCACAAAATTCGGCAGCAAGAAAAACTGGCGTGACAACACAGTCCCTGTCAGCTTCGATGGCTCAGTAGTGGGTTCCGCTGATGACCTTGGTGATGGAGAGGATGATGGCGGCGAGGAAGCCGGCGAAACCATGCACGTTGACCTTTCCAAGGTTCGTCCCGAAATCACAGAAATAGTCTTCTGCGTAACCATTTACGATGAGGAAGGTAAAACAACATTCAAGAATGTTCGAGATCCTCAAATCGTTATCACAAACGAAGAAACTGGCGAAGAACTGTGTTCCTACAATCTCAAAGAGCACTTCTCATCTGAGACAGCTGTAGTTGCCGGTGCTCTCGTTCTTAACGAAGATGGAGACTGGGAGTTTGAGGCTATAGGCAAAGGCTACGATGGTGGGCTTCAAACCCTTGTTGACATGTACCAGTAAAGTAAGCTATGGGTAAATTCAACCTCAAAAAACTCGATGGTGGCGATAGATTTGCCCTATCGAAAAGTCTTGGCCTCGACAACATCCGTGTCGAGCTTACATGGCAAAAAGGGGATTTAGACACGCAAGCTTGGCTTCTGAACCTTGACGGAATCATTGTTAATGACGAGGGTTTCGTATTCTACAACTCTGTAAATCGTACTGAAAAGTTCGATCGCGCCAAATTTGGTAATAAGAAAAACTATCTTGATTCTACTCGTCCCATGAGTGCCGACGGAGCAGTCCTCGGAGCAAAAGACGAGATGGAAGGAGGTATTGAAACTATCAATATCTGCCTTGGCAAGATCGCTCCTGAAGTGCAAGAAGTTGCAATTCCCGCAACCGTATACGTCCCCAATGATGATAATGTCGAGACATTTGGCGAGGTTGAAAACGCCAAGATTACTGTTATCGATGAAGAATCCGGCGAGGCACTATGTTTCTACGAACTCAGCAAAGATTATAAATCCGAAGATGCACTCGTTGCCGCTCGCTTTATAATCAATGATGAGGGCGAATGGGAGTTTGAAGCAGTCGGCAATGGTTATAACGGTGGCTTGCAGACTCTTGTTGACATGTATACAGAAGAATAAAATTCATTCATTATGGCAAAACAAGACAAAAGTAAGTTTCAATTAAATAAAGGAACTGACCACGGATTCGACATTTCAAAGGGTGGGAAACGTAAATTCGACCTCTCTAAGGATGACGATGAACCGGTTGTTGCTCCTGTAGCACAACCACAACCAACAGATTCGGTTAATTCAGTTAACCCGACCCCCGAACCAGAAGAGAAAAAGAATGGCAAGTGGCTTTGGGTAATACTGGCTATAATTGTTATCATTCTTCTGATTTGGTGGTTGCTTCCCGGTAAATCAACAGAATCCTCACCTATAGTTGAGAAAGAAACTATTGAGGAGGTAACAACACCCGCTGAAAATACTGAGGAAGTGTCCAATGAAGCAGAAATTCTTTCCGGAGGAGATGCTGTAGAAGAAAACGCCAATAATGACGAAAGTTCTAATCCATCAGAGGCTGTTGTAAATACTCAAGAGACCACCCCTGCCGCTCCCCAAACCACTAATAATGTTGCCACTAACAATGCTCCATCTGTCGTTTCCAATGACGTTGAGGCAGAAGCTATAAAAGTTATTCGTGGCGAGTATGGCATTGGACAAGAGCGTAAGGATAAGCTTGGTAAGCATTACGAAGCTATTCAACGCCGTGTTAATGAACTGAAACGAGAAGGCGCATTTTGACGCAGCCTGACGTATCCTTTGGGGTGAAGAGGTTGAGTTTACTTGGCTTCTTCACCCTATTTCTTAAACAATACTTCAATATTATATGCCAAATAATCACACTTATACTGGCTTGACCGACGCGGAAGTGTTGGAGAGCCGCAGAAAGAATGGCGTCAATATTCTGACGCCTCCAGAACAAGACCCTTGGTGGAAAGAGTTTTTAGATAAATTCTCCGATCCGCTGATTATTATCCTGTTGGTCGCAGGTGTGTTGTCCATCGGAATCTCATTTTATGAGTTTTTCGGACTTGGTCAGGACTGGAAAGTGTTCTTTGAACCAATCGGCATTTTTGTCGCTATCGGTCTTGCAACAACACTTGCCTTCATCTTTGAGCAGAAAGCCAACAAAGCCTTTAAGATTCTCAATCAGGTAAATGACGATGAGCTGGTTGAGGTGATGAGAAACGGCTCTATGACTACTATCCCCAGAAAAGATGTGGTTGTAGGTGACATAGTAATTCTTAATACCGGTGACGAGATACCCGCCGACGGAGAATTGCTTGATGCTGTTACGCTGAGTGTTGATGAATCAACTCTTACAGGAGAGCCTCTCTGTGCCAAGACCACCGACAAAGCACACTTTGACAAGGATGCAACCTATCCATCAAACCATGTAATGCGTGGTACAAAGGTCATGGAAGGTCATGGCATAATGCGCGTTCTCAAAGTGGGCGATGCTACCGAAATGGGCAAGGTATTTGAGGAAGCTCAGATTGATGACTCAGTCAAGACTCCTCTCAATGAGCAACTTGACGGTCTTGCTGACTGGATTACCAATGTAAGTTACATATTTGCCGGACTCATAATCGTCGGTCAGTTGATCCACTTCCTCGGTTGGGGTGCATGGCAGGCATGGACGTTAGTAATACCCGTGGCTCTGTTTTTCTGGCTTGTTATCAAGAAATTTGAAGACTGGTCAAAAGCCAAGTGTATTCTCACAATCGTAGGATTCTTCATCGTCTTCTTTGCTATGGTGATTGGAGCGTTCTCAATGCTCAATTCCGGTGCCGACAGTGCCATGTGGTCGCTCCTCCTTGCCCATACGCTCAAGACGCTGATGGTTGCCGTTACCCTTATCGTGGTTGCAGTGCCCGAAGGTCTGCCGATGGCAGTAACACTCTCTTTGGCATACTCGATGAGCCGTATGCTCAAGACCAACAACCTTGTCCGCAAGATGCACGCCTGTGAGACAATGGGTGCCACAACTGTGATTTGTACCGATAAGACCGGTACTCTGACTCAGAACCAGATGCAGGTTTACAAGACCAATTTCTTCGGTGAACCCTCTGACAAGGTTCTCTACGAAGGAATAGCAGTAAACTCGACCGCACAGCTCGACCTCTCAGGTGACAAACATCAAGTGCTTGGTAATCCTACCGAAGGCGCTCTGTTGCTTTGGCTCAAAGAGCGAGGCGCCAATTATCTTGACCTGCGCAATGGTGCAACCCGACTTGAAGAACTGCCGTTCACTACTGAACGTAAATATATGGCGACTGTCGTAAAATCTGCGACTGGAAAGAACATCCTCTATATCAAAGGGGCTCCAGAAATAGTATTCAGTATGTGCAAGAACACCCATGGGGTTACAAAGGCTGAAATTGACGCACAGCTGCTTGAATATCAGAATCAGGCAATGCGCACTCTCGGCTTTGCATATCAGGAACTTGACGATAAGGACGCAACAATCGCTGACGGCAAAGTGGTTGCCGATAACCTGACGTTCCTTGGGATTGTTGCAATCTCTGACCCTGTCCGTATTGACGTGCCCGACGCGGTCTTTGAGGTTATTGATGCCGGAATCAAAGTTAAGATTGTAACCGGTGACACTCCCGGAACTGCAAAAGAAATCGGTCGTCAAATTGGTCTTTGGAACGATGTGACAGATACTGACCGCAATATCATCACCGGTACGGAATTTGCCGAACTTTCCGATAAGCAACTAAAGGAGCGTGTGGGCGAACTTAAAATCATTGCCCGCGCCCGACCTATGGACAAGAAGCGTCTCGTAGAGGCTCTGCAGGCCAACAACGAAGTTGTTGCCGTAACAGGAGACGGAACAAATGACGCTCCTGCGCTCAAAACCGCCCATGTCGGTCTTTCGATGGGCGACGGCACATCTGTTGCCAAAGAAGCATCCGACATCACCATCATCGACAACTCATTCTCTTCAATCGGTCGTGCCGTGATGTGGGGTCGCTCCCTCTACAAGAATATCCAGCGTTTCCTCCTGTTCCAGCTCACGGTCAATGTCGCAGCCTGTTTCCTCGTGCTTTTCGGATCATTCATGGGAACAGAATCGCCCCTTACCGTTACGCAGATGCTCTGGGTAAACCTCATCATGGATACCTTCGGAGCAATGGCCCTTGCATCACTTCCTCCCTCTCAGAGAGTGATGGATGAAAAGCCCCGTAAGCGTGAAGCCTCCATTCTCTCAAAACCGATGCTATGGGAGCTATGCAGTGTAGGCTTTATCTTCTTTGCCATCACCCTTGGATTCTATTGGCTTTTCAACCATGCAGAGGTCACCTCTATACCGCAAATGTTCCATACCACAATAGGTTCTGCAGCGGAAATGACACCATACGAAGCAACGCTCTTGTTCTCGATATTCGTATGGACACACTTCTGGTATATGTTCAATGCCCGTAGCTTCGAGACTGGCGAAAGCGTGTTCAAGCTGAAAATGAGCCAAGGCTTCTGGACTATTGTTGGCATTATAGTTATCGGTCAGCTGTTTATTACCGAGATTGCATACGAGTTCTTCAACGTAGAGCCGATGCTTCATACCCTTGACTGGAGTTTCAATCCCTCGGGAGCACTCGACCTTGCAATCATCGTAGTAGTATCATCGCTTGTCCTTTGGGTAAGAGAAATATACAGACTGTTCAAGAAATAAAATTTGAAACCCCGATAGCGCATCGGGGCTATCCCGGTGCGCTATCTTAACAAATACACTTATGGTTAAACTGCGTCATTTTGAATGGGAAAATGAGTTGACTGACGATGTATGTCGGTTCGTTAAAGCTCATGAGAGTATGTATAAAACGGCTCTCTATGAAGTACGTAATGGCAAAAAAGAATCACATTGGATTTGATATACTCTTCCTCAATTACGTGGTTTGGGACAATCATATAATGCGCATTATTACGGTATTAGTGGATTAGATGAGGCTCGAAAATATCTAGAGAATCCTATTCTGTCAGCTCACATGAATGATATTCTAAATGAACTTCTTAATCTCTCTACAAACAATCCAGAAGACATTTTTGGAAAATTAGATGCTCAAAAGTTAAAGTCCTCAATGACACTTTTTGATTTAGTAGCACCTGACGGCGTATATTCTCGTATTCTCGACAAATTCTTCAATGGAAAAAGGGATAATCGTACATTATATCTTATAAAGTCGTGAAAACTCAATTGATCTCACATCTTTCTACTTTAGAAAAAGCATCTGTAGTTTTAGCAATAGCGTTAATTCTGTGTCTGCTTCCTCTTCCTTACGGGTTTTATACAATCATTCGTCTTGCAACCGCCGTCATTGCAGGATGCTGGGCATATCATTTCTATAACCGAAGGATGACTTCGTTTGCTATTACAGCTGGAGCTATAGCTTTATTATATCAGCCTTTCCTGAAAATCACCCTTGACCGCTTGACATGGAATATTATTGATGTTATATTTGCAGGTCTAATTGTACTCATTATCTTTAAGAAGAAATAGACAGGATATTATGAAGAGTACTAATGTCTGTGTTTCAAATATTACTTATTAAGACTTATGAAGAAAAAAGTTTGCATAGTAGTTGGAATCATATTGTTCATAATACTTTGCGCAATTTTTGTATGTGACCAATCCGTGGCATATAATGCAAAGGGGCGGCTATATGAAAACGTAGATAGTATTCCGCATCGTAATGTAGGTCTTATTCTTGGGACATCGCCAATTTCAACCTGGACTGGGCGTAGGAACTATTATTTTGACCATCGGATTAAAGCCGGAGCAGATCTATATAAAGCCGGTAAGGTTGATTGGCTTGTCGTCAGTGGCGGAGATTACCGTAACACTGAGAATGGATATGACGAGCCTGTTGCCATGCGCGATTCCTTGATGAAGCAAGGCGTTGATTCTACACGGATTATTCTTGACTACGACGGTACACGTACTCTTAATTCTATTGCAAAAATGCGGGATGTGTATTGTCAGGACTCGATAACCATCATCTCTCAGAAATACCACAATGAACGAGCATTATATCAGGCGAAACATCTTGGAATTGAGGCAATAGGATTTAATGCCACGACTCCCGGGCGACGCACTTCATGGTGGCGGAATCGCGGCAGAGAGGTTTTGGCACGCGTCAAGTTATTTATGGATATTATCCGAGGAGTCCATCCCGATATCAAGGAGCCAATGATCATAGATTTCACAAAGACTCAGCCTGATGTACTTTCCATTTCACATATCAAAACCGAATATGGCGATTTGATTTGTCTAAAACCCGATATGACTGGGCAGAAAATGGATATGATGTGTGGAGAAATTCCCTCGCCGGAGAACGATTCCATCATTTTAGCTTTTGCAGGTGCTTTTACCGGGACAGAGTTTGATAAAGGACACGCAAATGTGGCTGGAGATCACGTTGCAGGAGGCAAGCGTTTCAAGGGTTATCGATGCAAGCGTAATACCGGAGCATTTACATGGTCTTCGCCTTCCGGGCCACAATTCCATTACAAAGATTATACCTCTGCTTTGGATAGTGCTGCACAAGAAGGTGGCATGGGCTTCGCGCAAGAAATGATGATTCACAATGGCAACGCTGTTAAGACAACACGCCCTCTTAGAAATATAAACGTGTTCCGCGCCTTATGTCTTGATTCCGACAATCAGTTGGCTCTCTATGAAAGTCAAGGTATCGTCACCTTTGGAAATTTCATTGACGCATTACTCTCTCAGGGTGTGAAAGAGGCGTTATACACCGATATGGGACAAGGCTGGAATTACTGTTTCTATCGCGTCAACCAGTCAGAAAAATCTCCCAAATATCTTCACTCCATATCATTACCTTATGCATCCAATTTAATTGTAATTAAAATTATATAGGATAAGTAAGTCGTAAAAATTAATTTATACTAAGCCGCATGGGCAAAATTGATATTGAGTTCAGATCGAAGTGCAGCCAATGCACGGTTGGTTGCATAGAGCAGGGAATCTGTGGAGCAATAATCCGCAGGTCTGAGCCATTGCCCTTGAGAATTCTCCAAAGCGTCTCGGCGATATTCAGATGCGGGCTGTATGGCGGCAGGAAAAAGAGATACAATCCACGCTTCTCCCAGATAGACCGAAGCTCCCGCATGAGTTTGCATCTGTGGACGCTCGCATTGTCAAGAACCACGAAAGTGTTCTTGCGGATACGGAGCGAAAGCCTGTCAAGGAAGTCAGCGACCTTGTCGGCGGTCATGTTCTCGGTGGTAGAGAACCTCATACCGATTATTTCGGTCGATCATTCCGAAAATATTGAGTCTCAGACCTCTTTCAGATGGAATATAGACATCTTCACCGCGGAACTGCCATCCGTGTAGCGCATATTCCTCAGTGCAGATGTGGCTTTCATCTCCATAATGAATGTCGATGAGACCATCTTTTCCTGTTGTACGAGTTCTTGCAGCTTATCGGTCTTATGCGCATAGAGTTGCGGCGAGGGTTTCCCCTTTGGACGTTTCCTTATACGTCTATATCCCGCGCCAAGGCGGATAAAAAAGCCATGAAGGTACTCTCGGAGGCTTCTTCCCCCGGAAGCTTGCTGCCATGCCTCTTTCGCTTTCTTCACGCTCTGCCTGTCGTTCTCTATGGCTTTGCGTACCGACTCTTCGTCCGAGCAGTCCATTATTGGCTTCCGACCTCGTCCGGGACGTGTTTCCAGTCCTTTGATTCCTTCGGTCTCGAAGCGTTTCACCCGGGAATTGACTGATATATGGGTCATGTCGGTCTGTTCTCCAACCTGTTCCGAAGTCAGGCCGGTGGATTTCTGAAGCACTGCGCGACAGCGCATGCGGTATGCGTGGCTCTTGCCTTGGCGAAAGCCTTCCTCTAATTGCAGACTTTGCTGGTCTGTCAGTTGTATAACTTTGATTTTTGCGATAGCGATGTGTCTTTATGTGTTTACACAACGATACGAAAAAATTTTGATATAAATTAATTTTCAACATATATATATATACCGCCATTTAATCCGTCAATAATTTGACTGAATATATGGCGGTATATTTTGACTGTCAGAGGGAGCGGAGCATCTTGTCGATGCACTTCTTCTTTTGCTCTGCTCCGGGATGGACATAGAGGTTGAGGGTCGTAGAGATGTCGGCATGGCCGAGAATGACGCTGACGGTCTTGTAGTCGCAGTTGCTTTCGATGCAGCGTGTGGCGAAACTATGTCGAAGTCCGTGGAATTTCAGCGGCGGTATGCCAAGCTGCTTCATCAGCTTCATGTAATAGTTGCGGTAGGTGCGCGGCTCAATGGGGTGCGACTCGTTGCTTATGACGTAGTAGTCGCCGTTGACCACCTTTTTCAAAGGTCGTATCATCGTCATAAGGGTTTTGTTTAGGGGTATCTCGCGGGTGGAGTTTGCGGTCTTGGGTGTGTTGACCACAATCTGAGTGTGTTTGGTGCCGTCATCTTCGAGAACATAAATTCTCTCTACCGTGCGCTGCACTGCCAGCATGGAGCGTTCAATGTCGAGATCGCTCCATTTCAAGCCGCAAACTTCGCCGATGCGTAGACCGGTAGTAAGGCAGATGTATATGCCGAGATTGCGGAATGTGAAGTTCTGACTGATGTAGTCCAGAATCTTGCGGTGGTTTGCTGCTGTCAGGACTTCTATGTCCTGTTTATCGGGAGCGGTCGGATATTTGATATCCCACTCGTAGTGCTGGAGATAACCGCGTTTCTCACCGAACCGGACTATCATTTTTAGGACTATGAGTATGTCCTTGACGTACTTCTGACTCAGACCGGTGTTAAGTCGGTCGATTACAAACGACTGCACATCCACTTCGGTCACGTCATAAAGACTGCCGAAAGTCGGAAGGATTTGATTTTCTACTATCAGCGCGTAGGCTGAGTATGTGGATTGCTTCACATACTGTCGCTTGTCCTTTTTCCAAAGGATAGCGAGGTCTTTGATGGTGATTTTTTCTTTTTCCATATTCGATGAAATGAATTGATTAGGATAATTAAAGAAAAAATCGCTCCAATTCGCCCGCTGAGAGAGCGCAAGGCAACGCTCCCGCTCTGCGCTTCCCCGGCTTCACCGAGCCGTGGAAGAAACTTAAGTTCAAAGAAATTCTAAAAATTGGGAATGGTAAAGATTATAAACATTTGGAAAAAGGTGATGTTCCTGTGTTCGGTTCTGGAGGCTTAATGACCAGAGTTAATCAAGCTCTTTTTGTGGGAGAAACTGTTTTCATTGGAAGAAAAGGCTCGATAGATCGCCCGTTTTATTATAATGGTGCATTTTGGACTGTTGATACATTGTTCTATACCCACTCATTTTCTGGTGTGTATCCGCGTTTCGTGCTGTATCTTTTCCAAAATATAGACTGGTATAAATATAATGAAGCATCAGGAGTTCCAAGCTTATCAAAAAAAACAATTGAAAATATTGAATGTAGTATCCCGTCTATACACGAACAGAGAAAATTAATAAAATTGATATCGCTAATTGACGAGCGCATTGCGACCCAAAGGAGGCTGATTGAGGATTTGGAAAAACTAAAGTCCTCAATTGTAGACAGAGTATTCTCAGACGTGAGCGGTGAAGTCGTTAAATATCGTGACGTATTAGAGGTCTCAAATCTACGCAATGATGGCAAAGCTGATTATAGTATATTGTCAGCCAGCCAAGAGTTTGGAATGATTGAGAGAGAAAGCCTTGATATTGATATAAAGGCAGAAGCGAAGTCAGTAAAGGCTTATAAGCGAGTTCATGCTGGAGATTATATTTTGCATCTTCGCAGCTTTCAAGGAGGGCTTGCCTTTGCCGAAGTTGAAGGCATTTGCAGCCCAGCTTATACGATTCTTCGACCAAATAAAAGATTGGAGTATGGCTATCTGAAGGAATACTTCAACAGCCCAAAGTTTATAAAGTCTTTGGTTCTCGTCACCTATGGTATCAGAGATGGTAGGTCTATAAATGTAGATGAGTTTTTGGAGATGAACATTTCAATTCATTCCAAAAACAGACAAGCAGAAATAGTAAAAAACCTCTCCATGTTTAGTTTTAAGCTGAATGTTGAAGCCTCGATTCTGAATAGATACGAACAACAAAGAAGCTATTTCCTTAAAGAGATGTTTATATAAACAATTTTGTAAGTAGATAATTTCTTTGATAAGTGAAGTTGCTGAGTATTTCTTCTTCAGTGGATATTTTTTTGACAATCAATTGGAGTGCATTGAAAATCTTTATCTGATTCTCTTTGATAGGCAGGGAGAATTTCATGTTCATTAACGATGGCTTATGTAGATTAAATCTGGTACAGCCCTGTGCAAAAGGGATTATTTTTCTGCGAAAATATGATGTTGAAGTAAGGTATCCCAAATAGGGCGGATAGACCAACTCGGACTCTGGGATATGTATGCCAAAACAAAAACTATTTAAATATAGCTCTTTGTCATCTCCCATATATACCGCAGTATACCCGGTTTCTTCTGGAGTTTCCGATGATAGAGTAATTAGTAGATCTCCTTGTCGTACCTTGTTCTGTTTTTCTCCATCTCCAATCTCAACATAATCAAAATTGCAATCGGTTATTACTTGATTCTGATATACATTCAGATATGTGATGAAAGGTTTTCCTTTTCCAAAATCTTCGGCAGATTTCCCGGTCAACCCTCCATAATCGTTGCCAATTTCACTAAACGATATCTTGTAATTCGTGGTCAACGTCGCATATAGTGTTTCATTTATTGAGGACATTGATTGAAATATATCCTCAATCTATGTCACACGAACATCTTAGAAAGAAAGTATTCTCGCTGAACTGTATAATTGGCTAAAACGGACTTTTCAAGAACAATCTTATGCGTAATCGTGTCCAAGCATTTTGCGAGGGTTAATGCTTCGCTTTCACTTGTTGGCAGAGGAACGCTATTTGCTAAAAATCCACTATTTGTGATGTTGATTGTATTTTTCGCACCTTTCTGAATTATTGGATGAAGATAGTTGAAAGTATTTACTTCACTCTCAAAGTAATATTCTAACAACATACCCATCCAATCATGTATGGGGACGAATACTCCATATAAAGGGGAAATGGCAGCTGGTTCTTTTTGAGTGTTGCGTTTGACTATGCCATATGGAAAACTTCCAGTCGGGCTTTTAGTGTATATAATATCCCCATAGCGGGCGACATTGTAGTGTCCGGTTTCTTTGGCTGCAAACGAGCGACCGAGATATTCTATTTGATTTACAACTCCCTCAGAAACCGATACCGAGCAAACATCATATCCATTATAGTTCCTTTCGCCTCGCTCGGTTAGAATTTCGGTTAACGTGGTAAATTTCCAAGACTTTTTGGATAATCCTTTTTTTATTGCATCTTGCAGTATAGCACTCCGTAGGGATATAAAATCCTCAATCAGCCTCCTTTGGGTAGCTATGCGCTCGTCAATTAAATCAATGAATTCTGCTATTTTGTTTTGCTCCCTTTCGCACGGAAAGAAAAACTCAAAGGAATTAAGGTCTGAAGACGTAATCTGATTAATCCTCGCTCCGAGGTTTTCAGAAACTTGAGCTTGGTAGCGTTTGGTATTAAGTTGGTGATGAATGAATCGGTTTTGATTACTGCGATACACCATCATAAAAGCTCCGAATGTTAGCCCACTAAGACTCTTCGGTATAATTGCATTCTTCCCAATTAAACGAGCACTACCATTTCGTGAGCAGATTAAAATATCATCTTCTTGCGTAAAAAGAGCTGGCCTTATCTTTTTGGAAACTCTTACTATGTCATTGAAATCTAATGCTCCATCCTGTATATTTGACGAGCGCAATACAATGATTCCATCCTCCTGAACAACATCTTTAGGGGAGTATGTCAGCCCTATAAGAGAAGTGCCTAAATCGCCAAGCGCAAATTTACTCCACGGATCGGTGAAGCCGGGGAAACGCAAAGCGGGCGAATTGGAGTTTTTGTTGTTTTCAGTGTCAGCCATCGGGATTTTCAATCTTTACGGTTCTACATTAAGGATTCTTATTCCACGATTCCAAGTTCGCGGAGATAGACCTCGATTTGCGCGTCGAGTTCTGAGCGTTTCGCTTCAAGTTCTTTGATTTCGGCCATTACAGCCTTGATGTCGATTTCTTCCTCTTCCTCGAATGTGTCCACATATCGGGGGATATTGAGGTTATAATCGTTGTCGGCTATTTCCTGAAGCGAAGCCAGATGGCTGTATTTTTCGATTTCAGTACGATTGCGATAGGTGTCGACAATCTTCTGTATGTGTTCAGGGCGCAGTTTGTTTTGCGTCTTAACCTTCTCAAACTCCCGGCTTGCATCTATAAAAAGAATGGAATCATCCTCTTTGCGGCATTTTTTGGCTACGATGATGCAGGTAGGTATTCCTGTGCCGTAGAAGATATTTGGAGGCAAACCTATAATAGCGTCAATGTAGTTCTTGTTCTCAATAAGATAACGGCGTATCTTTCCCTCGGCGTTGCCACGGAACAATACACCGTGAGGAGCTACACAGGCGAGTGTGCCGCCATCATTGAGGTGATGAATCATGTGCAGGATGAAAGCGTAGTCCGCTTTCGATTTCGGAGCCAGTGCCCCGGCTTTGCTGAAACGGTCATCGGAGTTGAATTTCTCCGCTGCGCTCCATTGAGCCGAAAATGGAGGATTTGCAACCACGGCATCAAACTCTCTGTCAGGAAAAGCATCCGCTTCAAGTGTGTCACCGTTTTCTATGGTGAAATCCTTGTACTTGACACCATGAAGGAGCATATTCATACGGGCAAGATTGAACGTGGTGGGGTTCTTCTCCTGTCCATAGATTGTGTCGGCATTGCCGTTGCGGGCTGTGCGTAGAAGAAGGGAGCCGGAACCGCAAGTAGGGTCATATACATCGCGCAGACGTGTCTTGCCGGTGGTCACGACTTCGGCGAGAATCTGGCTGACTTCCTGCGGAGTGTAGAATTCGCCGGCCTTCTTGCCGGCACCAGCGGCAAACTGTCCGATCATATACTCGTAGGCATCGCCGAGAATATCGATATCGGAGGCTTCGTTAAGTCCGAAGTCTATGCCGTTGAGGGCTACAAGCACGTTGGAAATTAGCGTATTTTTATCATCGGCAGACTTTCCCAACTTCGGCGAAGCGAGGTCAATATCAGAGAAAAGACCTCCGAAGTCCTCGTTGCTGTCCTGTCCGACCGTGCTGTCCTCAATTTTCTTCAGAGAGCGTTCAAGCTGAGGCAGAATGTTCTCTTTGCGGTCAATCGCATCGATTATACTCGAAAAAAGAAATTCCGGTTCGAGGAAATATCCGAGGTTGCTCAGACACTCGTCTTTTATGTCGGCTTTCAGCTCGGCATCGTCGCTTGCCCAAGCGTCCTTGAATGTGACGCCGTCCTCCGACAATATGTCATCGGCATACATTTCTATCTTCTCGGATAGGTATTTGTAGAATATGAATCCGAGGGTGAAATACATAAAATCGCTCGCCGACATATTGCCGCGAAGGTTGTTTGCCACAGTCCAAAGCTGACTGCGAAGCTGCTGTTGAAGTTCCTCGCTCATATATTATTCCCAGTTGTATATTTCTATAATTTTACGGAGTTTCTGAATAATGCGGTTGAACACGCTCCGGCGTTGTTTCAGACCGAGTTTCTTTTTCTTGATGGCATCCTGAAGTATCTCGTCTTTCTCGCGATGGAGATAGTCGTATTCCTCCATGAATTTATGAAGTGCCGCTCGGTCTATTTGTTCCTCCTCGGCAAGTTGCTCTACGGCTCGGTCTTTTGCCTTGCGTACATATTCCACCAGCCGGGATTCAAGATCTATGGTGCCGTCAGCCTTCGACCGCTGGAACTCATCCTGATTGGCATCGACATTTTCGCTGATAAACCCGTCGATAAGCTCAGCCTTGCTTCGCATCTCGGCATCACGAATCATCGTGTCAAGAATTTCCCTGCGTTTTTCTGAATAATCTTCGCTTGTCGGGTCAAGGTCGTGTATCAGAGCGAGGATATAAGCCACGTTGATAACATCGCTGTGGAGCAATTCGAGGCAGAAGTCAATATCTTCAAGCGTCGTTTCCGGATCATCGCCATAAGCGGCGGCGGGTTCTGCGGCTACTTTTGCCGGTTTGGCACCGAAGTTCTGGGCAATGTCAAGATACTTGCTGCGGAAATCCTGAAACTCCTGCTCCGTCATTATGAAAGAAATATCCGAAGGAGAATATTCCTCATAAATCTGCATTTCTGCATGTTTCTTGATTATGTCGCGGAAAGCAAGCACAAACGCCACTTTGTCGTTCTCGCTTTCAAGATTGTCTATCTCATCGATATTCGGGTATTTCGACAGGAACTGTTCAGTCTTTTCAATGTATTCGCGCTTGACATCCTTGAATGGCGGGCGCACTATATCCTCGATAGGATTATTGTCGGAAAACAGCTTTATAGACGCATCTACGTTGCTTTTGAGGTCGCGGAAGCAGATTACCTTGCCGAATCGTTTTTTCTCATTCAGCACGCGGTTTGTGCGACTGAATGCCTGCAACAGTCCGTGATATTCAAGATTTTTATCGACATAGAGAGTGTTGAGTTTCTTGGCATCGAACCCGGTAAGGAACATACCGACGACAAGCAACAAGTCCAGCGGCTTCATCTTCGGGTCTTTCTTCTTCATCCTCTTGTTGATATCATCATAGTAGAGTCCGAAGTTTTCTACCGAATGGGATGTGCCGAAGGTATTGTTGTAGTCATCTATAATTTCCTGCATCTCATCGGCCGCAACTTTCGGGTTTGCAAAACCACGGTTCATGCCGGTGGCTTCATCATCCTGACTGCCGTTTGCCGCGTATGTGAATATCGCACCGATTTTGATATCGGAGTTCAACTCCTTGAAAATTTTGTAGTAGCGCAAAAGCATCGGCACGGACTGAACGGCAAATAGAGCGTTGTACTCGCCATCAAAAGTGGATTTGCTGAAGTTGTTGAGTATAAACCGTGCGACTTCACGCATACGGCTCTCGCTTTCAGGATCAAATTCAGCGTTGCCGGTGTAATATTCAACAAGGAAGCCCAATACATTGTCGTCGGCAATCGCATCTTTGATCAGATACTTATGCAGACAATTACCGAAAATTTCTTTGGTTGTACGGTCATTTTTAGAGTTTTCTACGAATATCGGAGTGCCGGTGAAACCAAATATCTGAAGATTGTTGAAGAAATTGACGATATTCTTGTGACTCTCTCCGAAATGGCTTCGATGACACTCATCAAAAATCATCACGACCTTTTTGTCACGCACTTCCTGAATATGGCGGTTATAATAATCTTTTGTGACCGCACAATTCAGCTTTTGGATAGTGGTTATTATGATTTTTGAATCGCTGCCGAGACGCTGAATCAGCTCTTTGGTATTGTCTGTGCCATCAACGGCTCCCGGCTCAAAAGCTTCATATTCAGCTTGAGTCTGTGTGTCGAGGTCGTGACGGTCAACGACAAAAAGAACCTTGTCAATTTCATCGACCTCCGAGACGAGCTGTGCCGCCTTAAACGAAGTCAAGGTTTTTCCTGCCCCGGTTGTATGCCATATATATCCGTTGTCGTTGCTGTTGACAACCCGGTCAAGAATCTCCTCAACAGCATAATATTGATATGGGCGCAAAACCATCAGGCATTTGTCTCCTTCATGGAGTACTATATATTTGCTGATTATTTTGCCAAGTGTACACGGGTCAAAAAATTCAGCAGCGAAAAGGCTGAGTTGGTTGAACGGATTATTTTTCCTGTCAGTCCAGTTAAACGTGAACTTGTAACCACTGTTGGGGTTATTGGCAAAATAGCGTGTGTTCACGCCGTTGGAAATCACGAAAATCTGAATATAGTTGAACAGGCCGTGGAACGATGTCTTGTGGTAGCGTTGAACCTGATTGTATGCCTGTTTCAGTTCCACTCCACGTTTCTTCAGCTCAATCTGCACCAAAGGCAGACCGTTAATCAATATAGTAACGTCATAGCGACATTGGCGACGACCTTCTACTGTAATCTGGTTGGAAACTTGAAATTCATTCTGACACCATTTTTGACGGTTTAGAAATTCGAGCCATACACGCTGCCCGTTATCAAGTTCTAATGGCAGTAGATCTCGCAACTTCTTGGCTTTCTCAAACGTTGTACCGCCTTCAAGATAGAGCATGACCTTATTGAACTCATTATCTGTAAGTTCTGTTCGACCATGCGACGCAAGCTCTTTGGCATTGTGTTTCTCCAACTGTCGTTTGAAATTGGATATAAGGTTGGCTTCCTCATTGATTTCAACGTATTCATACGCCATATCAGTGAGGGTCTTTATCAAGCCTTTTTCCAGTGCATCTTCGCTTTGAGTAAGTGCCATCTAAAAATAATAAAACTCCGGGGCAGTTTTCTGAGGGCTGACCGAGCCTGTAACGACTGCTTTGGAGTTTTGGGATTTGTTTGGATTAGCGGAATTGCTTCCGTTAAGTCTTAATCGTTTCGGTCATCTTCAGAATTATGAGGTTACTATATTGCAAAATTAGCGAAATTTTTTGAGATGGCATTTGAATATGCTTGGAAATTTGAGCTTACTTATGAGATTAAGGGTTAAGGGTTATATTATGCATCCCAACTAAAGAACCCGGGTATTTTCTCGCAATTGGAGATTAACCCCATAACTCTCATTCCAAGATTCAAAAGGTGCTATGCGACTTTGCCGGTTTCGATTTCGGATTTGAGGAACTGGAAGATATAGACTGCCCCCTGATAGTAGAGACCACATTCGGGGTCGTTGAGTTTCGCGAAAGTGGTTGATAAATAAAGCTCGTCAAGGGCGCGGTGTATGTCCCAGCCATATTCTGCCATAAGCATTTCAGTGAGTTCAGCCGCAAGGCATTCTATTTGGAACTGTATGTCTTGTGTCATAATTCGATGCGTTTTAAGAGTTGTATGGCTTTGGGTGTGCCGAAAAAGTATTGTACAGCATGGCCGCCCTTGAATCTCAGTTCTTCGACCAATGCAGATGCCGACAGATAGCCCATTATGAAACGGCGAATCTGAACGCCAACAGTATCATCGGCAATAGGCCCGATAACAATATCGTAAGGATGAGCCGGAATGTCGGAGTTGTTCTTGCGGTTCATCACCACAAATTCCGCCCATTCTTCGGAATAGTCAGGGAAAATCTTGATGTTAAGCCCGCCCCTTTTCGCTTCGTCTTCATCGAACTCAAAGCACGATAAAGTGGCGGCTCCTTCGCTGAGGAATCGGGTTGTCCGGACAGCCATTTCCATGGCTTGATCCGGATTGGCATTGAGATAGAAGCCCTGTCCGAAATCCTTGCCACGCTTACTGCGTGAGAGGTCAATATGCTCAATGGATACGTTTGACCCGTGATAGAGGCGTATCATAATTTCCCTCCTTCCCGTTGGCAAATGACCTGAAGGTCTGAAACAGCGTCATCAATGGAAAGGGTATGTTCGGCGGCATAACAGTCAAGAAGGAAATCTATGCCCGTGAAACGGCGCAGATATGCGTAGGCCTGCATATTGGAGAGATTATATCGCTGTGCGAAAGCTCCGACACAAGCCACCACATATTCAATTCTATTAAATATTTCTTTCTTGTCCATGACTATGCTTTATTGCTTACGATTAAATCTTTAACATCAATATCAAGTAACTCTGAAATCCTCACAAGCGTATCAAGGGAGGGCTGCATTTTGTTGGAGCACCATCGGGAAACCGTAGCTTCATTTTTACCGACTTGCTCGGCAAGCCATTTACCGGTTTTACCATTCTCAACCAATGCAACTTTTATCCTATTTATCTTCTGTGATTCCATTTCACTTGTTTTGCTTACTGATTACAATTCTTTGATCTTAAACGCAAATCTACAATTAAATTCTGAGATTACCACCAAAATAAAGATAAATTCTGCAACTACCCACAAAGATGCCAGACAATTATAGACAAAACACCGCCGAGAGGGTGGTGACTCTCGGCGGCGTTGGAATTAGTCTTCTGCTGGGCTGAAGTAGAGGAAAGTCTTGTCGAAATCTCCTTTTTGCTCCCAGTAGCGGATTACGTCTTTGATGCTATCTTGCTCATGGGACGTTCCTGTGAAGAAATCCTTTTCGTGATTCAATAGGAGTTGAAGTTCTTTTTCGCTCTTGTAGAGTGTACGCTCTCTGCGGTAGAGCCATTCGGTTTCGATAAGTCGGCTGTTCTGATTCAACAGATAGAAGAATCCATAACCGAAACCTCCGGCGGCGAGAAGTAGAACCGCAAAGATGGTATAGACCCAATGTGGGGTTGCACGCCACCATTGCCCCCAGATTATCGACTGGGCTTTGTAGCGCATGTCGTTTACCACGTCATAGAGCTTTCTTCGCTCATCCGCAAACTCCCTGCGGAATCCTTCATAAAGAGCGTCCTTGACCTTGTCTCCAAAATTGTCGGACAGTACATCCGCAACTCCTTTCGACAGACTACCCGGCAGTTGCTCCATGACTTTTTTGAGTGTGCCGTCGGTTGAGGTTGCCGTCAGCTTTTCATCAAGCAGTTTGCTGACGCTTTCATTGGTTGCTATGTTGTCGGGCAATTTCACCGTTATCGGCCCTGGATTGACTGCTTGTGGCGGTGGCGTTGCCTTTGCCTTTGCCTTGGTTTCGAGGGTCTCGATGCGTGTGCCGTGGTTGGTAACTGTCTTTTGCAGGTCGTCAATCTGCTCACCTTGTTTCTTGACGTCATCATATAGCTTTGACATATTCAGATTCTTCTTGATTTGCGTTTACGTCTGGCTTCTTCTTTCTTGATGGCGTTTTGAAACGCCTGTTCCTCCGGGTCGAAGCCGGGGCCGAGAGTGAACAGATTTCCGATTGCCCCGACGGTGGCTTCAAGCACATCTTCCACAAGTGAGGACTTTTGCGTCGGGGTATATTCAACGGTTACTTTGGGGCGCGTCGGAGCGTAATCAGACTGTTGTTGTCCGTGCCTGCGGTTGAAATCAAAGAGGTTGTTCAGGCGGCGATATGTGAAAGCACGGTCGATTTTAGACCCGTTGACCGTTATGTCTCTGTCGGTAAATTTCACACCGATGTGTTTGCCGGTGTTGTGGTCATCATGGAATTTCACCTCAATTCCTGCACAGGCGAGTCGGCGCGGGAACTCATCCCACGACTTACAGCCATAAATCGCCTGACTGATCCGCTCCTTGAATACCGGAATTCGGTCCTCGTATTTCTGTTTCAGCGGCGAGTATGTGAGTCCGTATTTGTCCTTGACAGCCTTGCAGATGACATCGTAAGAGCATCTGCCGTTGCGGTCAACATGCGAAGCCTTGAACTTCTGACCATCCTTGAAGTAGGAGAGGCCATAGACTTCGGTAGAACCCCGCCGGAATTTTTTCCGGACGGCAATGCCTTTCCGGGCGAGTTCACGCTGAAAACCTTTTCTCAAGATGATTAAAGAATTGACATTCGAAAATGATGTTTCCACTCAACTACGAAGAATCCAAATAGAAACGCAAAGTTTTTATGTTGCAGCTCGCTGAGTAAAAGTATTCCTCTCTTCTCGGAGGGGGACGCCTAAACGGTGGGGGTGGCGAGTCCGTCCCCAAGAGTGAACTCAGACAAAAGTATATGTTGTAGAGGTAAACAGCAATACAAAAAAAAGGAGGCCGAAGTCTACCTAAGATTAAGTAATTTTGTATTGCTAATTATGAAACACTTAATCTCGGAACAGAACCACCAACATTACTTTCTGATATTTTCAAATATATTTTAATTCTATTGAATATTAACGTGTTACTATTGGATATTTTTTAATTGAGTTTCTTTCTGTGTAAGGAAAAGTAAGATTTTTGCACGTTTTTGCACGTTAAAATTTATTCATTGTATCTTTGCTGGAAAAACCTTTATACTCTCCGAAAGATGGCAACATTTAGATTTGAACTCGACCATAAGCCGACTCGTAATAAGACTTACAACCTATATCTGATGGTGACGGCTGCGGGTAAACGCATAAAGAAGAAAACCGGTATTCAGTTGAAACGCATTGACGACTTCAACCCTCAATGCAAGGGTAACAACTGGATTCGTGCGAATGTTCCTGATGCAAAGGTCCTCGATGAGCAGTTGTGCCTTATGCTTGCACAAGCTAATGATGCTTATCAGGAATTAGCCTCAGATGGCGATGTGTCTTTCTGCTAAGGTTATAAAAATCTGGATGCGGAATATGTATCGCCATCTTTCTTAGCGTTTGCCCGAGAGCGTGCGCATATGATTTACGACAATGGCGACTGGCGCAACTGGCGTAAGTACTGCGGACTTATCAATAAGTTGGATGCATTCCGCAAGAAACGCCGCATGGCTGATATAGCCGTCGATGACCTGACCGTTGATTTGCTGACCAGTTTCGACAATTTTCTCCATAAATGGGAGAATGAGCGGGAATCGGGAAAACTTCTGCATCCCAATACAATTGAGGTGCAGTTTAATATCCTACGGACTCTTGTGCATAGGGCGATTGAGGTAGGAATAATGGAAGCGTCAAAGGATCCGTTTCTCATATTTAAATACAAGGGTGTAAAGACAACGAAGGAAAAACTGAGCGATACAGAGATGGAGCGTATCATCGCGCTCGAATTGGAAGAAGGATCGTTGATATGGCACTGTAAGAATTATTTCCTGTTCAGTTATTATTGCGCAGGTATCCGAGCCGCAGACCTGATTCAACACCGGTGGCGTAACGTCACTGAAAATGGTCGTTTGCACTACCAAATGGGCAAGAACCATAAAGACCGAGACCTCTTGCTTGTCGATCAGGCTTTGGATATACTTCGGTATTATCATAATGATGATGTCAAACAGGATGATTATATCTTCCCTTTGCTTGACAATGATGCACCGTTTGCAAAATTTGTCACCCAGGCAGATAAGGATAGAATAAAGCCGGTGTTGCGCCACCAGCTTTACCAGCAGATTTCAGCCAAGAATGCCCTCATCAATAAATATCTGAAAAAGATTGCGGAGAAGGCAGAAATCACAACGAATCTCACCATGCACATTAGCCGCCATGCCTTTGCACATATAGCGCAGGAGGCCGGAGCCGAATCGTCTGCCATAAAGAATATTCTCGGTCATAGCAATCTCGCCACAACCGAGCGATACATGGGCAGCTTCGATACATCCAAAACCGACAATACCCTGCGAACTCTTTTCAAAAAGAAGGCTGCGTTCAAGCATTCACAGCAAGAAGAAGCAGATAAAGCACTGTCTAAAGAAGAACAAGCTATCGAATTGCTAAAGGGTATGACCCCGGAACAAATCATGGCTGTCATTTCGGCAATCAACAAATAATGAGTAAATTTGCAGTCTAAACGACAAGTATATGTCTCTGACAAAAAATGAAATACGGTCGCTGTTGAGCGACATAGAGAATGAGCGCGTGGAGCGCACGTTATCCACCGATAACACCAAGAAAATGTCGGAGGCTATCTGCTCGTTTGCCAATGATATCCGCAACACGAAGAAACCGGGATGTTTTCTTATCGGTGCTGATGATAATGGCGTTCTCGACGGGCAGACTTTCACCGATGAACAATTGCGTTCATACGCAGGACTCCGTAATTCCGGAACGCTTCTTCCTCCACCGGCGATGATGGTCTACAAAGAGACGTTTCCTGAAGGCGAGGTTGCGGTTATTGAAGTTCAGCCAAGCGAAGACACCCCGGTCAGATATAAAGGTGTAATCTGGATTAGAATCGGAGCGAGGAAAGCGGAAGCGAACACGGAGGAGGAACGCATCCTGACCGAAAAAGGACAGATACACAGTTCTTCTTTCGATGGTCGTCCGTGCCGCGAGGCTACAATTGACAACATTGATGTCGAACTGTTCAAGAATGAGTATCTGCCAAAAGCTGTGTCTCCGGCAACATTGGCAAAGGACAAGCGCACGCCGATTCAGCAGATGGCATCATTGCGCCTTTTCGACACTCGATTTAATTGCCCCACCTATGCCGGACTCCTTTTATTGGGGCATGATCCGCAATATTTTATTCCGGGGGCATACATTCAGTATGTTAAGTTCGCGGGTACGACACGAGCCACAAAGGTTTTGAAAGAAAATCGATTCAAGGGCAATCTTATCTCAATGCTGAAGGAACTGGAATATTTCATCAAGTATTCAATCGAGAGCAAGCGCCCCGAATTTGTCAGCGTATTGCGCGAAGAGCCACGCATCAACTATCCGTGGGAGGCGATTCGTGAGCTCGCCATGAACGCCGTGATGCACCGAGCCTATAACGGCAACAACTCCCCGATAAAATTCTACGAGTATAGCGACCGCATAGAGATTGACAATCCGGGCAATCTATATGGTAAAGTTAACCTGGAGAACTTCCCCAATGAAACCGTCTATCGCAATCCCAACATAGCCGAGATAATGCTGAATCTCGGTTATGTCAACCGTTTCGGAAGCGGAGTGAATACCGTTTCGACACTTCTCGAAGAGAACAAAAGCAATCCTGCCGAGTTCCTTCTTGGTGACTACACGACCTTCAAGGTGGTTGTCCAGAACGCTGATGTCATAGAAAATAGCAACGATGTCATAGAAAAAAAGCCTAATGTCATAGTAAATGGCATAGAAAATGGCACCGATGGCACCGATAAATCTGAATTTGGCACTGATAATGGCACCGATGGCACCAATGAAATGTCTCGTGAAGATGCGATTGTGAATCTAATGCGTAAAAATAAGCGGATAAGTATTAAAGAAATCTCAGCTCAACTAAATATTCCGAGAAGAACCTTATTCCGAATTATTGATGCACTTAAGACTTCTAACCGAATAACAAGAGTCGGTTCTGAGAAATCCGGCACATGGGAAGTCATTGAATGAATATGGACCGACATCCACAATGGATCAAATCGTCGGTTGTGACTGACGATTTGGAAATAATAGTCGTTATCAGATAGATACATTTCGGTAATCGTGAATACCGAATTGGGAGAATATCATACGGTGCGTCTAATATGAACAGCTACACCACTGCTCTTATCCCAGTCACATCTGGCAAGTATGATATAGGAGATAAATTGAAAAGTAAAGAACTTCATTCTAATGAGAGATACTGGCATTGACGAATTAAAAAGGCTTAGGGCTGAGAATGCCCGACTTAGGGCATTGCTGACGAAGCATGGAATCGTTGTAGAAGAGCCAACCTCGTCTGTAGTATCAACGCTATCTTTGCAGGAGAAGGTCGCGCTGTTTCGCAGTTTGTTTAAGGGTCGAGAGGATGTGTTTGCCCGGCGATGGTTCAGCGCCTCAACCGGGAAAAGCGGTTATCAGCCGGTATGCGCTCGGGAATGGAACAGGGAGTATTGCGACAAGAAGAAATATAAATGCGCGGAGTGCCCAAACCGCGAATTCCAGCCGCTGGGCTATAATGACATTTACCGACATCTCGAAGGGAAAGACCAGAATGGACGCGATGTAGTCGGCGTTTATGCCATTCTTCCAGATAATTCATGCAGTTTTCTATGTTGCGACTTCGATGATAAGAGTTGCGAGCATGAGTATCAAGATGATGTAAGAGCATATGTGTCTGTTTGTCGCGAGTGGGGCGTTCCGGCATATATCGAGCGTTCTCGCTCCGGCAATGGCGCTCATGTCTGGATTCTGTTTGACGAACACATAAAAGCTCAGACGGCACGGCGATTGGGTAATGCAATTCTGACAGAGGCGATGGAACGAGAAGGTCTGATGTCATTCAAATCATACGACCGTTTCTTTCCCAATCAAGACTATATGCCTACGGGTGGATTCGGCAATCTTGTGGCTTTGCCGCTGCAAGGGAGAGTTCGTAAAGATGGTAACAGCGTGTTTGTGAATGATGACTTCATCCCCTTTACTGACCAATGGGCATATCTGCAAGGAATGAAGAAGATGACGGTCTCAGAGGTTGAGATGTTAGTGTCGAGATATGACAGGGAGTCGCTTGGCGAATTGTCAAAGTCCAGCGAATCAGCACCATGGGAACGACCGTTGCCAAAGCCTATGAATAAGGCGGATTTCCCTAATCGCATCACCATTGTACGCTCATCCGGCATTTATATTCCGATAACGAACTTGTCAGCCAAAGCCATAAATCATCTCAAGCGTCTGGCGGCGTTCAAGAATCCGGAATTTTATGCGAAACTCGGAATGCGACTGCCTGCCTATAATCTTCCACGCATAATATCATGTTCGGAGATAACTGACGATTATCTCATTCTACCAAGGGGTTGTGAAGAATCTGCCATAGATTTCCTCAGAGGAAATAATGTGGATGTTGAGATTCAGGATAAAACAAATCCGGGACTGCCTATTGCGGTGGAATTCAACGGTCAGCTGTATCCTGAGCAAGAACAAGCGATTGAGGTACTTGCCCGGTATCGCTGCGGAACTCTGTATGCCACAACAGCCTTTGGCAAGACGGTGACCGCCGCTGCTATGATAGCACGCAAGAAAGTCAACACGCTGATATTGGTCCACACCAAAGCTCTGCTCGATCAATGGCGCAAACGTCTATTGGAATATCTGATGACTGATTTTCAACCGGAGGGGCAACCCAAAGGTCGTGGCCAACGTAAGAAATTCCAACAATTCGGAGTTTTGTCATCTAATGAGAATACACTAAACGGCAAAATTGACATTGCTCTACTGCAATCGTGCATTAATGACAATGTGGTAAAACCGTTTGTGCGTGAGTATGGCATGGTGATTGTCGATGAGTGCCATCATGCGCCAGCGTTCAACTTTGAGCGAATTCTATGTGAGGTAAACGCCCGCTATGTCTATGGACTCACAGCCACACCCATACGCAAGGACGGTCATCAGCCAATTATTTTCATGCAATGCGGCGAAATCCGTTATACGTCAGATTCAAAAGCACAACAGATCCAACAATCCTTCCGGCGACTTCTAATCCCACGCTTTACTTCTCATCGCAATCTCAATGCTGATGGTAACAATTATGCACAGATTATCGATGAACTAATTGAAAACGAATCTCGCAATCGGCTTATCCTTGACGATGTCGCATCAAATATTGCCGAAGGACGTACCCCGATAATCCTGACAGCACGAACAGCTCATGTCGACCTGCTGACTAATCAATGCCGCAAAATATGTCAGAATGTGATACGTCTCGTGGGTAATGACTCAGCAAAAGCCAAGCGTGAGGTGATTACGCAACTGAACGCCATCCCGGCAAACGAACCATTGGTAGTTGTCGCCACCGGCAAATACGTCGGAGAAGGTTTTGACCTGCCGCGACTTGACACTCTGATGCTTGCCATGCCCGTGTCATGGAAGGGGCTGATTGCGCAGTACACCGGACGATTACATCGCAACTATCCCGGTAAAAACGAAACTCGTATCTATGATTACATCGACCTGCGCGTTCCGGTCTGTGACTCGATGTACCGCAAGCGACTTCAAGGCTACAAAGCCGTAGGCTATTCCATCGCTGTCGCTAACGAAGGGTTGTTTGCCGAAACTACGACCGAGGCCATCTTTGATGCAACGGATTTTGAAAGGCCATTTCATGACGACCTTGTATCAGCCAAACAAAGCATTGTAATATCGACAACACGTCTGCGCTGGAACCGAACACCTCGAATCATTGACCTGTTAGCCGCTACTATATTACGTGGTATCAGTATCACAATCGTCATCTCTGAAACAGGATATCGCGAAGCCGAACTTCAGGCGATGGGCTTCAACATAATCCACCGTCCAGACAGCAAGATGCAATGCGCCATCATCGACCAACGTATCGGTTGGTACGGCAGTGTCAACCTCATAGGCAAATCCATTATGGATGCCACTACAATTCGCATCCAATATCCAGAACTCGTCGACACATTACTTGCAGCACTTGGTTTATGATATATTTAACAGATATTTAGCTTCTGAACATTTCTTTTCGCTGAAATTCTCGCGAAGAGAGTCGTAACTGCCACCATAAGTTCGATAGAGTGCATTCAGCGAGGACAACTGATTGATGAGAAATCCGTGTGTTTTCATCGACAACAAAGACCGTGAAAGGATTCTGAAAAAAGAAAGTTTTTGATGAAAGCAGCCTTGTTGATGTCTTCGGACTGCTCGGACATTGAGAGGAATCGAGCATTTTCCTCTACATTGAACCGCTTGACGTAACGGTTCACGGAAGGGTCAGCCTTGGGTCTGCGACCTCCGTTGTTTGAGTATCTACCCATAAAAATAAGAGATGGCATCGCAGATTGCTTCGCTGAGAAATGCCATAGGCGTTGAAAGGGGTTTCCGACTATGGAGGAAACCATTCCCTCGGAGAGCAAGGGTTGCGAGGCACCGGTTTTATTTCGAGTGCCTTGCAACACACCTTGCTCATCCATGTGGATGCCTGTTTTTCAGTGAATTGCCACATCCGGTCTTGGATGTTTCCACGAATGTCATATTAAAGATACGAAAAAATTTCCGAAACTGCCAAATTCCGCTTTCACCCGTCTGCATATGGCGAAAATTTGGTTGAACAAGGGTTGAAATTCGAAGACCAATGGAAGCGGGTCGTTTGAAAATTCTACCTACTGTCTTGACCGCGCAGGGGTACCATACTTGAATTCCGGCGTAACAGACGGCATTTGACGGCAGATTCAGGCCCCAGATGCCCGATATATTCAGATATTTGGACTTGCACATCCATTGATGTTAACTTTGTCATATTCCTATGTAGAGGCAAGGATGTCAGTGTATGTACACTTTTGAGCATACTTCCTATTATAAGAATGTATATACGACTTGACAAACATCTATGAATCAATTCGCTTTTACGCACGCTCAGATATAGTTATAGGCATAAATCCTGATTGCCATATTTATAAACGACTGTTTGATAGTGCTGATGTGAAAATATAGGAATATCTATTTGCAAGAACGCAAAAGCATATATCTGTTTGTGCATTCAAACATTTATACGTATAAATGTGGATTTGCAGCCACGCAGCTTCATAGCCACAAATCGCGACAGTTTCAGGCAATGCGAGGCAACATAATCCCGACATGTCTGAAAATTTGGGTAGACAGACGGCGTCATGCTATCTTTGTCTTAGAATTTCAGACTCCTCATATTCCACTGCCGGACTATTTGAGAAAAAGCCACAGAACTCGTGCTTGCTGAAATTTGCTTCCCGCCATATACCAGATTCTTTTGAATCAGCATATTTATCCGAGTACATACGCCGTCACATTCAGTTGATGAGTTTTGGAATGATTGATCGCCCTATGTCCAAAGGAGTATGCTGCTCAGAACGAACATCAATCATCCGAACTTTAACAGTAAGCTCGGACAGCTCAAGGTGTGTAGATGTGGAAGCGTCCAATCTAATAGTCAAGATGTATGTTAACCCCAGAAATAGTGAATTATGGCAAAAAGATATGACAACGACTTTGATGCAGATGCCTTTGTGGAGAATTTCCGCGCTAAGGAAGCTCCGCCTTCCGCTCCCCGAAATATTACTGAGGAATCAATTCCCACGGCGCAAGAACCTCCCTCCTCGGTGCTGACTAACCATAAGGGAAGTTCTGCATCAAAATTCCGCAATTCGGCTCTAACGACACAAACGGAAGAATACAGACGAAGATTTATTGATGATCTGACGTATCTATGTCCACACTCCGGATGCTCAAATGTAAGAATCTGCCCTGAATTTGTGAAGCAGATCAGACAGTTGCAACTCCTATGTGGAAACCGCAAAGCCAATCTTACAACCTTCATCAACAACCTGCTCAAACATCACTTCGACGAATGGAAGGACGCAATCGTCAATCTCTCTAAAGAATATGACAACCCCCTTGAGAAAATCTCAGTTAAACTCCGCTCCTACATCGCTCATGCTAATGATTCCGCAGGAGGAGTGGCAATCACTACACGAGAAACTCAACCGTCTCATTGAGATAGTCGAGAAAACCCGGATTGGAAGTCCCGGCAAGGACTGGTTTGAATCCGACGAAGTCCGCGAAATCCTCGGCATCCCCCCAAGACGTGGCAGAACTACCGCGACCAACGCCTCATCCCCTTCTCCCAGATAGGCCGCAAAATCTACGTCAACCGCACCGACCTCGACGCCTTCCTCCGCCAGCACCGAATAGGTGCACAGAAGCGACATTATAACTGAAATCTACCCCAAAAAGAGACGGCAATGACTATGTTTTACAGCATATTCGTTTGCCGTCTCATTTATCTTTAGTTACTTTACGTTCAAATTTAATAAATCAATTAATGGAGACAAAAACAGAACGCCAAAAACTAAACAGAATAAAAGCAGTATTAGCCGAAACAAGCCATACTGGCAAATGGCTCGCCGAGCAACTTGGCAAAGACCCCGTAACCGTCTCCAAATGGTGTACCAACACCTCCCAACCTGATTTGTATACATTAAATAGAATCTCGGAAATGTTGAACGTCAAGGTCGCAGATTTAATATACTGAAAACATGGATACCAATCAAATCACACTAATCTCATGCTGCGTCATTGGAGCCGCTTTTTTAGGTTTCATGTATGATGCCTTACGCATTTGGCTACGTGGCACGAAAACGATAGACCGCGCTAAAGATGAGGATGACCCGTTGGCCATCTTAGCAGAGTCAAAACTTGAGCCTAACGTAAAAGAATATCGCAAGAGCCTTGATATAGAAATTGAAGGTAACACAAAAAGCAATATTCCAGCGAGTGAATATTTCTCGGAATTTACTGTCTGCAAGTCATGCGGAATAAATACCCGTATCATAGATGCTGGTGCTGGAACTTTAGTTGGGCTTGGCCTTCTCGGTACTTTCCTCGGTCTTACTCTCGGCATTCAAGGATTTGATAGCAGTAATAGCGATAATATTCAATCAAGCATTCAATCTCTCCTTGACGGCATGGGAACTGCGTTCCTTACATCCCTGTTAGGAATGTTTCTTTCATTGCTTTATACAATATTTGAAAAAATTTGGAGGAATGGACTTGCAAAACGATTGTACGATCTAAACCAGAAGCTTGATGACTCCAACTACATTGATGATGTCGAGCTTTCGACATACAATCAGAAATGTATTTCAGAGAAAGTTACGAAATCTATTTCAGAAGAATTAAACAATGTTGTAACTGCCTTATATGATAAAATAACACCTCTCTTGCAATACCAAAATGCAGATGGACACGACGTCCCTGTTGCTAATGCCGTTAGAGAGATTTTAACTAATAACGAAGAACAGACGAGAGCATTGAAATCATTTTCATCAGACCTTGCATTGGAACTAAATGATCGTCTCGATGAGACTTTGTCGCGGCAGATGCAACTACGACTTATTCCACTAATGGAAAGTGTGGATGCTACAACAAAAACTGTGGTTGACCATATTGATCAAATGGCTATTTCAGTTTCATCTCCTGCTACAGATATGATTGAACGTGTTGTCGGAGACTTGAAAGATAGTTTGATGGGAATTATGGATGAGTTTAAGTCAACTCTTTCAAAAAATGCCACTAACGAACTTGAAAATCTGGCGCTTTCTCTGGGAACGGCAACTAAGGCAATAGCGGAATTCCCTCAAAATATGTCGAATATCTCTGAAGTCTTACAACTGACGATAACCGAAGTTCGCAATTCCATTGCTGAAATTTCTAATTCCTCCGCAGCCGCGAATTCCTCAGCGATGAAACAAATGCAGGAACAAATCGTGTTTGCAACCAACTCAATAAGTAATGCAATTACAGAGGTTAAGGATGTGATGAATAACATCACACAATCTTCTGAACAATCGTCAAAAGACCTCATCGAAAAAGTTGCTAAGTCTACTTCTGATATGAGTAGCTTTATGCAGCAAACTATGGAGCAAATCTCAAGAGTGATGCAAGCGTCCGTTCAATCTATGTCTGATGATATTGCTGGCAAACAAACAGATTTGCTCGCACTTCAAGAGGGAACAACTTCTGAAGTCAAGAAAGTTGTTGCTCAGTTAAGTGCGTCTTGGCAGGAATCTTCTGAGGCAATTCTCTCACAGACAGAGAACTTATTGTCTAGGTTTGACAATACCATAGAACGCATGAGTACAACGAACTCAGCTGTGAGCGGTACAATGGACTTATTCCAACAAGCTCAATCAAATATTACAGGGACGACGGCTCATCTACAAACTATTACAGGGGATATGAGAACCGCAACTGAAACATTCAGAAAAGGACAGACAGAATATTCATTGAGCCTTGAAAAAGTTCAGAAAGAGACTGAGGGTAAACTTCATGAGGTCGTTGAACTTTTTGAAACCGCTGGTAATGCCACTGACGAATACGTTGAGAAATTCGAGATTATCAAAAATGGTCTTGGCCAAATATTCACCCAGATTCAAAACGGCTTAAGTGAATACAGCCGTTCTGTTAGCATATCATTGCAAAAGTATCTTGATTCTTATTCTAACAGCCTTACCTCAACGACTGATGCCCTTGCATCCACGATTGAACGTCAGAATGAGATGGTTGAGATGCTTGTCGAGACTGTAAACAATCGTAGGAAGTAATGAAGCGGCGCAGGGTACATCACGAAGGCAATGCCGAGAACGTGTTTGCGTTATCGACAGGCGACCTTATGGCCGGACTTTTATTCATCTTCATCTTACTACTTATGGGAGCTTTGCTTCAGGTGCAAGAGAAAGCTGAACAAGATGAAGAGATTATCCGGAAATATGACCAAATTAAGACACAACTATATATTGATCTGCAAGAGGAATTTAAGGATGATTTGAAAGTATGGAGAGCAGAAATTGACTCAACTCTATGTGTTCGTTTTCAAGAGCCATCCATGCTATTTGATAACAATCAAGCGACACTTAAAGAAAATTTCAAGGAAATTCTTAATGATTTTTATCCCCGGTACATAGCGATATTAAATAAACCTGAGTATCGAGATAATATTGAGGAAATCCGTATTGAAGGACATACCGACAGCAATGGCTCTTATTTTCATAACATGGAACTTTCGCAAAACCGAACACGCGCTGTACTTCAATACTGTATGGGACTTATGAAACCCGAGCAAATTGATTGGGCAAAAAACTTTATTACTGCGAATGGATTATCATCTAGCCATCCTATTCTTCGTGATGGTGTCGAAGACAAAAGTTTGTCTCGTCGCGTTGAATTTCGTGTAAGAACTAATGCTGAAAAACAACTTGAAGTAATAACTGAGAAACGAGCCTCGAATAGACATGAGTAATGTATATGGATTGTTAAACCTTAATCGGGACATCCTTGAAAACTTTGCTTTGCAAGGGCGTTTGATTGAGAATAATGTCGAGACCGACAGGATTCTCAGGAACGCCACACGCAAACTCAAAGCCATTGAGGACAGAATGCAAGACGATGGGAAACGACCCGATTTTAATTTACAGTCCATAGAGGAGGTAATTGAAAAGGTCAAGCGAGAGGCTAATGGTACAAATGAAGAGTGGGCGCTAAAGGAACTGCGACTTGTTTCCTATTATATGGTTCGTCTTCGCAATGAGCAGAAAGTTTTCGACCATGCTTTATGGTTGCTTGAAAGCAACTGGAAGGATATATTCGTCAACGGACTTATGTTTTTCTTGATGAACTCATGGAATATATGTGCTGACAATTTATTGATAGGTGTAAGTGAACTCGTAAAGAGACATCTTATTAATTATAGCGGTTCAATCAAACGATATCTCATATTGAAGCGACAGACAGACCTGCTCGAAAAAGCTGGCCCAGTTCGTTTGGCTACAATTCTTTCAGCTAAAAATATTCCGTTGGAGGATTCTCCGACCATATTAGGTTATAAAGCTTCTTCTCTATCATTCCCATATTTTTCAGATGTCATAATCAACTATTTTAAGCGTAAGCAAGAAATAGATTATGACGAAATGGAAAATATCTTCAGTAAACATTCTCTTGACCGGACGAAGAAACTAATCTATGCTTATCTGGTTGAAAAAGCCGAAGACAGCGGAGATGGTAATTTCCAAGGAGCCGTTGTTCGTTCAGCCCGAAGAATATTAGGAGACATAAATGTATCAACTACATGGTCGCCATTTACAGGTGCTACCGCAGAAGATATTTGGCAATTAAATAAAGCAAAGGATTTAATAATTGCATGGGGCGCACGAAAGACTGTCGATGCCTTCTTTGATGTTTGCGTTCAGGATCCAAGACGTCGGAAATGTTGGCTTGAATATGTTGGCAGTATTATGGATTACAGAATTGTTGGTTCTACCTCAGTTCGTACTAAACTTCAGAGTAATTCAGAGGTTGCATCACTGTTGAAATCATGTTTTATTGAAACTAATTCAAGAGTATCAACCACTGCTGCTTTAGTGTTATTTATAAAAGATAAGGTCTTTGTTGAATTTTCTGATGTGGGGTCTCTTTATATATACAATTCATCAAATCGTGTTATACATGACATAAAACGGAAACGCTACATCGACTCTACAGCTGATTTAAAGGATACTTCTATTGGAATGGCCATTGACCAGTATTCTTCATGGAGTTATCTTTATTATGATGAAGGAAGAATAACCCACCGCGGCGAATGGGAGGACCGATTCCGTCGTTGGATGCGTGAAAAAATGGAGATGCGTCCAGGTCAGAAGGTTAAGTATTCAATTCCTAAGCCAGCCCAGACAGATAATCGACAACGATTTGGAATTGAAAGATTAGAAGATGAGAAACCGGCTCCTAAATTCCAAGCTGTTATGCCAAAAGTTGAACGGCACGAATCTTCGTGGGGTGTGTCTGCCCCATCTCAACCATCTCTTTTCTCAGAAGAAGAGGCGCCAATACCCAAATCGAGTCCATCTTCTGAATCCAACACGCCACATCCGGGCTATAGAATAAAGAGAGAGATTCGAGGACTTCAGAGTAAATGGGTTTTTGATGACACCTGTAGAGTTATGGCAGACACGGATGGCATCTATGTCCATCTGAAAAAGAATGGTCGCACATATTACATAGCTCCCAGCAAGATTACAAAATTTGAGGGATGCAGTATATGGCTTGTATCTTCATATAACTCTAACAAAAAGTACACTGTCCAATTAGCTATTCAGAATAAACTAACCGGAAAATCTTATACCAAGATTTGGGGTACTATTGAGCGGAATGGTAGTGATATTGTATTTGCCCCATTAAATGGCGTTAAAGTTAACATTCATACACAATAAATATGCTGACAGTAATAAGAAAAAACAACGGTTATTTATTGGTTGTCGAGTATAATGGAAAGCCTTTGCATTTCAAAGAATGGGATGCAACTGATGCTTGTATATATTATATGCCATTGGCAACCCTTGTTGACAATGGTTTTGCCACCTATGATAAGGATGGGTGCCTTGTTCCATTTGATTCTATATATTATCTTGACAACCAAGATAGAGAACTGCTTGGATTGCCATCGTGTTATCCATATGCAATCAGACTGAGAAGTATAGGTGATTTCAAAAGTCCTGATTTCCATTATTGCTTGGAGTATTTGACTCATGTTCCGGATGGAGATATTCTACCCGTTAATACCTATGGGAATCAGATTGAACTGAGTGACGGTAGAAAGTATATCTTATCCCAGGCACAGTATAATCTAAAAAGATTAGTCGACAGATTTAATACCATAGATGAAGAAATTAAGACTTATGAGTACAATCTTCGTAAGTTTTCTGAAATTAAAACAGCTGCAATAACTGCCGGAATCGAACTCGACCCTTTTCTTGATGGTGAAAATGTATTTGTGCCCAACGAGATAAAGCTTGAAATATCCAGAGATGGGGATTCTTTAACGGTATTGCCTTCTGTTGATATAAAAGAAAAGGACAAATTCAAACGAACTTTTGACAGACAGCGACGCATTCTTAATGTATATCCTATTTCTGATGAGGATGGCAACAGAACTCGCGTGGTATTAAATGATACTCAAAAGGAGAATCTTGAACCAATCAAGAAGCATGGTTGCCGTTATTCCAATAATGATGAGATCCTGAATATTATAGAGCATCCCACCGAATATTTTGACCCGGACCAGTTTGACTTATCTGAATTTTACAGTGAGCGTGTAATTGATTTAGGTTTCTATAAGCCTAAATTTTATCCGTTTGTATCACCCTATCGTTCCGAATGGATTGTGGGGGCCACTATTGAACATCCAATAGATGGAACAGCAAGCGTCACAGTCGAATCAGAGGATGAATTACAGGAACTTGAAAAATCAATCGAGACCGCTGTTTCTGAGGAGAAAACCGTTTGTTCTTACCATGAGACAGAACTGGCAGTTGAAGATGCTAAGTTCTTGGCCGAAATGGCAAGAAAGCAATTGTCAAATCCTAAGTCTCCTGTTAAAGTTGAAGATGATGGCAATGGCAAAAAGGTACTAATTATCGAAGAGAATGCTGAGTCCACTGGTTATAGAGTCGGGAACCATAGTCTCTCTTCTGAATCTGAATATCCTCTTTATCAGAATACCAATCTTCGTAATGATTTTCATCTAAAAGCACATCAGGAGGAAGGCGTAGCTTGGTTGCAGTATTTATTTGGCAAGAAAGCACCCGGATGTTTGATGGCTGATGATATGGGCCTTGGTAAGACTCTCCAGTTATTATATTTTATTGATTGGCACGCACAAACTCATCCGAAGCATAAGCCTTATCTTATTGTTGCGCCAGTATCTCTAATTGAGAATTGGCTGAATGAGTATATGCGATTCTTCAGTAAACCAATGAAGGTAACTACGCTCTCATCACAGCAGGTGCCTCGAAAGTTTGACAGAAAATCTATCGATATGATGCAACAATGCGACATCATCATAACGAATTATGAAACTGTCAGAAACTGTCAGTTAAATTTTTGCGCTGTCAACTTTGATATTGTTGTGCTTGATGAGGCTCAAAAGGTTAAGACGCCCGGCACTTTGGTAACGAATGCTGTCAAAGCTCTTAAAAGCACTTTCAGGGTAGCTATGACAGGTACACCTGTTGAAAACACCTTATTGGATCTTTGGTGTATCATGGATTTTTGTGTTCCCGGACTACTTGGTAATGCCAAGGAGTTTGCAAAAAAATATCAATCGCCACTAAAAAATCAGGATACAGACCTTATTGCTTTGGGTAACGAGATTCACGATAAACTCGGCATATACTTTATGCGACGTCTAAAAGCGGACGCAGCGAAAGATTTGCCAATGAAGTATGAAGTCAAAGAGCAAGTCAATATGCCAACGATACAGGAAAAGATGTATCGCTATGTTGTGTCGTCATATAATCCAAGCAAAAAAGGTGATATGCTCGTTACCATTATGGGGATAAGGGAAGTCTCGGAACACCCGTATCTTCATGATGACAGTCTATTGGCTCACGATTGCGACAAATTAATTGATGACGCAGCGCGTCTTACAGCCACAATATCATTCTTAGACAAGATTCGTTCATCCTCTGAAAAAGTGATTTTATTTGCGGAACGAAAGGAAACACAAAAAATGCTTCAGCGTGTCGTTAGAAACCGATATGGATATACCGCAAAAATAATAAATGGTGATACGCCCACATTATCTGACCCGAATGCAGGAAAACAGTCTCGACAGTCGGCAATTGATGATTTTCAAAACAGATATGGCTTCGGTGTGATAATTATGTCGCCTGTGGCTGCTGGCATGGGACTTAATGTTACGGCAGCCAATCACGTGATACACTATAGCCGCCATTGGAATCCGGCAAAAGAGAATCAGGCTACTGATCGGGCATACCGCATAGGTCAGGACAAAGATGTCTATGTCTATTATCCAATGGCTGTAAGTCCTAATTTTAAGTCTTTTGATGTAACTCTTGACGAACTACTTAGTCGAAAGATAAATCTCGCATCTTCAACAATTTTTCCCACTGAACGCATCGAGGTTAAGCCAGAAGATTTTGAGCAGATGCTAAACATTTGAAGGTGTCAGATATTCTATGAGTAAGAAGTCGATACGGTTTTTCAATGACCGCGAGGTGAGGGCTGTCTGGGACGACGAGAACAACTGCTGGTGGTTTTCGGCTACAGACGTTGTACGCGCTATCAATGACGAGCCGGACTATACGAAGGCCGGCAACTATTGGCGTTGGCTAAAGCGCAAGTTAGGACAGGAAGACGTTCAACTCGTGAGTCCCACTCACGGGTTCAAATTCGAGGCCCCGGATGGCAAGCAGCGCAAGGCCGATGTGCTCAACAGCGAGGGGGTTATTCTTCTCGCCAAGCATTATCCCAACAATCGTGCAGCTAAGTTTCTTGATTGGTTTACGTATAGCGACAACACCATTGACGGGCAGAGCCGCAAGAAGGCGTATACTCTGTTTGAAAGCGGTTTGCTGAACTCTCTGGAGCCGGGCAGCATGAAATGCCTGCAACAGATTCATGCCTACCTCTTCGGCGGTCTCTATGAGTTTGCCGGACAGATAAGAACCAAGAATATATCAAAGGGTGGTTTCACTTTTGCCAACTGCCTCCATTTCTCAATTATCATTCCGACCATTGAACGTATGCCGGAAACGACGATAGACGAAATCGCCGACAAGTATGTAGAGATGAACGTCGTGCATCCGTTTATGGAAGGGAACGGGCGTAGCACTCGCATCTGGCTCGACCTGATGCTCCGTCGCTCGCTGAAACTGTGCGTAGACTGGAGCCGGATTGATAAGAATGAATATCTGACAGCGATGAGAGAAAGCGTTATTGACTCAACCCATATCAAAGCCTTGCTGAAAGGAGCCTTGACTGACAAAATCAACGACCGCGAAATGTTTATGAAAGGCATCGACTACTCATATTACTACGAGGAAGAATAGCCAATCGAACTGTTACTTTTTATATTTCAAGTCCAATTCCTGAGCTTTAGCCTTGACGCAAGAATCAACTCGAGAAGATAGTGAGATTGTCCGAAGAGCTTCGAACTCCCAGCCATTTTCAAAAATCTTTCTAGCTTTGGATCTCCGTGTGTTTTGTGCGGTTGGTGTGTATTTGTTGAAATCCGGGTATTTATGACACAGTTCCATGACAGAGATGTCATTGTCTCTGACCAAAGCCGGGAAAAGTATCTCAACGTATACCTTCATTCCAATAGCCCTAAGAAGACGCTGCAATTCATCGTAATCAATAATTGTCATAAAATTAGATAGATTTTTAGGTCATCGGATTATTCCGGTTGGAGGAGGAAAAATCAGTTGACCCGAAATATTTTAATTTTGCCTGTAAAAAATAAAAGAAGCGACTTAACTTGGTGATTATCACTTTGTTAAGTCGCTTTTGTGGTGCCCAGAACAGGACTCGAACCTGCACGCCTCGCAGCACTCGCACCTGAAACGAGCGCGTCTACCATTCCGCCACCTGGGCTTTGTGTCTGCAAAGATACATCATGTTTTTTGATTTTCAAAATGTATCTTTGCAGATTTCTAAAGTTTTTTGTCATGCGCGTCTCATGCGCGTCTCAACCCTATCATCAATGCGCGTCTCAACGTCATGTATTTCAGCCGTTAGGCTATTTGCTGCCGCACCGGCTATTCAGTGTCGTCAGTCTTCGATATAGAAGATTATTGAAGAGACGACACGCACATTTTTTATGTAGGGGGTATATGGGTCGCGGTTGTCGATTGAAAATTGTCCCTGTGTCGCAGTCTTAATCTTGCCGATTTTACTGTGAGAGTCGGCGGCAAATTTGTCAGCAGCCTCGCGGGCATTGTGGGTAGCCTCGGCGATCATTTCGGGCTTGATTTTGTTAAGGTCGGTATATTCGTATATTGTCTGATAGTTGTAGTCGCCTGCCGTGATTGCGATTCCTTCTTTAAGGAGTTCGGTCTGTCGCTTTATGAGCTCATTTACTTTTTCCACATTTTTTGAGGTAACCACTACGACTGATGTCACATTGTAGCGATACTGGAAATCGCGGCTTCCATAGCGTTCAGCCTGAAGGTCGACGATGTCGGGTGCGTTGATTGAGATTTCGTCTTGCGATATACCGTTGGATGTCAAGAACTTGATAAGTGCGTTGTTGGTTGACGTTATTTTGTCGTATATGGCAGGCAGGTCGTTGCCGACTTCCTTACACACGATGGGCCAGGTCACCTTGTTTGCCATGACTTCCTTTTCAGCCAGTCCACGCACGGTGATTACGCGGTCACGGTTAGTAAAGCTGTCAAATCCAGCCTTGATAAACACTCCGAGGAAGAAGATGCCTGCAGCGATAAGCAGCGCCGGAAGCACACGGTTCAGTAATTTCATGTCAATAAATAGTTTTAGTTAAGTATGGATATAATTTTATGACAAATGCTACCCTGAAAAGTTTAGTTTTCATGGCGGCATGTATGGATTTTTGTAATGTAAAAATATACGCTAATGAATCAGAGAGCCTCGCGAATGGCTTCGACCATTGCGGCATACTCGTCATCGGTCAGGTAGACTTCACCCGGGTTCATGCGGAATGTGCCGCCATAGTCGGAGCCGTCCACATATTTAGGCGCGAGATGGAAGTGGAGGTGTGACAGCTTGTCACTGTAAGCGCCGTAATTAATCTTTTCCGGGTGAAACACTTTGTCCATCGCGCGGGTCACCCTTGTAACATCGTCCATGAACGCGTTACGTTCTTCCGGGGTCAGCTCAAAGAGGTCGTTGACATGATCCTTATACGCCACGAGGCAACGCCCGCGGTAAGTCTGCTCCTTGAAGAGGAATACTCTCGACACACTCAGCTGAGCGATTTCTATCATCAGGTCGTGAAGTGTCTGATTATTTGTGCAGTAAAGACATTCTTTCGGGTCACTTTTCATATTGTCCGGTATTATTTTAATGTTAATGTTCACAAATGTACAAAGAAATCTTGACTCAGCAGTGTACAAACTCACATAATATTAATACATTTGTATAAATGAAAAGAAAACGCCAATCTCACATTATGAAACTGCGTGACCTCCGCCTGCTTCTTCCGGTGCTTGCCATGCTGCTTGCCGTAGTCCGCGCGCTTGCCGGATGTAATTCCGATGAAAATGATACGGTATCCAATATAGACTGCCGGGGGCTTACCTCTGTAATCACGCCCGACACCCTACCCTCGACAATTGTGGAATATGAAGGCATGACGCTGTCATTTAATCCCCAACGCCACATCCCCAATTGGGTCGCATGGGAGCTTACCGCCGACGAGACCCGCGGCACAGTGCCACGAGCCAAAAGTTTTTCCTCCGATCCGGAAGTCGAAGGATGTCCGGAGCCTTGGGAGTATTCCTATTCGGGATATGACCGCGGACACATCGCCCCTGCCGGTGACATGAAGTGGAGTCCCTCTGCGATGGCTCAGTCTTTTTTGATGACCAATGTCTGCCCTCAGGTAAAGTCATTCAATTCGGGCGTATGGGCACGCCTTGAAGAGAAATGCCGGGTCTGGGCACAGTCAGACAGCGCTATTATTATCATCGCCGGACCGGTGATGACCGACACCATGACCGAGACTATCGGCGACAGCCACATTTCAGTTCCGCGACGATTTTTCAAGGTCGTGCTATCGCCCTATGCCACTCCGCCGCGTGCCATCGGCTTTCTCATGAACAACGGCACTGTTGCGGGAGGCATGCAGGCTGCTGCGGTAAGTGTCGATGAAGTAGAGGCAGCTACCGGCTATGACTTCTTTTCTGCTCTTCCCGACAGCGTTGAAGCACGGGTGGAGTCAGAATGTCGTTTCCACTACTGGAGCACTCTCAAACCGCGTTATTGACTGCAGCCATCATAAGCCCGAAATTCTGACAATACTTGACGACGAGTCAGATGAGCGGGAGAGGCGTATCTGCACCGGAATACGCTCGCGCAGTTCCTCAACATGGCTGATTATGCCCACATGCCTGCCCGAAGCGGCATGAAGCGAGCGTAAAGTGTCGACCGCTTTCCTAAGAGGTTCGCCGCTTAGAGTGCCAAATCCTTCATCAATAAAAAGAGTGTCGACGGCAAGACGTCCGCCTATGTCACTCAAGGCGAGCGCGAGCGACAACGAGACCAGAAAACTCTCTCCACCCGAAATCGTCGCAGCCGACCGAGAAGTATATCCTTGATAAGCATCTTCAAGCATAATGACAAATGTTCCCGGCACGACCTTCAGCGTGTAGCGGTCTGACAATCCGTGCATGTAGTAATTAGCCGAATGAATAAGACTCGCAAGCACATAACTCTGGGCAATTTCGCGGAATTTCTTTCCTGTCGCATCGCCAAGCAACACTCTTAATCTTTCCCAGCGGTCATATTCTTCCTTTTTCCGCCGTGCCTCCTGAATCAGCGAAGCCTGTGCAGAGCAGAGTTCGGCATCCTGCCTCAGCATCAGCGCTATAGCGCCTGCCTCCCTGCCCTTTGCCTCCGACAAGGCATCCAGCTCCTTAATTGCCTCATCAAGCCGCTCGACAGTATCGCCGGGCTCAAGCGGCGGCATCGCTTTCTGATGGTCGGCAAGTCTCTGTCGGGCATTTTTCAACAACGCATCTTTTGTCAGCAGGTCGTCGGCTACCGCTTTCAATGCCGATGCAAGTGATGAAATTGTCTCGGTCGAATATCCTTGCAGACCCTCCAGTTCATCAAGCGGAATACCTTCAGGCGAAGCCACATAACGCCCTACCCTGTTTCTATTTTCAGCGCGCCGCGACTCAGCCCGCGCCCTTGCATCGACCGCCACTTTAATGTCGGTAAACAAAGCCGACGCCTTAGCCTTCAGTGAAGGAGATCCTGCGGCCGACAAGTCACATTTAACATCCTTCCATGCCGGCAAGACACGCGTAATCCCCTCAACTATGTCGCCCACTTCACGCCTCAGCGCCTCAGCCTGTTCACTTCGTGCAGTCAATTCACGATGGCGCTCGACAAGTTTATTATAAGCATTTGCCGCAGTGGTAACAGCAAGAGCTTTACCTACCGGATTATCACTCCATCCGTCAGCCCACTCTCGCTCGCCGACCATCACCCGAAGCGCTGTCTCAGCCTTATTTATCTCAGCCCTCCAGCCATCAATAAGAGCGCCATAAGTGGCTATGGAATTGCGACAGTCATCAACCATTTTCCCGGCAGCAAGCTTTCTTTCTGCAAGACTGTTGAGATTGTCGGTCATCCTTTCGACCGCCACACGATGCTCCCTTATGCTTTTTTCAAGGACATCGCCATCCTCATTCTTTTTCTCAACCTGCTTTAATGATGCCGCCACATCATTCTCCAGGCGCGAAAGGGCTGAATCCTCTTCACCACCGCCCCAGGCGACACCACATTTACCAAATGCCTCTACCACACCGGAAAGCGCGCGACCGTAAGCATCACGGCTTTCATAGTCGCGTATCTCACGTTCAAGAGCTTCCGACATTGCCCGAGACCTGGTATCAACCTCCGCCTTACGGTCACATAAGCCACGGTAATCAGCGACAGCCTTGTCCCACTCATCCTTGGCGCAACGACACACATCATCTATCTCCTCCTCGAGAGGCAAAGCCTCAAGCAACTGCCGGCGACACACCGGGCAGACATCGCCTACATTAAGCCGCGAGCGTATATCCTTCGCCCACTTCCCTACACTCTCGCGCTGCTTCTCATAATCACGTTCGCGACACTCCATCAATGACTTTGCCTTGACAATAAGAGGCGAGAGCCTGTCAATCTCGGAATTCAACGATGCAATCTCACGCCGGCAAGAGGCAAAATGACGTTCCGCCTCAACCTTACGCGACTTCTCCTCAACAAGCTTGTTCATGCTTTCACGCGCGACACCACATGCAACGATAGTCCCGCGCAGTTCGGCAAGCTTTATACGCAATTCCGGCATATTCATCTCCTGAAACGCCTTGTCGAGACCATCCACCTCTTTCCGGGCAACATCAAGAGCCGCACGACATCTATCATAGTCTTCAGTCGCTTTATCAAGTTCAGGACGCAAAGTCCCCTCAAGCCGCCCTGTCTCCTTTCCGGTTGCGACCCGAGCATCACGTATCTTATCCTTATATCCTGCAATAGAAGCCGCCAGGCTATTGATTGCCTGAACGTTATCATACATCTCTTTCCGGCAGGACTCTTCACGTATCGACGCCTCAATCTCGCTGATGTCACGTGACAATCCCGCCCTCTCAGCCTCGACATAGGCAAGTCCATTTTTCACTTCAGCGAAATCGTCACAAAGTCTTGTCAGCAACTTATCCTGTGATTTCACCTCATCATCAGCAGCCATAGCGGCCGCAAGCCATCCGCGGGCCTCGGCCGATCGCGACCATTTATCCACAAGCTGCGAGTCACTCTGATAAGACTCGCAGGCGACAGCATCAAGAGCCGCTTTATGAGCCGACGCGGCATCATCAGCCGCCGCCACAAGGAGAGCCATCGTCTTCAGCCAGTCACGACGGAGTTCAAGGTCTTCACGACGTTTTTTCTGTCCGGCTATCTCCTTGTCAAGACTGGCGAGATTGGCATTATACCCGGCGATAGCATCGTCATCAAGCAGCTTCACCGCATCAACCTTTCTCATAGCCTCATCACAGTCCTGCTTCTTTGTCGAGGCAATCTGATATATCTTCACGCCAAGTCGGCTGTATATATCCATGCCCGTGATTTTCTCAAGAATCGAAGCCTTCTCCTCGTTACGGCTATTAAGAAAACGGGTAAACTCTCCCTGAGCAAGCATGACTGTGCGGCAAAACTGCCGGAAGTCGAGTCCCACGGCAGCGAGTATTTCAGTCCTGATGTCCTTGTCTTTCGACAGCACGTCGCCGGCAGTCACGTCTCTCAGCGACCACTGTTTTGCCTGCAAAGCGCCGGCGGGTTTCTTTCTCGCCCGCGCCACTGACCATGACGCCTCATACTCTTTCCCGTTATTGCCGATGAAAGTCAGAGCTACCGAAGCCTCTCCGGTATTACGCCTCATCAATTGCCTCGGGTCGCGCAATGTAATCGGTTTTCCCGACTCATTCATGTCGCCCTCCATCTGTGTATTGTCAAATCTTGGAGTGGTGGCATAAAGCGCGAGACATATCGCGTCAAGAATAGTCGACTTTCCCGACCCGGTGTCACCGGTAATCAGAAACACAGGCGCATCAGCAAGCGGACATGCCTCAAAGTCAATCACCGCGTCTTCAATCGACGCTATATTATGTATAGTAAGCCTCCGGAGTCTCATAACATCGCTTGATTAATCATTACGTTCATCTTTTTTCACTTCATCCAGCGCCTCGTTAAACATAGCCTTCATGTCATCATCAAACACGGCGCCTATGTCGGCTGCATAACTGCCGGCTATCTCAACAGGCTGACACATGCGGAAATCACTCACCGACATCATCCTCGATGTAGCCGAGACGGCATCACGCCTGACTGTATTTATATGACACACCTTGCATTTCTTTCCGGAGGCTATAAGCAGCGCCTCGTTCATGGCACCTACCGGAAGAAAACCATCGACACTGACATTAAGCCTTATGTAAGCAGGGATGTCGGCTGGAAATTCGCTTAGCAACTCCTTCACGCGCTCCCATTCCGCCGCGCCCGACGCAGGCAATGTCACCAACGGGAAAGGATTGTCAACCGCCACCGTCTTGAGCACAGGAGGCTCACCGTCGCCATTCACCGTGACGATACTCACGCTATGGTCATAGGCCTCATCAAAACTGACGGCAAGCGGTGTGCCGCAATATCTTGCCTTGCCGCGACTGCCATGTATCCACTGCTGACGATGTATATGCCCCAAGGCAAGATAATCATATCCGCAGCCAAACTCATCAATGGTAACATAATCAATTCCACCTACCGTATATTCAGTCACACCGTCGTGTCCTGTAATATCACATCCCTTCACAGTCGTGTGTGCGCTGACCACCACAGGCAGCCTCCCGTCATTCATCTCGCCGACACGCTCAAGCACCGACTGCAAGAATCCATCGGAAATAAAACGCCCGTAAGCATAAGGCAACGCCACTACATAACCTTTCCCCGGGATTTCCACGATATGTGACTCAGGACGCTCCCGGTCAATCGTGCCTATCATGTGGACATTGAGCCTACGCCACGGCGTGCGGAATATTTCATGACGCATGCCGCTGTCATGATTTCCCGCCGTGACAACGATGATCATATCGGGACATGCCTCATGTATCGACATCAGCGCGTCAGCAAGCATCGTCTGCACAGCCGCCGAAGGACGTGATGTGTGATATACATCGCCGCTAAGCAAAAACAGGTCGGGACGCTCTTCATCGACAATTGTCCTCATCTGCCTAAGCATGGACAATTGTTCCTCAGTTCGGTCATAGTTATAAAGTGTGTGACCGAGATGCCAGTCACTTGTGTGGAGTATTTTCATTGCACGATGATTATAGGTAATCACTACAAATATACAAAATTTCGCCACTCCGAAGAGCCGGAATGACAATAAATCATAACGATTCATTTCTTTGTTGTATCTTTGCAACCTAATGTAATCAGGTCAATGACATGGCAGTATTTGAAATCTCTTCTATTGACGACAAAAGAGTCGAAAGCTACGTATCGCTCACAGAAGCGCAACTGCGCAACCGTCTCAACCCCGACGACGGTCTTTTTATCGCGGAAAGCCCAAAGGTGATACACGTGGCGCTTGATGCCGGCTATGATCCGGTGTCACTGCTATGTGAACGACGCCACATCATCGGCGATGCACGTGACATAATCGAGCGGTGTGGCGACATTCCGGTCTACACAGGCGACCGCGACATTCTTACCTCCATCACAGGCTACAAGCTTACCCGCGGGGTGCTGTGTGCGATGCGCCGCAAGAACAATCCCACAGTAGAGGCAGTATGCCGCGACGCGCAACGCATCGTATTGATTGACGGAGTTGTCGACACGACCAACATCGGAGCCATATTCCGTTCTGCCGCAGCCCTCGGGATAGACGGCATTTTGCTAACTCCTACCTCCTGCGACCCGCTCAACCGTAGAGCCGTCAGAGTATCGATGGGGTCAGTGTTTCTTCTACCGTGGACCTGGCTTGAAGAGCCTATAAAGTCACTGCACGACTACGGATTCCGTACGGTCGCTATGGCACTCACCGATAGATCGGTCTCCATCGACGACCCGGCGCTATGCTCCGAACCTCGCCTCGCCATAATCATGGGCACGGAAGGCGACGGACTGGCATCTTCCGTAATCAACGAAGCTGACTATACCGCACGCATCCCTATGAGCCACAATGTCGACTCCCTAAATGTAGCCGCGGCGGCAGCCGTCGCATTCTGGCAACTGCGCCCGCGCAAGCATTGACAGCCCTACCGGCAAGCACCCTAAGAGGATGCCTCATCGTTCTTTATTTGGGGAGGATGATTTTAGCCCAGTCAGGTACATCTTCAGTATAGGATTTCACCACCTCGCCATTGCTCATGCGGAACAGAATCCGTGCATCCGCATCCTCCACAGAGTTATCGTAAACATACAGGCGATCGACAATGGGAGCTAAAAGCTGACAATTGGCGATAGATTTGTCGTAACGAGAAATAATCTTGGGAATAGGAACATCGTGACCGCCATTCAAGACGCGGTTAGCAACACGCTTAGCATTGATGGTAGGAGATGCGGTTGATACAAAAAACAACCTTATAAAGAATCCTGCCATCTTTGCCCGCATAATATAATCTACCTTATCGCCTGCCGACATCACAGTCTCAAATATATGGCTCTTATGTTCGGCAAGGCATCTCTCTCGCCAATCGTTGCAATAGTTAGCCGCTTTGAGAACAGCCTCCCGGTCGTTCCAATCTCCGAAAACGTCGCGAGCCACATTGTCGGGATTGATATACTCCGAGTCCTCCAGCCACTCATGATGAAGAATCTTTGAGGTTACAGATGTTTTGCCCGACCCATTGGGCCCGGCAATAACAATCAGAACAGGACGATGTTCAATAGCTGCCATTCTTAATTCTATTGATGGCATCGCCCCATTTCTCTTGTGCCGCTTGCGAGGCAGCCTCGATACCGGCAGCCACACGTTCGGCAGCCCGGCGAGTGCTTTCGCGGGCATCCTCGGCAACCTCACGCATGATCTGAGCCATGCGCTCATCGCCCGGCTCCTCCATCGACGTAAGTCGATAGCTATTCATCTCAGCGTCCGACATAAAATAATCTTTTCTTATTCAACGCCAAATATACAAAAAAAGTCTGAACTCATATCACTTTTTGATGCAATCCGCATAACCCTGCCTAAGGGCACATCCACATATAAGCTAAAAATCCGTAGAAAACAAGTATTCATAGGAAAAAGCGTAAATAAAAATGGAGTGCAACTCGTTGAGCTACACTCCATTTTGTTATCGTTGGTTGTGGGACTTATTTCACTTCCTCGAAGTCGACGTCGGTCACGTGGTCGTCGCCGCCTGCGTTGGATGAATTTCCGGCTCCGGGGTTAGGACCTGCCTGCGCACCGCCCTGAGCCTGCTGCTGAGCGTTTAGAATGTCCTGCTGAGCCTCGCCGAATGCCTTCTGGATTTCTGCGATAGCCGGCTCGATTGCAGCTACATCCTGAGCCTTGTGGGCGTCTTCAAGGCGCTTGAGGGCATTTTCAATAGTAGCCTTCTTGTCGGCGGGGATTGCTGCGCCAAGCTCTTCAAGCTGCTTCTTGGTCTGGAATATAACGGTATCAGCCTGATTGAGTTTGTCGATACGCTGCTTTTCAGCCTCGTCGGCGGCTGCATTGGCTGCTGCCTCATCCTTCATTCTCTTGATTTCAGCGTCGGTCAAGCCTGAAGAAGCCTCGATACGGATGCTCTGCTCCTTACCTGTAGCCTTATCCTTAGCCGATACGTTCAGGATACCGTTGGCATCAATCTCAAATGTCACTTCAATCTGAGGTATGCCACGTGGTGCGGGTGCGATTCCGTCAAGATGGAACTTGCCGAGTGTCTTGTCATCCTTAGCAAGAGGACGCTCGCCCTGAAGCACATGGATTTCAACTGAGGGCTGATTGTCGGCTGCTGTAGAGAACACTTCGCTCTTACGAGTAGGAATTGTGGTGTTAGCCTCGATAAGCTTGGTCATCACGCCACCGAGAGTCTCAATACCTACTGACAACGGAACGACATCAAGAAGAAGCACGTCCTTTACATCGCCTGAAAGCACACCACCCTGGATGGCCGCACCTACGGCAACCACCTCATCAGGGTTAACACCCTTTGAAGGAGCCTTTCCGAAGAACTTATTGACAATCTCCTGAATAGCAGGTATACGGGTCGAACCACCCACGAGGATAACCTCGTCAATATCCTTTGCAGTAAGACCGGCATCCTTCAACGCCTGCTCACAGGGCTTGATCGTAGCCTGGATAAGCTTGTCGGCAAGCTGCTCAAACTTCGCACGGGTCAATGTCTTAACCAAGTGGCGGGGAACACCGTCAACCGGCATGATGTAAGGAAGGTTGATTTCAGTAGTGGTTGAGCTTGAAAGCTCGATCTTAGCCTTCTCTGCAGCTTCTTTAAGACGCTGGAGCGCCATTGCATCCTTGCGGAGGTCTACATTGTATTCCTGCTGGAAGTCATCGGCAAGCCAGTCGATGATCACGTGGTCGAAGTCATCACCGCCAAGGTGGGTGTCACCGTTGGTTGACTTAACTTCAAACACACCATCGCCAAGTTCAAGAATAGAAATATCAAATGTACCGCCACCGAGGTCAAACACGGCAATCTTCTGGTCCTTGTCGCTCTTGTCAAGACCGTAGGCAAGCGCTGCTGCAGTAGGCTCGTTGACAATACGGCGCACTTTCAATCCGGCAATCTCACCGGCTTCCTTGGTTGCCTGACGCTGAGAGTCGTTAAAGTAGGCGGGGACAGTGATGACAGCCTCGTCCACAGTCTGACCGAGGTAATCCTCAGCGGTCTTCTTCATCTTCTGAAGAATCATTGCCGAGATTTCCTGAGGAGTATATTCACGACCGTCAACAAGCACACGTACTGTGCCGTTGTCAGCCTTGCCGACTTCGTAAGGCACACGCTTTACTTCTTCAGCCACTTCATCATATTTCTCACCCATGAAGCGCTTGATTGAATAGATTGTGCCCTCAGGGTTAGTGATTGCCTGACGCTTTGCAGGGTCACCTACCTTACGCTCGCCACCGGCGATAAAAGCCACGATAGACGGAGTTGTATTACGACCTTCGCTGTTGGGGATTACAACAGGGTCATTACCTTCAAGTACCGAAACGCAGGAATTGGTTGTTCCCAAGTCAATACCAATAATCTTTCCCATAATTCTTTTCTTTTATTTTGGTTATATTAAATTCGACTTTATTGCGGAATCGCCTTACTGCGCTCCGACATTCATCTTAAAAAACAAATCATGTGCCAAAAAGGTTGACACCACGATAAATTAATCAATCACAACGACTTAATGGCGAAGCAAGATGTGACATGACATATGACACTTTTTCACTTTTCTGCCAAAAATACTATATCGGCGTGCCTTATTGTCGGAATATTTGGCAGGAATGCTGACAAAAAAGGTGTTTTTCAATTTTTGTTTCACAATATTTATTAAATTTGCAACTTAAACCGTGGAGTGGCTTTCCGCATACCCTCAAAGCCACATAAAAACGGGGCAAAACGAATTAGACTTTAACCAACTAAATAAATCGAAATAAAATGAATATTTCTCACATCGAACACATCGGCATTGCCGTTCCGTCGCTTGACGAAGCAATTCCTTTCTACGAAAAGACATTCGGTATCAAATGTTTCGCTATCGAAGAAGTACCCGACCAGAAAGTACGCACAGCATTCTTCAAGGTAGGACAGACCAAGATTGAGCTTCTTGAAGGCACAAGCGAAGACAGCGCAATATCCAAGTACATCGCCAACAATGGCGGTCGCGGTGGCATACAGCACATGGCATTCGCAATCGAAGACGGTGTGGCAAACGCTCTCGCTGAAGCTGAAGAGAAGGGATGCCGCCTTATCGACAAGGCTCCTCGCAAGGGTGCAGAGGGTCTTAACATTGCATTCCTCCACCCGAAATCAACTTTCGGCACTCTGATCGAGCTTTGCGAAGACCCCAATAAGTAATCCCCCAAAAAGAAAAAAATACTCATTATATAATAAAGCACATGAGCACACAGCTTGAAAAAGTCCAGGAGCTGATCGCCTTGCGCGAACAGGCTCGTATCGGCGGTGGTGAAAAAGCCATCCAGAAGCAACACGACAAAGGCAAATACACAGCACGCGAGCGTATAGCCCAGCTGCTTGACGAAGGTTCCTTTGAAGAGCTTGACATGTTTGTCCGTCACCGTTGCACCAACTTCGGACAAGAAAAGAAGAGCTATCTCGGCGACGGCGTAGTGACCGGCTACGGTACAATCGACGGCCGTCTCGTCTATGTATTCGCACAGGACTTCACCGTATTCGGTGGTTCTCTGTCAGAGACAATGGCACTAAAGATATGCAAGGTCATGGACATGGCTATGAAGATGGGCGCACCCGTCATCGGCCTTAACGACTCAGGAGGCGCACGTATCCAGGAAGGTATCAACGCGCTTGCCGGATATGCCGAAATCTTCCAGCGCAACATCATGGCGTCAGGTGTGATACCCCAGATTTCAGGTATCCTCGGACCCTGCGCAGGTGGTGCGGTATACTCTCCCGCCCTCACTGACTTCACCATCATGACAAAGGGCATCTCCTACATGTTCCTTACCGGACCGAAGGTAGTGAAGACCGTGACCGGTGAAGATGTGACCCAGGAGGCTCTCGGTGGAGCGGAAGTACACGCTTGCAAGAGCGGTGTGGCTCACTTCGCGGCCGAAGACGGCGAGGAAGCCCTCAAAATCATCCGCAAGCTTTTCAGCTACATTCCCCAGAACAATCTTGAGGAGCCCCCGTTGGTTGAATGTACCGACCCGATTGACCGTCTGGAAGACTCGCTCAACGAAATCGTACCTGACAGCGCCACCAAGCCCTACAACATGTATGAGGTAATCGGTGCAATCGTCGACAACGGAGAATTCCTTGAAATACAAAGCAACTACGCTAAAAACCTCATCATCGGCTTCGCCCGCATGAACGGACAGTCGGTAGGTATCGTGGCAAACCAGCCCAAATACCTTGCAGGCGTGCTCGACAGCAACGCTTCTCGCAAGGGAGCCCGCTTTGTACGCTTCTGCGACGCGTTCAATATCCCCCTCGTGACCCTCGTCGACGTACCGGGCTTCCTTCCCGGCACCGGACAGGAATACAACGGAGTCATACTCCACGGCGCGAAGCTGCTCTACGCCTACGGCGAGGCTACTGTGCCCAAGGTGACTGTGACTCTGCGCAAGAGCTACGGTGGAAGCCATATCGTGATGAGCTGCAAGCAGCTTAGAGGCGACATGAACTACGCTTGGCCTACAGCTGAGATTGCCGTAATGGGTGGCGCAGGCGCCGTAGAGGTACTTTATGCACGCGAGGCAAAAGAGGCTGAAGATCCCGCAAAGGTGCTTGCCGAGAAGGAAGCGGAATACAACAAGCTGTTCTGCAACCCCTACAACGCAGCAAAATATGGCTACATCGACGATGTAATCGAGCCGCGCAACACGCGTTTCCGCGTAATCCGCGCCCTTCAGCAGCTTGCAACCAAGAAAGTGGTCAACCCCGCCAAGAAACATGGCAACATACCTCTTTAAACAAATCCTTCAAAAGCAATGAAGAAGAAATTATCAATATTGCTCATAGCCCTCGTAGGATGCGCGGTGGCAGTAAGCGCCCAAGGACGCCGCGGACTGCGTATCAACGAGGTCATGGTGCAAAACGACAGCAACTACGTCGACGACTACGGCTTGCATCACGCATGGATCGAGCTGTACAACTCGACCTATGCCCCGATGGAGATATCAAGCGTGTATCTGTCCAACGACCCGGCACAACCCAAAAAGTATCCCGTGCCCCTTGGCGATGTAAACACCGAGATTCCACCCCGCCAGCACGTGGTGTTCTGGGCCGACGGAGAGCCTAACAAAGGCACCTTCCACTTGAATTTCAAGCTCGTTCCGGGTCAGGACAACTGGATTGGAGTGTATGACGCCAATGGTGTCACCCTTATCGACTCCATCACAGTGCCCGCCTCGCTTATCGCCAACCAGAGCTATGCCCGCGTCAACGACGGCGAGGGAAGCGGCAAGGAAGCGTGGGGTGTGCGCGACGGCTCTGCCGAAGCCTACATAACCCCGAGCAGCAACAACAAGATTATCGACACCAACTCCAAAGTGGAAATGTTTGCCGAGACCGACGGAAATGGATTCGGTCTGACACTCATGGCTATGTGTATAGTATTCTCGGCGCTTCTGCTGCTGAGCCTGTCATTCTACGCCATCAACCGCATAGGAGCCAGAATCTCTACCCGTAACAAAGCGCGCTCCCACGGCTTGGAGACCAAGTCCATGCCTAGGGATGAAAGACCGGAACATGACTCGGGTGAGGAGATCGCAGCAATCGTCATGGCACTTCAGGAACATCTTAACGCCCATGACAAGGAAAGCACTATACTTACCATCAACAAGGTAAGGAAGAGCTATTCTCCCTGGAGCTCAAAAATCTACGGACTCCGCGAACTCCCCCGCCGATAATCAACCGGCAGCTTTTTATTAGTCAAATAAAAACATTACCACAAAAAAAATGAAAGAATACAAATATAAAATCAACGGTAACACATATAATGTGGCAATAGGCGACATCGTTGACAACATGACTGAAGTGCTTGTCAACGGTACTCCCTACAAAGTTGAACTCGAAAAGAAAAAGGCGCCCGTGACAGTAGTTGCGCCTCATCGTCCCTCGGCTGCACCGCGCACCGCTACAGGCGAGAAAGTAGTGGCAAAAGCCGCCGCCGGCGCTTCGGCCTACGAAGTAAAGGCTCCGCTCCCCGGAACAATACTTTCAATCAACGTAAAGCCCGGCGACGTAGTGAAGGCTGCCGACACCGTAGTCGTGCTTGAGGCGATGAAGATGGAAAATGCTATCCACGCAGGCAGAGACGGAAAAGTGTCAGGCGTTTCGGTCGCAGCCGGTGACGCTGTGCTCGAAGGTGCGGTACTTATATCTATCGAATAATACAAGTGACAGCAAACTACTTATAAGATTCAAATTTAAAAGCATAACCCACTATGAGTTTAAACGAATTTATGGCGACCAATTTCCAGCAGTTCTGGGAGCTTACTGGCTTTGCCAACGCTACCTGGCAACATCTGGTCATGCTCGTCGTAGGCTTGTTCTTCCTTTGGCTTGCCATCAAGAAGAACTTTGAGCCGATGTTGCTTGTGCCGATAGGATTCGGTATACTTATCGGCAACATCCCCTTCAATGGAGCCGCCGGACTTGAAGTCGGCATCTATGAAGAGGGTTCGGTACTTAACATCCTTTACAATGGTGTAAGCGCCGGATGGTATCCCCCGCTTATATTCTTGGGAATCGGTGCGATGACCGACTTCTCCGCCCTTATCGCCAATCCGAAACTGATGCTTGTCGGCGCCGCCGCACAGTTTGGTATCTTCGGAGCCTACATGGTGGCGCTCGCCCTCGGATTTGCCCCCGACCAGGCCGGAGCCATAGCCATAATCGGTGGAGCCGACGGTCCTACAGCTATCTTCCTTTCATCAAAGCTTGCGCCCAACCTCATGGGAGCGATTGCAGTGTCGGCTTATTCCTACATGGCACTCGTGCCGCTGATTCAGCCGCCGATCATGCGACTGCTCACAACAAAAAGCGAGCGCGTAATCAAGATGAAGCCCGCACGTGCCGTGTCACAGAACGAGAAGATTATCTTCCCGATCGTCGGACTTCTGCTCACCTGCTTCGTAGTGCCTTCAGGCATTCCGCTTCTCGGCATGCTCTTCTTCGGCAACCTGCTTCGTGAGTGTGGCGTGACCAATCGCCTTGCCAAGACCGCAAGCAACGCCCTCACCGACATCGTGACCATCCTGCTTGGAATGACCGTAGGAGCATCGACACAGGCGTCAGAGTTCCTTACACTCGACACCATCTTCATCTTCGCCTTAGGATTCATGGCATTCATCATTGCCTCTGCTTCAGGCGTGATATTTGTGAAGATATTCAACCTGTTCCTGCCGGCATCAAAGAAGCTCAACCCGCTTATCGGTAATGCCGGTGTATCGGCTGTCCCGATGTCAGCGCGTATCTCCAACAACCTCGGTCTTGAATATGACCCCAGCAACTACCTTCTCATGCACGCCATGGGACCGAATGTCGCAGGTGTCATCGGTTCAGCCGTGGCTGCCGGTGTGCTGCTTGGATTCCTTGCATAAACCATAATGAATATACGCGGCGGCATTATTTTCACCACGAGGTGACTTTAGTGCCGCCGCTGATTTACCGGTGACAGTCTTTAGGGTCAAGCAATTGCAATTAAAGTTAACTTCAATTCACCAAACATTTATTAACATGTGTTGCAAAAGGCACAAACCATTTGGACGCCTGCTATGTTATAATATCACTCCAATTGCAACATATGATATTTAAATGACCTATAATGATTACAAAAAAAGTAATTGACGAGCTATACCGACGCTTTCGCAAACGCCCCTCAGGCATAGAGCATCTTGACATAGGATTGCTCTTTGAATACGCGGCAGAGCATCATGACATATCTATTGACGGAGACGGAAATATTGTAATCGGCAGTATTGACGAGCATTCCCCGTTCCATAAAATATCACTTGATCGCATACACGGTTTCTATCATTTTGACGATGTGATAGCTATTGTGCTTCACAGCTCCATTATATTCCTCAACAAAAATGACAACGGGGTGAACGTACACATCAAGTTTGACAAGCCATCATTGTGGGAACGCATGAAATGGAAATTGAACAAAGGCTGATTACCCCGCGACACATCATTTTCAGAAAGAATCTACACCATCAAGACACAGACGATAATTATACGTAATCCTATTGAGTATTTCTCCACGAATAACTCTTTGATTTCTAAAATTGAAAGTTATTTTTTTGAGTATATAGAAGATTTATCAGGGCGTAGCGGCACTCCCGCCGCGCTTTCGTGAATCAAACTTAGAATTTCGGCCGTCCAGCTTCAGTCGCAAAATTCAATTATATTATGAACGTAGATAGATCCCCCATTACTTATAGGCGTCCGTTACATAAGGAAACTTACTTTATGTATGGAACTTTAGATTTTCCTCACCATATTAAATCCTATATCGACAGTTATTCATCCGAATATCAAGGTCTATCTGATGAAGCGAGACTTCTTGATTTGGGATTTGTGTTACTACGAGGCTATAACATCAAGAAAACTATTCGCGACTGGCTTAATAACCATCCCGAAATTTCAGAGGATTCGATTGTTAGAAATATTGGTCGACTCCTATTGAAATTCCATGATGTAGATAAGTCTGAAATTTTGGCAAACATGGGTTCAATGAACCTTTCGGAAATGATTGATTACTTTAAGCCTATCCTACTGGACTGTTATAGTGAAGATAGTCAGTGGCAAATGTTTGATGACAATGATATTGCAAGCACAACGAGAAGTATTCATGGTATTGTAGCAGGTCATTATCTGGGCAAAGTCCATCCCAACGGTAAGTGGCAGTGGACGGAATATCAACTTGACAAGTTTGACTGGAGAGCTATTAAATAATTATGGCGTTGCAGCACCGCCGCCGCGCTTTAGTAAATTGAGTCTCGGCTAAAAAAACCAATCACTTGATGCATAATAATTTATAGACATGAAGAAATCATTAGTCCTCATTTTCCTTGTACTTTCGACTGTTCTCGCTTATTCTGCAAACGTAGAGAAGCAATACAAGAAACTCATTGAAAATTTTGATGTTGCTGACGAAGCAAAATCGGTAACACCTATAAATACAGTAGCCTTTTGGGGCGCGGCACTTGACAATAACGAGCTTTGTGCCAAGTTCATTAAGGATTTACAAAAGAATAAAGGTGCAGAAAAAGAAGCGTTGAACAAGACTGCACAGCTTCTTCGTTTTTATCCTCAGTATGACGAGACTATTGTTGAAAGTATGCAAGGTTTTTGCGACACTCTCCTTATAGATATGGGCATAGCGGACCTTGGTATCAAATGCTCGTTGCACATGATATATTCAGACGAAGCAAATGCGTATACTGCACTTACTGAAGATGGCTTTGCCATGTGTATTACAACCGAATTGGCTTCTAAAAAGGGTATTACATATGAAATTCTTATGGGCTATGTCGCGCATGAATTTGCTCATGGTGCTTTGCTTCATCATGCAAGAGTTTTTTATGCACAAGCTAAAGAGCGAAGAAAAAATGAACTGCTTGGGGGTATAGCTGCCGGACTAAATGGATTAGCTGCGGGAATGGAAGCATACAACGCAGCAGCCTATGGTATTCCAACAAGTGGAACAGATTATGGCGCTACTATCGCTAATATAGGTAATGATATTAAGATTTCTACCCTTAAATATTCTTTCAAGTATTCCAGAGAGCAAGAATTTGAGGCTGACCTTTTTGCCTATCGTTTCCTTGAGCACATCGGAAAGGGAGAAGAGTTTATAAATGGTCTAAGAATCTTAGGAACAGCTTATGATGCTTTGTATGATGAATATAGCGACCATCCAACGATTGGGTCTCGTATAGACTTCCTCAAATATGTTCAACTTCATCCCGGACTCGGAAACAAGCAAAATGCCAAGTTAAAGAAAAAGCGTAATGAACCGGAATTTGAATGGTAAACTATCCAAGTGTTTATTGAATTGATGTCATATGCAATGAAATCCGAGATTATGACTGATGTAACTGATACTACTAACAGTCCATTGTTATTCGAGCATAATGTATGAGTAAGAAATCTCGTGAAATAGAAAATCAGAAACAAAGAATCTCAAAAGCAGAGAAGGAAAAGCGGCTCAATATAGTAAACTCATGTTAAAAGTGTACTATATGTAGAGCGTGGATAAAGTATCCTTCAAAAAAACGGCATTTGAGAACGGAACATAATTTATTTCCTGAAGACATTAAATCATATTTTCTTAACAAAAAGGCTGCAAGAGCAGAAAAAAAAGAGAAGAAAAAATCGCAAAAGTTCTAAGAGAGGAATTTGAAAGGACTTCCGAGAAAACAGATGATGGATTCTATAAATGTGGAGAAAAGGTGTCAGATGCTCCATTTGTCAGGATAATATACAACGCGGTCGGAACCAATAGAAGCAAACATTAAGCTGAACTTATATACAATATGCTTGGAGCTATTATAGGTGATCTCGCAGCCTCTACTTATTTGCGAGACAAGAATGAGTTTTATGCTCTCTTGATTGGTAAAGATGCAGCTGTTTCCGAGCTGAGCGTGGCTGTACTGTGGACAATAAAGGCAGTTTGTGAGTGGAATCATTTGAACTATGACTTACGATTAAAACAGTTTATTGCCCATTTGCGGAGTGTCCAACTGCATGAGCATACACCATCAAGAGACCATCAAGACACAGAGTCATAAAAATTAGTGAATTATAGATTTCCATTTTACATTGTTTATCACTAACTTTACCGAAATTTTATCACCGCAATACAATTGTGTATAATTTTTCAGTAAATATATATGTACAGGACTAAAACCTGCGGAGAACTCCGCCAACAGGATGCCGGCACTATTGTCACCATCGCCGGCTGGGTACAACGTGTCCGCAAGATGGGCGGCATGACATTTGTCGATGTCCGCGACCGCTACGGCATAACCCAGGCAGTCTTTAACAATGAGACAGATGCCTCTCTATGCGAGGCTGCAAACCATCTCGGCCGCGAATTTGTAGTGCAGATTACCGGAAAGGTGGCTGAACGCTCAAGCAAAAATCCTAACATCCCTACAGGCGACATCGAGATAATCGCCGACAAGCTCAATATATTGAACCCATCGGAAGTGCCGCCGTTCACCATCGAGGACGACACTGACGGAGGCGACGACCTGCGCATGAAATTCCGCTATCTTGACCTGCGCCGCAACTGCGTAAGAAGCAATCTTGAGCTGCGCCACAAGATGACAATGGAAGTGCGCCGTTATCTCGACGGCAAAGGATTCCTCGAAATCGAGACCCCGATGCTCGTAGGCTCAACCCCCGAAGGCGCGCGCGACTTTGTCGTTCCCTCACGCATGAACCCGGGACAGTTCTATGCCCTCCCCCAGTCGCCCCAGACTCTCAAGCAGCTTCTGATGGTGTCAGGCATAGACCGCTACTTCCAGATTGTAAAATGTTTCCGCGACGAAGACCTTCGTGCCGACCGTCAGCCCGAATTTACCCAGATTGACTGCGAGATGAGCTATGTGGAGCAGGACGACATCATAAACCTCTTCGAGGGAATGGCGAAGCACCTCTTCAAGGAACTGCGCGGCGTCGAGCTGAACGAGCCGTTCATCCGCATGCCCTGGGCTGAGGCTATGCGCCTCTACGGAAGCGACAAGCCCGACCTCCGTTTCGGCATGACATTTGTCGAGCTGATGGACATAATGAAAGGTCATGGATTCGGTGTATTTGACAACGCGGCTTATATCGGCGGAATCTGCGCCGAAGGAGCGGCAAGCTATACCCGCAAGCAGCTCGACCAGCTCACCGAATTTGTAAAACGCCCCCAGATTGGCGCGAAAGGCATGGTATATGCCCGCGTGGAAGCTGACGGCACAGTCAAGTCAAGCGTCGACAAATTCTACTCTCAGGATGTGCTCCAGAAGATGAAAGAGGCTTTCGGAGCCAAGCCCGGCGACCTCATCCTCATCCTTTCAGGCGACGACGCCATGAAGACCCGCAAGCAGCTCTGTGAGCTACGTCTTGAAATGGGACGCCAGCTCGGACTCCGCGACAAGAACAAGTTTGCATGTCTGTGGGTGGTTGACTTCCCGATGTTTGAATGGAGCGAGGAGGAGCAGAGACTCATGGCTATGCACCACCCGTTCACCCATCCCAAAGATGAAGACATAGCGTTACTTGACACCGACCCGGCTGCCGTACGCGCCGATGCCTACGACATGGTAATCAATGGCGTGGAAGTAGGAGGCGGCTCAATCCGTATCCACGACAGCAAGCTACAGGCAAAGATGTTTGAGATACTCGGATTCACCCCCGAACGCGCACAAGAGCAATTTGGCTTCCTGATGAACGCGTTCAAGTATGGCGCACCGCCTCACGGTGGACTCGCCTACGGTCTTGACCGCTGGGTATCGCTCTTCGCAGGACTCGACAGCATACGCGACTGCATCGCATTCCCGAAAAACAATTCCGGACGCGACGTTATGCTCGACGCTCCGGCAGCTCTCGACCAGAAGCAGCTTGATGAACTTGCCCTTGCCATAGAGCTACCCGAAAAGTAAACCGATGCTGATAAACGACATCATAGACACAATCGAAGAAAAAGCTCCGCTTGCGCTGCAGGAGCCGTATGACAACGCCGGTCTTATCATCGGCGACAGGCATCGCGAGTGCAGCGGAGTGCTCTTCTGTGTCGACGTCAACGAGGAGACAGTCAACGAAGCGGCACAAAAGGGATGCAACCTGATTGTGTCACATCACCCGCTCATCTTCAAGGGGCTAAAACGTATTACCGGCTCGACCCCGCAGGAACGTGCAGCGACAGCGGCAATAAAAGCCGACATCGCCGTATATGCAGCCCACACCAACCTTGACGCCGCGCCCGAGGGCGTGAACTTCACGCTTGCCCGTCAGCTCGGACTTGACGACATAACCCCGCTCGCGACGCCTCCCGGACTGTGCGGCACGCTGACTCCGGCGCTTACAGCCGCCGAACTTGTCAACCGCATAAAGACAGTGTGCGGCTCGCCGGTAGCAAGATGCACCACCCCGCCCCAAGGAAGGCTGTCACGCCTTGCGCTTTGCGGCGGCTCCGGGTCATTTCTCATTAACGATGCAATAGAAGCCGGTGCCGACGCTTTCCTCACCTCCGATGTAAAATATCACGACTTTGTCGACTACGCAGAGCGCATATTCATTATCGACATCGGACATTACGAGAGCGAAAAATGCACAAAACAGATTTTTTATCATATAGTTAGCGAAAATTTTCCTAACTTTGCACTCTATTACTCCGAAACAGAAAAAAATCCGATAAATTACTTGTAAGCAAACATGGCTACAGACAAGAACAAAAATGAAGTAATTTCAGTAGAGCAGCGCCTGAAATCGCTCTATGAGCTCCAGACCATCCTCTCTGAAATCGACCGTATCAAGACCATCCGTGGAGAGCTTCCCCTGGAAGTCAAGGACCTTGAGGACAATATCGAGGGACTGCGCACCCGTATCGAGAATTACAAGCGCGACGTGGAAGACCTCCGCAAAAAGACCCTCGTGGAAAAAGAAAAAATCAACGAGTCACAGTCCAAGATTTCTCGTTACAAGGAGCAGCTTGACAACGTAAGAAACAACCGCGAGTTTGACCTCCTTTCAAAGGAAGTCGAATTCCAGACTCTTGAAATCGAGCTTTGCGAAAAGCATCTCAACGAGTACGCCCGCGCAATCGACAACAAGACCAACGAGATTGCCGCGACCGAAGAGCGACTGAAAGACAGCGAACACATCCTGAAGGAAAAGCAGGCAGAGCTTGACGAAATCGTGTCAGAGACCCGTCAGGACGAGGAGCGTCTGCGCATCCAGGCCAAGGAGATAGAACCGCGCATCGATGAGCGCACCCTGAAGGCATTCAAGCGCATTCGCGACAACGCCCGAAACGGACTCGGCATCGTGTATATCCAGCGTAACGCCTGCGGAGGCTGCTTCAACCGCATCCCGCCCCAGAAGCAGATGGAAATAAAGATGCACAAGAAAGTCATCGTATGTGAGTACTGCGGCCGCATCATGATTGACCCGGAGCTTGCAGGAGTGACCGAAGATAACGCTGCCGACAAATAAATCGCAATCATACAGATACTTTTATTGACATAAAATTTTGTCATATCGAAAAGTATATGTAATTTTGTCGCGCAATTATAAAAACGCAAATACAAACAAAACCATAATAACAAAATGATAATCGTACAAGTAAAAGAAGGCGAAAACATCGAAAAAGCTCTCAAGAAGTTCAAAAGAAAATTTGAAAAGACAGGCATCGTGAAGGAACTGCGTAGCCGTCAGGCATTTGAAAAGCCCAGCATCACTAACCGCAAGAAGATGATGAAGGCTGTCTACGTGCAGAAACTTCGCATGGTAGAGGAATAATACAGAATTTCCCTCCTTTTTATTTGGTAAATTCCCATAAAAGAGTTATATTCGTAACTGTAAGGTTTACGAATAAGATATGATTAACTCTTTTATAACATATATACGGTGTGAGCTGACACTTTCAGCTCACACCGTTTCTGCTTATTCACGAGACCTTTCACAATGGGCCGATTTTGCCACCGGCAACAAGCCCGAGGAGCTGCATCCAGCCGATGTCACCACCTCCGACCTCAGGCTATGGATCAACTCACTCGCCAGGTCGGGAGAGTCGCCGCGCACAATCCGCCGGAAAGTGCAGGCATTGAGAGCCTTCTTCCGCTATATGATGAAACAGCACGGGATGGCTTACAACCCTGCTGCCGACCTTACTCTCGCCAAGACCGACAAGCCGCTCCCGGTTTACGCCCGCCAGTCGGAGACAGAGGCAATACTCAATTCCGCCATAGACCCCGATGACTTCAGGCAGGTGCGCGACCGGCTCATAATCGACATGATATACACTACAGGGCTGCGAGCTTCGGAAATTACCGGACTGCTTGACTCCGATGTAGACGCCACAAGAGGTGAACTAAAAGTGCTTGGCAAGCGTAATAAAGAGAGAATAATCCCTTTCGGACCTGAATTGGCAAAAATGATAGCACAGTATCGCAATCTCCGCGCCTCAACAGTGGCATCGCTCGGCGCCGACGAGTTTTTCGTCAGGGAATCGGGAGAGCCCGTATACCGCAAGCTTGTCTACAATGTAGTCCACAACGCCCTATGCGGACACACAGTCGCACGTCGCCAGAGCCCTCACGTATTGCGCCATTCATTTGCTACCGACATGCTCAATAACGGCGCCGACCTCTATTCAGTACAGCAGTTACTTGGCCACCAGTCGTTGGCGACAACGCAGGTGTACACCCATATAACTTATCGTGAACTTAAACAAAATTATCAACAAGCACATCCACGTGCATTAAAAAAAGGAGGACATCATGGAAGTTAACATCAAGTCAATCCACTTTGACGCAACAGAAAGCCTGAAGGACTTTATCAACAAGAAAGTCAACCGTCTTGCTCGTCATTACGAAAGCATAACCACCGTCGAGGTCACTCTAAATGTAATCAAACCCGAAACATCAATGAACAAGGAAGCAGGCATCCTCATTTGTGTGCCCCCGCGCGAAGATATATTTGCATCTAAAGTAGCCGACACATTTGAAGAAGCGGTCGACCTCTCCCTGGAAGCTCTAAGCCGCCAGCTTGAGAAGCAGAAAGGCAAAGAGTCAGGCAGATAAGCCTCAGGGCATTGGCGACCCCGGCAGGTCGCAGACAAAAATGACAGCAGGAAAAGCAGCGGTTTTTCCTGCTGTCATCATGTAAATCAGTAATCAAGGTAGCAATTGACGGGATTTTGGTAGCTAAAAATCAGTTTTTTACACTAACTTTGTAAAGTGAATGTGTATATAATCCAACTTACAATATCCCTATGCTAAAAAAATCATTCCTCCTATGTGCCGCTTGCAGCACACTGCTGAACATGAGCGGCTGTGCCGGCAGCGCCAAAGCCTCAACCGAGACCGACAACATGTCAGACTCTCTTCCCGTAGTGTACTACATCAAAGACATCACGCCTGAAAATATAATCAAGATATATGAAGCTCTCGGCAGAAAAGCCGAAGGCAAAAACGTGGCAGTGAAAATCTCTACCGGTGAATCGGAAAAGAGCCATCAGCTTGACCCTGACCTCATAAAAGATTTTGTCAATAATGTCAACGGAACCCTCGTGGAGTGTAACACTGCATATGAAGGCTCAAGAAACACGACAGAGAAACATCTGAAGACAGTAGAGGAACACGGCTATACAAAAATAGCTAAAGTCGACATAATGGACGCTGACGGCGACACAATACTTCCCGTCAACGGAGGAATACACCTCGATAGAAACTATGTAGGCAGCCACTTCCTCGACTACGACTTCCTCGTGGTATTGTCCCATTTCAAGGGTCACGCGATGGGTGGCTTCGGCGGCGCACTCAAAAATGTAGCGATAGGCATAGCTTCATCTAATGGAAAAGCATGGATTCACTCCGGCGGCAAGACCAACAATGCGTCAGAGATATGGGACAACATCGCTGAACAGGATGTGTTTCTTGAATCAATGGCCGACGCATGCAAAGGTGTATTTGACCACATGGGCGACAGGATGCTATTCATCAATATCGCAAACAACCTTTCGGTCGACTGTGACTGCGACGCCAATGCCGCACCGCCGGTGATGGGTGACCTCGGAATACTTGCCTCGCTTGACCCTGTGGCACTCGACCGCGCATCGGTTGACATGGTGATGCACACCAATGAGCCCGGGAAAGAAGAACTGCTCGAACGCATCAATTCCCGCCACGGAACCCACACTCTTGAAGCCGCGGAAAAACTTGGACTCGGCTCACAGAAATACACACTCGTCACAATCGAGTAATCATCACGACAGCCCCCAATCACTACACTATACAGGAATAAATTTTATCATGACCGAAATTACCAATCAGGAATTTGGAGGAGAGAGACCACTCTTCGCCTCACGCAACCTGCGCCTCTACGACGTGACTTTCCATGAAGGCGAGTCAGCCTTGAAATGCTGTAGCAACATCGATGCCGTGCATTGCCGCTTTGAGGGCAAATATCCTTTCTGGCACACTGACGGATTCCGCGTAAGGGAATGTACATTCACGCCGGGTGCGCGCGCCGCGCTCTGGTACTCGCGAAATGTCGTCATGACCGACACCATAGTCGAAGCCCCGAAAATGTTTCGTGAGCTTGACGGAATAGTGCTGAGGCGTGTCTCTATTCCTGATGCAGAAGAGACTCTTTGGCACTGCAACAATATCGACATTGAAGATGTCGAAGTCGACAATGCCGACTACCTGTTTATGCACAGCCGCCACATCAACATAAACCGTTACCGGCAGAACGGCAATTATTCATTCCAATATTGCAGCGACGTAGTAATCCGCAATGCAAAAATCGACTCCAAAGACGCTTTCTGGGGCACGGAGAATGTCACCGTCTACGATTCGGAACTGAACGGCGAATACCTTGGCTGGCACTCAAAGAGGCTGCATCTGGTACGGTGCAAAATCAGTGGCACTCAGCCGCTATGCTATGCCAGCGACCTGATTCTTGAGGACTGCGAGTTTGCCCCCGACTGCGACCTTGCCTTTGAGGACAGTGACGTGACAGCCTCGATACTCTCGCCTGTCACAAGCATAAAAAACCCGCGCAGCGGCAGAATAGAGGCAATATCGGTAGGTGAAACAATCATCGACGCCAACAGCAAGGCGATAGACCCCGTTGAAATAATCACTCGCCAATGACCCGACACTTTGATTTCGACACCCCGGTCGACCGTCGGGGCAGCGGCTCTTATAAATGGGACTCCGCCTCCCAACAAGATGTAATCCCTCTATGGGTCGCCGACATGGACTTCCCTACAGCCCCCGTGATAATCGACGCGCTCCGGCGCAGAGTCGACCACGGGGTCTTCGGCTATGTAAAGGTTTCTGATGATTATTACGACGCGCTTATATCGTGGAACCGTCACCGTCACGGCTGGACTATAAACCGCGACATGGTAATCTATACCTCAGGTGTGGTGCCGGCTGTATCGGCAATAATAAAAGCCCTGACGCGCCCCGGCGACGGAGTTATCGTAAACACCCCTGCCTACAATTGCTTTTTCTCTTCCATACGCAACAATCGCTGCACCATCGTGGAAAACCTGCTTATACGCGTTGACAGCGGTGACAGCTTCACTTACCGCATAGACCTTGACTCTCTTGAAGAGGCATGTGCCGACCCTGCCAACAAAGTCATGATACTTTGCAATCCCCACAACCCTACGGGACGCATCTGGACCCGCGGCGAACTTGAAGAGATAGCGGGAATATGCCATCGCCACGGAGTCATGGTCATCAGCGACGAGATACACTGCGAACTCACGTTGCCCGGACGCGAGTACACCCCCTACGCCACAGTCGACCCCGACGCTGTGATATGCTGCTCGCCAAGCAAGGCTTTCAACATAGCCGGATTGCAGATTGCCAACATTGTAGCGCCGTCAGAGCCGGTAAGAGCTGTCATCGACCGCGCCATAAATGACAATGAGGTGTGTGACGTGAACCCGTTTGGAGTCACGGCTCTCATTGCCGCCTACAACCATGGCGCCCCGTGGCTCGATGCGTTGCGCGACTACATTTCAGGCAATTATGCCATGCTGCTTGACTTTTTCGCCACTGAGCTTCCCTCTCTTAAAGTGTGCAGTCTTGAATCGACCTACCTTGCATGGGTCGACATCACAGCCCTCGGCATCAGTTCGGAAAAGCTTGAGGAGCACGCCCTCGAAACAGAACGTGTATGGGTCAACGCCGGCTCTATGTATGGCAGCGAGGGCTACATACGCATCAACATGGCATGCCCGCGAAGCCGCCTGCTTGAGGGTCTCCGCAGGCTGAAACGCGCTGTCGCCAACATCGTCCGCTAATATCGCAAATATTATATCCCTATGGCTGACATATCGATGATACGGGAAGGCAAGTCAATGACATTCCGCCAGCAACTAAGGCTGACGGTAATGCTTTCGCTTCCTGCAATGCTTGCACAGCTGTCAAGCATACTCATGCAGTATATCGACGCCTCGATGGTAGGAAGGCTCGGTGCCGATGATTCCGCATCCATAGGACTTGTATCCACTTCACTCTGGCTATTCTGGGGCATCTGTTCGGCGGCAACAACCGGATTTTCCGTCCAGGTCGCCCACAAGGTCGGGGCTAAGGACATCGAAGGAGCCCGCGACGTGCTTCGCCAGGCTCTCGTAGCCTGTATGCTGTTCAGCCTTGCGATAATGGCGGTCGGCATAGCGATAAGCGGCCGTCTCCCCTATTGGCTTGGCGGCACCGACAGCATAAGCCCCCGTGCATCGCTATACTTCCTTGTATTTGTAAGCGCCCTGCCGCTGCTCACAATGAATTATCTTGCAGGAGGCATGTTAAGATGTGTCGGCAACATAAAGGTGCCGAGCATGCTCAATGTGCTTATGTGTGTAATGGACTGTATTTTTAATTTCATCCTCATCTTCCCTTCCCGGCAGATTGAGCTCTTCGGCATGCCCGTGACAATTCCCGGAGCAGGATTAGGTGTGCTTGGCGCAGCCCTCGGCACAGTCCTCGCAGAGGCGGTGACAGCGTTGCTCATGCTTTATTGGGTCTACTGCCGTCAGCCCGAACTCCGGCTGCGCGGGCTTCACGGAAGTTACCGTCCACGCATCCCCGTGCTGCGTAAGGCATCAATCATATCGGCGCCCATGACCATCGAACACGCAGTCATATGCGGCGCGCAGATTGCCGTAACCATGATTGTGGCGCCATTAGGGGTGGTTGCAATTGCCGCCAATGCTTTTGCGGTCACAGCCGAAAGCCTGTGCTACATGCCCGGATATGGCATAGGCGACGCGGCGACCACGCTGGTAGGACAAAGCTTCGGAGCCGGCAGGCGCAATCTTGTCAAGCGGTTTGCCTATATCACGGTAGGACTCGGCATGATTGTGATGACAATAATGGGAGTGGCGATGTGGATTGTGGCGCCATATATAATGGAGCTGATGACCCCTGTCAATTCAATCAGCCAACTCGGAACAGAGATATTACGTATCGAGGCATGGGCAGAGCCCATGTTTGCCGCGTCGATTGTGGCATACGGAGTTTTTGTCGGAGTAGGCGGCACCACATTGCCGGCCATAATGAATTTCGGCAGCATATGGGTTGTCAGGCTTCCGTTGGCATGGATACTGTCACGGAGCATGGGGCTTAAAGGCGTATGGATTGCCATGTGTGCCGAACTCATATTCCGTGGTAGCATCTTCCTTATACGCCTCCTGCGCAACCGCTGGATACCCCGCCCGTAATTATACCACAGGCTCTAACCTAACACAATGCCTCTCCGGCAATAGCAGTCAAAACGCAATAACTGCTTATAAAAAGGCAACTGCACTCCAAAAGCCTTGTATCAAGCGTTTTGGGGTGCAGTCATTATATTTAGTGTTACCTGTTCAATCCAATCTTATGGAAACTCTATTTATGATATCCACACTTTTCGCATACGCCCTGCTCATTAAGTGCGATACCGCAGAGCGGACAGCGCTCGATTGTTCCTGCCGGATTATATTCTTGTGACGCGGCATTGTCTCCGCTCGTAAAAGTTATCTTAGATATATTAAGCTTGTCTTTCAGCAAGTCATAAACTATCTTAATCATTCCCTCTACCGTCATCGTCTCCTTTGTCACGACAAGGCGCGCGTCCGGATATGCCGTTGCAAGCTCGGTCTTGAATGCCGGCCCCTTCAACAGATTCTGAGGATGTCCATCCTTTATGCCTTGCTTTTCGTAAACCCCGATGATAGCGGGAAGCAACGGGTCGTCTTCACGAAGCACCAGCGCATGGTCAAAGTTTTTCAACACTTCCCATGCTGTTTTCTTTATCTCGTTACATGGGAAAACCATATTGACACCCGTGTTTATCGTGTCCTCAACTTCAATTGTCAGATTTCCGGTGTGACCGTGAAGGTATTGCGCTTCTCCTTTAAACCCGAGAAAACGGTGGGCATACTGTAGGGTGAATGATGTGATACTTTTCATAAATGAAACCTTTTTTTGTTTGACTTATACGAGCCGACCGCTCCATATACCGGCAGCCGGACACTCTATAATTAAAACAACACTCCCCCTCGCGGGTTGCCTAACAAAAGTTATTATTACAAAAAAGTAATTATACCGCTATCTGAGGTCACCGGCTTTTTACTGGTCAGTCTTCCACCAAAAAGGGACTGCACGTTGACATGCAGCCCCTTCTATTGTATAGTGTAAAGTATCGAAGTTTATCAGGCAAGTGATATTATAAGATCCTTGTCATCTTCATTTTCAGCGATAAGGATTTTATTCTCACGTGCAAGCCATCCGAGGGCGGCAAACAATTCCTTATCTTTCAATTTTGTCACTTTCTTGATCTGTTTAAGCCCAAGCGCATCAGCTTCATTAAGTGCATTCCACACAAGGCCGGCGTTATAACCGATAGTGTCAATGTTCATTGTCGTAAGTATTTATTTGTTAGACATATAAATGAATTTCCTCATGTTAAGTTCTACTACCGATGGCAAATTTACGATTTTTTTGCAATCTATAACATATAATTATAACAAAAATTTCCTCAAAATGTTTCTATCCTTAATTTAGCCGTCCATAATTTGACCCCGTTCCCCAATATCAGGTGGCTATTTTTCAAAGTGACTTTAACTGTAAACAGACAGCATCAAAATGTAAATATACGTATTGCCCTTAATTTTCGTGCGCCATGAATAATGTGTAATTTTGCATCATAAATAAGCATCGAATGAACTCAAATGTTTCATATTTGTTAAATTTATAAAACATCATAGCTTAAAAGGTATTATCACACTCTAACAAACAAGAAAACAATGGGACACAAATATCTTTCAGCCATATTATTAGGCATAATTCTGCCCGTTATATCCACCGGATGTAAGAAAACGGAGAGCGAGCTTCCTGTAGTAGCTGTTCAGCCTGCATCGCAGGATGATGTCGAGATTTATGGTGAATATGTCGGCAGAGTGCGCGCACAGCAGTTTGTAGAGGTACGCGCCCGTGTAGAAGGCTATCTTGAAAAAATGCTTTTCGAGGAAGGCACATATGTAAAAAAAAATCAGGTGCTCTTCATTATAAACCCCGACCAATATCGGGCAAAGGTCGACAAAGCCCGCGCACAATTGAAAAAAGACGAGTCGCAGGAGCAAAAAGCAAAACGCGACCTTGAACGCATACGTCCGCTGTATGAACAAAATGCGGCAAGCCAGCTTGACCTTGACAATGCAGTCGCCGCCTATGAGACAGCAAAGGCGTCGGTGGCTATGAGCCGCGCCGACCTCGCCCAGTCAGAGCTCGAGCTTGGCTATACGACCGTGCGCTCCCCTATCGCGGGACACATCAGTGAACGTAACGTGGACCTCGGCACCCTCGTAGGACCCGGAGCCAAATCTCTTCTCGCGACAATCGTCAAGAGCGACACTGTGCTGATCGACTTCAGCATGACCGCTCTCGACTACCTGAAGAGCAAGGAACGCAACGTGGACTTCAGCCAGCAAGATGAAAACCGCTCGTGGCAGCCCTATGTCACCATAACCCTTGCCGACAACACGGTATATCTCCACAAAGGAATGGTAGACTTTGCCGAACCGACAGTCGACCCGAATACAGGAACATTCTCGGTGCGTGCCGAGATGCCTAATCCTGAACGTGCCATTCTTCCCGGTCAGTTCACCAAGGTAAAGGTGCTGCTTGACGTAAGAGAAAAAGCGACCGTCGTCCCCACCCGCGCCATAAGCATAGAGAAAGGCGGCGCCCACATTTTTGTCATGCGCGCCGACTCTACCGTTGAAAAGCGCTTTATCGAGGTAGGTCCCGAATTTCAGAACAATATGGTTGTCGAGCGCGGACTCAATCCCGGAGAAAATGTTGTTGTCGAAGGCTATCACAAGCTTGCCCCCGGCATGAAAGTCAAGGTCAGCGACATGCTCAATACTGAGAGCGACGAAGAATAACCATACACCAAGCACTGGAAAAGCAATGAAAGTAAGTTTTTTCATAGACCGCCCGGTCTTCTCGATGGTATTGTCGATACTGATTATAATCGTAGGCGTCATCGGACTCACGATGTTGCCTATCGACCAGTATCCGCAGATCACTCCCCCTGTAGTAAAAATCAGCGCCTCCTATCCAGGAGCAAGCGCCCTTACGGTGTCACAGGCAGTAGCCACCCCGATTGAGCAGGAGCTTAACGGCACTCCCGGCATGCTTTACATGGAGTCGTCAAGCTCCAACTCCGGGTCATTTTCTGCGACGGTGACATTTGACATATCGGCAAACGCCGACCTTGCAGCCGTAGAAATCCAGAACCGTGTCAAACTCGCGGAGTCACGACTGCCTGCAGAAGTCGTACAAAATGGTATCTCAGTCGAAAAGCAGGCTCCAAGCCAGCTTCTCACGATATGTGTCCAGTCATCCGACCCGAAGTTTGACGAAATATATCTCAGTAACTTCGCAACCCTAAACGTCATAGACCTTCTCAGGCGCATACCTGGAGTAGGACGCGTGTCGCAGATAGGTGGACGATATTACGCCATGCAGATATGGGTGCAGCCCGACAAGCTCGCCAATCTCGGCATTACAGTCGCCGACCTTCAGAAAGCACTGAAAGACCAGAACCGCGAGTCGGCGGCAGGAGTGTTGGGACAGCAGCCTACCAAAGGTCTTGATGTCACGATTCCTATCACCACCCAGGGCCGACTGTCGACCGTGAGCCAGTTTGAGGAAATTGTCGTTCGCGCCAACCCCGACGGGTCAATCATCCGTCTGCGTGACGTAGCGCGCATCTCACTCGAGGCACAGAGCTACAACACCGAGAGCGGCATCAATGGAGAAAATGCCGCAGTGCTTGCCGTATATATGCTTCCCGGCGCCAACGCGATGGATGTAGCCTCACGCGTCAAGGAAGCGATGGAAGAAATCAGTAAAAGTTTTCCTGAGGGGTTGAGCTACGAGATTCCGTTTGACATGACCACCTATATCTCGGAGTCAATCCATGAGGTCTACAAGACCCTCTTCGAGGCGCTTATACTTGTGATTTTTGTAGTCTACCTGTCGCTTCAGTCGTGGCGCGCGACCCTAATTCCACTTGTTGCGGTGCCCATCTCGCTTATAGGAACATTCGGATTCATGCTCATATTCGGATTTTCACTAAACATGCTTACCCTTCTCGGACTCGTACTCGCAATTGGTATAGTAGTGGATGACGCCATTGTGGTAGTGGAGAATGTCGAACGCGTGATGGAGGAAGAGCATCTGCCGCCTTACGAGGCTACGAAAAAAGCCATGCAGGGACTTGCGAGCCCTATTATAGCCACATCGCTGGTGCTTGCCGCCGTATTTGTCCCGGTAAGCTTCCTCGGCGGTATCACCGGGCAGCTTTATCGCCAGTTCACGGTGACAATCGTAGTCTCAGTGCTACTATCAGCAGTAGTAGCCCTTACACTCAGCCCCGTGATGTGTTCCCTCATCCTGCGACCGCAGAAAGAGGGCGAAAAGAAAAATATTGTGTTCCGCAAAATCAATGAATGGCTTGCAAAAGGCAACTCTAAATATGTAAAAATCATAGGTGACAGCCTGAAATACAAGAAACGCGTCATCGCCGGATTCGGGATGATGATCATAGCAATCTTCATCATCAACAAATTCATGCCCTCAAGCTTCCTTCCCGTCGAAGACCAAGGTTATTTCAAAGTTGAGCTTGAACTTCCGGAGGGAGCCACCCTTGAGCGCACACGCCAGGTGACAGAGCGCGCGGTAGAGTATCTGACCGCCAATCCTGCCGTGGAATATGTGCAGAGCGTTGCCGGCAGCAGCTCGCAAGTGGGCAGCAGTCAGGCGCGAAGTGAGCTTACAGTCATCCTGAAACCCTGGGAAGAGCGTGATGACGAGACTATCGACGACATAATGGCAGAGGTAAGGAAAGACCTCTCGCAATATCCGGAATGTAAGGTATATCTTTCTAAGCCGCCGGTAATCCCCGGACTCGGACAGTCGGGAGGCTTTGAGATGCAGCTTGAAGCGCGCGGCGACGCCACTCTTTCCGACCTTGAGGCGGCTACTGACACTGTGATGAAATATGCCGCGATGAACAAAAAAGTGGCAGGGCTGTCGACATCCCTGCAAGCCGACATCCCACAGCTTTACTTTGACGTGGACCGTGACAAAGTGAAGTTTGCCGGTGTGCCGCTTGCCGATGTGTTTGCGACGATGAAAGCTTATACAGGCTCGGTCTATGTCAACGACTTCAACATGTTTAACCGTGTCTACCGAGTATATATCCAGGCAGAGGCGCCATATCGCGAACACCGTGATAACATCAACCTGTTTTTTGTACGCGGCAATGGAGATACTATGATACCTCTCACGTCGCTCGGCACATCTTCGTTTACGACCGGACCGGGAAACATCAAGCGATTCAACATGTTTAACAGCGCGGTTATACGCGGTGAGGCGGCAAAAGGCTACAGCTCGGGTGAAGCGATGGAAATCGTCGAGCAGATTGCCAGGGAAAAGCTGCCTGAAAACATTGGAGTGGAATGGAGCGGACTATCATTTCAGGAGAAAAAGGCGGGCGGACAGACAGGTCTTGTGCTGACGCTTGTATTTCTCTTCGTGTTTCTCTTCCTCGCAGCGCTCTATGAAAGCTGGACTGTGCCGGCGGCGGTATTGCTCTCTCTGCCTGTAGCCGCATTCGGAGCCTACATAGGAGAATGGGCATGCGGACTTGAAAATGACGTGTATTTCCAGATCGGACTCGTAATGCTCATGGGTATGGCGGCAAAGAATGCCATCCTGATTGTGGAGTTTGCAAAAGAGCAGACCGACCGCGGCACCGACGCATTTCAGGCAGCCATATATGCTGCGCGCCTGCGTTTCCGCCCTATCCTCATGACCTCGCTCGCATTTATCCTCGGAATGTTGCCTATGGTCATCGCGTCGGGTCCCGGTTCTGCGAGCCGCCAGGCAATAGGCACAGGCGTATTTTTCGGCATGATTGTAGCCGTAGTCGCCGGAATCGTGCTTGTACCATTCTTCTTCGTGCTTATCTACAGAGTAATGAGCAGGCTGCGTAGCCGTTATCCCGGTGTTCACATGCCTGCCAAGGCTAAAAAGTTGACTAACATCTTCCATAAGAAAAAATGAGAACGCGACTTATTATATCATCCCTGCTTATTGCATTCGCGATGTGTGGATGTAAGCTCGGTCAAAAATATGTGAAACCGCAGATGGCAATCCCGGCAACACTGGAAAAAGAGCACCTGACCGACACTTTTTCTATCGCCGACCTTGCATGGTGGGACATCTATAACGACCCGGTACTGCGCAAGCTCATCGAGCACACCCTTGAAAACAACAAGGACCTGCGTATAGCCGACGCGCGCATAAAAGAGCTTGCGGCAAGAAAGCGTGTCGAGACAGCCAATCTGCTGCCTTCGGTCAACGGTCAGGCATATGTCCAGAAAGAAGGTCTCAACTACGGCGGCGACCATTATAAGAATGACCCGGAAAATGGATTGAAGGCATCCATGTCATGGGAACTTGACATATGGGGCAATCTCCGATGGGCTAATGACCGCAGCAAGGCACTTCTTCTTGAAAGCGTCGAAGACCGGCGCGGACTGACAATCTCAATAATCGCACAAGTGGCCCAGGCTTACTTCGAGCTGGTGGCTCTTGACAATGAGCTAAGCATCGTGAAGCAGACTCTCGATGCCCGTAAGGAAAGCGTGAGACTTGCCAAATTGAGATTTGAGGGAGGTCTTACATCAGAGACATCCTATCAGCAGGCAAAAGTGGAGCTTGCCCGCACCGCTACACATATACCTATTCTTGAGCGTGACATCTCTCTGAAGGAAAACGAGATTTCTTTCCTTGCAGGCGATTTCCCCTCGCCAATCGAACGAAACCGCCAGCGCTCTACGATAAACCTGCCCGATGACCTGCCGGTAGGAATGCCGTCGACATTACTTGAACGACGTCCCGACGTACGCGCAGCCGAACAGAGCCTTATTGCCGCCAATGCCGCGGTAGGAGTCGCTTACACCAACAGGTTTCCGCGTCTGTCTCTTACAGCGACAGGCGGACTGGAAAGCGAGGAGTTTTCCGACTTTTTCAAGTCGCCGATGCACTTTCTAAGCGCGTCATTGCTCGGTCCGATATTTGACTTCGGACGGCGACAAGGAGCCTACAGGGCGCAACAGGCGGTCTACGAGCAGGAGTGTTACAGCTACGAAAAGACTGTGTTGAACGCTTTCATGGAAGCACGCAATGCCATTGTCGACTATAACAAGATTCAGGAAATCTACGAGTCAATGGCTGAACTCGAACAGGCGTCAAAGACCTCAATGGAACTTGCCCAGTTGCAATACATTAACGGAGTAATCGGATATATCGATGTGCTTGACGCTCAGCGTAGCTACTTCGACGCCCAGGTCAATCTGAGCAACGCCGTGCGCAACAAGGAGCTTGTCATCGTGCAGCTCTACAAAGCTCTCGGAGGAGGCTGGAACTAAGACCCCGTTCCCAAATATTTGTTAATGCTGGTGTCGCATATCTCTGAGTGATTTTTGTCTTGTGATAAAGGAGCGTAGCCGTAGCTACGTGACTGAAGAAGAAGGCAAAAAGCGCCAGAGCGATGCGATGATAAGGTAATTTTATACATCAGCACACAATTAATTTCACCCCAATTCAGTTATATGCTTTTAAGCATTTATAACTTGTTGGATTAGATTGGGATATACTACAGATTTGACACTTGGACAGCGCAACTTTATTTTAGAAAAATTTCCGGAAATTTTCAATACGAAATCAAAGGCTGATATATTTGAGATTATTAATGCCTTGTTTTTCTTAATCAAAACAGGGTGTCAATGGAAACTTCTGCCAAATGATTTTCCAAAATGGCGTACCGTGTATGAATTTTACCGCAAGTGGATTTCTATAGGATTCTTTGACCGTTTGACCCAAGAATTGAATGTCATGGCAAGGGATTCGCTAAGGAAATCGGCTAAACAGATTGTTGCCGTCATAGACAGCCAAAGCGTGCGTACCGGACTGACCCAATCAGTAAAGGGAATAGACGGAGGAAAGAAAATCAAGGGTATAAAAAGACATTTTGCCGTAGATTCAAATGGATTCCCACTGACTATAGTTATATCACGCGCAAATGTCCACGACAGCAAGGGGGCGATTGGATTGGCAATTGACACGGTCTGCAAATATCCCACGATCAAATTATTAAAGGCAGACAACGGCTATCGCGGACCTTTAGTAAAAAACGTGAAAGAGGGATTGCTTGTGGAATTGGAGTGTGTGAAATCGAATTTCGGCACATCGGAATTCAAGCCGATTAACGGCAGGTGGGTTGTGGAACGCACCTTCTCGTGGCTTGAATCTTTCAGAAGATTAAATAGGAATTACGAACAGTTTCTTCACACCGCCAAAGCGATTGCGATGGCAGTGTGTGCAATGTTTATGTTGTTTAATTCAACTTCATCCCGAGTTCATCACAGACATATTTATTCTCAGCTTTCCGTGGCAGAAATTACCATCGCCTCGGCCAAGCATTAACAAATATTGGAGAACGGGGTCTAAGACCTCTTTGTCGTGTTGACAAGCATGCGGCAAGCGGCGCAATCAAAGTCGAGGCGCAGGGTCATGTCACCGCTACGCAATGTCAGCGGTCCCTTGATTTTATCAGCCCCGCCCTTTTTAAGGCATGCGCCAAGCTCACGCCGCAGACAGTAACGGGTCGTCATCACACGCAGAGTCTTGCTGCCCTCTCCGCCAGAAGTCTCCAACGACGGCATAATCGTCTTGACACCATGGGAACGATAAAATTCCGAGGCAAGAGCGTTAGCCACATTGCTATGATAATCGAGCTGCCTGTCAGGATAGACAGAAGCCGCATTTTCCTGACGGCGCAGTTCACGGCAATACCTCATCCGGTTGGCACTGTCAAGCAGTGAAGTCACGTCGCGGCGCAGAGAAGTCAGCACCGCGGCAGGAAGAAACAGATTTCCCACACGGTCATCAAGCGAGCCGAGAGAGTAACCAGTGCCGCCCAGCTTGCCGAGCGCCTTACGACGTTGTGCCGTCTGGTCAGTCTGCGCCCGGTCAGGAGTACCGACCTCAACGGTCGCAGTCACAGCATTACCGCGCTCATCCTCGGCATCGACAGCGAGCAGAGTCCCGCTCATGCGCAATGTCATGTCAACAATCACCGAACGTGTCGCCGACTCCTTCTTCAACAGGTCATCAAACGCCTTGTCGCTATTACGGTAGAGCCGGGTGCCGGGAGCGGCGTTCACTGCCAAAGCCGGGTAGAGGCGTGACCCTTCGACACGGTTAAGACGAAATCCGACAAATTCATGGCGCTCATTGAAATACCCGAGCCCGTCGCCATTGGCAAGCGCGGTGTCAAGCCGCGCCTCAATCATCCGGTCATGACAGCGCACGACCGAGCCGACAGGCTCACCCTGGGATTTCGGGGTATATATCGACCCGACCCGACCGGAATCACCGTTAAGAAAATATGTCGTGAAACCGCGGTTGAAACTTTTTTGCAGCTCAGGGATGAAAGTAGTAACCGTCCGCCCTACTGACTCGCGGCTATAAATGTCGGGATTATTCTCGACAATCCCGCGCAGTTTACGGTCATAGTAGCTCACTACATTTTTCACATATCCGGCATCTTTCAGGCGTCCCTCTATTTTAAACGATGTCACTCCAGCTTCAAGCATCGACAGAAGTTCGGCTGAACGATTCATGTCGCGCAAAGAAAGGAAGTGGCGACACCGCTCGACGCAGTTGCCGGCACCGTCATACAGGTCGTAGGGCAACCGGCAAATCTGGGCACATTCACCACGGTTGGCGCTACGCCCTTTCAAGACATGACTCGCATGGCAATCGCCGCTGTAGCACACACACAACGCACCGTGGACAAATGCCTCAAGCGGGACATCAACGGCGGCACGCATAGCACGTATCTCGTCAAGCGACAGCTCGCGCGGCAACACAATCTGGGAGAAACCGGCGTCTTGTAGAAATCTCGCCCGTTCAGGAGTGCGGGTGTCACATTGCGTGCTTGCATGCAGCGCGATAGGAGGTATATCCATTCTCAACACAGCCATGTCCTGCACGATCAGTGCATCGACGCCCGCGTGATACAGACGCTTTATAAGACGTTCAACCTCCCTTAATTCATTATCATATATTATTGTGTTGACTGTCACATAGACTCGTGCAAGATAGCGGTGGGCATAATCCGTAAGTCTCTCGATATCAGCCACGGCATTTCCTGCCGCCGCGCGCGCACCAAAACCTTCAGCACCGATGTAGACGGCATCGGCACCATGCTTTATCGCCTCCACAGCAATATCGGCATTGCGTGCAGGCGCGAGTAGTTCTATTTTTTTGAGGGCATTCTGCATAATATACAAGTCATCTAAACATGTTAACGGACGGGCATAAAAAAAATTACTCGTCATCGCGACGAATAATCTTTTTACCTTAAATCTAATACCATGAAAAACTGATACAAAGTTACGCATTAAATTTTATTCACCAAAAATAATTGCGGAAAAATTTCCTCAATTAACATTTATTATCTAAAAATCTGATTTTCAACAACCGAATTTACAGTAGCGTCATAATAACACGCTACTGTATCAGTCAGAGAGATAGGCGTTATAGCTAAGGAAAAAAACAGGAAGAAAAGACCATTTAAACAGAGAAATATAACATCCGGTTTTGAAATTCAACGATTAAAGCTTAACTTTGCTATACATTAATAATAATTAAGCATCTTATCACTTAAATTTATCACTTTGCGTATGAAGAAGTATTTTACTCCAATCATTATTGCAAGCGCCATGCTTGCAGCCCCGTCAATATCGGCAGAAAAGCCGGCTCACAGCTTTTTGCAGGCTAAGCAGAAAACATCAATAACCAAAGAGACAAGGCAAACTACACTGCTATCATCGCTACGAAAAGCGGCTGCGGGAAACTTGTTAAAACCGACAAAGCAGGCAATATACATGTATGAGGACGGTGAATGGATACTCGACATGAATGTCACCCTTGCCTACGATTCTCACGGAAATATCACCTCAATCACCCGTGAGGAAGCTGAAGAAGGGACACTGATGCGCACAGAATATACATATGACAAATATGACAACTGCATCTCCGAAGTCACTTCCATAAGTGAGGATGGCGTCAATTGGACTCAGGGCGAAAAACGTTCGAGAGAATACAACGACCCCGTATTGCACAACCTCATGACCCTCAATGAAGGATTTTACTATTCCGGAAGTGACTGGGACATAATATATGGCAACAAATTTGAGGTAACACGCAACAGCGACAATAATATAACCGCCTACAATGTAATGGTGCTGTTTAATAACGCGTATGACACAACCGTAAAAACCGTCATGACATATCCTGACGGGAAGAAAGAGCCCGACACCTGGACAGTACAGAACCTTGATTACGACTATAACACTGCAGAATACTTCTGGAAAGAAGGAACCAAGCTTCAAGAAATCGTATGGGAATCATGTGACGGACAGATTGCCACTACCGACTTCTCGCGTCTTTTCTCAGGCGAAAACAAAATCAAAAGTGCCCAAATAAGCGATGGCGGGGAGGAAGCAGCCGCGCTACAGGCGGAATATCCCAACGAAAAAGACTACATAATCACCTCCACTTACAGTGAAGACGGGATGACAATGACTGAAACAATGTCTCTTACCCACACCGATGACAACGGCAGCTATATCGAGCGCACAATAGCAGAGTACAGCTACGACGATGACCCTGAAAACACAGTGTCGGAGGGAGAAAGCTACGAGATAATCTGTGACGACCACGGCAATATCACAAGCGAGATAAGCAAATTCTTTGAAGGAGACTACGACGAGCTGATAGGACAGATAAACTACGATTACACCTATGGTGAAAACGGTGAGACACTTGAAGCGATCACTTCAGAATATGATTTTGACGCCGAAGACTTCATGCCGATTGATAAAATAGTGTCAAGTGAATTCGTGAAAATCAGCGCAGGCGTAGACCAAGCTATCTCCTCTCAGGCAATCAGCTGCTCTGTCAATGACAATTGCCTGAACGTGGCAGCTCCCGGAGAAGCCTCTGTCAAGGTTTATTCGGCTACCGGCATAAATGTAATCTCCACGAGCGGCAACGGCTCTTTTGACATTGACCTGTCATCACTTGCAGGCGGTGTATATGTAGCCTCGGTAAGCTGCGAGGCAGGAGTAAAGACATTGAAATTTGCCAAATAATCAGAACGATATACATGACTGAACGCAGGGGGATGCACAGAGCATCCCCCTGTTTGTTTTCCGATATACTAAAATTTGGTTAAAGTTTTCAAAATAAGGAAATATTTCCGTATTTTTGCAGAAGAATAAGAGTAAAAAAATATTCAACCACAATAAACCAATTTAAGTATGTCAAAAGTAACTGTTGTAGGCGCAGGCAACGTAGGTGCAACCTGTGCAAATGTATTGGTGACAAACAACATCGCCGACGAGGTAGTATTGATCGACATCAAGGAAGGTCTTGCCGAGGGCAAAACCATGGACATCATGCAGACCGCCAATCTTCTTACTATCAACACCCGCATGACCGGTGTTACCAACGACTATGAGAAGACCGCAGGCAGCGATGTAGTGGTAATCACTTCAGGTATACCCCGCAAGCCCGGTATGACCCGCGAGGAGCTTATCGGCGTTAATGCCGGCATCGTAAAGTCAGTGACCGACAATGTGCTCAAGTATTCACCTGACGCAATCATCCTGTGTGTATCAAACCCCATGGATACAATGACCTACCTTATCCACAAGGTATCGGGTCTTCCCAAAAACCGCATCATCGGTATGGGTGGCGCGCTTGACAGCTCACGCTTCAAATATTTCCTCAGCGTCGCTCTGAATGCCAACCCCAACGAAATCGAGGGTATGGTAATAGGCGGACACGGTGACACCACCATGATTCCTCTTACCCGCTACGCTACTTACCGCGGCATCCCCGCAACTCAGCTTCTTGACAAGGAAACCCTTGATAAGGTAGCGGCTGACACAATGGTAGGCGGTGCTACCCTTACTTCTCTTCTCGGCACTTCAGCATGGTATGCTCCCGGTGCGGCTTCGGCAGCAGTAGTAGCAGCAGTGCTTCACGACCAGAAGCGCATCATCCCCTGCTCTGCTCTCGTAGAAGGAGAATATGGCGAAACCGACATCTGCATCGGCGTTCCTTGTCTTCTTGGAAAGAACGGTATCGAGAAAATCATCGATGTCAAGCTTAACGAAGAAGAAAAGGCTCTCTTTGCAAAGAGCGCAGAAGCTGTGCGCAAGACCAACGGCGCGCTTGCAGCATCACTCTGATAAACGTCACTGAACCATAATGCAATTCAAGGTGTTCCTATAAGCGGAACACCTTGTTTATATTATCCAATTCATAAATATGAAGAAAATATTACTCTTAGCCACAGTTGCCGCATGCGGTATGTGGATGATTTCCTGTGGAAACAACGCCGCACAAAAGGAGGCGCAGGGAGAAGAAAAATTACAAGAAGAGATGGCACAGGCAAGCGGTGAACCGATTGTGCTGGGTCCCGACGACATCCTTGAATTCGGAGGCGCAATGCCGGCTCCCGTTGTAGTCGACTTCTGGGCTGACTGGTGTCCGCCATGCAAGGAACTGTCACCGATATTCCATAAGGTAGCCGACAAGTACAAAGGTCAGGTAAGATTCATCTCTGTTAACGTGGACAAATGCCCCGGCATAGCAAAGCAATATGGCGTAAGCTCAATCCCCACCCTGCTTTTCGTTGACACACAGGGAGTGATAAACAGGAGTGTAGGATTTATGACCGAGGAAGAAATGATTGCCAACGTAGAGTCAATCATGCCCTCTACCGAGCCCAAAATCGCTCCGAGATAACCGACCGCGGCAGACATTATAATTGCGCAGACTGACATTTCGACACGAGTCGCGATAAGTTTTAAGGCGGACAGCATCGATATAGTGCTGTCCGCTTCCGCGTTTTATAGGAAACACTTCGTGCTTGCGCGCCACGACTGTGTCACACAGGGCGCTGCGCCCCGTCACCGGATCGGCGGCAAGAGATGCCGGAATACTTTCAAGAGTCACAGGCAGCGCGTAGGAACAGGGCGGATAGCCGATGACAGTCCACATCACCTCTCCGTCAGTCACCACCGACGCGCTTGACGAGTAACGCGGAATGAAATCTTGGTCTATAATCCACATGTCGGAACCCTTGAGCATATCTCTGCCGATAAGCGAATGGTAGAAACTTTTCGACAACTCTTCAGTGAGCACTTCAGGGGATACGGTCGAGTCTTTGACGTGAGGTTGCAGCAGGTCATATGCGTTGCGCAAGCGTATATAGCCGTAGCCACACGACAATGTGTCGCCTGAACATGAATAATTTGTGCGTATCATATATCCTTCGGGAGCATCCGCGAGGTCAAACCTGACATATCCGTAGTCATCGGTCTCAAAATAAGCTCCGTTGCCCTGAGCGTCAATTACGCCGAAATTAGCCTGCACTCCAAGGGGCTTGGGCAACGAATCAAGAAGAGAGGCGAAATCATCGACCGAGCGGCAGCGCTTCAATGCCTGCGACATTACGAAACCTTCCATGTCACGGTAACTCGCGGTGTCAGGCACAAGATTATAAGACGCCGTATTCATTATTGCAAATCCATTGCTGTTGATGCCGGTCCATGCCTCACGCAGCAACGAGTCGCCGGCATTGAAGAGAGCCACATAATCGGCATCTCCTGGAATCGCCGACTTCACACGCGCCACAAAATTATGTTCAGTCCCTGTGTCCCTGTGTTTCCATAGCAACGGTCGGCCGTCGGGGGTAAGATGTCCTCCGACAATAGCCGACGTACACGCGATCGCCGCAACGCAGCATAACATAAAAAATGCCGATATAAAAGTCCTTGTCTCTTTCATACCGGCAAATATAAGGATTTTAAAGCAACCTGACAATTACACTGACGGAATCGGGGTGTCTGGTGTGATGTCAGCGATATCGGGAATAGCCTGAATCAATGTACCGTCAGGTTTATAAAACACCTGAAGGTCACGTGAGTTGACCTTTTCTATGTCGATTACATAAAATGTCATGTCGGGGCGGTCATAACGGTAGGCGTCATCAACGCTCCAGGATGCATATTCGCTTGCGGCAAAGGCTGTCTGCACTTCTGTCGGAAGCACCTGGATATTCGGGCCATAGTCGGTCTCTGACTGTCGCCAGTCGCCATCGCCGGCAAACCATGCTTCCATGTCAAAACTCTGATAATAAAAATCAGCTACCATATAAGATCCCTCCCGCTCCCACTTTACATTGGAGGCACCGGGGTACTTTGCGTTAAGCGCCGTATCAAAAACCTTGTCTGCCACGACTGGACGGTCATCATCGTCATCGCCACAACCTGCTGCCGCCGCCATCAGCAGCAATGGTAAAATCAGCTGCAACTTCTTCATAGTATCTTCTATATCTAATGTTAATAAATAATTTTTGTAAACGATAAACAAGGTCACCGGCTCAAATGTTCGGCAGCAGTATACTAAAAAGCGGGACGGCATCAGATGCCGTCCCGCTATATCAAGTGAATTTTTTCTTATTATTTACTGCTCGGTGTGAGCCACGTCGATAACATCGGCGGAGTCAAACACTGAATCTATATCATCTTTTCCGGCAACAACAAGATTGTTGTACTCACGGAGACCCGTACCGGCAGGTATCAGATGACCACAGATTACATTTTCCTTCATGCCCTCGAGGTAATCGGTCTTACCGTTGATGGCAGCTTCGTTGAGCACCTTGGTTGTTTCCTGGAATGATGCAGCCGACATGAAGCTTGAAGTCTGGAGAGCCGCACGCGTGATACCTTGCAGAATCTGTTCTGACGTTGCAGGAACAGCGTCACGTACAGTGACAGTCTTGAGGTCACGACGCTTCAGAGCTGAGTTCTCGTCACGGAGCTTGCGGGCGGTTATTATCTGACCCGGCTTCAAAGTCTCGCTGTCGCCGGCGTCAACAACCACTTTCTTGCCCCAGATGCGGTCGTTCTCGTCCATGAACTCGCGCTTGTCGACAACCTGCTGCTCAAGGAAGCAAGTGTCGCCCGGATCAAGGATATTCACCTTACGCATCATCTGGCGTACAATCACCTCAAAGTGCTTGTCATTGATTTTCACACCCTGCATGCGGTACACATCCTGAACTTCGTTCACGATATATTCCTGCACGGCAGTCGGTCCCATGATGTTAAGAATATCGGCGGGAGTAATCGCACCGTCGGAAAGCGGAGTACCGGCACGCACATAGTCGTTTTCCTGTACAAGAATCTGCTTGGACAACGGAACGAGATACTTCTTGATTTCACCAAGCTTGGAGGTAACTGAAATCTCACGGTTACCACGCTTAACCTTGCCGAACTTAACCTCACCGTCGATTTCCGACACAATGGCGGGATTAGACGGATTGCGCGCTTCAAACAGCTCAGTGACACGGGGCAGACCACCGGTGATGTCACCGGCATTACCTGCCGAGCGAGGAATCTTGACAAATACATCGCCGGCCTTGACATCGGCACCGTCATCTACCATAAGGTGAGCGCCCACGGGAAGAGCATAAGTCTTGAGCACCTGACCGTTGGCATCAACGATATTGGCTTCCGGAACACGTGTACGATCCTTTGACTCGATGATAATCTTGTCCTCAAGACCGGTCTGCTCGTCATAATCCACGCGGTAAGTCACATTCTCGATAAGGTTCTGGAACTGAATCTTACCGGCGACTTCCGAAATAATAACGGCATTGAAGGGGTCCCATTCACAGATGACATCACCTTTCTTCAATGTAGCGCCGTTAGGATAATACAGTTTAGAACCGTAAGGAATGTTGGCGTTGGTAAGCATCATCTTGGTGTTGGGGTCGATAATACGCATCTCCGCAAGACGACCTATCACAACCTGTACGGGCTGTCCGTCAGGACCCTTCTCCTCGGTTTCGACAGTACGCAACTCTTCGATTTCGAGCGTACCCTCATAGCGAGAGGTGATAGTAGACACGGCAGCGATATTTGATGCCACACCACCGACGTGGAATGTACGAAGTGTAAGCTGGGTACCCGGCTCACCGATTGACTGGGCGGCAATCACGCCGACAGCCTCACCCTTCTGAACAATGAGATTGTTGGAAAGATTGCGGCCGTAACACTTGGCACATACACCCTTCTTGGACTCGCAGGTAAGCACTGAACGGATCTCAACCGACTCAATCGGTGACTCATTGATGCGGTTGGCGGCAACTTCGTCGATTTCCTCTCCTGAAGCGACAATAATCTCTCCGGAAATAGGATCGATGATGTCATGAACAGAAACACGTCCGAGAATACGCTCTGCAAGAGAAGCGACAACCTCTTCGTTGTTCTTGATTTCAGTACATACAAGACCGCGGAGTGTGCCACAATCCTCTTCATGTATAATAACGTCATGAGCCACATCGACAAGACGACGGGTAAGATAACCGGCGTCGGCGGTCTTCAATGCGGTATCGGCAAGACCCTTACGGGCACCGTGGGTAGAGATGAAGTACTCAAGCACCGAAAGACCCTCCTTGAAGTTGGCAAGAATCGGGTTCTCGATAATCTGACCTCCCTCAGCACCTGCTTTCTGCGGTTTAGCCATAAGACCACGCATACCGGCAAGCTGACGAATCTGGTCCTTAGAACCACGGGCACCGGAATCAAGCATCATGAAGACAGAGTTGAAGCCCTGGTTGGCAGCAGTCATGTGCTTCATGAGGATATCGGTAAGACGTGAGTTCACGTGAGTCCATATATCGATAATCTGGTTGTAACGCTCGTTATTGGTGATGAAACCCATAGAGTAGTTGTTCAACACCTCTTGAACCTGCTCGTTACCCTCAGCGACGAGTTTCTCCTTCTCCTCGGGAATCAATACGTCACCGAGGTTGAACGAAAGACCTCCCTTGAACGCCATGTAGTAACCGAGGTTCTTGATGTCGTCAAGGAACTGGGCCGAACGGGTCACACCGCAAGTGTTGATAACCTTACCGATGATGTCGCGGAGCGACTTCTTGGAAAGTATCTGGTTGACATAACCGATTTCCTTCGGCACAAACTGGTTGACGAGTATACGTCCAACAGAAGTATTCTCTACAAGATGCTGTATGGCATTACCGTTTTCATCAATGTCGTCAACGACTACCGATACAGGAGCGTGGAGAGTCACCTTGCCTTCATTGTAGGCAATCTGGGCTTCCTCCGGTCCATAGAACTTGGAGCCTTCACCCTTGTCGCCCTTGCGTAGCTTGGTGATGTAGTAAAGACCGAGTACCATGTCCTGCGAAGGCACAGTGATAGGCGCACCGTTTGCCGGGTTAAGGATGTTGTGGGCACCGAGCATAAGCATCTGCGCCTCAAGCACAGCCTCGTTGCCAAGGGGGAGGTGAACTGCCATCTGGTCACCGTCGAAGTCGGCGTTGAATGCCGTACATGCAAGCGGATGCAGCTGGATTGCCTTACCCTCGATCATCTTGGGCTGGAACGCCTGTATACCGAGACGGTGAAGTGTCGGGGCACGGTTAAGCAACACGGGATGACCCTTCATGACGTGCTCAAGGATGTCCCATACGACAGGCTCCTTTCGGTCAACTATTTTCTTTGCCGACTTAACGGTCTTGACGATACCACGCTCGATAAGCTTACGTATGACAAAGGGCTTGTAAAGCTCGGCAGCCATGTTTTTGGGAATACCGCACTCATGCATCTTCAGCTCAGGACCGACAACGATAACCGAACGTGCGGAATAGTCGACACGCTTACCGAGGAGGTTCTGACGGAAACGTCCCTGCTTACCCTTGAGAGAGTCGGAAAGAGATTTCAACGGACGGTTTGCCTCAGTCTTGACAGCCGACGACTTGCGTGAGTTGTCAAGCAGAGAGTCTACCGCTTCCTGAAGCATACGCTTTTCGTTGCGGAGAATCACTTCAGGCGCCTTAATCTCGATAAGACGTTTCAGACGATTGTTACGGATGATTACACGACGGTAGAGGTCATTGAGGTCGGAGGTGGCGAAACGACCGCCGTCAAGAGGCACAAGCGGACGCAGCTCCGGCGGGATTACAGGCACTGCCTGCAAAATCATCCACTCGGGCTTGTTACGGTGACGCGATGCGCGGAACGACTCTACAATCTGTAGACGCTTGAGCGCCTCGGTCTTACGCTGCTGCGAGCCGTCGGTATTGGCACGGTGGCGCAGCTCGTAAGAGAGGGAGTCAAGGTCAAGACGAGTAAGGAGGTCATAGACTGCCTCTGCACCCATCTTAGCGATAAATTTATTGGGGTCGGTATCCTCAAGCTGCTGGTTTCCCTGGGGAAGCTTGTCAAGGATATCGAAGTATTCTTCTTCGGTAAGAAGATCAAGCGCCTGCACACCCTCGGCAGCTCCCGGCTGAATCACTACGTAACGCTCGTAGTATATTACAGCGTCAAGCTTCTTAGAGGGCAATCCGAGCAGATAACCAATCTTGTTGGGTAACGAACGGAAATACCAGATGTGTGCCACGGGAACGACAAGCTTGATGTGACCCATGCGTTCACGACGCACCTTCTTTTCAGTCACCATCACACCACAACGGTCGCACACGATGCCCTTGTAGCGGATGCGCTTATACTTTCCGCAGTGACATTCATAGTCCTTTACCGGACCGAATATCTTCTCACAGAAGAGACCGTCGCGCTCGGGCTTGTAGGTGCGGTAGTTGATGGTCTCAGGCTTGAGTACCTCACCGCTTGACTTCTCCAGAATCTCCTCGGGCGAAGCAAGCCCGATAGAGATTTTGGAAAAACCGGTTTTTGTCTTATTGTCTTTTCTAAAAGCCATATATGTATTTACCTATCTTTGTCTTGTGAATGATTATTGCTCAAGGTTGATGCTCAAGCCGAGACCGCGAAGCTCATGGAGCAACACGTTGAGTGACTCGGGGATACCTGCCTGCGGCATAGGCTCGCCCTTGACGATTGCCTCGTAAGCCTTGCTGCGGCCGTTGACATCATCACTCTTGATGGTAAGAATCTCCTGGAGGATGTGGGATGCGCCGAATGCTTCGAGCGCCCAAACTTCCATCTCTCCGAAACGCTGACCACCAAACTGAGCCTTACCACCGAGAGGTTGCTGAGTGATAAGCGAGTACGGACCGATTGAACGGGCATGCATCTTGTCCTCGACCATGTGACCGAGTTTAAGCATGTAGATGATACCTACGGTCGCCGGCTGGTCAAATCGCTCGCCTGTACCTCCATCATAGAGGTAAGTCTTTCCATATCGGGGAAGACCTGCCTTGTCAGTCCACTCGTTAAGGTCATCGAGGCTCGCTCCGTCGAAAATCGGAGTAGCAAACTTCTCGTCAAGAATAGCACCCGACCATCCGAGAACTGTCTCGAATATCTGACCAAGGTTCATACGAGAAGGCACACCAAGCGGGTTAAGACAGATGTCAACAGGAGTACCGTCGGCAAGGAAGGGCATGTCTTCCTGACGCACGATACGCGACACGATACCCTTGTTACCGTGACGGCCCGCCATCTTGTCACCTACGCTGATCTTACGCTTCTTTGCCACATAGACCTTAGCCATCTGCATGATACCGGAGGGAAGCTCGTCACCGATTGAGATGTCAAACTTCTTACGGCGCAGCTCGGCATCGATTTCCTTAGACTTGCGCAAGTAATTTACAATAGTGGCGCGGATAAGCTCATTAGCATGGGCATCGGCGGTCCACTTAGACAGATTCACGGTGTCAAAGTCGATATCCTTCAACGCTCCGGGGGTAAACTTGGCACCCTTGGCGATAATGTCGGCCCCGAGGAAGTCTTTCACGCCCTGTGAAGTCTTGCCCTCGGTAAGCACCATGAGCTTGTTGATAAGAATATCCTTCAGCTCGCCCTGCTTAACCTCATACTCCTCGTCAAGCTTGGGAAGCTGAGCATTGGCACTCTTTGTCTTCTTCTTTTTAGCTGCACGGGAGAAGAGGTTGGTACCGATTACCACACCCTTCAGTGACGGGGTAGCCTTCAATGAAGCATCCTTTACATCACCGGCCTTGTCGCCGAAAATAGCGCGGAGAAGCTTCTCTTCGGGGGTGGGGTCTGACTCGCCCTTAGGCGTGATCTTACCTATCATGATGTCACCGGGAGCTACATGGGCACCGACGCGTATGATACCGCGCTCGTCAAGATCCTTGGTAGCGTCTTCGCTGACATTAGGAATATCGCTTGTCAACTCTTCCATACCGCGCTTTGTCTCGCGCACTTCAAGAGAATACTCGTCGACATGAACAGAGGTAAGTATATCCTCGCGCACGACGCGCTCATTAAGCACGATAGCATCCTCATAGTTGTAACCCTTCCAGGGCATGAACGCAACTTTCAGGTTGCGACCAAGCGCAAGCTCGCCATTTTCGGTAGAGTAACCCTCGGTGAGAATCTGACCGAAAGTAACACGCTGACCCTTTTCACAAATAGGACGAAGGTCGATAGTAGTGCTCTGGTTGGTCTTGCGGAACTTAGGTATGTGGTATTCTTTTACAGCATCCTCAAACGCTACAAATTCCTCGTCCTCGGTGCGGTCATAACGGATGCGGATAACCTTTGCATCGACAAACTCAATCACACCGTCACCCTCGGCAGTAATCTGCGTGCGTGAATCGCGGATAAGCTGTCCTTCCAGACCGGTACCTACGATAGGAGCCTCTGAACGAAGCAACGGCACTGCCTGGCGCATCATGTTAGATCCCATCAACGCACGGTTAGCGTCATCATGCTCAAGGAACGGGATAAGTGACGCAGCGATAGAAGCGATCTGAGTCGGCGACACATCCATCAGGTTAACCTCACCCGGAGCCACAATCGGGAAGTCGGCGTCAAGACGCGCCTTCACGCGGTCACGCACAAAGCTTCCGTCGGGATTAAGGGGCGCGTTACCCTGGGCAATCACCTGACCCTCTTCAACCTCAGCGGTAAGATATACGATTTCATCGTTATTGATATTTACCTTGCCATCGTCAACCTTGCGGTAGGGAGTCTCGATAAATCCGAGATCATTGATTTTGGCATATACGCAGAGTGAAGAGATAAGACCGATGTTAGGACCTTCAGGAGTCTCAATCGGACAAAGACGTCCGTAATGGGTATAGTGAACGTCACGAACCTCGAAGCCGGCACGCTCACGAGAAAGACCGCCGGGGCCAAGTGCCGACATACGGCGCTTGTGGGTCATTTCCGCAAGGGGGTTGGTCTGGTCCATGAACTGAGACAACGCATTTGTACCAAAGAATGTATTGATAACCGACGAAATTGTCTTCGCGTTGATAAGGTCGATAGGAGTGAAGTCCTCGTTGTCACGGACGTTCATACGCTCACGTATGGTACGTGACATACGGGCAAGACCCACGCCAAACTGATTGTAGAGCTGCTCGCCCACTGTACGCACACGACGGTTGCTCAAGTGGTCGATATCATCCACGTCAGTCTTCGAATTGATAAGCTCGATAAGATACTTGATAATGGCGATGATGTCTTCCTTGGTAAGGACCTTGACATCCATAGAAGTACCAAGATCAAGCTTCTTATTGATACGATAACGGCCCACCTCGCCAAGGTCGTAACGCTTTTCCGAGAAGAAAAGGTTGGTTATGACCTCGCGTGCCGACGCGTCATCCGGCGGCTCCGCGTTGCGCAGCTGCCTGTATATATATTGGATTGCCTCCTTCTCAGAGTTGGAGGTATCTTTTTGCAGAGTGTTGAAAATAATCGAGTAGTCGCTGGTATTTGCATCTTCCTTGTGAAGCAACACAGTCTGCGCGCCTGATTCGATAATCTCGTCGATGTGCTCTTCCTCAAGCACAGTCTCACGGTCGATTACCACATTGTTACGCTCGATTGACACAACCTCGCCGGTATCTTCGTCTACGAAGTCCTCTACCCAGGTCTTCAGGACACGGGCTGCAAGTTTTCTGCCAACAGCTTTCTTCAGGTTGGTCTTGTTGACCTTGATTTCCTCGGCAAGACCGAAAATCTCGATTATATCCTTGTCACTTTCCAAACCAATCGCACGGAGAAGCGTTGTAACAGGGAGCTTCTTCTTACGGTCGATATAGGCATACATGACGTTATTAATGTCAGTAGCAAATTCTATCCATGAGCCACGGAAAGGAATGATACGTGCAGAGTACAGTTTCGTACCGTTGGCATGAGTGCTCTGACCGAAGAACACACCGGGTGAACGGTGAAGCTGAGACACCACGACACGCTCGGCACCATTGATGACAAAAGTGCCTTGAGCAGTCATATAAGGAATCGGACCCAGGTATACATCCTGGATCTTCGGTTCGAAATCCTCATGATCGGGGTCGGTACAATAGAGCTTTAGTTTAGCTTTGAGGGGCACACTGTAGGTGAGTCCGCGCTCGAGACACTCCTCGATTGTGTAACGCGGCGGATCGATGTAATAATCCAAGAACTCAAGTACATAGTTGTTGCGGGTGTCCACAATGGGGAAATTTTCCGCAAACACCTTGTAAAGGCCCTCATTATTTCTTTTTTCCGGAGGAGTGTCAAGCTGTAGGAAATCCTGGAATGACTTGAGCTGCACCTCGAGGAAGTCAGGGTAAGGAAGCGGATTCTTTACCGAGGCAAAATTTATACGGGGTTTAGAAGATGAAACTGACATTAAAAAAAATGTTAAGGGGAACTCAACTTAAATTATAGCACAAAAAGGTTAAGAATCATCACAAAAAATGATTCTTAACCTAATTACCTGGTTAACAGGCAATATTATTTAAGTTCAACTTCAGCGCCAGCTTCTTCCAACTGCTTCTTGAGGCCTTCAGCATCAGCCTTGGCAAGACCTTCCTTAACTACGCCGGGAGCACCGTCAACGAGTTCCTTAGCTTCCTTCAAGCCAAGACCGGTAAGTTCCTTAACGAGCTTAACGACTGCAAGCTTGCTTGCGCCAGCTGACTTGAGGATAACGTCAAATGAAGTCTTCTCTTCAGCTGCGGGTGCACCTGCTGCGGGACCTGCTGCTACAGCAACAGCTGCTGCTGCGGGCTCGATGCCATACTCATCTTTAAGGATCTGAGCAAGTTCGTTTACTTCTTTTACTGAGAGGTTAACTAATTGTTCTGCAAAAGCTTTTAAATCTGCCATTTTTGTATGATTTAATTGAGTTATTTTTCTTAAATGATTGATTATTTATTGGAGAGTGTCTCAAGGATACCGTGAAGCTTGGTACCGCCCGAAGTAAGGGCAGAAACCACGTTCTTGGCGGGTGACTGTAGAAGAGCCACAACGTCAGCGATAAGCTCGTTCTTGCTCTTGATGCTTGCAAGGGTGTCAAGCTGGTCAGCGCCTACATAAACAGTCTCTTCCACAAATGCAGCCTTCAGGCGGGGAAGCTGAGCTTCCTTATCCTTTTTAAGCACATCCTTGATGAGCTTTGCAGGAGCGTTACCTACATGTGAGAACATCACAGAGGTTGCACCCTTCAGGCAGGGATAAAGCTCTGAATAGTCATAGTCAAGTGACTCGAGAGCCTTGTGGAGAAGTGTATTCTTTACAACAAGAAGCTTAATGTCAGCCTTGCTGCAGGCACGGCGGAGGTCGCTTGTCTTCTCTGCGTCAAGACCTGCGGTCTCAACAAGATAGAAGCAGGGATATTCCTTAACGGTTTCCGCTATTTTCTCTATAATAATACCTTTATCTTCCTTTTTCATTTTACTTAGTCATTTAGGGTTAAGCATCGATTGACTTTGAGTCAACCTTGATACCGGGACTCATTGTGCTCGAAAGATAAATACTCTTAATATAGGTACCCTTTGCAGTAGCAGGCTTGAGCTTAATCAACGTGTTGATGAACTCACGTGCATTGTCACGCATCTGCTCGGGTGTAAATGACACCTTGCCGATTGAAGAGTGAACAATACCGTTCTTGTCAACCTTGAAGTCAATCTTACCCTTCTTTACCTCCTCAACCGCCTTAGCGACATCGTTGGTAACAGTTCCGCTCTTGGGGTTAGGCATGAGGCCGCGGGGTCCGAGGACACGTCCGAGGGCTCCAATCTTACCCATGATAGCGGGCTGGGTGATGATTACATCAACGTCAGTCCATCCACCTTTGATTTTCTCAATATATTCATCAAGTCCTACGTAATCGGCACCTGCAGCCTTGGCAGCGCTCTCGGCGTCGGGGTTGCAAAGAACCAATACGGTAGTCTGCTTGCCTGTTCCATGAGGCAGAGTAACGACACCGCGTACCATTTGATTAGCCTTACGGGGATCAACGCCAAGACGTACATCGATATCAAGCGAAGCGTCAAATTTGGTATAGGTTACTTCCTTTACCTTCTCTGTAGCCTCAGCCAAAGAGTAAGCCTTCCCAGCTTCAATCTTCTGTAAAGCCAACTTTTGATTTTTAGTAAGTTTACCCATGTCAATTGAAGTTTATTAGTTATTTTCAGGGAATGCCCCCTTTACGGTGATACCCATGCTTCTGGCTGTACCGGCAACCATGCGCATTGCCGACTCAACATTAAAACAGTTCAAATCGGGCATTTTGTCCTCAGCAATCGCCTTCACCTGCTCCCAAGTGATTTCTGCCACCTTCTTACGATTAGGCTCTGCAGAACCGCTTTTGAGCTTAGCCACCTCAAGAAGCTGAATAGCTACCGGAGGAGTCTTTACAATGAAGTCAAAGCTCTTGTCGGTAAAGTAAGTGATTACTACCGGAAGCACTTTGCCTGCCTTGTCCTGGGTGCGGGCGTTGAATTGCTTGCAAAACTCCATGATGTTGATGCCCTTAGAACCCAGAGCGGGACCTACTGGCGGCGATGGATTTGCTGCTCCACCTTTAATCTGCAATTTGATCTGTCCAGCAATTTCTTTAGCCATTTTTTAATACAAATTTTGTTGGGTTAAACGTGCGGATAACCGGTTTACATAACTCGTAACCGTTATTTAGCCAATTCCCGCTCTACTTGCGAAGCCTCCAATTCAAGAGGTGTGCTACGACCGAAGATTTTCACTTCAACTTTCAGCTTGCGCTTCTCCGGGTCAAGATCTACAATCTCGCCGTTGAAACCGCTGAACGGTCCAAATGTCACCTTCACATGCTCGCCGACAAGGAAGTCGCCAAAGCCGTCATCGTTAGCATCGTTAATCTCATCAGCAGCACCTAACATGCGCATAACCTCGCTCTGGCGGAGAGGTTCCGGAGCAGAGCCCTTACCCCTTCCTCCGAGGAAGTCAATCACGTTGGTGGTGTTGCGAAGTTCATGCATAACCTCGCCCTGAAGATCAGCCTCTATAAACACATAGCCGGAATAAAGGTTGCGTTCTTTTACAACCCTCTTCCCGTTACGCGTTGTAACCACTTTCTCTGTAGGAATCAAGACTTGAAACACGTAGTTGCCTAAGTCTGTGTTCTTGATTGCAGCATCAAGAAGTTCCTTAACCTTAGCTTCTTTTCCTGATATGGCGCGAAGCACATACCATTCTTTCTTTCTTTCAGCCATTGCGACTACGTTTTAAATCTTAAAGACCGTAAATAAAATGCATGAAGTGGTCGATTATCTGATCAAATACAAGTATTATAAGCGCTATAATTATGGAAGCAATAAGCACTATACAGCTACTCTTGATCAGCTGGGTCTTGGTAGGCCAAGAAGTCTTATATCGAAGCTCGGTATAAGACTCCTGTATATCCGTAAGCAATTTTAATTTCTTCATTTCTTATACTTTGGCACGGGACGAGAGACTCGAACTCCCGACACCCGGTTTTGGAGACCGGTGCTCTACCAACTGAGCTAGTCCCGTATATCGGGGAGTGTCAGAGACACCCCCGAGTTTATTTATTAGTCAAGGATTTCAGTAATCTGACCAGAACCTACGGTGCGACCACCTTCACGGATAGCGAAACGGAGACCGAGGTCACAAGCTACAGGGTTGATGAGCTCAACGTTGATAGCAACGTGGTCACCGGGCATTACCATCTCCACTCCGTCGGGGAGAGTAATCTCACCGGTCACGTCAAGTGTACGGATGTAGAACTGGGGACGGTAGTGGTTGTGGAACGGAGTGTGACGACCACCTTCTTCCTTCTTCAGGATATAAACCTGAGCCTTGAACTTGCTGTGAGGCTTAACAACTCCCGGGTGACAGATTACCATACCACGCTTGATATCCTTCTTGTCGATACCACGGAGAAGAAGACCTACGTTGTCACCGGCTTCACCCTGATCGAGGAGCTTGCGGAACATCTCAACACCGGTAACAACCGACTTGAGGTCAGCACCAAGACCCATGATCTGAACTTCGTCACCTACCTTAACGATACCAGTTTCGATACGACCTGTAGCAACAGTACCACGACCGGTGATTGAGAACACGTCCTCAACAGGCATCAAGAAAGGCTTGTCAATATCGCGGGGAGGCAGAGGAATCCACTCGTCAACGGCAGCCATAAGCTCCATTACCTTCTCTACCCACTGAGGCTCGCCGTTAAGCGCACCAAGAGCAGAACCACGGATGATAGGAGTGTTGTCGCCATCATACTCGTAAGAAGAAAGAAGGTCACGCATTTCCATCTCAACAAGGTCAAACATTTCTTCGTCGTCAACCATGTCACACTTGTTCAGGAACACAACGATACGGGGAACGTTCACCTGACGAGCGAGAAGGATGTGCTCGCGAGTCTGGGGCATAGGACCGTCAGTTGCAGCAACCACGATGATTGCACCGTCCATCTGAGCAGCACCGGTTACCATGTTCTTCACATAGTCGGCGTGTCCCGGGCAGTCAACGTGAGCATAGTGACGATTTTCAGTCTCATACTCAACGTGAGCAGTGTTAATTGTGATACCACGTTCCTTTTCCTCGGGAGCGTTGTCAATCTGGTCGAATGACTTAACTTCAGAAAGACCCTTTTCAGCGAGCACCTTAGTGATAGCTGCAGTCAGAGTGGTCTTACCGTGGTCAACGTGACCGATAGTACCGATGTTAACATGCGGTTTGGTTCTTTCGAATTTCTCTTTAGCCATAACTATTGTTATTTTATTGTGTTGTGATTAAAATTATCTTTTTCAACAAAGCGCCACGAAAGCGTATTCGCCCCCGAGGCATTCATTGCAAATCAGAGCCGATGGCGGGATTTGAACCCGCGACCTCTTCCTTACCAAGGAAGTGCTCTACCCCTGAGCTACATTGGCGTTGTTTTCCTTTGAGCGGAAGACGAGGCTCAAACTCGCGACCCTCAGCTTGGAAGGCTGATGCTCTATCAACTGAGCTACTTCCGCATTATGTGGGCGAAGATGGATTCGAACCACCGAAGGCATAAGCCAGCAGATTTACAGTCTGCCCCATTTGGCCACTCTGGTATTCGCCCGATACCTTTGAGCCTCTTGTCGGATTCGAACCAACGACCCCGAGATTACAAATCACGTGCTCTGGCCAACTGAGCTAAAGAGGCATTTTGAGTATCTTGTCGCTTAACCGCCGTTATGACTGTCAAGCGGGTGCAAAGTTACGCATCAATTTTATTCTATCCAAATTTTTAACGATAAATTTTCATCCGTTTTAGCATTTTAAACGCCAAATGGCTTTTATTCTTCTCATTAAGTCAATTCAGACAACAAAGCCTCTGCTTTGCGAGTGCAAAGTTACACATATTTTTCTATATTCAGCAAGCGAACTCGATATTTTTTTGTATGTTTGCATTAATCAATCAAAATATATACATATTATATAATGAAAACAGATATCAAATCAAGACTGGAGGCTCTGCGTGCAGAGATGGATAAAGCCGGCGTAGACTTAGCCGTCATCCCCCACGCCGACCCTCATCAGAGTGAATACATGTCAAGCCACTGGCATCTCCGCGGTTTTTTCAGCGGATTCACCGGCTCGGCGGGCACATTGGTGGTCGGCAAAGAGGAAGCATGCCTGTGGACCGACTCCCGCTACTTCCTCCAGGCAGCGCAGCAGCTTGAAGGGACCGGCATAAAATTAATGAAGGAAGGCATCCCCGGCACTCCGGAAATATCGGAATATATCATCAAAAGCCTGCCTGCCGGGGCGACCGTAGGCATTGACGGGATGCAATTCTCGATAAACGCCGAGAACAGCCTCCGCAAGGAGCTGAATGCCCATGACATAGAACTCGACACAACATTCCGTCCGGCAGACGCCATCTGGACCGACCGCCCGGCTCTCCCGGCAAATAAGGCTTTTATCCATGAACTTAAATACTCAGGAGAAGCCACTGCCGACAAAATCTCAAAAATCCTTAACGCCATCAACCAAAAAGGAGCTGATTCAATACTTGTGTCGGCTCTTGACGAACTCGCATGGACTCTTAACCTGCGTGGAAGCGACGTAAAATACAATCCTGTCGTCACGGCTTTTCTATATCTTGGCAAAGAAAACTCCACATTGTTCATTGACGAAATCAAGCTCGACGACAAGACAAACGCATATCTTACCGCCAACGGAATCTCCACCGCTCCATATGACGGCGTGGCTACATTCTTGAGCCGGCTGCCTGAGACAGAAAAGGTTCTCGTTGACCCGGCATCTACATCAAGCGCAATGGCAAGCCCGCTCGGCAACCGCATGGTGACAGAGAAATCGCCTATCCCTCTGATGAAAGGCGTTAAAAACGAAGTGCAGATTGCCGGGATTCACGCGGCAATGAAGCGCGACGGAGTAGCTCTCGTCAGAGCGATGATGGACATCGAGCAGATGCTTTCAGAAGGAAAAACCTTGACAGAGATGGAGGTGGGAAGAATCCTCACACGCCGACGCAGCGAACAGCCGCTCTATTTTGACGACAGCTTCGGCACAATCGCCGGTTATCGCGGTCACGGGGCTATCGTCCACTACGAGGCTACGCCTGAAAGCGATTCCACGATAGAACCCGACGGACTCCTGCTCATAGACTCGGGAGCGCAGTATCTTGACGGCACCACCGACATTACGCGCACGATAGCGCTCGGATCGCCCACAGAAGATGAGCGCCACGACTTCACCCTTGTGATGAAAGGTCACATAGCCCTTGGCTCCGCAATATTCCCCGAAGGAACGCGCGGATCGCAGCTCGACGCGCTCGCCCGCCACTTCCTGTGGAACGAAGGCAAAAGCTATCTTCACGGGACAGGTCATGGAGTAGGACACTTCCTTAACGTACACGAAGGTCCTCAGAACATTCGCCTTAACGAGAATCCTGCCACCCTTGTGCCGGGAATGCTCACGTCCAACGAACCGGGACTTTATATCACTGACAAATATGGTATCCGTTGTGAAAACCTCATCTTGACCGTCCCCGCGTTTACCACAGAGTTTGGCAACTTCTACAAATTCGAGACCGTCACCTTGTTCCCGTTTGACATCAAGCTCTTTGACGTAAACATCATGACGGAAGAGGAGATATGCTGGCTCAACGCTTACCACAAGCGAGTTTATGACACTCTTTCTCCCGAGCTAAACAAGCAGGAATGTGAGTGGCTTGAAAAAAAGACTATTCCTTTAACTAAAGACATTCAGTAATGGCACTAATAAAATCAGTCAGAGGATATACTCCTGAAATAGGCAAAAACTGCTTCCTCGCCGACAATTGCACAATAATAGGCGACGTAGTGATGGGCGACGATTGCAGCATCTGGTTCAACACCGTACTGCGTGGCGACGTAAACTCGATAAAAATCGGCAATCGTGTCAATATCCAGGACGGCTCGGTGCTTCACACACTTTACCAGAAGTCGACTATCGAGATCGGTGATGACGTGTCAATCGGACATAACGTCACCATCCACGGCGCCAAAATCCATGATTTCGCGCTCATCGGCATGGGAGCCGTCGTAATGGACGATGCAGTCGTAGGCGAAGGCGCGCTTGTCGCAGCCGGAAGCGTAGTGCTCTCCCGCACCCAGATAGGACCCAACGAGCTATGGGGCGGTGCGCCGGCAAAATTCATCAAGATGGTAGACCCGGAACAGAGCAAGGAAATGAACCGAAAGATCGCCAAGAACTATCTTATGTATTCAACATGGTATGATGCCGAAGCCGACAACGACGCAGGCGTCGCCGCTGAAGAAGGCAGACAGTAAGACATCAGCGACCGTAAACATGAAGCGGGGCTCACCTTTGAAGGTGAGCCCCGCTTTAATAATTTCATTCAGTCATCAAGCGGCTGATAGCTGATTGTGAACCCTATTAACGGCATTCTGGAGATAGAGCGACTTGCAGAAAACCACAAGATACATAATGCCTAAAGTCAACGGACCAAACAAGAAAATGGTAAGCAGATAAGTTGACGCCTGAAGACCACCTATCTCACCATTCTTATAAAGATAGCGGTTACACCGGTTAATCCACTTGTAAGTCCATATGATACCATAGATTCCCAAGGTGATGATATTAAGCAAAAGATAGGTCACAAGTCCGGAAGTAGACTCGCCGTCATCCTTGCAGGCAATGTTAGTCTCCTTGGCAAAAGAGTGGATCAAATACCAGTTGTAAAGTCCGAATGTTACAAGGTTCAGAAAAAATGTCTTCCAAAATCCTCTATTAGTACATAGCATAATGATTGGATAATGCCTCTCCTTTAAGGCAGTGGTTAAAATGATAATAGATTTTCACAAATATAACCATTCATTATACAATCTATGACATCCCAGGAAGATTTTGCAGCATAATTAACACTATTTAACCGAACTGTATTTTTCTGAATGTTGCTTTATAAGCTCAGCATCGTCAAAATAGTTTATCTTCATCGCCTCACGGACCTCATGAAGCGTCTTAGCGGCAACCTCGCGAGCTTCCTCCGAACCCTTTTTCAGTATCTCATATACCGCAGGAATATCCTGCTCCCATTGCTTGCGGCGCTCACGGATGGGCACAAGCTCTTCGTCAAGCACGTTGATAAGGAACTTTTTAACAGTACCGTCGCCAAGACCTCCACGCGTATAATGATCCTTCAGCTCCTGAAGATTCTTATAATCGGGCAGATACTTGGCAAAATGCCCGTCGTTACAGAACGCGTCAAGATAGATAAACGGGCAGTTGCCCTCAAGATGACCCGGATCGGAGATATTCAGATGAAGCGGGTCGGTGTACATGCCCTTTACCTTCTTAGCCATCTCCTTTGCGGTATCGCTAAGATAGATGCAATTACCAAGAGATTTGCTCATCTTTGCCTTGCCGTCAGTGCCTGGCAGACGCAGGCAAGCTGCATTTTCAGGCAACAGGATTTCAGGCTCTACAAGAGTATCGCCATATATGTTGTTAAATCTGTTGACGATTTCTCTCGTAAGCTCAATCATCGGCGCCTGATCCTCACCGACAGGAACGGTAGTAGCCTTGAAAGCCGTTATGTCGGAAGCCTGGCTTACAGGATAACAGAAAAAACCGACAGGAATACTCTGCTCGAAATTGCGCATCTTTATCTCTGTCTTCACAGTCGGATTACGCTGCACCCTCGAGACTGTCACAAGATTCATATAATAGAAAGCAAGCTCCGTAAGCTCGGGGACCATCGACTGAATGAAGATAGTGGTTTTTGACGGGTCTATACCCACCGACAGATAATCAAGCGCAACCTCGATTATGTTCTGACGCACCTTCTCCGGATTATCGGCATTATCGGTAAGCGCCTGCGCATCGGCTATCATGACAAATATCTTGTCAAATTCGCCCGAGTTCTGCAACTCAACTCGACGTTTAAGCGAGCCTACATAGTGGCCTAAATGAAGTTTACCGGTAGGACGGTCGCCTGTCAATATGATTTTTTCCATAATTCAATATTTTATTTCTTGCCTCAAAGTTACACATTTTTCTATATATACGGCTTAAAAATAAGCCGGCAACCGGAAATTTCCGGCTGCCGAGCAAAATAGTTTTAATCCTATCGTGTCTTAAAGCTTTCCGGTAGAAAGCATCGGGAGAAGGATGTCATGTATTGCCGGAGTCGCGGCAAGCACCGAAATATTACGGTCAGCCCGGAAGTGAGTATAGCTTCCGCCTGCTTCTTCAAGGATAAGCAGCCCGGCGCTTGCATCCCACTCGTGCAGATTAAGCTCCCAGTAACCGTCAAGGAATCCGGCGGCAACGTAACACAGGTCGATTGCCGCAGAGCCAAGGCGCCTGAGCCCGCGCACACGCGGCATAATACGCGCCACGTTGTCAAGGTTATTGTCGGGATTGGAATCCTTATCGACAGGAAATCCTGTAGCGACGACACTTTGGTCAAGCGATAACTTTCCAGAAACCCTTACTCGCTCTCCGTTAAGCCATGCCCCTTCGCCTCTCACAGCATGAAAAAGCTCATTCATATAAGGAGCAAACACTACCCCTACCACAGTCTCTCCATTATGTTCAATGCCGATAGACACGGAAAACAATGGCAGACCCTGGCTAAAATTGGTGGTCCCGTCAAGAGGATCAATCACCCACCGGTAGTCGCTTTCATGTAACTCCTCGCCCGACTCCTCCGAGAGAATCGAGTGACCGGGATAAGCGCTCCGTATATGGTCGATAAGCAGTTTTTCAGCAGCCTTATCGGCGGCAGTCACAACATCGCTGTCATTCAGCTTCGACTTTATGTCAAGCTCCGAGCCGCGGAAGTAGCGCATATGCACCGCCCCCGCCTCACGCGCCCAAGACATCGCGTCGAGCAATAAGGAAGAGTAATTCATATAGGTCAATTAATTAAAGCAGTCTCTATATAAAATATCTCTTACAGCCAATTTGTTTAATCCTGCTTCTCTTCAATTGGGAGCTGACGCTTGAACACTTCCTTAAACGAGATGAGCGATTCAGTGCGGGCAAGGCCGAGACCCTGAAGCTGCTCGTGGATGATGTGAAGCAAGTGGTCATTATTGCGGGCATACAGCTTTATGAACATGTCATACTGACCTGTCGTAAAGTGAACCTCCACCACTTCGGGGATAGCGCGCAGACGCTCCACTACTTCATCAAATTTACTCGGGTCCTTGAGGAAAAATCCGATATAGGCGCAAGTGTCATAACCTACCGAAGCAGGATTGATAAGACACTCAGAGCCACGGAGCACACCCATTGCCATAAGTTTTTGTATACGCTGATGGATTGCCGCCCCTGACACATTACACTCACGCGCTATTTCAAGAAACGGTTTTCGTCCATTGGTGGACAATGTCTTTAAAATTTTGTAGTCTAAAGAATCTAATTGAGCCTTAGCCATAAACTAATATTTTAAGGTTGTTGTTTATACTTTATTAAACTTTTAATCAATCACGATAGCAAATTTACACAATAAAATTATTTTTTTTGAGTTTTTTCGGTTAAATTTATATTGTAATTTAATTTTAATTTAACTTTGTGAAATGAACGTCACGCTTGGCCACATACAGCTAACCACTCTGAACCTCAACAAGTTCAAGGAGATATACGAGGATTCATTCCCCGTTGACGAACGCCGTCCGTGGGATGAACTTAAAAAACTGATTTCCACCGGCAACGGTTTCTTCAAGGCATTTTCTATCCTTGCCGACTCGCAATTTGTCGGTTTTATAACCGTCTGGGAGTTTCATGAAGCCATCTATATCGAGCATTTTGCTACCGACAAAGCATTTCGCGGCTCCGGAATAGGGTCGAAGGCACTAAACAAACTCACGTCTTCAGCCACCCGCCCGGTAGTGCTTGAGGTAGAGACAGCCGACACCGGCGACCTGGCGCGGCGCAGAATCGAATTTTACCGCCGACACGGCTTCCGCGACAGGCAAGACTTCCACTACATCCAGCCCCCCTACTCTCCGGGACTGGCATCGCTGCCGATGACATTGATGATTCATGGCGACCTTGACCCTGAGACAGCGCGCCGGCTCCTATATCGCCATGTGTACAATGCGGAGTAGACGTTTTTTTACTAATTTTGCATAACGCCAATATTCAATACACCTATGAAGAGAATAATCACCCGATATCTACCAATAGCGTTGCTTTTACTTGGAGCGGTATTGCCGGCTTGCAACCGTAATCTTGACAATAAGCCTACCATAACTGTAAGCATCCAGCCTCAGAAATATTTTCTTGAAAAAATAGCCGGCGACAAGTGGGAAGTCAAGTGCCTGCTCTCCAACGGAGCCAACCCTGAATCCTACGACCCAGCAATGACCCATCTGCTTAATCTTGAATCAAGCAAGGCTTATTTCCGCATGGGAAACATCCCCTTTGAGAGCGCCATTATCAACAAGGTACACAACAATAACCCCGCCCTGAAAATCTATAACAACTCCGAAGGCATCGAACTTATAACAGGCACTCACAGCCACGGCGACATCAAGCATGCCGACGCCCCCGACCCCCACACATGGACTTCGGTCAAAAATGCAAGAATCATAGCGACAAACATGTATAACGCGATGAGCGATCTTGACCCCAAGCATAAAGACACTTACTCGCGCAATTACCTCAAGGTGCTTGAGTCGCTCGACTCGCTTGATTCGAGCATTGACTCGCTGCTTGCGCCTAAGCGTGGTGAGTCATTTGTCGTGTGGCATCCCTCGCTAAGCTATTTCGCACGTGACTACGGGCTTCATCAGATTTCGCTGAGCCCGGAAGGGAAAGAAGCCTCAGTCAACATGCTGCAGGAAGCTGTCGATTCAGCTCGCACTTCAGGCGCCCGCGTCGTTTTCTATCAGAAAGAGATTGACTCCCGCCAAGCCGAGACAGCCAACCGGCAGATAGGAGCGACAATGGTAAACATAAATCCGCTAAGTTATAACTGGGACAAAGAAATATACAATATCGCAAATGCAATCGCAGAACACTGAAACACTCATTTCGCTACGCGGCGTGACCATGCAATTTGACCGCAAGGTCACTCTAAACGACATAAACCTTGACATATGCCGGGGCGACTTCATAGCCATAACCGGCCCCAACGGCGGAGGGAAAACCACCCTCCTGCGCATAATCCTGCGACTGCTCGACCCGTCCAAAGGGTCAGTGACATATCTTGGAGACAAGGGCAGCGGAAAACGCCTGCGCATAGGCTACCTGCCTCAAAAGAATCTTATCGACAGCAGCTTTCCGGTGACTGTAAAAGAAGTCACCGCCTTCGGACTGATGAACACCCCCGACATCACAAAAGAAGAACGGATGCGCCGCATAGACGACACGATAAGACTGATGGGGCTCTCCGACCATGCCGACAATGCGATAAGCGAGCTTTCAGGCGGACAGTTGCAACGGGCGCTGATCGGAAGGGCTATAATCTCGCGTCCCGAAGTCCTGGTAATGGACGAGCCCCTGAGCTATCTTGACAAGGATTACGAGCATAAGCTATACCATATAATCGAAGAGCTCGCGCCCACAACAACCATCATCCTCGTGTCTCACGAAATGTCGGCTATAGCAGGCATGGCAAACCGCCACCTGATTATCAACCACAGCCTGCAGGAGTGTCACGCCTCGCGTCATTACGCCCACGATGCGTGTGACTGTTGACAACACCGTTTTCTACCTGCTGCCGAGCACCAAAAAGAGCAGACCCAGAAGAAGCACCGACAGGTCGATGAGTTTGAGCTTTATATTCTTCTCGTGAAGCGCAAACACTCCGTAGATAAACGACACAATCACGCTGCCGCGGCGTATCATCGAAACAACGGCAATCATGGAGCCATCAATCGATAGCGAGTAAAAATATGCTATATCGGCAATCGTAAGAAATACGGAGATAAACGGTATCGCCCAGCTCCAGCGGAAGCGCGTCTTGCCCGGCGTCATCCTGATGACAAGCAACAGCGTGACCCCCATGATGATAAGCTGATAAAAGGAGTACCAAGCCTGCACCTGAAGTGGCTCGTAAAGTTTCAGAAGCCACTTGTCATACAAAGCGCTGACAGCCCCCATAAACGTAGCCCCTATGCTGAACCACAGCCACTTGCTGTGTTTGAATGAAAATCCCTCCCTGCTTCCCAGGCGGCTTATAAAGAACAATGACCAGAAACCGAGTAGTATACCTACCCACTGAAGCCAGTTAAGCGTCTCGCCAAAGATCAGCAATGCACCGACAAGCACAATCACCGGTCGAGCCGCGTTGATAGGTCCGGCGATAGTAAGCGGCAGATGCTTCAGTCCGAAATAACCAAGCAGCCATGACGACAGCACGATGAATGACTTGATCAATATATGGACATGACCTGTAACACCGCCGCCGAGTATCAACCCGTCGCCGGCAATACCGATGACAAGCACGGGCGACATGAGCAACGCGCTGAAAAGCGTATTATAAAACAGCACTACCGGCACATTATTGCCGTCAACAGAGATTTTCTTAAATATGTCGTAGGCGCCAAGACATAGAGCCGACACGACAGCAAGCAATATCCACATCTTCCTGTATTTTACATTAACTTACCTCAACCGCTGTATTATTTAAGAGCGTCAAGAAGCTTCTGGTTTCCTACAAGCCAGAGCACATCGTCGGCCTTAAACACCGTATTACCTGTCGGGTGGTCATAAGTGCCGTCAGGATGCTGTATAGCCACAAGCAGCGCCTTGTACTTGTCACGTATCTGTGCCGACGCCGACGTCTTCCCTACGATAGGCGACTTGTCGGTAAGCTGTATGTTGGTAAGTTTTATATCACTTATGCTGACCGTGGGAGCCTCTTCTTCATTGGACTGCTCCAGTATCGGCAGCAACTGTTCAATCTGGCTGTCAGTACCAATCACGCCAAGCACATCGCCGGGAAATATGCGCTCGTTTCCGTTAGGCACCGGGATATAGGAGGCTCCACGCTGTATGCTGGCGACATTGACCCCGTAACGCTTGCGCATGTCGGAGTCTACAAGCCGCTCGCCGACAAACGGACATCCGTAGCCCACCTCGATAAAAGCAAGATGCAGGTCGCTCACAAGATTATTGTTTTTGCCGCTACGGCGCAGCTCGCGTTCATTAAGATTGTTGAAAAAGCGCGACTCAATGTGACGCATCTGCTTCTTAAATCGTCCCGACCATGTACCGATAAGCACCATGAATATGAGGAAGCCGACAATCCAGCCCACACGCATCGAGTGGACGGCACTCAGCATGTAGATTATAAAGCCGAGGGAAAGCAGAAGGCGGAATATCGTCATCACAATGAGCGGCACGTCAAAATGAGCGTTTGCCGAGATAAGCCGCTGGCGTTCCGTATGCTTCGAGGCGGGCATGGCAAGTGCCAGCAGAAACGGAGCCATCAGCACAAGAGCCACGACACTGCATAAGAAGCGGCCCCAGCCGGGCATAATCCCGACAAGCCACGGAAGCAGGAATTTTAGACACACGAGGATAATCGCGATTATCACTGTCGAATAGAGCAATATGCGCCACAGATAGCGCTTCAACACCGAGTGCCAGAGTGTGCGCGTCTCGCTTTCCGACGCAGCCTTGTCGCTATAGCGGTCGATAAGGAAGTGGAGCCGCTTGGGCAACACCTTCTCGACAAGCTTGTAGGCGGGGTCGGCAATGCGTATGAAGTATGGGGTGGTAAACGTGGTTATCACCGATACCGCCACGACTATAGGATAGATATTGGGGTCGAGCACCCCGAGCGACATACCGAGCGAGGCGATGATAAACGCAAACTCACCTATCTGGGTAAGCGAGAATCCCGACTCCATCGCTATGCGCAGCGACTGCCCCGTGATGAGCATGCCGAATGTGCCAAACGTTATCATGCCCACAATCACGACACATGACAGGATAAGAATCGGCGACGCGTATTCAACGATTATATGTGGGTCCACCATCATGCCGACAGAGATGAAAAACACGGCTCCAAACAGGTCCTTAACCGGTGTCACTATCTGCTCGATACGCTCCGCATAACTGATGCCCGCTATTATCGAGCCCATGACAAACGCGCCGAGGGCAAGCGAAAATCCGCAGTAGACCGAGAATACAGCCATCCCGAAGCAAAGTCCGAGAGAGATGATGAGCAGGGTCTCGTTGTTAAGATAACGGCGTATGGCATTGAGAAGCGTAGGCAGCATGTAGACCCCGACAAGAAACCAGATGACAAGGAAAAACACAAGCTTGCTTATGCTGAAAAGCATCTCCGTCCCTTCGACACTCTTGTTGATTGCAACCGATGAAAGAATCACCATCATCAACACGGCAAAGAGGTCCTCGACGATAAGCACGGCAAATACAAGTGACGCAAACTTTTTCTGCCTTAGATTCAGGTCAGTGAACGCCTTTATGATAATTGTGGTCGACGACATTGACAACATCCCTCCGAGAAAAAGGCTGTTCATATTGGAGAAATGCAGGAAATGCCCGATCGCAAACCCCGACGCCATCATGCCCATGACGATTATGAGCGCCGTGACAACTGCGGAGCCGCCTACATTAAGGAGCTTCTTGAAGCTGAACTCAAGACCCAGCGAAAAGAGCAGCACCACGATACCGAGCTGCGCCCAAAACTCGATGTTGCTCTCGGTCGTGACCGACGGGAGATACTCGAAATGCGGGCTTGCAAGAAATCCCGCCACGATATAACCGAGCACGACAGGCTGTTTAAGCCACTTGAAAAGCACCGTGACAATAGCCCCGAGTATCAGTATAAACGCGAGATCCGACACAAGATTCTCCACCTGAACGTCAGAAATAGTCTCTGAAGCGGCTGCGGTGTCGCCGCCTGCCGCCGATATTAATGCAAGTATAAGTGATAGCGTCATTTCGTCGCCTGATATATATTTTTATAGATTACCGTTCTTTTTCAGTTTAGATGCTCACCTGATTGCCGAGCGATATGGCGAGTGTAGGCTTCACCTGCCTAAGGTCGGCGAAAAGGTCAAGATAGTTGGTCCGCTCCCTCACCAGTACCACAAGATTCAGCCGCGTCACGCCCGCCTCGTAATCATACTCCACATAGACATTGCTGAGATGCACGTGATGACGGCTCAACACTTCGCGATACCCGTCGATATTTTCTGTTATAGCCGACAGCTTGAGGCGGATTATGCGCGACTCCACCCCGGCGCTTATACGGTGTTCCCACCGCTCGACAAACACAAGTATCACAAGTATCAGCGCCGTAGCCACTATCGAAAGGAAATACATCCCCACACCGACAGCCATACCTATAGCCGCCACCATCCATATGCCGGCGGCTGTGGTGAGTCCGCGCACAGATCCTTTCATCTGGATTATGGCTCCCGCACCGAGAAAACCGATACCGGTCACTACCTGTGCCGCTATACGTCCCGGGTCGCCGTTTTTCAGCCCGAGATATTCCTGAGGCACATAGATTGAAAGCAGCATGGCAAGCGTGGCTCCCATTGAAATCAGGGCAAATGTGCGCACACCGGCTATCTGCCCCTTGCGCTTGCGTTCAAACCCCACGCAACATCCGAGCACAAGGCTGAGCACCAGCTTGAACACCGATGAAACATTGTTGACCTCAATCGCGTTGATGTCGTCAAGCAATATGCCCCACACGTCAGTCATCGTGATTTACTTTCGCAGGGTGAAACGTCGTGACGCAAGACGGTAATTGTCGGCAAATAGCTCTACAGTGTAGTCGCCGGGAGTGAGAGTGGTGTTGACATCCCAGTAGATATGGATGCCGGGGATTTCCTCGCCGGAATATTCGATAGTCTTGCGCGCCGTACACTGCACCGTGCCGCCCTCAAACGAGAAGGCGCCACCGGCTCCGAGCAGCGAGCCCTCCGGATTAGTGATGCGCAGATATATTGTCTTTTCTCCGACGGGTGTCGAATTATTCTGTGGAATGGTAAACGACACCTGAAGCTGCTTTGCCTTGGTGACATTTTTTTCAACCTTGCCGTTTTTCTTCAATGCCACCAGGCTCACACCGGTCACATTAAGCTTTTCGGCAAGCGTCATGCGCTCCGACAGCTCCTCGTTACGGCGTGTCGCGGTTGCCACTCGATTGGAAAGCTGCTGATTCTGCTGACGCACCTCGGCTACCTCGGCGCGCAAGCCTTCATTTTCCTTGCCGAGAGAGTCGATCTGAGTCACGTAATGGCGGAGTATGTTTTTCAGCGTGCCTATCTCATCCTGCAACTGCTTGATGCGTTGTGCGCTCTTTTTCTTCTCTGAGTTAAGTTCCTGAAGCAATTTCTCTACCTTGCTCTTTGCCGCCGCATACTTTGACACAAGCGAGTCGTTGACAAGAAGCTGCGACTGGTTTTCATATTGAGCATACTCTGTGTTCAACGCCTGATACTCATTGGCGAGTTGAAGCTGCTCGTTGGTAAGCTGAAGCTGCTCGTTGGCGAGTGTCGCCTCGCTGACCTTCTTGCTCATTGTCGTTGTGGTCAGGATTATAGCCACGACTGCTGCAGCAAGCAGTATGCCAAGGATTATAACTACCTTAAACAGTGAATTGGATTTCTTTTCGTTTTCTTCCATAAATCGCGCAATTTTTCCGCAAATTTACAAATTTCCTGCGAAACCGACAGTATCATGCCAGCCGAAAGTTATCGCCGCCCACACATCATGCCCCGACATCATGCCCGACGAGCCGACAGCAGATACGGGCGCGGGTCGCGTCACAGCGTCACGCCCGCCGATGACCGCCTCGCGCGTCACATATTTTGCGTTGCCGAGCGAAACACACTGACCGCATCAGCGACAGCCCCGGCTACAATCAGCACAAGAGGCAAAACAAATTGCGTGTCACCGTAATATACATAGACCAGCACCGCCGAAGCCAGGATAAGGCTGTCGACAATGTAGCCGAGATTAAATTTAATAGCGACAAGACGTCTCGTCAACATTAATCCTGCAAAAACCACCATAACCCTGACAGCCAAGGCTATCCACAGTGCGGGTTCTCCCCAGTCAATCGGGTCGGGAGCAAGAGGCAGCTGTAATGCACCCACAGGCATCGATATTACCCCAAACAGTAACATGGTGTAAGCAAAAGCCCTTATAAATGTGTCTCGTGCCATAGGGAACGGGGGCTTAGTTGTTTGAGATACAGGCACGCTTATTTCCGGTAGCGATTACATCCATCGCTACACCAAGAACAACGCCCACAGGAGCTATCACATGAATAAAATCACCGAAATACATTGCAAACAGCACACATGCCGCAAGTATAGCGCCATCGATTTTATAGCCGAGAGTAAACCCGGCGTTGTAGGCACGTGTAAATACTTCAATTCCGATATAGAGCATCAATATCTGAACCAATGCGCCTACCACACCATGGAAATCATGTGGCAAGACATCGGAAAATGTTTCAGCAAACGAAAACAAAGTAACGCCACACACTGCAGCCATACTCATGACCCCGACAGCAAAAGCCGCTCCGGTTATTATGCCAAGATAATTAACTTTTTTCTTTTCCATTGTCTATAATAAGTGTCAGTTTAAAAATCTACATAAATATTTCCTCGCAAGCGGGTTAATCCCTTTCCCTTTTGAGCCACCCGCAGTTGCTATTTTTTATCTAAAGACAAATTTAACTAATTATTTGTAATCTTCCAAAGTAAATACTCTCTTATTTATTTAATCTGGAATAATATGTGCGGAGTAAATCGACAATAAGACCTGTCAGAATAGCAATAGCCGCCCAAAAGTCCCATTTATCAAGGTTAACCCCGAATATTACTGTAACTACCGCCAACATCCAGCATATATCTACCAGATAGCCAAATGTTTGCCCCGCCGAAACCATCTGCTTCCAAAACGCGACTATTCCCAATACAAGGAAAATAAACGAGATGTTTACCACCTTGTCATATCCGTAGGCAATAGGCACATTATAATTTATGAAAACTAAAAATACCCCGGTCATTAGCATAAAAAGCTCAATCCACCCGGCTATTGCACCAAGACAATTAATTTTTTTCTTTTCCATTGACTATAATATTGTTAGTTTAAAAATCCACATAAACCTATCCGATAAGGAATTTAATGAATGTCTTGTCAACAGCATACAAGCTATTATATTCACAAATCGTATCATAACGCCATATCACTGCGACGAGATTCTATTTAGCAGCAAATTGCCGCCAAATGCAAGACTGAATATCGCACCTGCCTGAATCACAATGTCATGAACACGGCTGCCGAACATACCGGTGAGGCTGTCAATCCACACTACGAGATAAATCGCAATCAAAGCCCATGCCCACGCATAAATATTTCCACTATTTGACTTCCCTTTTTTCATTGTCTATAATAAGTGTCAGTTTAAAAATCTACATGAATATTTCCTCGCAAGCGGGTTAATCCCTTTCCCTTTTCGGGCCACCCGCAGTTACTATTTTTTATCTAAAGGCAAATTTAGCTAATTAATTTATAATTTACAACCGCATTTAGACTTTATTTCTTAATTCTGCTTTTCTGCTTTTCCACTTCACGCCAGTTAAAGAAGCGGGAGAGAAGGTGTCACCAAAGGCTCAATTATTAATATTTTAGTGGCACTTCCCTCCCATATCACTTATTAGTCCTATTTCTTAATTTTTCGTAGATTTACAGCATATAAGCCTATAAAGCATACAAAAGCAGCAATCTGTAGTAATAATGCTTCTATTGTGACAATTTTCAGAACGTAAAATACGACGTCTAATACGAGAATTAATGATAACACCACCAACAATATATTACCTATATATTTCATACTATTAATATTATGAACAAGAAGTAACTATTCTCGCTAAAGAAATACTATACGATGCCAACCACCATGCCATACCCATGACCACGGCAGCAAAAGCCGCTCCGGTTATTATGCCAAGACAATTAATTTTTTCTTTTCCATTGACTATGAAATAGTTTAATTAATACGATATTACATCCATTGAAGTTGTCATTTAAGCCATCTCGTCACAGTAAAAAGAGGAGTGCCGTCTGATAAAAACGGCAACACTTGAAATAAGATTAAATCAAGCAAAATTACTCCAATCCAGAATAACATAAATAAGCCCATGTTGTATCCATCATATTTAGCAAATACCTTGGGACTAATCAACAGCATCCATATAAACGCAACCATCATCAAGGCATAGTAACACCGGGTAATGATTGTCCCGTCAATATGTACGGGCACCAGATGAACTACCGCCCAAAAAACAATCAGCAACAGGACATATACGGAATAAATCTTTATTGTAGAAGAATCGCCTTTTCTAAGCCACCATATCGGAGCAAGCATACCGATTAAGGACATCAGCAAAATAAAAAACGGATTACAATAAAGCCCTTTATACTTCATCATATAGGCAATCGCAACTATACACACAGGAATCCACCCATACCGGTTCAGGCAATAAAGAATTCTGTTTTTTGACCCGACAGCTCCATAAGAATGCATCAGAAACGACACAACGCAAATCAATGTGGTAAAAAGCATCAGCAGTAGCCATGCAAAAGAATCCGCACACTCACTTATGCCTATAACTCCGGTTGCGAGACCCAGGTAATAGTTTCCCGCACGTTCCCACCCGAATGGGCTTCTTCTTTTTTCAGTCAACCCCGCCATTGCTTAAACGATTTTATTGTCGATATCTTAAAATTTACTATAAAATATCAGAATTAACAAATATAATTCAATTATTTGTAATTTCCAAAATTACCGGACTTTTAAACACTTCCGATTCAAAAATCTCTGCCATCTCAAATTTTTGAATATCTAATCCTTCTCTTCCTTCAGTTACTGAGACTTTATAAGCGTCATCAGAAAGCATACAGTACGCAAATTCTGCAATCGTATATGCCAGCATGACATAGTTAGCTTTTCCTACGATCTTTGATAACAGCTTGAATAATTTACCTTTAGGAATAGTTAAAAGTTGAGCGATTTTTATTCCTTGACCCTTAGCCATCGTTGTCCATATGGCAATAGCATCGTTAATTCCAAAAGCCTCCCATAGACAATCCTTAGCTTTTCCCGTAGAAATCTTCATTCCGGCATCATCTGTAAGTAACACATAATCATCACTTGCCGTCAAAACTATTATCATCATGTGAGCAAGCTCTTCATCTTTAATATTATACAAGATTTGCAACTCTTCAGAAGAAAGTACAAATCCGCTATTAGGGTCATTTGCTGCTATTAACAAATCTGACCGTAATTTTTTACCGCAATCCGTAAGAGGCTGAAGTACAGCAGCAATCTCCTGCTCTTTTTGAATAGTTACTTCTTGTTGGTCCAAAGCTGTTCCACGCGATAATTCTTCATCAAGATTTGAAGAAATTGATATTAAAGAATCAACTATGACCATAGCCGAATTAACACCTATCACTTCTGTAGATACTTTAGCATTAGGGTCATAAGTCAATAGCATTGTTTCTTTTTGGCACGCAACATTTGCTACACATAAAATTACAATTAATGGCAATACCATTAAAAATTTACCCTTTTTCATTGTTTAAAAATTTAGTTGATTAAAAATATGATATATTTTATCGTTAGTAATGAGTATAAATTTTAAAGTTGTCATTTAGATAGAATGAGCCGTCGATGACATTGCCTTCTGTATCGTAGAATACGATTTCATAATCGCCTTCTTCATATTGTTTGAGGTCAAGCCTGACGCTCTGATAGTTTTTAACACTGATCGACTGCTGATAAACTATGCCATCCACTCCGGAAACAATCACAGTGCAATCAATACTCTTTTTAAAATCAATACGCAGCGACCTATTTGACTGGTCAAAGTCAACATGGATCGGGACTTCAATAGCACTACTCTTTGATTGATTTTCTATCATTAGTTTTACTCTTTCAGCATAAACATGAGACAATCCCGAAAGCAGAATACATAGTGTAACTATTTTCTTTTTCATAATTATTTGTTTTGAATTGATATCGCAAAATTAGATAGTTCCAATGTAAAAATCAGAAAAACGACAGTGACATCGGGTGTACAAAGCAGCAAAAACTCAGAGTGTAAAATCGTTGTATAACAATTCATTACGCCAACAATAATTCAATTATTGGTGTACATTTGGTGTACGTGATAAAAAATCCACCTGAAAATTCGTATCTTTACAGCAATAATCTCGTCAATTACGATATGAAAACCCAACCAATTTGTCTAATTACCGCCATGTTGATATGTACCCTTAGCGGATGTATCAAAAACACAGATTACAGACTATGGAGCCAGATTGCCATAGCAGACAGTCATATGTTCATACAACCCGACAGTTCTCTAAAAATAATATCTAAGATAGAAGGAATAGAAAAAAGTGATGATGCCACTAAAGCATATTATCACTTGATATCTACGCAAGCAAAATCGCGAAACCATATCCTTGAAGCAGGAGACTCATCGATATTGCAATCAGTAAATTATTATTCGCATAATAAAAATGACATATGCAAACTAGCATGGTCGCTCGTGTATGCTTCTGAAGTAAACAAACAGGCAGGCAACGATTCACTCTCATTAAAATATATTCGCAAAGCAGCGAATATTGCAGAAGAGAACAAATTAATAGATGAAAGACTGAAGGTCTACATATATAATTTTTGGGGCGACCTACTCTTTGGGAAAAGACCTTATAGTGATGCAATAGAGAAATTTCTTATTGCAGAAAAATATGCTAGAAACATGAATGATACATCAAGAGTCATTACTGCACTAATGAATATCGGGGAAATGTATATATGGTCTGAGCATCATGAAACTGGAAGGAATTATATGGAACGCGCTGCAAATCTTATAAATGTCTATCCTACAGAACAGAGATTACTTCCAAGACTCTATGAACGAATTAGTACATCATATCAGATGGAAGAAAATAAAGAGGAAGCGTTGAAATGGATAAGCAAGGCAACAGATTCAGCCAAGGGACAAAAATCAACATCTCTTTGTAATTTATTACTTTCCAAGGCAGAAATTTTGACTGAATTAGGACGGCTCGACTCAGTTGACTATTACCTGAATGCAGCCGAACGCGGTAATGATACTCAAAGCTACGCCGCCCAGGCTATTTTTAAACTTGCACGAGCAAAATATGAAGCGCAACGCGGGGATTATAAGGCGGCATACAAAACCCACAGGAAATACTCTGAATTTCTCGACTCTATGTATAAGGAAAATGAGCAGAACAGAGTGGCTGAGTTTCAGCGACGTTATGACTATCAGGATGTCGCTATCGCTCTCGACCGGATAAAAATCGAGTCGCAGGCAAAAAATATAAAGTGGCTGTCAATAACCGTGGCGCTGCTCGCGTTGCTGCTCGCAGCACTCAGCTACGCCTATATCCAGCGTCAGCGAAGGATAAAGGTCGAGATAGCGCGCGACAAGAGCATAAACAGCGCGGTGACAGGCATTGAGGAGCAGATGAGGCAGGATCTTCTTCGCCGCGACCGTCACATAGAAAGCCTCCGCAACCGCGTCATCATGATGGACAATACACTCGACAAGATAAGGGCGCTGCGCGACGCAAGCCCGAGGGAACGTGTCACCGAGTCGGCAAGGTTCACGATGACCGATGCAGAGATGGAACACATGCTTGCCACAGTCAACATATGCCACGAAGGATTTGTCGACGGGCTGCGCGAAGAGTACCCCACCCTCGCCGACAAGGACGTAGAGATATGCGCCATGATTAAGCTCGGGCTGCAGAGCCGTGACATCGCGCTCCTGATGGGGATGAGCGACAATACCCTGAAGACTCGCAAAAAGCGACTGAAAAAGGAAAAATTCAGCGAGGAAACCTCCGACATGCAGTTTGACGAATGGATTCAGTCTAAAAATTACGGTCGCGAGCCTGATGATTATTGAGAGCCGGAGTTTTCAGTAAGGGCGACGTGATAATCTGAAATCACGCAACCACACAACTCTTGCATATCCGGAACTTTTTTACGAATATTGCATTTATATAATCAAAAGCGACCTACCATGTATGACAAAGAGAATGGGCTTTACGTAGCCCACGGGGCAAACGGCGCCATCAGTATAAACGGCAGAATGGCAAACCGCCACGGACTTATAGCCGGCGCGACCGGCACAGGCAAGACAGTCACACTTCAGGTGCTTGCCGAGACATTCAGCGGAGCCGGTGTGCCATGTTTCATAGCCGACATCAAGGGCGACCTGTCGGGCATAAGCCGCAAGGGCGAGATGACCGGGTTTATCGAAAAACGCTGCAAGGAATTTTCCATGGAGTCACCCGCATTTGAAGGGTGTCCGGTAAGATTCTACGACGTGTTTGGCGAGCAGGGACACCCTATGAGGGCTACAATATCACGCATGGGCGCAGAACTGCTTGCCCGCCTACTCGACCTGAACGCCACGCAGACGGGTGTGCTCAACATAGTGTTTCGCATAGCCGCCGACCGCAATCTCACCCTGATAGACATGAAAGACCTCCGCGCCATGCTTGACTATGTGGCTAAAAACAGCGGAGAGTTTACCACGGCCTACGGCAATGTGAGCCCGCAGTCAATCGGCGCCATTCAGCGCGCACTTCTCGCTCTTGAAAACCAGGGAGCGACATCATTTTTTGGCGAGCCGGAATTTGACATCCGCGACCTGCTTGCCACTGAAGGCGGAAGAGGCGTAATGAGCGTGCTTGAAGCCGACAGGCTCATACTTCAGCCAAAACTCTATTCAACCTTCCTTATGTGGCTTCTGAATGAGCTGTACACGACCTTGCCTGAAGTGGGCGACATGGAACTGCCCAAACTCGTGTTTTTCTTCGACGAGGCACATCTGCTCTTTGACGACGCCCCCAAAGCGCTCCTTGACAGCATCGAGAGGGTCGTAAGGCTGATAAGGAGCAAGGGTGTCGGCATTTATTTCGTGACTCAGAATCCTCTGGATGTGCCCGAGACTATACTCGGACAGCTCGGCAACCGTGTGCAACACGCTTTGCGCGCCTTCACTCCGCGCGACCAGAAGGCGGTAAAAGCCGCTGCCGAGACTTTTCGCGCCAATCCGGCATTTGACACCCGCGATGCCATACAGGAGCTCGCCACCGGTGAGGCTCTTGTGTCGTTTCTTGACGAAAACGGCACCCCCTCGATAGTCGAGCGCGCCAAAATACTGTTTCCGCTGAGCCACATAGGCGCAATAACAGGGGAAGAGCACGACGAGATAATCAGGAAATCGGCTCTCTATGGCAAGTATGACACTGCTGTAGACCGCGAAAGCGCCTTTGAGCTCCTGCTCGCCGAGAGTGAAAAGAAAGCGGCGGCAGAAGCGGCTCAAAAAGAAGCTAACACAAAACCGGCACCCAAAGCGACTGCAGAGCCGAAGAAGAAATCGTCGAAGGGCGGATTCTGGAGCGCAGTCACAAAGATTGCCGTACCGATATTGACAACAATGGGCCGCACCCTTGGCAGAGAGATGGTTAAAAACATCACCGGCTCTAAGAAACGCCGATAGCAATTTGCCATTCAGATAGAATAAACCCAAACTTTATTCTATAAAAATTTGCACATACGCGACATTTTACTTAATTTTGCCGCATCATAATTGCAACAACAAGATGAGAGTCCACGGCAAAATACTGCTATTGAAAGTGACACGACCGATGTCACACAGGATTTCAGCCCCCTCATCCCTAAATAACAACGAGACCGTAGCCCCCTACGGTCTCGCTTCTTTTTATACAAAATCAGATACATCACAAGCTTGTTACTTATATTTCTTTAATCAAAAAATCAACATTATGAAAAGGTTATTTTTATTGCTATTGCTTGTTTCTACTATTATTAATTCTGTATCGGCTCAGAGCCGATATGTCACCGACAAGGTTGAAAAGCACGATGTCGCCGTGCTTATCATAGACATGCAGAATGACTTTGTAAAACCGGGGGCAATCCTCTGTGTGGACGGTGCGATGCCCACAGTTCCCGCAATCAAGAATCTCGTAGCACATGCCCGCGCCAATGACTGGAAGGTGATACATGTGATTCGCGCTCATGACCCTTACGGAATCAATGTAGACGCACCGCGCATACCTCTTTTCACCGACGGAAAGCCCGGTTACTGTGTGCCCGGGACAGAGGGTGGCGAAATAATTGAAGAACTCACCCCCGAGGATGGTGACCTGATAATCACAAAGACCCGCAACAGCGGCTTTTTCCAGACCAATCTCGACATGGTGCTTCGCCGCATGGGAGTAAAAACGGTGATTCTCGCCGGCACACAATATCCCAACTGTGTAAGAGGCACAGCAGCCGACGCCATGAGCTACGACTATGAGACAGTAGTCTGTACCGACGCATGCTCGGCAAAGACCCCACAGGTTGCAGAAGCAAACATCTTTGACATGAAAAACATGGGCATAAAGTGCATCAGCCTTGATGAGGTAAAGGCTGACTACACAAAGTAACAATCAGGTCATGAAAAGAGTAATCGCTTTGCTTTGCAGCATCGCTGCAATGACATCATACGTGTATCCGCATGAGCCGAACCCGGTCGACAGTTGCGCCATGTCCACGATAAAAAAGTGGGACAGAATAATAAGCAAGCTGCCACGCCTATCGGGATACATGCAGACAGGATGGAACTATAACAGCCTCGGCTCAGGCACATCCACTTTTCAGATTAAAAGGCTCCGCCTTTTACTTGACGGCACAATTAACGACCGCGCATCGTTCAGGCTTCAAGTCGAGGCTTTAAGCGGGCTTCCGGCTCATCACAACGGGCAGAAATCAATACAGGTCATCGATGCTTATGCTACTTATAAGGTCTGCGATGCGCTAAGCGTCAGAGTCGGACAGTTTAACTCACCTCTATGCTATGAGAATTATAATCTGTCGCCCGCAACGATGGAGACTATAGACTTCTCGTCGCTCAGTTCTCGCGTCGTGTTCAGAAATGCCATAGGCTATGACTATTCCGACTTCGGACGCGACCTGGGTATCATGGTTATGGGCGACCTGTTTCCTACAGACAAAGGCTATACAAGGCTCTCATACAATGTTTCGCTAACCAACGGACATTTGCCATCCATCGATGACAACAACAAGTCAAAAGAAGTGCAGGGAGTGATTTTTTACCGACCGGGGAGATTTCTCAATATAAAAGCCGGATACAATTTCGGCGAATTTACCGGCGAGAAAAATCCTGAGGGACATAAATATCAGCCGATGCACCGCGGTGTAGCAGGCATATGGTATGACAATCCCACAGGCATTGACCTGCGGGGAGAATATGGAATCTGTAATGCCCGCCATAACGGCAGGGATATTGTAAAGGAAAACACATTCTATATACTCGCCGCCTGGCATCTCGGAAAATTTCTGCCGGTAATCAGATATGATTATTGCCGCGACAGCGTAGAGAAAGCAACGCTTGCAGGCAACTTTGACAAATATCTTGTCGGCTTAAACTATGTGTTGTGCAAAAATATAAAACTAAGAACCAATTATACACTTACCGCCTATAGTAACTCGTCGAGAGCCTCAAACGGCGGACATAGGACTTCAAATCAAGTGCAGATAATGGGGGAATTCAGTTTTTAACAATCAGCCAATAAGACAATCAGAATTGGAGTGCTTGAATGCTTGTTGAAAAGTGAGAGCCGCAGCGGAGTAAACTCCACTGCGGCTCTCTTATAAAGATTTGTTATGACTATGCTATTGATTAGTCCTGGTTAAGGTTCACGCGCTTGAACTCAACAGCTACAAGACCCTTCTGAACCTTCTCAAGATACTGACCTACAGTAAGCTCGCCATCCTGAACGAATGCCTGCTCCATAAGGCAAGAGTCCTTGAAGAACTTGTTAAGACGACCCTGGGCGATGTTTTTGATCATCTGCTCGGGAAGATTAGCAGCCTTAGCCTCTGCTGTCTCCTTAGCGATAACGCGAGCCTTTTCTGCTTCCTCTTCAGTAAGCCATCCCTTAGCGATGTTAGACTCGATGTGAGCCTCGCTGTCAACAAGGTTGGGGTTGATGCCGGCTTTCTTGAGAGCTGCCTCGACAGCCTTCTTCACCTGCTCTTCCTTGGTCTTTTCAACAGCCACGTTATACTCGGTATCCTTTACTGACTGGGGAACGCTGTCAGCGTCAACAGCCACAGGATTCATTGAAGCTACCTGCATGGCAACCTCACGGCCCACCTTCTCGTCAACGCCTTCAAGGTTGAAGCCTACAACAGCGGCAAGCTTCTTGTTGAAGTGGTTGTAAGCGGCGGTAGAGGGAGCTGCAACCACCTCGTAAGAGCTGATTTCAGTCTTCTCACCGGTCTTACCGCTCTCCTCTACGACAAGAGCCTCGATAGTCTGACCATCGATGGTCAGAGCCTTGAGGTCGTCAAGAGTCTTAGCCTCAGCAGCCACGGCTGCGTCAAGGATTTTCTGGGTAAGAGCGACAAAACCTGCGTTCTGAGCCACGAAGTCGGTCTCGCAGTTAAGAGCCACGATAGCCGCAAACTTGCCGGTGCTCTTAGAAAGCACACAGCCTTCAGCAGCCTGACGGTCTTCACGCTTTGCAGCTACCGCCTGACCTTTCTTACGGAGAATCTCAACGGCTGCCTCGATGTCGCCGTCAGTCTCTGCAAGAGCTTTCTTGCAGTCCATCAAGCCGGCGCTGGTAAGAGCGCGGAGCTTGGTGATATCTGCCATAGTTACTGCCATATTGTAATACAGTTTAATTCGGTTAATAAATAGATTTTAAATTAAGCCTCTGCTGCGGGAGCCTCTTCAGCTGCGGGAGCTTCCTCAACAGTTGCGGGAGCTTCTTCGCTGCGACGGTTCACGCGACGGCGACCGCCCTTTGCGGGAGCCTCATCGTCACCTTCGGCTGCGGGAGCGTCGGCCTTTTCAGCCTTGCGCTCTTCAAGACCTTCTGCCATAGCCTTGACAACAGTGTCGAGGATAAGCTCGATAGACTTTGATGCGTCATCGTTGGCAGGGATCACGAAGTCAACGTTGGTGGGGTCAGAGTTGGTGTCGACCATAGCGAACACGGGTATACCGAGACGGTTAGCCTCAGCAACCGCGATGCGCTCCTTCAATACGTCAACCACGAAAAGAGCTGAAGGAAGACGGTTAAGGTCGGCGATAGAACCGAGAGTCTTCTCAAGCTTTGCGCGCTGACGAGAAATCTGAAGCTTCTCGCGCTTTGACAAGTTGTCAAAAGTACCGTCCTTTGTCATCTTGTCGATAGTAGCCATCTTCTTCACAGCCTTGCGGATAGTGGGGAAGTTGGTGAGCATACCACCGGGCCAGCGCTCGATAACATAAGGCATGTTAACCGAAGCAGCCTTGTCGGCGATAACTTGTTTGGCCTGTTTCTTAGTGGCAACGAAGAGCACCTTCTTGCCTGATTTTGCGATGCTCTTGAGAGCGGCAGCGGCTTCATCAACCTTAGCTGCGGTCTTGTAGAGATCTATGATGTGGATACCATTGCGCTCCATGAAGATGTAAGGAGCCATTGCAGGATTCCATTTTCTTTTAAGGTGACCGAAATGGCAACCTGCTTCCAAAAGTTGGTCAAATGTAAGTGTTGACATTGTTTGTTAAAGTTGTTTACGTTCTTTTTCAATTTACAATTCCGAGGTAGGGAACGTGTCCATCTCCGGAATTTAGATACTAAACACAATGTATCGGTCAGGCTCTCGCGGAGAGAAGCCCGAAAGATATTAACGCTTTGAGAACTGGAAACGCTTGCGAGCCTTGGGCTGACCGGGTTTCTTACGTTCAACGACACGCGGGTCGCGGGTCATGAAGCCTTCTACGCGGAGAGCGTGCTTGTCTTCGGGGTTGATCTTTACAAGAGCGCGGGCAATTGCAAGGCGAAGAGCCTCAGCCTGTCCCTTGTAACCACCTCCGTCAAGATTGACATTGATGTCATACTTACCGTCTGCCTCAAGGGTGGTAAGCGGCTGCTTAACGATATACTGGAGGATGGAAGAGGGGAAATAAACTTCCAAGGGGCGCTTGTTGATAGTGATTGCGCCATTTCCTTCACTTACGATCACGCGAGCGATGGCGGCCTTACGACGGCCTATTGCATTTACCTTTTCCATACTTCTTATTTAATAGTGTTGATGTCGATTACTTTAGGATTCTGAGCTGCGTGGGGATGCTCGGGACCATTGTAAACATGCACGTTCTCAATGATCTTGCGACCGAGACGGTTCTTGGGAAGCATACCCTTCAATACCTTTGTAAACAAGGGGTTGAAACCGGGCTTGATGTGCTTGTTGAATGACTTCTGCTGAAGAAGCTCGGGAGTAGAGACGCGCTGTCCGCCGGGATAACCGGTGTAAGAAAGATATTCGCGGTCAGTCCACTTGTTGCCGGTAAGGCGCACCTTGTCGGCGTTGATGATGATAACATTGTCGCCACACTCTACAAAGGGTGAATAAGTGGGCTTGTTCTTGCCTCTAAGGATTAGGGCAACTGCTGAGCAAAGACGACCGAGAACCTGGTCGGTAGCATCGATGACTACCCACTCACGGTGGCACTGCTGCTCGTTGGGAGTAATGGTTTTGTAGCTTAAAGTATCCACGTTAAATGTTTAATTAATAGTTTAATAATTGACTGACGCGCTTGAGCTTTGTTCGGCCAAAAACGTAGCCCGACGTCTGTCATTTCATTAATTTGGACATAATCGGTGCGCAAAGGTACGACTTTTTTTATTGATTGCCAAATAATTTCACATTTTTCATTTTACTGATTCATTGGGCAATAAAAAAAGCCATGCCGGAGGCAAATCCGCCCATATTAAATCACAAAAGGGATTAATGGCAGGATTTGCGCCGGATAGCTTTTAAGCCTTACGTCGTGTGTCAGTCCATCTTGTCAGGCGGTGGCAGTAAGGAGGGTTGCCGAGCCGGTCGCGATTATAGAGGGCGCGGTTGACGCAGCCACAAGTATAGTCTCGCCACGGCGCATGGGAGTGGTGACATCACCGGTAATGACAGAGCATTCACCGTCAAGACACATAATCACCACAAATGAATCGGGCTCCGTAGTGACACGTATCTCTCCGTCGACCATGACACGGCGCACATCGAAATGGTCACACTTTACAAGCTCAGTCTCGCCTTTGGAATTCTTGTCATAGCTTCCCTTATACTCGGGATAAACAGTGTAATCAATCGCGTCCTTGGCAAGCTCAGTGTGCAATTCACGTGTATTGCCATTGGCATCACGACGGTCAAAATCATACACCCTGTAAGTGATGTCGCTTGTCTCCTGAATCTCCGCGAGCAGATTGCCCGCCCCTATTGCATGGATGCGTCCGGCCGGAAGGAAAAATATGTCGCCGGGGGCTGAATCATGAGCCGCCACGACATCCATTATCTTCTTTTCTTCAACAAGGCGGGTGTAATCATCGGGAGTGATCTTTTCAGAGAGACCGGCATAAATACGCGCACCGGGCTCGGTATCGACGATATACCACATTTCGGTTTTGCCAAGACTCTGATGGCGCTTGCACGCAAGAGCGTCATCGGGATGCACCTGCACTGAAAGATCCTTCTTGGCGTCGATGAGCTTGACAAGCAGGGGGAATGTGTCGCCATACTTTTCAATCACATGGCTTCCCATAAGCGCTGCGCCATATTTTTTCACCAGTTCCGGCAATGTAAGTCCTTTGTCGGGACCTTCACTCACCACTGATTCATGACCCGGGACACCCGAAATCTCCCAACTTTCGCCGATGTTGTCACAATCTGACTCGATGCCCTTGAACGGGGCTATCTTGTTGCCGCCCCAAAGCACAGGCTTCAGGTAAGGCACAAATTTAAACGGAGCAATCATAGTAACTCTAAAAATTCTTTTTTACCTATAAAAACAATTATTCCGACAAGACGCGCACGACCTCGGTGCACATGCGGCTGTTATGGTAGGGGCACTTCCAGAAACCTGCCTTGTCGTCATCACGGTTAAGGTCACCCACGGCACGACGGCTCCAATGCCACTCGCCTCCTTCGCGGTCAACGATATTGTCACGGATATATTTCCAAGAATTTATAGCCTTGTCAAGAGCACCGACAACACCGTGGAACTTATGGAGATAGACGAGACCTATCACATCCTCAGCCTGGACCCACCAGTGGCGGTCATCGTCAAGACGCCCGTCGCCGTGCAGTTCATAGACCATTGACGCGTCGTCACATCGTCCTTCAAGCGCCGCCTCGGCTATGCGCCTTGTATGGACAATAGCCTTTTCAAGCAACGCCTCGTCGCCGAGTTCCTGAGCGGTCTCCAGCAGCAGCCACGACGCCTCGATATCGTGTCCGTAAGACACATTGCGGTCATGGCGGTGCCACTCCTCGTCAAAGAACAGTCCGAGGTGACCCGTCGCCTTATCTTCCATCACGTCAAGGAAAAGGTCGAGCAGATGCACGATAGCCTCGCGCAATCTCGGCTCTTTCCATACGCGATACAGGTTAGTATACGGCTCGATAATGTGGAGATGGGTGTTCATAGTCTTAGCCATGTTCTCATCCTTGTCGCTGAGACGCATGTCGTCTATTCTCCCCCACTCACGCGTACACGCCTCAAGATAGCCGCCGTTGACACGGTCGCGGCTATGAGCCTCGATTGACTCAAACAGTTCTATAGCACAGTCAAGCGACTCCTTGTCGCCTGTGGCACGCACATACTCGCTCAGTCCATATATGACAAAGCCGATAGCGTAAAACTGCTTCTTGGTGTCAAGCGGCGAGCCGTCAGCGTTAAGCGACCAATAGACGCCGCCATATTCATGGTCGACAAAATGCCGGATGATATAATCTTTGGCGCGTGTCGCCATTTCAAGATATTCCGGTTTTCCGGTAGCCCGGTAAGCCGACGCAAAGCTCCAGAGCAGGCGCCCGTTAAGGATCGCGCCTTTCGGTGCGTCTTCATCAAGGCGGTCAAAGCCGTCGCAGCGGCCATAAAAGCCACCGCGAGGGTCAACCATCTTGTCTATCCAGTAGGGAAGTATGTTTCCCGTAAGATTTTCAAGCAATTCCGAGCAGAATTCTTTTTCTGTCATCGTAGTAATCGGTAATTAATTAATAAATCAGACCGGCTCCACATTAGAGTCACCGGGATCGGCAACAGGCTGCTTACGCTGCTTCTTCAGTTCAGCGACAATCTCTTCCATACGGCGGGTGTTAAGCGGATAAAGCCACACGATAATCATGGATATGAGCGCCACGCCGGCAGGGATAAATGTCATCAGCATCCAGAGACATGTGATGGCGCTGTCGGGCTGTGCTATATCAAGTGACTGCGCTCCCTCGGGACGCTCCACATAGCCGAAGCCGTGAAGCAGCCACATGACCGCAGCACCACCGATTGCACCGCCAAACTTCTGAGCCATCGACGCCGAAGAGAAGATGAGACCGGTAGAGGCGGAGCGATATTTGAGTTCCGAATAATCGCTCACATCGGCATACATCGACCAGACGAGCGGCGACATTATACCGGTAAGCACCGAAATCACAATCTGAAGCAACAACATCATGACAAGACCGGCATTGCTTTCGGGCGAGCAGAGGAAGAAAATCACGCTCATGACAATCAGCGACAGGTCCACGAGAATGAATGTCGCTTTCTTGCCAATCTTCTTTGTGATACCTACGGCGAGAGCGACACCTACCATATTTGCCACTTCACCCACTCCGAGGAACAATCCTGAATAGAAGAGCATCGAGATGGCAAAGATGACAATATGCTGTTCGCCGCCGATGATGTCGGCAAAGAAGAATGCTACCGTCGCGCCACGCACAGTGTTGAAAAGGTTGAAGCAGAGTGACGCACCATTGAGCAGCCACCACGGCTTGTTAGTGACAAGCGCCTTGAGGTCCTTGCCGAGCGACGCCGTACACTCGGTGGTGAGCTGTTCGCGGGTGAGCTTGAAGCAGAGGAGGAAGAGGATGAAGCAGCATGCTGCAATCACGATCATGGCAAACTGCCAGCTTGACTGGAGCGACATCCCGAATGTGTTACGGAAAAGAGTACACAAGGGATCCCACGCAAAAAGCGAGATAAATGAACCGCCATAGGCGAAGAACATACGGAATGACGAGAACACCGTCTTTTCCTGCGAGTCTTCGGTCATCACGCCGAGCATCGCTCCGTAAGGCACATTAATACCCGTATAGACGGTCATCATCATAATGTAGGTTACGTAAGCCCACACAAGTTTCGCGGCATAGCCCCAGTCAGGAGTGGTAAAAAGCAGGATACCGCATATCGAGAACGGAGCAGCCACCCACAACAGATAAGGACGATACTTGCCCCAACGGGTCTTGGTGCGGTCGGCGACGGCACCCATCATGGGGTCGCTTACGGCATCCCATATACGGGTTACCAGAAGCAGCAGACCGGTATCTATCAGTGACAGTCCGAACACATTGGCGTAGAAAAAGGGCAGATAGTAACTGAACACTTTCCAGAACATCGACGACGCCATGTCGCCGAAGCCATATCCTATCTTTTCACTAAGTGAAGCCATAATCGAGATTTATGATATTAGAGGTTAAATAAGACTACTTTTTATTCAGGATGGCAAGATTGCTGTCGATAAGACGATTTAGGGTCTTGACCGACTCGCCGGTCGAAAGACCGTCCTGCGGTGTGTTCATGCAATAGTCGACAAGACGGTCGATAGTAGAGGTGGCTACATGCATGCGGGTATCGCTTGATGCATAATATATAAACACCTTTCCGTCTTCATCGGCAATCCAGCCATTGGTGAAAAGCACGTTCATCACGTCGCCTATGTACTCTTCTCCCACGGGAGCCATGAAATATCCGCCGGGGGTGTAGATCGGACGCCAGGGCTCGTCAAGCGCGGTCATGTACAGGTAAAGCACATAACGTAGACCTGAAGCACAGCCTCTAACACCGTGGGCAAGGTGAAGCCAGCCTTTGGATGTCTTGATGGGGTGAGGGCCCTCGCCGTTTTTCACTTCCTTGATGGTGTGGTAATGGCGGCAGTCAACTATCAGTTCATCCTTGATTTCAGCATGGGTGATGTCATCTACAAGCGCCCAGCCTATGCCGCCGCCGCTTCCGGCATCGATGAAGCCATCCTGCGGACGGGTGTAAAGAGCATATTTTCCGTCGACAAACTCAGGATGAAGCACCACGTTACGCTGCTGGCTGCGGCTCTTGAGATCGGGCAGACGCTCCCAGTTTACAAGGTCCTTGGTGCGGGCGATACCACAGGTGGCGGTAGCAGCCGACAGATTTCCGGGCTGAGAGTCGTCGTGACGCTCCACGCAGAAGAGTCCGTAGATCCAGCCGTCCTCATGACGGGTGAGTCGCATGTCATAGATATTCACGCCGGGCACCTCATCCTCAGGCATGGTGATCGGATGATCCCAGAAGCGGAAATTGTCTACTCCGTTGGGGCTCTCGGCTACTGCGAAAAATGACTTGCGGTCGCTCCCTTCCACACGCACCACGAGCACATATTTGTCGCCCCACTTGATGGCGCCCGAGTTGAGAGTGGCGTTGACGCCTATGCGCTCCTCAAAGTAGGGATTGGTAGTCTCGTTGAAGTCATAGCGCCAGAAAGGAGGTGCCATTTCAGCCGTCACCACCGGATTTTTATATCGTTCATAGACGCCGTTGCCTTCGATTGGCTCGTTTTTACGGGTAACAAGTTCCTCATAACGATTGAGGACAAGATTCTTGCGATGTTCAAAGATGTTATTCATCAGATAGGATTGTATTCTTTAATGGTAAACTAATTAGGATATCTTTTGATTAAATCGTGGTAGAAAACCGTGGCGTCAATCCACAAAGATTGCGCCCGAAGTCTCGTGAAACTTCTTAAAGTCATCTTCAGAGGGATGCCCGGGATAAGGCACATAGAAGTGATTGGGCTTTTCGCTTTCGATAGCGTTGCGCCACACACACACATAAGCGATAGGCAGTCCCTTGATCGCCGGTTCAAGCACGCGGGTGTACCAGTCGGTCACGCCGAGTCCTTCAAGACCGGTCTCTGTCAACGCGGCGACCTTGCCACGCTTCTGCGCTTCCTCTACGACAAACGGCATCTGAGCCTTTATGCGGTTGACATAGGTGTCAACACCCGCCTCTCCGTCAAAATGATAGATGTCGGTGCCGAGAATGTCGACATATTCATCACCGGGGTAAGTGGAGAAATACTCTTCCGGAGTCAGATCCTTGTCGGGAGAATATGCCCACACCACATTGTTGATGCCGCGGGCGTCAAAGCCGGCACGTGTCATCTTCCAGAGATTGATATACTCTTCGGGAGTGCCGTGATCCCTACCCCACCAGAACCACGAGCCTGAATTTTCATGCCAGGGGCGGAATATCACGGGGATAGGATTGCCCTCACTGTCTTTCAGCGAAGCCACAAATGCGGCGGCGCGGTCAATCCACACCTTCATCGTGTCGCTCACGCCGGTGCCCTCTTGAAGGCTGTGAAGCGGGGTGCCTGTAACATCCCACGAATTGCCTCCTGAAACCGGATTGAGCGGATGCCAGCTTATGGCGTTGATGCCGCCACGCTCATGCTGCTTTGCAATCTCGGCGGCGATGAAGCTAAACGGCACTCCGTCAAGATTCCGTGCAGAGTCGACCTCGATCATGCCGAGATCCCAGCTCATCAATCCGGGATACTGACCTGTCACAGCCTTTACGTCGGAACCTCCGTCGACATATCTCCACGTATGCCCGTAAGCCGTGTCGTCATGATGGCCGAAATAGTAGTGACCGCTTCTTGCCACAGAGTCGAGGCGTGAAATCATCGCCTCGCGCGGTGTCGCCACGCTTTCGGCGGCAGCCTCAGTCTTGTTGCCCTTGGAGCTGCTGCACGAACTTACCGCGAGCGCTGCCATGAGCGCAAATAATCCATATTTCATTACAAGGTGAATTTTTTTAGTAATAAATTAACCGAGAGTGACCTCGACTGTGTTTACACTTCCCTCCGGCTTATGGGCCACAAGATTGCCGTCGACCTCTTCGCCGTTGACCACAAGACGCTTAACGCCGCGGTTCACTCCGTCAGGATTGTCAATCTTGATTTTGTATTCAGCGCCACGGAATTTACGGGTTATCTCATAATGTTTCCAGTCCTTGGGCACACAGGGGTCTATGAGCAGTCCGTCGTAATCGGGCTTGATGCCAAGGATAAACTGGGTTATGGCATACCAGTTCCACGCGGCAGTACCGGTGAGCCAGGAGTTTTTCGCCTCTCCGGGACGGTAGGCGTCCTTGCCGGCGGTCATCTGGCAATACACGTAAGGCTCTACCTTATGCAGGTCGCTTTTCTCTTCGAGATAAGCGGGACATATCTTGCGATAATACTCCCATGCCTCGTCGCCGCGCCCGAGCACAGTCTCGCCTATAATCACCCAGGGATTGTTGTGGGCGAATATGCCGGCGTTTTCCTTGTAGCCCGCGGGATAGGTCGAGATTTCGCCATATTCCATCACATACTCGGTAAATGCGGGATTGTTAAGCACGATGCCATGCTCGCAGTCAAGATATTTCTTAACCGAGTCAAGCGACTTCTCTACAAGCCCCGATTCAAGACCGATTCCTGCCATCGTACACCAGCCCTGGCTTTCGATAAATATCTTGCCCTCCTTGTTTTCGTGGCTGCCGACCTTATTGCCGTAGAAGTCATAGGCACGAAGGAACCATTCGCCGTCCCAGCCATGCCTCTTGACAGCCTCTACCATCTCGTCGACATGCTTCTGCGCGCGGTCAGCCTCGTCGTCAAGACCGAGCTTGCGGCACAGCTTCACATACTCCTCTCCATAGATTACAAACTGACCGGCTATCATCAGCGACTCAGCCTTTGAGCCCTCAGTCTTGTTTTCAGTGGTCTGGAACGACTCGTTGGGATCCATCGAGAAGCAGTTAAGGTTAAGGCAGTCGTTCCAGTCGGCGCGCCCGATGAGCGGCAGCCCGTGGGGACCGAGGTTGTTGACAACATGGTCAAACGACACCTTCAGGTGATCCATCAGGCTCACTTCAGAGCCTTTTACATTGTCAAAGGGCACCGGCTCGTCAAGTATCGACATGTCACCGGTCTCCTTGATATAGGCGATTGTGCCGAATATCAGCCACATCGGGTCATCGTTGAATCCGCCGCCTATGTCATTGTTGCCTCGCTTTGTAAGCGGCTGATACTGGTGATAGCAGCCGCCGTCAGGGAATTGGGTCGACGCGATGTCGATGATGCGCTCGCGGGCACGCTCCGGAATCTGATGCACAAACCCTACGAGGTCCTGATTGGAGTCACGGAATCCCATGCCCCTGCCGATGCCGCTTTCAAAGAATGACGCGGAGCGAGAGAAGCAGAAGGTGATCATGCACTGATACTGGTTCCAGATGTTGACCATGCGGTCAAGACGCTCGTCGCCGCTGTCAAGCGTAAAGCGACGCAGCAGGTTGTCCCAGTAGGCGCGCAGCTCGCCGAAAGCCTTGTCGACCTTTTCGGCGCTGTCGAAGCGGGCTATCATCTCGCGTGCCTTGGTCTTGTTGACCACACCCTTTGACTCCCACTTCTCATCCTGCTCATTCTCGACATATCCGAGCATGAACACGAGGTCGCGCGACTCACCCGGCTGAAGGGTGATTTCCATATAATGTGACGCTATAGGCGACCATCCGTGAGCCTCCGAGTTGCGGGGCTTGCCTTCGGTCACCACCTGAGGCTCGTCAAAGCCATTGTAAAGACCGAGAAATGACTCGCGGTCAGTGTCAAAGCCGTCGACAGGCGCGTTGACATGATAAAACGCGTAATGATTACGACGCTCTTTGTATTCTGTCTTGTGATATATTGTTGAGCCGTCAATTTCCACCTCTCCGGTAGAGAAATTGCGCTGGAAGTTTTCCATATCGGTAGCCGCATTCCACAGACACCACTCTATAAACGAGAACAGCTTGAAGCTCTTGGGCTTGTCGGTGGTGTTGGTCAGCGAGAGTTTTGCTATTTCAGCATGGGTGTCGAGCGGAACAAAAAACAACAGTTCCGCGCGCAGTCCGTTTTTCTCGCCTTTTATGCGTGTATAGTTCATGCCGTGGCGACATTCGTAGCTGTCAAGGGCGGTTTTGGTAGGTTTCCATCCGGGATTCCACACTGTGTCACCATCCTTGATGTAAAAGTAGCGTCCGCCGGCATCCATCGGGACGCCATTGTAACGGTAGCGTGTCAGACGGCGGAACTTGGCATCCTTATAGAAGGAGTAGCCGCCGGCAGTATTGGATATAAGAGAAAAGAAGTCTTTATTGCCGAGATAGTTGATCCAGGGCCAGGGAGTGCGCGGATTGTCGATGACATATTCACGTGCCTCGTCGTCAAAGTGTCCGTATTTCATACCTATTGGGAAAAATTTGGATTGGAAAGTTTATTAATGAATTTTGGATACGGCAAAAATAGTAAATTATTTTATAAGCAACTCTTAAAAAGTGTTTTATAAAATTCAGGTCCCGGGCGTTACTCCGGAGCCGGGACCTGAATAAAATAATATACCAAACTTAATTATTTCACGTTGAAATCACCTTGGTTGAGTACATTGGGCGACTCCATCACTTGCTTCCAGACGGTAGCGTCGTGGTAAGTATGGAACCCCATCTCGCCATCCTTCATGTCATACCACTGCATGAAGTAACCCCAGAGTGCATTGTATTTCTTAGCCACATCAGGCATAAGAAGGTTGCCACACTCGGCGAGCACCACCATCTTCTTGAACTTGGCGGTATTGTTTACAAGGTCAAACTGACGGGTCTGGTTGGTAGCCTCGGGATCAAACTCAAGTGTCGGGTCAAGACCATAGAGGTTTTCGCCCTGCAGATAAAGGTCGGCGCCTATGATGTCGACAAGGTCGTCACCGGGATAAGCCTCGCGACACTTCTCGACTGAGGCAAGATTGCCGCCGTCAGTTGTCTGCACGTTCCATACCCATATAAGGTTGTTGATGCCATACTCGTTTTCAAGCTTGTTGCGGAGATACTTCCAAAGACCCTTGGTAGCCTGTACGCTGTCGTTACCCCACCAGAACCATGCGCCGTTAGAGTAATCGCCGGCTGCCTCGTGAAGCGGACGCCACAGCACCGGAATGTTGGCTTCCTGGATGCGCTTCAGATAACCTGCAAGCTTCTTGATGTCCTTGTTGATAATCTCGTTTTCCCAAGTTCCGTCGATGACAGCCTGTGTCGGGCTGAAAGAGCGGTTAGCGTCAAAGCCGAGACGGGGGTCACCGTCGGTAATATAAACGCCGGTCACGGTGTAGCCCTGACCTGACACAACAAAACCGTTGGTCTTGATGTCGTCTACAATCGAGCGGTTGGTGATAAGCGAGTAGTTGTCACGGATGTCAAAATACTCGGTGCCGTTCTCATATCCGGTAGTTCCGGCGGGGCCGAGTGCCGGCCATCCGCTTGAAAGACTCTTCAATGAGCCCTGCGCACGCGATGTGTCGATGTCCTTGACCTTTACAAGGATACACTGTCCTGACGCAAGGTCGTCAAATACATTAATTTCAGAGGTGTTGCCCTCTTCATCGGTCACGGTCTTCTTCATGTCGGGGGTAAGCTGCAGAGCGTCCCAGTTGTCAATGACCATGTTTCCTTCCCATATGGTAGAAAGTATGTTCTGCTTTTCAGTGGGAACATTCCAGTGCCACTGGATTTCGGGAATCGAACCGTTGTTCCATGCGGTCTGCACGGGAGTTATGTCGCCGTAGTCAATCCAGTTGGCGGGCGAAGCGTAAAGATGACCATAGTCAAATCCGAGCACTGCCGGAGTGTGACCCGACTGTGACGAGATGAAGTCAACATACTTTGTGCCCCATGCCTCGTCGCTCATGCAGCCCGAGAGCTGAGTCTTGCCGTAATTGTCAAGAAGATACTGGAACACCTTCTTAGCCTCGGGAGTGGCGTTGGGATTAGTGAGGTTCTTGTCAAGCCATTCGGGGTTGATGCCCGCGTTGGTGTTGAACTTCACTGTCTTGGCAGCACACTTTGACTCGGGACGATCCTTGATGAATACGGCTCCCTCAGGTATCTCGAGGGTATATTCGGTAAAGTCGGTCATCGCCGGGAGCGTAAGGATAAGCTCCATGCCGTTTTCAGGATTTACAGCAAGAGTGACAAGCTGACCGTTGAGAGTCACGTTGACACCTTCGGCTATACCTATAAGATTATTATAGGCGATAGTCATTGTCGGAGTGAACGCCGCCCTTACCGACTCGCCCTCGGCGATAGTCTGAGTGCGGACGATCATGTCCATGCCATCAAGCATCTCGTAGGTGTCATCGTCATCACATGCGACCATCGAAACACCAAGCAAAGCTGCCGGCAATATATATTTAAATCTTTTCATCGTGATGTTGTTATTCAGTTATTATTACTCGATAGTAAGCTTGGTTATTTCTATACCGTTACCCTGAAGGATAAAGCCGTTGTTATTAACCATCTGATCAATATCCTCCTGAGTCAGCTGATATGCTACGACTCCATTGGGAGCGGGACAATCGAAGTAACCTTCTTCATTGGTATCGGGAGAAGCGATTGTTCCTGCAAGACCAGCCCAGTTAGAACCCTGACCTATCTTAATCTTTCCGGTGTCGCCGGTAAGAGTGTTGTAATATATACGGAATGTCTGTCCAGCCTTCCAGGTGCTTATCAGATTAGCGATAATGCCATCATTCCAGGCAAACTCCTGTAAAGCGCCCCATCCATCAACTACGGCAGATCCTTCATAGAATGCTGTCTCAAGTGAGTTCTCATACCAGAGGGTAAGCTTGTTAAGGATATAGTTGGCACCTGTCATCACAAGACCACCTTCATTAATAAGAGCTTCCTTCATCGCTGCTGTTATGGTGATTTCGGCAACTCCGTCAGGGAATTCAGTGAACAGGTCGATATTTCCTTCATTATAACCCATGTCAGCGTCGGGAAGAGAAGCCCAGCTTCCGTTGCCAAATCGCATCTGAGCATAATCGGCTCCTTCTGCAAATGTGAAGTAAGCCTTGAGCTTCCAGCCTACTTCAACTGTAGACCAGTCAAATTTACCCCATGAGAGGTCATCCATACCGTTCCAACTTGCTGAGAAGAGACCCTGCCAGATTACATTTTCAACCTCGGTAGCAGGGATTACGTCAAATTCACCTTCAAATGACTCTTCGCCTGACATGAGGGCAAACTTGGTTGCCTTACCTGCAGTCATCGGAAGATTGATATACAGGTATTCACCGTTAAGTATATACTGAACTTCCACTCCGTTGACCTTGACAGCGGTAAGTTTGTCGGCATTGGCAACCTTGACTTTCATGATGTTGCCAGCCTTTACTTCCTCATCTTCAGCGGGCCACTCGGTTACATAAGCGATAGTCGGGAGGTCGACTGTAAGCTCGCCTGCCTCAACGGTCTCGCCACTCTTGAGGATAAACTTGACCATACCTGTCTGAGCAGTGAAGGGCACCTTTATCTTCAGTTCGGCAGCGGTTGCATCCTTAGCCTCTACAGAAGCCTCGCCCTCAAACACCACAGTAGCTATAAGATCAAGATTCTTACCTGTGATGGTAAGTTCTGCTCCGCCGGGCACGGGAGAGGGAGCGAATACAACATTCTCGGGATGAGCTATTACTATAGGCAGAATGACAGTCTCGCCGCTCTTGAGATTGAGAGTGAGGTCGCCTGACCACGCAGTCGCGGGTACAGTCACCTTGACTTCAGTAGCGCTCACTAATTCGGGTTCAACGGCGTCGGTCATTCCGGGGAAGATCATAGACGCAACCATGTCCATGTTCACGCCCTTTATAATCAGCTCCTCGCCAGCACGAAGACCGTCACCACAGTTGTGAGTCATGTCGGTAGGCACAACCATGCCGATATTTGCTACGGCAACTTTCACGCCTGAACCGGGAACGACACATACAGCACCGTTGGAAGCGTTGTCGGGAAGATTGAAAGTAATCTTGCCATCTTCGGTAAGAGTAAACTCGACTTCATCCTCGTTGGGCATAACAACCTTGCGCACGAGGTCAAGGTCAGTACCGGTGATAGTAATCAGGTCGCCGGGCTTTGCATCGGTGATGTCGATAGCCTTCTCTACAGCGGGAAGTATCACTTCAAGCTCTACTTCCGACCATATAAGGTTGGGGATTTCGGCGATAGCGTCAGAGATACCGACCGGACCGGTCACCGCATTGTCGGGAACGATTACCTTGATGACATTGCGGGTGTGCTCGATGAACTTGCCCTCGTCGGCCTTATATACATTGGCGCTGTCAAGACCTTCTACAAACGAGAAGCACACCTCTTTCATCAGGTTAAGATATTCACCGTTGATGACAAGTTCCTGACCCGGCTTAACGCGGGCGGGGCTGAAGGTGTTTTCCTCGGCGAAGCTGATCGGCTCAAGGAAAGTAAGGTCGGTAAGAGTGGTAATCTTGCCGTTGGCATGGTTGAGGACCACCTTTCCGGGGAGGGCGGTCTGGGGGACAGTCACGCGAATCTCGCTGCCCGACACCACCGTAATATTGGTGATGTCGTCGCAGCCGGGAATGGTTACTGAGTTAATCTGGTCGAGACCGCTACCGATGAAACGGAGTTCACCGCCACGCGCCACGGGGCACGGACCGAACACCTCAAGCGAGATGCCGCCACGGTTCTGGTTGGTGTCGAAGTCGTCATCATTACAAGCGGTAAACGACAGCGAGGTCACCAACATGAGGCACATCATTAGGAGTGCCGTATATTTGCTGTATTTTTTCATTGCTGATACTCGATTTTGATGGTTATTCATTGATTACCGCACGGATGTTGTCAATCTTGATGATAGGCTGACACTCTGCACCGTTGACACCGCCGCTCACGACAAACATGGTAAGGCTCGCGAAGTCTTCCGGCTTGGATGGAGTCTTGCCGGCGCCGGTACCCTTTGCGGTATAGCGGAACTGAGAGAAGGGAAGAGTCACGGTAATCCACTTGCCATCGGTGTGGTATTCGCCCTTGTCGGCAGTCTGCCACGGACGATAGAGATAACGGCCCCAGTCGGTCCAGTCACCCTCGCGATCCTTGAAGTCATCGCTTACCTCACCGTTGAACGCCCAAGCCTGAGCACCGGGAAGAGCTACGCTTATTCCGTCAATAGGATTGCTTGACAGAGAGAGCTGAGTAAGTCCCTGGAAGCATACCTGCATGGCACCTGCAGCCCATACATTGGAAGAAGGGATGCACATCTCGAATTTAAGCGCCATCTTCTCGGGCTTGGAGAAGTCAGCCACATTATAAAGAGCCGCGCCCTGTCCGCTGGTTATGTTCTGGGGATCATCCCATGAACCAGCCCAATACTCGAACGAGAACTTTGTGTCGGCCCATCCGCCGTCTTCCGACATGATAGCGTCGCCGTCGCCAAGCTGCAAGTAGTTGCCGCTAAATGAATAGTCATCGGCCACAATAGCCTGAGCGTGCCATCCCTGCTGCTCAAGACCGCCGTCAAAGCTGAAGAGCATGCCACGGGTGTCAAGATAGTGGAACTTGGACTCACCCTTACCGTAGCGGGTAGTAACCTCAAGCTCGCCTTCCTCTGTAGCCCCGTCAGGGATTACGAATGTAACGGCGGTCTGCTCGATGCTCTTGATCTCGGTCACGGGTATGTCACCGGGGAAGGTTATGGTAAGAGGCTTGTTGGGGTCATCCACGAAGTAGTTACCGTTGAGAGTAACCTCGTCGCCGGGCTTAGCATACTCGAATGAGAGCGAGAGCAGCGACGGACCGGGCACAAGCACGCGGAAATCAAATTCAGTGGTGACGCCATCCTTGTTGATCATATAAATCTTGTTGGTCTCCACTTCGGGAATGCCGCGCGGAATATTTACAAGGAGTGTATGGTCAGTGATGTAGCTTGTGTTGAGCACAGCCTTCTGGTCGTTGAAGTACATCTCGCGGATAGAGGTGAGGTTGTCGCCGACAAGACATATCAGATTGTCGACATAAGCCTCGGTCACCAGCGAGTCGGCACCGGCAGTCATGCGCACATAGCGCACGGAAGGAGTACCGTCGGTAAGCTCAAACTTGTCGGGTTCGTCCTCGCAGGATACCATTGAGACACCCATTGCTGCGGCAAACACCGGAAGAAGCCATTTTGTATATTTGAATTTATTCATTGTACAGTCTGTGAATTTTAGCTATTAGTAAGAATATTCCGTGCGGACATCGCAAGAGATGGGATCCTTGAGAAGGTTGGGGTTGTAGACAACGTCCTCCGAGGGGAAAGGAAGAGTGAAGCTCTCCTTGGTCACGTTGGGCGCAGCTGTCTTGGTGTCATAACCTGCCTCGCCGGTATCATCTTTCTTGGCGGCTTCAGCGATATCCCACTTGCCGCTGTCGTAGTAATACTTGTAAAGGCTGTTTACGTTCCAGAAAGAGTTACGACGCTGTCCTTTAAGCTCGTTGATGGCACGCTGAGGATCGTAGTAAGAGAGACGCACATAGTCATACCAGCGGTCGCCCTCGCCTGCAAGCTCGAGACGACGCTCTTTCCAGACATCTTCCCAGGTTACTACAGAGGGCTTGTCCCAGTAAGTAGGGATAGCGCGGTTGCGCACCTTATAGTAAGCGTCGATAGCTGAAGCGTCGGAAGTAGAGCCTGTGCCGCCCATCATAGCCTCGGTATAGATGAGATATACATCGGCAAGACGGAGGATGTGGGTAGCAAGAGCGCTGTACATGTTACCCGAAGCCACACCGGTAGCCTGAACGTGGTCGTAGTTGTTGCCATAGAGATGCTTCACGTTGTAAGCACCTGTAGGCGACTGCCACTCGCCGGGACCTCCCTTGCCATACTCGCCGTCGTAGCAGAACTGGAGCACGTTGAAGCCGGTGAATCCGTCTTTATCTTTCTTGTCCTGCCAGAAGTATTCATACTTGTCGCCGGGGAGCATCATGGTAGCCTTGCGGCGGGTGTCGATGTCGGTGCGCGAAGAGGGATCTTCAAGCACGTCGATGCCGAAAGCGTCCTGAAGGTCGACAGAAGGGCCGCCGTAACCGCCCCAGCAGTCACCCCACTCGTCAAAACCTACCGGAGCAAGGTCGCTCTGGAGAGTGTTCTGCTGAGTCCAGGGGTCACGTCCTGCCTGCCAGCGCCACGCGATGAGTGACTCCTCGTTAGTGTTGTTGGCGAGACGGAAGATGTCAGAATAGTTGCTGAGCAGATTTCTGCCTGAGTTATCGATTACATCCTTTGCATAGGCTGCCGACTTCTTGAGGTCGTCAGCGTTGAGTGAGCCTGAGAGTCCTGCGCGGGTAAGGTAAACCTTGGCGAGCAGACCTTCGGCACAGTAGTAGTCGATGCGGCCGGGGGCTGAAGCAGTCTTGGGAAGAAGCTCCATAGCCTTTTCGAGAGTCATCACGATATACTCGTATACATCCTCACGCTTTACCTTGAACTTGGAGTTGTAGGCTCCGTTAAGTTCGTCGGAGATATTGTGGATGATGGGCACATCGCCGAAGCTGCGCACGAGATAGAAGTAGGCAAGAGCCTTGAAGGTGAGAGCCTCGCCCATGCAAGCCTCGCGAGCTTCCTTTGACGCCGGTGACGCCTGAAGGTTGTTGTAGACTGTAGAGCAGTGAGCAATCACGGCCCAGAGAGAGTAAGACATGTTCACAAGGTCAGTATCGGTACCGTTGACGGTAAATGTCAGATAGGGAGACGAACCCCAGTACATGTTGCCCGAAAGCACCTCACCTACCTTGATGAATCCGCGCTGGAAATCATACCAGGGCGAGTTGTAAAGGTAGTTGACACCCTGATAGCACTGCTCGTCGGTCTGGTAGAAGTTGCCGGCGTTGTAGTTGTCTTCCGCAGGACGGTCAAGGAAGTCGTTGCATGACGACGCGCCTAAACCGAGAGCGGCAACTACGGCTAAATATTTGATATTTTTGATTTTCATAAGTTGAATTCTGTTTTTAATAATATTAGAACGAAATGTTTAGACCAAATGAATAGGTGGTCGGTGACGGATAGCGTCCGAAGTCAAGACCATATACAAGACCTGATGAATCCTGGGTTGATGCACCGATTTCAGGATCATAACCTTTATATTTGGTAAACGTGTATAAGTTCTGAATATTGCAGTAAACACGCAGATTTTCAAGATGGAGACGCTTCAGAAGTGACTTCTTGAAGGTGTAGCCGAGAGTGATGTTCTTTATACGCAGGTATGAGCCATCCTCGATGTAACGGTCGCTGATGCGGTCGTTATCGTTCGGGTCGTTAAGACGTGCGGCGGGAACCTTTGTCTGCCAGTTCTTTACGCGGATATTGGTGATATCGTCATACCAGTTCTGACCTGCGGGATAAACCTTGTTGGGGTCGATTGGCACGAGCTGCGCGCGGTCGCTGACCGAATTGAGCTGGTTGGTCCAGGTCGACTTCATGCCGGTAAGGTTGATTGCGAGGTAGTTCATCACGTCGTTGCCGTAAGAACCGTTAAGGAAGATCGAGAGGTCAATGTTCTTGTAACGGAAAGTGTTGGTCCATCCGAAAGTGAACTTGGGCATCGGCGAGCCGATGACAGTGCGGTCGTTGGCGTCGATTTTGCCGTCGCCGTTGACATCCTTGTATTTGAGGTCACCGACCCACACGGTGTTGCTCTTGTTGAACACGCCGTCGGAGGGGAAATGGTCGGGTGTCGGTGAGTTCATGATGTCGTCATAGTCGCGGTATACGCCTTCCACTACATAACCGTAGAAGTTATAGAGCGGCTGACCGATTTCTGACACTGACACAACGTCGCTCCACTGACCGTAGCCTACGAGCTGAGCGTTTTCGGTGCCGGAAAGGGCTTTGAGCTTATTGCGGTTGAAAGAGATCTGGAAGCTTGACTCCCACTCAAATTCTCCTACGAAAGGACGTCCGGTAACCTCGATTTCGATACCCTTGTTCTCGATTTCACCGAAGTTGCCCTTAGGAGCGGCAAGAGCTGAAGAGCCGTTACCCTGTGTACCCATGTAAGAGGGCAGCTGCATTGCCATAAGCATGTCCTTTGAAGTCTTGAGGTAAGCGTCGACAACGAAGTTCAAGCGGTTGTTGAACATGTTGATGTCGATACCGGCGTTCCACTGTTCCTGAGTCTCCCACTTGATACCGGGGTTGGCGATGTTGGCGGGACGGTAACCTGCACCGAGAGCTGAGGGCATACGGCTCATAGCCACACCCCATGCGTAACCGCCGATGTTGGCGTTACCGGTCTGACCCCATCCGAGACGGAGCTTACCGTTGTCAATCACGTTGCGCACAGGCTCGAAGAATTTCTCATTGGAGAAGCGCCATGCACCTGCCACTGAGTGGAAACCTGCCCAACGGTTCTCGGGACCGAAGTTTGAGCTACCGTCGTAACGGTAAGTATAGGTCAAGAGATAACGGTCATCCCAGTTAAGGGTCTCACGGGTGAAGAACGAAGCCATTGCAGAGCTGCCGAATCCGGCGCTGATGTTGTAAGAGTTCTTGTTACCGAGAGCGGGGTTGTGAACCTCGTCGGAGGGAAGACCTGAAGCGAAGATATTTGTGAAGTCGTAGCGTGACTCCCAACATTCCTGACCGACCATTGCGGTGTAGTGGAATTTATCCCATGCAGTGCCGTTGTAAGACACATAGTTTTTCAACTGCCAGAACCAGCTGGAGTTTTTCTGTATAGAGCTTTCGTTGCTGCTGCGCACCCAAGAGCCGAGGTCAACCATCGGTTTGTAGCGGTCAGCCTTGGAAGCGCTGACATCGTAGCCGAATTCGGCATGCCATACAAGATTCTTGATCGGAGTCACATCGAAGAAGATGTTACCGGTAAGTTTCTTACGGCGGAGCAGAATGTCATCTAGCATAGCAAGCGCGATGGGGTTGGGGTTGGTGTAACCCTCACGTACTACAGAAGAGAAGTTGCCGTCGATATCATAGATAGGTATATCGGGGAGTGTCGTGAGCGAGTAGTTGATGATACCCTGCTCGCCGTCGGCAAGCTTGAGGCTTTCATCAGTGTCGGTATAGGTGGCGCTGAGACCGAGCTTCAACCATGACTTGAGCTGCGCGTCAAGGTTGGCGCGTACAGAGAAACGGCTGAAATCAGAACCGATAAGCGTACCTTCCTGGTTCATATAAGAACCTGACACATAATACTGCACTTTGTCAGTACCGCCCTGAGCCGATACCTGGTGCTGATTCTGGAGAGCTGTGCGGAACACCGCATCCTGCCAGTTGGTACCGACACCGAGTACAGAGGGGTCGCGATACCAGTCATTTGCTGTCTGGTAACCGTTTGCCACAAACTCATTGTAATATTCAGCATATTCGCGGAGGTTCATCATGTCAAGGCGCTTGTTCTGGTGGTTGACAGCAAACATACCGTCGTAGGTGAACTTAGCCTCGCCTGACTTACCGCGCTTGGTGGTAATGAGGACGACACCGTTGGAGCCCTGCGCACCGTAGATTGCGGTAGCCGAGGCATCCTTTAGAATCTCCATTGACACGATGTCGGAGGGGTTGATGGTTGAAAGAGGCGACACGGTCGACACTTTACCGTTACCGAGGGCGTCACCAAGACCGAAGTCGGCACCTGAGTTACCGCCACCCTGGACGATCACACCGTCGATCACATAAAGCGGCTCGGCGTTGGCGTTGATGGTTGACTGACCGCGCACGCGGATAGAAGATGAAGAGCCGGGGGCACCTGAGGTTGCCATTGCCTGCACACCTGTGGCACGTCCCTGAAGAGACTGGTCGAGGTTGGTGATGATTGATCCCTTGAGGTCATCCTCACTCATTGACACAGAAGCACCTGCAAGGTCACTCTTCTTCATGACACCATAGCCGACTACCACAACCTCGTCGAGCGAAACGCCCGATTCTTTCAAGGTAATAGTAAGGTCGGTACGGCCGGCGAGCTTGACCTCCTGGGTCTCCATGCCTACATACGACACTACGAGCACTGCGTTAGGAGACGCGACTTTGATAGCAAAATTACCATCGAAGTCAGTCGCCGTACCTACGGAAGTCCCCTTTTCCATGATGGTTGCACCGATTGCCGGCTCACCCGATGGCTCGAGGACGACACCCTTTACGGATGTCTGGGCGAACACTCCGATTGACACCGATATAAATAGCGCCAATAGAAGGGCTCTAATGTTCAAGACTGTTCTTGTCATCATGAGCAATTTTTAAGGTAAGGTTAATGTATTTAGGTTAGAATAGTTGGTTTATAATTACTGCACTGTCGGGCATAATACACCCTATGCAAAATTAGGCATATGGACAGAGATATAATAATACAATTTTATCTCTATATTGCACTTTGTTGACTTATATGTTGTCAACGGCGGTTTCGTTCAAAAAATTCTCTTATTCGCGGATTCCAGTCGTCATAATCGACTGTGTGACCAAGGTCACGATAGATAATAAACTCCTTTGGTGAACTGATTAGATTGTAACTTGAAAAATTAGTGTGGGGCGGACATACCGGATCCTGCAAGCCGACACCCATCAACACCGGACACTTAATGCGCCGTGCCATGTTCTTCATATCGAAGTAGCTGAGCGTCTTATACATTTCTTCATCGCTTATGCCGGCTTCGGCGGCAGCCTTCTTTACAGGCTCGGCAGGCCAGTGGACGATGTTGAAATAGTCGGGATAGTCAGAGAGGAAGGGTATGTAAGGGGCAATCGCCGCAACGCGATGGTCGAGCGCAGCCGACACAAGGGTGAAAGCCCCTCCCTGACTGCCGCCCTCGGCAAAAATATTGTTGCGGTCGGTCTGCGGCAGTTGATAAATAAAGTCAATTGCACGCACGACATCCATAAAGGCTCCACGGTAATAATAGGTGTCGGGAGAGGCTATTCCATAAGCCACCCAGTCGCCATACTTATTGTATTTTTTACCATAACCCTGACCTCTTGAAAACGGGATAAAATGAATCCAGTCGGGAGCATCGTCGGCACCTACACACCAGGGGTCGACGCCATATCCGTTATAAATAATGTGGACAGGATACTTACCCTCCTTGACAGGAATGGCGATATATCCGCTGATAGTGTCGCCGCCGAGCGAGCGCATTGTCGCAAGATACACCTTGCGCTTCTCGCCGCTCAGCGAGTCGACTTCCTGAAGATTATAGCGCGGATCGACCCGGGCAAGCTCGTCAAGTGCCTCAGACCAGAAACGGTCAAAATCGGGCTGCGAGTCAGGCAACGACACTATATTTTCAGGCTCATAGCCGAAATTCATGTCAAGAATAGACTTGTCACCGTCATTCACTGAAAGGCGGTAAAAGCCGGGAGCTTTGACACAGGGGTCAACCTTGAAGCATGCCGTGTCGCCGGCAGCAACGGTCACGGAGCGTGTCTCCTCCATGACAGGCTCATAATTGTCGGTGGTGACGACAATGCGGAGGTCGGCGTTACACGCCGCTCCGGTGGAATCGCTCACGGCAACCGTAAGCGAAGGGACCTGAGGCGCGAGCCACCACCATTGGCTGTCGGCAACCGCCGACGCTTTCAGGTGACGCTCTGCCGCCGAAACTGAAAAGGTTATGAAAAGCAGTGAGATTGCACCGGCAATCATCTTGGTTTTATGAAAGGTCACTGTTGTATGGTATTTATTTGGTGCTTATATTACGTGCAATTCGCGAAATTATTGCTAAAGTTTTGTTATCTTTTGCAAAAACAGAGTTAAGACCTTGCTCTTCCTGCGCCGGGTCACATGTGTATTCATCACCAGCGACCCACACTACATGGTCGGGCTCTGCATATCCGCCCCATCCCCAGAAGTTGCAGCCGTCAATCAGGTCGCCGCGCTCCACGAGCGAGAACACATACTCATAAAACTTGTCCCTGCCCTCCGTGGGTGAGCCGGAAGCAAATGACATGGAGTCGCGCGGATAGCCAAACTCCTCAAGCACAAGAGGCTTGCGCGCACGCTTCATCATCTCGGAGTGGGGAGTTATATACTCCACCGCCTTGATGCAGGCACTGTCGACGCCTGAAATAAGGGTCTCCTTGCCTACCCAGCTCCAATTATAGGGCCAGAGATGGATGATGCCGTAGTCAATCTCGGGATAATTGTGAATCTCTTCCCAAAGCTCGATGTCCTGCTCGCAGCCATGCTTTCCTTCGCTGCCGGTCGACACGAGATGGTTAGGGTCAATCTCCTTGATTATCTTTGCCGTGGTGCGTATCCAGTCGGCGAAGGCGCGTTTCTGCACGCTGTCGTCGGCAAATGCCCGTGGCTCGTTTGCCACCTGCCATGCCATTATCGCGGGGCTCTCCACATAAGGCTTCCCGGTAACACTGTTGACCCGCGACACTATATTGCGCACATGGTCATAAGAAAGCTGCTTTGCCGAGTCACAGGTAACAAACTGCCTCACATAGTCCATATAGGCGGGCCAGCCGTCAACACTCGGAATCGGGGCCTTGCCCTTACCCGCCCACTGCAGATAAGCAGAATATCCGCCGCTCCATTCCCAGGCGTTGTTAAGGTAAAGCACAGCCTTCATGTCGCGGCGCTCAAGCTCAGCCATGAGGTAATCGAGCCCTGCAAGAAGAGTGTCATTATAGACTCCGGGCGCGGTCTGCAGGACAGGGCTTATATGAGAGGCGAGACCCTCGTCACCGTCGCCGCCGACAAGGATGCGCAGATTGTTCACTCCGTTTTCCTGAAGCAAGTCAAGTTCACGGCTCAGGCGGGCGCGGTCGCCTCCCCTGCCCTCCGATGCAAGTATGGGGCCATACCAGAAATTAGTCCCGACAAACCGATAGACACTGTCGCCGATATAAAACTTGCCGTCGCGGACGGTAACGAAATCACCGTCACGTGCAGCGCCGCTCTTCTTTGACGAAGAGCAGGCTATAGCAGTCACAGCCACACAAAGGGCTGCTATCCATAATATTTTTTTCATTTTTCAAGTATTGTTTAGATTCGCAAAGATTATTTCTCCCAATTATCAGTGCGGAACGGGGCAAGCGGAAGCTCACGCATGCCATAGATGTTTCCGGGAGCCCAGTTTTTAAAGCAATAGCGCACAGCGGCAATCTTGTCGACCTTGTCACTTGTCACCTCCACATTACAGCGGTCAGTGTACACCTGCTTTGCCTGAGCGGGATGGAACACCCCGTCTTCACCTGCCACCTCGAAGCCCTCCATGTCGCGTTCAGGCGAGAAGCCGTCGTCGGCATGACGGAAGTGCAGGATAGCCTTGTTGCCGTCGACCTCCATCGACTCAAATTCAGGCGAATCGCAGGCAATGCCTTTCACGCCATAGTCACGTACAGCCGCCATATAGGCAAGACGCTCGCCTATTTCGCGCTTTTTTGACGGATGAATCTGAAATGAGGTGCCGGGTGTCACGAGGTCTACCGTAGCGACAATGCCGCTGTTTGGCACAATCTCGACAGCCTTGCGCTGAGCCTCGCGGAGCAAAGCGCCCCATGTGCCCTGCTCGTCACCATAATAATGAGGAGGCACCTCGACACAGTAGACAGGTATCTCACCCTGACCCCACTTGTCGCGCCAATGCTCTATCATGGTAGCGAAACGCGAAGGGTAATCGGCATGCTTGCCGACATTGCTCTCTCCCTGGTTCCACAGGAATCCGCGAACGGTATAGCCCATAAGCGGATGAAGCATACCGTTGTACATAATCATAGGGAGCATATATTCCTGATAGTCGGGACGGCTCTCATCTTTTTCAGCCTCATAATCCACGTCGGGATAGCGGTCAAGGATTTCCTTGGGAAGCCAGCCCTCCACGCGGCTTCCGCCCCAGCTGCAATTTATTATCCCGACAGGGACGTCTATTATATTATTAAGTTCGCGCGCGAAGAAATAGCCCAGGGCGCTGAAGTCAGGAGCATTTTCGGGGACACACTCCACCCATTCGCCCTTCACGCTGTCAAGAGGCACCTCCGACCGGTTTTTCGGAACCGTCGCGAAGCGTATCGCATGTTTGTATTTGCCCGACTCTGCAATCGCCTTGTTAGCGCCCTCGATCGGCGCGCCCCAGAATCCGCGGAGAGGCATCTCCATATTGGACTGTCCGGAGGCAAACCACACCTCGCCGACAAGCACATTGTCAAGCGTGCGGGTCTCGCCGTCGCCCGTGATAGTGACTGTCTGTATATCATATGAAGCAGCGGGAGTCGTCACTTTTACATCCCAGCGACCGTCTTTTGCGGCTTTTGCCGTATATTCCTTTCCGTTCCAACCGGTGACAACCTTTACCGGCGACCCGGGCTTTGCCCATCCCCACAGAGCCGCCTCACTGTTTTGCTGAAGCATCATGTTACGGTTAACGATGTCAGGAAGAGTCAGCGCGTCGGCACCACAGGCAAACCCGGCAACGGCGATGCCCATTACCAGGTTACGAAGATTGATTTTCATGATTTGATACTTGATTGTTTAACGGTTACGGTTAATATAGTATTTCACAAGCACCGCCCACGGCTTGAGGTCGTCGTCGGTCCATTCCTCGCCTTGCGAAGACGCCGACGGGCGGAGCATCGAGCAGGTTTCATCCTTGTCGCTTACCGACCAGCAAATCCAGCTTATTCCGTTAGCGTCGGCAAGTTCCATCCACTTTTCCCAGGAAGCGGGGTCAATCACTCCGTCGCCTGTGTGAACCATCGACGCACATTCAGCCATGAACAACGGAAGCCCCTTGTCAATGGCATATTGAGCCTGCTGACGCAGATAGTCGGTATGGGTGGCGGCATAATAGTGGAGCGAATAGACTACATTTTTATCTGACGTAATAGGGTCGTCGGCAGCCTCATGCACATTCTGGTCCCAGCGGGGAGTCGGCACTATAACAATTGCCTCAGGCGCATTCTTGCGTATGATCGGCAACAGTTCCTCGGCATAGCTCTTTGTCTCCTGCCAGGTGACTTCAAGAGGCTCGTTCCAGATTTCATACATCACATTGGGCAGATTGCCATATTTCTCGCTGACCGTGGCAAAAAACTCTTTGGCGAGCGGAAGATTGTTTTCATGGCTATGGAAGTCGATAAGCACGTATATGCCGTTTTCCACCGCTCCCTGCACGATGCTGTCGACAAGAGCATAGCCCATTTCAGGCTTCTTGTCAAAGGTGTTTTCATCCAGGTCAAGGCCGATAGACGCACGCACAATGTCAGCGCCCCAGTCCTTGGCGATTTCTGTCACCGAACTGCGGTTGTAGAAGCGCGGCCACATGTTGTGCCATCCGAAGCTCACACCGCGCAGCTGTATCGAGTCACCGTTACTGTCGACTATACGCGAGCCGTTGACTTTCAGCTGTCCGTGACGCTCTACAAGAGTAAGTTTTTCATTTTCGGCGGCAGAGTCCGATGCCTCCGCCTTAACACCACACGCCGTCATCCCGAGAAGTGATGAGAATAAAATTACGATTGGCAATAATTTCATGGAATTGAGTAAATATGTTTAATTGGTTGATTAATAATAATTCCTATGTCACAAATATAGTAATTATATCCGGCCGAGCAATCAAAGTCGCCGCAGAGTGTCACAATAAGATAAATTAATACTATTTTACCTTACCCTACACTATGATTTTGTTCTTGCGGTAATTCTCTCTGAACACCTTGGGCGAGCAGCCCTTTTTACGCTTGAATATGCGGTTGAAATTGGACACATTGTTAAACCCGCACTCATAGCATATCTCCACAATCGACATCGTGCTGTCGGCAAGCAGCCGCGACGCATATCCAAGCCGGAGGTCGATGATATAATCCGAGATGGTCCTGCCTGTGCGTAACTTGAAAAAGCGGCTGAACGCGGTCGGGGTCATGCTTATCAAGTCGGCAAGAGCCTGAAGGCGTATCTCTTTGTTGTAATTCTTGTTGATATACTCTTCGACCTTGCGCACACGCCGGCTGTCGGACACGGTCGACACATTGGCAAACGAAGAGCTTGAAAGCATGTGGAAATTTTCCTCAAGCGAAAGCTCATACAAGATTTCAAGCAGCTTCAACACCCTGTAAAACCCCGACTGAAGGCGGGTTATCTCCATAAGCTTTGAATAGAGCCTCATGATTGCCGGCACCCCGAATGCAATCCCGTTGCGGCTGCGGTCGAGCATCACCTCGAGGCTCTTCATCTGATTTTTGGCAAGAAGCGAGTCGCCGAGCAAGTCAGATGAAAACTGGATGGTCACCTCATGTATATCCTTGCGGCAGCACTCATGCTGCTCCCAGGCATGTTCAAGACCGCCGCCCACAATCGCAAGGTCATAATTGCCCAGCTCCTCGATGCTGTCGCCAACGATACGGCGGGCACCCTCACAGTTTTCCACAAAGTTAAGTTCAAACTCTGCATGCCTGTGTAGCGGGTAATCAAAACTCTCCTTGTAACGATCGACAAGGTAAAAGCAATCCTTTGACGAAAGCGGCGTGATTTCCGTGATGACCTTATTCATGATTTAAGATTATGGATAATTGCAAAGTTACAACAATTTCAATTAGTTGCAAATTTTGTGCTGCTAAAATCAGCACATTCCGACATAAAAAATTGCACATTATACCATAATCCGGAATAATTTACATTAAAAATAATGCATCGCAACGTCAAAGTCGCCCACCTCCGTTAATTTATCACAAATCAAAGACGCTATTTTGTAATTTAACACAATATCACAACAAAACAATTTATATTTGCAAAACCACGTAACAGCTATATGGGTTCCTTACATGAATCCATCTTTTTTAAGCCCCCGTATAAAGCTCTCGAAATTTTCTGCTAAAAGAGTTATTTTGAAATCTGATTCCTGATCTACATGCACAACTTTAGGCTCCCCTAATGGACCACATTCTCGATAATCCAAAAAGACCATATCATGCCCGGCACTTGGGCAACTACAAATGGCAACTCCAATAGCAGGATAGCCCCATTCGTCAATCATAAACCGGCTGCCAATCTCCCCACATACTGAGTACGGTTTATTTCTGTCTATACCGAATATACCGGTAATTACCTTTGTGCGATTGTTTCCTACAGGCAAACATGTTTTAGCCGGAATCCCGCCATTCTGTTGTTTAATCAACTCGATATAGGAAGCAGGCAGTTTATAGCCTAATTCTCGTTCGACACCGGCTATTAATTCATCATTAGGCGGATTGCCGACATATTGGCTTCTTGCATATTGACTGTCTTTCCAAAAGTTTGTGAAATCAAAGTCTTCAAATATTTGTGTCTTATTAAAATTTTCTTTTTGTGGCTCATAATGTCCTTTAGCGTTCCGCTTGTCAAGATCGTTGGAATCGCTTGTCACTGCGATTAAATTTCTTATGGCTAAACGCATGTCTTCAAAATAGGAAGAAATTTCACCCTTTATATCGTGATAATTTTCAATTAGATACAAGTCGCCAGGATCTAAATGGCAATAAAACAGTTGCATTATGTATGAAAAGCTATCGACAATTCCACATAATATAGTTTCATAATACTTAGTTTTACCATTTTCAAGATAATAATGTGTCAAACTCTTTATACACAGCAGAAATTCCCTGAATTTTATCTTGTCAAAGAAAGCACATTCATGTAATTGAAACATGAATGTAGTAGCTTTAATAGCTTCAATTTCCTCTGTACAATATTTCTCAAGTTTATTCATCATATTGTGATAATGTTTGGCTATTATTCTAATGGCTTAAAATAGTATTCTTTAAATACTCCATTTTTGCTTCTGGCATAAGTTGTGGCACATGGAGCGCGAAGTAACGGAATTGTCACCTAAATAAGTACGCGGCAGGTTTATCAGTGGTTCCTTGCAAAGTTACAAAACATCTACAACCATAGCAAATATTCCGGCTTCCACAACGAAGATTGAAATCGGGGATGACGGCAAATCGGAAATTGAATTTTACACTACCGATGCACAGTCAACCACTTATGACATCGTGATAGAGGGTCGCCCACCTCTGTTAATTTATCACAAATCAAAGACACTATTTTGCAATTTAACACAATAACACAACAAAACAATTTATATTTGCAAAACCACGTAACAGTTATATGATGACAACATCTCTTCTCAACGACAAAACAGGACAACGAATCTTAAAATATCTCAAACAATTGCCTCTGGTTATAATTGTCGTGTTTTCACAAATAGCGGTCACAGCCTCAGCTGTGACCGCCGATACCATTTTCAGACGTATTGATCATCAACGTGAAATCTTCCCTCAAGAAAAGGCATATCTGATGACCGACCGTGACAACTATCTCGGAGGAGACACAATATGGTTCAGGGCATTTATAATGGATGCTTCAACCCATATAGAGGTGAATGCGAGCAGATATGTCTATGTAGAGCTAATCAATCCTATGGGCATAACAGAGCAAAGGATAATGGCAAGAAATAACAATGGCACATATTCGGGCTACATAAAGCTTCCGGCAGATATATCAGACGGCAAATACGACCTTATAGCATATACCCGATTCATGCAGAGCCAATCACCGGACTTTTTTCCACGGAAGAAAGTAACTTTACTAAACATCAGGTCAATAAAAGATGAAATAGTCCATCGTTGGGATAGCCGAAACAGGCGTCTGTCATTATCATATTTAGACAAAACGACAGGTAAACCTCGCCAATACAACGAGATGAATTTACGCTCCGACGGAGGCAAGGAGTTTTCATCATCAGGCAGCCCCGATGCAATCAACATAAAAATCAAGCCGGAAGATCTTATAAACGGATGGATTCAAGTGAGATATGACGACTATCAAAAATTCATCCATCTCGACAATATGCATGAAACAGAAGAATATGACCTTACGTTTTTCCCTGAGGGCGGCTACATAATAGACGGAGTTCCATGTCGCATAGCATTCAAAAGCATATCGGCTGACGGTATGTCACGCGATGCGGAAGGCAATATCGTTGATGAATCAGGCACAGAAGTAGCACAGTACAAATCGCAACACGCCGGCATGGGGTCATTAGTATTGACCCTCGATAAAGACAAGAAATATTACGCTATCGACAACGGCGGAAAAAAGGTGGAGCTTCCCCCTGCTACAAAACGGGCATCAGTGCTTCAAGTTCATAACCGCTTTGCTGACACGCTGAAAATCACGGTCGCAGGAGAGCGCACTAATGGCATGTCTCTTTTAATGCAACAGAGAGGAATACCGCTTACTTACACCCGGCTTGACGACATCGACACAATAAAGTTTGCCCGCGCTTCTTGTCCTCCGGGCATAATCCAGCTGACCCTCTTTGATGACAGCATGCACAAACTAAGCGAACGCCTAATATTCATAGCAGACCACAATAATCATCAACCGGAAATTGTCCCCAACCGTATATCCTACAAAAACCGTGAACATGTAAAAATCTGCGGCATATTTGACAGCATAAGACCACCCAAAGGAAACTATGCCGTCAGCGTAACGGACCGTAATTCAACATTACATGATTCAAATGCCAACATAGTATATCACACATTACTGCAAAGTGACCTGAAGGGACATATTGAAGATGTCGGATATTATTTTTCAAGCACTGTAGAGGCGGTAGAAGCGCTTGATGATCTATTGCTGACCCAAGGGTGGAAACGATACGACATCCCGGAGACAATCAAAGGGCACTATTCCAAGCCAAAAACACAAATCGAGACAGACATGGCTATAACGGGATATGTTCACAGCCTTTGGAAAAACAAAGCTGTCTCTGACGCGACTGTGAGCCTCATGTCACCAAATACCGGCTATGTCGCAATGACGGAGACAGATAATGATGGACGGTTTATTTTTGACGGATTTGAGCTGCCCGAAAATTCCCGTTTTCTAATTCAAGCCATAAACCATGACGGCAAAACAGAGCGAAATATAATTGTAGACCCGTCAGACTATCCTCACTTGCAATATAGGCAAGATTTTTCTTACGAAATTTGCAACAAAGTTTCCCCCATAGAGAAAATGCGCATTGAAAGCAATCCTGAGCTCAGTAGCATATTGTTATCAGAAGTGGTTGTGACCGGTCAAAAAAAAGCCCGAGTCAGGAACCACATGGTATGACCTCATAACCGAGTCACGGCAATATGATACTGAAGACAAGGACTACACATATATTTCGACCATAGAAGAAGCGCTCCGCAAAATCCACGGCATACAAGTAAGGAATGACGGTTCTATAATGTTTCGCGGAAAAACGGTAGCCGTCTATGTTGACGACATATATATAGATTTAGGTCATGTGTCTACAGGACCTCTCCCGCTATTCGAGGGAAAACCACCGACAAAGGGCAAAAAAATTTTCCGGAAGGGAAATAAATCCACTCACTGGGTTATGGGTGACGGATTAGGAGTTTTGGGGTCGAACGACAATCAATTAAGGGCAATCGAAGATATATGTCCCTACAGTACCATCAAGAAGATAACATTTCTTATCCCCGGCGAGGCTGTCGCTTTAGGTTTCAAAGCCGCTAACGGCGCCTTGATGATTCAAACAAAAAAAGATGCCGGGAAGCTACACGACACATGGGACAACGGTATCCGCGAAGCCCATGTCCCGGGATATCAAAAACCGGCAGAATTCTACTCCCCACGATATACACCTGACAGCCACATCGATGGAAGCGATCTCAGAGCCGCAATATACTGGAATCCGAAGATTGAAATCGGGAATGACGGCAAATCGGAAATTGAATTTTACACTACCGATGCACAGTCAACCACTTATGACATCGTGATAGAGGGCATCACCGATACAGGAACACCTTTTTCTTCTCGCTCGACTCTCTCTATCGAATAATCAGGCTACATTTAACCTCATGGCAACATTTCAAGCGGAAGAGTGTTAACATTATACAATTCACAGTTAAAAACATAATGTCATGAGCGGAAAAAACAGTTTTTGGAGCTACCTGTTCGTATTAGTCGCAGGAATCGTGTTAATTTGTTTTCACACCCGGGTCAATATCCTTGCGTGGCTGATAATGTTTGTAGGCGCTATGTTTGCATTGCCCGGACTTATCGGAGTCATCACCGGCATAAGCCGCAGCAGCCGCAACAAGGGCGTCAACGCCTCGTCGATGATCTCTTCAATCGGCTCGCTTATCATCGGAGTAATCATGATCATATGGCCGGAACCGTTTGCGGGAGTGTTTGTCTACGTACTCGCCGCAGTGCTTCTCATTGTCGGTTTCTGCCAGATATGGGTGCTCGCGGTAGACTATAAGCCCTATTCGATGCCGCTGTGGCTTTATGTGCTTCCGGCGCTCATCTTCATCACCGGCATAGTCATGATATGCTCTCCCCTGCGCGAGATAGAGTCGGCGTTCACCCTTATGGCAGGCATAGCGATGGTTGCCGCCGCGGCAAACGGACTGTTTATCTACCTCGCCGCCTACAACTCGGCACGACCGGTCAAGGAAGAGATAAAAGACACAGAAAAAATCGAGGGCTAAGCCCGTCTACGTCACCTGTCGAGATTGAAGCGACGGGTGACGTAGTCACATATCATCCCGGCGACTTCCTCGGCAGGAAGCGACGACGAGTCTATTGTCATGTGATAGGTCTTTGCATCGCCCCAAGTCTTGTCGGAGTAGAAGTTATAATAACCTGCTCGCAACTTATTGGTCTTTTCGGCAAGCGACCTTGCCTGCTCGGGCGTGGTCTTGTCGCCTCGGCGCATGATGCGCTTCACACACTCCTCAATCGGCGCATGTATAAATATGTTGGCACATCGCGGATGGTCACGCAGCACATAGTCGGCGCTGCGCCCTACTATGACACATGAATGTTTTTCAGCCACCGAATGGATAAAATCGCTCTGCGCACGGTAAAGAGTGTCATCACTGATTGACGAGGATCCGGCATATAATGTATAAGGATTATACCCCATCGTAAAAGAAAACAGCCCGCTGAAAAATCTCGGCATCTTCTCGTCAGACTTCTCAAAAAACTCAGGGCTTACACCTGCATTTTTTGCAGCCTCACAAAGTAGCTCCTTGTCATAATAAGCTATGCCGAGCTTCTCTGCTACAAGCTTCCCAATCTCCCTGCCGCCGCTTCCAAACTGGCGACCTATCGTGATTACATAATTCTTTTTATCCATAATATCGGGTTTAAGTCATACAAATATAAGTGTTTTTACCGAAATTTATTATCTTTGCGCAATAACTTTACAATTAGTATCATGAACGAGGATATTAAAAAGGAACTTGGCAAAGACCCCGACGGGCTTTTAACCTACGAGTATATCGCCAATCATATTGATTCAATCGACCCTGTCATTGACGACCTTGTCGACAATATGATAACCGTTGACCTGTCCGGTCAGTTCACAGTCAGCGCAGCCCGCTATCTTCACGCCATAGACAGCGGCAAATATGCCGGCGCCATATCAAGGCTCATCGCAGCTGCAATAGAAAAAGACCGCGAACACAGATATATCGGTGACCTCCTGTCGCTCTGGGGCGACGACTATGCCGACAACGTGGCGGCTTTAAGCGCCTCCGACGACAATTTCCGACGCATATACAAGCGCCTGTATCCTACCGGAATGTGAACCCTGTAATAATTATGTTAAGACTACGAACTATCGGACTGTTGGCTGCGTTAAGCCTCTGGAGCACGTCATGTTCACAGACGCGCCAATCATCAATAGAAACTAACAACCTAAACACAACGGAAAACATGACTCAGACTGACAAAAATGACATCATTGTCAACATCTCCACAACCATGGGCGACATAAAGGTGCTCCTTTACGGCGACACCCCGAAACACCGCGACAACTTCATAAAGCTTGTCAATGACGGATTTTATGACGGTACACTATTTCACCGCGTCATCAATGAGTTCATGATACAGGCGGGCGACCCCGAGTCAAAAGGAGCTCCGGCCGTGAAGCGTCTCGGCACCGGCGGCCCAGGCTACAACATCGAGGCGGAGATTGTATATCCTGAACATTTCCACAAGCGTGGCGCTCTTGCAGCCGCACGCCAAGGCGACAATGTCAACCCGGAGCGCAAATCATCAGGATCACAGTTCTACATCGTAACCGGAAAGGCTTATTCCGAGCAACAGCTCATGCAGATGGAGAAGCAGATGCAGATGATGAAACAGCAGGAAATCTTCAACCGTCTCGCCTCGGAAAGGCGCGACACCATAATGCAGCTCCGCCGCAACAACGACCACGCCGGCATACAGAAACTTCAGGAAGAGCTTATAGCTCTCACCGAGACAGAAGCCTCAAAAAATCCGGTAAAATTTACCGACGAGCAGAAAAAAGCCTATACCACTGTCGGCGGCACTCCGCATCTTGACAACCAGTACACTGTGTTTGGCGAAGTGCTTGACGGACTTGACGTTGTGGAAAGAATCGAAAAGGTCACCACTTTGCCCGGCGACCGTCCTAAAGACGACGTAAAGATATTAAACATCACAATCGAGAAATGATCGAGATAAACCGCTTCACGCTTCCCAACGGGTTGCGCATAGTGCATAATCAGGATAGTGCCACTGCAATGGTGGCACTAAACATATTATATAATGTAGGCAGCCGTGACGAGAATCCGGAATCGACAGGAATGGCCCACCTCTTCGAGCACCTGATGTTTGGAGGGTCACGGAATATCCCTGAATTTGACAAGGCTCTTGAAGAAGCCGGAGGCACCAACAACGCCTGGACCAACTGCGACTTCACCAACTTCTACGACATCGTGCCAGCCCACAACGTAGAGACCGCATTCTGGCTTGAAAGCGACCGCATGAACGAACTGGCATTCAGCGAGCGTTCACTGGAGGTGCAACGCCATGTCGTGTGTGAGGAGTTCAAGCAGGTATGCCTCAACCAGCCTTACGGCGACCTGTTTCACCACCTGTACGCGCTTGCCTACAAAGTCCACCCCTACCGCTTTCCCGTCATCGGCAAAGAGCTGTCTCACATAGAGCAGGTCACCATTGATGACGTAAAAGCATTTTTCTATCGCCACTATGCCCCAAACAACGCGGTGCTCGCCGTAACCGGCAACATTACATTTGAAGAGACATGCCGCCTCGCAGAAAAATGGTTTGGCGGCATCCCGTCACGCGACATCCCCCCTCACACATATGCCCGGGAGCCTCTCCAGCAAAGTCCGCGACGCGACACAATGACAGGAAGAGTGCCGCAGACGGTAATCTACAAGGCATACCACATGCCCGGATACGCCGATGTGTCATATCCGGCATGTGACGTGATAACCGACCTGTTGTCGGCGGGACAGTCATCGAGATTTTACAGAAACCTGCTTATGGGGACCGACATGTTCACACGCGTCGACGCGTCAATCACCGGCACGGAAGACCCCGGACTAATGCTGCTGAGCGCCCACCTCCGCGAAGGGACCGACCCCGAGAAAGCAGAAGAAGCCCTGACCCGTGAGGCTCTATCCCTGATTTCAGAACCGCCTGCCGACTACGAGCTACAGCGGGCGTTAAACCGGTTTGAGTCCAACCATACATTTGGCTGCATGAACTATGTAAACCTCGCCTCGGTAATAGCCCAGGGCGAAATGCGCGGACAAGACATCAACAACATCGTGCCGAGACAGCGCACCGTGACACCTGAAATAATACATGACACGGCTGCAACCATCCTTGTTCCGGAGAACTCGTCCACCCTCTTATACACCCCTGTAAATTGACATTTTTAATTTTTTTCACCATAAATGTCATCAATTTTCAAAATTATACCTATATTTGAAACCTGATAATATTACGGCGGCAGCTTCCATTGCCGCAAGAAAGTTATAAAACAATACAATACGACTATGGAATTGCGTGAACAATCCCAGCCGGCAGAAAACGCCGCCGCGGATTTAACCTTGAACGAAGAAGCCATGATGGCTCCTGAAACAATTGAAGAGAATGTAGAAGTTGAGACAGCCGGTGAAGCGACTCCCGACCATTGCCGAGCCATGACTAAGGACGACATAATCGCGACGCTGGAAGCTATCAGCGAAAAAGACGGTGCCGACATTTCTCGTGAGGAAGTGTCATCACTACGTCAGCATTTCCACGCAATCCGAAAAAGCGAGCTCGCGGCAGAAAAGCAGGCGTTTGTCGACAATGGTAATGACGAAGCAGCGTTTACCCCCGCTCCCGACCCGCTGGAAGAGCGTTTCCATCAGCTCACCGAAACCATAAAGGAGAAAAAGGCTCTCTATGTAGCGGCTGTCGAAGCTGAACGCAAGGCCAACCTTGACAAAAAGCTCGCCATAATAGACGAACTCGGAAAAATGGCGGAAGACACTGACAATGTCAACAAGCTTTTCCCCCGTTTCCGCGAATTGACCCAGGAGTTCAAGACAGTAGGAGAAGTGCCCCCGACCGACACGACCGACCTTTACAGGAATTATTCCGCCGCAGTAGAGCGCTTCTACGACCAGTTGAAAATCAACAAGGACCTGCGCGACTATGACTTCAAGAAAAATCTGGAGCAAAAGCAACTGCTTATTGCAGAGGCCGAAAAGCTCGCAGCCGAAGAGGATGTAATCACAGCTTTCCGCCGCCTTCAGGAATTACACGACAAGTGGCGCGAGATAGGCCCCGTGGCCAAAGAGATACGCGAAGAAATCTGGAACAAGTTCAAAGACGCCTCGGCGACAGTCAACAAGCGTTACCAGACATTCTTTGAAGAGCGCAAGGCTCGCGAACGCGAAAATGAAGAAAAGAAGACGGCTATCTGCGAGCGCGTGGAAGCTCTTGACTTTGACAACGTCAAGAGCTACGCTGCATGGGATCAGCTGACCAAGGAGATACTTGCCGCCCAGGAAGACTGGAAGAAACTCGGTTTCGCATCAAAAAAAGTCAACAATTCGCTTTTCGCCCGTTTCCGCGAGACATGTGACACATTCTTCGCCAAAAAGGCGGAATACTTCAAGACTATGCGCGACACCCACGCCGCCAACCTTGAAAAGAAGACATCACTCTGCGAGCGTGCTGAAGAACTTAAAGAAAGCACTGACTGGAAAAAGACAGCCGACAAGCTTGTAGAGCTACAAAAAGAGTGGAAGACCATCGGCCCCGTTGAGAAAAAACACAGTGACGCTGTGTGGCAACGTTTCCAGACAGCGTGTGACTATTTCTTTGACCGCAGGAAAAAAGCCACTTCCGGCGCTCGCAAGGCAGAACAGTCCAACCTCCGTCAGAAACAAGAGATTATAAACGAGCTTAAAGCCATCTCCGACGAGACATCCCGCGACGAGGCGATAAAGACCGTAAAGGAGCTAATGGCAAAATGGCAGCAGATAGGTCATGTCCCGTTTAAAGACAAAGACAAGGTATATGACGCATACCGCGCGGCTGTCAATGACCTGTACAATCGTTTTGACATGAAAGAGTCAAAGGCGGCAATGGCAAACTTCGCCGACACCATCAATGAAATCTCCGGCGACGAGAATAAATTGTATCGCGAACGCGAACGCCTTGTGCGCGTATTTGAGCAAAAACGCAACGAATTGAAGACTTACGAAAATAATCTGGGCTTTTTCAGCGTTAAGTCTAAAAGCGGAAACTCGCTTCTGAAAGACATGGAGCGAAAGATGCAGCGCATAAAAGACGACATCGCGACTCTTGAAGAAAAAATCAAGATGATTGACAGCAAGCTATAACTGTCGGTCAACGACATAGCATAAAAGAGCGCCTCCGCGATGGACAGGAGTGCGCTCTTTTAATTAAGAAAAGACCAATCATGTAATTACGATATACGGCAAAGTGTTTAGGAAAGGAAAATATGGCAAATATCTACACATCATCGAAAGCCTGCTTGGCTTTGCGGTGGTGAACCTTGCGTTTCTGATTGCCACACTCTCCGACAAGGAAGTGCTCGGTTTCAGATGGAAGGTGACTCTCCTTATCGTGAATGTATGCTATCTACCGGTAGTCTACTATCGGGCACGCTATCCCCAGGGAAGAGCCTTGCATCTTGACATAATCGCAAAAAATGCAATCGCGGCAGTCGGCATACACGCACTGTTCTTCTTTTCCATACTGACATTTCTCGACTCATGGGTCGATAACATGTCGTTTTATCTATGGTTTTACGGCATTCTGGTCATTCTGCTTCCGCTCGGATGGACAATGACGCGCCTGTCACTGAAATATTTCCGCCGCAACGGCATAAACTCGGCAAACGCCGTAATTATCGGCACCGGGGAAAGTGCCATAAGACTCCGTGACGCCATGCTTGCCGACCCCGGCTACGGCTACCGCTTTCTCGGATTTTTTGACAGCAAGCCAGCAAGACCTGATGCTGTCGACGGATATCGCGGCACTATCGACGACCTTGAACGCTTCATGAATCTTGAACCGGTCAATGAAGTCTACTACACGCTTTCAGGAGAAGACCACGAGACCTTACGCCGATGTGTAGGATATGCCGACAATCATGTCGCGCAGTTCTACTATGTCCCGCAGCTCAATCAGTATGTCAGCCGTGTCAGCGAGCTTTCCAACATAGGGAAAGTGCCCATACTTAACATCAGGGAAAATCCGCTGAAACGCATCTCCAACCGTTACATGAAGAGAGCCTTTGATGTAATCTTTTCATCAACGTTTCTTATACTGTCACCGATACTGTTTATCCCGATTGCCATAGCCATAAAGCTCAGTTCGCCCGGACCGATACTCTTCAAGCAGAAACGCACAGGCTACCTCGGCAAGGACTTCAACTGTTACAAATTCCGCACCATGCGGCTAAACGAGGCAAGCGACACGCAACAGGCTGTGAGAGAAGACCCGCGCGTCACCCGTGTAGGCAATTTTCTGCGACGCACGAGCCTTGACGAGCTGCCTCAATTCATAAATGTGTGGCTCGGCGACATGTCGGTCGTGGGTCCGCGTCCTCACATGCTCAAGCACACCGCCGACTACAGTAAGCTGATTGACAAATACATGTTACGACATCTCATCAAGCCGGGCATAACCGGATGGGCCCAGATAAATGGCTTCAGAGGTCAGACCGAAGAACTGTGGCAGATGGAGAAGCGTGTCGAACACGATGTGTGGTATATCGAAAACTGGAATTTTTTCCTCGACATAAAGATAATAATACTTACTGTCATTGACGTATTCCGCGGTGATGACAACGCTTTCTGACAACGGCATGCCCCAAAACGACATAACCAAACAGGCACGCGCTCTGCTCAACCGTTTCTACGGTTACCGCGACTTCCGTCCCGGACAACTTGACATCATCAAGTCAATAATGTCGGGACGAGACACGCTTGTACTTATGCCGACAGGCGGCGGCAAGTCAATATGCTATCAGATTCCGGCAATGCTTGGTGAAGGATGCACGATAGTGATATCCCCGCTCATCTCCCTGATGAAAGACCAGGTAAGCGGACTGAATGCCAACGGCATTCCGGCTGCGGCGATAAACAGCGGAAACTCCGAAATAGACAACCGGAATGTGCTTCGCGAAGCCATGCGCGGAAAGATAAAACTGCTCTACATGTCGCCCGAGCGTCTGATGGTGGAAATGGAGCATGTGGATTTCCGTGGCTGGGTCGACCTTTTTGCCATTGACGAGGCACACTGCATCTCTCAGTGGGGGCACGATTTCCGTCCGGAATATTCCGCACTCGGGCTTATAAAGAAACGCATGGGAAATGTCCCGGTAATGGCGCTTACCGCGACCGCCGACAAGCTTACACGCGATGACATAGCAAAGCAGCTGTCGCTCTGCGACCCGTTTGTCTACATCTCGTCGTTTGACCGCCCCAATCTGTCGCTGCGTGTAATCCCCGCTCCACCCAAAAGCAAGAAAGTCGCCTACATATCACGCCTGATCGACCGGTATCCCGACGACTCAGGAATCGTCTACACCCTTAGCCGCAAGGGCGCCGAGGCTATTAACGCGGAGCTTACGCTTAAAGGCTATAAAAGCACCGTGTACCACGCCGGACTTTCAGCCTCGGAGCGTGACCGCGCCCAGGAGATGTTTATCAACGGGGAGGTACAGGCCGTATGCGCCACCGTGGCATTCGGCATGGGTATTGACAAAAGCAATATACGATGGGTCGTCCACTCCAACATGCCCCGCAACCTCGAAAGCTACTATCAGGAAATCGGACGTGCCGGACGTGACGGCATGAAAGCTGAGACAACCCTGTTTTATTCTTACGCAGATGTCGCAACCCTCCAAAGCTTCATAAACGAGTCGGGACAACGGGAAATAAACCAGGAAAAGCTCAAGCGCATGATGGAATATTGCGAGAGTCCCGTGTGCAGAAGGCGCGTGCTGCTGAGCTATTTTAACGAGGTCCTTGACCACGACTGCAAAAACTGCGATGTGTGTCTGTCGCCTCCCGAACGATTTGACGGCACTATCCCCGCCCAGATGGCACTCAGTGCAATAATACGCACAGGAGAGAAAACCGGCATACAGATGCTCATCGACATCCTGCGCGGTTCGGCCCGCACCGAGCTTATAAATCTCGGATATGACAAGATTAAGACCTACGGAGTAGGCAGGATGATTCCGTTTGTCGAGTGGAATGAATATATCTCCCAGCTAATACAGCTCGGCGCCGTCGACATCGCCTACAATGACTCCAACCACCTTAAAATCACTCCCTACGGACAAAAAATCCTTAGAGGAGAAGTCACGGTAATGCTTGCCCGCCGACAGAAAGAGGCCACGGCAAAGAAATCGCGCGGCGCCAAAAACACAGCTCCGGTCAATCCCGCCGAGCAGCTTTTCAGCGAGCTCAAGTCGCTTCGCAAAGAGCTTGCCGCCAAAGAAGGCATCCCGCCCTATCTCGTGTTTACCGACAAGACTCTCATGGACATGGTGCGCCGCCGCCCCGTGACTATGAACGAGTTCATGCAGGTAGAAGGCGTAGGAGAGCGAAAATGTGTAAAATACTGGGCACAGTTCACCGCCCACATAAGCAAATTCAAGTAAAAGCCATGCCACATCCTGTCGAATTACTGCGCAAACTGTTTAACCTCTCGCCTGAATTGCTTGAAAAGCTCAGTGCTGAAATCAAGGAAAAACGCATGCCGAAAGGCTCGGCGATCGACGGCAACAAAAATGTACAGCAAAACACATATTATATAAAGAAAGGGGCGGCACGCGCCTATTACACAAAAGACGGCAAGGAACACACCATGTCATTTGCCTTCGACGACGAGTACCTGATGACCCACCTCGTGCTCAACTCGATTGACATCCCGCTATCCATAAAGTTTATGGAAGACTCCGAGGTAATCTGCATCCCCATACGCTCATTAAGCTACAAGATGAAGAAAGAGGCTGACTCCAACATGTTAGAGGCGTCAATGTTTCTTAATTCAAGTCTTGTTGCCTATAATTCCTATCTTGAGGAACGCATTTACACCCTCCAGTGCATGGACGCGCGCGAAAGATATGACTGGGCAATGAGGCGCTACCCGCGCCTGCTCGAATATGCGACAGTCACGCAGGTCGCTTCCTTTCTCGGAGTCACAAGAGAAACGCTTTATCGCATAAGGTCAGGAAAGTATTAAATCTTTAAAATGGTTTAATAATACTTAAATCATAGGAAATTTATGATATATATCATATACTTTCCGATTATCTGTGTCTAACTTTGCACTAATTTTTATTAAAGTATACAATTCAATAGGGAAAAAGATAAGTCATAAATAATGAAAAGTATGAAATTTAACGCAGCAAAGACAGCCGGAATGGCTCTCGCAACCGCAACTGTGCTGTGTGTGACCGCATGCGGTGGTCAGCAACAGCAGCAAGCTCAGGCACCGGCGCCTGAAATCGCAACTCTAACTGTCGATTATGGGAATTCCAATCTCGAAAGCACCTATCCCGCGACCATTAAAGGACGCACTGACATTGACATCCGTCCGCAAGTGACAGGATTCATCACCAAAGTTCATGTTGACGAAGGTCAGCAGGTAAAAAAAGGACAAGTATTGTTCACTCTTGACCAAGTTCAATTTCAGGCAGCCGTAGACCAGGCGCTCGCTTCTGTAAAAGTAGCCGAGACCGGTGTACAGACAGCCCAGCTTACAGCTGACAACAAGCGCACACTATTTGACAAGAATATAATCAGCGAATATGAATGGCAGATGGCCGACAACGCCCTCGCCCAGGCTAAGGCACAGCTTGCCCAGGCTCAAGCCAACCTGGTGAACGCCCGCAAGAATCTTGCCTATACCTCAGTGACCTCCCCCAGTGACGGTGTGGTAGGCACTATACCCAACAGGGAAGGCTCTCTTGCTTCTCCCTCTTCGGCCCAGCCGCTCACAACCGTAAGCGACAACTCCGAAGTTTACGCCTACTTCTCCCTGAACGAGAAAGACATCCTTGACCTTACTGAAAACGGGGCAAAGTCATTGAATGCAAGCATCAGCCAGATGCCTGAAGTGACACTCCGTCTTGCTAATGGCGAGCTTTATCCGACAAAGGGCAAAGTAGCCACAGTGTCGGGCGTGATTGACAACTCGACCGGTTCGGCGACAGTACGCGCCCTCTTTGACAACAAGAGCGGAATGTTACGCAGCGGTTCAACCGGTCAGGTGTTGATTCCCAACAACTTCGAGCAGGTCATCATGATTCCTCAGGCAGCCACCAACGAGCTTCAGAACGTTCGTTTCGCCTATGTTGTAAATGACAGCAACAAGGTAGTAGCAACCCCTATCCAGGTGTCAGAAATCAATGACGGCAAAAACTTCATCGTCACTTCAGGACTTCAGCCCGGACAGCGCATTGCAGTCGAGGGCATCGGAACAAAGGTGCGCGACGGAATCACCATCGTGCCGGTCGATGCAGCCGCAGCAAAGCAGACACAACCCCAGGAAGCTTCACAGCAATAACGATGACAGCTGTAAGCAATTTCATCAAAAAGTTATCATAACTACCATTCAAACATGAAATTAGATACTTTTATAAACCGCCCGGTGCTATCGACGGTTATATCAATCTTCATTGTATTGCTGGGTATAATCGGACTTACGTCCCTTCCTATCACCCAGTATCCCGACCTTGCGCCACCTACCATACGTGTGTCAACGACTTACACGGGTGCCAACGCCCAGGCGGTGCTTAACTCAGTGATTGCTCCCCTTGAAGAGTCAATCAACGGTGCGGAAGGCATGACCTACATGGAGTCTACCGCAACCAACACCGGCTCAGCCGACATTACCGTCTACTTCAAGCAAGGCTTCAACGCCGACATGGCTGCTGTCGATGTACAGAACCGTGTCGCAAAGGCGTCCAACCTTCTTCCCGCAGAAGTAACGCAGGTCGGCGTGCAGACCCAGAAACGCCAGACCTCAATGCTCATGGGTGTCTCTCTATATTGCGACAATGGCGAATATGACGAGACATTCATCGACAACTATATGAAAATCAACGTCATTCCTCAGCTGCAGCGTGTCAACGGTGTAGGTGATGTGATGTCATTCGGTGCCGACTACTCGATGCGAGTGTGGCTGAAGCCCGATGTAATGGCTCAGTACAACCTCATGCCTTCCGACATCTCGGCTGCGCTACGCGAGCAGAATGTCGAGGCGGCTCCCGGTTCGTTCGGTGACCAGGGCGACCAGTCGTTCCAATACACAATCAAATACAAAGGACGTCTCAGCACTCCGGAAGAATTTGGCAACATCGTTGTAAGCGCCAATTCCAACGGACAGATTCTCTACCTTAAAGATGTAGCCGACATCGAACTCGGCAAGGTGACATACGGATTCAACAACGGTCTTAACAGCTATCCCGCCACCTCGGCGATGATATTCCAGACGGCAGGCTCTAACGCTACCCAGATTATCAAGGATTGCGAAAAGGAGATTGACCTTCTCTCCAAAGACCTTCCCAACGGATTGAAATTTGCAATCCCGATGAACAACAATGACTTCCTTGAGGCGTCAATCCACGAGGTAATCAAGACCCTCATCGAGGCATTCATCCTTGTGTTCTTCGTTACCTACATCTTCCTTCAGGACTTCCGCTCGACCATCATCCCGGCTATCGCCATCCCGGTTGCGCTCGTCGGCACATTCTTCATCATGAAGCTCATCGGCTTCTCTATCAACCTCATCACCCTTTCTGCACTTGTGCTTGCAATCGCGATTGTGGTCGATGACGCGATTGTGGTCGTCGAAGCGGTCCATGCCAAGCTTGACGTAGGCTACAAGAGTGCGCGCAAGGCATCAATCGACGCCATGAACGAGATAGGCGGAGCCATCATCTCGATTACCCTTGTCATGATGCTCGTGTTTATCCCCGTGTCATTCATGCCCGGCACATCAGGTGTATTCTACCAGCAGTTTGGTCTTACAATGGCTATAGCCATCGGTCTTTCAGCGCTTAACGCGCTTACCCTTTCACCGGCACTCTGCGCCGTGTTCCTGAAAGCCCACGACAGCGATTCATCATTGAAGGAGCGCATGGGCGAAGCATATTCCGAGGCTGCAAAGACCATGAAGAAGCGCTACTCTTCAGCATGGAAACTCAACCTCCACCCCCTTGTGACATTTGCTTTCCTTGCCGCCACAATCACCTTCATGGTGCTTGGATGGTATCAGCTTGAGGTAATCTGGAAACTTGTTGTCGCTTCTATCTGCGCGATAATAACCGTAATGGGTATTTTCAGCGACCGCTTTAAAGCCGGTTTTGAAAAGAGCTATGACTCTCTTCTAAAGTTCTATAACAAGCTTACCAAATTTTTCATCAACCATAAGATTACATCATTCGGTATCGTAGCCGCCTCAGTAGCAGTGCTTGTATGGCTCATGTCGGTGACTCCCACCACCCTCGTGCCCAATGAGGACACCGGTACACTATTTGTAATGCTTGACATGCCTCCCGGCACATCACAGGAACGCACTAACGCAGTGCTCGACAAAATGGACCAGGCGATACTCTCGATTCCCGGAGTGAAGTACACCCAGAAAATCATGGGCTACAGCTTCCTTGCCGGTCAGGGTAACACTTACGGTACATTCATCATCAAGCTGAATGACTGGGCCGACCGCGATGAAAGCCAGAGCAGTGACGCGATACTCGCCCAGATATATGGCGTGACATCCTCGATAAAGGACGGACGTATTGTCGCGTTTGCGCCCCCTATGATCAGCGGTTACTCGCTCACCAACGGTTTCGACCTGAAGATGCAGGATAAGACCGGCGGCTCGATTGATGACTTCTTCGGCATCGTACAGAACTTCCTGGGCGCGCTGATGCAGCAGCCGGAAGTACAGATGGCATACTCTACATTCAACCCTTCATTCCCGCAATATATGGTCGACATTGATGCGGCAAAGGCTAAGCAGGCAGGCATCAGCCCGTCGACCATATTGTCAACTCTTCAGGGTTATTATGGTGGTATGTATGTCTCCAACTTCAACCGTTTCGGTAAGATTTACCGTGTAATGATGCAGGCGTCGCCTGAATCACGTGTATCACCCGAGACACTCGCAAGCATAAAGATCAGAAACGGAGCAGAGATGGCGTCACTGTCCAACTTTGTCACCCTCAAGAAGGTCTACGGTCCTGACTTGCTCAACCGATTCAACATGTTTGCATCAATCTCCGTGACCGGACAGCCCGCGCCGGGCTACACCTCCGGCGACTGTCTTGCCGCCATCGAGCGCGTTGCAGCCCAGACACTCCCGCAGGGTTACGGTTATGAATATTCAGGTATGACCCGCGAGGAGGCAAGCACCTCAGGCAACGCGACAGCGATGATATTCGGTCTGTGTCTATTGTTTGTCTACCTCCTTCTTTCGGCACAGTATGAGAGCTACATCATCCCCTGGGCGGTTATTCTCTCTATTCCGTTCGGTCTTATGGGTTCATTCGTGTTTGCGACCATCGACGGAATCGCCAACAGCGTTTACCTACAGATTGCGCTGATCATGCTTATCGGTCTACTTGCAAAAAATGCCATCCTTATCGTAGAGTTTGCGCTTGAGCGCCGCCGCACAGGCATGTCGGTGGTCAACGCTGCGATACAAGGTGCGTCGGCACGTCTGCGACCGATTCTCATGACCTCTCTCGCACTTGTCATCGGTCTTCTGCCTATGATGTTTGCCCACGGAGTAGGCGCCAACGGTAACCGTGCGCTCGGAACGGGAGCCATCGGCGGTATGCTTATCGGTATGATTCTCCAGGTACTCATCGTGCCGGCTCTTTTTGTCGCCTTCCAGTATATCCAGGAGAAAATCTCACCGCTCAAATGGGAAGACACCGACAACAGTGGACTCCAGTCAGAGATTGAACAATACTCCCGCTAATCATAATCGAATATTCAAATCATGTCTATAAATAATATTTCACGCATAGCAATCCTTGCTGTAAGTGTGGGGGCTCTTTCGAGCTGCCACATTTACAACAAGTTTGACTTGCCCACCGACACCCCGGTAACAGCAGAATACGCCGAAGCACGCGACGCGTCAATTGACAGCGCAGCCTACGGCAACCTTCAGTGGCAGGACGTGTTCACCGACCCTTTCCTCGCCGAGCTTATTGACCGCGCCCTTGTCAACAACAAGGATCTCAACAATGCCAAATTAAACGTCGACATGGCACATGCCCAGCTCAAAGGCGCACGCCTGAGCTATCTGCCTTCGCTGACGTTCAACCCCAACGGTAGCGGAGCCTCTTACGACCACTCCACCATAAACTGGACCTACCAGATACCTATCGCGGTAAGCTGGGAAATAGACCTGTTTGGAAAGCTTCTCAACGCCGACCGCAAGGCGAAAGCCTCTTTACTGCAAAGCCAGGCCTACGAGCAGGCGGTGCGCTCTCAGATTATAGGAGGCGTGGCCAACTGCTACTATACCATCGCGATGCTTGAGAAGCAATTGCAAATAAGCCGTCAGACAGCCGAATACTGGGCTGAAAGCGTAGAGGTGATGAAAAACCTCAAGCTCGCCGGACGCGTCAACGAAAGCGCCGTAGTACAAAGCACAGCCAACTACTACAGCATCCTCGGCTCGATAACCGACCTTGAAGTGTCGCTCCACGAGGCAAACAACACAATGTCGCTCCTCATGAACGAGATGCCCCACTCATGGGACATTCCCGCCGACGCCACTTTCTCTACTCCCGAAATACTACGCGAGGGAATCCCGATGAAAGAACTTGCCTCCCGCCCCGATGTGCGCGCAGCCGAACAGAGCCTCGCAGCCGCCTACTATACCACCAACGAGGCCCGGGCGGCATTCTATCCAGGACTGACAATCTCTTCCAACGGCGGATTCACCAACCTTCTCGGGTCGTTCATCTCCAATCCCGGAAAATGGTTTATCCAGCTCGCCGGACAGTTGACCCAGCCGATATTTGCCCGCGGAAAGCTCATTGCCAATCTTGAGGCGACTAAAGCACAGCAGCAGCAGGCGATGAACAATTTCGAGTACACTCTCTTGAGCGCCTCAGCCGAAGTAAGCGACGCCCTGATGCTCTACACCAAGAGCCAGGAAAAAGCAGCATTTCTTGAAAAACAGGTGGAAAATCTTGAAAAATCTGTAGAATATACGGAAGAATTGTTATCTTTGAACGGTTCATCTACTTATCTGGAAGTGTTGACCGCACAGCAGAGCCTGCTCTCAGCCCAGATTTCACAAGTGGCATGCGAGAACGCTAAAGCACGCGCGGCAATCAATCTCTACCAGTCGCTGGGAGGTGGACGTTAATACCAGTCAAACTAAAACTATAACACAATGATCAGTCCGTTATCTTATGTCGACCCTGCTGCCAAAATAGGCAACAACGTCACAATCCACCCCTTCGCCTACATTGATGCCGATGTCGAAATCGGTGATGACTGCGAGATCATGCCCCATGTAAGCATAATCCGCGGCACAAAGATCGGCAGACACAACAAGATATATCAGGGCGCCATAATAGGCGCCGACCCGCAGGATTTCCGATGGAAAGGCGAGAAGACCTATTGCACCATCGGTGACAATAACATCATCCGCGAGTATGTGATTATAAACCGTGGCATCCGCAACAGCGGAGGGACTGTAATCGGCGACGACTGCTTTATCGCGGCAGAGACCCATATAGGTCACGACTGCCTCATAAAAGGCAAGACTGTGCTTGGCAACGGAGTCATGCTTGCAGGCGACTGCAAAGTGGGACAATGTACAATCATGTCATCCAACTCTATGCTCCACGAGCGCAGCGAAGTAGGCGACTGGGTACTCATAAAGGGAGGCTGCCGCATAATGGGCAATGTCCCGCCCTATATCGTGATAGCCCATAACCCCGCGTCATATTACGGAATCAACGCCGTGATAATGCGCAAACATGGCTTCACTGAAGACCAGATTGACGATGTTGCCAAAAGCTACCGCCACGTCTACCAGTGCGGGACATCCGTGTTCAATGCCCTGCGCCGCATAGAGGCCGACGTGACCAAGAGCGACATCCGCGACAATATCGTGGACTTCATCCGCAACCACGAGATGAAAATCGTAGCCATTCCCAAAGAATTAGAGTAATTAATTTACAATAATTTATCTTAACCTGCCGTCTTGCCGTGACCTCATCATGGCAAGACGGCTTGTTTTATTGCCTCAGATGATTTATCTTTGTAAAAGAGTACTCAACTGTTTTCTCAATTTACTGAAATGGATTCCAACCGAAAGCTGCTTCTGATAATCAACCCCGTCTCAGGCATCGGCAGCAAGGATGCTATAGAGACACTTGTCCACAATCGACTTGAGCCGCTTGGCTACAAGATATCCACCGCCTACACGTGTGCGCGCGGTGACGCCACAAGACTTGCCGGAAAAGCCGTAGACGAAGGTTTCTATGGTGTAATCGCTGTAGGAGGCGACGGAACGGTCAACGAAAGCGCAAGGGCGCTATGTGACACCGAGACAGCACTCGGCATTATCCCCTGCGGCTCCGGCAACGGACTTGCACGGCATCTCGGCATCCCGCTTGACCCCTACCTCGCAGCCGACATAATAGCCGAAGACAACATAGTAAAAAGCGACTACGGCTCAGTCAACGGACGCCACTTCTTCTGCACGTTTGGAGTAGGGTTTGACGCGGCAGTAAGCAGCAATTTCGCGCGTCAGCGCCGAAGAGGAAGGCTCACCTATCTTAAAAGCGCCATCACCGAATATATCAAATATCATCCGCAGGTCTACACCGTAAGCGCCAACGGCAAGGTGCTTACCGAAAAAGCGTTTCTCATAGCGTGCTGCAACGCATCGCAATATGGCAACAACGCCTACATCGCGCCCCATGCAAGCCTCACCGACGGACTTCTCGACATCACCATAATCCACGCCGGAACCCCTTTTGACGAGGCAATGGCAGGAGTCGACCTGTTCACAGGATATATAAACTCAAACACTCTCATACACACATTCCGCGCACCCGCCGCAGTGATATACCGCCAGGAAGAAGGACCGGCTCATCTTGACGGCGAACCATTCAACATGGAGGACACGATGGACATTAAGTGTCACCACAACTCACTGAAGATTTTCGCTCCGACAAGGGAAATAAAATTCCGCCCAATCATCACGCCCTTAGAGAATATGATAAGGGAGCTTTCGACAAGCATGACGCGTGTTTTAGGAAGAAAATAGCCCAGTAACCGTGTTTAATAACATACGATAAGTTTTATACACCCGTTTTCAAAATATTTTTCATCATTTTTTTTGCAACACAAAAAAAAATCAGTAAAATTGTAGCTGTATATATATTTCTACAAATCAAAAACACTAACATACCATACCAATGAGTTATCTTAAATTTGATAAAAACCTCATGATTAACCTTGAACAGTCTCTATCCAAAGAGATGCTCAGGACCAATCAGGCAGGCGCTTACCATTGCTCATCAATCGTAGGGTGCAACACGAGAAAGCAACACGGACTTCTCGTGATTCCTATTCCCGAAATGGACAACAAGTCATTTGTCATGCTGTCTTCGCTTGATGAGACCGTGATTCAACACGGCGCCCCGTTCAACCTCGGACTTCACCGCTATTCCGGAGGTGTATACAGCCCTAACGGACACAAATACATTCGTGAATATGACTGCGAGAGCGTTCCCCGCACCACTTACCGTGTCGGCGGCGTTATCCTGACCAAGGAGATGGTCTTTATATCGCAGGAAAACCGAATCCTGATACGTTATACGCTCGTTGACGCCCACTCGGCCACCACACTGCAGTTCCGACCGTTTCTTGCGTTCCGCGAGTCCAATCAGCTGGTAGTGCAGAATGACCGCCTCAATCAGAATTACGACGAGATTAAAAACGGAGTCTCATTCCGCCTTTACGACGGCTTCCCCACCCTTTACATGCAGTTCAGCCATAAACCGACATGGGTACAGAACCCCAACTGGTATAACGGCATCGAATATGTAAAAGACCTTGAACGCGGCATCCCCTACACCGAAGACCTCTGGGTGCCCGGATATTTCGAGATTCCGATTAAAAAAGGCGAGTCAATAATCTTCTCGGCAGGAGTCGAAGAAATGTCGCCAAGATCGATGGCAAAGCTCTATGAGACAGAAGTGGCAAGCCGCACAAGCCGCACAAGCTTCTATAACTGCCTTAAAAACGCGGCAAAACAATTCTACATCAAAGACCAAGACGGAGAATTTATAATATCAGGCTATCCCTGGGGACAAATAAGGGCACGAGACACATTTATCGCACTTCCCGGCACCACTCTCGCCATAAACCACAACGAAGACTTCCACGATATAATGGCAACCGCCTCGAAGGCTCTTGACAACTATATCGAAAACGAACTTCTTGACACGCGTATCCACGGCATAGACCTGCCCGATGTCCCGTTATGGGCGATATGGAGCATACAGCAATATGCAAAGAATCTCGGATTTGACGCGGCGCGCGACCGCTACATGCCGATGATTGCAAAGATACTCAACTGGATTATCGCCGGCGGACACCCCAATCTTCAGGTCGAGACAAGCGGACTTGTAGGCACTACAGGCACTAACACCCCGGTATCATGGATGAACGTCACCTCCAACGGCTGGCCTTTGATTCCCCGCTCCGGACTGCTCGTCGAGTTCAACGCGCTCTGGTACAACGCCCTCATGTTTGCCTACAATCTTGCTGAAGGCAACGAGACCTATGCCAAGGACCGCGAGACATGGCTCACGATTGCCGAGCAGGCTAAACCGGCATTTGTCGAGACGTTCCTCAACGATTACGGTTATCTCTATGACTACGTGAACGGACATCACGCCGACCTTGCCGTGCGCCCCAACATGGCTATTGCAATCGGACTTGATTACTCCCCGCTCGACCGACGCCAGCGCAAAGGAGTGCTTGACGTAGTGACACGAGAGCTGCTCACCCCCAAAGGACTGCGCACCCTCTCACCGAAGAGCTATGGCTACCAGCCCTTCTACGTAGGGTCGCCTGAAGAACGAGAGCGCGCCTATCACAACGGACCGGCACGTCCCTGGCTTATGGGCATGTATGCCGATGCCTACATCAAAGTGTTCGGCATCAGCGGTGTCAGCTATATCGACCGTATGCTGATAGGCTTTGAGGATGAGATGAGCCAGAATTGCATAGGCACAATCTCGCAGCTCTATGACGGCAATCCTCCGTTTACCGGACGTGGAGCGATTTCCCAGGCAACAAATGTCGCCGAAGTGCTCCGCACATTACGTAATCTTAAAAAATTAAACGTGTAAATCATTACCATGAAAGCGTTAATGTTCGGGTGGGAATTCCCGCCCCATATCCTCGGCGGACTCGGCACCGCCAGCTACGGTCTCACAAAAGGCATGTGGGAATGTGGCGACATGGACATCACTTTTGTGATTCCAAAGCCGTTTGGAGATGAAGACAAGAGTTTCGCCAAAATAATCGGAGCCTCACAGGTCCCGGTAGGATGGCGCGACGTAAGCCGCGAATATGTGGAGAGCCGCATCGGCAATGTCATGAGCCCTGACGAATACTTCCGTCTGCGCGACCACATCTATGCCGATTTCAATTATATGCGCCTCAACGACCTTGGCTGCATCGAGTTTTCGGGACGCTACCCCGACAACCTGCTTGAAGAAATCAACAACTACTCTATCTGTGCAGGAGTGATTGCACGCACCGAAGAATTTGACGTGATACACTCCCACGACTGGCTCACCTACCCTGCCGGCATACACGCAAAGCAGGTCACGGGAAAGCCGCTGGTAATTCATGTCCATGCCACTGACTTCGACCGCTCTCGAGGCAATGTAAACCCGACGGTCTACAATATCGAACGCGACGGAATGCTCCACGCCGACCATATCATCACCGTCAGCAACCTTACACGCAACACAGTGATTGACAAATATGGCATCGACCCGGCAAAAGTCACCACAGTACACAATGCCGTGACCCCGCTGAGCGAGGAGCTGCTTAACGTCGACCCGCCCCGTTCAAAAGAGAAAGTAGTGACATTTCTCGGACGTATAACCATGCAGAAAGGGCCCGAATACTTTGTCGAGGCGGCGGCACGCGTGCTGAAAAACAATCACAACGTAAGATTTGTGATGGCAGGAAGCGGCGACATGATGGAGAAGATGATCACGCTCGCTGCCGAACGCGGCATCGCTGACCGATTCCACTTCCCCGGATTCCAGAAAGGCAAGCAGGTATATGAGATGCTGAAGGCAAGCGACGTGTATGTAATGCCCTCCGTTTCAGAACCGTTTGGCATATCTCCGCTTGAAGCGATGCAGATGGGGGTTCCATCGATAATCTCCAAGCAGAGCGGATGTGCCGAAATCCTCACCAACGTAATCAAGACCGACTACTGGGACATCGATGCAATGGCCGACGCCATCTATTCCATCGTGACCTATCCCGCCATGTACACCCAGCTACAGGAAGACGGGCTGAATGAAGTCAACCAGATTACATGGGACAAGGCAGGAGCAAAAGTCATCGACATATACAACAAAGTGCTCCATAGAAATTAATCAAACTCGAAAAACTAACTATCAAAATAAACCAAGCTCATGAAAGCTATTTGTTTTTATTTCCAGATTCATCAACCGTTCCGCCTCAAAAGATACCGCTTTTTTGATATAGGCAACGACCACTACTACTACGATGACTTTGCAAATGACGATATAATTACCCGCATCGCACATCGAAGCTATATACCCGCCGCAGAAACCCTGCTACGCATGATTGAAAACTCCGACGGAAAATTCCGCTGCGCGCTGTCAATAACCGGAACAGCGCTCGAACAGTGTGAGCAATACGTCCCCGAGTTTATCGACATCCTCAAGAAACTCGCCGATACAGGAAAAGTGGAATTCCTTGCCGAGACTTACGCCCACTCGCTCTCTTCTCTTATTGACCCGGAAGAGTTTGCATCGCAGGTACGCGTTCATGATGAAAAGATTTATGAGCTTTTCGGACAGCACCCCAAGGTATTGCGCAACACCGAGCTTATCTACTGCGACGAGATGGCTCCCATGATTTACGACATGGGCTACAAGGGCTGCATCACCGAAGGAGCAAAACACATACTTGGATGGAAATCGCCCAATTACGTTTATTCGGCGGCATCATGCCCCAAGCTCAAGCTGCTTCTTAAAAACGACAAGCTCAGCGACGACATCTCTTTCCGATTCAGCAACCACGACTGGGATTCTTATCCGCTGACAGCCGACAAGTATATGGACTGGATTGCATCGACTCCCGCCGAGGAGCAGGTAATCAACCTGTTCATGAGTCTTGACACTTTCGGCGAACTTCAGCCGAGAGAGAGCGGAATATTCCAGTTCCTGGAAGCGATACCCCGCTTCGCCGCCGAACGCGGAATTGACTTCTGGACCCCCTCGGAGGTAGTGGCAAAGTGCAAGGCGGTAGACACTCTCAGCGTGCTTCACCCCATCTCGTGGGCCGACGAGGCAAGAGACACCTCGGCATGGCTCGGAAACAAGTTGCAGAATGAAGCGTTCAACAAGCTTTATTCGGTAGCAGAGCGTGTGCGCCTTTGCTCTGACAGGCGCTTGAAGCAGGACTGGTCCTATCTTCAGGGCTCCGACCATTTCTTCTACATGTCGACCAAGCATATGAATGACGGTGCAGTGCATGCAATGTTCAGCCCCTACGAGACCCCATTCCAGGCATTCACCAATTACATGAACGTGCTTGCCGACTTCATCGTGCGTGTCGAAGAGCAGTATCCGCTTTCTATCGAAAACGAAGAGCTCAACGCCCTCCTGACCACAATCCGCAACCAGGCTACCGAAATCGAGGTCCTGAACAAGGAAGTGGCATCAATGCGCAACAACCTCGAGCACTACAACGAGGAGCATGCAAAGCGCGAGGCTCTTGCTGAAGGCTCTGCCGAGAAGGCAGAAGAAGCCAAAGCTCCGAAAGCCAAAAAGACTACAAAGAAGGCCGCTGCAAAGAAGGCTCCGGCAAAAAAGAAAGCTGAATAAAAAATATCCTATCATGAAACAACAGGACAAACGGAATCCAACAATTCCGCTTGTCCTGTGTTTCTTAATTACACAATAAAAACATATAAAAACGTATTACCATGCTTAGTCCTAAAGTACAAGACGCTCTCAACGAGCAAATCAATGCCGAGTTCTGGTCGGCTTATCTCTACCTGTCAATGGCATGCAATTTTGATGCCGACGGAAAGCCCGGAATAGCCAACTGGTTTCGCATTCAGTTTCAGGAAGAACAGGCCCACGCCCAGATTTTCATGAATTACGTGAATGCAAGAGGAGGCAGAGTAGTCCTGAAGCCCATCGATGAAGTACCGGTCACCTGGGAAAAGCCTATTGACGCCTTTGAGGCGACTCTCGCCCATGAGCAGAAAGTTACGGCTCTTATCAACAATCTTTACTCAATCGCAGAAGCAGAAAAAGACTATCCCACCTGCGACCGCCTGAACTGGTTTGTCAACGAGCAGGTCGAAGAAGAAGAGAGCGCCCAGGAACTTATCAACAAATTCCGCATGATCGGAGATAACGGCATGGGGCTTTACATGCTTGACCAGGAACTCGCCGCACGCGTATACAACGTGCCTTCACCCCTTGCGGCAAAATAAAATCCCCCGGGACAATGCAAAAATAAAGCGCGGGCACTCACTATGGTGTCCGCGCTTTTTATTGAGCGATAAGTGGGGCAAAGACTACGATTCTTCGCTATCCCGATTCTTGGCTTTAGATTTTGACTTCGATGACGATGACTCAAGGTCCTTCTCCTCAGCGAGGTCTATTTCATTTTTATCGCTGTCCACCACCTTATACTGAAGGTAGGCAAGCGACTGGTCAGGTAAAATCTTAAACTTGCCGCCAAGCTCGACGCGCCATTTCCTGTAAAGCGACAGCAGACCCTTTTTAAGATATGCGTCAACAAAGGGATGGACATACATTATGAAGCCCGTGACTTTAAGATTATTAATTAGATAGTCCAGTTTTTCGTGCAGAGTATCGGTAAAGAGTAGCGAGGGCTGCACCTCTCCTTTCCCGAAGCATGACGGACACTTTTCCGCTATGACCACATCAAGCGCCGGACGCACTCTCTGACGTGTTATCTGCATCAGTCCGAATTTACTTAGCGGCAATATATTGTGACGCGCACGGTCATTAGCCATGACTTCCTTCATGTGTTCATACAAGGTCTGTCTATGTTCCGCCTTGTTCATGTCGATGAAGTCAATCACAATTATACCACCCATGTCACGCAGACGCAATTGGCGTGCGATTTCGTCGGCCGCACGGAGATTCACTTCAAGGGCGTTGCTTTCCTGGTCGGCAGAGGCTTTGGAGCGATTGCCGGAGTTCACGTCAATCACATGAAGCGCCTCGGTATGCTCGATTATAATATAAGCACCCGACTTGAAAGATACGGTCTTGCCAAATGAAGACTTTATCTGCCGCGTAATGTTGAAATGGTCAAAAATCGGTTCATCCTTTGAGTACAGCTTTACGATGTCGTGACATTCGGGAGCAATCAGGTCGACATACTTCGATATCTGATTAAATGTCTCCGCGTCATTCACATATATGCTTTCAAAAGAAGGACTGAACACGTCACGCAACATGCTCACAATACGGCTTTCCTCCTCAAATATGAGAGAGGGCACAGTAGAGTGCTGCGCTTTCAACACAGTGTCTTCCCAGCATTTCAGCAACGTCTTCAGCTCATGATTGAGCTCTGCGACACGCTTGCCTTCAGCCGAGGTACGCACAATTACTCCGAAGTTCTTAGGTCTGATACTGTCGACGAGCTGACGCAGACGCAGCTTCTCCTCGGTTGTCTTGATTTTCTGCGACACGGAAATTTTGTCAGAAAAAGGAATAAGGACAAGAAAACGTCCCGTAAATGTAATTTCCGTAGTCAGTCGCGGACCCTTTGTAGAGATGGGTTCCTTGGCTATCTGCACCATCAACGTCATGTCCTTCTCCAGGACATCGGCAATAGAGCCCTGCTTGTTGATGTCGGGCAGCAGTTTCATTTTTGACAGCGAGGGCACACGCTTGGGATCATCGAGAGCCTGCTTTACAAACTGGTAATAGGTAGAGAATTGGGAACCAAGATCCAGGTAATGAAGAAAAGCGTCTTTCTCGTAGCCTACGTCAACGAAAGCGGCATTTAATCCGGGCATGAGCTTCTTGACTCTCGCCAGATAAATGTCACCGACAGCGTAGGAAATATTCCTCGACTCCTTCTGAAGCGAAACGAGACGGGAATCTTCCGCCAAGGCTATCGACACCTCGGAGGGTTGGACATCTACAATGAGTTCACTTTTCATTTGGTCTTTTTCTTTTATATACGCAGAGAACAAACTTGACTTCATCGCATTATGGTGTGATTGGTCACGTTTGTTCTCATGTATATACAAAAATCTTGTTTAAACAGTCATTTCTGAAAATAAACGGTCACCCTGATTATTTCTTCTTATGACGATTCTTTCTTAGGCGTTTTTTGCGCTTGTGAGTAGCCATCTTGTGGCCTTTTCTTTTCTTTCCGCTTGGCATTGTACGCTAATTTGAAGTTAATATAATTGGTTAATTAAAATATGTATCAGAAGTGTAAAACCGGATTACTTCACCTCTTCCATGAACACTTTTGCAGGCTTGAATGCCGGAATCTTATGTTCGGGGATAATGATAGTGGTGTTCTTTGAAATGTTACGTGCGGTCTTCTCTGAACGGGTCTTAACGATGAAGCTACCAAAACCACGGAGATAAACATTCTCACCGTGAGCCAGAGAATCCTTTACAATCTCCATGAACTTTTCGATAGTCTCAAGCACATTTACTTTCTCTATACCGGTAGTCTTAGAGATTTCGTTTACGATGTCGGCTTTTGTCATTTTTCGTTTATTTTTATTATAATGGTAATAATTTTATGATTTGCAAGCGGTTACGCTCTTTTAAGCGTTCTCGCTGATTTTGCAAGTGCAAATATCGCACTTTTTTTTCAATTAGCTACAATCCGTAGCTCACTTTTTAAAATAAAATTCTCAAATCCACACTTTTAGGAGGGTCAATCGCGGAAAGGCTTACATATATTATTTTATAAGGTGACCTCTCCGCATAGCGAACATTCGAGATACTTTCTCACCTCAGCGGGCGGCAATCCAAGCCCGAAAAGATACATAAGCTTGGTTATCGCAGCTTCCGATGTCATGTCATGACCGGAGATGACGCCTGCAGCGGCAAGCCTGTCGCCTGACAGGTAACGCTTTGTATGCACTCCGCCGTTGACACATTGGGTCACGTTGACAATCACTATGCCACGGTCGACCGCATCGCGTATGGCATCAAGAAACCATAGGTAAGTCGGGGCGTTTCCGGCGCCGAATGTCTTCAGCACAATACCCTTTATGCCGGGTGTCGACAACTGGTGACGCAGTATCTCCTCCGATATTCCCGGATTCAAATCCAGAAACATCACATTGGTGTCCATCGCGTAGCGCACCTTCAACGGGCGTTTCATCACCGCCCTCATCAGCGCCTCTTCGTTGAAGTGGATGCCGAGACCTATCTTCGCAAGCGAGGGATAGTTGTTGCTCTTAAACGCGTTGAAGTTGTCGGCGCTCATTTTTGTCGAGCGGTTTCCTCGCCAAAGATAGTTTTCAAACAATATCGCCACTTCCTGAACCATCGGCGCATCATTTATATCGGTCGCAGCAGCTATCTGCAAAGCAGTGATAAGATTTTCCTCACCGTCGGTCCTTACCTCGCCTATCGGCAACTGCGAGCCGGTTATAATCACCGGCTTATGCAGGTTTTCAAGCATAAATGAAAGTGCCGACGCCGTATAGGACATTGTGTCGGTACCGTGAAGCACGACAAATCCGTCAAAGCGGTCAAAATTTTCCTCGATCGCGCGAGCCATCTCCATCCAATACTTCGGATTCATGTCGGAAGAATCGAGCGGAGGATTGAACTGTATATTTTCAATCGTGTAATCAAGCATCTTGATTTTCGGCACATTGTCAATCAGATGCGTGAAGTCAAATGGCTGAAGCGTGTGAGTCTCCGGATTCTCGATCATACCGATTGTACCACCGGTATATATGATCAGAATATGAGGTTTTCGCGCACTTTTCATCTATATCTCTGTCTTTGTGGGTTTGAATTTTCTGTTAAGTTGCGGCATCACATCACCTGTGCGCCGGGACGCACCGGGGCAGTGGGACCTATAACGACAAGCGAGCCGTCGGGATTTTCAGCCGAAAGAATCATGCCTTCCGACAGGATGCCGCGCAACTTTCGGGGCTCGAAGTTGGCGATAAAGCACACCTGCTTGCCGATAAGGTCTTCCGGAGCATAATATTTGGCTATACCTGACACGATTGTCCTCTTTTTCATGCCGTCGTCAATAAGGAAGCGGAGCAGCTTGTCGGCCTTGGGCACTTTTTCACACTCAAGCACAGTCCCGACACGGATGTCACACTTCTTGAATGTGTCAAAGTCCACGTTTTCAGCCTGCGGCGCCACCTTCCAGTTGTCAAGCTGGTTCTGGCGCTTGATATCCTCAAGACGCTTTATCTGCGCTTCGATAGCGTCATCCTCGATTTTCTCAAAGAGCAGTTCGGGCTCTCCTATCTTGGCTCCGGCGGGAATGAGGTCATTGCAGCCGAGCATATCCCATGTCAAGGTCTCTCCGCCGAGCATCTTCAGCAGCTTAGCCGACATGAATGGCAAGAATGGCTCAAACGCGACCGTGATATTGGCGCATATCTGCAACGCGACATTCAATATCGTGCCGGCACGGCCGATGTCAGTCTTTGCCACCTTCCAAGGCTCTGTCTCCTGAAGGTAACGGTTGCCGAGACGCGCTATGTTCATAGCGTCTTTCAGCGCGTCGCGGAAGTGGAAGTTATCAAGATTATCGGTAAGCGACTGCTTTATATCGGCAAGTTCCTTGAATGCATTATTGTCCACGTCAAGATACTCACCGACAGCAGGCACCACGCCGTCAAAATATTTATGGGTAAGCACCACGGCACGGTTCACGAAGTTGCCGAGTATGGCCACAAGTTCACTGTTGTTACGAGCCTGGAAATCGCGCCATGTGAAGTCATTGTCCTTTGTCTCAGGAGCATTTGCGGTAAGCACGTAGCGGAGCACATCCTGCTTGCCGGGGAAGTCACGCAGATATTCATGCAGCCACACAGCCCAGTTGCGTGAGGTCGAGATTTTGTCGCCCTCAAGATTGAGGAATTCATTTGCCGGCACGTTGTCAGGAAGCTGGAAATTGTCACCGTAGGCCATGAGCATAGACGGGAACACGATACAATGAAACACGATGTTATCCTTTCCGATGAAATGAATCAACCGGGTCTCAGGGTCTTTCCACCATGTCTCCCACGAGTCGGGGAGTATCTCCTTGGTATTTGAAATATAGCCGATAGGTGCATCAAACCATACATACAGCACCTTTCCTTCAGCCCCTTCCACAGGCACAGGGATACCCCAGTCAAGGTCGCGGCTCACGGCACGCGGCTGAAGCCCCATGTCAAGCCATGACTTGCACTGTCCGTAAACATTGCTGCGCCACTCCTTGTGTCCGTCAAGAATCCACTTGCGCAGTGTGGGCTCCCACTTGTCAAGAGGAAGATACCAATGTTTTGTCTCCTTCATTACGGGCTTGCTGCCGGTGATTGCGCTTGTCGGGTCGATAAGCTCCTCGGGGCTAAGCGATGTGCCGCATGCCTCACACTGGTCTCCGTAGGCACGCTCATTGCCGCAGTGAGGACATTTTCCGGTCACATAACGGTCGGCGAGAAACTGACCCGCCTCCTCGTCATACAACTGCATGGATGTCTTCTCGACAAACTCGCCTTTGTCGTAGAGTCTCTTGAAAAATTCCGACGCGGTAGCCGCGTGGGTCGACGAAGTTGTGCGTGAATACACGTCAAACGAGATACCAAGTTCCTCAAAAGAGTCCTTGATAATGTTGTGGTAGCGGTCCACGATGTCCTGCGGTGTCACCCCCTCGCGGCGCGCCTTTATAGTGATGGGCACTCCATGCTCGTCACTGCCACCGATCATCTTCACATCCTCCCCGCGCAGACGCAGGTAACGGGCATAGATGTCGGCAGGCACATATACTCCGGCAAGATGTCCGATGTGGACAGGGCCGTTGGCATAAGGGAGAGCGGTAGTTATCAGAGTGCGTTTAAAGTTCTTTTCCATTTCTATTTTTGCGGATAACAATTTTATTTTCAGTACAAAATTAACTTTTTATCGCGAGATATTAAAATCCATTCATCTCGTTAACGCGTTATTCCCATAAACAATCACGCCTTGGCATGGCTTTTCCTTATACATTTGCCACGCCAAGGCGTAAATATCTGACTAATTGCCATTAATCCACACTATTTTAACATCAAGCAAAAAGATGTAATTTTGCACAAAATTTTTATTACATGGACAATTTACCTAAAGACCCTGCAATGCTGTTCAGCTTTCTGAACATGAAACTGCGCGACAATTACACCTCGCTCGATGAACTCTGCGACGACCTTGACATAGACCGCGGCGAGCTGGAGAGAAAAATGAGCGAATACGGATGGGAATACAATCCGTCGACAAATAAGTTCTGGTAACGCTCCGTTATCTCACGGCAACCTTCACCGTAGAGCTATTGCCGTCAGTATCCATAGTCCTTACGACGTAAAGTCCGGGAGCAACAGATATTGACCCTGCGCCTGAAATTTCGGCCACACGCACCCCGTTGAAGCCATAGACCTCGGCAACGGCACACTCACCGGCTACCGTAATCTCTCCGGCGCCCGCGCTCACTGCAACAGCTGAAGCAGAGCCGCCGGCGGTAATGGCGTCGATTGATGCCACTCGCTGCGGACCGGCTATCTTAACGGCATTTTCAATAAAGCCGGTAGTCGTGTTGATAAGCATCGCGATAATATCTATATTGCTGCCGACCTTGACATTAGAGGGCAACTTAATCTGATGGGTGAAGGCATATTCCTTATCCTTCTCCATGACTGCGGGAAGCAGACCGTCCACTCCGTCAAACGTGTCAATCAAGCGCGCCACATCATCAAATTTCCAATTAACGCTACTGGGATAGGATTCCCATCCGCCACACAGTCCGTAGCCACCGCCGGCGAAGTAATTTGCCTGAGTTCCAGCAACACCATTTTCAGTGATGACAAATGACACCCGATACTGCGACTTGGCAAGAATGTCGTTTACATTGGCGCGGTCATACACAATTTTAGCGTTACCACTTATTTCAAGAGTCTTTTCAGCTTCATCTATATACTTCGCGTCAATAGAAATGTCGCCAAAGCCCTTCTCACCGCCAACTTCCGTTACAAGCGCCACAAAATCATTAGGACTGGGATTTGCAGTAAGCATGCGGTCGGCAAGACCTCCGGGGAATCCGGCTACATAGCCGGTGTTTACGAGCGAGGTGATATAATTAGTCTCCTGCATGTCATCGTTGTAATGCACGCCGATGCCGATGAAATCATCGGGATAATTCTCTTTCATGTATTCCATACCCCAGATACCTCTCGGGCAATAGCCACACCATGTACCGGTCCACTCTTCAAAAACGACACGACGCTTCACGCCCTTATCGATAGCCTTTACATAAGATTCAGCCTCGGCAGTCTCCATCGGCTCGCCATTCACCTTGTCAAATGCGACATTGACGAGATACAAGCCATCTTTATCGACAGGAGCCGTCTTGAGGTTCACGATACCTGAGCGGTGAGAGCTAATTTTCAGCGGCAGTTCCTGCTCTTCGCCATTCACGCCGTCAACTCCTGTAAACCCGGAGAATGACGTAATCTGACGACCTCCTATATTGACAAACTGCATGGCGACATCAATAGCCTCCCCGGTCTTTACGACACTTGACATGTCGTAGCCTACGGGAATAGCCCAAAGTGGCAGATTTTCGCCCTCTACCCCTGCCATAATAGTAAGAGGCACTCCAAGATTATTCCACACTTCTTCTCCATCAGTAACCAACGCCGCATTATCGCAATACTCGCTGATAGCGTCCTCATTCACGTAACAAAATGGATAATAACTGCGGATTGCGGTATTTCGCGGCGCCTTGAACTTATATCCTATTGCGATCTCTTCTCCTGTAAACACATAAGGCTCATCAAGTTCAACCACGTTTTCTCCGGGATTAAAGCTGTTGCCAGAAAGAGTGCCAAGATTAAGAGTGATCTCCTTCTCCCAGATTGTCTCGCCTCCGAGACCTTTTGTTATAAACACCGAACCGGCGGAATCAGTAGATGTTCCCATATAGAAAACAATACTGGTAAGCTTTGAACCGATACACTGCTTCGCTTTATCTTCAGGAATTACGATTGAGAGCTTATAAGTACCGGGGGTATTAAAATTGCCTGCGGTAATACTGCTTCCAAGAAAATAATAGCAGTCCCAACGCGGGGTTGAAGCCGCAGCGGCTTTTCTAACGACAGGCTTGTCAATTGCAGCCAATACGTCCGACGAAATGAGCCCTACTTGTTTTGCCGCACTCATGCCGCTTACACCAAGCAGCAATGCCATGGCAGAGAGTAAAAACTTTTTCATATACACTTTATAAATTAATGATTGGATTGACAAATTATTTCATTTTTATGCAAAGATACCACTTTTCTCAATCCAAATTAAGTTTATATACGTTATATTTATAGAAATATATCATCCGGATTAAACTTAACACAATCAAGCAATCATGAACCGACTGTTTTTAATCATTGCCACGGCAATCGCACTGACAACCTCATGCACCACTCTCACCCCGGAACAGAAGGCGGCAAGGGAAGAGCAGAAAACACTTGAAGCACGCCGCGATTCAATCAATCATATCATTGCCGTGAAGTCGCTCGCGGGAATGGACTTTGTGCTTGAAGCCGACAGGCTCATCTTCAAGCGCGGACGACCGGCATATGTATCTTCGGTAACAAACTTCATATCCTCGGTCAACGGCAGGACAACTGTACAGATAGCGCCGTTTAACTCGGGCGGACCTAACGGAGTAGGAGGAATCACGGTAGAAGGAGTCGCATCCAACATCAAGACATCGCAAAACAAAGACGGGTCATTCACCCAGTCCATGAGCGTGACCGGCAACGGCATTTCGGCTGTAATCTCCATCACCGTAATAGAAGGCACCGACCGCGCGACAGCAGTCGTGACACCCAATTTCAACTCCAACCGCATCACCCTCGAGGGCACACTGTATCCTGCCGCAAAAAGCAGCGTCTACAAAGGAAGAGCCTTTTAAAGCCGTCACCACCTGATGCTGACCGAGGCTGAGGCAAGCTGTGCCGTGACCGGCGGGGTGAGCTTGGAGATTTTTATATATCCTCCTGTGGCTGCATCCCACCGGTCCGTTATACGCCGGTATATCCTTCCCGCCACATGCTCAAGCAGAGCCGACGGCTTTGCCATCTCCTCTTTCACAAGCGCCACGAGCTCACCGTAATTAAGAGTGCCGTCAAGCGAATCGGAGTCTATATCCCAGGGATAGTCAACTCTTACGGTGACCTCAAAATCGTTTCCGACCTTACGCTCCTGGTCAAAGACACCGTGACGCGCCCTCACTGCCAGACGCTCTATTTCAACTGATGTAGTCAATTTATCCATAACTAAAAAAAACAGGATGGCTAAGATAGTGATTTTTGCCTGTTCCTGACGTCAGGGCACAAAAAAATCGTGAGATGTTCACGATTCTCTAATTTTAAACCTAAATTCATTTACTTGCTCACTAATGCAAGTTTTTTTTACTTGTACATCTCTGATGCTGCTTCAAAGTACCAAGTAAGTACTTTCTTAAAAAACTTCTTCATAACACTTCTTCTTTAAATTCCTAAAACATTCTTCATTCTCAAGTGTGCCGCTTCCTTCAACAAGCCCCGGGCGGCATCCGGGCGGGGGCGATTCATACTAATTCTCTTCGTCAAACATAGGAGTGCAGTCGCCGGTAATCCTGAACAACTGGTGGTCACTCATGTTTCTTACATATGAATTGACTCCCTCTTTAAAAAACTTAATCATCTTGTTCATGACTATAAAGTTTTAGTTAATATTTATCGGGGTTTCCTTTCTCCCCGTTTCACTACTATATACAACTAAATACGGTGCAAAGTTAGATGTTTTTTCTTAAACCATGCAATAAAACTATGTTATTTAACATATAAATTTACACAAATCACTGATTACCTGATATTTAATTTTCATTGATTTTGAGGTTAAAAATCGTCTAATTTATGCATATCTGCATATTTATGCACTCTAACCATTATCAATTGACCATATCTCAATAATTTTTCTTACATTTGTAGAAACATTAATTCAGAAACCATGACACGTAACATCATACTTTTTGACGACGCCGACTTGCGCGAAAATCTACTACCCATTACATTTACCCGACCTATAGCCGACATAAGATTCGGCATAATGACCATAAGGGAAAAATGGGAAAAAGCGTTACCGGGCACTTATTCCTACCGGACAGTCGAATATCTTTCGCCAAAATATCCGATAAAAGAGTCAGACACTAATGAAGACCTTTATATTGCCGGCAATGTATGTCCTTCAGCCGACCTTGTCAAGGCAATCGAGTCGCTGCCGCAGGCTACGGCACTTTTCATCGGCGACACCTTGATTGCAAGTCATGGAAAGCGCCATGAGGCGACAGTGCAGTTTGAAGATGACGTGCTCGCAATAAAAACGTTGCCCGACATATTTATGCTCAACGAGCAAGCCCTCGCCGCCGACTACCGCACATTGACTGAAAACCGTAGCTCGAAACCACTCAGCCCTACATGCACCCTTATCGGCTCGCCCACTCTCAGCGACGGCACTCCGGCAATCTTTATTGAAGAAGGCGCGACAGTGGAAGGGGCGATGCTCAATGTGACCCACGGTCCCATATATATCGGTCGCGATGCGGAGATTATGGAGGGATCATGTGTAAGAGGGCCTCTCGCTCTTTGCGAACACTCTTATATAAACATGGGCACAAAGGTATATGGCGCAACGACCATCGGTCCCTACTGCAAAGTAGGCGGCGAGCTCAACAATGTGGTCATGATCGGATACAGCAACAAGGGTCATGACGGATTTCTCGGCAACGCCGTCATCGGCGAGTGGTGTAATCTCGGCGCCAATTGTGTCGCCTCCAACCTCAAAAACGACTATTCGGAAATCAAACTCTGGAACTACCCAGCCCACCGTTTCCTGCGCACAGGGCTCCAGTTCTGCGGACTTATCATGGGCGACCACACAAAAGCCGGCATCAACACCATGTTTAACACCGCCACAGTGGTAGGTGTAGGATGCAATATCCACGGGTCAGGATTTCCTCGCAACTTCGTAGCGTCATTCAGCGAAGGCGGCGCTGCGGGCTTCAGCGACGTGTCACTATCCAAATTCTTTGACATCGCACGACGCGTAATGGCGCGACGCCATGTCGAGCTGACCGATACCGACATCGAAATCTTCAATTCGATTTATTCAATAGCGGAGACTTACAAATAAGAGTCGGTCAGGACTCTTTACATTACGGAGCTATGACAACTGTGTGGAGCGCAACTCCGCGTGCGCTCCATACTCCGTAACCATTCATGACATTGGACTGAAGATTGCCGGACGACGTTACAAACTGGTTTCCGCCAAAAGCCACCTCTTCGTCATATCCGAGCCAGAAGTCATAGACCTCAGGCGTAATTGTACACAACGCCACCTCGATAATATCGCCCGTTTTAAAATATGGCGAGAAATCATCGGGTGAGGTATCGGTCTTAGGCGCATAAACAGGCACACTTACCGTATCAGCACCGACATCGGCTTTCACAGCCCCCATAAATGAGGGCAGCATGCGTCCCCTGCTGCCGTAAGGTCGCGTCACTATATGATAGAAGCGCTCGCCTGCGGCAGGCACAAAGTTCAGCGTGAGTTCACACAACGAGTCAGAGTCCTGCACCTTACGGGTCACGACGCCGGTAATCCGTGGTCGGGATGGCATTTTGCATGACGATGATGCTGTCATGCCGTCATATGAAGCCGTGACAGAATAAGTCCTGCCCGGCTCTCCTTTCATCTCATAACTACGGTAGATATAAGGAGGGAAATAATTTTCATTAGAAGAGCCTGTAAGCACCACCTCCCGCTCCCCGTCTGACACAGTGACCTTCCCCCATCTCACAAGACAATCGGCAACAGGAGTCTTTTTGGAGTCGCCGGGTGAAATAGTCCTGGTAAGCACGACGACAGGATAGCCGTCGGAATCAATCCACCCGTCAATGACAAGTGACGGGGCCGATGGGGCGGTCGTGTTGTTACAGGCGACAAGCCATGTCATGACAACTGAAATCAACGATATGTATAACAGTCTGTATCTCATCAGAATTCCACACTATAGCTGACCGACGGCATAAACCGGTAAAGCGACGTCACCTCCTTGCGGTAAAAGAGATTGTCGTCACTGTCATAATTGAACCCGACTATATCCACATTACGGTGACCGTAAGCGTTCAGCAACGAAAGATTTATAAAATGTCGCAGACTCAGCCATTTCCTTGTAGTCCACGAGTATGTAGCAGAGAGGTCAAGCCGATGATAGGCAGGAAGATTGCCGGAGTTACGCCTGCCGTAGTCCATAAACACATTTTCACCGACCATATAAAACGCTTTTATCGGTGTCACAGGCCGCCCGGTAGTGTAAGTGAACACAGAGGAAAGCGACCAATGAGTCGACAGGTTGTAACGAATCCACAGATTGACCGAATGACGCAGCTCTGACGAAGCGGTCACCCACCCTGTCTTATCGTCAAACATCCGGCGCGCTATCCCATAGGCATAGCCGGCAGAGCCTGTAAGCTTTCCGAAATTTTTTGACACCATAATATCAGCCCCGTAATTATAGCCTTTGCCACTTAATATATTGTCGCGCGACTGATAATTGCCGTCAAGCAATCCGAGGATTATGCCGTCATATTCGGAGCATCCGCGCAAACGTTTATAATACAAGTCAACCGACATCGTGTATCGCCCGTCAAGAAATGACCGGTTGTAATTGACAGCAGCCGACAATGCCCTCTGAACGGGAAGCGACCCGTCGGAGCCAATCCAGAAATTTGACGACATTCCTATCTCTGAGAATCCTACCTGATGAAGAGTCTGGCTGTAACTTGCAACCTGCATCATCAGGTCGCCCCACGGTCGGGAAAGCGACGCTGTGACCGACGGATCGGCAAGCACAGTCCCGTAGGAGCCCTGCTCATATCCGGTGACACGTACACCTGCCGAAAGCGTAAGCGACGGCACAACCCGACGGTAAATCTCGGCAAACAATGCCGCTTCACGGCTATGCTCCTTAACAAGCTCCGCATTTCCCCGTGAATAGCCATTGACATCGGCCCACTGCGGAATCACGCGGTTAAGCATAAGCGCATATCCGGTTTTCAGCCGCCAGTTACGGTCAAGCGACAAGTCAAGCCGCCCGTTAACCGACAGTTGTGATATTTCTGACGGCATTCTGATACCGAGCTGCGGCATCTCCATCGTCAGCGAATTGTTAAATCCGGAATAATAAGCGGTGTTAGTAATCTCTCCATGAGAAAGCCGGTGACACCAGCCGACAGAGCCGGCGACATTGCCCCATTTCATGACAGTACCGAGCGCATACGCGTCATCCGTGACCTTCAGATTGTCGGAATTGAGAAAAAAGTCAGCGGTAACGCGATCCGACTCTCCCGGAGTCCACGCCGCAGTCACGCAAACATCTCTGAGATTATAATATATCGCTGAACTCTTCCCCTTGAGCAATTTACCGTAAAGGCGGTCAATATAGGAGGTTCTTGCCGTGACAGTCAGATCGACTGTGTTGCTGAGAGGGAATCCGACACTGACCCCCGAGGATATGACACCGATATTTACCGACCCTCTCACACTTTCAAGCTTGTCCCTGCGCGTGGACATGTCCACTATGCCACCAAGTCTCGACGGAGCGGAACGGTCATGTATAGCCTTTTCAAATTTAACCAGAGGAAAGTGCATCGGAGAGACAACGGAAAATATCCCTCCGAAATGATACGGAAAAAACAGCGGCATGCCGTTAATGCGAAATAACGTGTGGGAATAATCGCCGCCTTGAACAGAAAGCCCCGACCCGTAGTCGCTGCCGCCGCTTACACCGGGGAGCAATTTCAGATAACCTACGGCATCAGCCTCGCCCAACGAACGCAGCGTCCGCCCCAAAAGCGAGGCATCCATGGTCAACGCCCCCGATTCACCGATGCGTGTGGTCCTTGTAGATGTCGCGACAACTTCCACCTCCCGCAACTCCACGCTGTCACGTGACTCCACGGCAAAGCAGGCAACGCCACTTGCCGCCATGCCTACAGTCAACAAGAGCCGTGCCGCCCGGCGGGCGACACAGCTCATATATGCAAGAGTCAAATGTCTTGTTCTCAATTATTACCAGAGACTTTCGTACAGATATACGAGACTCAAGAACTTGTTTTCGGCATTAGCAAAGCGCGACTCGTCGAAATACTCCTCAAAAGTAAAGCGGCTGCCATCGCCAAACACTATCACAGGCTCGACATACCAATCGCCCACGCCGGCATAGTATTCATAATAACATTTCTGCCACTGCACATCAGCCTGCGCGACAGAAGTATTTCCGAAATACATCTGAGCCTTCACGTTATTGTTGAGCGATGAAGCAAATTTTACAGCATCGTTTTCGGCATTCTTGTTATAATAAGTGTAGGAATCATAGCTGCCGGCAGCCATCAGTGTGCCGATTTTGCTTATCTCAGCCTTTATCTGAACACGGTCACAGATGTTTACCGAGGTCACACCCTTGCCGAATGTATTGTCAATCTTGCTTACGGCTGACTCAACGTCTTCGTCAAAAATCTCTGAAAGATACTCCACGTCACAGAGGTGGCTGCCGTTGACAGAAGTAACTGTAGTCAGGAAACGCTGACCGCCCACAGTCATCGACTGCGACTCGGATATAAGATTGTTGTTTCCGTCCACAAGCGCATCAAGAGTGATGTTAGCCGCGCGGAGCGAAGTCTTTACATGGAAATTGCGTCCATTGACATCAAGATTGGTCTCGACAACGCTCTTTACAAGCTCCTTGCCTGAGTCAGTCACAGTCATCACGATGTTTTTAGGAACAGTCACCTTGTATTCCTCAACATAAGTGGCGTCATCCCACCAGTCATCGTAAGAATCAGCAAATTCAATGTCCCAGTTGCCTCCGCTCACCTGAACCTTAAATTCGGTAGTGCCGAAACGGAACACAATGTCGTTGCCGCTCGGGTCACGCTTCCACACCTGGTTACGGGTGTCAGGTGTATAGACACCTTTAAGCTTGTCAAATGATATTTCGTAACGTGTCACAAACGTGTTAGCCGCACGCGACAGGCTTCCGGGATCGCCGGTAGAAAGTCCGATTACAAATGACTTTGCCATCTCGGCAAGCATGCTTCTTCCACCTGTCTCAAAGTTAAAGTAGTCTTCATCAAATTCGTAGTAACCATATCGGTCGACAAAATTCTGAAATACATCAATAACCTCTTTCTGGTCGGCCGGATCAAACATCTCACTGATTTTTGTAGCCGTCTCATCAAGATAATTACCGGCCTCGGCCGATGTCAACTGACGGTTGACAGTCTCATCAACCTGTCCAGGCTCAACCACAGGATCATCACCCTCGTCATTGCCCGGTTCATCGCTGCCACATGAAGCAAATCCGGTCATCAATAGTCCGGAAAACGCAACCATTCCAAATAGTCTAAATAATTTCATAGTCTTAATTGTGATAAAATGATTTATTTAATGCAAAAATAAGCATAATTATACAATATTTAACACAAACCATGTCCAAAAATGCCAAACATGTACAATAAACCGATTAAACATGTCATTTCGATGCTTAAACTGCACCAATCGACATCAGAGATCTATTTTCTTCACGCGTTTTCGCTGAGTGAACCGCTTCCTGAACTGTATCAGCTTACGATAGTAGGAAAGCAGCTGCAACCAGAGCCCGCTCGGGGTCGCTGTGACATCACTGGCAAGCGGGTCGATTGATGAAGCATTTGTCACGTCCGAGCCAAACTGCTCAGGATATAGCACCACAAGATTGTTGCGTGAAAAATACTTCTGCAGGAATCCGGGCATCTCATCCATGCCGGAATTAAACGACAGTGACGCGCGGCGCGCACTCACGACAATAAACAGGTCATCGTCAAGCACCCGGTTGGCGAGAAGCACAAAGTCATCCCAATCCTCCACGTCACGGTACTCGGCGCGGATGTCATATTTCTCTTTATAAAGCACTCCGCGTATATAAGGCTGCACGTCGGGATGGCAGCAGAATATCACACGGCATCCGAGCTGGCGCGCGAGATTTCCGATGGAAAATACCCAACGACGGAAACCGGTCTCATACTGAGCCTTGTCAGGCACTGACACGACGATACGCGTAATCGTGCTGACCGGGATGAAGCATCGGGTTATGACCACCATGCGATGGGTAGATGTCAACAACTGCTCTATCTTGTTGCCGAAAAAAGAGTCTATCACAGTAGCCTTGCGGTGCATGCCGATTATAACGTCAGAAATATCCCGCTCTTCGATAGTGTTGACAAGACCGGTCACCACATTCAAGTCGTAACGTTCAATCGGGATAAGCTTTGCGTCCACACTCGCCGCAGCCTGTTCCGCCACGTCAAGCGAGTTTCGGCCTATCGCCCTTGAGCCGGCGGAATTATCATTGCGCACGTGTATCGCATAAAGCTTGTTTCCCTTTATGCCCGGATTACGGGTAAGAATGGCAAGCTCGACAAGCGACCCGGCGGTAATAGGGTTGGACACAGAGATTAATGTATTGGACGACCTGCCCTGCGGCTCGCTTACCTCCGATTCTGACTCAAGCTGCTGCAGTTTCAGTCTTGAAGCCGCGCGCTCGGTGATTATAGAGGAGATTGTGCATGTGACAAGAATCATCACAATAGTGCCATTCAGCACATTCTCGTCAAACATCCCGATATTAAAGCCGATCATCACCGCGGCAAGCGTTGCCGCCGCCTGAGCATTGGAGAGCCCGAATATCATGCTTCGTTCGGCGCCGCTCATCTTATAGGTAAGCTGCGTCATCCACGCGGCAATCCACTTTACAGCCGTCGCCATTATAGTCATGACAGCCGCGACATAGACCGTGTCCCAACTTCTGACAACAACACCGACATTAATCAGCATACCTACACCGATAAGGAAATACGGGATGAAAATCGCATTGCCGACAAACTCGATACGGTTCATCAACGGCGACATGTTAGGGATGTAACGGTTAAGCACAAGACCGGCAAAGAAGGCTCCCAACACGCTTTCAAGCCCTATCATCTGAGCCGAGAAACTCGCCAGGAAGACCATCGCCAGAACATATACGAACTGCGACACATTGTCACTGTATTTCTTGAAAAACCATCGTGTCATCCTCGGGAAAGAATACACGACAACGATGCAATAAATCACAAGACGCAACATCAGCCGCAATACCTCACCGATATTGAACGCCCCGTCGGAATAGATACCGACACACACGGCAAGCACAATGAGCGCGCCAAGCACTGTCACGATAGTGCCGGCGATTGTGATAATGACAGCCGGAGTCTTTGTCAGCCCGAAACGCGAGACGACAGGATAAGCGATAAGAGTATGGGACGCATACATCGAAGCAAGCAGCACCGATGTGAGCCAGTCAAGTTTCAGGAGGAAATAGGATGACACCGTGCCGAGTATCATCGGCACAAGAAAGGTGTACATACCAAAACAGAGACCTTTTTTGAGATTTTTCTTCAGATGATACATGTCAATCTCTATTCCGGCAAGGAACATGAGATACAGGATGCCGACCTGACCGAATATAGCAAAACTTGCATCGCGGGCGAGCAGGCCTATTCCATAGGGACCCACGACAATTCCCGCGACAATCATCCCTATTATATGGGGAATCCTTAGCTTATTGAGCAACAGAGGAGACAACAATATTATTACCAGCACGATAAAAAATATCAGCACCGGGTCAGTGACAAGAACTGCTGCATTCATAACGCCCATACTACATTCTCTGGAAAAATCATCCACAAATTTAGCAATTTTTCACCAATAAAAAAAGGAGGCGGCTCTCGTCGACTCCTTTCGTAAATAAAATAAAGGCTTAAAAGAATAAAATCTTAGTTTGTACAGAGGTTTCTTATAAGGATATATTAATCTTCAAAATTTCTTACCGTGGGCAAGCATGTACTGTGCAATCTGCACGGCATTAAGCGCTGCGCCCTTCTTTATCTGGTCGCCGACCACCCAGAATGACAGACCGTTGTCACATGTGAGATCCTTGCGGAGACGTCCCACATAAACGGGGTCTTGATTTGCGATGTCAAGCGGCATCGGGTATTTCTTGTTTGCAGGGTCATCGAAGACAACTACACCTTCCGCCTCGGAAAGAGCCTTGCGGGCAGCGTCAAGCGACACGGGGCTCTCCGTCTCAATCCAGATTGACTCGGAATGGGCACGCATCACAGGCACACGCACACATGTGGCGCTCACCTCGATGTCGGGCGCATGCATTATCTTCTTGGTCTCGTTGTACATCTTCATCTCCTCCTTGGTATAACCGTTGTCGGTAAACACGTCAACCTGAGGGATTACATTGTAGGCGAGCTGATAGGCAAACTTTTCAACGGTGGGTTCCTCTCCCCTGCCAAGCTGGGCATACTGCTCTACAAGCTCATCCATAGCCGCAGCTCCGGCACCTGACGCAGCCTGATAGGTAGCGACATGCACACGCTTTATCGGCGAGATGTCATTAATAGGTTTCAGAGCCACCACCATCTGTATGGTCGTACAGTTAGGATTGGCTATGATATTGCGCGGAGTGTTAAAAGCGTCGTCACCGTTTACCTCAGGGACAACCAAAGGCACATCGTCATCCATGCGAAACGCGCTTGAGTTGTCAATCATGATGGCGCCATGCTTGGTGATGGTCTCGGCAAATTCGCGCGACGTGCCGGCTCCGGCAGAAGCAAATGCGATATCAACTCCCTTGAAGTCATCGTTGTGTTTAAGCTCCTTGACCTCAATCTCTTTGCCGCGGAACGTATATTTACGTCCTGCACTGCGGACTGAGCCAAACAACAACAGTTCGTCAATAGGGAAATTCTGCTGGTCAAGTACACGAAGGAACTCTTGACCTACGGCGCCGCTCGCGCCAACTATCGCAACTCTCATAGCTTTCCGTTTTCTTTATTAATCGCACAAAGTTATACAATTCTTTCCTTTTATCCAAATTTTGCAAAATTATGTGACAAAAAAAGACCGGTCGGCACATATTGTCAAGTGCCGACCGGAATTTATATTAGAATGTAACGGAAAGTTGAGCCTGGACACGGTTGACATGCAACCCCTCGCCGCCAAATGACTTTCTGTGTCCATAATCATATTCCACGCCGACACCTACAATCTTGTTGACCGTGTAGATAAGGTTTGCCGCTACATAATCGCCGTAACGGTAACGGCTGTCGTCAGTAACAGCCCCCGACGGAGCCCAGTTGGTTACATGGCTGTAAGCGCCGTTAAACACCAGGCGGTCGGTAAGTCCGATTGACATACCCGCAGTCAGTCCCATTGACTTCATCAACCGGCATCGCCCGTCACGGTCGGCATCGGGCAGGGCGTCAAGCCCCATGCCCGTATTATCCTGCAGGTAGTCAGCCACGCCGTGACCATAAGTGGCATCATAATACAGCGTCAGCGCAGGCAACACCTTGGCAAGACCGGAGAGCTGCACGCCCCACCCTACAGGAGTGCGGTTCTTACCCGCGACAACATCCCGGTATTGCATAGGTCTGACAAGTCCTGACAGCCTTATGTGGCTTGCACCGCCATCCCATCCGTATTGCAGATACAACGGCACGGCAGGTATGCGCTGATTCACGGTTGAGGTACCGTCTCCCGCAGTTATATCGGCAGTCGGGGCATCTATACCGATAGCTCCCGTTATAGATGAAGAAAATTCATGTATATACCCTGCCGTAAACACTGACATGTTAGCCGAGCCGTTAGGTCCCTGGGCATCAATCGTAAATGGCATCGCCGCACCATCAGCAAACAGGCTTGACGTATAACCGATCTGGAATCCGCGGTAAGTCACATAGAAATGTGACACATTAAAGCCATAATCGTTACCGTCATTTATCTGCGCTTTGAAAAATAACCCCACCTTATCCTTAGTGCCCGGAAGAGCGACTGCGTTTATGTAAAACGAGGATGTCAGCGCAGTAAAGCGTAACGACGACCCGTTGCCGGGCGTAGCCGGAGTGATAGCCGACGGAACAAAGTTATAAGGCGAGGGCATCTCTCCGCCGAAGTCCACCAGCCCTTCGCCAAGAAACTGAGCGCCTATACCAAGGTAAAACTTATTGTCTTTCCCGACGATTGCAAATCGGGGCAAACCGTTGTCACTTTTACGCTTAGGCGCATTTTTCACAAACTCGTCCTGGACATCTACGGCTGCGTTATCATCGCCGACGATTACAGTGACAATTGTTTCATCATCTTCTACAGCCTGGGCTGCAACGGTTGCCGGCAACACCGAAAATGTGACGGCAAGAATAGTTGACACCGACTTTTTCATCATCATAAAGTAACTTTAAAGTAATAAAATCCATATTATAAATATTGCTAATCAAGGTGTTTCTTCCCATAGGCGGCAAGCTCGTCATCGACACTGAACGTAAATGAATGACGCCTTAGAATCGCCACCACAAGCACGACCGCCATACATGCCGCGCTTATCACAAACGCCACTACCGAATTTAAGCCGACAAAGAAAAGCGGACACACGGCGACACCGATATAATTTGCCGACATGACATATGAAAGCACCCTTGTGGAATGAGCGGCCGACGGGGCAAGTTCCGACGCCTTGTCATAGAAAATCGGCTGCAAGGCACCATATCCGAACCCCATCAGTGACGCTCCTATAAAATAAGCCGTCAGCGACGGGCAGAAAGCGATTATAAGCGGACCGACAATCATCATGGCTATACACACCGGAATTGTCGACCTGCGCAATCCGCACACAATCTTGCCAAGGAAAAACCCCGGCAATGTCACCATCAGATAAAACACCGCGCTCACATAACCGGTAGCGTCATCGCTCATGTGATGAGCCGACATCAGAAACGGGATAAAAAACGACAGTGTGATTCCCGAGATTGTCACGACAAGATAGAAAAAGATTATTCCCATGATGCGGCGGCGCACAACTCCGGCAGGCAATCCCGCCAATTTAATGTGAGCCTGCACGGGAGTAGCCACATCTGAGCCTCCGTTTGCCGAAAGAAACCTGCGCGACAGAAACACCGACATCACCAATGGGACGACCGGCAAGAGGTAGACGACAAACGGCAGGTGCCAGTTTTTTCCCTCGATAAGCCCGACGGCAAGCGTCGCCAACACGAGTGTGCCGTTGGCAATACCCGACTTTATACCCATCTGTTCAAGCCGATAGCGCCCGGTGAAGATTTCGGCAAGCAATCCCGCGGCAAGGGGGATGACAAGCCCGCAACCCATGCCGAGAATACAGCTTACGATTATAAGCCCGAGAATCGAGTCGACAAAGAAATAAGCAATCCCCGCCAATAAAAACACGACAAGCCCCACCACGACAAGCCCCACCTTGTTACGGCTCATAGACAGCTTGCCGGAAAGCAGTATAAAAGGGAAAATACAGAAATTGGGGAGAATCTCAAGCAACTGACATTCGAGATGAGTCGCACCGGGAAACACCTTGTCAATCACGCTTATCAACGGAGATATGGCAAGTCCGGGAAGATCAACGACCAACGACATCGACCACACGGCAATCAATGTCAGCAACGGAATATATCCCCTGCCTGTAGCTATACGTTTCATAATCTCAGGATAGCTCTTGAAAAATTAACCAGAATAAATATTTTACCGGAGATGACTCTTTTAAATTTTAATGAAAGCGGTGTCATGACCGGAATCATGACACACAGCCTTCACTAAACAGCATTTCAAGAGCCGCTGCCTCAAGACAGCCGATTATCACTTCCCGGAAGCATCAGCAGGCTCACCCTCCTCCTTTGAGATTCGAGCCACGGCAGCCGACACTTCCGCGGGAGTAGGCTCATAGCCGGCACTCCACCGCGACACCTGAGAAGGTTTACGGTTTTCTATCTGCCAGTCAAACGGGTAGAACTTGTCAGCGACAGCCGGGTCACGCCAGTCGGGACGACGGCAGCCATAAACGACGAGAGGGACACAGAAGAACACAGCAGCACCAATCAAAATGATAAGCACATAGACGACAGGGCTTCCTGTATTAATCTGCGACGGGGGAATAAAGCTCAATATCATCGCCACAACCGCACCGAGAATGCCGATTCCGGTAACAATGACCTCGCCCAATTTACCGCCGGGCACCCGGAATCCGCGACGCTTCGAGGGCTGGGTGTGACGCAGACGGATAAAAGCGAAGTAAATCATCAACACGAGAATCAGGTATATGACGGTAGCCATCTGCGACATCACCTGGTAAGCCGACTCGACCGAAGGCAAAACGACAAGCACAAATGCAAGCAACGTCACAAACAATGCCTGAACATAAAGGATAGGCTTGTTGACACCCTTGGAATTGGTCTTCTGCAGTGCACGCGGCAGATAACCGCTCTCGCCCACGGCGACAAGTCCGGTCGACGGGCCGGCGATAATCACGCTGACCTGACCTATGACTCCAAAAGTGATAAGCACAGCCATCACGTTGCCGAGCCAGGGCACACCGATAGACGCCCAAAGGTCATTGTATGCGACAAGAAGCGACGCAAGCAGATTGATATCCTTCGCCGGGACGACAAAGCCTATGGCAAGAGTCGCAAAGACAAACAGAGCAACGATTACAGCCACGGCTGTAAACATAGCCTTAGGAAACTGACGCGCAGGGTCACGCATGTTCTGCACGTGTACGGCGTTCATCTCCATTCCGCCATAAAACAGGAATATAGACGCGGCAAGCACTATTGTGCCGATTTTGGTAAAATCAGGGAAAAATGACTCATGAGTAAGCATGATAGGCTTGCCCATGCAGAAATATGCCACGCCAAGCACGATAAGAATCGCCCCCGGAACGATTGTTCCGAAAAGTCCGCCAAGCGTACTTAGCATCTTTGACGATTTCATGCCGCGGAACGCCATGAAATTACAGAACCAGTAGACACCAAGCACTATGATAAGAGTGTAAATCTTGTTGGATGCAAGGCGGGCGTCAAATGATTCCGGCCAGAAAATATAGGCAAGAGAGACGGCGCCAAACATAAGCACGGCAGGAAACCATATTACGAGGGTCTGCCATTCAAGATACATCGCCGACCATCCCCAACGGGTGCCAAACGCTTCCGATACCCACCGGTAGAGACCTCCGGAATGAGTATAAGTCGAGGCAAGTTCGGCACACACAAGAGAGAAAGGAATAAGAAACACTATCGCAGCAAAGAGATAGTAGAAAATTGACTGTATGCCAAATTCCGCCTGGGAAGGAAGTCCGCGGAGGCTCACCACCGTCGTGATAATCATTACGGTCATCGCACCGGTCGAGATGAGAGCCTTCGCGGGTTTGCTTTCCTTAGGCTGAACTGATGGCTTTTTTACATCGGGAGCAGCCATAGCCTAAGTTTTTATTGGTTGAAAGATTATTTTGTCTAAAGCTCTACCACCGGATAGATTTCACCAATCTTGGTGCCTACCTTGTAGTGAGTGCCGAGATGAGCGGAGATTGAGACATTCATGTTGGCAGAGAACAGATATACTATATCAGAGCCGCCAAACTGGAAGTAAGAAATCTCATCGCCCTTCTTCAGAGCCATGCCTTCTTCTGCCGTAACCACAACTGACGATACCTGCGGCATAGCGATAGGCAGAATAGCGACGTAGCCATATTTTGTTTCAAGCACGATCAATCCACGGGTCTGCATAAACTCATAACCGGCCTGGTCAGGAGCGGTAGCACGCCATGCCTCGACTTGATTGGTGGCAGGATTTACCTTATCAGGCACAGCCACAAGGTCAACATAACATGCACCCTGGATAACACGCGCCTCGCGCACTATACCTGACAGCGGCGCATGCTGACGATGATAGTCGGTCCAGCTAAGGAAGGAGTGACACCACATGCCGCCTTTGAATTTATCCTTGTAAGGGCTTCCCTCAAGAAGTTCGTCGATACTCCAGTCAAGACCCTTGATACGCACATGAGTGTCGGGGCGTATTTCCCATTGTCCACCGAAGCATGCATCGGCAGGATGCACTATGATCTTGTCATCTTCAATTGCTGCGATAGGACGGTATCCAGGTTTCACGTGACGCGCAAACATCTGGTTGAATGTCTTCCAGCCGCCACGGGGTTCAAGATACTCGTTCATGTTATATACCGCACAGTCATAGAATGACTTGACACTGGCATCAGTGATTGATTCAGGACTGTCAAGCCAGTCACCGATTGCGTAGCAGTAATCTACCATCCACTTTGACAGCGGGGTAAGTTCAGGCATTTTGTCGGCAGGACGACATGGTGTCTGCAACGACTTGACCGGTTCCTGATCCAGAAGGAAGAATGAACGGAAAAGATGCTGATACACATGTGTGCCCTCGCTGTTTTCAGCAGGTACCCAGTGAGCATAAGCCTCAAGGTAATCAAGATAATCCTCGATAGTCTTCATGTCGGACAATCCGGGAATCTTGTAGGACACCACTTTTTCAATAGCCTGGTTAAACTTGTCTTCCCACTTGTTTTTCTTAATCAGGTCCGCAAGTTCCTGCACCGCAGGAGAATACTTCTTGTCTGCCATAGTAATTGTGTTTTGTTAAGTTTGAATTATATTATTCTGTGGGGTACCGGGCATCAAGAAATATTCTCACGCGTCAATGTACCCGACTGATATTCTTTTTAATCATATACATCATTTCAACATCGGCAGGCTAAAAAAGATTACATAATATAGTATTTTAACAATGCATCTCACTATTTAATTATCAATCGGGCGACAATCCTCAACGAATTGCCGCCCGACCATTAATCTGTAGACAAATGTGACTTCAGAGCCTTATGTGAGTGCCGCCGTCAAGATTGTCAAGAGCCGACGCACGCGTTATCACGACTTCGCTTACTCCCTTGCCTACTGCGTCAAGCGCATTTTCAAGCTTGGGCAACATGCCGCCGGTTACGATTCCGTCATTTCTCAATTTTTCAAACATAGCTGTGTCAATCTCGGCTATGACCGAATTGTCGTCATTCTCGTCACGCAACACACCCGGTTTCTCAAAACAATACACAAGGGTGACATCAAAATAAGGAGCAAGCCCCTTTGCCGTCTCCCCTGCCATGGTGTCGGCATTGGTGTTCAGAAGATGACCGTCACCGTCATGGGTAAGAGGCGCTATGACAGGCACGACGCCTGAACGCAACAATGACGCGAGAGCCTCGCCGTTTACACGGTCGACATCGCCTACCCAGCCGTAGTCGACAGTCTTCACCGGTCGCTTGTGGCTGCGTATTATGTCCATGTCGGCACCTGTCATGCCGAGAGCGTCCACGCCGAGCCCCTGGAGCCTTGCCACCACTTTCTTGTTGACAAGACCGCCATAGACCATAGTGACGACATCAAGCATAGCGTCATCAGTCACACGCCTTCCGTCGACCATCACCGTCTCTACTCCGAGAGCGGCGGCAATCTTTGTCGCCGACCTGCCTCCGCCATGCACAAGAAGCTTGAAACCCTCTATTGCAGCAAAGTCGCGAAGGAGGCTATTCAACGATGCCTCCTCCTCGACAATCTTGCCGCCCACCTTTATTACCGTGAGCTTATCTTTCATTGTTGTAACTTTATTAAATTATTCTTCCGACTCCGAGGCAAACTCCATCAGATATGCCTTGATGAATCCGTCGATGTCACCATCCATCACTCCGTTGACATCACTTGTCTGCCAGTTGGTGCGATGGTCCTTAACCCTCCGGTCGTCAAACACATAGCTTCTTATCTGCGAGCCCCACTCTATCTTCATCTTGCCGTCTTCAATCTTACGCTGCTCGGCAAGGCGGTGTTGCAACTCCTTGTCATATAGAATGGAACGGAGCTGACGCATGGCGTTTTCCTTGTTCTTGGGCTGGTCGCGGGTCTCGGTATTCTCAATCAGGATTTCCTCCTTCTCTCCGGTGTAAGGGTCGACAAACTGGTAGCGCAACCTGACGCCCGACTCGACCTTGTTCACGTTCTGACCTCCTGCTCCACCGCTTCGGAATGTATCCCACGACAGGGCGGCGGGGTCGACTTTCACCTCGATGGTGTCATCGACAAGCGGAGTCACAAATACCGATGCAAATGATGTCATGCGCTTACCCTGAGCATTGTAAGGCGACACCCTGACAAGACGGTGGACTCCGTTTTCACTTTTAAGATAACCGTAGGCAAACGCGCCGTCGACATCGATAGTCACCGACTTTATACCTGCCTCGTCACCTTCAAGGATATTGGCGATGGAAGCCTTATAGCCTTTTGCCTCACACCAACGCAGATACATGCGCATAAGCATTGACGCCCAATCCTGGCTCTCCGTGCCTCCGGCACCTGAATTAATCTTCAGCACCGCACCGAGTGAATCTTCCTCGCGACGCAGCATGTTTTTCAGCTCAAGCGCCTCGATTTTCTCCATCACCGAGCCATACATGGAGTCAATCTCTTCTTCCTCGACAAGCCCCTCTTTCAGAAAGTCCCAGGCAAGCTGAAGCTCGCCGACCGCCTTGTCAAGCTCATCGTAGCCGTCAATCCACTGATGCAGTTCCTTTACTTTTTTCATCTGCGCCTGTGCTTCTTTCTGATGTTCCCAGAAGTCGGGCACATGTGTGCGCAGTTCTTCCTCTTCTACTTCGACACGCTTACTGTCGATGTCAAAGATACCTCCCCAGCGCATCCTTGCGCTCTATCGTCTCTTTTAGCTGTTCAAATGTAATCATCTGATTATGGTTGGTTAATAATATGTTAATAATTCAATTTCTGTCTTTTCACTGGGCATACATAGCCTCTATCTCGCGGGCATAGCGATGGTTGATGACCGGACGTCGTATCTTCAGCGTGTTGGTCAGCTCGCCGCTCTCCATCGTGAATTCCTTAGGGAGCAAAGTGAACTTCTTCACCTTCTCATAGCTGGCAAATCCTTTCTGAAGCTTCTCTATACGCTCCTCGATCATACGCTTGATCTCGGTGTTGTTGACAAGGTCAACGACAGTCTTATATTTGATATGCTTCTTTTTTGCATACTCCTTCAGAGCCTCAAACGCGGGGATGATTATCGCCGTCACATACTTGCGCTGATCGCCTATGACAGCCACCTGCTCGATATATTCATCCTCTCCAAGACGGCTTTCTATCGCCTGCGGGGCTATATACTTGCCGTTGGAAGTCTTGAACAGGTCCTTGATGCGTTCGGTAAGTATCAGCGCTCCGGTATCGTCAATCTTGCCGGCGTCACCTGTGCGGAACCATCCGTCGGGAGTAAACGCGGCAGCCGTCTCCTCAGGCTTGTTGTAATAACCTGCCATAACGGTAGGACCCTTGACACAGATCTCGTCCTGCTCGCCAAGCCTTATCTGAATGCGCGGCATGACTGTCCCGACGGTGCCTATCTCATAACCGACCTTAGGGAAGCAGGTCACTGTAGCCGTAGTCTCGGATAGTCCGTAGCCGATTATTATAGGTATACCGCATGATTGCAGAAACTCGGTTATCGAAGCCGACAGCGGCGCTCCTGCGGTAGGAAACAGTGTCCCGTTTTCAATACCTATCACCTTACGCATAGGCTCAAACACCTTCTTGTCGTAAAAGCGGTATTGCAATTCGAGCCATCCAGGCACCTTGCGTCCAAGCCTTACAAAGTCGATGTTGCGGCGGCGACCCACGACAAGCGCCCGCTTGACAAGCAGCTTCTGGACCGCGTTCATCCGCGAGATCTTAGCCATCACAGCCGCATATACCTTCTCCCAGAATCGGGGGACACTGCACATACATGTCGGATGGGTCTCACGTATTGATGTCTGTATATTATGTGGGTCAAGATTTATATACACCTTTATTCCCATGACCATGCAATAATAGGTCCACGCCTTTTCAAAGATGTGGCTTAAAGGCAGGAAGCTGATTGACGTGTCCTTGTCGGAAAGCATCGTAAGGCGCTCCTGGTGGATTGCCATCGCCGCGTCAAAACATGAGTGCAGCAAAATCGCGCCCTTGGGTTCACCTGTCGTGCCTGACGTATAGAGCAATGTGGCGATGTCATCGGGACGAGCCGCCTCCGAGCGCGCCGCCACCTCCTTGCGACACAAGTCGCCGGCGGCAGCCCCAAGCTTTAGAAAATCCTCAAACGTAATTGTGTGAGAGTCGGCAGGATGCATCTTCACCTTCTCATATGTGACAATCTGCTTGAGGCAGTGACATTTTTCAGCTACCTTACGGGCTATCTCATACTGCTCCTGGTTACCTACAAAAAGCAATGGTATGCGTGCATCCTTTACAATGTATTCGACCTGCTCCTCGCTGCTTGTGGCATAGATGGAGACAGTAACGACACGATTGGCAAATGAGGCAAAATCAGTGACAAGGATGTCAGGACGATTTGCCGAGAATACGCCCACCGTATGAGTAGGCTCTATCCCAAGTATCTCAAGCGCACAAGCCGCCTTGTCAACGTCAGCGCTGAAAGCGTTCCATGAAATCTCATCCCATGAGCCCTGCAATGTACTTTTGAAACAGAACACGGCTCTATCACCATATTTATGTGCCTGTTTGCGTACAAGGCTCGTCAATATATTTGGCATAAACTTATAATTTGCTTGGACAAAGTTAACCCCTACTCGCTACTTTATAACATTATATACGCCCTTTTCTCGCACGATATTAACATTCATTTACATTCTGTCGATTTATACCGTCCGAAATTAAGTATCTATAACACTATACCGTCATATATGACACCGGAGGCAAAGGCCAACACCCCCACCCCCGGAAACAAACAAAAAGCCGAATTATATTACAGGCGAAGCTTGAAGCCTACCTGAACAAGACCTTGCGCACCAAAACCGAGCTCGCCGAAGATAGAGAAGACATCAGTCAACCCTACAGTAGCTCCGATGGGGTTAATCTGAAATGCGAAATAGCCTTTGTCTTTGGTGTAATCGTCATCGTCATCATCCCAGGTCTCATGCATGATTACACAACCTACACCTACCTTTCCGTAGACTGTCACTATGCGGTTGCGATAGTAGTCATATCGACCGTTAAGCATGATGGCATGATAATAGAAATGATTGTCATCCCATTTCTTTCTTGTTGTACTCGAAAATGTATAGGAAGGACCAATCCAGAAATTCGGTGCCACATTCACATTGACACCAAGATTGAGCGCACCCCAGGCATTGTTTACGTCAGGGCCACCGTCATGACAGTCCATCGCGTCCATCTGGGTATAACCGCCGTAGCTTGCAAATATTTCTGTACGTTGAGCCTGTGCTGTCATACAAAAACCGACCAATGCCATAAGGATGACTAAATACTTCTTCATAATCGTGAATTTAGATTGTTTAAACGACATTAAATATAGTTCCGAGATTTTAAACAATCTTAATGGCACTATGGTTGAAAACGTATCAAAAATCTTGTGAGTCCATCATCATAGGTGCGCAGTGAAAAGGTGCATCCGTGACCGTTAAGCACCTCACTGACAAAGAGCAGCCCGAGTCCCCTGCCATCGGCCTTGGATGAAAAAAACGGTGTAAAAATTTTCTGACGTGTCTCCTTGTCAATGCCGGCGCCATTGTCGGCGATACATATTTCATGACCCGCGACTGACACGGTAATCTCTCCTTCGGTCCCGATGCTTTCGGCGGCATTCTTGACAAGATTTATCAACACCTGCTCCATCTGCACCTTGTCAAGCATGACGTTCACAGCCTCCGGCGATGTCCTGAATACAAGATTTATCTCCCTTACCGTACACAGGCTTTCAAGAAGCGGCAATGTCTCGGCAACAAAAACGTTAAGGTCACACTCCTCAAGCCGCGGCGCCGGAATCTTGACCACATCGGCAAACGAGGTGATAAACCGGCTCATGCTCTCACACCGATGGCGACACACATCAAGAGCCTCAGCCATGTCAGGGTCTTCCGAAATCATGGATGCGGTCTCAAGCACTGAACTTACTCCGGCCACCGAATTGTTGACCTCATGAGCCATCATCCTTATCACCTTTTCATAAGCAAATTTCTCCGCTTTCATCACTTCATCGGTGAGCTTCTCAATCATGATGAACGGATGGGCATATCCCTTGTCCATAAACGACAGCCGCGCACAGCGGTAAATCATCGAGTCGCTGAGGCGCAAGGTCGTGGTTGTGTCCTGAGGGAGCGTCACCAGCGCCTCTGAGAGCGGGCTGTCGAGATCGGCGACCCTTTTTCCGGCAAGCGCCTTGCTCGCGTCGGCGTCAAGAAATTTAAGCGCGGCGTCATTAACCATCGTCACCCGGTCGTCATCGTCAAGGATGATTATACCCATAGGCGACGCGGCTATCAGCAGGTCAAGAAAATGATTCTGCTCCCTGACTCTCAGGCGCTCCTCCTTCAGGCTTGCCATCATCCGGTTAAAGATGTCAACAAGGCGGTCGGCATCACTCTGCCCCACCGGAGAAAGCCGGCTGCTGAAATCCTGTTCACGCAGGAGGTCCATACCATTGGCAATCGTATTTATCGGCTTGACAAGACGCGCATAAAACACCCATAGCAGCAACAAGCAGAGCGCCAGCAGTCCCTCGGCAATAAAAAAAGAAGATGACGCTGTGTGCCTGACTATCACAAGAAGCGCGACACATGCAATCACAATCAGCACCGACAGAATGATAAATACAGGATTACGCTTCATGTCGATATGCCGAATTTTTCCATGCGACGGTAAAGTGCCTGCCGGCTTATGCCAAGCTGCGACGCTGCAGCCGACAGATTGCCGCCACTCTTGGCAAGCGCATTCTCAATAGCCGCCTTCTCTATATCCTCAAGGCTTCCCGAGGCGGCTACGGAAGCCACGGTCATATCGGGGGCAAATGACGACGCACTGCGAAACGCTCGCCCGTCAAGCACCGGCGACTGACTGATAATCATCGTGCGTTCAACAAGATTTTTCAGTTCGCGGATGTTGCCCGGATAAGGAAGCCCTGACAGATAATCGACGGCGTCGTCAGTAATGTCGGGCATCGCCATGCGGTTTGCCTTGCTGAACTGACGGGCAAAGTGGGCGACAAGCTCCGGGATGTCCTCTTTACGGTCCCTCAGCGGCGGGAGCGTGACAGTTATAAGGCTTATGCGGTAAAACAGGTCCTCACGGAAAGTGCGGTCAGCGACCATCGCGGAAAGGTCGGCATTGGTCGCACACACGACACGTATATCGACCTTGCGAGGGACACTGTCGCCAAGCACCTCAAACGTGTGTTCCTGCAACACACGCAGCAGTTTTACCTGGGAGTTGACGTCAAGTTCACCTATCTCATCGAGAAATATAGTGCCCTTGTCGGCAACAGCAAAGCGTCCTTCACGGTCGGCGGCAGCTCCTGTAAACGCGCCCTTTTTATGACCAAACATCTCGCTCTCGAAAAGGGAGCGGGAGATTCCGCCAAGATTCACCTTTACAAACGGAGCCCCGTTGCGGCGACTGTTGGCATGCAGGGTCTCCGCGACAAGTTCCTTGCCGGTGCCGTTTTCACCCATTATCAGTACAGGCGCGTCAGTAGCAGCCACGCGCCTCACTGTGTCAAGGACGCTCATCAGAGCCGGCGACGACCCGATAATGCGGGAGCGGTCAAACTCTCCTGCATCAGTCTTGCCGCCCGTCATATTGATAGCAGCCTCAATGCGTCCGAGAAGCGCCCGGTTGTCCCAGGGCTTGGTGATAAAATCAAACGCCCCTGCGCGAATCCCCTCCACAGCGAGAGGTATGCTCCCCCATGCCGTCATCAAAATGACCGGAACATCGGGGTGAAATATCTTTATCTGCCTCAACAGGGTAAGCCCCTCGTCGCCGGTTGTGGCACGCGAAAAATTCATGTCGAGCAACACAAGCTGCGGCGCAGCCTGCCTCACCACAGCCATCGCCTCGGCGGGACCGGCCACAGCCTTGACTTCATAACCGCCCTTCCGCAAAAGCATGGAGAGCGACAGTCTTATGGCATTGTCATCATCGACTATGAGTATCATCGGCAAACTCCTTTTCTGTTTATCAATACAAAGATAAGAATATTACGCAACTTCAGGAAACTGTCACCGCTTAATTATCGCCTCAACGTCGCTGTCGATGCCTGTCCCCGATGCAAAATCCCACAGGGTGAGGCTCCGCAGCTGATAGTAATAATACCAGTAGCGGAAAAGCTCGTTGATATATTCCTGACGCGAGAGATCTTTCCTCGACTGAGAGTCATTGAGGTCAAGCGTGGAAATCTTGCCGATCATGAATGTCTCGACATTGGTAGCATAGCGCTTCATAGCGATTGTGTCGGCGCGCGACGCGATGTCAAGCTGCGCCTGCTGATTGTTAAACCGCTCGACGAGGATAAATATGTCTTGATTGAAGTTCATGGTCTCCTGACGCAGGCGGCTCTCCACGACTTCCCTGTTGCTTTCGGCGACCTTGACCTGACCGCGGCGCTTGCCCCAGTCAATAATAGGGATACGGAAGCCCACCTCCACCACCTGATTGTCTTTCAGCCGGTCGTAAGCGAGATTAAACCGTTCAGCCGTTCCGGTATAGCCCACCTGGGCAAAGAGCGTTATCTCTCGCAGGTTGCCCTTGGCCTTAGCCACCTCATAGTCGGCTTCAAGCTGACGTCGCCTTATGTTTTTAGAAAAAGAGTTATTTGCCTTTGCCTTTTCAAGCACATCATAATAATCAATCGCGGCATGAGGTACCGCCTCCGGCAATACAGGCTCCAGCTCGACTGTCTCGTCAAGGCCGAGAAACGAGCGCAACTGAAACATCTTCGCCTTGAAATCGCTTTCCGAATCGGTCAGGGTCGACCTGTCGTTGAGCAGGTTAAGTTCAAGCTGTAGAAGGTCATTCTCGCTGATCTGCCCCATCTTGCGCTTTGCTTTCGCCACTTCATACAGCTTTACGGAATTGTCACAGTTCTGCCGCGCGGTAGCCAGGTTTTCCTTTGCCATAAGCAGGCTGAAAAAGTAGTCGACGGCTCTCATAGCCACAGTCTCCGTGGCACTCAGAAACGCCGCCTTAGCCTCTTCATAACGCACCGGCTCGATGCGGCGGCTCCACTTTATATGGTTGACGCCAAATACAGGCTGACTCAAAGTAAGCGCCACAGGCACCGACATGAACCGGTCAAAGCGGTTGCCGTCAAGTTGCTTCAGATAGTCTATCGACGTGTTAAGCGACAGCTTTCCGCCTGTGAGCCATATATTCTGGTCAATCGACAGCACTCCGCTCATCTGAAGGTTATTATTGCGCACAAAGGTGTAGCTTCCGTCGTCAAGCTGATAGGTGCTGTAATTTTTGCGATAGCTCGGGATTGTAGCCTGAAAGTTCACTTCCGGCAGAAGGTCGGCGCGAAATGTGCGGTATTGCCAATAAGCGGTTTTCAGCTCGTTAAGAGCCACAGCCGCGTCAACGCTTTGTGTCCGCGCTGTGATAATAGCCTCTTCAAGTGTTATACGGCTCACAGCTTCGCCGCCGCTTGCCGCCATCACAGGGGCGGCAAGGGCGACAACTGCTGACAGGAGTGTTTTTCGTAAAAACATTCTATTCTAACTATTTATTAACCTTTAAATCAATATCTATTCATTGTGGAGCGCGACAGCCGGGGTGATATGCATGGCTCGGTAAGCAGGGATTGCAATACCGACCACAATCATAATCGCCATCACGATATAGGTCAAACCTCCGCACAGAGCAAGACGCCACCATGCGAAATAACCGTCACCTGCACCGTGCAGATAGGCGCTAAGTTCAAGATTGGCTATGTTGGCGTCTATCGCAATGGCAATAGGCGTAACCACGGTAAGTATCAGCAACCCTTCCCCGAAAAGCAGACGCAGAATATCGCCTGAAGTAGCTCCGCTCACCTTGCGCACTGCGATGTCGCGGGTGCGCTGCTGTGTCCTGAACCAGAATGTGCCGAGAAGTCCGAGAAATATATTGACCATCAGAAATCCCATTACGGTAAGCATGTTGCGTATTGTGTCCTTTTCCGCCTTTATATAGCTGTCGCGAAGTACAGAAAACGGTTTTATGTTTGATATATACATATTGCCTATCCGGAAATGACGGTCGATGTCGGCACGAAGATTTTTCTCGAAATCTTTGTCCATGTTTTCCTTTACCCTGACTACCCATTCATTGGTGTTTACATTGGTCAAGCGCTCCGGAATCACGATTGTGCGGTTCATCGGTCCCTGCAAAAACTCGGAGTATTTCACAGGTTTCAACACAGCTCCTACCCTCACTGTTCGTGTAGTGTCCCAGTCAATATAAACATCCTTACCCATAAGGTCGGCTGCATCCATGCCCGGATCCTTCTCCATCGACAGCAGATTCTCGCTTATCAAGATTTCTCCCTTGTCGAGTATCTCGGCAAGTTGATCGGGAGTCTCCCCGTTGATGCCCTCGTAGCGGAATACCCTGACAAAATCAGGAGAGACCACTCGCCTTATAACATAACTTGACGTGTTTATCGTGTCATATTTGAGCATTGTGCCTGAATTGGAGCCGTTATAAGGATGAGAGTTCTGTCCCCTCCCTACAGCCTCTATCTCCGGACGGGCGCGCAAGCGGTCTTCCAACGTGTTCATCCATGACACCCATTCTTCCTCCGAAGCATCGGCGATATAATCAGGCGACTTTTCGTTCAAGTAAGACACATCCAGCCTATAGCAATGTTCCGTGTCAAAGCCGAGCGGCTCATTGTAGACTCTGTAATCGACATAGAAATAGTCGATTATATACCACATCACCACACTCACAATAAGAAGCTCGATGGCGAGCCACAGATTGCTGCGCCATTCATTTTTTATCTGTTTAAATAGTTTCTGGTCCATAGATGTCATAGTTTGGCGTTGAGTGCATTGACGACATTTATCCGCGAGGCTCTCCATGCAGGCAAGCCGGTACTCAACAGGTTAAGCACAAAACAGAATAAAATCGCCCACAGGAAAGTGGATGGCTGCACAAGCATCGTAATGTCCACTTTGGGCATCACCGACACCGTAGAATAGGGCGCGGTAAACAGGAATGAGCTGAAGACCCACGCAAATATCACACTCATAATCCACCCGAGCATGCCTGCGATAAGTGTAGTGACAAGATTTTCACCCACTATTCCTGCAAAAAGTTCGCTTCGTCGGCAACCGAACGCACGGCGCACACCGATTTCTTCCACCCTGCGGCGCAACCGGCTCTCTGACATGCTGCTCAGATTGACCGCCGGCACGATAAGCAATATCGCAAATATAATCCAGCGCATACGTCGCGCCCCTTCGACATCAGGCTCTATATTAGCCCATGCGCCACATGCTTCCTTTTCCTGGTCGTAAGGGCGGTTGCGCGTAATCATCTCCCATCCCGTCGATTCAATCTCCTTGTTCAACTGCCTTACGTTTTCCTCATATTCATGACGTATGCGGTCAAAATCATCGCGGTTGCGGGCAAGAATAGTGACACCGAGCGAACCCATGATGTCGTAGTTCCACGTCCAATTAACCATATTGGTCGATGTAAACGGCACCCATACAGAGGCATAGGCATGTCCGGCAAGTGTTGACACATCCTTGACGACACCTGCCACCGTATAAGGCACATAATTAATCAGAATCTCTTTTCCGGCAACGTCAACACTGCCGAATAAACGGCGTGCCACACTCTCGCATATGACTGCCTCGGCAAGTCCGGAATCAAATGCCGCCTTATCGTAAGGTTTACCGCTCACGAAACTGAAATCAAATACTTTCCAGAAATTATCGTCGGTATTTCTAATGTCGACGCTTACTGCCTGTGACGCCGGAAGCGATACAGGCGCGGTGCTTGTGCCCGGCTCATATATGCTCACAGCCTCGGGAGTCTCCAATGCATAAAAAAGTTTACGCGCCGATTCATAGCTCAGCGGACCGTTGGACTCAAAGTAATTGTCAGCCCCGTCTACGGTCTTTATACTTGCCATTGACGCATGAAGCAGCCTGTCACGGTTGCTCTCCGGAGCAAAAGGCACCACTTTCACCTGCTGCAGCATCACGACCACCATAATCAGGAATATGGCAAGCGCCGTGCCGACAATGGAGATGATGCCGAGCATTTTCTGCGCTTTCAACTGCGCCAATGCCTGTCGGAATATATTTATCATAACCTGTCGATTTTAATATTTACTTTACCTGTCGACCGTCAAAGAAGCGAATAATCCTGTCGGTCAGCTTAGCCTGGTCTTCATTATGGGTAACCATGACGATTGTGCGTCCGTCATTCTTGTTCAGGTCATGAAGCAGCTCCATCACCTCCGCGCCCATCTTTGAGTCAAGGTTACCTGTAGGCTCGTCGGCGAGGATAATTTCGGGATTTCCGACAATCGCACGCGCTATCGCCACTCTCTGACACTGTCCGCCGGAAAGCTGCGACGGCATGTGGCGCATGCGGTGGCTCAGTCCTACCCGTTCAAGCATCTCCTTGGCAAAACGCGTGCGCTCCGATGCCTTCATCTTGCGGTAAAGCAGCGGCAGCTCCACATTGTCAATGACATTGAGAGAATTGATAAGGTGAAAACTCTGGAATACAAATCCAAGATTCTTGTTGCGGAATGATGACAGATTGCTGTCGTTCATGCCGGTCACGTTCACTCCGTCGATCTCCACAGTGCCGCCGGTAGGAGTGTCGAGCAGCCCTATGACATTGAGCAGCGTGGACTTTCCGCATCCGGAAGGTCCCATGATACTTACAAACTCACCTTTTTCAACCTCTATATTCACGTTTTCGAGAGCAAGGGTCTCGATTTCATCGGTACGGTAGATTTTGTTGACTCCGCTAAGTTTAATGATTGCCATATTTTTATATATTTTCTTTGGTTTATTAATATTCAATTATCATCGTTTATCAATCATGACGCAGAGCGTCGACAGGGTTGACACGGCTTATACGCCATGCCGGTATACTGATGCCGATGCCCGTGACTATCAGCATGAGTAGATATACCACAAGCGACACCACTATAAAATGGACAGACAGGTCGCTTCCCCATGATGAATCGTAAAGCTCGTAGCCGGTATTGGAATGAGCGCGTGCAAGGCCCTCCTTTACAGCATACTGCAAATAGACAAGGCATCCTATAAGACATCCTGCCGTCGCAAGCACCCATCCCTCGCCGAGAAGCATCAGCCTTATACGCCGTGGTGTAGCGCCAAACGACCTCATAATCCCCGCCTCTTCACTCCTCTTCCGGGTCTGCAGATAAAACACGCCTGCCACACCAAGCAGAAGATTGGTGAAAAAGAAGAGCAACAGCATCGACCTTAGCCTGAGATCATTTGTCACGCCGGCAGAATAAGCGGCTTCTTCGCTTATATTGTCATAAGAATTTATGTCATAGCACATGTAATTGCCTGAACGCATCTCTGTCGACATCCTCTCCTTGAAATCATGTATAAACCGTCTCTTTCCGGAAGCGGAACGAAGCCTGACAACAATGCTGTAATCAAGGTCGGGATTGAACTCATAAGGGCGGAATGCCACTAAAGGACAGCTGCTCACACTCTGCGGCCTAACATCCTTAACGACACCGGCTATCCGATATGCGTCCTCAGGAGTGAAATCTTCAGCGTCATCTCCGATGTAACGTCCTACCGCGTTGCTTTCAGGAAACAACAGATTGGCGACAGAACGCGTGATAATGATGTCGCCCGTTTCGGGCCGGAGATTCTGCAACTGCCCGGCGACAGGACTACCGTCAATGGCGTCTATGCCGAAGGTGGTCAAATAATCCATGCCGCTCACCATAGGAAGAACCTGCAATGACAGCCACACACTGTCTTTTCCGACGCTAATCGAACTGTAGCCCATAGCGTCGGGATAACTCCAGTCGACGATGGTGGCACTTTCGACCTCGGGCATATTGGTGACGCGGCGGATAAGGTTGCGCAAGTCGGTTTCCGACGATGCGCTGTCGGTGCGCTCCGCATTATATCCGGGAGAATTTTCCTTAACCCTGCGCGTCTTTACAAGACACAGCCTGTCGCGGTCATATCCGAGAGGGAGCGAGTCGACATAGCCATTGACTATAATCGGGTCGATAAACACCCATATGACTATAGTAACAATAGCCATTTCCGCGATAAGCCACGCCATGCGACGGCGTCGGCTATAAAGATTCTTGAATATCAGTTTCCACATAACCTGTTATCTTTTTTCATTGAGGGAATCCACTATCGGGTGACGCAATGAGCGCCATGCCGGAATAAACGCCGACAGCACGTTGAGAGCGACACACAGCAACAGCGCGGCAAGGAACACAGCCGGAGCGAAAAGCATCTCGCCGGTAACAGTGATTGTAGTCGTGTCATGGACCGGCTCGTTTGTCGACAGCAGGAGGTCAAAAACCCACGTGCGGCAGACATACAGCACGACCCATGCCGCGACAAGACCTATCATGCCTCCGGTGAGGGTAAGCAGAAGGTTTTCCCACATTATCTGCGACAGCAATCCGCGCCTGTCGGCACCAAACGCCTTTCGTATGCCGATTTCCGAGAGGCGCGAGTCCATCCTGCCCGCTATCATGGCGCTTATGTTGATTGCCGGTACAAGCAGTAGAGCCAGAAGCACAAGAATATTGTCAATCAGGATGTCAAGCCAGGAAAAGTCATTGCCGGGAAAGCGTTGAAAGACACTCAGCAGGTGGGTGCGCGGCTGATTGAAGATGTCGATACTCCAATTGTCGCCGGAAGCATTGTTTTTTCTTACAAACTCCGCCATCTCGTGTCGCAAAGCCTTCTCCTGCCGCGCGTCGCTTACAAGAAACGCCACACTGTAGCCGCCACCGATATAGGGCGCTCCGACATTCCAGCCCTGACTGTCGTAACCCTCAGTCGCGGTATAGGGGGCATAGACCTCGGCAAATGAGCTGCGCGTAAGCCGGCTCGGCGACTTGACGACTCCCGCGACGGTATAAATCTCTCCATCGCCCATGAACTCCCGCCCGGTCACTCCTTCAGCAGTGCCGAAAAGTTTGCGGGCAAGACTTTCGGCTATCACCGCTCTTTTAATCCCGCTATTGAAATCGGCTTCTGAAAAACAGCTTCCTTCAATAAAATCAAATTCATATATCTTGAAGAAATCTACATCGGTATATGACGCTTCCGCGTCCATGCTCCTGTTTTCACCATTAACCGACACAGCCATTGTCCCGCCCTTTTTTGCCGATACAGCCTCGACATTTTCAAGACGGTAAATCCACTCGTCAAGCCCTCGGTAAGAGAGATTAGCCATTGCCGATGATGTACTGTCAGGCTTCACGCACCTTACGAGGTCAAGATAAAGAGTGCGGTCACGGTTCACCTCCGGATATATCGGCGCAATCCTTACATAATATATCACCGCGAAAATCAATACCGTAGCGATACTCAGCGCCACTCCTCCTATATAAAGAGCCGTGTATGCCTTGTCAGCGCGAGCCTGCCTGACAGTCAGTCGTGCGATTTTACGTATATCAATCATTTGATTCTTAGCCTTTTCTTTGTTTTAAACTCTTTCATGTCGCTGATGACCACCCTGTCGCCGGGCTGCAGTCCGCTTTTCACCTCCACATACTCGAAATTGCTGTCGCCGAGAGTCACCTTGCGCCTCAACAGTTCATCGTCGCCGTCAAGCACAAAAAGCTCATATTCGCCGGGACCGGTGTAAAAAGGTCCGTTGGTAATCCTCACCACATCCTCGATTACGTCACACATCACATATACATCGGTTTTAAGACCTGAACGCAGACGCTTGTTGCTGTCGTCATCAAGCCTTACGGTGAATGCCATCACGCCGTTACGCGACAGCGGCGTGACATTGCTCACCTTTCCGGGCAGACGCTCTTTGCCTATTTTCACTATCGCGTCGGCGCCTACCGACACGCGGTCGCTGTAGGTGTCGGCTATCTCGCCGTCGACCTTGAAATGTGACAAATCTGATATAATGGCTATTCGCTCACCCTCGGCAATCTTCTGCCCTACCTGATCGTTGATATAGGTAAGTGTCGCCTTGCGCGGCGCACGTATGCGGGCATCATCGAGTGTGCGCTGCATCTCGCCGAGATTTTTACCGGTAATATTCAGTTCAAGTTCTTTAAGTCTGAGATTTGCATCGGTCACCTTACGCTCGTTGGCAAGACGCAGCCTCATCTGCTCAAGCTCAAGCTTGCCGGTATTGTATTCAAGTTCGACCTGCTTTACCCTGTCACCGGTGCCCGAGCCGAGACTGTCAAGATAGCGCTCGTTGCGAAGCTCTACTGCCATGCGGTCGACCGTCATAGCCTTTACCTTTATCTGCATTTCGAGGTCGCTGAGCTGAGTGGCATTGTTGACACGCTGCTGTTCAAGTTCATGACGCCTCATCTCTATCTGGTCCATAAGTTTGTTGAGCTCTGTCTCGGCAGTCTGCAGGTCAAGGCGCATGAGCGGTGTGCCCACATCGACGCTGTCGCCCGCCTTGCTGTAGACCTCGACTATACGGGTGGCTATCGGCGAATTGATTATCTCTTCAAATGCCGGAGCTACCTTGCCCCCGGCGCTTACCGACGACTGTATCGTGCCCCGGTCAACCGTAGCCACCACGATATCTTTACGCGACACCCCGGTACGCGTAAGCATCATGATAACTGCTATCACGACCGCAAGCATAGCTACAACACTTACCGTTGTGATGATTTTCTTCCGCTTCATCCGTCGAAGCTCTTCTTTCGGTATTTCTCTATCCATTGCTGTTATTTGATGAATTTCCGTCATTTATAGTTGCATTTTCCGTGCCAAAAACATAAACTATTGGGAATCAACATTATCACAACAGGACTATTGTCCGATAACGGACACTTTATGTCCATATTCAATAAAAAACGGCATGCCTTACATTACATACCTGCGACACAATTCACTTTTTTTCTTAACTTTGACTCCACTATGACAACTGACATATACAAAGTGGGGGCGTCGACGCTCGCCACATACATAATGAAACTATGGTGTCGCCGCAACTGGTGGCTTATTGCGCTGCCACCGGCAGCATGTCTTGTGCTTGCCGCCGCCGTCGATGTAAAATTTCTTCTGATCGCGCTTATGATGGCATTCGTCATACTGCCGCCCATAATGATTACAGTATATTTCTATCACGCGCTTGCCCCGGAGGCGCGCATGTCGATACTCCCTCATCACACACAGCTCTCGGAAGAGGGGCTCAGACTCGTGTATGAACCGATGGCGGAGGATATACCGGCAAGAGATGACGACATGATAACGTGGAGCCGCATAAAAGGCATCAAAATCACACAAGAATATATCGCGTACCGACTTGACTCCGGGAAATACTGCATATTACTTATCCCGAGGTCGGCATTTAAGAGCCCGGAGCAATATGACGGGTGGATAATGATGCAAAAACGCTATATGGCCTGCTGAAATCGCTAACAATTTTTTATATCTTCACCATGCTTAAACACTTATTTTCTTGCCTGATACTGGCAGCCGCATCGCTTGGAGCCGCTGCCACCGACCATTCAGCTGTCCGCGAGGCTTTGCGCGACAGCATCCTGTCATCTATAAGCGGAGCCGAAATCAGCGGCAACCGCGTGAAAATAACCGATTTCGGAGCCAAAGGCGACGGGATGAAAGACTGCCGTAAGGCTTTTGAAAAAGCCATGCGCCACGCCGACAAAAAAGGCGGCGTAAGAATATCAGTACCCCCGGGCACATATTATATCAAAGGTCCCGTAACGTTGACAAGCAATGTATGTATAGACCTTGAAGAGGGCGCAACGCTGAAGTTTGACCCCGACCCTGAGCTGTATCCCGTAGTAAGCACAAGCTGGGAAGGCACATTTCTTTACAATTACTCTCCCATGATTTACGGATATGGGCTAAAAAATGTGGCAATCACCGGAAAGGGCACGATCGACGGAAATGCCATGTCGACATTTGCCACCTGGAAAAAATCGCAGAAAGCCGGTCAAAAACGAAGCCGTGACATGAATCACAATGCCACACCGGTGTCAGAACGGATATTTGGCGACGGCTACTACCTGCGCCCGCAACTCATCCAGCTGTATGAATGTAGCGGCGTGACCGTAGAAGGAGTGAAAATCATTAATTCGCCGTTCTGGTGTGTCCATCTGCTTAAAAGCGAAAATATAATATGCCGCTCAATCCGCTATGACGCCAAACTGATAAACAACGACGGCATCGACCCTGAATGTTCCCGCAACATTCTTATCGAAGACATCTACTTTGACAATGGTGACGACAACATAGCCATAAAGAGCGGCCGTGACAATGACGGATGGACGCTCGGCTCGCCGACTGAGAATGTCATCATCAGAAACTGTCATTTCAAGGGACTCCACGCAGTAGTGATCGGAAGCGAAATGTCGGCGGGTGTACGCAATATCATCATCGAGGACTGCGACTACTCGGGCTATTGCAAGCGCGGCATATATGTCAAGACCAACCCTGACCGTGGAGGATTTGTCGAGAATATCCATGTCAGCAATTGTCGGTTTGGTGAAGTCGAGGACCTGTTTTACGTGACAAGCAGATATGCCGGCGAGGGGCTTGACAACGACCGATATTCAACCATACGCGGCATATATGTAGACGGGCTCACTTGTGACAAGGCGACAGCCGCCGCACTCGTCGTACAAGGCACTTCTCAAAAACCGGTATCTGACATCTATTTCAACAATGTCTCGGCGGGTGATGCAAAAATCGGCATAAGCTTCTCCAACACCACAGGAGTCGTAATGAACGACTGCCATATAGGAGGAATAGCAGGAACACCGACACAAGCAGCTGAAAAAGACAAAATTTTTGACCGCTGAAGCCTCGACAGTCTCCGCCTGAACGCCAGCCGATTACAATTGTAATCTGCATCTCACTCAAAAAAATCACAAAAAAAGTCGCGCAAACGCTTGCATATATCACAAGAATCGCCTACCTTTGCACTCATAATCTCAGAGGAGAGGTGGCAGAGTGGTCGATTGCGGCGGTCTTGAAAACCGTTGAGGGTCACACCTCCGGGGGTTCGAATCCCTCCCTCTCCGCTTCTAACATTGAAAATCAATGTTTTAGCGAATAAGTACCCGAAAAAGTACCCAAAAACGGACTTTTGAGGGTACTTTTCTTTTATCCGGGGCCAATATAAAGCCGGAAGCCCCGCCCGGCTCCCGGCTCTATTCGTTTATTTACCTTTGGCGGCCCGGTGCATCTTTATCGCCACCTTCAAGCCGATAATTATCGCGTAGACACAGAACACGCCGACGACTGCCAAATATAGCCAATCCCAAATAGTGGTCTTTGGCTTTTCCTCGGTCTTGGTGTCGGTATCTTTCTTCGCTTCGGCGTTGATGTCCTGTTTTTCCGTGTCGTCTTCGGTAGTGGTTCGGTCGGCCTGTGCTTCCGTCCGGCTTTGCTCGTTTTTCTCCCCGTTAAGAACTGCCCGGCCTTTCGTGATGCTTTTCACGTTGGGGGGCTTCGCCTTCTCCCCGTTCTCGGAAGCGGTAGCGGCTATTACTGTATTAAGCCAATCCGGGGCCGTACTGTCGTTAGGGAATGAAGGGAAGCCGCCGGGGTAAAACTCCACCGTTGTAAAATCTACTACCACGTTCCGGCGTTCGTCGGTCGTTATGTTGGTAATTATCCCCGCCTTCTCTATAGATCCGGCGTGGTGTTGTTTCTCGGTCGTCGCCGTAAACTGCGCTTCGGCCTGGGTGTTGGTCGCCGTCGCCTTCCGGCTCGTCGTACAGGCGGACGCGAAAAGCGCAAGCACAACTATAAGAATTTGGGCTACTCGGTTCATACGTCGGGGAAGGTTATTGTTTTTTCGGGGTTGGTGTTGTGGGTAAGACTTCCGTACTTAATACGGTTAAGACGCTTAAGCCATCCGTTCCCAAATCGCTTTTGCGAAGGGTTGGCGGCTACGATGCCTTCAATGAAGGCGACGCGGGCGGCTTTTATCCTGTCGAACAGGGCGCGGGGGTTCCGCGCGTTAAGGGCGGCTAAGGTCTTTTCGCCTACAATGCCGTCCACCTTCACGCCGAGAAGGGCCTGAACCTTCGTTATTCCGTGCTTGCCGGAAGCCCATACCCAATCGACGACAATGTTAGCGACTGACTGCGACGCTATGCGGTCGGCTTTCCACCGGTTCCAATAGTGCGGACGCATTACGCGCTCTATTGCGTCGGTGTCGGTTATCTTCTTGAGGTCGTCTACGTCTATATCGCCGTCGCCGTCCTTATCGTAGCCAACTTGTCGCCACGTTGCAATAGTTACTCCTTTGTTGGTCGCTCCGCCCCGGTCGTAGGGGTCGTTTACAAACCCGCCTTCGTGCGACAAAATGAAGGGGGCTAATACTGCTAAATTTGCCATGTGGTTTTAATTGATTAGTCTATAAATGCCGGTAGAATGTACTGAATATTCATAGCGGCTTCGTGAAGAATGGCGCGGGCTTCTCCTTCGTCTATTTCCGTGCCGTGTGTGAACTCGCAAAAAATTGAGCCTACCCAATCGTGGGAATTGTCGGAAAGGCGTTTTATAATTACTTGCTCCGTTCCGCAGGACGAAAGTAAGGATTTCGCGTAGCGGTCGGATACTTCGTTATCTATGTCCGTTATGAACATAAACAAGTTCTTCGTTAGTTCACTGCAAAACTTTGCTACGTCGCACATCTTAAGGTTTTGAATACGCGGCTTCATGCTTTCTACTCCTTTGCGCTTGCTTTCAAAGTAGATGCTAACCATACTTTCGTTCCCTAATGGGTGCGGCTGAACTATGTAAACGCGGTCGGCTTTTAGTTCGTGGAGTATCTCCCATAATTCGCCGTGAACTAACGCCGAATTGTCAGAACGACGCTTACGCTTTACTTCGTTTTCGCGTTGCATCTGCTCTACCTTCAAGTCGGTCAGTTTGTTTTTGGCGTATTGGTTGTAACTAAACCACGCAGCTATAATTACACCAATCGCGCTTATTATTGCGGGTACGTTTTCCATTGTCCTATGTCGTTTTTAGTACCCGGCCCCGGCGAGGTCAACTTTGACCATTGCCTTAATCTCGGCTACTCGGCGAAGGTGCGCGGTATAGGCGGCTTCCGCCTTTTCTGCTTCCTCGTCTTCAAGTAGCCCGGCGCGGGCGGCGTTGTAGTCGTTAATCAGTCCGAACTCTTCCGTTTCCGAAACTTCGGCACGAATGACGGCGCGGGTAAGGTCTTTGTAGTTGGGCGTTCCCCACACTTCCACGGTGTCGTAGTCATAGACTATCCGGGGGCTGACTATGTTAACGGCGGTGTCTGTTCCGTCCGGGGTTTCGTCGTCGGACTGAGCCACGGGTTCGGGTTCTTGGGTTCGGGCGGCTACGTTATAATTGTAGTGGTACGCGCCATTTCCGAGCGGCAAAATTGCCGCCGGCCTAACGTCTGAATTTGATTTCATACGGGCTTATTTTATTAAGTTGGTTAATTAAGTATTGGCTATCGCTGTATTTAAGCCAACCCCACCACGGCGCAATAGCCTGTAAGAAGTCTTTCCGGGATATAGGGTTCTTGGCTTTCCTTAACTTCGCTATCTTCCTACAAAGGGCTTGTTTTATACCTTTCCTTATCCGTGTTTCGTTAAGGTAGAAGACAAAGCCTAAAAAGTCTATGCCCCGGCCGTGTTTGTCGCTTCGGTCTAAGGCTACGGGGAATATTTGCTTATTCCTCTTTACCTCTATCCGTAGTTCTACGGTAGAGTATCCCTCAATCTCCTTTAACAAACGGTGCAAAAACTCTTTATCGTTAGAAAGTATAATAAAGTCGTCGGCGTAGTTTATCAGCCACTTCGCGCCCATCTTCTCCTTAAGCCTGTGGCAAAGGTAGGTTATATAAAGGTTGGCGAAGTACGGACTTATAGGGCTACCCAGCATTACCCCTTCTTCGCTGTCTATAATAGCGTCTAAATACCGAAGTATCTGTTTGTCCTTGATGCTCCTACGAACTAACGCCTTTAATACGTCGTGCTTTATCGTAGGGTAGAATTTCCGCATATCGAACTTAAGACAATACACCCGGCCGCTTTTGCGGGCTTCCTGTATGAAGCTGCGCGTTCTTAGTGCTGCCGGAAGCTGCCCGCGTTTCCTAATGCCGCAGTAACTATCGGCTATAAATACCTTATCCCAAATCGGGCGAAGTATCAACAACAGGGCGCGATGTATTATCTTGTCGGGGTTTTCGGGTAGAATGGTTAACAGTCGTTCCTTACCGTCGTTTATGGTTATATTATAAGCGTCTGACGGTTGGAACTCGTCGCTATGAAGCAAAGCGCACACTTTCGCCGTGTTTTCGGGCTTATAGTGGTCGGACATACGGGCGGCGCGTTCTATGTTGTCCGCGTCGCTGAAACTGCCGAATAAATTACCGTGTCTTTTCACTTCTTTTATTGCTTTGCTGATTACTTGGCGTTCTTCGGCGCAAGCCTACCAAAAGCCAATAATTATTACTATTTTTCGCCAAGAGGCGGGGTCTTTGCCATTTCAAGTTATAAGCCCTTATTTCTAAGGTTATCAGTAATTCCGAGAGCCGATGTTCGCATTCGTATTCGAAGCCGCGTTGTTCGTATTCGCATACGAAAGCCCGGCATTCGCGCCGTTATTCGCGTTCCCGCCGAACAAAACGCCCGTAGGCAAACAACCCAATTCGTTTTATTCAAAGTAGTAGCGCGTACCCGAAGCCCTCATAGTGACTTTTCGCGGGAAGGCGTTACGCTTCTTAATCTCACGAAGAACGTATTTTATTTCGGTGGAATTGGTAAAGAACTTTTCCACTTGGCCCGGCTTGTCAGGGCTGTTGTCCGGGTGCTTTATCTTCACTAAGAAGCGTTCGTTTCCGAACTTTGTTTTTACTCCGTCGATGAAGTCAAGCACAAGGAAGGAAAGGTTTATTAGTTTTTGCTACGTGGTTTCGCGGCAGTTGAACTGCTTGTTTGTTTCGTCCTGTGGAATGTTCAAGAAGGCGAGGCTTCCGTCGTCTTCTACTGTGGGCTTGGTGTTGTAGTCGCTCATCGCTATTTCGTGTTTAGTTCTTGCTACCCATTGGCGTAATGCTCTGTCGGCTTGTCGCAAAGGGTCTATTTCCATAATTTGTCTTTTTATTTACCCCAACCGCCGAACAATCGGGGCGCGGCGGTTGGGGCGCGTTTTCGTTATTGTATTGCGTGGGGAACGGGTTACGTTGCGGGTATAAAGCAAAGCCGAGAGCCGACGGTCGCAGTCGTACTCGAAGCCGCGTTGCGCGTATACGCACACGAAAGCCCGGCAAACGCGCCGTCAATCGCGCTCCCGCCGAACAAAACGCCGCGCATAGCCACGCCGGACGCGGGTATATTGGTATAGAAGTAGTCCGCGAAGTAGGTGGTAGAACCTCCGCCAACCTCTACGGGCATATTGTCGCCGAACTCGCCGCCCATGATGCGCTTAACGTAGCCTTCCTTCCGGGGAAGGTCGCCCCGGTAGTCATAACCGTTGTAGCTGCTGTCTTGGAACTGCGCGGGGTCGTTGCAAACGTAGAACTTCGACAGGCCGCCCGCTTCTTCGCTTTGTATCTCACACTTACAGCCATCCGTCCAGCTCCAAATATGGCCGAAGGGGTTTTCTATCCCTCGATAAGAAGGAACTTTGAACGTATAGGCTATGCCCGCGCCGTTGTCTATGCTCTTTTCGACAACGCCGGAAGCGTTGCCGAGCGAATTGGTTGCGCCACACGGAACGACGGGGTAATAGCCGTTATAGGTGTTCCAATTCGCGGAAGTCATAGTAGTAACGCCCGCGCCGAGTCCGCCCTGCTTATAACCGTTTGCATCCGGCTGTGCGTTATAATCGGCCTGGCAGTTAAGGTTGGCGTACTCAATGACGAAAAGCCAATAGGTCGCCAACTGTGCGGCGTATAGGTCGCAGTTCCAACCTTTGCCGTTAAGTCCGGCTTCGCCACGGTTGCGGGCGTAGTTTCGGAAGTTGGTAAGGGAAATTGCCGTAGCCGGAAGTCCGAGGAAGCTGCGGTAGGTGCCGTCGTAAGTTGCGTTATTGTTTCCACCTCGGAAAGCGGCGGTAGTGTTGACTACGGAAGCCAACTTAGGCGTAGCGGCTACGGTGCGGTCTACTGTGGCTTCGTAGGCACTGCGGTACATTTTCGGTACTTCGTGGAAGCCGGGGAGCGGGTATTCCGAAATAAGGGCTATAAGGTCGGTTCCGTCGAACTCAAACTTACGGTAGTGCTTCGGAATTTCTACCATTACTTGACCGTCTGCCCCGGTAAGGTTGGCGGCGGCCCCGGTGTCGCGTTTGGTGCTGTCTGTCGCGTGAAGGTAGTAGGCTACCGTTCCGTTATCACGAAGCACACAACGGCGCATCTTTGACTGAACCGGGAGCGACGTGTGCAACTCCGGGCGGCCTATTCGCTCCAAAGTGGTAGCGGCTACGGTCGTCTTTATGCGAACGCCGTAGTAATAATCGTAAGGGAAGGCGGGCTTAGTGTTGCCCGCAGCTATAATTAAACCCATAGTTTGTGGTGTTATTAGTAGCCCCAAAGAAGGGCGGTTTTCTGACTTGTTTCTTTTATCTCTCGGACTATTTCCGGGTTCCAACCCGTTTCAAAGCGCGTAGCAATAAATTCGCCTTCGGGCATTCCCCAAAGGTTCACTTCAAGCACTACCGCAGCTTCTCCGTCGTTCTTGACGCAAAAGGGCGTATCTTTTCGGAAGCTGCCCCCGTCGAACTTGACCGGGCCGGCTACCGATATTTGTGCGCTGACTAAATCGCCGTTCCTGTTTGTCATTGTTATCTGATTTTGGTGTTTGCAAAATTACTGTATAGTCGTATTACTTTAATACGTCGCTAAGTATCCGTGAAGTGTTTGTTAGCCCGCCCGCCGTGTAGGACGGGCTAACAAATGCTATATAGCGGCGTGTTTCAGTTGTTTAGGTGCGGAAATTCAAGCAATAGGCGTTATAGGTGCTTCCATCCCAAACTAAAAGGTATTCGCAAATGTCGCCCTTTGCCATATTCGCTTTTCCTGTCTGCTGTGCGGCGTTGTTGTCAAGTCGCCACGGGTAGGAGTCGTTATTCATCGGGTAAGTTGTTACGCCTGCGCTATTCTTGCTTGTTACGAATGTATTGCGCCCGGTAATGTAGCCCGTTTGGGTTGAAGATGTACTAACTACCATTTGGAAGCGGACGGCAAACGGTGTGCTGCTGCCAATTCCTAATAGCTTGCATACTGATTGGCGTGTTGGGAAGCCAACCCCGGCATTTGAATAAATGAAGTTTGCGACAATTCTAAAAATAGTCGGGTTTGACAAATCGCCGGGAATATGACAAGTGTTAACGGATGGCGTTACTTTCAATATCCCGTAACTTTCTATGTAGGTATCGGAAACTATCGCGCCATGTGTCTTTATCGCTAAGTTAATCAATCCGCCTGTAACGTCAATAAGAAGCCCGTAGTTCGTGCCATAACTGTTCGGGGTGGAATTGGTAAAGCGTCCTAAACCAACCGTTCCCGTCGTTGCGGGCAGTACGTTGGTGCCTATCGAAGCCCAACAATAAGTATTAGCGAATTTAATAAATTCACTATATAAAGACATTCCGGTACCTGTTGTTGCCGTGCCGTTTGCTACAGTTCCTATTCTTCCGCTTCCTATCTCGAAGCCGCCAATAGAGCCGGAATTGGCGTTAATTGTTCCTGTTATCGTTCCTTTTGTCGCTACGAAACTGCCGTCTTGAAGAACGCGGAAAGGCGCGGTAAAGCGGTTCGCCTTACTTGCTCCCGCCCAAATTCTAACCTTCCGTTCTTCCTTCTCGTTGGCGGCTTCACTCTCGCCCCCGGTAATACCCGCTACAATACTTTGGGAATTACCGTTAGCAAGTTGCACAGTTCCGGCGGTAACTATTCCCCGGTCTATGGTTACTTGGGTGTTGTCGTAAAAGGTCGCTTCCGCCCAATCGTTAATATTGTAGCCGGAAGTTCGGGCGGTAATACAGCGGTATAGGTCTTTTCTTGCTACTCCTGTGCTGTCTGTCCATGACCGTAGCCAAAGGTCGCCGACATCGTAAGGCCCGTAAGGGGTGCTTACAAATACTTGTCTTTTGCGGTCGGCGGTGTCCTGTGCTTGGCTTGCGGCTTCATAGGCATCTATTGCCTTTTGGTCTTCGATGGTTTGCCAACTAAAATTATAAAGAACTGTACCCGTAGAAGGGTCAATAAGTGATATCGGGTTTTGTCGGTATCGCTTCAAAGTCTTCGTAGAAGAATTGTACCACATATCGCCTATGTGTTTACGTTTTTCGGCGGTCGTAGTCCAATTCTCAGAAGGGTCGGAAGATTGAAACCAACTCTCTATTTTACCGTCTATCTGGTCTTCTATGTCGCTGACAGTCGGAAGGAAGTTGTTATTTATGAAGTTCGTTAACGCCGCGTCGTCGGTGTACTTACTTGCCTTCTCCCAATCGCCGGAATTAAAAGCCCCGGTAAGACGTTCTTTTTTACATCGTAGGATGTCGCCCGTGCTTCCCTGTACCCACAAGTCGCCGACATAATAGGGCGTGTAAGGGGTTGACACGAAAATTTTAGCCTTGTCGTTAGCCGCATCGAGTGCGTCCTGTGCCAACGCTAACGCTTGGGCTAATTCCGTGTCTTCAAGTTCCTGCCAAAAGTAGTAATCCGTCGTTGATAGCGCAGCTCCCGGCTTGGGTCGTATCTTACCTTTGACGTAACGCCAAACTTTGCCCGACGAAGTGTTATAATATAGGTCGCCGAGGTGCTTTTCCCGCTCCGCGTTGTTTCCGGCCGCCGTATCGGTGTCCGTCCACTCTTTTGCGGGTGCGTTTGGTGCTGCCAAAGGTGCGGTACTTAACGGCGCGGGGTCTATGTCATAAAACCATTGTTCTATAACGCCGTCTAACTGCCCTTGCAGGTCGCTCAATATTCCCGGAAGGGTGTTGTTTATGTAATTCTTAAGTTCGTCGGTCTTCTCCTGTACGTCTGTAATGTTATAATAATTCCCGTCTATGCCTACGAAACGAATAACGCCGCCTATTTCGTCGTTATCCAAATCGAAGTAGCACTTACCGCCCCCGCTGCTTTCTATTCGCCCGGTACGAAGGAAACGCCCGTTAATGGTCGTACTTCCGTAGGTAAGGCTTACCAATCTGCCGGGGTTCTTGCCGCCCGCGTCGGTTACTACACTGTTAAGAACTCCTATAAGAAAGTTGTAATACCCGGCTTCCTGTTCTACTTTTATAGCACTTTGGGAAAGGATAATTTGTCCGTTCCCGGCGGTGGTGGAACATCGGGCGTAAATAAAGTAAGCGGTAGCAGTCTTTAAGTTGGTAAAGGTTGCCGCCGTAAGTACCCACGTCCGTATATTTTCTTCGATGGCGTAGTGAACTAACAAACCGTTTGAAACAAACAACGCGTTTGGATCCTTGTTATAGTTCGGTTGGAAGGTAATGTTTTGGAGCGCGAATTGTGTGGACTTCGCGCCAACGCTCAACATTTGGGTTTCTATCGACAACGGTTTTATTTTCTCGCTGTAATAGTCGCCTTCCGGGTCAAATACCATACTTAACAACTCTTGCGTAGCCATCCAACGTCGGCGGGCTTTTGCGGGGTCTGCCAACTTGTTTATATTGATGACTTCGTTAATGTCGTCTATCTCGTTAAGGACGCGGACAGTTGTAGACTTGGTAACGGTGTCGCTGAGTGTAATGTCGTAGGCGTGTCGCTTTAAAAGGTTACGTTCTAATCTCACTATGCGGACAGCCTTATTAACGCCTATGTCTTCGTCCTCAATGTTAATGTAATCGCCAACGTGTAAAATCTCGGCTTCCACCTCGCGCCCGAACATCGCGGTAAAAAAGTCTTCGGAAATAGTAAGTTTATAACTTACTTGTGGCTGTGTCATGGCCGGGAAGTCCTTGTTAGCGGCTTCTAACAACTTGTTTTCAGCGGCGGTTATATAACTACGGGGCAGTTGTATCTCGGTAATAATATATTCGTCGCCTTTGGCAAATTGGAAGGCTTCGGAAGTAGCGGAAGGGAATACCGTACCGTTTTCGTCTGTAAAGCGGTTTAGTATGAAGGTTCGGGTAGCATGGTCGTATTTGTGTACGTCAAATTCGTAGCCCGCCAACTGCCCGGACTGAAACTTTATTTTTGCGTGGGTGTCGCCCAACAAATAAAGGGTGCTTCCGTCCGGGCCTTTGGCGTTAAGGTCGAACATAGCGTTATCCCCGGCGGTTGTGTCCGAAAATGTTATTTCGTCCGCTCCAACTGCTGTAACCTTTCCGACGCGCTCCGGCTTAATGTCGTAAACTTTTTCGTTTTCTTTTGTGCCGTACTGTGCCAAAGCCTTATCGTCCTGTAAATAGGAAGTAAGGCGGTCGGTATTGGGAAGGCATAAGCGGGTATGCCCATAGTTGCGTCCGAGGTTGTCCTGTCCGCCATAGACGAACAAGCGCGTAGTTATTCCGGCGTTATTAACGTTGGTACGCTTTAGGGTATAGAGGCCTTTACCGCGCCCGTATCGAAGTGTAAACGGGTGGGTAATTCCGGCTTTTTCCTTGATGTTAATCGTATTAAAACCGTCGCCGGGGGTTATCTCAAATTCTACGCTCCATTCGCTACAAATGTCTTGAAGAACTTGTAAGCAGTTCCGGCTTGCCGTGTTTATGTTCTTATAGGCGGTCGTTCCTTCTGCCGGGCAAACGCCTAAACGCCATTTATTCGGCTGTACGCGGTTGGCGTTCCAAACCAATACGCGCAAATGTCCGTATAGGTCGCTGTAATAGGTGTCGCCGTAGGCTTCCGGGGGTAACTTATATTGTGCGTCGATAAGGTCGTACTGCAGCCCTTCAAACGTAATGTCGTATTCAAACCGCCGAAGCCCGTTTTTAGAGGGTTCCGGCAATTGGTTTGCCTTGTAGGTTCGCCCGTAAACTTTAATACGGTCGCCTATCCCTACGGGAAGGGGTACGGATGACGAAACGGAAATAGTTACCACGTCGTCGGAAAGTAAGGCGGCTTTTTGGGTCGCCTTACTGATTCCGCTGACGTTCTTACGACTGAATAACGGCGTTTCGCTTCCGTCTGCGTGGTAAATTATAATCTGTTCCATACGATGATGCCGTTGGTGGAAAAGTCGGTTATTTCCTCAATTACACCGGCCACAACGACGTAATAAACGCCGTTTTCGGCGTAGGTATGTTTTAAAGCCTTCGCCCCGGTATAATCTCCGTAAACATCTTCGGTTACTGTTCCGTCGCCCCAATAGACGCTAACAACTTTTTCAGTTTTTAGGGCGATGGAAAGCTCGCGGCTTGTTTCGTTGATTCGTTGGTGGCGAACTACGCGCTTCACTGGGTCGGGTTCTCTCAACTTTAGGCTAAAAGTGCCTATCATCTTATCGTCGTGCCAACGTTTCGACGGGGCTATACCGTCGGAAGCATAGACTTCGTAAAGAAGTGGCTTTGTCGGGTGGATGCTTATCATAAGGCGGGCGGTTCCGTCGGCGCGTAGAAGGTCGTAAAGTCTGTTTACTCGCTCCACGAAGTCAATTTTACCCGAAGCCTTAAGCCAACAATTAAGCGTTATTTCGCGTTCCTCGTAACGCTTATTCGTTAGATCGACTACTTTCCCGTGGTAGTCGGGCCAATCAATAGAAGACGGCGTTTTTAATTTTGGTTGGTCTAATACTCCCGTGGAACTTTCTACCCTTATACCCATGTCGCGGAAATTTACGCCACTAAGGTAGTATTCAAGTTGCGAAACGTTATTAAGGCTTCCGGCTATATCGTCGTCCGAAAGGGCGACGTTATAAACCTTCACTTCGTCAACATCTGCATAACCGTATTCAGTGCCGTAAACGTCCTGTAACAGGGCTATTCCCGTAAGTGTAGCGGGAAGGGTAACGCTACTTACGCGCTGCGTGTCCAAATATAGCGTTACTGTGTTGCCCGTCTTCTTGATTGTTAGGAAGCCCCAACTATCCGGCGTTACGTCTATCCAAATTTCGCGGCTTCCTTCCAATTGGGCGGTATTACAGAAAAGCCCGATTCGCTTTCCTGTAACTCCGTCGGCGTACTTATTTGCCTTGACCCATGCTAAAATAGTGAAGTTGCCGCTTAATGGTATCACGTTGGCGGGAATTTCGGCGTAGCCTTCGCCGGGGAAGCGTATGCAGTTCCCCTGTCTGCCGACGACGAAAGGACAGCCCGTTACTTCCGCGTCATAACGGTTTGCCGCGAAGTCATAGGCTACGTTAGAACCGTCCGCTTCGTCGAAGGGAAGGTTTAATATAAGATTTTGCTCTAATGCCATTTTACTTACGTTTGTCGGTTGTTTTTATCTTCGCTTGCTCTTTGGCCTGGGTCTTGCACTCTCCGCCGTGAAGGATTACGCTTACCCTTGCGTTGTCGCTTGCTGTTATCTGCACCTTTGCCGCCTCGGAAACGACGACGACAACAAAGGCGTTATCTTTTGCCGTGATGGTTATCTCGCTGTTGCCACGCGCCGAAATGGAGGCGACATCGAAGTTACTATATTCCGCTATCCCGGTCGCGTTGTCGAAGGCTATAACACTTCGCAGACTTTTCGCCGCTATCCTGTCGTCAGCGCAATACACTCCGAAACGGGCGCGTATGTCGGCGAACTCCGCCCGAAGTTCCGGCGACGGGTAGTTATTTTCTTCGCAGAAGTCCTGCCCCTTTACGAAAAGGGTTATTAGGCGTTCTTTGGTCGTGGCGTTCAGTATGAAGTCGTACCACTCTGAACAAATGCCTTTGTCTTTTGCTTCGGCGGCTAAAGCCTTCTTAAGTTGGTTTAATTCCATTGTCGTAGTAAGGGTTAATCGGTTATTCCTTGAGAGCGCAAATCGTCGCCTTCTTCAATGCCTAAGCGGGAAAGTATGCTTAGAAGTGTTCCGGCTATGTGTCCTAAGCGGTTATCCATGCTTGTAAGGCGGCTTAGCTGCTGTCGGAAAATTTCAATAGAAACTACTTGGTTTTGGCGTACCGCATTAGTCTGTCCGGCTAAGAGGTCTATACTCTCTTGGCTTGCTCCCTTTATCGCTCCGCTTAGGCTCGTCGGGTCGCTGTCGTCCAATTCCGCGAATAGGTCTTTATACATATCCATCGCGTTTTTGAAGTTGGCCCCGGCTGCGGCTACTGCGGCTTTGAAACGTGCCTGTTCTTCCGGGGTAAGCCCGTCGAAACTACCGTTTCCTTCCTCGTCAAAGCCCATATCTTTTTGAAGCTGCTTAATCGCGTTTTGCAGGGGCTTTTCTAAGAACTGTAACTTTAAGGCGTTTGCGACGGCGTTTCTTAATACTTGGTTAGCTATGTCGCCGAAGGCTTTAGCCGCGTCCTCGCCGCTCTCAAAGGCTTCCATAAGCGCGTCCTTAAGTTGGTTCGCCAACTCCCCGGCGGAGGTCTGCGTTATACTCTTGGTTATCTCGCTTATGATATCTTGTATTTGGCGGTTGGCATCGGCTATGCGTTCTTGGTATTCTTCAACCTTGCCCCAATCGGTATGTTTTTTCGATTTCTCGTCGTTTATCATACCGTAAATTTCGTTCTGCTGTTGGCGAAGATTGGCAATTAACGCGCTTTGGTTTTGGTAAACGGTTTCGCCGAGGGCGTTATCTACAGCGTGTTGTAATGCTGTATAAGCACGGCCCAACCGGGTAACGGCTTCTTCGTGTTTCTTGATTGAACGCTCCGCTTTTCGGTCGCGGCTGTTGAATAGGTCGAAGGCGGACGACAAAAAGCCGATAGAACCCTGTATAATGCTTAACGGGTTCGCGGTGGCTATGCCCGTCGCTATCTGTGAGGCTCCGTCCAACATACCGCCTATGTCGTTAAGTATGGTTTCCGTTTCCTCGTCCATACTTAAGCCCATCTTCTTTATTCCGCTTACGACGCTGCCGAAGCACGACGAAACAAAGGTTAGGCTACTGCCGAGGTCAGCAAAGTTTTCCTTTATTGCCGCGCCTACGCTCTTGGCGGTGCCCTGTTCTTTGTTAAGGGCGGCGTTCAATATATCGAGTTGCTCCTGTCCTTCTATGGTAAGTTCGCCTTTAATCTTAAGCCCGTTAAGCGTGGCAATTTTCCGGCGTAGCATATCGACGTAACTACTGCCTTCCGCCAAAAGGTCGGCGAAGGCTTCTTTAGCGGCCCCGGCTAACGTGGTGTCGCTGCTGTTTATCGCGTCCGTATAGTCGGCATATTGCTTTTTCTTTTCTTCTAAGGACTTTACAAACGGGTCGTCGCTGTCTAACAACTTATCCGCCTTCATTGCGGCGCGAAGCTCGCTAAGGCTCTGACGAAGGGCTAAGAATGGGTTACGGGTCTGCAACTCGTTTTTAGCCTTTTGCAATTGGTCGTTAATAGCCTTGAGGTCGGCGGGGTTGAACTCTGCCGAAAGATTTACTTTCCGGCTGTTTATGTCGTTCAAAAGCCGGTTAATTGTGGTTGTGCTTAGGCGGGAAATATCGCTAAACAACTGCCCCCAACTTTCGGAAGCCATAAGCCTTTGGGCGGCTAACTTGGAAAGTTCGGTTTGCTGTTTGGCGTTAATCTGCGCTATCATGGCAGCGTTGCCCTGCTGTTCGGCTAATGCACGTTGGGCCGCGTACTTTTCAAGTATCGCGGTTTCCTGTTGCTGATAGGTTTGGTATTCCTGTAACAGCGTGTCGTATTGTTCGTTTCCGCTTCGCTTATTATATTCGGCGCGTTTGGCTTCAAGCGCGGCTAAGGCGGCTTCGACTACTTGGCGTTCTGCGTCTGTGGTGGCTTCTGCGGCTCTCCGGGTCAGTAGTTCCCGGTTCCGGGCATAACTTTCTTCAAAGTCTATTTTCTCTTGAAGATAGGCGGCGTATTCGTTAAGTAGGGCTTTGGTTTCTTCCTTAGCCTGTTCCTTAGCGTCGTTCTCTGCGGTCGTAAGTATTTCCGCCTTTGCGTTATCAACGTCGGAATTATCCCCGGAAAGTTCGGAACGTCGGCGTTCTATGGTGGCTAACATTTCGCTTAGGGTCTTGCACTGGGCCAACTCCTGTTGTAGTTGTGCGTCGAAGGCGGAAATAACCGATTCGCGGGTGGCGTTGGCTATCTCGTTGTTAATCGTAGTAAGGTTCTTAAGGTCGGCGGCTGTCTTTGTGGCTTTGGCTTCAATCGCGGCGCGTTGTTTCTCCAAATAGTCAAGATAGCTACTGCCTTCCTTCAATAAGGGCGCGAACTCGGAAGCGGCGGCGTTCCTAACGGTTTCGTCGCTGCTTGTTATCCACTTCAAATATTTTTCGTAAAGCCCTTTTCGTGTCGCCAACATTTCGGCGAATGGGTCTTTATCTTTGTTGGATCCTCCACCCCCGGAAGTAGTTTTTAGGCTTAAACGGTCTACTTCTGCTTGCTGTGCGGCTATTTGTTTGGCAAGATTGGAGCGTTCTGCGTCGGTAGCTGCGTCGTTATAAAGCCCGCGAAGGCGTTGCAGTTCCTTCTCTGCGGCCGCTACGCTTCCTTCTACGACTTGCCCGGCTTGGTTGCCTATCTGTGCTAAAATAGCCTGTTCCTCGGCTGTAAACTGCGTTTGCTGTTCGATAAGTTTTTTCGCTTCGCCCTGTAAGCCTTCTAATTCTTTCCGGGCTTCTGCCTTTGCTCGGTTGGCTACCTCAATATAATAGCCTGTAACGCCGCCATATTGTCCGCTACTCGTCTGCACGAATTGGCTAACCGTGTCCGGCATAGCGTCTATTTCGGCTTGCTTCTTTATAATTTCTTGGTACTTTTCAGCGGCGAGGTTCTGTGCGGCTAATGCCTTCGCCTTCATTATACAGGCTTCTACAAACTTCGCGGAATTTTTAATAAGTAGGTCTTCGGCTTCCTTCGCGTTGCGTACCTTATAGCCTAAGTCGTTAAATTTGTCGGCATTGTCCTGTACCCACTTTTCCCGGTCTTTTAATGAACTTGAAAGGCTTAACCATTCCGCTTGAAGGGCGCGGTATGCGGCTATCGGTTTCCCGGCGGCTTCGGCTACCTTCTTGTTGAACTCGTCGGCGGCTTTCTTGGCTTCCGCTTGTTTGCTGTTCAACTTGGCAATAATGGCAATAACGGCGGTAATAGCGACGGAAAGGCCGAGAGTTAGTGTCGCCATAAGTGCTTGGGCGGCTACGGTGGAAATACCCAACGCCCCGGCTAACTTAAGGTTGGCGGCGGCTAACAACTCTTTCGCTTTTGCTACTGTGGTTAGCATAAACGCGCTATCCTTATTTAAGGCGTTGGCGACTTGTTGCAATCCCATCGTTATCGACATAAGGGCTTGAACCTTCAACATAATTTTTTGAAGGTTTTCGTTCTCTCCGGCGAAAAGTGCTACCGCGCCTTGTGCCGCGCTGAACGCTCCGGCTACGCCCGAAAGTCCGGCTATCATTCCTTGAAGTCCGGCGTTATCGTGGCTAAATATTCGGGCCTGAGTCTGCGCGTCGCCTATGGCGTTGGCAAGTCGTCCGGCTTCCTTTTGAAGTTGTCGGAAGGTTTCAGTTCCGCGTAGCCCTGCTTCTTCCATCTGCCCTAACTGCTCGCGGACGTTCCTAAGCTGCGTTCTTAACGACTGTTGGGCGGTAGCGTTGTTTTGGGCGGCTTCCTGTGCTTTGCGCAACTGCTGTTCCTCACGCATAAGCGCGTCGGCCTGCTTCCCTGCTTCGTCTATGACTGTTTGGCGTAAGGTTATTTCTTCCCGTAGTTGGGCTTGCTTGGTTTGAAGGGCTGCGGCTTCTTCCTTATGCCCGGCGGAAAGAGCCTTAGACGCTTCCGCGCCGAGTCGTTTGTACTCGTTTTCCAACTCGGTTATAGCCGCCTTGTTGGTATCTACTATAACATCTATGTTGGCAAAGGCTTTGTCAATAGCTTGGGCGGCGCGTGTAAATGCTCCGTCCATCTGCTTTCCGCCTAATACGGCCGCGCCTTGAAATTCCTGTATAGCCTTCTTACTTTCGTTAAGAACGCTTAGTAGCTGTTTGTTGGTGCCGGAAATCTCAAACGACAGCCCGCCGCCTTGAATATTCATCGGTTCATCCTGTTTATAAGGTTCATTATTTCCGCCGCGTTGTCGTCGGTAAGGGCTATTTCCACGTCGTCGCCGGACTTCCCGGAACTGCCGCCTTTACCCTTTTCCTCTACTCCGGGCGCGTCTATTAACATCCGTTGCACCGCTCCCCACGCTATACCGTGGAGAAGGTAGTCCAACGTCCAGCCGAAGTGTGCGCAAACGGAACCCCGGCGGCCGTGCGGGCTTTTTAATCCTGTGGCTCTATACGAGTCGCTTCCGGTTCGCTTGTTCGCGTTGCGCTCATCAACCGCATAGAGTTTACAAAATCCCCTAAGTTGCTTACGTTCGTTATAATAATAGCCAACGTCAGCAACTCCGAAGGCTTTAAGGTATGGAAGAAAAGCCGGGTAAGGTCGCGTAGTGCCTTGCGGTCTTCCTTCCGGCGGTAGGTCGTGCCGTCAAAAGTCGCTATATAATAATCCTCGCCCAATACGGCGGTAGCCACTACTTCGGCGAGCTGCTTTGCTTCCTTGTTGGCTAAGGCGCGGGCGGTGCGTAGGTAGTCGTCGTCGCCTAACTTGGTTTCGTCTATCTCCATTTGAAGCCAAAGAAGGCTAAGGCGGTCTAAGGTTGCTAACGTCGGTTCTTGAATTGTATAAACCTTCGTTTCCGTTACCTTCTCACGTCTGCGGAAATATCCCCAAAAGCCGGGCTTCCGGCGGCGGTGTGTTATTTCCACGTCGAAAGTTACGCCTTCGCCTATCATCTTGCGCAGCTCTGTCTGCTCGCGGGTAAGGGCTTCTAATTTTTCGTCCTGTGTCATTGGTTGAATATGTTAAGACGGCCCCGGAACAATGTAGCGGGACCGTCCGGGTGGTTGGTTGGGTCGTCCTGTTATTTCGGATTGACTAAGCCGACGTAAAGTTTTTTAAGCCCTTCGGTGTTGGGCTTCATCGCGGTGGCGGTTACTTCTACAAGAAGCAAACCCTTCTTAGAAAATTCGCCGTTGAGCTTCGCCTTAATCTTGGCACGGGGAACGCTGAACTTCAAACCCTTTCGGGGAAGAATTATAAGCGATTCCTCAATCTGTGTCGAAGCGTCGGGGTAAGCCCATACGTTGGAAGCCACTTCGCCGCCGAAAAGTCGTTTAAGGGTGGTAAGGTCGGGGTTCATGATGGAAAAGTTGAAGATAGTTTTACCTTCCTTACCCATCACTTCTACCGGGTCGTCTATTTCCTCGGCGTAAAACTCCGTTTCCTCGCCGTCCTCTTGCGACATCTTGGCGGTGTCTTGGTAGGTAAGTCCGAAGGTGGTATAGCCCGTTTCGGTAAAAGTGGCGGTCGCGTTGGCGGGTTCGCCTGTCTTACCTAAAATCTTGGATAGTCCTAAAGTTATTACCATGTCGTTATAGGTGGTTGGGTTAATGAATATTCCAGCTAATTCTCAAATTGCGGTAGTGCTGCTTTACCTCAATCTCTTTTATTGTCGTGTCGCTCTCTATCCAATATTCTAAGTCGGCCACGTTCTGCGCTTTCAAGTGGGCTTTAACCGCGTTGCCAATTATGCGTAGGCGTTCCCGGTCTGCTTTGCGCTGTTCTCTCCCGTGTATCTTTACCTTCTTGTCGGGGGCGAAGATATTTACGTTTGAGGTTCCGGTCTGCGGTTTTTCGTCCGTTATGGTTATAGTGTTTATTACTATGTCCTCGGCTTCGCTATCGTCGGGGCGTTCCCCCTGTACGAATACACCGCCGGAAATATTGACTTTCCCGGAACTGACGGCTTCCGCTATTATTTTGTAGAGGATGTCGTCGGTGTCTATGCTACTGCAATTTTCCACTACTTGAAGGCATTTTGAACGTTGGTAACTAAGTCGGCTAATTCTTTGGCTATCTCCTTTTCGGCAAACTTTTCGGCTGAGGTCAATACGTCGCGCCCTTTGCTCTCGACGTGAACGGCGTAGTTCATACCCGCCACGACGACTAAAGCATACCCGTCTGTATAGTTGCTTCCAACTTGAAGGGCTAAACGCTGACCTTCGTTAACTCCGGCGTGTCCGCCCTTGACAGCCCCGAAAGACACGTTTACGGGCTTCCCGTCTTTTACGACGACGTAGCCAATTGACGAGCGAAGGTTTCCCGTTTGGTCGTTAAAGCCACGTTCCGGCGGTATCAACTTAGCCAACTTTACGGCTTCCTCTCCTACGCGGCAAAGGCTCTCTATAATCTGCCTTTCCACTTCGGCAAGAAACGCCCTAAACGTTTCGTCTATGTTGCCTTTGAAGTTTGACGTTATACCCATAGCCTACAATGAAGTCGCCCTTTATCGAATTTTAAGCATTCGCCAATAATCCTAACTACTCCTTCCGCTTCCGCGCTTCGTAACGCTTCGTCGGTCAGCTCTGACGGGGTTAGCATTCGGTCGGCTACTGCCACTTCCTGGCCTAAGCCTACCCGTTCCGTTCCCGCCGGAAGTTGGATAAGGGAAGCGAAGGTTATAAACCTACCATTAGCCGCCTGTATCTGCGTTCCCTTGCCGTTTGTTTCCTCTCGGCATGAAGCGTGAAGTTTCCACGCGGCCCCGGTTGTCGTCCAACTACCGTTAGCGTCTTGTTTCGCTTCCCCGTCGCTGTTGTGCGTATAAAGGAAGTGCGGGTATTGGCTGTTTATAATCTCTTTTATTGCTACCATATCCGGCTTCGGTTCTTGACCTTCGGCGCGTTTGCGGGTGTTATCCCCAATTCGCCGCAAGTCTGATTATACCAAAACTTAATAGCTTCCCAATTCCACGTTACCGAATAGCCGCCTTCGCTGACGTTTGCCAACGGTATGACCGAGCCGAACTCTTTGCAAAGGGCGGTTTTTGCCGTCCTTACTTCTACTTCGGCTTCGGGGTCGGGAATTATCCCGGCTTGGTTGATAAGTATCAATTCCGCGTCGGCGTTGTCAATGCCGAACCGGGAAACGGTGCGCGAAAGCCATTCTTTGTACGTCATAATTGGAAGGTGTTAAACCGGGAAGCCTTCGGGGTTTCCGGGGCTTCCCGGCTGTTAGGTTAATGGTTCCACGTGTTCGCGTCGGTGGACATAAGCCACGAGTCGTTAGAAGTTTCCCACGCGGGGAAGGCGTTTGCAATGCCCATCGTGACTTCCTCTAACGGTTCTTCGTTAGCGAACTTCTTAATAAGGGTGTGGCCGTTAAGGGTCTTAAGGGCTACCGAACCCTTTACGTTAAGGTCTGCCGGGCGTTTCCAATAGGTATGCCCCAGAACCTTAGACGCGCTGAACATTACGACATTCGTAACGAAGGGGTTGCCGCTGAACGGGCGGCTTCCGTCGCTAAGTTCTATTGTAATGTCTTGGTCGATAACGATGATTTGAAGTCCGTAAAGGTAGGAAAGTCCGCGAAGGGCGTTGTTTACCTGTTCGAGGCTCGGTGTCTGCTGAACGCCGAGGGCGTTGGCGGCGAAAGAAGCACAAATTTTCTGTACTTCTGCCGTTTCTGTAAATTCGGCGAAGGTTTCCGTATTCATGAAGGCGTATTTAAGGGTTACGCCCTTCTTCTTCGCCTTTTTACATACCGCCTTGAAGTCTTTTGTAATAGGACGGGCGGCCGCAGAATTAGCCCACGAAGCGGATCCGGTTTGGAAGCCTACCTTTTGTTCTTCGGGGATAAGGTAGTCTACGTCGTATTCGGTAAGTACGGAAGTATTGTTTTCGTTGGTAAGCGTAATCTTACCGAGGGAAATGGACTGCAACGCTATCCATTCCAAACGGGCGGCTACGCCATCCCAACAAAACTTAGTATCTTCCGCCCATGCGTCCACAAGTGCGCGAAGGTCGGGGTTCTGCGAAGTACGGGCTATCATAAGGTCGTATTCGTCCAGCTCGTCTTCGTTCTTGGTGCGCTTAATGGCAATTTTGGGGATATCGCCCTGAATACGGGCTATTGCCTCGCGGGTCTTTTTGTCAATTCGTGCGCCACGGGCTACGAGGTCGGCGGCTATTTTCAAGCCTACACGGGTTTCCAACGCTTTCCACGTTAAGGAGTAGTTTTCCTTCAACGGGAAAAGGGTTGGGTAGTAGAACGGATGAAGGTTGTAGGTCTTGACTACGCCCGCCATGTCCTTCTCGTTAAGCCCTTGCATTAAAGTAGGTATCATAACTTTCTGCTGTGGGGGTTAGTTTAAATGAATTTAAGGGTAGGAAGCGCGGCCTTAATCTCGTCGCTAAGGGGCGGACAGAGGGCGGCGCGGAACTGCCCGAAGGTTATAGCCGCTACCGGGGTGTTGGTAAGGGCTTCTACAGGGTAACTGTCGCCGCAAGCGGCAAAAGGCGGGTACTTGAAGGCGGAAACGGTCGCGCTTTCGCCCTTTGCAAGCATAAGCGTTCCGCCGACGGGAATAGCCGCGCCGAGGGTTGTTCCTACGGTTATTTTGTCGAAGATTGGGGATGTGGTGTCAATGGCTGTAATAGCGTAAGACTTGGCCCCGGTCTTGAACATCACGAAGTCGCCTACCTTGAAGTGATGACCTTTCTCTACCTTGTATTCGGTCGCGGTCGTGGTTGCGGCTTCCACAACTGCGGCGGTCTTGAGAAGGTGGTAAAAGCCCGCTTCGTCCGGCGCAATAACAGCACCTTCACGAAGGGGAACGCCGGGGATAAGGTCTGCAACGACTACGGTTACACCGTTAGGAATATCCGCCAAATTGTTAATACAGGCGTGGGCTACTCGCTCGTCCTGTTTGCGTTGGTATCGCATAAATCCCATTGTAGTGTCGTTTTAGGGGTTGTTAAATTTCCTTCCCTGTAAGGGCCGGATTTGTTTCACTCTGCGAAGCGATGTAGTCTGCTACGCCCGCGCTAATACCCTCTTTGTTCACGGCTCCAAAGAGGGGCTTTTCGTGGTTAAGCAATCCTTTGTCGCTTCGCTCCTGTGCAATGGCATCGAGGTCGCCCTGCACTCCGTTAAGGTACCCGTTAAAGTCTTCGTCGTCCTTGAAGGTGGGAGCAATGCGGTCGAAGCTGCGTAGCATCAGTTCGCGCTCCTTGCCTTCAATCTTGGCGGCTTCCAACTTTGCTACAAATTGTTCCCTACGGGTGGCTACGGTCTTTTCGGCGCGTAAGCTCGCGTACTCGTCGCGAATTACCTTGTTTTCCTCGCGTATGATGGCGCGGATTTGTTCGGCTGTCAATGCTCCACCCGTGGGCGGCGTTTCCTCGCCGGGTTGGGGTTCGCCGGGCTGTTCCTTCTCCTTGAAGTCGTACTTACGTCTAAGGCCGTCTTCGTGGGTCTTGTTGGCTTTGGCTATCTCCGCGTCGGCTGTCTTTCGCCATTCGGTTACGAACTTGCTTACTTTGTCGGCGGTAAGTTTACCTACGACTTCGTTTGCTTCTTCTTCGTTTGCTACCTGTACGCCGATAACGGCGGCCAACTGTTGCAAACCGTCTTTTCTCACGCCCGCAAATTTCGTTTGCAGTAGTGTAAAAATTGCTAATGTTAATTCGTCCATAAAAATTTGTAGGGTTACTTTATCAAGTGCAAATTTAGCGTATTACCTTAATACGGGTTCAAATATAGAACGGCAAACACTTCGCCGAAACTTCCTACGGTCGTGTCGCTTGCCATACACTTTGTAAGTGTTTTATGTGCGTTTTGTGAAATATTTGGCGTAACTTTGTAGCGTAGTCCGGGGAGAAATCCGGCTATTATCGAAGAAGCGATAGGTTCTTAGTATTTGAAAATCGCCAAATTAACAAATTACGAAGAATGAACCTAAGCGCGTAGCGTCGTATATCCCTACCACGATATACCGATGAAGCGCGGCTATACGGTTTGTTTTCGTAAGGCGTTTGGCGATGCCGCAAATACTCAAACCTATATAGTCCGCGCTTCTTTTGTGCGTTTAACCCGGCTACTTCGGGCGGTGGCTACAAAGTTACTAATTTTATGAAGAAGTTACTTTTTTGGCTCTGCCTTTTGCTCCCTGTGCTGTCCTATGCACAGGAACGCGGAACGCTTGCCTATCTTGATTCTCGTCCGTTCTACGGCGAAGTCGTGTTAGGCGATTCAATTACTAAAAATCTTCGGAAGTTGCACCTATTGGAAGAAAAAGCGGAAAAGGGAGGCTTCCGTTGTGAAGTAACCGAAAAGGAGAAGGAATGTTATAGGATTGGCGGGCATTCTCCGTTAGCCATATACGTTGACGTTGCCAATTACAAAATTAAAAATATCTTAGCCTATTTCCTTATCGGGAAGGGCGAAGAATTGGATATAGTAAAAGCTCTTATGTCGGACTTTGGGGAATGGGCGAAGGACGACAACGGCTTTAATTGGTACGGGAATAAGGTTAGCGTTATGTCGCACTATTCGGACGACTTAAAAACCTTCTACGTTTTCTTTCACGACGTAACACAGCCTTAAAATGGAAGCTGCGCTTATTCTTGCCGCCGTCCTTCTTGCCGGATTCTTTCTGTTTGTCGTGGTCGCTCTGCTGACGAAGCCCCGGCGTATGCGGAAGAAGGCCCAACGCGAAGCCGAAGCGCGGGCGAAGGAATTAGCCGACATCTACGGGCGCGTCGCTGTTACCCGTATCAAGTTGGGCGGGCTTGAACGTGCGACGCGAATACTTGACGAAGCCCGGAAGAATGGCGACGTAACAAAGTAATACGTTTGAGTAGTTTTTGCTATTGACTTTTTCGGTTGGTAACAATTAGTTCCGCCTGTTCCACGTTATACGGTTACGGCTGTGCCTTTGTGGGTATGCCGTTACCGCTTTCCTGTGGTGGCGGATTTGGTCGCGCCGTGTTATTGTGCTATCTTTGTGGCGAATAAATAACCATTTGCCCCTATGAATGAAAAGAACTTAACACCCGCCGAAACGTTCTTTATGAAGAAGGCGGAATTTGAACACGGCATAACGGAGGCCGTTAAGAACTTCGCCGGAATGTATGCCACGGACGTAGTTATAAAGGTCGCCGTCGCCGTACAGCCCGCCTTAGCCACTTCCGGCGACGTGGTGGACTGCCGTATTAAAGGAGTCGAAGTTGAAGCAAAATATACCCAAAATGTCTAACCGTATAATTCCCCCCTTTCCTCCCGAACTCCGGGAAGCAGTCGCCGAAGTAAGCCGTTCCGTTGAGCCACTTCTTGACGACTTGGTAGCGCGTACCGCTCAGACTAAAGAAGGGCGCGTTTCTCTTGCATTGTGGGAAGTAAAGCGTTCACACGGACGCGCCCGGCGCGAAGCACTACGGGAGCTTGACCGGGTTGTTACTGAGCTATTCCCGCCCGTGGAAGGTGCGCCGCTTCCTTCCGACGAACTGAACGGCAAGCCGGACGTTCTACCGTGCCTTCTCATCGGGTCTACTGCCCCGTATTATTGTGGGCCGGTTAAGCCTTCTTCTTCTGCCCGTTTCGCCATATCCTCCTACTATCCGTTAATTGCCGAATTATGAAAGTTCCCAATATCCCCACCACGAAGGGCAAACAGCCCGTTACTATCGTTCCTAATAACGCCCTTGTCGAAGGCTTCCTTAACTCGGACGCTCCGGCGGAAGACATCGACGTAGTGCGCCTTCTGCAATATGCCGAGCCGGACGCTGAAAAAAACGGGGCTATTCTCCGGCGTTGCTTGGAAGGTAAAGCCCGCCTTCTTCCTGTCTATCCCGGCAATGACGAAAAAGAGCCTACGGGCGCGAAGTTCGTAGGCTCAATAATGGACGGTGGCTTATACGTTATTCCCGTCGGCTAAGGCTTCTTAAACGACTTCGCTAACGCTATCATTTCCGCGTATTCTGTTGGCATTAACAACTGGAATACGCGGTTTCCTATAAATGCGTTCTCGAAGGTGTGGGCTAAATATTCGTGTTCCTTCATTCCGTGGTTCTTGAAATAACTAACTTTATGCCCCCAGCCCACGTCGTCGCGGTTAACTAAGCTGCGCAACGTATCCATAAGGGCGCAAAATTGCTCTATCGCGTCGCCCTTCGTTATCCCGAAACGCTTAAATATCGGGTCGTCGCTTTTCTTGTCTTTTATCCGTCTATAAATATTATTTATCTTAGCGGAAAGGGTAACTATTTTCATTTGATTAACCTCGTGCCTAACCTTTTGAAGTTCGTATTTTCCTTTTTTGTGATTCCATACTTTCTCGGTAGTGTAATAGGTCGCCTTTTCTCGTTTGCGTAGGCGGGTTATTTGCCTGTCGCGTACATCGGTAACTTCCTTTGAAAATAATAATTTCCTTTGGTCTGCTATGGCGTGGCCGAACTCATGGTAAATTACCCGTATTCGGTACCAATCCGACGCGGCGGCGCGGCTGTCGCCGTCTATTACTACTAACTTGCCATTATTCGTGCAATAACTTCCCTTATTCTTGTGGCGTAATTCTAACTTCGGCTTTTCTTTAAGAAGGTCGAAGAAGTCCTTACTAAATTCGTGGCTGACCTTATCCAAATAAGCCCTTCCGTTCTCTAACTCGGTAGGCATATTCTTGGAATACGTTCCTTTCTTCGCTTTGGCGGCTGACAACTTGCCCGGAAGCGACGCAAAGAAGGTTTTAAGGCGGCTTATGCAGTCGCCGTAGTAATTGGTCGTCTTTATCTCGTTGGCGTTAAGCGCGTCTTCTATCTCCTTCACAATATCCGGGAAGCCTACGGCCTGGGATGCGAAGTCTTCCACCTCGTTACGGGCGGATATCCATTCCGCCTGTCGGTTGAAGCGTTCCGTTTGAAGTCGTTTTAATTCGGCGTGAAGTCCGGCTTTATCGCCCGCCGTGCGTAATGGATCCAATGCCGACACATCTAAGCCATAAGTATAAGCCCACGTCTTATAATTGGCTATCTCGCTGTCGTAGGCTGTACATGGTTCGGGCGGCTTCGCCGTTGTGCCGGGCATTTGCGCCCGTTGTGGTATCTGTGGAAGAAGCCCCCCGGAAATAATGCCCTTATTGAAGTTGTCGCGTATGTAGTACGGCATCGACTTCCAACCCTTAGCGCGGTCGGCTATCGCTTCTATATGGGAACGGAAGGCGGCGGGTACGTCGCGGACGGTACGACGGGAAGGAAGGCTTTTATAGGTCTGCCCCCTAACTATTGCCTTCAAGCGGTTAGCCCGGTCTTTATTATATTCGTCGTAGTCAGACATAATGGGAACGACTAAACAACGGCATTGCGGGTGCCAACCGAGGAACTTGAACGTTTTAGGGTAGTCGCCCGCCAACTCATCGCAAATATCGGTAAGCGGTACTTTCTTCCCTTTACTGTCGGTTGTCGTGTGGTTGTTACTCAACATTACCCGGAAGCCTACAACGAAGTCTAATTGTTGCCATCGTAAGTATTCGGCTTCACGGTATGCCATATTTACCTCGGTACGCGCCAAACGCTCGGCGTTCTTGGCGGAACTCCTGTAAACGCCGCGTCCGGGGTGGTACATGGCGGCCGCCTTACTTAGCCGAAGGTTTCCGCCCTTATCCCGGACGCGCCTAAATAGTTTGTCCGGGGCTTTTAGGTACTGCCGTAGGTCGCGGGAGAGCTGCTGTGCGCTCCGTCCTTCTCCTACGGCGACATCTATACCCAATTCTAACGCCGTCTTAAATTCTTCCGTGTACTTCCATACGCGCTGACTTAAACCCAACCCGCCGGCCTTACGCTGTTGGAAGGCTTGTAAGGCTTCTAAGTTTCGGGCTTGGTATTGCTTCGCTTCTTCCGGGGTTAGTCGGGAAGTGCGCAGAATAGAACTTAGGAACGTGTCGCTTTTGTCGCAGGCCGCTTGCCACTCCGTCCGCGTTCCTGTTTCTATCACTGCTTCCACCTTCTTAGCCAACCGGGTTAATATCCCTTGCGCCTGTTTCCGGGTAGCGGGGAAGTCGTCGAAACTGAAAACGCCATCTTCGGGTATGGTTATTCGTCCGGCTGCGGCGGCTATCTCGTCGCAAGCGGTGTTATACAGTCGTTCCACTTGACGGGCGTAGCGCGTCGTCCGGGCGTAGTGTGCCGCGTCGAAGCCCCGAAGTCGGACTATAAGGCGGTTTTCGGTATAATCGGGCATAAAGTTATTTTTGTTAAATTTCGCGTCTAAGCGCGAGAAGCGCGTTAGGTTATAGTTTCCTTAGTTGGAGCGGTTTAACGCGCTTAGACGCGCCCTAATCGTATTATATTGATACGACATTCGGCAAAATAGGGTTAAACGGTCGGTTCGCCCTCGTAATAGGTGTTTGCGCGGGCTTCTTCTTCCTGTATCTCGGCTATTTCAGCGTCCGGGTCTTCCGCCCAACCCAAACGGCGGACGGTGGCTTTTTGACTTGCAACGGGCTTTTGTCCGTTGGCGGCTTGAAGCATATTTATTTTCGCCTGTTCGTCCTCAATAATGTAGGGCGTTATCCGGGGCGAAACGATAAGACGGCGGGCCGCGTCCTTGTTCTTGATGTTAGCCGCTCCGAGATAGGCTAACAATATGTTGGCGCGTCGGGTTAGGTAGTCGTCGAATACTTCCATTTTGTCCTGTACTTTTAGGTGTGCGTCCATAAATAGAAGTTGAAGGGCTACGCCGCTAATTGCGCCTATGCCCTTGACGCTCTCAAAGGAAATGTCGGGCGTTTGGGTAATGGCGTATATGAGCCGGAGAAGCGTGTCTATTTCCAACTTCACGCTTTCGGGGGCTTGGTTCCATGATAAGTAGGTAGCCTTCGCGCCTTCTTCGCCTTCTATTATGGCCCCGGCTTCTCCCTTCCTTGCGAAGCCTAATATTTTGCCTTCTACAAAGATTTTCGGCGAAGCGTGGTAGTCGTTGGTATCGGCGAAGTTGGAAAGTAACTTTTCCAATCGGTCTATAAGGCTTTGTACGTCTTCCCACTCTACGGCGGGTTGGCACCCGTAAACGACGGGAATTTTACCTATTTCCAATTCTTTGGGGTAGCCCTCGACTAACTCCCAGTTCTTGGCTTCCGTTCCTGTCGGGCCTTCCGCCGTCCATAAGTAGTGCGCGTCCTTCGTGTAGGTTTCAAAGTACGTCCGTGTAGTAAGGTCGTCCGCCTTCTTCACAAACTCACGGGAGAAGGCTACAAGGTCGCGGGTATCGTCGAAGTATGGGTAAAGTTTATCCCCGAACATAGGGCTAAACAGGGCTACGCGGAACTTCATTTTAGTTGGAAAGCCATAAAGGGTGTGTTCCTCGTCGGTTTCCACCGGGTACCAATATTCCGCCACTTCGGTACTACTGAAAAGGCTACGGGCTACGCGGCGGTTAAGGGTCTTTTCCTTAACGTCGTGGAATACTCGCTTAAGGGCGGCAAGTATGGCCTTTTCGTCGGAGCCTTCCGGGGTCGCGTCGTAGGCTACCGGGTTGCCGAAAGTAAAGGCGACGGCGCGTTTTACTATCAACTTTTGAAGGGCTAATGCGATGCGGGCTACGGGTTCTATTCTAAACCCGCTTTCGGTCGTCATCTCGGCGTTTACGTTGATGTTCTTTACTTCGCCGTATTCCTCGCTATTCTTGTCGGTTACTACGATTTTGTCCGGGCGTTTCCGGGGGTCGTTAATGTCGTGCAGCTTTGGGTCATACTGCGCGTTGTACTGCTCCGAATTGGGAAGGGTCGTAAGTCGTCCGTTCCTCAGTTCGTTAATGGCGGCGGCGTGGTCGCCTGTCTTTAGAAGTTCGTCTATTGGGGGCATAGTCGTTGTTATTGTTAGTTAAACATTCTTTTCAATTTCGTTATATTGGTCTTCCCGTCGGGTCGCTTCTCCACGGTTCCGGTTAAAGCGTCCGGCGCGTCGTCGTGGGCGTTCCTTCCTTGCTTCTTATACTTGGTTATTGCTTGGTAGAACTTGGGGAATAGGTGCGCCCAATCCTTCGGAAAGTGCGTTAGGTTCTGCACTTCGCCGGAATGGTTGAAGATACGGACATCCTTATTTTCGCTTTGGTGGAACCAGCGTATTACCGTCTTCCTGTTTCCCAACGTCCGGCAGTTTTCCTCAACCTTACGGGCGAAGCCACGGCCGCCGTTGTTGCTCTCTATAATCGCTTCTTCTACCTCCCACTTCGTAAGAATACGCGCCGTTTCCGGCTCGGTCGTTTCCATAGCGGCCTGGGTGTAATACACGTCTAAAATGAAGTTGCCTATTTCCGTTTCCACATAGACAATGCAACATAGGAAGTCGTCGCCCGTGTCGGCAGTATCGACGTAGGCTTTAATTTTCCGTTGCTTGGTAATGGGTAATACTTCGTAGGTCTTAAACTCCCTTTCGTACATAAGCCCGGTAAGGGGGCGCGGGTTCTGCATATACTGCGTTTCAAATACCCACGGGGCTTTGTCCTCTAATTCGTGAAGTTCGGCTAAGGTGTGCTTAAACGGCCATAAGGACTGTTCGTTCCCTCGGTCGTCCACCTCAATAACGGGAAGGCTTAAAACCGTCCATTCGCCCGGCTCTAACTTTTGAAGGTAGCCGCATAGGTCGTCTTCGTCCAAACGCTGCATAATTATAATTATCGGCGTTTTTCGGCTGTTAACGCGGTTTCGTATGGTAGTTTCAAACTTTTGGTTTACCTTCTCGCGGACTAATTCGCTTCGTGCGTCGTCCGGCTTTATCGGGTCGTCGATGACTATCGCGCCGCCGAACTCTCCGGCTTCGGACGTAATAGCCGCTACTTCGTCGCCTAATTCTTCTTCCTCGTCCTTATCCACCAAACCCGCGCCGAAGCCTGTTACCTGTCCGGCTGACGAAACGGCGTAAAGTCCGCCGCCCGCCTTCGTGAACCATTTACGGGTATTGACACTTGTAGGCGCGGCTTCCGGGAATAGACGCTTAAACGAAGGTTCGCGTAGAATTTCCTGTACTCCCCGCGAATTGTCGCGGGCTAAGTCGTCCGAATAACTGAGGTGTATAAACTTCGCCTTCGGGTTTATGGCGAAGCCTTCCGCGATGAAGGACTTAACGGCTAACTCCGTCTTACCGTAGCGCGGGGCAATGTTTATTATTAGCCGGGTTATCTCGCCTTTTAGAACCTTGTCTAACGCTTCGGCTATTCGCTCATGGTGTACGCCTACGACAAACTTACGCTTATACTTTTCTTTGAAAAAGAAGCGCGTAAAGTTTAGGGTTCCTTGTAGAACCCACGTTTTTATAACGTCTATGTCGCGGCAGAAACTCATTTAATATTTCTCGTTTAGGCTTTTGAATAAGTCGGCCGCTTCTTCTTTCGTAAGCGTCCGAGCGGGTATCAAGTCGCCGCCGTCCTTCCCGGTTAATTCCATTCGCTGTGTGGGCTTCCCGTACTGACGTTCGCGCAGCTTGTCTAACGTCGTGGTCTTCCCGTTTTTCATATCCGAAAGGACGGCAATAGCAAGCCCTTTTGGGTACGCGGGCGCGTCTTCCCACTTCGCTAATAATTTAAGGTCGTTCGCGCTGAACGACAATATAGCGGCTTCCCATTCGTCAATTTCGACGGAGGAAAGGCTGTAAAACTTCTTTGCGCGGGCCTTGCTCCCGAATATCTTTACAAGCTGTTCGGGTACGCGGCTTTTCGGTCGCCCTTTCGGGTTTCCGCTCTGCCCCGGCTTGAAGGGTATAAGGTTTTGTTCGTTGGCCATCGCTTTTCTCTGATAATGGTTGTTTTTCTCTCTGTTCCTTTATTCTCGTTCCGGCGCGTCTTCGTCCGGCGCGAAGTTTCCTAATAATTCCGCCTTGTCGCCCGTGTATTCCTCCCAACGCTTTATAATCACGTCTATGTAGGCGGGGTCTAATTCCACGGTATAACAGGAGCGGGCTAACTGTTCGGCCGCCATAAGGGTGCTTCCGCTTCCGCCGAATAGGTCTAAGACGACTTCGCCGGGGCGTGTGCTGTTCTTAATCGCCCTGCCCATAAGTTTAATAGGCTTCATCGTGGGGTGGTCGGCTGAACGTAGCGGCTTGTCTTCGTGTATGACTGTCGTAGGTGTCGCTTCGCCCAATAGCGAACGAAGAAGGGCTTTAAGTTCGTCCTTCGTCATAGCGTCTATGTCCGGGCCGGGGTCTTCCAACACGGTAAGAAGGTCGCGGCGGTTTACGAAGAAGTGCGACGCGCCGGGCTTCCACCCGTATAGGCAGGGTTCGTGCTTCCATTGGTAGTCCTGTCGGCCTAATACCATGTTGTTCTTAACCCATATAAGAATTTGTTTCAAATCCCAACCCACGGATTTTACTGCTAATTTGAAGTTAAGCCCTTCCGTTCCAGCGTGCCAAATGTAGAACGCGCCGCCCTTCTTGAGAAAGCGGTTTGCGTTTTCAAAAGCTGCCGTAAGGAAGTCCAAAAACGCGCCGTCCTCCATCTTGTCGTTGGCGATGTCTTTCTGTACTCTGTTTCCTTTGTCTGCGGCGTTTAGGGCTTCGTTCTTGCTCGAATAGTCCACGTTATAGGGCGGGTCGGTCAGAAGTAAGTCTACCTTCCCTTCGCCTATAAGAATATCCAACACTTCGGGGCTTGTGCTGTCGCCACAGATAAGGCGGTGGTTTCCCAATCGGTAAACGTCGCCGTATCGGGCTTTCGGCTTCTTCGGTAGGTTCTCAGCTACGTTAAAGTCGTCTTCTTCCGCGTCTTCTTCCGCTTTGCCCGTATCAATGTCGGGAAGGTCTACGCCCCAATGGTCTAAGTCTTCTATATCCCATTCGTTGGCTAAGTCGTCCATATCCCAATCGCCGAAGGCTACGTTATCTTTTATCACTATCGCCCGCAACTTCTCCGGCGGTGTTTCCGGCGGTATAATCTTGGCTATTGTTTCCGTATAGCCCAATTCTTTAAGGGCGCGGTAACGCATATTTCCGCCTATAATGACGTTCAACCCGTTGTGTTGGTAAATAAGCACTTCCCGAAGTGCCAACATTTCCGGGTCGTCCTGTATCGACGCTTTCAACTTCCTAAACTTAACGTCGTCCTTCATTTGGCGCGGGTTCTTCGGAACGCCGGGAATTTGCCCTTTGTTGGGTTCTATGTCGCTAAGACGGACTACGACGCTTTGCACCAATCCCGCGAGGGGCTTGGCGGCTGTCGCTTCCTGTGTTGTCTTTTTCTTTGCCATTGTGTCGGGGTGTTAAGGTTAGAATGGTGCCGGGCCTGTCGGGCCTCCGCCGAATGGATCCGCCCAATAAGCCATAGACGGGCCGCGCATACTTGCCGCCGTCGAACTCTGTATAGTGGAACCGTTGCCGCCGCTTCCTGTGCTTCCGTTGTCTTCTGCCATAGTCGTAGGGATTAGTCGTTGAATTTCTTTTTTATTAAGTCCGCCCATAGGCTTTTACCCCATACCGCTTTCCGTATGGTGGCGTAGCGTTCCAATATCCGGCTAAACATTTCGTCGTAGAAGTCGTAAAGTTCCGGGTTTTCCTCTATTGTGAATTGCTCTATACTGCCGGAACTGCGAAGGTTCGCCGAACCGTGGGCTATTATCTTCTTCCCGCCTAATGTTTCAAACTGAGCAGTTTTCGTGTGGACGTTCGCTACTGCTAATTGTAGGCGGTTGTCGATGTCTAATTGTCGGTATATGTAGGGAATTAAAGCCCGTATCTCCATATTGTAGAAGTACGCGCTTACTATAAGGTTAAGTTCGTCTATATAGCCGTGGGTTATAAGGTTGTGCAGACTGTCTACGTTGTTTTGGTTGAGCGACAGCGTGGAAATTGTCAACTTCTTACACTTGGCGTTATTTCTCACTATGAAGGCTTCTAAGAAGTCGCCGAATATGAACGAACCGTTTACTACCACGTCGTAGCGGCTTCCTTCTGTTATTACAATATCCCGCGCCAACTTTACGGCGTTATCGTACATAACGAAATACGCCGAGGTAGCGTAAACCTTCGGCTTTATATAGCGTGTTTCTTCGCCTACTTCGTCTTCCAATATGTCGAATAACGCCGTATCGAAGTCGGGCGTTTCTATCCCGATATCGCCTACGTTAAAGTCTAAGCCGTTGTCGTCGGCCTGGGTCTTCTTGGGTATTGTCTTCTTTTGTCTGCTCATCTCGTCCTGTGTCTTAATGGAAGAAAAGGCGCGGTTTGGTCGCCGCGCCCTTTCCCGCTTCGGCTGTCGCCGTTGCTCAGCTATATGGAATTTCGTAGAAGCCTAACTTATCCACGCCCAAACAATGCCCGAAACGGCGTAGTAAAGAAGAAGCCACGTTAAAGCCCCGGCGGTCGTCCATAGGAAGTCCGCAAATTCCGGCGTTCCCTTCTTCGTTACCCGGTCGTAGACTTCCTTACCGATGCCTACTGCCACGGCAATAGCGACGGCAATAAGGACGGGTAGGAAGTTGGTGAGAACTCCGGCAATAAGAAGCCCGGCGGCGTAGTGCAGCTTCTTGTCGAACGGTAGCCCTTCAACGAAGGCCACGACTTTTTCTATTACTTGTTTCGGTGTCATTGGCGTGTTGGTTTCTATGTGCAAAGTTAAAGGCTTTATCGTATTATAGTGATACGACAAAGCCTAAAACACTTCGCTAAAACTTCAAGTCGGGCGGTTAGCTTTCTTTGGGTGTCAGTTTTTCTTTTACATGGGGTTGGCTTATGCTATCCCTAAACGGGCTTGCTTTTCGCGGGGTTAGGTCTTTTTTAAGTACCGCGCCTTCATAGACGCAAAAGGGAAATTCCGAATAGCCGCCCCACGTTGTACCACGCGAATAACAAATACGGTCTACTTGGATTGTTCTACCCCTGCCGTCGGTAAGTATGTCGCCAACCTTATAGGGGTTGTTCGCCTTCGCGTATGCTATTGCGAGGTCTTTTTTCTCTTGTTCGTGGCGGGCCTCCATTTCCGCCTTCCGCTTTTTGTATTCTTCCTTATCCATTATTTTTGTCGGGGGTTAGGTATGTTTCTATTTGTTCCTTGAACTCGTCGAAGCTGCGGACTATGACGTATTTGTTACCCGCTCCTTCGGCGGCGGTCTGCCATTCCTTCTGCGTTGCCCTCTGCCTTCCGTCCTCGGTCTTGAACTCTACGCAAAGCGAAGCGAAGCCGCCGGAAGGAATAAGTAGAATAACGTCCGCCACGCCCGCCGTAACTCCTTCCGCTTTCATTATCCCGGCTTCCTTCTTATTGCGGAACCCGCCGTTAGGTACGGCGAAAAGCAATAGCCGAAGGCGTGGGTATTGAAGCCGGAACCAGGTAAAGCAATTCCGTTGTAGGTGGCTTTCTATGTGCCGGGGCTTCGCCTTCTTCTCGGTGGCGTTGGCTCTCGCTACCAATTCGTCGTAGGTAAGACGACGGGCGGGCTTCCCCTGTTTGGTCCCGGCCGACTTCTCCCGAAGGGTAGCCGCGCAGGACTTACTGCAGCACTTTCCCCAACCTCGCGCTAAGTTCCGGGTATCGGCTTCGTATAGACGGCCGCAATTATCGCAATTCCTTAATACGGTAGCCATAGTTATTCCGGGTTCTTGAATATGTCGCTTTTCTCCGTTGTCAAGTAAACGGGTTGTAGCGGTCGGTTGAAGGTTAATAGACTTAGCCAAATTTGGCCGGTTTCTGCTACTCGCTGTTTTTCTTCTTCGGTAAGTTCAAAACAGCATATTACTTGCCCGTCCGGGCTTCTATATGCCGGAAGCGGTTCGTATAACGGGCGTTGATTCTCGCCGAATACGGCGTTTTGTTCGGGGAAATTTATAGGTTTCATTTTTTCTGTTTTTATTGGTTCTAACTATCGGGAAATAACGAGGGGCTGGGGTTGGGTATGTAGGTCGTGTCGTAAAGTTCGCCTTTCGCTATCTTAAGTTCTACGTTATAGGCGATGTGGGTGCATTGGTGCTTCCCCGTCTTAAGGTCGTAGAAGTCCACTACAAACGAATTGTCGGTAATGTCTTCGCCCTTCCTTTTGTGGCGGACGCGCCCTTTATACTGCATCCCTTCCTTCCACCCATATAGACGCTTTAGAGTCGCCGGGGCTATCCTTACCGGGGCGTTGGGGCATTGCCTATAAGTCGCCCTTATCTCGTCGCCCGGAAGAAGCGTAACGGTTCTTTGTGGGTAATGCTCAAAAGTAGCCATTAGCGTCTAAATGGGTCGTCGTTAGGGTTGGCGAAGGGGTCGTAGCCGCCGGGGGCTGTTCCGTAGGTGCTTCCCGTTCCGTAAGCTGCGCCGGGCTGTGTCTGCTGTTGGTTCTGCTGTGCGTCCGGCTTGCTTCCGAGCAGTTCTAACTCGGTAACGGTGCAATTTAGGCCGGCTTCTACGCCGTTCCTTCCCGTGTAGGGTTTGGCGGTAAGGTTTCCCCGGCAGAATACCTGTGTTCCCTTCTTGAGGTACTGAACTACCGCGCCGTCGCCGGGCTTAAGACAACTTACCCACGTCGTCCGGGCTACGGTGTTGCCCTGTGCGTCCTTGAAACGCTCCGAAGTCGCCACGTTGAAGGCGATGTAACGCTTCCCGTTGAACTCTTTAATTTCCGCGTCGGATCCAATGTATCCGACAAAATCTACTTTTAACATAGTTTGCTGTTTTTGTTTGGGGTTATGGTTATTTGGTTTTCTTGGGAATGAAGCCGACGTAAAGGCTTGCTTCGTATTCAATCAAGCCGCCCGGTACGGGTGCAATGTCGGCGCGGGTTCTTATGTAGTCGCCTTTGATTACTTGCTCCGCGACTTCGGCTATAAGCTGCCCCCTTATTAGGCTGACAACTCCGGGCGGTGGCATTGTGCCGTCGGTTGGCGCGTATGCGTCGGAACGGACAATTTTAGCCACTTGGTAGCCCGGCGGAAGGGTCGCGGGCGTTTCGGGGTGTAGGGCATAAGCCCAACGGCGAAGCAACGCCGCGAATTTGTCTTTAATCTTCATAATTTTTCGGTGTTTATAAATTGGAAAATATGTTTAATTACTTCTACCGTCCACCCGTTGCCGAGCATCTGGTATATTTGGGTTTTGCTACACTTCCATTCGTACCAATCGGGAATAGTTTGTAGGCGGGCGCACTCGGTAGGCGTAAAGCATCGTAGAACCTCGTCGGCTGTAAGAATGGCGGGGGCTTGCCCGGCGTGGGCTGAACAAAGGGCGGGGCTTATGCCGTCGACTGAATAAACCCGGTTTTGTTGGTAGGGCTGTCGCCCGTTGCTTTCCGTTCCGGGGTTAATCTGCACAACTTCGCGGGTTAATACTAAGTTGTTGGCTTCGTAACGACTTGATGTTACGGTCGGGGCTTTCTCGCGGAATACGGCCCCGGCGTTATAGCCGTGGGGAAGTTGAAGTATAAGGTTATCTTTTTGAACCGTCGTAAGGGTATTCGATTTGCCGTCCGTCCGGGGTACTAATTCGGTCATGTTGTGGCGGCTCTCCTGTATTTCCCCGGCTTCGTATTGGCGGCGTATAGCCTTGCCGTATTCCGTCCGGCGGGTAGTCAAACAAACCGATTCAAGTAGTAAGTTGTCTTTTTCCACGCTTGTAAGGCAGTTCGTTTTACCGTCTTCGCGTAGTTCTGCCGTCTGCTCGTTCCGTCCTGTTTCCGGGTTGAACCTTCCACGGACTGCCACGCAACGGGGACCGGGAAGTATTACCCCGGAGTCAAGTCCTCGCCCGCTTACTCGTAAAGTGTTGGCTTTTTCTTCCGGGGTTCGCGGGTTGAAGCCGAAGTTATTGCCTTGCTCCTTTTGGTGCTTCCTATGCCCCAAAAGTTTACGTTTCCGTTCTTCGCTGTAATGGTAGGACTTCGGTACGTCTTCTTCCAAAATATCCCGGATGTATATCCCCCGGTCTTCGGGTTGCGGAATGTCGGTAAATACCTTCGTGTCGAAAAGGTTTGCTTCTTCCCGTGTCCGTATGTTAGTCCAATATAGCCGGACGCGGTTTTGTGCCGAAACTAAGGCGGAATTTATTACGACGGGGTCTAACCCTAATTGCTCGGTTATGACCTGTTCGCACTCCCGGCGCATACGGACGTTTTCAAGAAGGAATAGAACGCCGGGGTTATACTCCTGTATCTCCCGAAGAATACGGACGTATTCAAAAAATAGGACGCTCCGGGGGTCTTTGAAATTTAATTGTTTCCCGGCGAAACTGAACCCTTGACAGGGCGAACCGCCTATTAGCAGGTCAATGGTTGGAAGGTCGGCGGCGTGTACTCCTGTAACGCTTCCGAGCTGCACCGTTTCGGGAAAATTGTGCTGTGTCTGCTTTATGGCGTGTTTGTCAATCTCGGAAGCAAAGTATTTGTTTACCTTGATTCCGACTTCCCTTAGCGCAATTTGTCCGCAACTCATTCCGTCGAATAGACTTAATACGGTTATACCTTTTGTTGTGTCCATTGTCAAATAATTCGGGCTAATTTGGTTTCGGGGTTGTCGTAGCTGCGCAATATCTTGTTAACCTTTATCCGTTTTGCGTGTATGGTTGAAACTATTCTACGCAAATAGGCGGGAAGGTTGGCAATGAACGCGCCGTTATTCCGTATGTGGCTAAGGGTAATATCAAAGGCTTCCATCCAAATTTCGTTAATGCCTTCTTCCGTATGGCTAATATTCCGGGTGCGCATGAATTTGTCTATTTGGGGCTTCTCCTGCCAAATTCTCGTTACGACTTCGGTATAGTCGTCGGTTTGGTATGCCCGAAGCACACAGGCGCAAAAATCTATTGCCGCTTTATACTCGGCGGTAGCTACTGTCTTGCTCCTTCCGGCTTTCCGCGTCGCTTGGATGCGTTCTGCAAGTGCGCGGCGGTCTAATAATTGTAATTCGCCGTTATGCTCTATTACAACGAGGTCGCGGCTTATCTTGGCCGGGTTAATGCCGCGCAAAGCGGCGTAAAGTATTCTTATCGGACGGCCTGCGTACTCCTGTGTTCGGTCGTTGCTTATTATTCTTACCAGCCCGTTACGGTGTGCTTTTATAGGCTTCCAACGTCCACCCAAAGCAATACTTTGAACTTCTCTTGTTTCCCGGTGTATGCGGTAACGCTCAAAGCCGGGAATATGTAAATATTTACTTTCCATATAGCTGTTTCGTCTTATAGTGATACGTCCGAAGGCGTAGTTAACTTTTTACTCAATAGCGTAGCCACTTTTTCGGCGGCGGCGCGAAACTCGCGGTTAAACTTGTATTCCTTTTCGTAGTTCCGCAGGTAGTAGTGTATCGTAGAAGTGTCGTGCTTCGTTTCTTGCGATATTTCCTCGGTTGTTACTCCGCGCTTTTTGCAATGGTGGGCGTAAATCATACGGGCAAATACGAACCAACGGCCCCGGCTGTCCTCGACGATGTATTTGAAGGGTACTGCCATAGCCACAAGTATAGCGCGTTTAATATCCCGGTGCTTGGGCTGACGCTCGTAGCGGATTTCTAATCCTAAATTTTGGGCTATACTTCTTTCTAAGTTTGCCCCGGTACTAACTTCCCAATTAGGAAGCATATAAATTTCGTCGCACTCAAGCAATAGACGAATATCCGCCTTCATGTGTTCTTGCCACGGTTCGCCGGGGGCTACGCCGTTGTTAAGCGGGTTTACTACGTCGTAGCCCTGTTCCTTGAGCCGCTTTTCGGCGGCTAAGAATAAGGGGGCGTATTGCTCCGGGGTTAAGCCACTGATTTGGCCTGATATATAAATTTTCTTCTGCATTGTGAAAATGGTTGTTTATTTTGCTTTGTAGGCGTTTTTATCTCCAACTATCCACCAAAGGGGCGGAGCGCGAAATTTGGGGCGTTTCCGTGGCTGTGACGGCGTTTTATTCTTTATTCTTACTTTTCATATAGTCGTCAATGAACGAAAGTATTTGTATTAGTCGGGTTGTCCATTCTACAAATTGTTCGGCTATTGTCTTCTTTGGGATTCTTGCTTCGCGAGCTTCCTTGAACTTCTGCGCCATCCACCCGTGAAGCCCTATTTTGGGGTCTATGCCTTGACTTGTCGCCCAATCTTCCCACGAAATTGCGTTACGCCGGGCTTCTTCGTCGGCCTGGGCTTTCTTCTCCTTCTCAATTTCGTAGGCTATTCGGTTTTCCTTTGCCTGTTGGTCTATGGCGTACTTTCGGAAGGCTTCTAAAATCTTGCGAGGTGTTACCTTTCCGTAGATGTCGAACTCGCCACACTTCAAAAGGTGGAAGAAGCGAAGTATAGAAGCCATTGACAACAGCCGGAAGCGTTCACTTTCACAAATGGCGTGGGCTATAAAATCCACGTCGTATTCATCTACTTCCCTGTCTTCGCCCATTCGTAGTATTGCGTCCGTAATGTGTATTCCAATAAGCCCGGCTACTCCGTCTTCTCCGTAAGTTCTGACAATCGACGCAAAAACAGGTACGCCGTTCCGTATGGCTTTTTCTACGTTCTTGGCGCAGTGTCTTTGTGCTGTCAGCCCGAACTTATTGCAAAAGTCGGGAAGCTCGCCGTATTGCTGACGTATAGCGACGGCGCGGGGGTCGGTTGGTATCAATGCCCCGGAATTATCCGGGCGGCGATTTGAAGGTAAAAGTTCCATATTGCTGATTTGTAAATTTAGAAGGGTTCGGTATCATTTGCGGTGGCAATGGTTCGCCCTGTCCTGTCGTTCTCTATTGCACCAGCCAGACGTGCGGCGGCCCCCTTTACTAAGGCTTCGCGGGCTTCCTTTCTGCTCTTGGGTGCGGCGGCTTCTTCTCTTGCCCGGCGGCGGTCTGCTTCAAATTTCCGGCGAAGGTGGTTTATCAAGTGTTGGGCGGCTTCTTTGTAATTGGGGTGGCTGACTTCGCGCAGTTGCCACTCGGCTATTATCTCTTGGGCGTACTGCTTTATTGTTGCGAGGTCGGTGCTGTTCTGCATACAAAGCACGTCTAACGAATATTGGTTTTCGGGTGCAAAGAACTTTTCCAAAAAACTAACCTCGCGCGCATTATCTACTACAACATAATTATTATTTATTGATAACTGATTACTGATTAAGGTTAGTTCTTTTGGCTCAGTTAGTTCTTTTTCGCCTTCTTGGTTAGTTGTCGGTTTGTTTTGGGTTAGTTCTTGGTTAGTTATATCTAACCTTTTTTTGCCCTTTTTCGCCGTTTTAGGCTGTTTTTCCACTTCTTCGGAAGTTACGACTTCAACCGCTTCAACCGTTTCTATACCCCCGTCAACCTCGGAAAAAACTAATTTTTCGGGGTTGGTTAGTTCTTGGTTAGTTTCGGTTAGTTCTTGGTTAGTTCTTTTTCCGCGCCTTCCGTTGGGGTTGTTCCGGGTGCCTTTAGGTGCGCCGCCCTTACTTCCGTTCTTAACGGCTCTTTCGTATCGTGCTACGTTAAAATCTATCTGCGACTTTAACGCTATGAACAGGGCGCGGGCTGTCGGGCTTGCGCTGTCGTCCGGCTCTATTCCGTCAAAAGCGTAAGCGTATAGAACCCGCGAAACTTCTTTGTAAAGTTCCGCCGGAAGTTCCGCCATTGCGTCTATGTATGAACGAAAAATTACTATGCTGTCTTGGCTCATAGCGTTTGGGTTAATGGGGCGCGTTCACTGGGTCGGCAAACGCGCCCCGGTTGTTAGTCGGTCGTTATTGTTATCTTCTCGTCTTCTTTATATGCGACGCAGAAGGCGTATGGAATAATCGCGTTCAAGTTGAAGGGCGAAGCCGATGTAAGCGAAACTTCAAAGGTTTTAACTTCGCGTCCTTCCTTCTCGGCTTCCTTCTTGAGCTGGGTATTAAGCCACGCGGTTATTACCGCCTTCGCGGTGTCGATGTCGCGGGTCTTAACAATGAAATCGTAGGACATCGGGGGCGTGTCGTCTTCGCCGTCCATGCTCTTGGCTATTATGTCCGCTCCAATTCGGTAATATTTGGTATCGTCGCGGGCTTCCTCTCCGTCCGGGGTTTCCTCTCCGGCTTCGTTGCCGCCTTCCACTTCCTCTACGGCGCGGCGGAAGCGGTCATTAAGAATTATTACGCCGGGCATCGCCTTGACGCTATCCACCACGAAACGGGAAGTAAAGTTTAGTTCTATGTAGTCCGTAACAACTTCAATAGCGAGGGTCGCGCTCTGCGCTTGAAGAATAAAACTTTTCTTCTTATTCCCAATTTGGGCGGTAGCCTTGAAGGGCAGAAGGGTGTAACGCTTTGCGGGCTGCGCTATTCGGCGTTGATTGCTTACTTCGACTTCGGTAATATCTCCGCATTGAAGGTGGAAGGCTATACTTTGGGCTGTTTCCTCGTCTATATATTTCCCGGCTTCAAAAAGCAAGTTATTACGTTCAATACTTATAACTTCCCCGGTATCGCTGTCTAACATATCTTCGTACCACGTCTTAAAGACGGGGGAAGCGAAGAACTTGCCAACCATTCGGCGGGTGTCGTCCGTGCGGTAGCGTATTTCGTCCTTCCGGGTTTCTATCTTCTCTTGTGCTTCCATCTTAGTCCTGTGCTACGTTGAAGTCTGCGGAAGGTTTGAAACTGACGACGGCGCGGGCCGGAACGTGGACGGGTTCGCCTGTGCTGATGTTCCGGGCTGTCTTGGCTTTTCGGTTCTTGTGTCCGAAAGTGCCAAACCCGCGTAAGGTTACTTCGCCGCCACAATAGACGACATCTTTAATTACTCCGAGGGTCGCTGTTATCACGTCTTCCACGGCCCCGGCTGTGATGCCGTGGGCTTCTGTTCCGTGGCAAGCTGCGGCGACTTTCGCCACTAATTCTTTCTTTGTCATCTTTGGGTCGGGTTAGAATTTTTCTACTAAGATTTGGGCGTAAAGGTCGCGGAACGTGTCGCCCGCGTAGGCGGCGGTACGCCGTTCGTGGAAGCAAAGCCGAGAGCCGACGCTCGCATACGTAGCCGAAGCCGCGCTGCACGTATCCGCAAACGAAAGCCCGGCAGCCGCGCCGTCAGGTTTCCCCTCTGCGTCCTTGCCTTTGCCCGGTTCAATGTGGAACCATGGGTAATACTTGGGTTCGTTGGTGTTGTTCCAATCCGGCTTCCACCCTTCGTTAAGGGCTTCGGTTATCACTTCTAATTTACGTCGGGCTATCTCGTCCGGGCGCATTAGTCCGCCGTCGGCAATCACTTCGGGGGCTTCGTTGTCGCTGATGCCTAACACATGGCAAGCGTCGGCGTAGGACTTCACACGCTCGCAGATGTCGGTATATTCCTGTTCTTCGGTATAGAAGTCGAATACGGTAGCGTCTTCGTCCTCGCTTACGATTTCCCTTACTGCGTTGCTTGCCGCTTCTATGTTGTCGAAGCGGTCTACGAACTCGGCGGATTCGCCGTTCTTTCGGAATAGTGCTATTTTCTTCATTTTGAAAATTGTAATTGGTTATTAAAATATTTCGGGTTTATCTTTATCGGGGCGGTTCGCGTCGTTGTAAAGGATCCGCCGTTGGCGGGCTATCGCTAACCGAACCTGTTTAATTGCGTCCTCACGTCCTAAAAGGCTTTGTTCGTAGTCCAATAACTCCGCTTCGGAAGTTGCTAAGAAGTAGCCGCCGGACGTGGCAATTAGCCCCGGTAGTAAATCCGTCATTCGGATGTGGTTTATAATCTTCCTTATACGGGCTTCGCTCGTTTGGTGTCCGGCTATATTAAGCCGCTGTACGATGGTGCGGTTGGTTACTGCGTTCGCTTTACCTACCTTCTTTCTCAACCCTTGAAGGACGAGCGGAAGTAGTACCTTTTCTTCCTGTTCCGTCAATGGCGCGGTTTCCGAATTAAAGCCTTTTATCATCTTAGAAGGGCGTTTTATTGAAGTTAATACTAAGTCCGGGGCGGGCTATGTGTACCCGCTTCCCGGTCGCCCGGTAAACTCTATCCTTGAAGGCTACGGGGTCGCCGTTGCCCGAAGATAGGTGTATTAGGACGATGTTATTTACTGCCTTCAAGTCGTTTGCTTTTAGCGCGTCTAAACAAGTGTCTATACTTAGGTGGCTTTCCCTTACTCGTTCCCGAAGGGTCGGAATTAGGCGGCCTTCCTCTACGTTCCTGTCTAATATTTCGGGGTCGTAGTTGCACTCTATAAGCACGTTGTTTAATCCCTTGAAGGTATTGGGTAAGTAGTAGGTATCAGTAGCAAACAATATCCCGCCCGTTTCCGGGTGCCAAATGTAGAAGCCTACGGGTTCGGCAGAGTCGTGTTTGGTGGCGAAGGGTATAACTTTAAAGCGTCCAATAGTCTGAACTTTATAGCCCTGTTCTGTTCGCGTCAACTCGCGGGGCTTCCACTCGCTTGTTACCTTAGCGGCTTCAATTGTTCCGCGTGTGGCATAGACTGGAATAACTGCGTTCAATACCTCGTTAATCCGTCCGGCGTGGTCGCCATGTTCGTGGGTTATCAGACAGCCTACGACTTTGGAAATATCGCCTTCCAATGCCGCTACTACTTTCTTGAAGTTTATCCCGGCTTCAATTAGCAGGGCTTCGCCCGCGTTGTGCAAAACGTAGGCGTTGCCACTGCTGCTTGAACCTAAAACACTAAGTACCATTAAAAACCGGGTCTTCTTGGTGCGTTGTATGCCGGGGCCGGCTGTGGGTCGGCTTGGGGCTGATAGACTTCCACGGGCTGAACCGGGGCGGCGGGTTGAGCTGCGTTGGTCTGCGCCTGTGGTGCGTAGGCCGGTGCTTCCTGTGCGCTTTCGGTTACTATTGTCGCTTCTTCATCGTCGAAGCCAATAGCGGCCCCGGTGTTTGCCTTCTCGGAAATTTCCACGGCGACGGTATCTATTACCACGTTGGGGCGGCTACTTGTTTCGTCCGCGTCGCCGTAGTCCGTTCCTGTAAGATATTCGTAGAGAGCTTTCTTTGCCCGGCGTTCTGCCTTGCCGCGCAATTGGTCGTTGCTGCTGTATTGGTCGCGGCGGACGGTGGCTACAACGGTAAGGCTGTTTTTCTCCCCGTTGTAGGAATAGGAAATTTTACAGGGGAACTCGGCGAAGCCGGGGTTTTGGCTTCGGTCTGCCTGTATGTCGATAATATATTTTGCCCCTATCTTCTTAAGAAGGACGGTATAGCCTTCCTTCGTGGGGTACATCGTGCCGCTTATTATATTGAACTGATTCCCGGTAGGAAGAAGCCCAATTATTGCGGCATCTACTATCGCGTCGCGGACGGTTGCCACGTCGTAAAGCGGCTTCGTCTTTCCGTTCTTGTCGGGCTTCCCGTCGCGGTCGGTGCGGAAGCCTACCTTTGTATTCATCAGCGGCATGAACACTTTAGCCATCACTTCGTCGGTAAGGGCTTCCCGTATAAGGGTTATTACTTGTGCCGCCTTGAAGGCCGCGCCGAAGTTGTTCACGATGTCAATCGCGGCGGCATCGCGTAACGCAACTTCAAATTTTTCCTGTGCGGCTACAATGGTAGCCGGAAGTTCGGGCGTTTTACACATATAGCGTTGTTTAGTTATGGGTTGTTTGAAATTCTCCGTTACTCACTACCAACCTTATAAGTTGGCTACTTACGGGCGGGAACTCGTTTACGCTTTCGGCGTTATCGACGAAAATAGGCGCGTTTACTCCGTGGAAGGCGCAAAGGGCGTTAATCACGGCAAGCCCCGCGTTTATCTGCCCGGCATGGTTCTTGTCTTGGTATCGCACCCCGCCAATGTACGCCACACAGTCCGGCTCTTTATCGCCGTTTACTAAAGTCTTGTACATTCGGAACTCCACGCCGTCGAATAGTCCGTTTACCCGGCGTTCTACTTCCGCCATGCGGTCTTTTACGAAGTCGTCTATAAGGTCTTCTTCAATTTGAAGCGATGCCTTCTCCTGTGCCAACGTAGCGGCTTCCTTGTCAAGTTCCACTAAGCGGCGTTCGCTTGCTTCAATTGTGGCGCGAAGCCCTAACTTTTGGTCTATCTCCGAAAGGCGGGCGGAAAGCTGCGCTTTCTTGGCAGCGTGGTCGGTAGTGGCTCCGGGGGCCGGTGCTGTTATTGCGGAACGTCGGGCTTCGAGTTGGTCTATCTCCTTTTGAAGCCCTACCCACGCCGGGAGGTTCTGCGGGTTGATAGTCGGGTCGGTGCTTACGCGGGGGTTGTCTGCTATGACCTTTTCTAAGTTCGCCTTCCGGCTCGCAAAGTCCGCAACCGCTTCGTTGTGCTTGGTGTCAAGTTTGGCGGCTTCGGAAGTAAGGCGGGCTATTTCGCCGTCCTGTTCTTTTATCGTCTTGTTGAGCTGCGCTCCTTCCTCGTCCATCCTGTCAAGTCGGGCGGTTTGGTTCGCGTAGAAGTTAGCGCGTTCCGTGTCTTGGTTCTTTTTGAAGGCTTCGGCGGCCGCTATTGCGTCGCACTGATGGCGTTGTACTGCTCCGGGGTCGGCGCACTGATGCCCGAAAATAGGGCAAAGAAGAGGGCCGGCGGTTTGGTAGGTCTTTTCTTGGAACTGCTCGTTATTGACTGCTTCCCAACGCACCCGAAGGGCGGCTACTTCTTTTTCCGCGTCTTCTTTACGTCTTTTTGCTGTGGCAATGGAAGCCGTCAGCACTGACTTTTCACGGGCGTAGTAGTTGGCTTCGCTTGTTTCCTCGCGCTGAACCTGTGACAGGTCGCGGGTTGCGTCGTCTGCTACTCGGTTGGTTTCGTAGGCGGCTTTACGGGCGGCTTCCTTAGCGTCAAAAACGATTCTGTTCTGTTCGGCTTTCTTGGTATTGATTTCGCCCTGTATTTTCGCCGCCTGTTCATAGGCTACGCGGTTGGCTTCGGCGGCGGAAGAAGCGGCCGCGTCAATGTTGGCGAGGTCTGCCTGTATCTGCTTCTTCTCGGTTTCAAGCGCGGCGTAGTCCGGCGCAATGGGGGTGTTACGGGTTACTTCGTCCTTGCGGGTCGGTATCTTCTCTAACTGTGTTTCCACCTTCCCACGGCGGGCGGAAATTTCCTTACGGTATTCTTCCATCGTTTTGCCTGTAACCCGGCGTAGAAGTTCGGAAAACTCAGCACGGTTGGCGGCTATATCCGTGTCGGAAATGGTGCCCGCCATTCTAAGAAGGTATTCGCGTTGTGCCTTCCAATGAAGCGTAAGGAAGTAGTAGGGGTCGGTAATGACCTTAAAGAGGTCTTCGGGAATGATAGCCGCTACCTTAGCGTCGTATTCCGTCTTTGTCTTGAGGGGAACTCCGTTATAGAAGTAGTCGGTATGGTGTCCTTTAAGGGTTCGTTCCGTCGTTCCCTTCTCCGTTTTCCATTCCTCGACATAGACGCGGCGAAGTTCCACGGTTTCGGCTTCTCCTGTTTCGGTGTCTATCACGTCGAAAACTCCGGCTACTTGGTGTTCGAGGTCGGGTATGAAGTTTCCGTTAGCGTCGTTGGTCTTGATGCCAAACTTGGAGTCGGTATTGCCTTCGCTGTCTTTACCGAAGAAAAGCCAATAGAAGCCGTCGGCGATTGTGGTCTTGCCGGTTCCGTTGCGTCCGCTGATTGTCGTAACGTCGTTCCCGAAGGTAACGGTTACATTTCGCAAACCCTTGAAGTTGATAAGGGTTAGGCTTTTAATTCTTACTTGTTTGCTCATATAGCTGTTATTTATTGGGTTATGTTGTTTCCTGTTTTTCCGGCTAATTCTAAGGCTAAATCCGCGTCAATAATAAGCAGTGCGCCTATCTGCGTTATTGCCCTGTCAATCTTGCCGGAGGTCTTTATGCGGCTTGCGGTTGTCTTGCTGCAACCGAAAAGTTTAGCCAACCCTTTAAGGCCGTAGACGTAGCGTTTTTTCTTTTCGTCGGCCTGGGGCTTCCCGGCTAAGACTTCCTTAACCCGGTCTTCGACGGCATCCAACAATTCGCCGAGGGTAAGGTCTATTATTCGCGTGTTGGTATTATTCTTCTTCATCGTCGTCCTGTTCTTCTTCCGGGTCTGCCGGAAGTGGTAATTTGTTAAGATTATAAGCTGCGGCGGCGAAGTTTGCCAACATCACGCCGTAAGCCCACAGCGGCGCGTCTTCCATCATTCCCAATAAGCAAAGGGAAACGGCAAACCAAACATAAATAAGCCACTGCCGAAACGTGTACCGTTCGCCGTGTTCGGTCTTGCCGAAAATTGTTGTTAATATTTTTTCTTTCATGCTATTGGGGTAAAGAAGTCGTTAAAATCGGTTTCCTCGTCTATCCGGCGGCCGTTCCTTGTCGGTCGGTTCGTCCGGGCTGTTCTTGCCGTTCGTGGCGTATAATTGTCGTTGAAGGTCATAAACTCGCGGGGAAGGAAGGCGAAAAGCATTATTACAGCAATGAAGGCACGTTTAAGCGGATCCTTACTGACGGGAACCCCGCACTTAGTGCAAAACCACCATATGCAAAGTTCCGTAGCCTTTTGTATGCCTAACTTTTGGTAAATGTTCCGGGCTGTATTCTCCACGGTTCGGGCGGAAATAAAGAGTCTGTCGGCTACTTCCTTCTTGCTCGCGCCCCATGCCAAAAGTTCGGCTATCTCGCCTTCGCGTGGGCTTAGTTCTGCCTTTAGTCGCATACCCCCCAAATGTTTTCAGTAACTCCGTACTTGGCGAATACTTCCATAACTGCGGCGGCTTGGCTTGCCTTCGGCTCTTGCTTCCCGTCACGGTAACAATAGAAGGAATTTCGGTTATTGATACCTAATGCCTTCCAAAGTTCGGCGACGCAAGCGCGAAGGTCGCCGGATTTTACTTGGTCGAGGCCTGCTCGGAAGCCCCGGAAGGTCGTGTTTGTTGTCGCTGTTAGTGTCATATCTTATCTTTTTAAAGTTTGAATTAGTGCGCGGGGGAAGGTTCGCCCTTCTCACGCCCGTAGCGTCCCGCGCCCGTCCTGTTCCCGGTAGTCAACGGTTTATAGCCTTCACGAAGGGGATGCCTTCTCCGTTGGCTTATATATGTGGTCTTGTCTGTGTATCGTATTATAGTGATACGGAGGTGGGTAAATTAGCCCTTACCCGTGTTTGCTTCTCGCTTACTTAGCCACTCGTCGCGGCGGTGTCTGCACTCGGTAAGGCTCGACGCTACGGTAGCGAATAATTCCCCGTCCGGGGTTCGGTAGTCGTACTGTACGCGCTTAACACGTTTCCCGCGAAGGCGGGTAGAGAATATTTCGTAATTCTCGCTTCCGGCGGGGCAAACACTACAGCCCCGGTTGTCGTTCATGCTCATAGTTGTGTATGGTGTTAATTGTTGTCTGTAATAATTACGCCGTTGTGTCCTATCCACAGCATAGCGTCCTGTCCGTTATATGTGAAGTCGAAAGCGTTGTTTACCGGGTTTAACCGGCCTTCTAATTCCGTGCCTTCCTTAAGTCCGCGTATCTCTGCAAGGCACCAATAGCCGAAGTCTGTTAGGACTTCTACACGGGCTTTTGCTTTTATAGTCTTTATTGCCATACGTCTGTATGTTTATTTGTAGTAAAAAGTAATTTTCAATCCTCGACGAAGTTTGCATACACACTTGTCGAGCATACACTTGAAGGCGCGGGTTAAAAGGTTGTTCGCCAATTTTTCCCCTATCAGACTAAGAAGCCCGGATGCTCCTACAAGGGTATTTAGGCGTTTGCCCTCGCCGTTCACTCCGCTAACTTTAATTCGGAAGTTGCTGTTTATTTGCTTTGTCGTGAAGTCCATATAACTGTTGTTTAAGTAATTTTTGCTATTGCTTCGTGTTCGTAATTTCCGTAACTTTGCAACTGAATTACTAACACAGTGCAAAGTTAATACAATGCCATACACTGTGCAAGTGTTCGCCATACAAAAGTGAATTGTTTTAACGATTATTAACTTTCAACCCTCCGAACTATGGAAGGAACAGTAAAAGAGCGACTTAAATACTTTATAAAATCCGAAGGAATTAGCGAACGTGAATTTTGTAGGCGCGTTGGCGTTGGCTCTGCGTATATTCAAAGTATTCGCAAATCTATAATGCCGGACACTCTGCAACAAATTACCATACAATTTCCGCGCCTTAATCCTCTTTGGCTTATGATGGGCGATGGGGAAATGCTATTACCCGAAGAAGAAAAGAAGCCCGAAGCCGCGCCTTCCGAAATCCTTCTTAAGCTCTTGGACGACGCGCAAAATGAAAAGGCGCGGCTTCTCTCAATAATCGAAAGCCAGCAAAGGACTATCGAACGCCTTACGGAACTTACTAAAAAAGCGGATGTCCGCCGGGCCGACGATGCCACCTCTGCCGCTGTCGGGTAGTCATGGGTCGTATCGTTCCGTTATTCTAAAATTTTGGCTACACCTTATTATATATAAAGGCGAGAAACTCAGATAAGTAGGCATTTTCGACCCGTATTATACTGATACGCATAAAACGCACAGAAACGCCCTTTTTTAGCGTCTTTTTCTTCGGGGTAGTAATTCCTACCATTTGAAGCCTAAAAGCCGTTAAACGCAAAATTCGCAGAAAATAACTTAGCTATATGGAAATCGCAATAAATACCTTATATTCCAATCGGGAACTATACCCGTTTATCCCTCGCCACGTCTTCGACGCTTTAGAAGCTGCGTACTTAGACGGGAAGGACGTTATTACTATCAACGAAGCGGACTACTTCGCTATAATATCAAGTGCAAAAGCCGCCGGAATATGCCACGCTTAGTTAGAACGTCTTGCCCTGTTAAGGCTGAAATATCCCGGCGTTTCTTTATGGCCGTGGAGCGGCTTACTGAACTTCAAAAGCTCGCTTCCCTTGAGTCTTTCTGCAATTTGTACGGGCTTAGTGCGCCCCGATATAGGGAACTTCGATTAGGCTTTGGGGTTGCACCTAAGCCGGACTACAAGCCCCGCTATAATGGTATTGAATTGGAAGCCGCGCACTACTTAATAACGTGAGTTCGATATAATAATTCTGCTGTCCAACAATAAAACAATCAGCCATTTAGTATAAAACTAAGTGGCTGATTTTCTTGGTATTATCGCGAAAAATTCGTAAATTTATAGTGTCCAATTAT